>CBDARB010000004.1:0-665110 GCA_965199355.1 Kordiimonas sp.
GGAGATGGCAGGTCTGGAGAAAAAGATTAAAGGGCTGGCGACGGCGAACCCGGTCTGTGACCTGTTAATGACCATGCCCGGTGTAGGGCCGGTCGTGTCGCTGACCTTCCTGTCCGCAGTGGATGATCCCGGGCAGTTCCGCCGATCGAAGGATATCGGTCCATGGGTGGGGCTAACGCCGGGCCGGGACCAGTCGGGGGAACGGGATGTTACCGGCCGCATCACGAAGGCTGGCGATGTCGGCCTGCGAACCGCCCTGTATCAGGCGGCGACGGTCATGCTGAACGGGGGCAGATCCAACTGGCTGAAAGCCTGGGCGTTGCGTCTTGCTGCCCTGCGGGGCAAGAAACGTGCAACGGTCGCCCTTGCCCGACGCATCGGTGTGGTGCTGCACCGGATGATGGTGGACGCAACGGTGTTCTGCTTCACCCGCGAAGAGGCTGTCCGCTCTGTATAAACCCGTTCAAGCAGCGTACGAGAAGAAACAGGAGGTTTGGCCGCGTCTGACAGGGGTCGGCCACCAGTGTCCCTGCCGGGGACGCAGTCCCCGATGATGCACGCAGGATGCCTTGTCGCCGGACCCCGCACATATGTAGCGCAGGGTTCGAGCACGCCCCAAAGATAGGCACTCGGGAACTGTATTGGACAAGGTATGAAGTTGGCGGCCCTTGCCCTGCATGGCGCCGACCACGGACGGAAGCACGTACCCGGCGGTGATACAGGAAGGTGACCTGACTCCAGAAGGCAAAGGCAACGATCCACACAGTCAAAATCCAGGCTTTCCCCCTGTATACAGGGACGCCGACAAGACCCTCTCCCGTGAACCGTCAACCGTGTCGCGCCGGCTAATTGTGTGATAAAGGTGCTTGACATCAACTGCCCCATTACGGAAGCCTGGGCGTTGCGTCTTGCTGCCCTGCGGGGCAAGAAACGTGCAACGGTCGCCCTTGCCCGACGCATCGGTGTGGTGCTGCACCGGATGATGGTGGACGCAACGGTGTTCTGCTTCACCCGCGAAGAGGCTGTCCGCTCTGTATAAACCCGTTCAAGCAGCGTACGAGAAGAAACAGGAGGTTTGGCCGCGTCTGACAGGGGTCGGCCACCAGTGTCCCCTGCCGGGACGCAGTCCCCGATGATGCACGCAGGATGCCTTGTCGCCGGACCCCGCACATATGTAGCGCAGGGTTCGAGCACGCCCCAAAGATAGGCACTCGGGAACTGTATTGGACAAGGTATGAAGTTGGCGGCCCTTGCCCTGCATGGCGCCGACCACGGACGGAAGCACGTACCCGGCGGTGATACAGGAAGGTGACCTGACTCCAGAAGGCAAAGGCAACGATCCACACAGTCAAAATCCAGGCTTTCCCCCTGTATACAGGGACGCCGACAAGACCCTCTCCCGTGAACCGTCAACCGTGTCGCGCCGGCTAATTGTGTGATAAAGGTGCTTGACATCAACTGCCCCATTACGGAAGGAGATACGGGCGCTGCTGACGACCCGCCATGCCATCCAGAAGGCCCTGAAGGCTCTCGAACTGTCGGTGCGGGGTATCCTGCGCAATTTCGGTCTGAAGATGGGCAAGGTGTCGAAGGGGCGGTACGCGGCACGGGTGCGCGAGCTTGTGACCGGCAACCCTATGCTGGAAGCTGCCGTCGAGCCTGTCCTGCACGTGCGCGACACGCTGCGCAAGGAGATGGCAGGTCTGGAGAAAAAGATTAAAGGGCTGGCGACGGCGAACCCGGTCTGTGACCTGTTAATGACCATGCCCGGTGTAGGGCCGGTCGTGTCGCTGACCTTCCTGTCCGCAGTGGATGATCCCGGGCAGTTCCGCCGATCGAAGGATATCGGTCCATGGGTGGGGCTAACGCCGGGCCGGGACCAGTCGGGGGAACGGGATGTTACCGGCCGCATCACGAAGGCTGGCGATGTCGGCCTGCGAACCGCCCTGTATCAGGCGGCGACGGTCATGCTGAACGGGGGCAGATCCAACTGGCTGAAAGCCTGGGCGTTGCGTCTTGCTGCCCTGCGGGGCAAGAAACGTGCAACGGTCGCCCTTGCCCGACGCATCGGTGTGGTGCTGCACCGGATGATGGTGGACGCAACGGTGTTCTGCTTCACCCGCGAAGAGGCTGTCCGCTCTGTATAAACCCGTTCAAGCAGCGTACGAGAAGAAACAGGAGGTTTGGCCGCGTCTGACAGGGGTCGGCCACCAGTGTCCCTGCCGGGACGCAGTCCCCGATGATGCACGCAGGATGCCTTGTCGCCGGACCCCGCACATATGTAGCGCAGGGTTCGAGCACGCCCCAAAGATAGGCACTCGGGAACTGTATTGGACAAGGTATGAAGTTGGCGGCCCTTGCCCTGCATGGCGCCGACCACGGACGGAAGCACGTACCCGGCGGTGATACAGGAAGGTGACCTGACTCCAGAAGGCAAAGGCAACGATCCACACAGTCAAAATCCAGGCTTTCCCCCTGTATACAGGGACGCCGACAAGACCCTCTCCCGTGAACCGTCAACCGTGTCGCGCCGGCTAATTGTGTGATAAAGGTGCTTGACATCAACTGCCCCATTACGGAAGCCTGGGCGTTGCGTCTTGCTGCCCTGCGGGGCAAGAAACGTGCAACGGTCGCCCTTGCCCGACGCATCGGTGTGGTGCTGCACCGGATGATGGTGGACGCAACGGTGTTCTGCTTCACCCGCGAAGAGGCTGTCCGCTCTGTATAAACCCGTTCAAGCAGCGTACGAGAAGAAACAGGAGGTTTGGCCGCGTCTGACAGGGGTCGGCCACCAGTGTCCCTGCCGGGACGCAGTCCCCGATGATGCACGCAGGATGCCTTGTCGCCGGACCCCGCACATATGTAGCGCAGGGTTCGAGCACGCCCCAAAGATAGGCACTCGGGAACTGTATTGGACAAGGTATGAAGTTGGCGGCCCTTGCCCTGCATGGCGCCGACCACGGACGGAAGCACGTACCCGGCGGTGATACAGGAAGGTGACCTGACTCCAGAAGGCAAAGGCAACGATCCACACAGTCAAAATCCAGGCTTTCCCCCTGTATACAGGGACGCCGACAAGACCCTCTCCCGTGAACCGTCAACCGTGTCGCGCCGGCTAATTGTGTGATAAAGGTGCTTGACATCAACTGCCCCATTACGGAAGGAGATACGGGCGCTGCTGACGACCCGCCATGCCATCCAGAAGGCCCTGAAGGCTCTCGAACTGTCGGTGCGGGGTATCCTGCGCAATTTCGGTCTGAAGATGGGCAAGGTGTCGAAGGGGCGGTACGCGGCACGGGTGCGCGAGCTTGTGACCGGCAACCCTATGCTGGAAGCTGCCGTCGAGCCTGTCCTGCACGTGCGCGACACGCTGCGCAAGGAGATGGCAGGTCTGGAGAAAAAGATTAAAGGGCTGGCGACGGCGAACCCGGTCTGTGACCTGTTAATGACCATGCCCGGTGTAGGGCCGGTCGTGTCGCTGACCTTCCTGTCCGCAGTGGATGATCCCGGGCAGTTCCGCCGATCGAAGGATATCGGTCCATGGGTGGGGCTAACGCCGGGCCGGGACCAGTCGGGGGAACGGGATGTTACCGGCCGCATCACGAAGGCTGGCGATGTCGGCCTGCGAACCGCCCTGTATCAGGCGGCGACGGTCATGCTGAACGGGGGCAGATCCAACTGGCTGAAAGCCTGGGCGTTGCGTCTTGCTGCCCTGCGGGGCAAGAAACGTGCAACGGTCGCCCTTGCCCGACGCATCGGTGTGGTGCTGCACCGGATGATGGTGGACGCAACGGTGTTCTGCTTCACCCGCGAAGAGGCTGTCCGCTCTGTATAAACCCGTTCAAGCAGCGTACGAGAAGAAACAGGAGGTTTGGCCGCGTCTGACAGGGGTCGGCCACCAGTGTCCCTGCCGGGACGCAGTCCCCGATGATGCACGCAGGATGCCTTGTCGCCGGACCCCGCACATATGTAGCGCAGGGTTCGAGCACGCCCCAAAGATAGGCACTCGGGAACTGTATTGGACAAGGTATGAAGTTGGCGGCCCTTGCCCTGCATGGCGCCGACCACGGACGGAAGCACGTACCCGGCGGTGATACAGGAAGGTGACCTGACTCCAGAAGGCAAAGGCAACGATCCACACAGTCAAAATCCAGGCTTTCCCCCTGTATACAGGGACGCCGACAAGACCCTCTCCCGTGAACCGTCAACCGTGTCGCGCCGGCTAATTGTGTGATAAAGGTGCTTGACATCAACTGCCCCATTACGGAAGCCTGGGCGTTGCGTCTTGCTGCCCTGCGGGGCAAGAAACGTGCAACGGTCGCCCTTGCCCGACGCATCGGTGTGGTGCTGCACCGGATGATGGTGGACGCAACGGTGTTCTGCTTCACCCGCGAAGAGGCTGTCCGCTCTGTATAAACCCGTTCAAGCAGCGTACGAGAAGAAACAGGAGGTTTGGCCGCGTCTGACAGGGGTCGGCCACCAGTGTCCCTGCCGGGACGCAGTCCCCGATGATGCACGCAGGATGCCTTGTCGCCGGACCCCGCACATATGTAGCGCAGGGTTCGAGCACGCCCCAAAGATAGGCACTCGGGAACTGTATTGGACAAGGTATGAAGTTGGCGGCCCTTGCCCTGCATGGCGCCGACCACGGACGGAAGCACGTACCCGGCGGTGATACAGGAAGGTGACCTGACTCCAGAAGGCAAAGGCAACGATCCACACAGTCAAAATCCAGGCTTTCCCCCTGTATACAGGGACGCCGACAAGACCCTCTCCCGTGAACCGTCAACCGTGTCGCGCCGGCTAATTGTGTGATAAAGGTGCTTGACATCAACTGCCCCATTACGGAAGGAGATACGGGCGCTGCTGACGACCCGCCATGCCATCCAGAAGGCCCTGAAGGCTCTCGAACTGTCGGTGCGGGGTATCCTGCGCAATTTCGGTCTGAAGATGGGCAAGGTGTCGAAGGGGCGGTACGCGGCACGGGTGCGCGAGCTTGTGACCGGCAACCCTATGCTGGAAGCTGCCGTCGAGCCTGTCCTGCACGTGCGCGACACGCTGCGCAAGGAGATGGCAGGTCTGGAGAAAAAGATTAAAGGGCTGGCGACGGCGAACCCGGTCTGTGACCTGTTAATGACCATGCCCGGTGTAGGGCCGGTCGTGTCGCTGACCTTCCTGTCCGCAGTGGATGATCCCGGGCAGTTCCGCCGATCGAAGGATATCGGTCCATGGGTGGGGCTAACGCCGGGCCGGGACCAGTCGGGGGAACGGGATGTTACCGGCCGCATCACGAAGGCTGGCGATGTCGGCCTGCGAACCGCCCTGTATCAGGCGGCGACGGTCATGCTGAACGGGGGCAGATCCAACTGGCTGAAAGCCTGGGCGTTGCGTCTTGCTGCCCTGCGGGGCAAGAAACGTGCAACGGTCGCCCTTGCCCGACGCATCGGTGTGGTGCTGCACCGGATGATGGTGGACGCAACGGTGTTCTGCTTCACCCGCGAAGAGGCTGTCCGCTCTGTATAAACCCGTTCAAGCAGCGTACGAGAAGAAACAGGAGGTTTGGCCGCGTCTGACAGGGGTCGGCCACCAGTGTCCCTGCCGGGACGCAGTCCCCGATGATGCACGCAGGATGCCTTGTCGCCGGACCCCGCACATATGTAGCGCAGGGTTCGAGCACGCCCCAAAGATAGGCACTCGGGAACTGTATTGGACAAGGTATGAAGTTGGCGGCCCTTGCCCTGCATGGCGCCGACCACGGACGGAAGCACGTACCCGGCGGTGATACAGGAAGGTGACCTGACTCCAGAAGGCAAAGGCAACGATCCACACAGTCAAAATCCAGGCTTTCCCCCTGTATACAGGGACGCCGACAAGACCCTCTCCCGTGAACCGTCAACCGTGTCGCGCCGGCTAATTGTGTGATAAAGGTGCTTGACATCAACTGCCCCATTACGGAAGCCTGGGCGTTGCGTCTTGCTGCCCTGCGGGGCAAGAAACGTGCAACGGTCGCCCTTGCCCGACGCATCGGTGTGGTGCTGCACCGGATGATGGTGGACGCAACGGTGTTCTGCTTCACCCGCGAAGAGGCTGTCCGCTCTGTATAAACCCGTTCAAGCAGCGTACGAGAAGAAACAGGAGGTTTGGCCGCGTCTGACAGGGGTCGGCCACCAGTGTCCCTGCCGGGACGCAGTCCCCGATGATGCACGCAGGATGCCTTGTCGCCGGACCCCGCACATATGTAGCGCAGGGTTCGAGCACGCCCCAAAGATAGGCACTCGGGAACTGTATTGGACAAGGTATGAAGTTGGCGGCCCTTGCCCTGCATGGCGCCGACCACGGACGGAAGCACGTACCCGGCGGTGATACAGGAAGGTGACCTGACTCCAGAAGGCAAAGGCAACGATCCACACAGTCAAAATCCAGGCTTTCCCCCTGTATACAGGGACGCCGACAAGACCCTCTCCCGTGAACCGTCAACCGTGTCGCGCCGGCTAATTGTGTGATAAAGGTGCTTGACATCAACTGCCCCATTACGGAAGGAGATACGGGCGCTGCTGACGACCCGCCATGCCATCCAGAAGGCCCTGAAGGCTCTCGAACTGTCGGTGCGGGGTATCCTGCGCAATTTCGGTCTGAAGATGGGCAAGGTGTCGAAGGGGCGGTACGCGGCACGGGTGCGCGAGCTTGTGACCGGCAACCCTATGCTGGAAGCTGCCGTCGAGCCTGTCCTGCACGTGCGCGACACGCTGCGCAAGGAGATGGCAGGTCTGGAGAAAAAGATTAAAGGGCTGGCGACGGCGAACCCGGTCTGTGACCTGTTAATGACCATGCCCGGTGTAGGGCCGGTCGTGTCGCTGACCTTCCTGTCCGCAGTGGATGATCCCGGGCAGTTCCGCCGATCGAAGGATATCGGTCCATGGGTGGGGCTAACGCCGGGCCGGGACCAGTCGGGGGAACGGGATGTTACCGGCCGCATCACGAAGGCTGGCGATGTCGGCCTGCGAACCGCCCTGTATCAGGCGGCGACGGTCATGCTGAACGGGGGCAGATCCAACTGGCTGAAAGCCTGGGCGTTGCGTCTTGCTGCCCTGCGGGGCAAGAAACGTGCAACGGTCGCCCTTGCCCGACGCATCGGTGTGGTGCTGCACCGGATGATGGTGGACGCAACGGTGTTCTGCTTCACCCGCGAAGAGGCTGTCCGCTCTGTATAAACCCGTTCAAGCAGCGTACGAGAAGAAACAGGAGGTTTGGCCGCGTCTGACAGGGGTCGGCCACCAGTGTCCCTGCCGGGACGCAGTCCCCGATGATGCACGCAGGATGCCTTGTCGCCGGACCCCGCACATATGTAGCGCAGGGTTCGAGCACGCCCCAAAGATAGGCACTCGGGAACTGTATTGGACAAGGTATGAAGTTGGCGGCCCTTGCCCTGCATGGCGCCGACCACGGACGGAAGCACGTACCCGGCGGTGATACAGGAAGGTGACCTGACTCCAGAAGGCAAAGGCAACGATCCACACAGTCAAAATCCAGGCTTTCCCCCTGTATACAGGGACGCCGACAAGACCCTCTCCCGTGAACCGTCAACCGTGTCGCGCCGGCTAATTGTGTGATAAAGGTGCTTGACATCAACTGCCCCATTACGGAAGGCATCCTCATTATTTTGGCGGGTGCCAGCGGAAAAATTTGCAAAATTTAATGCAATTTTTCTTTGGTCAGCATTTGCAATCATGGCGTCACTGCCGATTGGTACGGTCACGGGATATAGTTGGCTTTTTATTATCCCAATTGCGGCCCCCATGCTCCTGACACGTCACTATGCTTCATTGGAATATATTGAGGACATGGCGAACGAAAAAGTCAAAAACTCTAATGGCCTAACAATGCACGTCATTTTATCGTTTGTGATCTTCGTGACGGTTTCTGTGGGTCATTTGTATTTCGAGTATTTAAGCTAAAACTACATGCATTGGGGGGACTCCCCCCCAATGTTCAAGCTGAACTTGATTTTATCACGGGCTTCGTGATCTCTGGACAACTTATAGGAGTTAGTTAAGTGCCTATTTGTGCTCTTAGTAAATTTTGCCGTGGGGCCTTTATAGCCATAGTATTGGCAGCCTTGCCTATGTTGTTCGCTGTCGCCACTAATGCTAATCCACTTGCCGTCGATCCACATGTTTTCAGCGGGCAACTCGAAAACGGCATGCGCTATGCTGTGATGCCGAATGACGGCCCTGCGAACACTGCATCTGTTCGCCTCTATCTAGGCGTTGGTTCCCTGCATGAAACTGACCATGAGCGGGGTTATGCACATTTTGTGGAGCATATGGCTTTTAATGGCTCAGAAGCCTTCGCAGAAGGGGAACTGGTAAAGGCACTGCAAAGCGCTGGCCTTGCCTTTGGAGCGCATGCGAACGCATCCACTGGCTTTGAGCGCACGATCTACTCTCTAGACCTTCCGAATGTTGAAAATGAAACAATTGATCTCGCTTTGAAAGCCTTGCGCGAAACAGCGAGCAATTTGCTTTTCACTGAGGAAGCAATAGAGCGCGAGCGCGGAGTGTTGACCTCGGAGCTTGAAGCACGGAATGGTAAGGGGCTTCAGGTTTTTCGGGGGCGGCTAAAATTTATGGCACCAACAAGTAGAGCGAATGAGCGTTTTGCGGCTGGTACAAAGGCTGCCATCAATAAAGCAACTCGTGATGAGTTGCTGACTTTCTATAGAGATTTCTATCGTCCCGAAAATGCCTTTCTGGTGTTTGTTGGGGACATAGAGGTCGATCAGGTTGACGGGAAAATCAGGCAACTTTTCTCAGATTGGCACAGTGAAACACCCCGGCGTGATCTCGCTTATATGCAGGAACGCCTGGTGCCCGAAACAACACCTGCTGAGTATGAGGTTTTTAGTCTTGATGGCATCAATAGTTCCCTACTCATGACGGTTGCTGGTCCATTTGAAGATATGCCAGATTCGCTAGAGCGACGAGAACTCCTGATAAAACGCAGTATGGCCAATGCTATTTTGGCGCAGCGGCTTGATAAAATTACCCGACAAGAGAACGCATCAATTTTGAGTGCGCGAGTCGGTTATTCACGCTTGTTCAAGGATGCAATGATGTCCAGCTTTTCGGTTAGCACGTCTGACGAAAGCTTATTTGATGCTGCGGCGTTGATAGAGCAGGAAATGCGCAGAGTGATGGCCTACGGCTTCACAGATGATGAAGTTGATGAGCAAAAAGCCAATTTTAATTTATCATTCCAGCACCAAGCCGATGCCGCGGACAAACGCGTTAACACGCAACTGGCTAATGCTATTGTCTCCGCTTTTCAGAATGACACCTCGTTCATCCACCCAGAAGATCAACTTGAAATCTACAAAAGCTTGGAAAGCGAACTCGCAGTAAATGATTTGAATTCAGTATTTGCGGATATGTGGCGGGGACAAGCGAGATTTTTTGCCACAACCGGCACAAAAATTGAAAATGGACCTGAATTGCTTGAATCGGCAGTTTCAGCATCAAGCCATGTAGCTGTTGAGCCCCCCAAACAAAGAACAATAACTGAGTTTGCCTATCATGATTTTGGCGAACCAGGAGAGGTTGTTTGGCGCGAAGAGAATGAAGACTTGGGCTTCACCATGGTGCGGTTCGCGAATAATTTAAAGGTAAACCTGAAGCCAACTGAATGGGAAGACAATACCGTCCGAATGACGTTACGGCTTGGCGGGGGCATTGCATCGTTACCTGAGGATGCCAGCGGTATTCACAACCTCATAAATGTTGGTTTCATCAATGGTGGTCTTGGCAAGCACGAAGTAACGGATATTCCGCGCCTTATGGCCGGGCGAACAGCCGCCGCACGGTTACAATCGACAAACTCAGCATATGTCATGTCAGCAGGTGTTGTACCGGGTGATATGCTCCTTCAGTTTGAGCTTTGGGCTGCCTATCTTACCGACCCAGCTTTCCGTGACAAAGCCTATGGTCAATATGTGCGGGCAATCGAGAGTTATTTTCAATCGTTTAAGTCGTCGCCACGCGGTGTTTTTAGTGCTCAAATTGGGGAACATTTGTATTCAAATGAGCGTTTCATATTGCCTACCCTTGACCAGCTAAAAGATTATTCAATGGCTGATTTGAGGTCAGTGTTCTCTGACATGGTGAGCTCTGGCGCATTAGAACTCACCATCGTTGGGGATTTTGAAGTTGACGCAGCATTGAAGGCGTTGAAGCCAACACTTGGTGCGTTATCAGATAGAAACCCGTCTCCGTATTACGATCCCGCAGTTCAGGCAATTAAATTTCCTAAAGAAAAAAAGAGAGTGACATATCGCCACGAAGGAGGGTTCGATCAGGCACAGCTCACCATGTATTGGCCAACTGTTGGACGAGACGACCATCAACTGAATGCTGAGTTGTTGCTGGCTAAAGATCTGTTGCAGGTGATGATAACAGAGTCGCTAAGGGAAGAAGCAGGTCTTGCATATACTCCGTCAGTATCGAAGTTTTCATCTCACCTCTTTAACGACTATGGTTTTATTGCAATTTCTACCGATATCGGTCCGCATGAAATTGAACAAGCAGAGAAAATTTTCAAACAGACCGTCAAAAAAATTGTGCATGGGGATTTCGACAACGACCAGTTGGAGCGGGCGCGGCGGCCTAGAATTGAAAGACTTCGAAACGCCAGAAAAAACAACAGGAACTGGCTATCGACTTTGCAACTCGCACAATCGTTTCCAGATTACATAACCTACAATGCCGGGCTGGAAGAAAGAGTCGCTTCAGTTAGCCGGACACAAATTATTGATGTTGCGGAGAAGTTTCTGTCGATCGACCCGCGTCTAGTCGTGCGTGTCGTGCATGAAGGTGCTGTTCTGCCAGCTAGTGAAGCGTCGCGCTAGGGTGCAGAATGGACAGGGTGGGACGCATCTTGTTGGGCAAAAGTAAGTTGCCCATTGTCCACCAGTCCGAAGCGGCTGAGTGTGGTCTTGCGTGTCTTGCGATGGTTGCGGCCTATCATGGGTATCGAACTGACCTTGCTGTTCTGCGTGGGCGGTTTCAAGTTTCTCTGAAAGGAGCAACACTACAGAACTTGATGGCGATAGCCGATCAGATTGGTATGGCCGCGCGACCATTGCGTGCCGAGCTTGAAGCTCTCAACACCATTCAAACGCCTGCAATTCTGCACTGGAACATGAACCATTTTGTGGTGCTGGCAAAAGCAACAAAAAAGCATGCTATTATTCACGACCCGGCGCGTGGGCGGCTCAAGCTTCCGCTGTCTGATGTGTCCAAGCATTTCACAGGCGTTGCGCTTGAACTGCGCCCCACACCAGCATTTGAATCCAAGGAAGATGTTAAGCCGGTTAAGCTCACTGACTTCTGGAGCAAGATTTCTGGTCTGAAGCGTAGCATGGTACAGGCCTTCTTATTGTCTGCTTTCCTGCAAGTATTTGCGCTGATAACACCGCTTTATCAGCAGATGGTTGTTGATGACGCCATCACCAAGCAGGACACAGATTTCCTGATGGTACTTGCGATTGGCTTCGGTTTCATGGGCGTGATGAACCTTGCTGTCACCTATCTGCGTTCCTACGTGATGCTCTATTTCTCTTCGGCGCTAAACTTCCAGATGACAGTAAACCTGTTCCGCCATCTGCTTAGACTGCCTGTTGAGTTTTTTGAACGCCGCCATATCGGTGACATTACCTCCCGCTTTGGATCGCTTGCACCTGTGGGGCAACTCTTCACCTCCGGTCTTGTTGCCATTGTTCTGGACGGCGTTATGGCGATTGGCACACTGGCGATGGCTTTCATCTATAGCTGGCAGCTGACGCTGGTTGTGCTGGGGTTTCTGGTGATTGGTTTCATCATCGAAATGATCGTTTTCCCGATACGAAAACGAAAGAATGAAGAAATCCTGCATCTTGGTGCCAAGGAAAACTCCAACTTTCTGGAAACCATCCGGGCCGCTCGTACGATCAAGATATTTGGGCAGGAAAATGCACGCGAAAGTGTGTGGCAAAACCTGAAAGTTGAAACACTGAATGCCAATGTGGCGCTCTCAAAATTCAATATCAATTTGGGGAACTTCACGTCCCTGATTGGGCTCGCGCAGTCTATCCTGATTATGTATCTGGGCGCGCTTCAGGTGATCAATGGCAGTATGACCCTTGGGATGCTGTTTGCCTATCAAGCCTACTCTGGCCAGTTCTCTGGCCGTATCTCGGCACTCATTGGACAGTTTATTTCTTTCCGCATGCTGGGACTACATCTGTCTCGCCTTGCAGACATTGTTCATACAGAGCCCGAAGTGAAGCCGGGAACAGACGGTGTTCACAAAGCAGACGTAAAACTGAAGGGCGAGATTGAGCTTAAAAACCTTGGCTTCCGGTACGGTGAGCAAGAGCCACTGGTGCTGAACGGCGTAGACCTGCACATCAGGCCCGGTGAAATGATTGCCATCACAGGACCATCAGGGGGTGGCAAGTCCACACTTCTCAAAGTTATGCTTGGTCTTCTTGAGCCCCAAAACGGTGAAATCCGTATCGACAAGCAGTCCTTGTCCACGATGGGTCCGCAGGCATACCGGGCTGGTATTGGTGTGGTGATGCAAGACGACCAATTGCTTTCGGGTTCTATCGCAGACAACATCAGTTTCTTTGATCCCAACCTTGATATGGAAAAGGTGGAACTCTGCTCCCGCGCTGCTGGCGTGCATCAGGATATTCTCAGGAACCCTATGGGCTATAACAGCCTTATTGGTGACATGGGCACCACGCTTTCTGGTGGACAGAAACAGCGTATTCTGATTGCCCGCGCTCTATACCGACAGCCACGTATCCTGTTTCTTGATGAGGGCACAGCCAACCTGGACGAGAAAACCGAGCATCATGTAACCCATGTGATTGGGCGCTTGCCGATTACCCGCATTGTCATTGCCCACAGGCCCGCGCTTATTGAAGCGGCAGACCGGGTATTTGCCATGATTGGCGGCCAGCTCCATGAAATACCGCAACAGCGCTTCATTGAGGCAGCAGAATGAGTAGCTTGTTCAGGAAAGAAGCGCTCGATCATCAACGTGCTCGCCTTTGGGGCGATGTCATCATCGTGCAGCCCACCAGTTTTCATGTGATTGCTGTTGTGTTCCTGATCATATTTGTATTCGCAGGTTTCTTTCTCGCGTCTCAGTCCTATGCCCGCAAGGAAACGGTTCAGGGCTTTCTTGCGCCGTCCGGTGGTCTTGCCAACATATATGCCACCTATGGCGGCACCATTGATGCCGTGCATGTTGAACCGGGTGATTTGGTTGAGAAAGGTCAGTCCCTTGCCAGCATAAAACTGGACCGCAGGCTTCCCTCTGGTGTGTCCAGTTCTGAAATCGCAGAGCAATCACTACGCCGAGAGCTTGAGGATACCATAACGCGACTTACCAACACAGACGTGCGCCTTGCAAAAGAACTGGCGGGTTTAAACAGCCGCCTTACGGCTCAGCAAGCAGAGCTGCAAGCGGCAATGAGCGAGAGCACTATACTCAAAGACCGTACCGCTCTAGCCCGCAAACAGTATGACGCTGCTGTTGAATTGGCCGAACAGGGTTACGCGACCCAAAGAACGGTTGATGCTCGGCAGGAGGCTTTGCTTGGTCTGCGCCAACAACAAACCGGGCTATCGCGCCAGATAACAAGCCTGACATCAGCTATAGAGCAAACCAGCGGTTCAATAGACCTATTGCCACTTCGCTATGATGAAGAAAAAGCCAACTTGAGACAGCGCAAGGAGTTTCTGGACAGGCAGCTATCAGAACAGGCTCTGGCAACCGGTTATACGCTCAACGCACCGATTGACGGGTATGTCACCGCAGTTCTCAAATCCACTGGTGCCGCGACACAGACCAATACGCCGATAGTTGTTATTCGGCCCACAGACTCTGACTTGATCGCCAAACTGCTTGTTCCCAGCCGCGCAGCAGGGCTGCTTAAAGAAGGGCAAAGCGCCAAAATACAATATGACGCTTTCCCTTATCAGCGGTTTGGTGTGTTTGGTGGTACTATTGAAGCCGTTGCAGAAACAGTTGTTGGCCCCGGTGAGATGCAAGTGCCAGTTCCCATGCAAGAAGCTTTCTATGTAGTGGACGTTGAACTTGCCAGAAACAACATTGATGTTGCCGGGCAGTCGATAGCACTCAAGCCCGGTATGCTGCTGACTGCCGACGTAACACTTGAAGAACGCTCATTGGTGGAATGGCTGTTTGATCCAATTTTCGCAATTAAAGGTAAGTTATGACTTCTGGGCCTAGACAGTGTAGGTGCGTGCTTGTGAGGGCTTAAAATGAGTTTTACGATTCTCAAGACTCACACAAAAATGCACACAAAATTTTTATATGAATTTTATTACCTATATATATCAATAATTTAACTACCTATCAATCAGGCTCATAACCTGAAGGTCGTAGGTTCATATGGAGCAAGGCGTGAGCCGAAACGGAATGATGAGGAAAGGGTGTAAGCCCTGACGAGACTAATCCTACTCCCGCAACCAATACGATAAACATCTACTGCGTGAAGGGCTGCGAAGTAGGTTTGAACCGTTACGGTATGCTAAAAAACTATTCGCCCTCAGAACTATCCGAAATTGGATATAGGTCTGCATTGGCTGGTCCGATACTCTCCCCATGAATTCATCAACCTTGGGTGCACCGTCAGCCCAGGTTAGAGCCGATGCTTCTTTGGCGTCAAAAGGCCGAAGACATTGCATGTTTTTTTGGGAGGATAACCATGAGCGCTGTGATTGAAGGTCGATTTCTATCGTTGATTTCCTTAAGTGTAAGCTTGCTGTTTGCCTCGGCTTGCTCCGATCAAACAGCGTCAAATCCTGAAGAAACGACAGATTTCGCTTCAATGGTTTTAACCAATGGCGCCGTTTATACCATGGACGAACAAGATACGGTCGCATCAGCTCTGGCGATCAGAAACGGTGAGATTGTTTATGTAGGCGAAGATGCAGCCGCAAATGAATATGTCGGAAACGATACACAAGTGATTGATTTGGCTGGCAAGATGGTCGTTCCAGGTTTCGTTGACGGCCATTCACATCCGCCGATGAGGGAAATTTCAGCCCTGACAAACTGGCAGATTGATGCACTTGAACCCAATCTTGAAGTATACAGAGAGGGTTTGCGCGCCTATGCAGTAGCCAACCCCGATAAGCCGATTTTGACCGGTTTTGGCTTGCAGCTTAACGCATTTAAGGATGATGAGTTAACCGCGGCGTTCATTGATGAAATCGTTAGTGACAGGCCGGTATTGCTGACGGATAATTCTGGCCACGGCATGCTGGTTAATACTATTGCGCTGGAGATGTCCAATATTACCCGTGAAACCCAAGATCCACCAGGAGGGCGAGTATATAGGGACGAGGATGGTAACCCCACAGGCTATCTTTCTGATGCTAGCAGTCTGTTAAGCCCGGATTTTGCGCGTGAAGAACTATCGCCAGAGGATTATATGTCAGCCTGGCGACAATATGAAAACGTCTCTGCCCCAAAGGGGATAACAGCCGTGCAAGTGCCCAGTTCTTCGTTGCCACCTTCGGTAACAAGGCCATTGCTTGCAGAATATTTCCAGACCGGTGACGCCAAGATGCGTGTTAATTTTCTGACAACCGTGCGCCCGGGTGGACTGTCACTGGAAGAGGTGCTGGCTGAACTCAAAGATGCACAGCAGTATGTTTCAGATTGGCAAATGGTCAATGGCGTAAAGATCTGGCTGGATGGCGTACCCGAAGGCAAAAGTGCCTATTTACTACAGCCATATGCCCACACAGCAAAGGTGGCCAGCGACTATAGAGGCACGCTTAATTGGCCAGAGGCTGAATACAATGACATGATTCTAACTCTTGATGCCGAGGGTTACCAGATGCAGGCCCATGCCATGGGGGATGCTTCGGCGCGCCTGTTTATTGATGGTGTGGCACGTGCCGCAGAGGTGAACGGCACACGCGATGCCCGCCATACTATGATACATGCAAACTTGATAACCATGAAAGACATAGAACGCATGGGGGACTTGGGCATTTATGCAGCTGTCTCCCCGCTATGGTCTTACCGTGAACCAGTTTTTGGCCCCATGGAACTGAAGATGCTGGGTAAGGTGCGATATTATTTGGAATACCAGTTCAAGAAAATGGTCGAGCTAGGGGTAATTATGAGTGGCTCTGCCGACCAGCCCGTTACACCAGACGACCGGCCATTGTTTGGTATCGAGGTGGGGGTTACCCGAAGCTCACCTTATCCTGGTCAACAGGGTGACCCTTCTTTTGTTCGTGACCCTGAGCAAGCCCTGTCGGTTATGGATATGCTGGCGGTTTACACCATAAATGGTGCCAAACAAATGCATATGGAGCACCTGATTGGTTCGCTGGAGCCTGGGAAAAAGGCTGACCTGGTGATTCTTGAAAAAGACATTACCGCCATTGATCCCGCTGATATTTCCGAGACCAAAATTCTTCAAACTATCGTCGATGGTAGGACGGTTTATACTGCGAACTAGAATAATGGCTTGAAAGAACGCGCTGGCATAGCAGTCGATAATAGGGGAAAGGCGGCCCAGTTTTGGCGAGGGTTTAGTTGCTTACCCTGGGTTGATGTCGACGGCGGAGCTTAAGGAAAGCCGCCGACATCGTTGGGTATGTGCCTGTTAGAACTTCACACGAAGCCGAGCGGTGCCACTGTGGCTTGAGAAGCCTGAGCGAAACTCGCCGTCGTATCCGAAGGCAAAGGACACATTGCCCGCGCCATAGATGTTCACCGCCGCATCCACTTCAAAGCTGCTTTGGCTTGGATCGACGCCAACCAGGTTGAAGCGATTGCCGCCCGCAAAGCCTGCAGACAGCTCGCGACTGTCGCCCACGAAGTCATAGAAGTAACCGAGCGATACCTCGGGGCGAACCTGGGTTTCGCCGCTTTCAAACGTGGTTGCTAGCTTTACGCCGATACCACCCTCGAAGAAGTTCACATTGCCTGCTTCAACATCAAGGTTAAGTCCGCCAAGTTCCTGGAAGTCATCCTGGTTCAAGGTTGCATATTGCAGGCTTGCAAATGGCGTAACTTCGAAGCCATCCAGGTACTGGGTGTGGCCTGCATTCAACTTTGCGGAGAACTGATCAATATCATATTCGCCACTAATTGCTTGTCCGAATGCGTTGTTACGCAGTGTCTCAGCATTGTTAAAAGCGTATGAAAGGGCACCGTTGATGTAGGCGCCGCCAGCTTCATAGGCGTAATAAGCGGAGACAGCATAATTATCGATCTGGGCATTTTCACGTGCACCACCTGTCTCATCCACATCAATATCTGAATATGAGAAGGCAACACCTGCTCTCGACGCATCACCAAAAACTGTATCCGCGCCAAGTACAAAGCCGAATGCTGTTGCATTGTAACCGGTGAGTGTACGCGAACCTGCGCCGTCTTGGTGAGCCGTGCGGCCAAAGATCTGGCCCCAGACACCTTTTTCCTCGCCCGCAGCGTTTGAGACACGATTATTGATCAGAGACAGAACTTCGTTTTGTGTCTCGTATATTTCGCGTGTAACGCCGTTGTTCAGGCTAGGAAGCGCAGCAGCAACAACAGTAGTATACTGTAGATTGCTGGTAAGGGCATCAACACTGTTGGCGAACTGACCGAAGGCCGCATCACCTGTACCGCCAGTCAACGCGTTCGCGAATGCTGAGCTGAAGGCATTGGTGTTGCTGTCGGATGACAGGCTGCCGAGGTCAATTAAAGTCGGCGTCAACGTTAGTGCTGAACCGGAGTTCACCAGACCAAAGTCCAGGAGGAAGCTATCTTCCTGAACACTGGCAGCGCCAGAGATAACACCGCCCGATGTGACCAAATCCCGGCTGGTGCCAATATTGATAGTGGTAATATCAGCATAATCCAGGAACACACGCGTTCCGTTTTGCAACGCAACATCACCAGTGGCAACAAGCTGGCCATTGAGGCTGAAGTTCAGCGGGGCATCCAGTGACAGGTCAGCATTGATCGAACGAACAGCATCAACATTGAAGAAGCCATTTGTAGCGATATTTACCAGATTTGAACCGGTGCCCAGGTCGATATCGCCGTTTAGCGTACCACCCGTAATGTTAACAACATCATCGCCAGCGCCGGTCAGAATATCACCGTCAATGCTGCCTGCACGCTGGTTGATAACAACGTTGCCGAGCGAGCTACGGGTATCAATCGCGGCAGTTGCACCAGTGATTGTGCCATAGTTTGTAATCGAGCCGCCGAAAGTAATGTTTTCAAGCAGAATACCTGCAGATGTTTCGGAGCCGATTGTACCCATGTTTTCAACCGTCAGGTTCACCGTCGGGCGCATCATGTTTGGCGGGTAGAACACACGGATACCAGCTGTTTCGCCAGATGCAAGCGCTTCGCCGCGGCCTTGAATGGTGCCGCTGTTGACGATGGTGTGCGTACGCTCGCCGGCAAGTGCTTCAATCGCGATACCTGAACCGCTGTTGCCTTCACCTGCATCAATCAAACCGCTGTTGTTGATGACAGTGTTGTTGGCTGTGCCATCCAGATAAACAGTGCCATTGCGCTGATTTCCCTGGCCAACAATCCTGCCGCTGTTATTCAGCACAAGGCCATTGCCGTCAATGTTCACTGCGCGACTGGCAGACGTGATCGTACCCGCGTTATTTACAACACCGCCAGTATGGTCCGCGCCGCCAGCAGGCGTTGCGTTACCGAAATACAGGCCATTATTTGTGCCATATATTACGCCACCTTCTTCATTTGTCAGGGTGCCTTGGAACGAAACACCATTTACGAAACGGATCCCCGCTGTTGTGCCAGCGGTTGCTTCTGACCGTATTGTACCTGAGTTGGTAATGGTGCCGGTGAACAAGCCTGTTGTTGTGCCGTCAAGCGCACCGTCAACCCGCGTGCGTTCAAAACGAAGGCCGTCGCCAGCTGTTGCTGCACCCGCACTAGCTTGCCCGCGGCCCTGGATGGAGCCACTGTTATTGATGGTGAAGTCGTTACCAGCAGCGGACAGTTCCACGGAGAATGCTGCACCTTCATTGCCTTCGCCAGCGTCAACCGTGCCGCTGTTGTTCAAAGTGAAATTTTGCGCTGTGCTATCGGCATAGATTGTACCGTTACGCTGGTTGCCTTGGCCAACAATTCGGCCCGTTTCGAGGTTGTTTACAACAAGACCGGTACCATCAATGTTGAGAGCCCGGCTCGCCGACGTGATCGTACCAGAGTTGTAGACAGTACCACCCGTGTGGTCAGCACCTTCGCCGTTTACAGCATTACCGAAATACAGACCATTGTTTGTCCCGTAAATCACGCCGCCTGCTTCGTTGGTGAGCGTGCCCTGGAAGCTAATACCATTGACGAAGCGGATACCGGCTGTGGTGCCAGCTGTTGCTTCAGAGCGGACCGCGCCGGAGTTGGTAATGTCTACGTTTGCTGTTCCGATGTTGCCAACGTTACCAATACGGATGCCGTCCCCGGCTGCGCCAGTTGCGGCACTACCTTGGCCGCGACCCTGAATTGTACCGGTGTTGGACAGCGTGAACGCATTACCCTCTGCGGCGATTTCTGCTGCAAAGCCCGAACCTTCATTGCCTTCACCTGCGTCAATCAGACCGGCATTGTTCAGCGTAAAGTCTTGAGCGGTGCTGTCAGAGTAAACAGTTCCATTGCGCTGGTTGCCTTGGCCAACAATTCGGCCTGTTTCGAGGTTGTTTACAACAAGGCCAGTACCATCAATGTTGAGAGCGCGGCTGGCCGATGTGATCGTGCCAGAGTTGTAGACAGTACCACCAGTGTGGTCAGCGCCACCAGCAGGTGTTGCGTTACCGAAATACAAGCCATTGTTTGTGCCGTAAATCACGCCGCCTTCCTCGTTTGTCAGCGTGCCTTGGAACGAAACGCCATTTACGAAACGGATACCTGCCGTGGTGCCAGCAGTTGCTTCTGACCGAATTGCGCCAGAGTTGGTGATTGTGCCAGTGAACAAGCCCGTTGTCGTGCCATCAAGGGTGCCACTAACCCGAGTGCGTTCAAAACGAAGACCGTCGCCAGCTGTTGCTGCGCCTGCGCTTGCTTGGCCACGGCCTTGAATAGTGCCGCTGTTGTTGATTGTGAAATTGTTGCCATTTTCTGACAGCTCAACAGAGAAGCTGGCACCTTCATTGTCTTCACCCGCGTCAACTGTTCCTGAGTTGTCTATTGTGAAGTCTTGCGCGGTGCTGTCAGCATAGATTGTGCCGTTGCGTTGATTGCCTGCACCAATGATTGTGCCGCTATTGTTGAGTGTGAGACCTGTCCCATCAATGTTGAAAGCACGGCTGGCAGAGCGGATCGTGCCAGCATTGTTAACAACGCCACCTGTGTGGTCAGCGTCACCAAAGTAAACACCGTTATTGGTGCCATAAATAGTGCCATTTGCTTCATTTGTAATTGTGCCGCCAAAGTTAATGCGGTCGGTGAAGCGGGTGCCAGCAACGACGCTGGATGTAGTTTCAGAAGCAATGGTTCCCGAGTTGGTAACAGTACCATTGAATTGATACACCGGGGCAAGGCCGGGACCAAAGAAGCGAATGCCATCGCCAGCGGTGCCGCCGGAAGTTTCCTGACCGCGCCCCCGGATTGTGCCTTCGTTCGTGATAGCGCCAAGGATGGGGTTGCCGCCCCCACCGATCTCAAGAGAGATGCCGGCACCGCTGTTACCTTCACCAGCATCAATAACGGCGCCGGAGCCAATGTTGTTAACTGCAAAGTTGTTGGCTGTGCGGTTGGCGTAGATGGTGCCGTTGCGCTGGTCGCCTGTGCCGATAATTGTGCCGCTGTTATTGATGGTAACGTCGTCGCCATCAATATTGACGGCCCGAGATTCACCTTCAATGCGTGCGCCTGCCACATTGGCTAGAACACCGCCGCTCGTGTCAGCATTGAACTGAACAGTTTGTGTTGTTCCCAGTGTCCGGATGGCGCCATTGTTCGTGATGGTTACAGTGTTGTTGGCTACGGTGATAACCGGGGAACCTGTTACCTGGCTCGTTGCACCATTGGTGACAATGATGGTCTCATTGTCTGCTTGCGTTGTGACGGCAGTGTTGTCACCGTCATTTACGTTTGTTTGCGCCACCGCTGAACCAGAGACGGCAGGAACTGCCAGCAAAGTCAGTAGTGATACTGTGGTTTTCAGGTTCGCAAACCGCCGAGATTGCAGTTCGGCTCTGGTCTTGGTCTGTGTCACGACGTTACCCTTTTAAATTATGTTGGTCCTATAAAAACTGGACAAGAGGAGCGACTTCCTTGCGAATGCTCGCAGAAGGGGGAAAGAAAGCGTGCCCCTCTTGTCTGTGGGTGTGTCGTCTGGTTTCTGGAAGTGGTTCAAAAAAAATGCGCGAAAAATGAAACAGCTAGGAAAACCAATAAAAAAGCTGGCAAAAGCCAGCTCTTTCAATCGTTCATATTTAATTCGTCAACCCTTCAAGGGGTGCAGCTGCCACTCTGTCTAACAAGGCCAGCACCAAAAACTGGATCATGACCAGTTCCGCCGAGATCGATTGCTGCGCGCGCAACATGTTCTCTGACCTCTTTGACCTTTGCCTCATTGTTCAAGCGGGCATCGCTGGCGATCAAAGCGGTAACAAATGGTGCGGCGATTGACGTGCCGCTTAAGTAGCGATTACTGGTGTCCACAAAAACGTCAACACCGGGAGCGGCGAAATCTATATGTTGGCCTTGAACCGCCTCCGCATATATCTCCTGAGCAGCGTCTATCGCGGTTACGGCGATAACATTGTTGAACGCAGCTGGGTAAAGTGGCTGACTGTTTGCGCCGTCATTGCCGGCGGCTGCAATAATAACCATGCCGCGCGCAACCGCCGCATTAATCACGCGTTCCAGTACGCTGTTATAGGGCCCTGCAAGGCTGATGTTCACGATAGAAACATTTTCTTCAAGCATCCAGTTGAGGGCATTTACTACCTCTTGAAGGCCAGCGCCGGGTTGGTTGTTGGCGATAACCGCTGCGCCATATAACTCTGTTTCCCTAAGCCGTCCCGGGCCAATAAGCAAACTGGCAATTGCTGTTGCATGCGCGGTATTGTCATCAAGGTTTTTCGTGAAACTGCGGGCATTTATGAGATCGCTTGCAAATGCCTCTGCATCAATTGTCCCATCGATCATGCCAACTTTGCGGTGGGCCGGGCAGCCTTTTTGGGGCCAATGGATCATATCAGCTGCATAATGGCGGGCATCGCTAATTGTTGTTTCGGTGTTTGTCTGGACACTGTAGAAAGCATCAACTGCCGCAACGGCACTAGGCTCCATTTTCTTCATGTCAGAGACCGCGACAGTGCCGCTAATACCTTTGGGGCGTTCAAAGTCCATCACAATGAGTTTCAGGCCGCTTAGTACTGTCTTTTTTGTAAGCTGATACCCGCCACGGGCAGCGTTAATCGCGAGCTGGTTTGCTGCTTGTTCAGTCTCGACAATCACGATCACATTTGTGTCGTCCGCAATTCCGGCACTCTGAAGGCTGGCTATATCAGCCGCGGAGGGCTCGATTGGTGCCGTGGCGCAGCCTGAAAGCGTGACGAGAATTCCAAGCAGGACATATAATTTAAAGCGCATATCAGTTACTCAATCATCAGGGGGTTTCCGATCTGTCGTTGGAAAGTTCCTAACAGTTCAAAATTAGTTAAGCTTGTTTTCCCCAATTCATTACGGTCAGAAGCGACTTGTTACATTTACGAAGGCTCGCTGAGTGTCCGCTGCAAAGCTATTTGCGCGGTAGGTCGCGATACCCGCCTGCCATTCGGCTCCCCAAAAACCAGTCTTAATGACAAAGTCGGTTTCACTGCCGTAGCTGCTGTCTCCGCGTTCGGCCCGGAACCAGTGCTGTCGGACAAAGGCAGTTAAACCGCTGAGAACGCCAAAATTTGCGAACTCCAATTCAAAAAAAACAGAATAATCATCAACACCATTTTGTGGTGTAAGCAAAAACACGTCAGCAAGCCCCTGGAATTTACGTCGTGTGCCAAGGATAGTCTGAAACGATTGGCCGTTGCCTGCACCCAGGCTTTCATACTGGAAGCCAAACCGGGTGGCTCCGGCGTATGCTCTGAAGCCCGCCAACTTATAGTCCGCTGAATAATCTATCGGATTTTCCGCATAGTCTTTCTGATGCGCGTAGGAAGCGTTGATATCAAGGCCCCAAAAGTCCTTATGCCACCTGCTGTCCAGGCGGATGCCGGTCGTCTGCGAGGAAAACCTGTTGTTCGGGACCGCTGCAAGGCCCGTGGTCAAATCCAGTGCATAGTGGAAAGCGCCGATACGCCCGATTGGTGTTTGAACGCCTGCGTTCAGGTAATAAGAGCCGCCCTTAAATCGACCATTGATATTATCACCGCCAAGCGGACGGTTAACCCTGTTGATGTACCCCGCCTGAAATGTCGCATGTGCACCAAAGCGGTGGGTAAAATGCACGGCATCAAAGGTTTGATTGTTTTGCCGGAAACGTGCCTGACCGATAAAACGTTGGTCATCAAATGCCAGTACCTGGCGGCCTATCGTAAGATATGTTTCATCAGAAAGTTTGGCTTGCAGCTGCAAGCGATTAAGTTCCAGCGTTTCAGGGTTTGGAATTACTGGCCGGAGCGGGTTGTTGCCTGTGCCATCGTTATAATTATCAAGCACAGCATAAACACCTTCACCTTCTGCAAGAAATGTCAGGCGATCCGTTATTCGATACTCCAGCCCGATGCGAATAGCCTGGCTGATCCCGTCTGATCTTAGGGGAAAGGCATCATTTTTTGCGCCTTCATATCTGATCTGGGTTTCACCGAACAATATTGGGGGCGTGTCGCCGTCAATTGCAACGGCGCTGTGATGCGCAGAAAATATCGACGCAAAAGCACCCAGCATGATGCTTGTGTGTTTTTTCGAGAACACTCCCTGATCCCCGACCTGTAACTGACTAACCGCGCCAGTTTTTAAGACCCCACGACACTGTTCACCTTCTAGTGGAGAAAAAGATGGATGAAAAGTGTGATTGTTGTAAACAATATTTGAACTGTTTTGAGGCCCGGTGCGACAGAGGCTCAAGAACAGCGTGATAACAGGCTCTTTTTTCGCTAAGTTAAAGAGCGCCAATAGCATGGAGAGTATAGTGGCAGTGGCATTCAAAGAGATGTCTGCGGATGAACAGAGCAAGGTTTTGCTTGAGTATGTTCATGGCCGCACGCCAGAAGCACTGGGCAAGCAAATAGAAGCGGTTGCTGCACATGATGTAAACTTGGCGGATGAGCTAGCCTATTATCGCGGCCTTGCTTCTGCTCTTAGAGAGGATGAGGCACCTGCGTCATTTGATGAAGTAGGTTGGGCGCGTCTCAATAAAGCGATTGATGAGGAATCTCGGCCTGTAGACCACACACCGCCAATGCCCGCGAATGATAATGTCCGCGTCTGGCGGTACGCCAGCGTGGCACTGGCACTGGTAGTTGCTGTGCAAGGTGTTTTCCTCAGCACAGGCCCTGCGCAGTTCGCGGGCGGTGGCGAAGGCCAATATATACCGGTGTCGGAAGCAAGTGCCAAGCATACGTTACAGGTTGTATTTGCGCCAACTGTGACCGAGCAGGATATTCGGACAGCTTTGATGGAGGCACGTGCTCGTATTGTTGATGGCCCTGGTGCGCTCGGTATTTACACGCTTGAGTTCGCAAGCGAAGCCGATATGCAGGCAGCTTTAAGACAGCTTTCTGAAAAAACGACCTTGATTGAGAATATTTACGAAGATTGAAGTGCGCTATCTGGTTTGTGTGGCTTCCCTAAGCCATGGCTGCCTTCAGGCAATGCATCAACAATTTTTTCGCATGCATGATCCGGGTTTTAACTGTTCCCACTGGGCGCTTTTCTATCTCCGCGATCTCGACGTACGATAGGTCTTGGTAGAAGGCCAAATGTATCGCGGACTTATGGGCCGGGCTTAATTTTTCCACGCAGATGCGCACTTGCTTTGCGTTTTGAAACGCTTCTGTAACAGCTTGCGGGTCAGGGGACTGGTCTTCTATTTCTGGGTCAGCATCTTTCAGAACCGTTCGAGCTGACTTCCTGTTGCGGTCAATCGCTTTGTTGCGGGCGATAGTGAAAATCCATGTTTTAACGCTGGACCGGCCCTGAAACCTGTTCGCCGAACGCCAAACTTCAAGCATGGTTTCGTGCGTAATATCTGATGCTTCTGACGGATCCCCTAGCCAGCGACTTACAAAAGCGCCAATATTATTGCTATAGCGCTCATAAAGTACACGCAGCGCTAGCCGGTCTCCGGTCGCAACTTTTTGCAGTAAGTCGTGGTCTGTTTCAGGGCCGTCCATTGGATTGCATCACTCTCAAGGTGCTTGTTTGTCTAAGTGAACATAGAGGCTCGATATTCTCAACAAAAAGATTGGGGTGATAGATCGTTTCTCAATTGGTTACAGGTGATGCAAAGCAAAATGCGACAAATATATTTTGTGAGAGTAGCAGAGAAGAGCCCGTTTCCGGTGTTGACATTGCCAGCCAGATAGGTGGGGCTGGACAACGATTGGTTGGGCATGCAAGGGTCTGATCAAACGGAAGTAACGTCGGCAAATACCGCAGCATGGATTAGTTTGTATCTGCATTATGTTGCTGCGTAAGGAGAAAGATTTTGAGTATACGTGCCGTCAGGCTGGCTATCGCTGCCTATATGGTTTTGTTTCTGTTGGCGACGACGTGGCCCGGCGCCGCGTTTTTTAATAGCGTGACGCCGCTAGTGTTTGGTCTGCCATTCAATCTGTTCTTTATTGCAATACTGATCGTTGGGGGGCTTGCCATGTTGGTTGGCCTTTACGTAAGCGAACAACGTTCAGGGGAATAATAACTGTGGAACGCTGGCAGATCATTGCAATCATTATTGCGCTATACTTAGGTGTAACTTTGGCTATAGGGCTTGTGTCCGGACGCAAGGCTTCCAAAAGTGTGCAAGGCTATGTTGCGGGGGACCGGGATTTTGGTCTTCTTGTCATGTATTTCGTTCTGGGTGCCTCCGTCTTTTCGGCTTTCGCCTTCCTGGGTGGGCCAGGCTGGGCATATAGCCGAGGCGCTGCCGCCTTCTACATTCTTTGTTACGGTGTTCTTGGCATTGTACCGTATTTCTTTATCGGGCCCAAAGCTGCCGCCCTTGGCCGCAGTCGCGGCTATGTCACGCAGGCCCAGTTGATTTGTGGCAGGTTTCCATCCCGTGCCTTGTCGATGCTGATCGCTACACTGACCCTGCTCGCTTTCATTCCCTATGTCACGCTGCAAATGCGGGGGGCAGGGGTTGTTATTGAAGCAGTGACGGAAGGCCATGTGCCAATTTGGGTTGGGGCCGCCGTGGCATACGGCATCGTGACGATTTATGTTCTTTTCTCGGGTGTTACTGCGGTGGGATTAACCAACACTTTCCAAGGTTTGTTCATGCTAACCGTTGCTTGGTCACTGGGGCTTTATCTGCCAATAAGCCTTTATGGCGGGGTAGGCGAGATGTTCACCCGTATTATGGCAGAGCGGCCAGAGCTATTGTCATTGCCGGGATTGACTGCAAGCGGTGAGCCTTGGTCTTGGGGTGGATATTCAAGCGCAATTATTGTCTCCGCGGTGGGGCTGATGATGTGGCCGCACCTCTTTATGAAAGCCTTCACAGCACGTTCAGACAAAACCCTAAAACAGACTGTGGTATTGTTTCCCACGTTCCAGCTTTTTTTGATCCCGGTGTTCCTGATTGGCTTTGCGGGTGTCCTGTATCCTGAACGCCCGCCATCATCGGATTTTATTCTGCCCTTTATGATACTAAACGCTGATCTGCCTGCAATCGTTGTGGGGCTTTTCTGCGCTGGAGCTTTGTCCGCATCTATGTCTACCGGTGACTCGCTGATGCATGCGGCTGCTTCGGTCACCGTTGAAGACGGCATTAGACCATTCAAGTCGTTAACCGATGTGCAACAGCGACGTCTGATACAGTTTTTTGTCGTTGTTGTGGGGGCAGTTGCCTACTGTTTTGCTGTAACGGAAGGCGTGTCACTGGTGGTGCTCTTGCTTACTTCCTACGGCATTATTTGCCAGTTGGCGCCGCCAATTGTTGCGGCGCTTTATTGGCCGCGTGCCACCACTACGGGCGTTATCGCCGGCTTTTCTGCGGGCTCGGTTACTGCGGCCTTTTTCTTCCTGACAGGGTATTTTGGTACAAACCTACGCCCATTTGATCTGCATGAAGGGCTGCTTGGTCTGATCGTGCATATCGTGGTTCTTGTTGTGGTTAGTTTAATGACCAGGCCACAACAAGAAGAACATAGTCTCGCGTTTGTTGAGAACCGTGCCTGATTATAGTGGTGTCCATGATCGCTTTGCTTAGGTGCTTAGGTGCTGAATAAGCTTGCGAATGAAGCGGGTGCCTTCGGCAACCTGGCTGATTTTAATGAATTCGTTGGGCTGATGTGCTTGGTCGATTGAACCCGGGCCGCAGATAACCGTTGGGAAGCCAGCTTGCTGGAACTGCCCTGCCTCAGCACCATATGCAACGGAATACCGTCCGTTAGAGCCCGTCAGCTTGTGTGCAAGCTCGGCTGCGGCATTTTCTGCCTGCGGCATTAACGGTGGGCCGTCGGCCAGCGTTTCAGTCGTAATATCGCACTCGGGGGCTATTTCGCGCATTTCGGCAAGTACCGCTTTTGCTTCGGCGTCAAACTCTTCCCGGATTGCCTTAATCTCGTCGCCCGGAACAACACGGGCATCCCACATGAATGTGCAGCGACGGGCAAGAATGTTGGCTGCTGTGCCACCTTCGATCAACCCAACAGACATAGTGGTGTAGGGTGGCATAAAAGGGGATGTGCTGGAGGCAGCCGCTTTCCGCCGCTCCGTCATTTCCCTGATCTTGGCGATCAATCGTCCTGCCGCCATGATTGCGCTGGTGCCAAGATGCGGTTGGCTTGAATGTGCTTCATGTCCAGTGATTTCAGTTCGGAAAACCGCTACGCCCTTGTGCCCTTCAACCACCTGCATATCTGATGGTTCACCAACAATAACAGCTGCAGGTGTTGGCACTAAGTCCTTGATTTCCTGAATCATGGTTGGTGCACCCAGTAATCCAACTTCTTCGTCATAACTAAGGGCAAAATGGATAGGGTGCTTCATATCAGCGGCAAGCATTTCAGGAATAAGCGATAGACCAATAGCAGAGAAGCTTTTCATGTCGGCTGTGCCACGGCCATAAAGCTTATCGTCTTTTTCAACCACTTCCCAAGGGTCGGTATCCCAAGGTTGCCCATCAACGGGCACAACGTCTGTATGCCCGGACAAGACCACACCACCTGATACTGCAGGCCCAACGGAGAAATATAGATTGGCTTTGGTGCCATCTTCATTGGGCACTCTGGTCGAGTTGATGCCAAGCTCGTTAAGATAGCTCTCAACATCTTCGATCAGATTGAGGTTGGAATTGCGCGACGTAGTATCATGCCGCACCAAGCGAGCAATCCACTCCAGTTGGAGTTGCAGGTCAGACATTGGAAGCCTTTCGTCCATGAATTGCAGGTAAACTCTCTCAGTCGTGCAGTGAAGGCAACATTAAAATGTCTGCTTACGAAAACGTTATATCTGCGGAACGGTTCCGCAATTACTATGATAATATTGGGTTCTTTAAGCGTGACAGCTGTTTGAAGGTTGATCCTGACAATGCCGATGCGGTAATTAGGCTCGTCGGGTAAAATTTGAATAAGCTAACGGATTGAGGGTTATGACAAAATTTTTGTACGCGATGATCGCTGCATGTGTGTTCAGCGTGTTTGGTACAGCAGCAATCGCTGACGCTACTCGACATGAACTAAAAAACTATGCTGATCTAAAGACAGCGATTAGTGATTTCGACCCAGCCACCACACTTCTGGTGTTTGATAACGATGATACAATATCGACAATGCCATGTGTTGATGAACAGTCATGTCAGTATCTGGGTGGTGCAGCGTGGTTTGATTGGCAGGACGAACTGCTCGGCCATCAGTCACCATATCGGGTAGCCGATGATTTTGGCGATCTGCTGGCTATCTCAAGTTTTATTTTCAATTCGACAAATATGCAGGTGACGGACCCTGCGCTTCCGGCATTATTGTCTGACCTTACTGACAGTGGCATGCGGCTCATCGTGGAAACAGCCCGAGGCAGCGAGGTTGTGAACGCAACTGAGCGCCAGCTATCTGCTCTAGCAGTCTCAGACAGTCAAACGACAGATATGCTCGCTTTGGTAAGGAAATCAGCTCTTACCTTCGATGACGGCGGTATCCCTTCCATCGATGGCCCTTTTCAACCCTGCGCGATTAATGGTGCCCGCCCGGTGACATATCAGCAGGGTGTTATGTATCTTGCCGGGCAAAATAAGGGTCTCATGCTCAAATGTCTGTTGAGGCTATATGGAGCAGATCAAGACAGTCGCGAAGCAATGCCCATCAGGAATGTTGTCTTTGTTGATGATACGCCAAAGAATGTTGATAACGTTGTTGCGGCTTTTCAAGATGAGCCAAAGATCACCGTTAAAGCCTTTCACTACAGTGCTTTTGACGCCCACAAAGCGAAGCTGACTGAGGGGCCGGAGGCAAAGTCACTTCAGGACCGCGCGAAAGCGCGCTGGGAACAACTCAGTGCTGTTGTTGAGCGCGTGCTACAGAGTCCAGCCTTTTAACAAGGCTGCGGCCCTGACTATCGGCGGTAAACCTCCGTTCATCGCATAGTGGCGGCTTAAGGGCTCCCAAGCTGTTACCGGTTAATGCTGGTGATGATGAATGATCATCACGAGTGATAATGGCTGCTTGACATTAAACGTAAAGCACAGTGTCTTGCTGGGCGAAGGGCATAAGTAAACAGAATACAGTACGGGAGGGTATGATGAATAGATTGGGTACGGCGGTTTCTGCTGCTGCATTGATGGTGGGGCTGAGTGCTTGCGATCAAGCACCAACGGATCAAACAGCTGCCACTGACGAAACAGCCGCTGTAGAAACAGTTGCAGATATTGTAGTTACGCAAGCCGAACTTGAAGGCAATCCATTCGTCGCTGAGTGGGATACGCCGTATGGTGTGCCACCTTTTGATGAAATTGAGGACGCTCATTATCTGCCTGCCATTAAGGCAGCGATCCTTGAGCAGCGCGCGGAAATTGAAGCGATAACTAACAACCCGGAGGCACCAACCTTCGTCAATACTATCGTGGCACTTGATCAGGTTGGCGGGCAACTCAGCAGGGTTGCTCGAACGTTTGGCAATATCACTTCAACAGATTCCAATGACACTCTGAGAGGTTTGCAATCTGAAATCTTTCCGATGTTGACGCGTGAATCGAATGCCATTCAGTTCAATAAAACCCTGTTTGACCGGGTTAAAGCGGTATATGCGGCCCGAGACACGCTAGGGCTCGATGAGCAGGATGCGCGGCTTCTTGAGTTAACCTATCGCGGGTTTGTGCGTGCGGGTGCAGACTTGGACGAGGCAACAAAAGCCCGTGTTGCGGAAATCAACGAAGAGATATCCAGCCTTACCACTCAGTTTGGCCAAAACCTATTGGCGGAAACCGTTGGTTTCAAACTGGAGATTACAGACCCCGCAGATTTGGGTGGTTTAAGCGAAGCTTTCAAAACTTCAATAAAGGTAGACGGTGAAGATAAATGGGTTGTGGGGCTGAATCGCTCCCCCTTTGAGACCTTCATGACGCAGTCCACCAATAGGGAGCTGCGTGCCAAGCTATTTGATGGCTACCGCCTGCGGGCGTCTTCTGGCGACTATGACAATGGACCAATTCTTATAAAGCTGGCTCAACTGCGCGCAGAACGTGCTCAGTTAATGGGGTACAAGTCCCATGCGCATTATCAGCTTGAGCCACGCATGGCCAAAACGCCAGAAGCTGCTGAAGAGTTTCTGCTGCGTGTCTGGCGCCCGGGTATTGCGCAAGCGAATAAGGAACTAGCGGATATTCAGGCATTGATTGAAGCCGATGGGGGCGACTTCAAGGCTGCCGGCCATGATTGGTGGCACTATGCAGAACGTGTGCGTCAAGATCGATACGCGTTTGATGATGCTGTCCTAGCGCCATATTTTGAGCTTAATGCCGTTCGCCAGGGTGCCTTTGATGTTGCAACCAAACTGTTTGGCGTCACCTTCGAAGAAGTGGAAACACCGGTTTGGAACCCGGTTGTAACTACATATGACGTCAAGGATGCGGACAGTAATCATCTTGGTCTCTTGATGATGGATATGTATTCACGTGGTTCCAAGCGCGGTGGTGCATGGATGAGCAGTTTCCGGCTCACATCTGATATAGATGGTAACTCCATAAGGCCGCTAGTGTCCAACAACCTGAACCTGACACCGCCGCCTGAAGGTGAGCCAACTTTGATGCGTTTTGACGAAGTGGAAACATTGTTCCACGAGTTTGGACACGGCCTGCATGGGCTGCTAACGCAAATGCGCTACGAGAATTTCTCTGGCGTGGATGGACCGCGTGATTACACCGAGTTTCCTGCGCAGATAATGGAGCATTGGGCTGGCCAGCAGCAAGTACTCGCTGATTATGCAACCCATTATGAGAGTGACGAGGTAATCCCCGCTGAATTGATTGAGAAGATGCGTAATGCCTCAACCTTCAATCAAGGTTTCAAGACAACCGAATTTATTGCTGCGTCTTTGCTTGATCTGGCCTGGCACAGCCTGACCCCTGAAGAAGCCGCAAAAATTACAGATGCGCGGGCGTTTGAGGAAGAAACGCTGAGGGGGTATGGTATTCTTGAAGAGATTGAGCCTCGGTATCGGTCCAATTATTTCTCTCACATCTTCGCGGGTGGTTACTCTGCCGGATATTATGCTTACTTGTGGTCAGAAATTCTGGATGCTGACGGCTTTAGGGCCTTTCAGGAGACAGGAGACATCTTTGACCCTGAACTTGCCGCACGACTGAAGAAATGGGTTTATGAGGCAGGTGGCTTGCGCGAAGCCGATGAACTCTACCGTAATTTCCGTGGCAAAGACCCTGAGATTGATGCGCTTCTGGAAGTGCGCGGCCTGGATACGCCAGTAACAGAGTAGGGGAATGTTAGCGTGACATGCACCTAGATACCAAAGGTGCGTGTCACCGCCCACCACATGCCGGTTAGGGCAATAATTGCGGAAGCCGGGATCACCACAACTTGTCGGTAATTAAAACGCGTGTGTTTCAGAAGCCGGACTATGGGGATGCTCAGGATCGCGGCTACGGCGACCACGCTCAACTGGCCGATTTCCACACCGATATTAAAACCGATTAGGGAAGACCAGAATTGCTCTGTTGATAACCCGATCTCTCGCACAAAACCCGCGAACCCCATGCCATGGAACAAGCCGAAGCCAAAAACAATGAGCGGTCGCCACCTGGTCATATCGTTAAAATATATGTTTTCGATGGCAACGAAGGCGATTGACAAGGCGATCAGGGGTTCAACGATATGGGCAGGCGGGTCAACAACGCCTGATGCAGCGAGCCCCAACGTGACTGTGTGTGCAACCGTGAAGGCGGAAATCTGTATGATTAGATTACGCATTGTCTGAGATGCGAGAAACAGGGCCAAAACAAACAGAATGTGGTCCAAACCTCCCGGCAGGATATGGTCGATGCCGACATCCGCAAAAACTATCGCTGTATCCAGCGGTGATCGTAATTGTCCCTGTTCATCGACAAATTTGGCCGCCAGTTCGCCAGTACCATTCATGGCGTCGGACAGTTGCTGACAAAGTGTGGGGTCAATGCCCGCGTCGGGGCCGCAGAAATCATCTTCAGGATGTGCCAGAACATGACTGGCTGAGCCGATCAGGGCTATAAAAACCGCCAGCGCGAGAAATTTTGACCAGATCAAATCAGTCTTGGATCTGTAAACATGGTGCATCAAAGTTGTCCAAATAGCGTTTGATCGAGTTCCATCCATAGTTGGCGTCAGTATATAGGTCACTAGCCGTTTGTCAGGATAGAATTGGATATTCGGTTATTGATGCTGGTGGCGTTTTTTGAAGGTGTGTCCCTGGATCACTAGTGGGCGTAACCCTCCGTAGCCTTAACGGGCTACAGAGGGTTAACTTGGGGGTTATGCAGCTTCTTGCCAGACGTCATATTGCTTGATTGTTGGACGGCTACCGGCGCTGTCCCATTCGACAAGCCATTTTTCTTTTATTTTCAACTCAAGCGGGGATTGGTCTGCTGTCAGAACAGCCTTCAGTTCTACGTCCATGGTTACATCATACTGATTTTCTGTGGCTGTTGGGGAAACCACCACATTATTCAAGATATGTTCAGTTGGTGTTTCAAAAGTCTGTTTTGCTTCTTCGTACCAGTTTCTGAAGCCTTGAATGTCGCTGATTGGGGCAGTATCGATCAGGCTCATTTTAACATCAGAGGCCAGATACTGGGTAAAGAAACTGGTTTCATCCAGATCGTCAAACCCGGCGAACCATTTCTTTACAAAATCAAGAATATGCGGCGTGTCGCCGGTACTAATATCTTTGATCTTGTTGAGTATTTGCTGAGCTTGTTGTCGTGCATTTGCCTCTACCTCCCTGCGAGAGTTGTAGGCACCTTCAATATATGCGTTGCGGTGGGTGTGCACAAACCCATGGTGAACCATCATGGACAAATAGACAGTTTGCTCCATTGGTCTCAACAGTTCTTCAACTGTAAAATGGTTGTAACCCGTTGCTCTGTATGATTCTTCTGGGCCGCCAACGGTCAGTGATTGCAGAAAGTGCTTGCCCTTAAGTTTGTCGCCATCATGTCCATAGGCGAAACCGTAGGATAGAACCTCGTCCATCCACTGTTTCAAGCCCGCTGGCGTTGAGTACCAGTAAAAGGGGTGCTGGAAGATAATGATGTCGGCAGACAGGAGGGCTTTCTGTTCCGCTTCCACATCGATCTTAAAGTCTGGGTACAAGGCTTCGATGTGACGAACTTCAATGTTGTCGACCTTTGTTTCAAGTTCGGAAATGATCGTTTTATTGGCGATAGAAGTACCAAGGTTAGGATGTGAAAGAATGACAAGCGTCTTCATTGGGATAGTCCTGCAATCACAAGAGTGAATTCAAAAAGTGTGTAAGTCGGTGGTGGGCTATGTGGTCACCACTCAATTGGTTTTCGGTCGCGGAAAAAGCCGCCATTCGGGCCTTTGTCATCCAGTGTGGCGAGCCATACCGCGGTATCGGCTCCTTCAGCGGGGGAGCGGCTTGCAGCAGCGCCGCCCATTCGTGTGCGCACCCAACCGGGGCACATGGCATTTATTTTAACGTTCTTTGAAACATGGCGGGCCGCAGAAACAGTCAAGGCATTCAAGGCTGCTTTTGCCACACCATACGCGCCTGGTCCGCCAACACCGTCCGAGAAGGCGCCCCAGCCGGATGATACATTGACCACTCTGCCATATTTTCTGGCGTTCATTCCGGGCACCAAATGGTGCATTAAATGAAACGGGCCGTGGACCATTGTTGTCATTGCAGTGTTAAATTCAACCGGATCGCGTAGCACATCACCGCTGCCCAAGGTGCCAGCGTTGTTGATGAGAATGTCGATTTGGCCCATTTGCTCAACGGCGGCCTTGATGCTGTCGGGTTGGGTTACATCCAGTTCGACTGCGGAGGCACCAATGGATTTGGCTGCTTTTTCACCCGCCGTTAAACTGCGCGAGCCAATGATTACTTCGATGTTTTTTTCAGTCAGCTGTTTGGCAATAGCGAGGCCAATACCTCTGTTGCTACCGGTCACAAGTGCTCGTTTCATTTTCATGGTGTCCTTACGCATTCTTTGTTTATGGCTTTATGCGGCAATTAAGGTTGACGAAGGGTCCATAAATATCCGGTAGTCTTCGATCAAACCGTTTGCATTCAAGCGGAGCGTGCTGGTTGCAGGTAAGCGGATAACAGCGCCGCCTTCATAGGTGTAAGTCACTTCCGCTTCCACACTGACAACTGCACCATTTACCCATTCGCCCCTCCAGATACCGAGAATTTTGTGCTCAACCGACTGGACCTGGCTTTTAACATCTCGAAAGGCTGCAATTAGACTTTCCACGCCGAGGATTACGTTGTTGTTAGCCATCCGAAAGCGAACGTCGCTAGAGAGATATCTGCGTAGGTTCTCGGCGGGCTCCGTATCGATAATACGGAAGAAAGTAATGGCAAATTTTTCCAGTCCCAGTGCATATCTATCAAGTTTCAATGCAGTCATGACCTTTACCTTTCTTCATCTTCCGCATTATCGGGATACAGGGGTTCCTATTTGATTTGGTCCAGCAGACCAAATCCACGTGCTGCAACAACAGGGTCGAAAATCTCAACATATTCAGTGATCAGGCCTTCGTCGTTGAACTTGAATGTTGAATAATAGTTGTTGGTGTAGACACCCGCGCCGTCTTTGAGCTTGAGTTCACCACGGAAGCGGACAAACACAATGCTTGGGTCTTCAGTTGCAAGAAGTTCTTCGATGGTGAACTTCATACCGTCAAACCTGTCTGGTACTGGTGACCAGTAAGCAAGCAGGCCCTCTTTTCCTTTGGCACCTTCTGGAAGAACACCGCCGGTGTACGGGTTAATCTGAACACCATCTGCTGCAAACATATCGACAAAAGCAGGGATGTTTTCATCTTCCAGCAGTTTCAAGAGTGTCCGAGCCGCTTCCTTGTTGCGTTCCGCGATCACACGGTTGTGGCCGTCCAGGTTGCGGGTTTTGGCAGCTTCAATGGCTGGGCCAAATACTTCGCGAGACCCTTTTTCGTCCTGTAGTGTGAAGGTCATGGAAGTGATTTTCCAGGCCGCATCGAATTTTTCGAGAGCATAGTCATAACGGCCACTGACCTGCCAAAAACCACCATCAACCCAGTGGGAGGCCACAACGTCTGCTGTGGCAGTGGCTTTGTCGCCGTCCAGCTCGACAGCAACATTTGACAGCGCATGCCGTGTTCTATCGAACCCCGGCAGCACGGAAGCCCATTCTGCCATCAGTTCCAATGGTTTTTTCTGTGTAGCTGGCTGGTCATTCAGGGATGAATAATCCAGCGTGAACTCATCTGCATAAAGGCGAGAGAGGGCATCAAATTCGCTTCTGTCTGCCAGTGCGCCAACGCTCTCAACAATTGTTGCGATTGCTGCGATGTTTGCATCTTGATCTTGCATTTTTTGATCCTCTGCATAAGCATTGATTGAGGTGACCATAAAGGCCAAAAGGGTTATGAATTTACGCATCTCAGTTGCCTTTGAAAAAGTCAGCTACAGCGTCACTTGAAGCGGTTACTGCGTCTTTGCGGTCGTAAAAGTCGAACTGGGTTACGTCTTCGCCAAGCCACAGTTTTTCAAGTGGTGCGCTTGTTTTTTGCTCATACGCTTCAGCGCCAGCGAGTAGGGCAATGCTTGGTGAACCAACCATTAGAATTGGCTTGTTCAAACGCTCGGCTGATGCCTGACCATCGTATGTAAGCCAAGGCTTCCAGGTCAGTGCGCTGAATTTGTTGTCATACTCGCTGATCAGGCCGCGATCTTCCTCGGTATAGTAAGGAGCTTGGAACATAGGGGCTGTGTCATCGCTTGCGCTTGCAGCGGTCAGAACAGTTGGTACCTCTTTTTCCGCTTCAGCTTCGCTTGCCGCGATCAGGCTTGCTACAGACTCTGCACCGCCATATACGGCTTCCGCTAGTGGGCGGTCATGCAGCCAAGGTGCAACAAGCGCCAGTTTGCTGAGGTTGGCGTTATCAGCGACAGCTTCAGCCATGTAACCGGAGGAAGCGCATACGCCGAGGCCATTGATGTTGGCGTTATTGATATCATCGCGTGAGTTGAGGTAAGCAGCCGCTGCGTGAATGTCAGCAATTTTGCTTGCCGGGTCTTCGATAAAGCGATCAGTGCCGCCGCTTTCACCCCAACCGGTAAAGTCAAAAGTAAGCGCCGCATAGCCACGTGAAGCCAGCTCGCGTGCATAGGTGCCAGGCATTTGTTCTTTAACCGTCGTCCATGCGCCAGTTACGATAACAGCGGATAGCGGTGCGGATGCATTTGCTGGCTTGTAAAGGTTTCCTTTAATCTCAACGCCATCGCGTTCAAATTCGACTGCCTCAACAGTAATGTTTTCTGGAGTGGTTGTGTTTTGCAGGTTGACGATATTTTTCATTGGAGCGTCCTATTACTGTGTTTGTCTCTGAAGACAATATAGAAAATTGATCCAAAAAAGATAATGGTGTTAATTTTCACTTCTTTGATGTATTAAATCGAACAATGAGATTGCCACTAACGACATTGGAAATATTCAACGCGATAGCGGAGGAGGGGTCTTTTCGTGCGGCAAGCCGTAAGCTTGGGCTGCAACCCTCCACGGTTAGCCATCAGCTTAAAACGCTTGAGGACCAGCTGGGTGTCAGTTTGTTTTCAAGGACAACGCGGTCCGTAAAGCTTACGGAGGCTGGGCAGGTTCTCTATCGTGGTTCAAACTCAGCCTTCGGTCAGATAGAGGCAGCTATCCAGTCCGCGCGGGATGCGGGCGGAAGTAAAAGGGGAAGGCTACGTATAACAATGCCGGGTTTTGCCTATGACATGGTCGTCGCGGACAAGATCGCCAGCTTCCGGGTGTTATACCCGGACGTAGACCTTGAAATCAGCATTGATGAAACGTTTGTCGACCTGTTTGATAACGAGTTTCACGCCGGTATTCGAATAGGGGATCGTGTTGAACAGGATATGATCGCTGTCCGGATCAGTCCGCCACTGAAGCTTGCTGTTTTGGCGAGCGAGAAGTACCTAGAGAAACATGGCGTGCCGACGCACCCTCATGATTTGCTTGATCATCAATGCATTCGTTACAGGTATGGTCAGTCGGGCAGGCTGGCCCCATGGGATTTTATTGAAGAGGGCAAAAAATACTCTGTAAACGTATCGGGCAATCTGATTGTGAACAGCCTGCCTTCACTTTATGCATCTGTATCAGACGGCCTTGGCCTTGCGTGCTCGTTTTCTGATTATAGGCCGGAAAGGAATGCAGAAATTGTATCGCTGTTGGAGTCATTTCTGGAACCTTTGACAGGGCTCTATATATATTATCCTAGAGAATATAAGTCGGTAGAGCTTCTCCGGCTTTTTATTGAGCATGTTCGGTAAGCGATGTTTTGGGTTGAGGGGAGTGAGATGACAGAGTTGAGTTATGTTAGTGGTGCAAGTTCAAAACCCCTGAGATATGAAACGATAGGGCGTGCATTGTCGCACGCAGCCGACCGCTACCCTGATCGGGAAGCTCTGGTATTCTGTGCCCAGAACATACGAATGTCCTTCGCGGAACTGAACCGTCAAGCCGAAGAAATTGCAGCAGGTTTTCTGGCCATGGGGCTGAAAGCGGGTGATCGGGTGGGTATTTGGTCGCCAAACCGTATTGAATGGGTGCTAACGCAGTATGCTACTGCCAAAGCGGGCCTTATTCAGGTCAATATCAATCCGGCCTACAGGTTATCAGAGCTTGAATATGCCTTGAATAAGGTTGGTTGTAAGGCTTTGGTTCTCGCCTGGTCTTTCAAGTCTTCCGACTATGTGGGCATGATCCAGACCTTGGCACCTGAACTTGCCAATTCTGACAAAGGTGGGTTGAGTGCTGCCAAGCTACCAAAGCTCTCTCACGTGATTGTACTTGGGGACCAAGAAGTACCCGGGTGCTTTCTGTTCGATGAAATTGCCGAAGTAGCAACGGACGAAAGTCGAGATTCTCTGAATTCTGTGCAGGCTTCTCTTGAAGCCGATGATGCCATCAATATTCAGTTCACCAGTGGAACCACAGGTTTTCCCAAAGGAGCAACCCTGACCCACCACAATATTCTCAATAACGGTTACTTTGTTGGCGGGCGCCAGAGTTTTAACACAGATGACCGCGTAGCGATCCCGGTGCCGCTTTATCACTGTTTTGGCATGGTAATGGGCGTGCTTGGGTGCCTTAGCCACGGCGCAACAGCCGTGTTTCCGGATGAAGGGTTTGACCCAGCCACAACCTTAAAAGCGGTAGAAGCGGAAAAATGCACAGCGCTATATGGTGTGCCGACCATGTTTGTTGCCATGTTGGAAGCACCAGAGTTTGCAAGTTTTGACCTTTCTTCCCTGCGCACCGGTTGTATGGCCGGGTCGCCTTGCCCGATTGAGGTCATGAAGCGGGTGGTCAGCGATATGCATATGAGCGAAGTGACCATTGCCTATGGCATGACGGAAACAAGCCCGGTTAGTTTTCAATCCAATGCAACTGATCCGTTGGAGAAAAGAGTGTCTACGGTCGGGCAAATTCATCCACATGTTGAAGTGAAAATCATTGATGAAAACGGTCGTACCGTATCACGAGGGCAGCAGGGCGAACTGCTTACGCGTGGGTATTCTGTAATGCTGGGGTATTGGGCCGACGAAGAACGCACTAGCGAGTCTATAGACAAAAATGGCTGGATGCATACAGGTGACTTGGCGGTGATGGACGGTGAGGGGTATGTCAATATAACCGGGCGCGCAAAGGATATGATCATTCGCGGTGGCGAAAATATCTATCCGCGGGAAATCGAAGAATTTCTTTACACACATGAAGACATTGAAGATGTGCAGGTGTTTGGTGTACCGGATGATCGATTTGGTGAGGCAGTGGCGGTTTGGGTAAAGTTGAAGTCAGACCGAGCCATGAATGAAGAAGACTTGAAAGCGTTTTGCAAGGATAAGGTCGCCCACTATAAGGTGCCGGCACACATTCGTTTTGTTGACGAGTTTCCTATGACAGTCACGGGCAAAATCCAGAAGTTTGTTATGCGCGATACCATGATTGAAGAGTTAGGTTTGTCTGTTCAGCAAACTGCGTAAGGTGTTTCTGCGCTGGTCTGGTTGGCCCCGTTGCCCGAGGCATAAAAAAGCCACCGGCCTTAGCCGGTGGCCCAATCGTCACCTTATTAGTGACCCTAGTTTATGCTCGGCAATGTAGCGGAGCCACGAACCCAAGGTGCGCCGGCATCACTCATTGCCTTTTCAAACGCCGGGAGGGTTTCAGTGAGCAAGCGATTAAGCCGCTGGTGTACGTCGCCGTATTCGGCGATCGCATAGCCCAACTGTTCCCGACTTTGCGGCGTTGGCCCATAGGCACTGGAACTGCTAAACTTGGCAAATCCGATACGGCTTGAAATGGTGTCTGGTTCTGATCCCATACCATTATCTGAATCAAGGCCATTCAGCGCTTCGTCAAGCTCGAATAGTTCTGTCCGGATTGCAGCGAACTGCTGCTCAAGTGCCGTGCGATTGGCTGTGCGGTCAATCGCTGTGCGATAGCCTTCCAGCCTTTCTTGAAGATCTTCAATGGTCAGAGATGCTGCATCGACAGCAGCTTCCGCCTTGATCACCTGCTGGAGGAAAGCTTGTGCTTCCTGAGCGGTAACATTTTCAAGTGTTGGATCAATGCCCGAAACAACCTCAAAGGTTACCGGTGTAGCAAGCGTGCGGATGGTACCGTTTTCACGAACATTCAGCGTGGCGGTATAGGTGCCGGGCAGGGCTTGCACACCCCTGATCGGGCCAAAGAAAGAGAACTGATTTTCAAAGGTCACAGCTTCTTTTAGGTCATGGTGCAAGTCCCATGTTACCCGGTGCACACCTTTTTTGTTTGGTACATCCACATGGCGAATCTCGTTGCCGTTGGCATCCCTTATGGTCAGGAATACGGCTGGTGCTTCTTCGCGCTGCTCTTGCTCTAGAACCTCCCACGCAGGGAAGAGAACATCATCACCATTTTCTTCGGTTTGCTTATCGGCGGCGATACGTTTTTCTTCCGCTGATTTAAAGCTGTCTTTCAAATAGTAGGTGAATGTGACGCCGTAAGGCGGGTTTTCTGCCACCCATTGGTCATCGCCCTGACTGTCGCTGTGCAGCCTGTCCTCTATGTAGAGAAGGGTTTTGTCCTTCCCGAACAAGAGGGCTTCTTGCTCAAGCGTTTGTGCGTTCATGCCGCGTAGAGGTGCATAATCATCCAGAATGAAAATGCCGCGGCCAAAGCTGCCTGCAACCAGATCATTCTCGCGACGCCGTATACGTACATCGCGGAAGGAAATGGTTGGCACACCACCAGTTAGTTCGATCCACTGATCTCCACCATCAACGGTGAAATAAAGGCCGAATTCAGTACCAAGGAACATCAGGTCTTTGTCCACATGGTCCTGCGTGATGCGCCAAACAAGGTTCTTTTCCGGAAGGCCGTCGGTAATCAGTTTCCAGCTACGGCCCCTGTTGGTGCTTTTGATAAGGTACGGTTTGTAGTCGCCTTCTTTATGATTATCGAGGGCAGCATAAACCGTGTCTGCGTCAAAGCGGTCTGCCCGGATGTCATTTACATACGCGTTTTCCGGTACACCCCTGATGTCGCCAATTTCATAGCGGGTCCAGTTCTGACCACCATCAGAGGTAACCTGAATAAGGCCATCATCAGTACCCACATAGAGGATGTTTTCATCAACCGGGCTTTCCGCAACATTTGCGATGGTGTGAAAGTTGGACATTGCAAGCAAGTCCCAGCCAGCTTCCGCGCCCCATGTGCGATCCATCATCGGCATATGAAGGCGATTACCATTGCGGGTCAAATCGCCGGAAATTGCTGTCCAGCTGTCACCGCGATCATCGGAGCGCCATAGACGCTGAGAGGCGTGATAAAGACGTTTTGGGTCATGGTGGGACACATTAATTGGTGCATCCCAGTTGAACCGTTCTGCCGGGTCACCCGGCTTTCCTTGCGGCTGAATGAAAGTGGATTGGCGCAGTTTGCGGTCATAGCGAGCGAGGCTGCCTTGTTGCCATTGCGCATAAACAATGTCTGGGTTGCCGGGCTCGGTTGCCGGTTGGTGACCATCGGCCCCTAAAATCAGATACCAGTCAGAGTTTTTGATGCCGTTGCTACGCTTGGTTCTGCTAGGGCCACCTTGTGTGGAGTTGTCCTGTGTTCCACCGTAAACATTATAGAAAGGCAGGTCATCATCCGCGGCAATTTTATAAAACTGTGAAACCGGAATATTCTGGATGAAGCGCCATGATTGCATATCATCCCGGCTTTCATAAACCCCGCCATCAGAGCCGACCAAAATAAAGTCAGGGTCGGTTGGATGGAATGCAAAGGCGTGGTCATCCACATGGCGGTTCTCAATGTTCATACTTTGCCAAGTGCTGCCGCCATCCTCAGTGAATACGCTAAGATTATTGGCAAAATAAACTTTGTCGAATGTGTCAGGGTCCGCAAAGATTTCCTGATAATAGTGCGGGCCGGTACCGCCAGCGGTTCTGTCTGACATCCTTACCCAGCTTGCGCCTTTGTCGGACGAGCGCCAGAAGCCGCCTTCACGTCGGTCCAGTTCGATTGCTGCATAAACAACATTTGGATCAATAGGGGATACAGCAATGCTTGACTTACCCATATTGGCTTTCGGCAGGCCGTTGGTCATTTTTTCCCATGTTTCGCCGCCATCGTTTGATGTATAAAGGGCAGAGCCAGGGCCAGTGTTCACCAAGGTTGCGATGCTGCGTTGGCGTTGCCATGCTGCGGCATAAAGCTTTTCCGGGTCACTTGGGTCGATGGCAACGGAACCCACGCCCGTCCACTCATCAATTTCGAGTACGTTGCGCCATGTTTTGCCGCCGTCGGTTGTCTTAAACAGGCCGCGTTCGCCGCCCTTTGACCAGAGCGGGCCTTGTGAGGACACCCAGACGGTATTGGAATCGTTTGGATGAACAATGATGTCACCGATGTGCTCGGATGCGCCAAGACCCATGTTTTTCCATGTTTTGCCGCCATTTTCCGACTTATAGACACCGTCGCCAAAAGAAATGTGGCGTCCACCGTTGTTTTCACCAGTGCCAACCCAAATGATATTGGGGTTGCTTGGGTCAATAGTAACGTCACCAATAGAATAGACAGATTCGTTGTCGAAGATTGGCGTCCATGTGGTGCCGGCATTTTCAGTTTTCCAAACGCCGCCAGAAGCAATGCCCACATACCAAGTGGCCGGGTCGGTTTGATCGATCGCGATATCCGACACCCGACCTGACATATAGGCGGGGCCGATATTGCGAACCTTAAGTCCATCAAAGGTTTTGCTGGACATTAGATCGTCACTCTGCGCGAGAGCCGCTGGTGAAGCAGCCATAAGCAGTGATAAAATTAAGCTGGAGCCAAACTTCATAATTTCCCCCAAAGTTTGTGTTGCGTTGACCTGATAAGAGACCGGGTTTAAAACCCAGCCATACCCTACAAAATTTTCTAGTCTGTTGAATACAATAATGCTTGAATAAACTAATGTACTAATTAGTACAGTTTGTTATTTTCTAATAACTCGGGCTAAAGATTCAGAGAAACCGGGACCCAGCCTCAGTATGGTCTGGAGTTGCTTACTCGGAAACGATGTGAGGTTTTACTAAGAGGTGTACAGGTGAAAGTTGTTGTTGTAGGGGGCGGGAACGCCGGAATGCAGGTTGCGGATAGCTTGAGGCGAGAAGGCTTTGAGGGCGCTATTGATATTCTTTGCGAGGAAAACCAGCTCCCGTATCAGCGCCCACCTCTTTCCAAGAAGTTTCTCGAAGGGGCTGTTGCAGAGGACCGGCTTAACTTACGGCCCGAAAGTTACTATGAAAAGAAAGATATCAACCTCCATCTAGGCGTAGCTGCCAAGAAAATTGACCGGGAAACCAAGCGGATTGAAACTGCTGATGGACAGCAGTTTGACTATGATAAGCTCGTTCTCGCAACCGGTGCGCGGATTAGGGAAATGCAGGGCACGAGCGCCGAAGACAAGCTGATTTATATTCGAACAGTTGACGATGTTAAGCGTTTGCAGGCGAGACTTACTTCCGGCATGAAAATCGTGATTGTTGGCGGTGGCTTCATTGGGCTTGAAACGGCGGCAACATTAACAACTCTTGGTCATTCTGTAACCGTTCTGGAAGCCATGCCCAACATCATGCCCGGACTTGTTGCGCCGGAGCTTGGTAGCTTCTTCAAAGATAAGCATGCATCCAAGGGCGTAAATATTCTGGAAGGCATCCGCGTGGAGGGCATAGCAAAATCTGAAGAGGGCTATGCAGTTTCTCTTGCTGGTGGCGAGGCACTATCTGCTGACCTCGTGATTGTTGGAATTGGCGTTATCCCCAACATGGAATTGGCTCAGGATGCGAGGTTGGATGTGGACAGGGGCATTTCGGCCAACGCCTATATGCAAACAAGTGATCCTGATATCTATGCGGTGGGCGATTGTGCGCATGCGGTGCATGCCCGTTTTGGCGAGCCGACCCGACTGGAAAGCGTACAAAACGCGGTTGATCAGGCGACAACAGCTGCCAAGTCGATCGTTGGCACCATGGTTGATTATGACGCGCTACCTTGGTTCTGGTCTGACCAATATGATCTGAAATTACAGATGGCGGGGCTGTCGCGTGGCTATGATGAATTGATTGTTCGTGGTGACATGGCCAGCGAAAAGTTTTCCTTATGCTACATCAAAGATAATGCGTTGATCGCTGTTGATTCAGTTAATATGGTCGCGGACCATATGGCGGCTCGGCGTTTGTTGACGTCGAAAATTGATGTGACGCCACAGCAATGTGCCGATGCCTCAACGCCTTTAAAAACATATCTGAGCTAAGATTTTCACCCCAAGTTATTGGAGCTGTTAAATGCAAACCCCTCTCATTTGTGACGGAGTAAGAACACCAATTGGCCGGTATGGCGGGTCATTGGCAAGCGTGCGAGCGGATGATTTGGCTGTTCTGCCCATTACTGAACTGATTAAGCGTCACCCGTCGCTAGTGGACGGCGGTATAGAAGACGTGATTTTGGGTGCAGCAAACCAAGCCGGTGAAGACAACAGGAATGTTGCACGTATGGCTGCATTGCTTGCTGGCCTTCCAGAAACAGTGCCGGGCGGTACGATAAACCGCCTTTGTGGCTCTGGTATGAATGCCGTTGGAATAGCTGCAAACGCTATTATTGCAGGCGAAGCAGACCTGATGATCGCTGGTGGCGCGGAAAGCATGAGCCGCGCGCCGTTTGTGATGGGTAAGCCTGAAACAGCATATGGCAGAGGCCAGAAGCTTGAAGATACAACAATGGGCTGGCGTTTCATCAATGCCAAATTAAAGGCGATGTATGGTGTTGATACCATGCCTCAAACCGCCGAAAACCTCGCCGTTGAGTATGGTATCGAGCGCGAGGAACAGGATGATTTTGCCCTACTGAGTCAGGAAAAGGCCAAGGCTGCGATAGAGAGTGGCTTTTTCGTCGCAGAAACCATGGATGTGGAGATCAAGGGCCGTAAAGGCGCAGTATCTGTTTTCAAGCAGGATGAACACCCTCGCGCAACAGACAAAGAAACCTTGGCAAAACTGAGGACAATTTTTGAAGACGGAACTATTACCGCAGGCAATGCATCTGGCATTAACGATGGTGCTGCTGCTTTGGTAATAAGTTCTGAAAAGGGTGCTGATGCTATTGGTTTGACGCCGCGCGCTCGAATATTGGGTGCCGCCGTTGCCGGTGTTCCGCCGCGCACAATGGGTATTGGACCTGTTCCAGCGGTAAATAAATTGCTCAAAAGGACAGACCTGTCGCTTGATGATTTTGAAGTTATCGAACTCAATGAAGCATTTGCGGCCCAGTCCATCGCATGTCTTCGTGATTTCGGTCTTAAAATGACCGACCCGCGTCTAAATCCTAACGGCGGAGCGATTGCCCTTGGTCATCCTTTAGGCATGAGTGGTGCCCGTTTGGTTCTTACCGCATTAAGCCAACTGGAAGCCACTGGTGGTAAACGCGCACTGTGCACAATGTGTATTGGTGTGGGGCAGGGGATAGCAATTGCGATTGAACGTCTCGACTAATACGTTTCGGTAATAAATCGTTTATTACGATTATTAACAACGTTTTAATCCATTTTATTCTGTTAAATTGATTGTCTAAGCTGAAAATCCCAAAACATCAGGAGGGATTTTCCCATGCTTAGACAATCATTATCAGCAATCGCTATTTTGACAGTTGGGCTCTCAGTAGCAGCCCCTGCAAATGTTGCGATTGCGGAAGAGACAACAGTAATCGACAATGAGTATTGGTGGCCCAACAGGCTGGACCTTAGCGCGCTAAGAAAAAATGATGCTGGCGCAAATCCTCAATCTAGCTCATTTAACTATGCAGAAGCATTCAGCGCAGTTGATGTTGCAGAACTTAAAGCAGACCTGAAGGCGTTGATGACGACATCTCAGGACTGGTGGCCAGCAGACTATGGGCACTATGGCCCCTTCTTTATCCGCCTGTCATGGCACAGTGCGGGTACATATCGTACGGCTGATGGTCGCGGAGGTGCCGATGGCGGTGGGCAAAGATTCGCCCCGCTGAACAGCTGGCCGGATAACGCAAACCTCGACAAAGCGCAGCGGCTGCTTTGGCCAATTAAACAAAAGTACGGTAACGCCGTTTCATGGGCGGACTTGATTGTACTTGCGGGTACCGTTGCTATGGAAGACATGGGTTTCAAGACTATTGGCTTCGCCTTTGGTCGTGAAGATACGTGGGAACCTGAGGAGGTCAACTGGGGCCCAGAAGGTGAATGGCTTGGCAGGCATGGCCGCCATGGTGCAGACGGCAAACTGAAAAAACCATTTGCTGCGGCACGTCAGGGCTTGATTTATGTGAATCCTGAGGGACCAAACGGGGTACCTGACCAGCTCGCCTCAGCGGTTGAAATTCGTGACACATTCGGTCGCATGGCCATGGGTGACGAAGAAGTTGTCGCATTGATTGCGGGTGGTCACACCTTTGGTAAAGCGCACGGCGCTGCTCGTGCTCAAGGCAATGTTGGTGCTGAACCAGATGCCGCTCCAACAGAACAACAGGGTCTGGGTTGGAAGAACAGCTATGGTACGGGTAATGGTGCTGATACCATTACAAGTGGCCTTGAAGGTGCGTGGACTGTTAGCCCTGCTGAATGGACACATAACTATCTAGAGAATCTCTTTACCTTCATCTGGGTGCCTAAAGCGAGCCCTGGTGGTGCAGTGCAATGGGAACCTGCGGAAGAGAGCGCCACCGACCTGGTGCCTGATGCGCATGACCCAAACAAACGCCACAAGCCGATTATGTTTACCACAGATCTGGCGTTAAAGTTTGACCCTGCTTACAAAGTAATTGCCAAACGATTCCTCGATAACCCAGGAGAGTTCGAGGATGCGTTTGCCCGTGCTTGGTTTAAGTTGACCCACCGCGATATGGGGCCAACGTCACGCTATCTTGGTTCGCTGGTGCCAGAGCAAACTTTTGTCTGGCAAGACCCGGTGCCTGCAGCAGACTATGAACTCGTGAATGAGCGTGACATCAGAAACCTGAAGCGTGACATTCTTGCCTCCGGCCTCACTACGTCCGAATTGGTAGGCGCTGCTTGGGCCTCTGCTTCCACTTTCCGGCAAACTGACATGCGGGGCGGCGCAAATGGTGCCCGTGTTCGCTTGGCACCGCAAAAAGACTGGAAAGCTAATGATCCAGCAAATCTTGCGAAAGTTGTCGACAAACTTGAAGATATTCAGGCCGACTTCAACAAAGGTCGCCGGAAAGTTTCGTTGGCTGATTTGATCGTACTTGGCGGTGCTGCTGCAATCGAAGATGCAGCCAAGAAAGCGGGGCAGGATATTGAAGTTCCCTTTACGCCGGGCCGGACAGACGCGACGAAGGCAATGACGGATGCAGCTTCTTTTGACGTGTTGCGCCCAGAAGCAGATGGTTTCCGTAACTATTTTGAAGCTGGCAACGCCACACCTCCGGCAAAAGCGCTGGTTGAGAAAGCAGAGTTCCTTGACCTAACGGTGCCGGAAATGACGGTTCTTGTTGGTGGTATGCGTGTGTTGGATGCGAACTCAGGTGGCTCCAAAAACGGTGTCTTTACCAGTCGCCCGGGTACGCTTAGCAACGATTTCTTTGTCAATCTGGTGGACTTGTCCACCGAGTGGAAGAAGTCTGCCTCCGATGATGGCATCTACGAAGGTTATGAGCGTGGTACCAGCAATGTCAAATGGACTGCAACGCCTGTAGACTTGGTGTTTGGTTCCAATTCAGAACTACGAGCTGTGTCCGAGTACTATGCCTTCAATGGTGCGGATGAGACCTTTGTAAACGATTTTGTCGATGCGTGGGTCAAAGTGATGAACCTGGGCCGTTATTAAGCGACCCCCATCGAATTCCAAAAAATAATAGGCGCGCGGGTATTTCCCGCGTGCTTTTTCTGTTCTGTACGCCAGATCAAAAGCAACTGTCTGTCCCTTTTTAGACATTCACTCCTCTCAAAAGCATCGTTAGTTTGGCGAAGATAGAGGACCAAGTGGATTGGTTCTTCGAAGAATGAGGTACAGGCTTGCAATTACCTTCCAACATTAACACCCATGCGAAAGAAGCGCTTTCGTCGGCAAATTTCCAGTCATATTGGCTTGATCACCAATCAAAGCCGGAAGCGGAGCTTGCCTTGCGCGAAGATGTTCAGTGTGACCTTTTGATTGTTGGCGCAGGTTTCTGCGGACTTTGGGCAGCTTTGCAAGCAAAAGAGCAAGACCCGACCAGAGACATTGTTGTTATCGAGGCGGGCGAAGTGGCGACCGGTGCATCCGGGCGGCCAGCCGCTATCCTCTCCACCTCAGTTATGCACGGCATTGATAATACTGTCCGAATGTTTCCTGACGAGGTTGCCACGTTAGAGCAACTGGGCATGGAAAATATGGACGGTTTTGAAGAGACGGTTGCGCGCCATAAAATCGATTGTGATCTGGAGTGGGGCGGTGAGCTTACGGTAGCAGTTGGCGAGGGTGAGCTGCCGCATTTGAAGCATGAGTATGACCTGTTTCAAGAGCATGGGCATGACGCCTTGTTCCTGGACCGAGAAGCATTGGCGGCGGAAATCAAGTCTCCTCTGTTTGATGGCGGTTTCCTGCTCACCAAACAAAGTGGCACGGTTCACCCTGCAAAGCTGGCATGGGGCCTAAAGGCTGCGATTCTAAAATTGGGTGTGCGCCTTTACGAAAATACCCCTTTGGTTTCAACGCATAAGTCCAGCCAAGGCGTGACAGTTGTCACGCCTAAAGCGGAGGTCGTCGCCAGCAAAGTTCTATTGTGTACGAATGCGTTTGCCGCTGGTCACCGGCGTATTCGCAGTCGTGTTGTCGCTATCCGGGATCGTATCGTGGTGACAGAGCCGTTGAGCGATGAGCAAATGGAGAGTGTAGGGTGGGGCCGGCGCTGTGGTATCTATGATACTCGCACCCAGCTCAACTATATGCGGTTAACAGCGGACAACCGTATCCTTTTTGGAGGCCGTCTTGGTTATTATTTTGGAAACGAGACGGACCCGAAAGAAGATAAGGAAGCGGGCCCATTCGTGCCGTTGGTTGAAAACTTCTTCAAAACCTTCCCGCAGCTAGCGGATGTCAAAATTGATTACGCTTGGTCTGGGCCTATCGGCCTGACCACAAGAATGGCCGTGCATTATCAGAGCTATCATGACGGCGATATGGTATTTGCGGGGGGGTATTCGGGTTTTGGTGTGACTGCCAGCAGATTTGGAGCACGTGTTGGGCTGGATATTTTAGATAACAAGGACACGCCAGAGCGCAAGCTTACTTTTGCGAAAACCTTGCCTGGGTATGTGCCCAGTGAGCCGCTAAGGTGGCTTGGTTTTAAAATTACCATGTATGCTCTTGATACAATGGACGAAAAAGGCGGTTGGCGTGTCTGGTGGGTAAAGCTGGTTGAAAAGATGGGTTTTCCGATCACCATGCATAGTTCAGACTAGACGGTCATTATCATTACGAAGCGGATTGATTTTGATTAGGGGTAGATAGGGGAGATGATGCGGTGAGTGAGAGCCAACATGTCAAGTCGATGGGTAGGAAGGATATTACCCTTTTTTGCATCTCTGCAATTCTGCTTCTGGACACTCTTGCCGCCGGTGCTTCTATTGGTGCTTCCAGCATATTCTGGTGGGTGTTTCTCGGGCTTATTTTCTTTATTCCTTTCTCTTTGATATCTGCCGAGCTTGGTTGCGCATACCCTGATCAGGGTGGCATCTATGCATGGGTGGATCGTGCTTTCGGCGGAAAATGGGGCGCGCGAATAACCTGGTCATACTGGGTAAATGTGGCGGTTTGGTTCCCATCCCTTTGTATATTGTTCGCCGGGATATTCTCTCAGCTATCAGGTTTGACGCTGTCGCTGAACGAACAGATCCTGATCGGGATAGGGCTGTCTTGGCTGGGTGTTCTGGTGAATGTGGTGACACTGGATGTCGGGAAATGGGTTCCGAACGCTGGCGCAGTTATCAAGGTTGTTGTTTTTGGTGTGATTATCGGTGGGGCTGCGGTTTATTCTTTATCGAATGCGCCTGCAAATGATCTGTCGTTTGCCGCAATGGCACCAACGCTGGGGCAGGGGATAGAGTATCTACCTGTCATCATATACGGCATGCTTGGTTTTAAACTGGTTTCTGCAGGTTCTGATGAGGTTCACGACCCGCGTCGCAATGTTCCCCAAGGTATTCTGATATCAGGGGCGATCATCATTTTACTTTATATCTTTTCAACGATAGCGATTTTGACAGCAGTCCCTGCTGATGAAATCAATCTGGTTGAGGGTCTGGTAGACACATTGAAACTATTTTTGGGTGGGTCAGCGCTTGGCAATGCAGCGGTTGTTATCCTAAGCGTTGGTGCTCTCTATACCTTCTTCTCAAATGGTGTAACATGGTCCCTCGGTGGTAACAGAGCGATCGCGGAAGTCGCTCTTGATGGCGGTATGCCAAAGGCATTTGCCTATGAAAGTCCGACGCGTGGTACTCCTGTCGGCGCAGCCGTTTTGCTCGGCATGGCCAGCACTATAATTCTTGTGGCCTATGGTTTTCTGGCTGGAAGTAATGAGGACCTGTTCTGGTCACTGTTTGCCTTCAGTGGTGTGATTTTCATGATACCCTATGTCGCGATGGCTTTTGCCTATATCAAGCTGAGGAAAAGTGCTGAGGGCACCCAAGACCATTTCCGTATTGGCGGGCCTGATTGGTTTGTGAGTGGCTTAGCTTACTTATGTGCGCTTGTTCTTATTCTCACAATTATCCTTTTCATTTATGTGCCCGGTGATGGGATGCAATGGCCTGTTGCAATTGGGTCTTTTGTCCTGCTTTTGCTTGGCGAGATTTTAATCAAGACCAGTGAGCGCAATACCGCAGAAAGTAACTGAAATGGCTTTGGAAGAGCTTTCGAGAAAACACGATTTGCTTGAGGCGACGCTTCAGTTCGCAAACCGACCTCATGGCCTGTTTATTGATGGGCAGGTGGTGCCTCCGGTGTCAGGTGGCACCATGGATGTTTTTGAGCCGTCAACTGGAGACAAACTGACTACGATCGCTGCCGCAAGTGGCGATGACGTTGGCAAGGCCGTGAGGTCCGCTGATGCTGCCTTCAAAGACGGGCCTTGGAGCCGTATGGCGCCCAGTGAACGCGAGCTGGTTCTGTTTCGGCTGGCAGACCTGATTGACCAAAATAAACAACTGCTAGCGGAGTTGGAGTGCCTGGATATGGGCAAGCCTGTTCTGGAAGCCAGAGATATAGATATCGCGGACAGCGCCGCTTACTGCCGTTACATGGCGGGCTGGACAACCAAGATTGATGGCAGGGTTCCGTCATTGTCTGCGGGGGCAGGGCAATTTGGCTATACGCTCAAAGAACCAGTTGGTGTGGTTGGGGCTATCATTCCGTGGAATTTCCCCTTCTCCATGGCGTGCTGGAAGGTAATCGCGCCGCTTGCAGCTGGCTGTACGGTGGTGCTCAAACCTTCGGAGATAGCGTCGCTTACATCGCTAAAGTTCGCCGAACTTGCCATGGAGGCCGGCGTGCCGCCCGGCGTTTTTAATGTCGTTACCGGCGATGGCCAGAGTGCAGGTGCCGCATTGGTGTCCCACCCCAAAGTTCGCAAGGTAGCTTTCACCGGCTCCACACCGGTGGGTAAAGCCATCGGTAAAGTTGCGATGGACAGCTTGACCCGTACAACATTGGAGCTTGGCGGCAAAAGCCCGATGATTGTTCTTGAAGGCGCGGACCCGAAGGAAGTCGCACGAGGGCTGGCAGAGGGCATTTTCTTTAATGGCGGGCAGGTTTGTACGGCTGGTTCCCGCCTGTTGGTCCATGAGAGTTGCTATGAGGCCATAGTGGAAGCAGTTGCAGAAATTGCGGACCAATATGAGCTTGGTAGAGGTCTGGATCCTGCGACGACTATGGGGCCAATGGCAAGTCTCGCTCATCAGCAAAAAGTGCAAAGCTATATTGATGTCGGGCTTAAAGAAGGTGCCCGACGTGTCACAAAACGTACCACGGTTCCGAACGAGGGATACTTTGTAGCGCCAACAGTGTTTGTGGACTGTGATGATAATATGCGTATTGTTGGTGAGGAAATATTCGGCCCTGTGCTAGCCACCAGTTCCTTCAAGACAGTCGACGAAGCGGTCAGGCGTGCAAACCAGATGGAGTTTGCGCTGGCCGCCAGTGTTTGGTCAAACGACTTGAATGCTGTGATGGATATTGTTCCCTGTATTGAAGCCGGGATTGTCTGGGTAAATACTCATAACCCGGTTGATGCCAGCTTGCCTTTCGGGGGGATGAAACAGTCAGGTATTGGTCGGGAAAACGGGCCGGAACAACTGGAAGCTTACCTTGAAACCAAATCCGTCTGGATCAATCACGCAGGCTAGGTGCTGACTGTCTGGTGTTGCCTATGGGTTAGCAAGACTATCCAGAAATAGGCCAAATACTTGCCCTTGAGAGGTGACCTCAAGTTTGGAAAAGATATTTTTCTTGTGGTTTCTAACCGTGCCCGGCGAAATATCGAGAATTCGAGCCGTTGCTTTGTCTGAAAAGCCTTTGAGCATGACCTGAAGAATTTCTTGTTCCCTTGGCGTTAAAACGTCCGCACCAAAAGTGTTGAAGGCTTGTGATACGGCATCATGAATCTTTTGACGCTCCGCGGTTTCTTCACGGATAGGTGTCGCGTATCCCGCCCAATAGTCATCAACGGCAAAGCGCAATGTCGGACGCAGGGCCTCCAGCAGCAGTAAATCGGCTTTTGTGAAGGGGTTTGGGTTGTCTATGCGGGTAAAAGTGAGGTGGAATGTGGTGTTTTCGTCCATAACGAAGTTTAGGTAATATTCGTCCTGGATGCCAAGTTGCCGATAGTATTTGTTAAAATACTCCGAAGAGAAGAACTCATCAGGCGCGTTATCGCGCATCAGGCAGACCTTTGGTAAATTGCCCTCAAGGAAAAGATCGTGGATTGGGTCCAGCAAGTAGGCAAACTCGGCATATTCGTTTTTCTCTACCTTACCTTCCACTTCATCAAAAACGGCAATGGGTGCTGCGTTTCTCTGGAAGACAAAAGCACCTGAAAAGCATATGCCGACGGTGTTTTTTACTGCTGACATAACTTGTTGCAAACGTTCAACTTTGTCTGTTTCGAGCAAAGCTTTGGCGACAGATGTGTTCCATGTTTGCAGGTCTTCGATATGCAGTGTTTGTGTCATTGCGTGTGCTTCGTTACCTGCTGCTCGGGCTACTTTCAGTTTGGCTGTTTTGATTGTTCCTAGTTTTTTCACAAAGTGCAACGAAGGATATGTCTGATATCGGATAGTGATTTACCGGCGACTATGGAAAGCAAAATCGAATACAGCAGCCTTCATCAGTTTGGCTCTGTCCAAATGCATTGTGGTGTCTTGGTCCAGTTAGTTTTTTAGAAGGGTTGGTGCATATTGATATTTAGTCCTTTAACTGGAAGGCGAATGTCTGAATATTATGTATTTTTGGCCATGCCCACTTGAGAGAAGAACTTATGAAACCTGCTGAGAATGACACTACTGCGGAGGAAGGTCGCTCCCATTGGTTAACCGTGAAGAGTCTCTTGCCATTTTTGTGGGCACCGGGACGAACGGACCTTCGTTTCAGGGTTATTGCCGCGCTCTCGCTTTTGGTTGCCGCCAAGCTAGTGGGCGTTTATGTGCCGTTTTTGTTTAAGGATGCTGTAGATGCATTAACCCCGGTTAGCGAGCATGGCACAGAGACCGGACTCATTGTTGTGCCCGTCGCGCTTATTGTGTCGTACGGCCTCGCGCGGGTTTTGACGCTTTTGTTCGGTGAGCTAAGAGATGCCGTGTTCGTCAAGGTTGGGCAGCATGCCATGCGCCAAATAGCGTTGAACACATTCAGGCATTTGCATCAACTGTCACTGCGATATCACATGGACCGCAAAACGGGTGGGCTGAGCCGTATTATTGAGCGCGGGACGCGAGGCATCGACTTCCTATTACGTTTCATGCTGTTCAATATCCTGCCAACACTTCTGGAAATTGTGCTCATAACTACGATCTTTTGGGTGAAATTTAGCTTCGCATACGCGGCGGTTACCTTTGTTTGCCTTGTTTCCTACATCTATTTTACGACAGCTGTTACAGATTGGAGGTTAAAGTTTCGGCGGGAAATGAATGATCAAGACACGAAGGCCAACACAAAAGCCATAGATAGCTTGTTGAATTACGAGACGGTAAAGTACTTTACCAATGAAGCCTATGAAAGTGACCGTTATGATGTTGCTTTGGCAAAGTATGAATCGGCAGCGGTACGCAGCCAACTATCGCTCACTCTTCTGAACGTTGGGCAGGGAATTATCATTTCATTTGGCCTTGTGGTCGTGCTCTGGTTGGCAGCAAAAGGGGTGGTTGCAGGTAATCTAACTATTGGTGAGTTCGTGATGGTGAACGGTCTGCTGATCCAGATTTATATGCCGCTTAATTTTCTTGGCTTTGTCTACCGCGAAATAAAACAGTCTCTCACTGACATGGAAAAAATGCTTGATGTTATTTCCACGCACGCTGATGTTGAAGATGTTGAAGGTGCTTTGCCGTTAAAAGTAAGTGGCGGGGCGGTGTCGTTCCAAAATATTTGTTTTGAATACAACCCTGAACGGCGAATTTTACACGGTATCAGCTTTGATGTGCCAGCGGGCACCACGACCGCTATTGTAGGTGCCAGCGGCGCCGGAAAATCTACCATTTCCCGCATTTTGTTCAGATTCTACGATATTGTTTCGGGATCCGTAACAATTGATTGTCAGGAAATTGGGCAGGTCACACAAAAAAGCTTGCGGGAGAAAATCGGTGTCGTGCCTCAAGATACTGTGCTCTTTAATGACAGCATATTTTACAATATTCGTTATGGCCGACCGGAAGCGAGTGAAGCTGAGGTTATTGAAGCTGCCAAGCTGGCAAAAATTCATGACTTTGTTGAGAAATTGCCCGATGGCTATCAAACACAGGTTGGTGAGCGTGGCCTGAAGTTATCTGGTGGTGAAAAGCAACGTGTGGCCATTGCCCGGACAATTTTGAAAAATCCAGCCATATTGTTGCTCGATGAAGCGACTTCAGCGCTCGACAGTCGCACAGAGCGCGAAATTCAAGCTGCGTTCGACGAGATATCGAAAGGCCGTACAACAATCGTTATCGCGCACAGGCTTTCAACAGTAATCGCTGCTGATGAAATTCTGGTCATGGATGCCGGTAATATCATAGAGCGTGGCACGCATGATGCCTTGCTTGCACAGGAAGGTGTTTACTGGGCCATGTGGCAGCGCCAGCAAGAAGCCTTTAAAGCAGAGGAAAAGCTGGTTGAGTTGGGTGAAATGCAAGGCTCTACCCTTGACGCTTGATGGTATTTCAAAATGGCGCTGTAGAGTGAGAAATTGACTGAAAACAGCGTGATAAAATCATATGATCTATTGTCAATTCACTTCGTCGTCTTTACCGTTCAACTTATCCCAATTGGCTTGCGACAGCAGTGTTTGCCAACCAGTTAGAGGGGCAAACCGCTTTCGGGCTATAAGTGGTTGATAGTGGGCGTTGTCAAACTGCATAAAGCTAATTCTTTGCCTGTCAGGGTGGAAGGGGTAGCGATATTGTTGGTTTTACATCGGTCCAGTATGGGGCAGGTATCGAGTTGGTTGCTTCCCTCGATAATTTGACCGATACTTTGTTGCTGCATCTGTGTTTGGGCACTGGGCGAAAGTTTTGCTCTGTTCTCAAACGGGAATGCGCATTTGGTGTTTTTATGGGGGTTGGCTTGAAGCCGCAGATTTTACTTCGCAAAATTCATCATTGGGGGTCGATTGTTGTCGCTCTCCCTTTACTGTTGATGATCATCGCCGGCGTCTTGTTGATGCTGAAGAAAGAAGTTATTTGGATTCAGCCGGAAACCATAAGAGGGAGCGAAGTGGGCGTTCCCGCGCTGTCCATTGAAGAACTATTTCTAGCCGCGAAACAGGTGCCTGAGGCCAGCGAGTGGGTTTGGCAAGATATGGAACGAGTTGATTTCAAGCCGGGGAAAGGCATGGTCAAGTTCGTAGGCGCCAATGACTATGAAGTTCAAGTTGATACCCATACAGGCGATGTTCTTCAGGTAGCCTACCGTCGTTCCGATTTTATAGAAAGCCTGCATGATGGCAGCTTTTTTGGCGATGGCGCAAAACTCTATCTATTTTTACCGGCAGGAATTTTGCTCTTCGTTCTTTGGGCGACAGGGCTCTATCTGTTTTTCCTGCCGCATTTAAAAAAAAGAAAAAAGCGAGAGAAAAGAAACGACCCGGCTGGGGTAAGCACTAAGGGGGTGCGGCAGCCGGCTGAATGAATTCACATCATCACAAGAGATGGCCAAGGGACAAAGGCGACTCTGAATTAAGGGGAGATACCAAATGAAGTTCAAGTCACAGTTAACAGCTTTGCTTGCGGGCACTGCGCTTATGGGCGGGGCGCTTATGTCCCCCGTGACCGCACAGACGGATGAAGATGATTACTATGTGCCGTCCGAGTTTTTCGATGGCCTGCAATATCGCAACATTGGCCCGTGGCGTGGTGGCCGTGTAACCACAGTTGCCGGCACTGCGGATGATCCTCGAGTGTACTACATGGGTTCCACCGGTGGCGGTGTTTGGAAAACCACAAACGCGGGCGGCGACTGGGTTAATGTTTCTGACAAGTTCTTCAAAACTGGTTCCGTCGGAGCAATTGCCGTTGCACCGTCTGACCCGAACGTGGTTGTGGCAGGCATGGGCGAGTCACCTTTTCGCGGCGTTGCCTCCTCCCACGGGGACGGTGTTTACATCTCCAAAGACGCTGGTAAGACATGGAAAAATATGGGGCTGAAAGATAGCCGTCAGATTTCCACCGTGCATATTCACCCAACCAACCCTGATGTGATCTGGGTTGCTGTTCAAGGCTCGCCTTGGGCACCAACAGAAGAACGCGGTGTCTATAAAACAACCGATGGCGGTGAAACATGGAACCGCACCTTGTTTGTTGATGAAACAACGGGTGCTGTAGATCTGACCGTTGATCCAAACAATCCTCGTATCCTTTATGCGTCCATGTGGGATACCGACCGTGAGCCTTGGTTTATTCGCTCTGGTGGGCCGGGCTCAGCTATCTGGAAATCAGTTGACGGCGGTGAAACATGGGAAAAAACCGGTAACGGTTTGCCTGAAGAAATGGGCAAGATTGGGGTGATCGCGTCACCTGCTAAATCTGACCTTGTTTGGGCGATCGTGGAAGCTAAAGAAAAAGGCGGTCTTTATAAATCTACTGATGGCGGCAAGAAATGGACACATGTGAACGGTGACCGTCGTTTACACGCTCGTTCATGGTATTACATGCACGTGTTTGCCGATCCGAAGGACGAGAACACTGTCTATGTGATGAACGCGCCCTTCATGAAGTCAATTGATGGCGGCAAAAGTTTCACGCAAATAAGCGTGCCGCATGGTGACACACATGATTTGTGGATCAACCCTGACAACCCAGACATTATGATCAACGCAAATGATGGTGGTGGCACGGTAACGCTGGACGGTGCGAAAAGCTGGTCAACGATTTACAATCAACCAACCACACAGATTTACCGCCTGAACGCGGATAATAACTTTGCATACAAGCTTTATGGTGGCCAGCAGGATAACAGCACGGTTGCCATCATTAGCCGTGGCCCAGACGGATCAATTGGCCTTGAAGACTTCCATTCGGCAGGCGGTTGTGAAAGTGGTTTTGTAGGATTTAATCCTGACGACCCGCGCTACACCTATGCTGGTTGCTATCTGGGGCAGATCGACGAGTATGATAGCGTTACTCAAACCCAGCGCAGTATCAGCGCATACCCAGAGGTATCGTTCGGCAACCCACCCAAGAACCGCAAGTATCGTTTCAACTGGAACGCACCGATCCTTGTTTCTAAGCACAATCCGAATGCGATCTATCATGCGGGCAACAAGTTGCTGAAGTCTACGGACCGCGGCGTAAGCTGGACAGAAGTTAGCCCAGACCTTACCCGAAATGAGGCAGAGACACAGGGGCCAATGGGTGGTCCGATCACCAACGAGGTTTCGGAAAACTACAATACCATTACCTATGTGGCGGAAAGTCAGCATGAGGCAGGTACATTCTATGCCGGTACAGATGACGGATTGCTTCATGTTACCCGTGATGACGGTGCCAACTGGCAGGATGTAACGCCGCGCGGCATTGGGCGTGCGCTTGTGAATGCAATTGACGTTTCTCCTCATGATCCGGGTACAGCTTATGTTGCGGTCACTCGTTACAAAGAAAACGATCACTCGCCAATGATCTTCAAAACGACCAACTATGGTCGTCGTTGGCAGCAGATTGGCCGTGGTATTCCGGACGGTGACTTTGTCCGTGTCGTTCGCGAAGATACTGAGCGTAAAGGCATGCTTTATGCCGGCACGGAAACGGGTGTTTATGTGTCCTTTGACGATGGCGATAACTGGCAGCCGTTGCAGATGAACCTGCCACATGTGCCGATTACCGACATGAAGGTGCATAAGGGTGACCTGGTGCTTTCTACTCAAGGGCGTGGCTTCTGGATACTGGATGACATCGCGCCATTGCGGCAAATGCAAGACGATGTGGATGAGGGCACTACGCTGTTCGCCCCCTCCACGGCGTATCACGTAAATACGGCAGGTGGTCGGAATGGCGGGCCGACTAGCCCTAATCCGCCATCAGGGGCATCCATTTTCTATAGCCTGTCCGAAGTTCCGGAAGATGGCGTGAAGCTTGAAATTCTTGACGGATCAGGGGCGGTTATCCGCACGCTGGAGTCCGATAAGAAGAAAGGTGAAGAAGGCGGCGGTAGAGGCAGTTCTTATAACCTGCCTATGAAAGCTGGCTTGAACCGTGCTCAGTGGGATTTGCGCACTGAAGCATTGAAGCCGATCAAAGGCTTGTGGTCTGTGGCTGGCGGCTCTGATCGTAAGGTCGATGGCTATATTGTTGGGCCGGGCACCTACACAGCCCGTTTAACGGTTGGCGATGACAGCTTTGACCAAAGTTTCGAAGTTTCATGGGACCCACGTCTGGATATCCCGACAAGCCAGATAGCAGAGCAAACAGGACTAGCCGCACAGGCATTTGATATGCTTGGTGAATTGCAACAGTCTGTAATCTCTATGCGGAATGCCAAAGCACAGGCTAAGACCATTGCAGAAGCTCATAGCGATGATGAAGCCCTTAAGGCTGCCGGTGATGCTGCGGTTAAGGCAATTGAGGCATGGGAGAAGGGCCTGATCAATACTGAGCGGGAGTTTTTCCAGGACGTGTTGAACTGGCCAGATAAATTGCACTCGGACCTGCAGTTCCTGCTGGGTAGCGTTAATGGCGGTATTCCTCCGGTAAACGCGGGTACTCAGCAGCGTTTCAACGATGTTGCCGCAATCTTCCGTGATGCTATGGCAGCGCGCGATGCGGTTGTTGCTGGCGAGATCAAAGCGTTTAACGACGCATTTGCCGCCAGTGGCAGGTCAGCGGTCTCCGTACCAAGCTTTACAGAAGCAGAATGATCCGATTGGGGAGGGCATCAGTGCCCTCCCTTTTGTCGACAGGAGTGGGTAGTGAATAACATATTTAAAACAATGACATGTGCGGCAGCGCTTATGCTGGGCACAACAACAGTTCAGGCAGAAATTGAAGGTGATCTTCTTTCCGGCATGAGCGCGCGTGTGGTTGGGCCCGGTGCCATGAGTGGCCGGGTGGCAGCAATTGATGCCGTGGCTTCGGACCCCAATCATATTGTGGTTGGTGCGGCAACAGGCGGCGTATGGATTTCAAACAATGGCGGGCTGAATTGGACACCGGTATTTGATGACCAAGAGTGCGCCTCTATTGGCTCGGTGGCGATTAACCAGTCAAATCCAGACGTGATTTGGGTAGGTACGGGTGAAGGTAATACCCGTAACTCAACGTCCATTGGCTGCGGTATGTTCAAGTCACTTGATGGCGGGGCAACCTGGAAGAAAGTCGGGCTTGAAAACTCTGAGCGGATCAACCGGGTAGTATTGCACCCAACGGACCCAAACATCGCTTATGCAGCGGTTTTAGGTAAGCTGTGGGGCGATGGTGAAGAACGCGGCGTATACAAAACGACAGATGGCGGCGAAACATGGACACGCCTTCTATACGCAAACGAAAGCACTGGCGCGACTGATGTGCAGATGGATCCTACCAATCCTAACAAGCTGTTTGCGTCCATGTGGCAGTTCCGTCGTTGGCCATTTCATTTCAAGTCTGGTGGCGAGGGCTCTGGCCTGTTCGTGTCCCATGACGCAGGCGAAACGTGGGAACAGCTAACCGAAGAAGACGGCCTTCCAGCGGGTGAGCTTGGCCGGTCGGAGTTTGCCATTTCTGCCAGTAGTCCAAACCGTGTTTATGCGCTGATTGAGGCAGAAGAGAGTGTCCTGTCTCGTTCTGATGACGGCGGACGCACATGGCGGACCATCAACTCAGACTTCGATATTAATGATCGCCCATTTTACTATAATGATCTTGCTGTGGACCCTCAAAACCCGGATCGGGTTTATCGGATCGGCTCACGGGTGAAAATGTCCATTGATGGCGGGCGCACCTTCAACTTCATTGAAGCAATTGCCTGCTGTGCACCAACCAACACCATTCATATTGACAATCATGCTTGGTGGATCAATCCAGCCGATCCGAAGCATATGATTGATGGTAATGATGGCGGTATCGCGATCACGCGTGATGGCGGTGAAACCTGGCGCTTTGCTGAAAATCTGCCATTGGCGCAGTTCTACCATATCGCTGTCGACAATGACCTGCCTTACAATATTTACGGTGGTTTGCAGGACAATGGCGCATGGCGTGGCCCTGCTGAAGTGTTTGAAAATGGTGGTATTCGCAACCTTCATTGGCAGGAGGTCGCTTTCGGCGATGGATTTGACACAGTGCCGCACCCCAACAATAGCCGTGAAGGCATTTCCATGAGCCAGGGTGGTTTCCTTGTGGACTGGAACCTTGATACAGGCGAGCGACGTGTGATCCGTCCAAAGGGGCCAGAGGACGGAACAGAACTTCGTTTCAACTGGAACGCCGGTTTTGCCCAGAGCCCGTTTGACGTTAACACCATCTACTACGGTAGCCAGTTTGTACATAAATCCACTGACCGAGGTAAAACCTGGGAGATCATCAGTGGTGATATGACGACCAACAACCCCGAATTCCAGACCTACAAGGAAAGCGGTGGCATCACACCTGATGTGACGGCAGCGGAAAATTACACGACGATTACGTCAATCAACCCGTCACCAATTGATGCCAACGTTATTTGGGTAGGTACAGACGATGGTCGTGTGCATGTCACCCGTGATGGTGGTGCTACTTGGAATAGTGTTGAAGATAATATAAGGCGCGGGCCTGATGGTGCCTGGGTACCCATGATTGAACCATCCAAATATGATGCTTCAGTTGCCTTCATCACTATTGATGACCACCGCCGCGGTGATAGTAAGCCATATGTTTACCGGATGGAAAACTATGGTCGTCGCTGGCGGTCGTTGGTCTCAAACGATCTTGCCGGGTACGCGCTTTCAGTCAAGCAGGATCATGTAGATGAAAATCTGCTGTTTCTAGGTACAGAATTTGGCTTGTTCTTCTCCACCAATGGTGGCGAAGACTGGACCAAGTGGACCGAAGGTGTTCCAACCGTTTCTGTAATGGATATGGCAATTCAGGAACGGGAAAATGATCTTGTGCTTGGCACTCATGGCCGATCTGCGTTTGTAATTGATGACTATAGTGCACTGCGTGGCATGAATGATGATACCTTCAGCCAAGACCTGAAAATTCTGTCGCTAACGGATGGTCAGCAATATGTTGCAAACCAAACACCGGGTACTCGTTTCCCTGGAAGCGGTGAGTTTCGTGCCGCTAATGAGCCGTTCGGCGTGATGATCACGTTTGTGGCTTCTGGTGATGACCTGCCGCACCCGGATGCGGATAAGGAAAAAGCGCGCCAAGTTGCTACTAGGGCTGCTGCTTCAGACGATGACGACAAGAAAAAAGGTGATGGAGACAGTGTGACCATCAAGGTCACAGATTCTGAGGGTAATACTGTTCGCACCTTAAAGGCAGATGCGCACAAAGGCGTTAACCGGGTGCTGTGGAACATGCGGGAAGACGGTATTCAGGCGGCACCGCCTGCCAGACCCCGCCCGGATGGCACGCTGCCAGCTGGCACCGAGGTGTTGCCTGGTACTTACACAGTCACTATCGAATATGGTGACCACAGTGATAGTGGCAGTGTTGAAGTGCTGGCGGACCCACGCTCCAAGTTTGATATGACAGCGCAGCGCGCCAACTATGAAATGCGGAAAGAGATTACCGGCCTGAACCGGCAAATTCAGGGTGCCCTTACCCGTGTGATGGAAGCACGGCGCGATGTGGATACGCTGATGGCCCTTATTTCATCGGCCAAGCGAGATGGTGACGAGGATGCTTTCAAAGACCTTTCCAAACAGGCTGGCGAGGTGAAAAAGGCGTTTGAAGACATGGAAAAACGTTTCCGCAACCCTCGCGGTACGCGCGGTATTGTTTTTTCTGCTGATAAGGTTGGCAATATTCTGGGTCTGGCGAATGCGTATGTTGCAAGTACGCGGGACGCGCCAAATGAAGCAGCACTGGCGCAGGTTGCGACGGCGCGAACAGCTGTTGACGGTGCAATCGCTGATGTTAACTCACTGATCAGCGGCGACCTTGCCAAACTAAAGGCTGCGGTGGCAGACGCCGGGCTTGGTCTCTTTAACCAGTCGCTGGTTCAATAAAAACAAAGCGCCGCATCTATCAAGGTGCGGCTTTTTTCTTCCTATCAGGGGACATGATAATGAAACGACGCACATCCGTTCAGGCCCTAAAGGCCGGTTTGCTTGCGCTCACCATTCTTGGTGGTGCTTTGGCTGCTCCGACACTTGCTCAAGATAATCCGTTTGCGGGGCTCAAGTTCCGTAACATAGGCCCGGCGCTGACGTCTGGCCGAATTTCCGATTTCGCTTTCAATAAAGGTGGTTCGCATTCCTATTTTGTCGCGACAGCCTCGGGCAACCTTTGGAAGACAGATAACAACGGTACAACGTGGCAGGCCCTTTTCGAGAATGAAGGCTCGTATGCTATTGGCGTTGTAGAAATTGACCCGAATAATCCAAACACTGTTTGGGTGGGCACCGGTGAAAACAATGCTCAGCGGTCTGTGGCAAATGGTGATGGTGTTTACAAATCCGTTGATGGCGGCAAGAGCTGGACCAACATGGGGCTTGCCGATAGTGGCCACATCAGCCAGATCTGGATCAACCCACAGGACAGTAACATCGTGCTGGTTGCGGCCCAAGGCCCCCTTTGGAATGAGGGTGGAGACCGTGGCCTTTATAAAACCACTGATGGCGGTGAAACCTGGACGCGTATCCTAGAAGTTGACGAGCATACAGGTGTTAACGAGTTTGTGGTTGACCCGCGCGATTTTGACAACATCGTCGTGTCAACCTACCAACGTCGTCGCCATGTATGGGTGTTAATTAATGGCGGCCCCGGTAGCGGCATTCGCCGGACAACAGATGGTGGTGAAACGTGGGAAGAAGTTAAAGCCGGCCTGCCGAGCAAAGATGACATGGGCCGTATTGGTCTTGCTATGGCACCGTCCAAACCTGATACGCTTTATGCCATTATTGAAGCAAGTGATGCAGAGCGGGGTTTTTACCGGTCTGATAATTTTGGTATCAGCTGGAGCAAACAGTCGGGTCATATAACCACGAGCCCACAATATTATAACGAGATTGTTGTAGACCCGAACAACCCAGAACGTATCTATTCATTGGATACTTTCAGCAGCGTTTCTGAGGATGGCGGTAAGACATGGAGCCCCATGTCCAACCGGTTCCGCCACGTTGATGATCATGCTTTCTGGATCGACCCGGAAAACAGCAATCACGTATTTATCGGCGGTGACGGCGGCGTCTACGAAAGCTGGGATATGGGTTCAACTTGGCGGCATGTTCGTAACCTGCCGATAACCCAGTTTTATCGTATCCAGCCCGATAATGCGGAACCGTTTTATAACGTATGTGGTGGCACGCAGGATAATAACTCTCTATGTGCCCCATCACGTACGCAAGACATGCATGGTATCGGCAACGAGGACTGGACAATCCTAATCGGTGGTGATGGCTATGAACCGCAGATTGACCCTACCGACCCGAATATCATCTACACCCAGTATCAGTATGGCGGCTTGGCACGGTATGACCGCCGTACGGCAGAACGCGTTTATATGACGCCTCAGCCAGCGTCAGGTGAAAATGCACCTAAATGGAACTGGAACACGCCGCTGTTGATCAGTCCGCATAATTCAAACCGTATCTATTATTCGGCTGAGCGGGTTTATCGCTCTGACGATCGTGGTGATAACTGGACGGCGATCAGCCCTGATCTCACACGACAGCTTGACCGCAATGAGCTTGAGGTGATGGGCCGTGTTTGGAGCGTGGACGCGATTGCCAAGAACGATAGCACATCGCGCTATGGCAGCATTATAGGCTTTAGCGAAAGCCCGATTGTACCCAACCTTCTTTATGTAGGCACGGACGATGGACTGATCAGCGTGTCAGATGATGGCGGTGCTAACTGGAACACTGTGGACAGTTTCCGGGGTGTGCCTGACATGTCTCTGATCGAGGATGTTCAAGCATCATCCCACGATGAAAACGTCGCCTATGCAGTCGTCGATAACCATAAACGCGGTGACTTTAAGCCATATGTACTGAAAACCGCCAACAAGGGCCGTTCTTGGCGTTTGATTTCCGGTGACCTGCCTGAGCGGGGCACCGTGCATACAATAGTCGAGGACCATGAAGACCCGAACCTGCTGTTTGTGGGCACCGAATACGGTGTGTTCTTCACTCAGAATGGCGGCGAAAACTGGCAACAGATCGAGGCTGGTATTCCAACCATTGCCGTTCGGGACCTTGAAATTCAGCGCCGGGAAAACGACCTTGTTGTCGGCACTTTCGGTCGGGGTATCTATATCCTTGATGATTATACACCGCTCAGGTCCGCCGCCAGTGAAGTTTCAGCTGCTCAGGCCACGTTGTTCCCCGTTAAGGAGGCTTGGCAGTATGTTGAAAGCGACCAATATGGGAATGAATTGAAGGGTAGCCAGGGTGATGAGTATTTCACTACAGAAAACCCGCCATTTGGTGCTGTCTTTACTTACTATCTGAATGATAGTTTCAAGACCAAAGCTGAAACTCGCCGCGCGTCAGAGCGTGAGATTGAAAAAGAGGGCGGTGACACACCATACCCGAGCTGGGACGACCTTCGTGCTGAAGATGAGGAAGAAGCACCACAGCTTATTCTGACGGTTTCAGATGCCGACGGCAATGTTGTACGCCGGATGTCAGCGCCAAAGTCCAAAGGTTTGCACCGCGTTGCCTGGGACTTGCGTCTGGATGCCCCTAACCGGGTCGCGTTGAGTTCTCCAACCGGCTACCGACCACCATGGGCGCGCGCGCCGTATGGCCCAATGGCTCTGCCGGGTGAATATAAGGTTTCGCTCGCAGTACGGCAGAACGGAGAGTTGACGCAATTGTCATCGCCGCAAACGTTCGCCGTGAAAGTGCTTGAAAACAGCCCTGAGATCACGAGTGACCGCAAGGCCCTATATGACTTCCAGGTGAAAACCGCTGAACTTCGTCGTGCGGCTGACGGCGCTGCAGGGTTCATGAGTGGATTGCAAGAGCGTATCAATTACTTGCAAGGTGCTCTGCTTCGTACGGAGACAGCGAGCGAAGCCGACAAAGAGACGCTGGTCGCTATTAATGACGAATTGCGCGATGTACGGACAGCAATGTTTGGTGATCGCACCGTCTCGTCACGTAACGAGCCTGTCCCAATGTCAATTGCTGGTCGGATTGGGTCCATCATTTTCGGGCATTGGCGGTCGCAAGCCGCGCCGACAGGCGTGCATATGGGAGCTTACGATATTGCTGCTCAGGAATTTGAAGTAGCCCTATCGAACCTGCGTTCAATTGATGAACAGCTTCGTGCCTTTGAGGCGCGTATGGAAGGTCTTGGCGCACCATGGACGCCGGGACGGCTGCCGACCCTGCGCTCAGAGTAAATAAAACCGATATCTAGTAAAAAGGAGCCTTTGGGCTCCTTTTTTTTAATTTGGGCCACCGCCAAACTTGCGCGAAAGCTCTCCGGCTTTGCTGAATATAAATTCGCGAAAGACGCGTAACCTCGCTGTATCTTTCAGGTCTTTATGAGTTAATACCCAAAAGTCCCGCGACGGCACAGGTTTGGTAAGCCTGATCAGGCTAGGGTCACTATCCATGATTACGCAAGGTAGGAAGCCTATTCCTAATTGCTGACGCACAGCTTCCCGCTGGATCAGCGGATTATTGAAATGATTACTCATCTTGAGGTGAGGATAGGGGGAGGTTGCAATCCATTTAGGGGCATCAACCGGTTCGCCCCAACCAATCCAGGTTGCTGCACAGTCAGGGTCGTTGAAGTTATGGCGTGCAGCATAATTTTTGTGGACATAAACCGCTTGGTTGGCCGTGGCGACGCGCCTGCCAATAAGATGTTCCGGCGGTTCGTTAGTAAAACGAAAAGCAATGTCAGCCTCGCGGCGGTTTAGGTCGAGCACTTCCATTGAAGCTTCAATGCGGATCATAATGTCCGGGTAGAGTTGCTGGAACTCTGCAATGTAAGGCATGATCACTTCAACAGCGATCACATCGGGCATGGTTACACAGATCGTGCCTTCAAGTTCTGTGTCACGTCCCATTACCTTCAGGCTATATGCATCGACTTTCTCTCGTAGCTCTTGAGATACCGGCACGAGATCGCGGCCAGCTGGCGTGAGTACATATCCCTCAGGAAGGCGGTCAAATAGGCGGGCTGCAAGTTTGCTTTCCAACGCTTCGATACGCCTGGACACGGTACTGTGGCTCACACGCAAGGTCTTCGCTGCCATGCGCATGGAGGGGGCTTCGGCGACTGCCAGGAATATTTTCAGGTCATCCCAATTCATATTGGTGCATATATGCACCATGTGCTTCGATTTTCAATGCCTCCCCTTTCAAAAAACACTATCTATTTGATTGGGAGGCGAAACAGAGCCTGTTCGCTGGATTTAAAGAGGGGAGACCTAAATGACTTTACCATTGATAACCGCGATGACTGCATCAGCCCTCGCGCTCATGCAGGCGTTTCTGATGGTTACCGTCGGTAACCGTCGCCGCGCGAAAGCAATTTCATTTGGCGATGGTGGTGATGGTGACATGCTGCGGTTGATGCGTAGGCACGGCAATTTTACCGAGAATGCACCCATGGTGCTGATTTTATTGGCGCTGATGGAGATGCTTGGTGCGCCTTCAGTCGGGGTGATGACTATTGCTGTGATGTTTGTTTTGACAAGAATTTTCCATGCGATTGCGCTCTCCGCCGACGGGTTGCCGCTGGTTTTTAGGGTTCTTGGCGCGCTTGGTACGTTGCTTAGTCTTGTTGGTGGTGCCGGGCTCCTTGCATATCAAGCAAGTGGTTTGCTTTAGCGATTCTAGGCTGGGTCGGGCCAATAGAGCCGATACAGATGTGTCGGCTTTTATCATGTAAATCGATTAATATTAATAATTTAATCTATTTTACCGCATGGTATGGTTTGGTTATACTGCGCTCAATTCGACCGAGAGGAGCAATTTATGATTTCTAACGTACCTAACACTGTTTTCAAAACCCGCGTTCGCAACGATGCCATTGAAGGCCCAAATCCATTTGAATGGAAAGACCTGAGCAGCGAAGAGCTTTTCAAAGGCAAAAAAGTCGTTGTCTTTTCCTTGCCGGGTGCTTTCACCCCAACCTGTTCAACTAGTCACTTGCCGCGCTTTGAAGAACTGTATGACGAGTTTGCAGCGCTGGGCGTTGATGAGATCGTTTGCGTATCTGTGAACGACGCGTTTGTTATGTATCAATGGGGGCGCTCTCAGGGCGCTGAGAAAGTATTTCTGCTGCCAGATGGTAACGGTGAATTTACCCGCAAAATGGGCATGCTGGTTTGTAAGGAAAACCTCGGTTTTGGTATGCGCAGCTGGCGTTATTCAATGCTGGTGGATGATGGTGAAATTAAGAAAGTTTTCGCAGAAGCAGGCTATGAGGATAACTGTGCAACTGACCCATTTGAGGTGTCGGATGCTGACACTATGTTGAACTATTTGAAGTCTCAAGCATAAGCATTTCGATATATCAACTAGGGGCCGGCTCCGGATTGGGGCCGGCTTTTTTATTTGGGTAACTGAAAACTTCGTTTCACGGTGCCGTAGGCGATGTGAGATTCGATGGAAGCAATGCCCGGAATGGTATGAAGTTTGGTTTTTACGAACTTCTCATAGTCTGGCAGGCTTTTGCCCACTATATGAACCAGATAGTCTGCTGACCCTGCCATAAGAAAACACTCCAGAATCATATCCAGATTTTGAACATGACTTTCAAAGGTTTGAACGGTCTGTTCATCATGGCGTTGAAGGCGTATCATGGCAAAAACGCTGATCGGCCAACCGCATTTGGTGTGGTCAACTACTGTTGTATAACCCTGTATTACCTCGTCTTTTTCCAGGCGTTTTACCCTTCGTAGGCAAGGGGAGGGAGACAGATTGACGGCTGTTGCCAAGTCATTGTTGGTGATTCGGCCATCTTTTTGCAATTCATGAAGTATATTTCGGTCAATTGTGTCCATAATTGATCCTAAATTGGCAATATCTGCCAACATAATCGCCTTCGTTGATCGAGATAGCAAGCAAATTGCGCTCAAAATTAGCTACAATTGAGACAATTGGTTGGGACACTTTCACGTCAGACTTGGGAGCATTGGGCATGAGCAAAAGCGGCAAACTTGATAAGGCAGCAGGTTTTTCAACGCGGGCTATTCATCAGGGCCATAGAGCCGCAGATCATCATGGTGCACTCAATCCGCCTGTGTATATGTCGTCCACCTTTGCTTTCGAAACCGCAGAGCAAGGCGGCGAGATTTTCGCGGGCGAACGAGACGGGTATTTTTACACGCGTATTTCCAACCCAACACTGGCCCTGCTTGAAACACGACTGGCTGATCTTGAAGGGGGAGAGGCAGCGGTAGCAGCCTCGTCCGGCATGGGGGCAATATGTTCTACTATCTGGTCGTTAGTTGAACCGGGTGATGAGATTATTACCGACGGCACCTTGTACGGTTGCACCTTCTCTTTCTTCCGTGAATCGTTACGCAAATTTGGTATCACCATCACTCATGTGGACTTGACTCATCCTGAACTATTGGACGATGTTATTTCCGACAAGACCAAGGTTGTTTATTTCGAAACGCCTGCGAACCCGAACATGCGCATTGTAGATATAGAGGCCGTGTCAAAAATTGCTCACAAGGTTGGGGCGACGGTGGTCGTGGATAACACCTATTGCACGCCATATTTGCAACAACCTCTGGCGCTTGGGGCTGATATTGTTGTACATTCTGCCACAAAATACCTGGGTGGACATGGTGACCTGATTGCAGGCGCAATTGTTGGCAGCGCAGAGATGATGCAGCATGTGCGCCTTGTCGGCCTTAAGGACATGACAGGTGCGGTGCTTTCCGCTCAAGACGCGAACCTCATTCTACGTGGTATCAAAACACTAGAGTTGAGAATGGAGCGGCATTGCGACAGCGCAGAAATTGTTGCTGCATTCCTGGAAAGTCACCCGAAAGTGACCAAGGTCTATTATCCGGGGCTGGAGAGTTATGAAGGGCATGAAGTCGCAAAAAAACAGATGAAGCGATTTGGCGGTATGATCCCTTTTGAGATTGAGGGCGGATTGCCTGTCGCGAAAAAGTTACTCAATTCACTCGAACTTATCACTCTTGCAGTAAGCTTAGGCGATGCTGAAACGCTTATTCAGCATCCCGCAAGCATGACACATTCTACATACAGTGCAGAAGAACTCGCCAAGTATCATATCAACGAAGATTTGGTGCGCTTGTCTGTCGGGCTTGAACATGTTGATGACATTATCGCAGACCTTGAGCAAGCATTTGAGGTTGCGTTTGAAGATGTGTCGATGGATGTGGCAGCGGAGTAGGGTTAGCGAGACAAAAATTCGGTTTTCTCAGGGTCGTCTAGAAGAAACTTCGCCCATTCCAACATGTTTCTAGCTTTCATGTAAGAGCGAAACCCACCACGGTTAGAGCGATACGCCATTTCCATGTCTGCCTTCAAGGCGGTACGGTCTTCCTCTGTGAAATCGGAATACATAGGCACGCCGACTGCAATGCGCTCAAGCCACATTAAACGGTCGAATTCTGACAGTGCCCGTGAATTTCTCCATGCCTGAACAGCTTCTGCTCGTTTTGCTGGTATATTTACCAGAATATTTGACAACAGGAGCCATGAATGGGCGGAGATGGGCTCTGCCTCCAGACTTTTCTCTAGCTCTGCTATCGCGAGTGTGGCGCTCTCAGCAGTGATACCATTGATAACATAAAGCAACGCAAGGTCAGCCGATGCACCAGCGTCAGGCCCTATTGCCAGTGCCGCTTTGCGTGTTTCTATGGCGATTTCTATTTCCTCTGTAGATGGCCGTTCGCCACGGGCAATCTTCTGCATTGTAGCTTCACCAACAATCAACCATGTCTCAGATATCAGTTTCGGGATGCCGAAAACCAGCAAGGTGGCGGCAACAATGATTCCAAGTATTTTCGTTGTCAGTGGCATCAGCGCCTCAATTTGAGTTTCAGTCAAAGTTGATCTGTTTGTTTTCGCCTGCAAGCTGTTTTCGAACAAATCGAGTGTCTTGGCAATCCCGTTTCTTGGCAAAACGACCATGAGATCATAAGCTTGCCCCACCATATTTGCCGAAGAGTATATTTTGTTGCAACACCTTAGATTGATTGTCGTGACCGTTCCCGCGCTGCTGTTGCTGGCAGGTGTGTTCACAAGCTTGCTGAATGCCGGTGCGTTTCTGGCAGCAGTCACTGCCGCCAATGATTGGATTCTCAGATACTTTTCCAATGCTTTCAATTTGGGAAGTTTTGCATTTTTCATCACTATGGTGTGGGTTTGGTTTTCACCTCTTGGGCGGGTGAAAATAGGTGGGGCGAATGCGACGCCTTTGCTTTCCCGCTGGAACTGGTTTGCTATCACCCTGTGCACCACAATTGCCATTGGTATCCTGTTCTGGGCGACGGCTGAACCATTGCTGCATTATTACCAGCCTCCTGCGTTGTCGGATGTGTCGCCAGAAAGCTCAAAAGCCAGTCGTTTTGCGATCTCTTCTCTGTTTATGCATTGGTCATTAACGCCGTATGCAATCTATTCACTGCCTGCGCTTGCCTTCGCGTTGGCCCACTATAATCTAGGGAAAGGGTTTTCATTATATTCTCCTCTCTCTCTAGTGCTCGGCCAACAGAAGGACAGTGCCCTTCCTGATATCATCGATACATTGGCTGTTTTTGCCTTGATCGCGGGGCTTTCCGCCAGCCTTGGTGTGGGCATATTGTCAATATCGAGCGGTGTTGCAGGAACTTTTGGATTTTCCCAATCGCCGATGCTTCTCGGTTTAGTTGCTCTGGCGATTATCAGCGTTTTTACAGTGTCTTCAGTGTCTGGACTAATGCACGGTATCCGCTGGTTATCTGATTGGAATGTGCGCTTTTTCTTCTTACTCTGTGCTGTTTTGCTAATTGTTGGTCCAGCTAGAGAGATTGTCTCTGGCGGCTTTCAGGGGCTGTTGGATTATGGGCGGGAGTTTTTACCTCGCTCCGTTGGGCTGGGTGCTACAGCTGACACCGTTTGGTCCAGGGCCTGGACCAGTTTCTATTGGGCAAACTGGCTCGCATGGGCGCCAATAACTGCGCTGTTTCTTGGCAAAATTGCACGGGGGTACAGTGTTCGAGAGTTTATCGCGTTCAATATGTTATTGCCGTCTCTATTCGCAATTGTCTGGATGTCGATATTTGGCATAAGTGCTTTGACCTTTGACGCCGAAAACGGTGCGTTATATGCAACTCTGCAGGCAGACGGCCCGGAGAGGGTTATATACAGCTTCTTTGAATTTCTTCCTTACCCATCGATATGGAGCGCGGCTTTCATTGGTTTATCATTCATATGTTTTGTAACGGCAGCAGACAGCAACACAGACGCTGTCGCGAATATCTGCCAAAAAGACAAAGGCGGTTCTGATGAGGGAAAGGGCGACAAACCTATCGGAAAGTACCTTAAAATAATGTGGGGTGTCTTGATCGGAATGACCGCTTGGATCATGGTCAGCTTTTCTGGTGTTGATGGTGTTCGTATGCTGTCAAACCTTGGTGGCTTGCCTGCCTTGTTCATTGTGGCGTTGATGAATGTATCTATCATCCTTATGGGCACTCGCCATTTCAATAGCCTCAAAAAATAAAGCCCGCCGGATAGGGCGGGCTTTGGGTGCTTATCCTTCGCTTACGTCTCGGCCATATTCACCGACTGGCGGGAGTGGTTTCCCTTCCAGCGGTGGTATAGGTTCCTCGCGAATTTTATCTTCCAAGTACTCGAGTGCTGCATCCAGTACTCTGTCTTCACCACGATATTGGGCATTGGGCGGCGTCTCCACTTCCATGGTAGGCAGGACACCCTTGCCTTCCACAAGCCAGCGGCCATCCATGCCAAACTGGGCAGACTCGGCGATACGGGCGATGCCGCCATCCGATTGACGGTTGCGGTCTGACAACCAGATGCCAGCACCCGCCGTGCGCGTGCCGATCACGGGTGCGAGCCCGAGCGCCTTCATACCAGCCGCAAAGGTTTCACCATCTGAATATGTGGACTGATCAACCAGCACCGCCACATGGCCGCGGAATGTTTGCTGCATGTTGCCGTAAGGCACGGCGCGGCCATTGAAATGCCAGAATGCCCATACTTTCCGGAGGAAGGTTTGGATCAACCAGCTATCAATATTACCACCACGGTTGCCGCGAACATCGATGATCAATCCGTCCTTGTCCCAATGTTCATAAAAGTCGCGGGCGAAGGCGGCAATGTCATTGCTGCCCATCGCGCGGATGTGCAGATACCCAATATTATCGCCTTGCGCGGCGCGGACCTTGGCGGCATTGGTTTGAACCCAGTCCTGATATCTCAGCAATGTGTTGTTGCGCATGCCCGTGGGCACCGCAATTGTTTGGTGGCTATCTGCGTCACCCCGTTTGAGTGTCAGCAATACCTGCTCACCGGCGCGCTCACGCAAAGCTTGCTGAAGATCAGCCCGGCTGGAAACGGCTTGCCCGTTCACGGCAAGAAGGATGTCACCTTCCGCCGCGTCTACACCTGCCTGTTGAAGCGGCCCGCGCGCAGAAGGAAGTTCAGCCTCGGTTCGGTAAATCTTTGCGATGCGCAGTCCACCATCGGCGGGTTCGAAGACGGCACCCAAGGACGAGTCTGTCGCAGCGCCGATGTCTTGAGGCATATCACCACCACCGATTTGTGAGTGCAGAATGCCTAATTCGCTGGTCATCTGGCCTATCAGGTCATGAAGCTCATCCCGGTGTCCAACTCTCGCGACCAAAGGCTCATATTTTGCTCGTACCTCGCTCCAGTTCAGCCCGCGCATGGCCGGATCGAAAGAGAAGTCCCTATGCATACGCCAAGCGTCAGCGAAAATCTGTGGCCACTCGTTGGCCGGGTCTACGGCGATCTTCCAACTGCTCGTTTTTACCTGTGCGTCACTCAGGTCTTTTGGTGCCTTGGCACCAGCCTTTGTGATATAAAGCTGGCCTGAATCGTTGGGGCCTTTGGCGAAAAACACGTTTTCCCTGTCCAGAGAAAGCTCAAAGCGATTTACACCAGCGGCAAATGTTTCAAGCTTGGGTTTTTTGTTGCCAATTTTTACGGTCTTGAGCGAAGAACCGTTTGGCGTTCTATCAAGCATGAATAGGCGGTTTTTGTTTGTTTCAAGACCGCTATAATTGCCCGCTGGCACCGGAACCTGGAACAGGCGGCTAGATATGCCACTCCACTCTACCGCAGGTACTGGCGTCTCTTGCTCTTCTTTACTGTCCTCTGTTTTTTCTTTTGATGCGTCTGCTTTCGCGGCAATTACCAGTTCATTGTCGGGTGCAAATGGGAAGCGCTCCCCGTCTCTTAGCGCCAAAGCAAATATTTGGGTTCTTTTGTCGAACTGAGGGCCCATGTTACGGTCACCCCAAGGGAAACCGGGGGTTGCCCGGAAGTTCCGATCGGACAGAAAATATAGCCAGTTGCCGTCATCGCTGAATGCCGGACTATAACTTTGATACTTTTCGTTGGTTACGGTTTCTAGCCGTCTGCTGTTGACCTCATACAGATAGACCTGAGTTCTGCCCGCGCTGTCATTTCTGTGGTAGGCGATTAGGCCGCCATCTTTTGAAAAGGCTATGCCGCCATATACATCATTGCCGAGTGCATCCGTGGCATCTTCGATTAGCTTGTCTTCACCGCTTTCGATATCAAGCAGCCAGATGCGTTCTTTGCTGTCTTCATGGACGATGGACTTACCATCGGGCGACACTTGAAACTGCCAGCGTCTTGCATCACCGCCGGAGGTCAGTTGTTTTGCCTCACCAATGCCGTTCAGCGGAAATTGCCAGATTTCGCCGTGTTCGCCGTCATCAATGATGGCGAAAACAGATTTGCCATCTTTGCTGATGGTGGCGTTACGAGCACGTGCTGTTTCTGGGATGGGAAGGTCAACAAGCCTTAGTGGGCCTGTGCTGGCAACGGCGACTTTGCCACGTGCAGTAAGGGCGACCTGATTGTTGCCACCACCAAGCCGGGAAGAAGTGAGGTGGGAAAGCGGCTTTTGTACCCATTTTACCCTGCTGGCATCGCCGTCAGTAGTGATGTCGAGGGTCACTGCGGTATCTTCGCCGCTATTGATATCGAAAATTCTGATATCTGCGCCCAGCCGATAGGCGATGCGCCCGTTATGAAGTGATAACTCTCTTACGTCCCAACCCTCATGATTAGTGTGCTGCCGTGCGTCACCACCGCGTTCGTTAACTGACCAGATGTTGTCGCTACCATTTTTGTCGGTGATGAAATAGATGCGATCATTCCACCATAACGGTTCGATGATAGGCGCGCCAAAGTCTGCGGCCAATCGGGTTGCTTCCCGGTTTCTATCTGTTTCAAAGCGCCATAGTTGGGCCATGCCGCCGCCGCGATAAAGTTTTGCGTTGTCGCGGTTCATATCCATACCGTAGCGACTGAAAAAGAGTTCATCCTCATCATCAGTAAAGGTGCCATTTGTTGCACCAGAGAGGGGTAGTTCTTCCATTTCCAATGTGTCAGGGTTCACCAACCTGAGGACGCGTGGGGTAGGGCCGCTACGATCAAAGCTGGCGTAGAGCACTCGCCCGTCGCTGGACCAGCCGCGTACACCAACAATACCACCTTCGAAACTGATCTGTTTTGGAGCACCGCCTTCAATCGGCATAACGTAGGCTTCGGATGCGCCATCATAATTTGCCGTGAATGCCACATACCGACCATCGGGTGAGAGTTTTGGCCCCGCTTCGACTTCCGGGTGAGTGGTCAGGCGATATGCCTTGCCACCGGACGCCGGAGCGCGCCAGAGGTCGCCTTCAGCAGCGAACACCAAAGTGTCGCCGTGCATGGTTGGTGAACGGTAATAGCCTTCACTGGCGTTTAGTGCTGTGGATGCGAGAATAGATGCAATGAGACCTGTTGCAAGCCGCATGGTTTCCCCCTTCATGTCTGTTGCCCAAAGATTGCGGAAAAGCCTATCAGGCGTTACCCCAACACGAAAGTGGTTTCCTCTAATCTTTAGTTTGTGTCTGCGTTAAGGGAATCTGGCTAAGTCATTGAAATAATTGGGTAGGTGAAGTTCTTCCGCTTCTAGTATGCGCTTTCTAAAGTTTTTCTCTAGCTTTCATCTCAAGGTTAACGAGCCAGCGGTCAAAACAGTTTCGAGCTTACTGCGGGTTCACAAGAGATACGAAGATACAGAAAGGTTTTATCATGGCTATTTTGGAAGATATTCAAAATTCACAAGTTGTTCGCGCTTACCGTCAAAGTTATCTGGTGTGGCTCGGTGCCCACAAAGCTGCATTTGAGCTTGCGCAAGACAACATGAACAAGCTGATGAACGGTCGCGATGAACTGTTCGAAGAGCTGGTTCAAAAAGGCGAGACAGTTGAAACATCTGCTCGTGAGCGCGTGAACGGCTTTTTCGGTCGCACAGCAGGCTAAATACCCAGTCTATGGGGAAATAGCGATTAGTATGCGCTTTCTAACTTTTCTCCATAGATTGATTTTTAACGAACAGGCAAAGCGAAACCCCCATCGTTATCCAGCGGTAAAGCAGGGTAACCGCAACGCTTAAATTAACACGATTGAATTGATTGGAATTTATCATGGCGATCCTGGAAAACATTCAGAACTCTAAAGTTGTTCGCGCTTACCGTCAGGGTTATCTGGCTTGGCTCGGTGCCAACAAAACTGCATTCGACTTCGCACAAGACAGCGTTAGCCGTATCATGAACAGCCGCGACGAACTGGTTGATGAACTGGTTCAAAAAGGCGAAGAAGTTGAAGGCTATGCGCAAGACAACTTCACAAAAGTGCGTGACTATGTTGAGCCTCGTTTCAATGACGTAAACGAAAAGATCACAGAAGCACGTGGCAAGGTTTTCAACCGCGTTAACGCTGAAGACCGTGTTGAAGAGCTGACTGCTGAAGTTGCAAAACTGACCAAAACAGTTTCTGCACTTAGTCGCAAAGTGAATGCGGCGGGCCGCAAGCCAGCAGCAAAGAAACCAGTTGCCAAAAAAGCCGCTGTTAAACCAGCAGCAAAAAAAGCCGCTGTTAAACCAGCAGCAAAAAAAGCAGCAACAGTTTCCAAGAAAGCTGCTGCCCCTAAAGCAGCGCCTGCTGCTGACGTGAAAGCAGACGCTAAAGCTGCTGCATAATATTAATTAGTCCTTCGGGTCTAATAGGCTGATGGGCCTGGTCCCTCCCCCTTTCCCCCTGAGTGGGTCCGTCAGCCTTTACATCCTGTCTTGAGTTTCCGGCGTAAGCCAAAGTTCCAATAGCAGTTTAAAGCTGCTCAATTTTTTGTAGCGCCAAGGTCTTTTCTTCGACACTATGGTGGCAACGGTTCAAGGCGAGAGGTCCTACGAGGGCGCATGTCCAGCGGGATCTCACATTAGGGGAGTTCCTATGGCACGATCTAAGAAATCCATCGGTGAGCGCGCAGCAGAAGCCACCACAGCTTTTAACCCCATCGTTGGTGTGCACCGCTCCGAACTTGTGAAATCGCTTGGCGTTGTGCTTAAGCAGGCCGCGAGTAACCCGGTAAACTTCGGCCAGCATTTCCTCAATTACGGTAAAGACATGGTCGATATTGTGCGGGGCACCAGCGAGTATGCACCCCACGCAAAGGACCGTCGCTTTCAGGACCGCGCTTGGGCATTCAACCCGCTTTATCGCCGGGGCATGCAGTCCTGGATGGCGATGAAGGAAAACCTGAATAACTGGCTGAGCGAAGCCGAAATTGAAGAAATGGACCGAGCTAGAGCCCATTTCATTCTGGATGTGGTAACGGATGCACTGGCTCCGACCAACACGCTGATCGGTAACCCGGCTGCGATGAAACGGCTTTACGAGACCGGTGGCATGTCCATCGTTGCAGGTTTGAAGAATGCCTATAATGACATGGTCAATGGCATTGGCCTGCCGTCGCAGGTTGATGGTCGACCGTTCAAGGTTGGTGAAAATCTGGCCAACACCGCCGGGTCTGTGGTGTTCCGCAGCGAGGTGTTGGAGGTTATCCAGTATGCTCCAACCACGGACAAGGTGCATGAAATTCCGCTGATGGTGATCCCGCCGCAGATCAATAAGTTTTATGCATCAGATCTGACACCCGACAAAAGCCTGTTCCGTTTTCTGCTGTCACAAGGCATTCAGCTTTTTGCCATCAGTTGGCGCAACCCGGGTGTAGAGCAGGCTGATTGGCATCTGGAAACCTATATTGATGCGGTTATTGAGGCAATGGATGCGGTGATGAAGGTCACTCGCACTAAAAAGGTGAATGTTACGGGCGCATGCTCGGGCGGTATCACTGTTGCAACGCTGCTTAGTCATTTGGCGGCAGTTGGTGATGACCGCGTGAACTGTTCAACTTTCCAGGTGTGTGTACTTGACCCGCGCCAGGAAGACAGTGAAGTTGGTGCCTTGGTTTCTGAAGAAACGCTGGAGCTTGCCCGGGCTCGCTCCGCTTCCAAGGGTATACTGTCCGGGGATGACCTTTCTCGCACTTTCGCATGGATGCGCCCGAATGATCTGATCTGGAACTATGTGGTGAACAACTATTTGCTGGGGGACGACCCACCAGCGTTTGATATCCTGTTCTGGAACAATGACACCACAAATCTGCCTGCGGGGCTGCATTCAGATTTCCTTGATAGCTATATGACCGCACCATTTGCCAACCCGGGTACAGTGGACTTCAAAGGTGAGAAGTTGGACCTTGGCCAGGTTGATCACGATAGTTTCATTGTTGCGGGTGTAACAGACCATATCACGCCGTGGCGCGCATGCTTCCGTACCACGAAGATATTGGGCGGCAACAATGAGTTTGTGGTGTCAAACAGCGGCCACATCCAGTCCCTTTTGAACCCACCGGGTAACCCGAAAGCCAAGTATTTCCAAAATGTTGATGGCATGGGTGGAAGCGCTGATGAGTGGATGGCTGGCGCTGAGCTGAAGGATGGTTCTTGGTGGACCCCTTGGGCAGGATGGCTCAAGGAGCGCTCTGGCAAAGAAAAGGCGGCACCTAACAGGCTTGGTAATACCAAATATAAGCCGCTCGCTGATGCGCCCGGCACCTATGTGTTTGGATAAGGTGTAACGCGCCTTATCTTCCTTTGTGGGGGATGGCTTGCGCAGTGTATGTGCGCGGGCCGCATGTGAGTAGGAGAGTATATATGACAGGGATCAAACCCCACATAGAATTGATGGATGTTGGCCGCCAAAAGCTGAGAACAGCGGTATGGAAAAATGGTGGCACCAAAAGGCCACTTTTATTTTTTAACGGTATTGGTGCCAATCTTGAGCTTGTAGCCCCTCTTGGCGAACTTATTAGCCACCGCTCGGATGTAATAGTATTTGATATGCCAGGAATTGGTGGTTCCCCAAAGCCGCGCATGCCATACCGCCCATCAACGGTGGTGAAATGGTCGAATAAAATCGTTGATCAGCTGGGGTACGACGATGTTGATGTAATGGGCATTTCCTGGGGTGGTGGTGCGGCGCAGCAGTTTGCTATCAATATGCCCGATAGGGTGCGCTGCCTTGTGTTGCTCGCTACCAGCGCGGGCATGGCAATGGTACCAGGGCACCTCAGTGCTTTAAGCAAGATGGCGAACCCTCGCAGATACATTGATCCTGACTATATGATGAAGAATTTCCAGACACTGTACGGCGATAATGCCGACAATACAGCGGTTGGACACAAGGATCGGATATTGCCACCAACCAAGATGGGATACATGTATCAATTGATGGCGATGGCGGGCTGGACCAGCATTCATATGCTGCCATTCTTAAGACAGCCGACGCTTGTTATGTCTGGTGACAGAGATAACATCGTGCCGCTTGCCAACGCACGCATCCTAAAGGCTGCTATTCCGCGGGCGGACCTTAATATTGTAAAAGGCGGCGGGCATTTGTTTGCGGTGTCGCGGGTGCATCAGGTAGTGCCGATTATTGAACGCTTTCTGGACGACCATGCGGAAGATCATCTGCTTGAAGCTGCCTATTCCACCTAACCAGCGCGGGTGATTTGTCGCCCGCAGGAGAGAGATATGAGTGATAAGCCCAAGAAAGACAAGGATATTGCCCGCAAAATCTGGCTCGCAGGCATTGGCGCATACGGCAGGGCGATTGGTGATGCCACCGAGGCGTATGCCAAGATGGGGCGGGAAACCACCAAGATTTTTGACGACCTTGTCGGCAAGGGTGAAGTGCTTGAAAGTCAGGTAGCAACAGCCGCAAAATCCTACGTGCCAGAGTTTGCTGAAAAACAGCGCGCGCAAGTTGAAGACCGGATGGAACGGATGAAGGCTGCGTTGGGGCTTTCTGAAGCTACGGCAGACCAAAAAGAGCAGATTGATCGCCTTGAAGAGCGCCTTGACGTTCTTGAGGAAAAGATTGACGCGATCCTGGAGGCCGTGAGCAAGCCAAAACCCAAAGCTGCGCCACGTAAGCGCGCCGCCAAAAAGTAACAGGCAAGGGTCGGAGTAGGGGATGAAGACCAAAGACAGGATTCTTCAATACAGCCTGCAACTCTTCAATGAAGAAGGGGAGCAGAATGTTACTCCTGTGGATATTGCCAATGTCCTCGAAATTAGCCCAGGTAATCTTTATTATCACTTCAGAGGTAAAGACCCTATAATTCATCAGCTCTTTCTCGACTTTGAGGAAGAGTTTCGCATGGTTCTTCATGCCCCGATCGACAAGCCGCTGGAACTGTCTGACAATTGGGTTTATTTCTACATATTGTTTGAGGAAATAGCCGATTTCCGGTTCTTTTATCGTAACTTGCAATCCATTTTAGAGCGATACCCGGACCTAGAGGCTCGTTTCCGCCGGTTGGTTCAGCAAAAAATCAAAACCATGGCCTCAATTCTACAGAACCTGAATGAAACAGGGTTTGTGAGTATTTCTGCGATAGAATTGGAGCAAATGGCTGAACGGTTCGCTCTTCAGCTTACCTATTGGCCAACGTATCAGACCCTAATGGATGAGGGTGCTTCAACCCCTGTATCTATCCATAGAGGCGTCTACGGCATGATTAGCCAGCTTGCATCGCATGTGGTGGATGGTTCTGCGGAATTTCTTGTCTTGTTGACCGAATTCCGAGACAAGATGCTGAAAAGCTCTTCTTAATCAGCGGGTTATTGCAGTTTTCCGAAAATGCCTGAGCTGGCCTGAAACCGTGCTTTGTGTCATCGAATTGCCTAAAATTTATGCAACATGACAGTTTTTAGGCATTTTTATGAATGTTTGTTTGACGCTCAAATTAATGACTGTCATTGTAATTGCGGAATGTGACCGGGGAGGGTCCATTACGTCAATGGTTTGAGGAGAGATGTGTGTTTGGGTTATCCCGAAAAGTAAAAGCGCCTTCGCCGCTACTTGTCATGCTTGAGGGCCGGGCTTTATTTGAGTTGGGAGCAATGGCGCTTTCTACGCCGTTCCTGAAAAGACTTCCCCGTGGTGATGGTCATCCGGTTTTGGTGTTGCCTGGTTTGGGTGCCTCTGGTTCGTCAACAAAGCCACTTAGAAATTTCCTGAAAGATCGTGGCTATACGCCTTACTGCTGGGGGCAGGGAAGGAACCTTGGGCTGCGCGGCAATCTGCTTGAGGATATGCTGGCTCGTATCGACGAAGTTTATGCCTTGCATCAGCAAAAGATCAGCCTTATCGGATGGAGCCTTGGCGGCATTTTCGCTCGGGAGATTGCGAAATTGCGCCCAGAGCAAACTCGCTTGGTCATCTCGCTTGGAAGTCCGCACTCAGGTAATCCGAAGAACTCCAATGCTTGGAGGTTCTATGAATTTGCTGCGGGGCACTCGGTGGAAGAGCCTCCCATTGAAACAATGATGCACAAGGCGCCACCTGCACCGACCACGTCTATCTACACGAAGACAGATGGCATTGTGGCGTGGCAGAACTGTCATCAGGAGCGGCCTGTTTGTGAAAAGAAACAGAAGCATACGGAAAATATCAGGGTTGAAGGTAGCCATTGTGGACTGGGCTTTAATCCAATGGTTCTTTATGTGATCGCTGACCGTTTGGCACAACGCGAAGGCAATTGGCGACCATTTGCCAATGTGGGGTCGCGCAAGGTGTTTTATGATACACCGGGCTTCGAAGCTGCTGCACCAGCGTGAGGGCTAGAGGCGATTTAGGGACTTGAGAAAGAGGGCTAATGAGCCCTCTTTTTTGTTTAAGGCTTTGTTTGAAATGGAAAATCCATATTAGGGCGCAATTTCTAAAAAAAGTGCCATAATGGGTGTTCATCAAGGGAAAAAGCGGTGAGCACTGTCATTGCGCCGCAACTTCGTTGATCTACTGTCAAAAGATCAAACGCGGTATATGAAAGGGGAAGACGATGCATAAACTAACCGGACTGGACGCTAGTTTTCTTTACATGGAAACTGACGAAACACCGATGCACGTTTCTAGTTTGTTGATTTGCGAACCTTCAAAAGAGGGTGATAACCCTTTTGAGTTATTGAAGTCGCAGATTGCTGAGCGTGCGCATGAAATTCCATCTTTCTACCGCAAGCTGAAGAACACGCCTTTTTATATGGATCATCCTGTTTGGGTAACCGCCAAGGATATCGATTTCGATTATCATATCAAACATGCGCGGCTTCCTGCCCCCGGTACGGTAGAGCAGTTGCGCACGCTCATTCAGGGCCTGCATTCCCTCACTCTGGATCGGGACCGCCCTCTGTGGCAGTTTTATGTTATTGAAGGCATTGAAGATGCCGAGTTCGGCCTGCCGAAGAACAGCTTTGCGCTTTATACCAAAAGCCATCACGCCAGTATTGATGGTGGTGCTGGTATCGCGGTGATGGATATTATCTCGGACCGAGAGCCAAAGCCACGCCCACCGCTGCCCAAGAATAAAATCCGTCTTCAGGAAGAAAAGCCGGGCATGTTTGAGCTGATTGGCGCGTCGTACGGGCGGTTCATGCAGCAGCAAGCCGACCTTCTTGGAAAAATCCCGTCGATCCTAAAGGCGGCAGGCTCTTTTGCGAAGGTGGCGTTTGAAGATAGCGCAAGCTTGATGAAAACCATGCAGCCCGCCCCTAAAACGCGTTTCAACGTTCGCATTCAAAAACAACGGGCCTTTGGCGCGCAAACCCTGTCGTTGCCTGAGGTGATCGGGCTTGCCAAACAAACCAACACAACTCTGAATGATGTGGTGATGACGATTTGTGGCGGTGCATTGCGGCGGTATCTGGAAGGGCACAACGAGCTGCCAGAAGATTCCCTGGTTGCTGCTGTGCCGGTTTCCTTGCGTGAATTTGGGGATGCCAGCAACACCAACCAAGTTGCCATGATGACCTGTGCGTTGGGTTCCGATATCGGCGACCCGATTGAGCGCCTGCAAGCTGTGCATGAGCATGCGAAAGGCTCAAAGAAGCAGATTGGTGCCATTAAGGATGTGATTCCGCAGGATTATGTTTTCTTTGGTGCGCCTGTTTTCGTAACCGCGATGGCACAGCTTACCAGCCGCACTGATTTGGTGAATCGTATGCCATCACCGATTAATGTGACGATTTCAAACGTGCCCGGCCCACGCCGTAACGTCTATTTTGCAGGCAGCAAGGTGCTGGCACAGTACCCGGTTTCTATCGCGACGCATGGGTGTGCCTTGAACATTACACTGCAAAGCTATGTGGACCGTTTAGAGTTTGGGCTTGTTGCATGTAAGATTGCAGTGCCTGATGTGCAGGATATCGCTGATTATATTGTTGAAGAGTTTGAGTTGCTGAAAGCCGCTGCCGCTAAGGCGCAGGCAAAGCCGGCAGCTGCTGAGGCGAAGAAAACCACACCGAAGAAGAAAGCGCCTTCCAAGGCTGAAAATGGCAGCAAGACTGCTTCAAAGGCCGCGACTGCTGCTGCAAAATCAGCCTCCAAAGCTGGTGCAAAGCGGCCAACTGTTAACTAGAGTATTGTGATGTGAGACTATTAGAAAGCCGTCCGGTGGGGCGGCTTTTTTTATTGGTTCGTGGCTTTTTCTTGCAAGAGGCCATTTAAGAAATAACGGGTCGTTCGTGCCACGATGTCATCAGTATCGACACTTGGTGTAAGTGTTTGAAATTTCTGATCAATCAACAAAAAGGATGTGCCGTGTACCAGCGCCCATAGAGGCGTTGCGATGGCGAGGGTTTCGTCAACATCCAAGCCGTTTCTATCAAGAAATGTTGCGACATTTTTCAGCAAAATAGAATAGCAGGCAATGCCATTGTGTGGAGCCTGTTGTGCCAACGGGTAGTTTTGGATGTCTTGATTTCCGATGTCGAGCAACTCGGCCAGTTGGGGGCCTCCGTTTCCTGAATTGAATATCTCTTCAAGGTTTGTTTCCAGCCCACCGTCATGGTTCTCAAAGATCAGTTTAAAAAGGTGCGGGTTCTGATGTGCAAACCTTACATATGCCTGCCCAAGCGCAATGAGGGACTCGATTGTCCCGAGTTCCTGTCCTTTAAGGGCCCGATGCATATCGCCGGACATTTTTTTGAAAGTGACCTCTGTCACCTCATGCAACAGTTCGGACTTGTCGGAAAAATGTCGGTAAGGGGCTGCGACACTTACGCCTGCGATCCGACTTGCGTCCTTTAGCGTAAAGGCATCAGAACCAACGCTGGAAACCAGCTCAACAGAAGCGTCAATCAAGGCTGCCCGTAGGTCGCCATGATGATATGACGCGGAAGTTCTGGGTTCAGTTGTTGTCGAGTTCTTAGTCAAGCCTGCGACCTTTTGTATGCCTTTGAATGGAAAATATGCCTTTTTGCATATTGAAATGTTAATTCGGATAACATATGTAAATCAGACTAACATGCGGGTCAAGGCCCATGGATAAATAGAATTTAAAATTGCGGCCCATCGGGGTTACAGCAGACGGCGAGAATTAAAATGGAAACGGATCCAGCAATTACGGTTTCAATATCAACTGTCAAAAAAGTATCGGTCTTCTTGGGTATAGGTCTTTTCATTGTTGCTGCGACAATGACGCTGCACTGGCGGGCAGCGTCGGGCGATGTGCCTTCTACGCGCCTTTTGCCTGTAGCTGCGCTTAGTGTAGAGCGTCAGGCCAGCTATCAGGCGAACGAAACCTATGCCGGGCGAATAGAAGCCCGACAGCAGGTGAACCTGGCATTTGAGCAACCAGGAAAGATTGAGGCAGTTTACTTGGAAGAAGGGGACCCGGTACAGGCTGGTGACCTGATAGCCCGTCAGGACACAGCTCTTCTTGAGGCAAGCCGTGATCAAACAAGCGCCGCACTCAAGCGCATTGAAACACAGGTTGAATTGGCCAAGTTAACAGAAGCTCGCCAAAAGAAGTTGTTTGAGCAGGGCCATAGCTCAGGGCAGCAATTTGATGATGCACGCTTGAACCGGGAAGCCCTTGAAGCGCAACGCAGTGAAACCGCAGCCGCCCTTAGAACCATTGAAATCAACATCGAAAAGTCGTCGCTTTATGCACCGTTTGATGCAGAGGTTGGCGCTCGCACTGCTGACGCTGGCGCTGTACTTAATGCAGGCATGACAGTGGTCACACTGCTGGAGACCACATCAAAGCAGGCTCGTGTCAGCCTTCCCGCAAGCCGTGTTGATGCGGTCATGGCGGCAGAAAACCTGAACTTGCAATATGGTGAAACGCTTTTGCCTGCAACGCTAGCGGCCATTCGCACTGATGTGAATCCCGTTACACGCACGCAGGACGTGCTTTTCAGCCTCACAGACGAAACTCCCGTGCCTTTCGGTAGCCTTGTTGAACTGGCGCTCCCCGAAACTCGCCATCAACAAGGTTACTGGATCCCGGTTGAGGCTCTTATCGAGGGCAAAAAAGGCTTATGGAGCGTGTTTTCTATCGAAGCGGACGAGGAAGGCAACAGGGTTGCCCGACGCGCTGTGGAGATTATCCATGCGGAAACAGGCCGAGTTTTTATAACTGCGAACATGGGGCCTGAAGCTCGTTTGATCGCGAATGGCACACACCGGGTGGTTCCCGGCCAATATGTTGACGCAACGATAGAGGTAGGAGAGTAAGATGCTAACACTTTTCTACCGAGAATGGCGGGTATTTGCACTGGCTATTGGCATCATTGTCGTAACAGGCTTGACCGCAATTAACACTATCGGTCGCCAGGAAGACCCAACGCTGACCAATCTATTCACCACAATCACAACCCCTTTCCCGGGGGCTAGTCCCGCACGTGTTGAATCTCTGGTAACTGAAAAGATTGAGGAAGAACTCAAGAAAATATCCGAGATTGAGGAAATACGCTCGATTTCCCGGGAAGGCATTTCGATTGTCATTGTCGAACTGTCTGAATTGATCAGCGATGAAGAGATTGACGCATCTTGGTCTGAAATCCGCGATGCTCTGTCTGACGCGTCCCGAAATTTCCCAGCCGGTGTGCCCGAGCCAGAGTTTGATAACGACAAGTTCGGTGCCTACACAGCGATTAGTGTCCTTAGCCCCAGAGACGGAGGCTATGTGGAGCCTTCGCAGCTTCAGCGTTATGCAGAGCTGTTGAGGGATCAGCTTCGACAGTTGCCGGGTGCCCGGATTGTGCGCTTGTTCGGCGAGCAGGAAGAAGAAGTACTTGTAACTGTAGACGCGCGACACCTTACCGACCTTGGCCTTACGCCAGCGATGGTGACCAATGCCATCAGGCAAGCAGACAGCAAGGTACGGGCAGGGCAGCTGCGCGGCGACGAAAATAACTACCTGCTTGAGGTTAAAGGAGAGATCAAGTCCGTAGAGCGCATTCGGCAGGTGCCGCTTGTCACGCAGCCAAATGGCACGGTTGTTCGCGTAGGTGATGTGGCGAGTATAGAGCGCGGAACGCGCTGGCCCGTGAGCAGCATCGGCCTTACCAGCGGCAAGCCTGCTATCTTGGTTGGCGCAACAATGGAAGAGGGGCTGCAGGTAGATGCTTGGGTGAAAGCACTGCGTGCGGAAACAGCGGAGTTCGAGCAAACACTGCCTGATGACATTGTGCATTCGGTTCTATTTGATCAAAGCCAATATACCATTGACCGCCTGGGCGGGCTCACGGTGAACATTCTTATTGGTTCTAGTCTTGTCATAATTGTGTTGTTCTTCACGCTCGGTTGGCGCGGTGCCTTTATCGTGGCTTGCATCCTGCCGCTGACAACACTGCTATCGGTAACTGTATTGCAGTATGCCGGTGTCCCTATCCACCAGATGTCAGTGACCGGGCTGATTGTGGCGCTTGGGCTTTTGGTGGACGCCGCGATTGTGATGACTGATGACATCAGGCGTCGGCTTATCGGTGGCGTACCTCGCCTGCAATCTGTGGAACAGGCGGTTAGGCGGCTCGCCGGGCCACTGCTGGCCTCCACCGTTACAACGGTGCTCGCTTTTATGCCTATGGCTCTGTTGCCTGGGCCTGCCGGGGACTTTGTTGGTTCAATCGCGATCGCCGTGATTGTTATGCTTGTCGCTTCTTTCTTGCTTGCGCTCACGGTCACCCCAGCTCTGGCTGGGTGGCTGCTACCCGCCAAGGGGGAAGGAAAGTCCCACGCTTGGTACGCACGCGGGATGAAGTCTGGAAAGGTTGGTCAGGTTTTTGACAGATCAGTGGGCTGGGCAATTTCCAATCGCGGCGTGGCACTTTTTGCGGCTCTTGCGCTTCCAATAATTGGTCTGCTGGCGTTTCCAACGCTTACATCCCAGTTTTTCCCGGGCGTGGAACGTGACCAGTTCCATATTCAGATGCAGCTCGACAGCAATGCATCGATTGTCGAGACGCAGGCGATGACAGACCGGGCGGAGGCTATCATCAAGTCACGCCCTGAGATTACGTCCGTCACTTGGGTTGTCGGCGAGAGCGCGCCAAGCTTCTACTATAACATGCTGTCTAATCAGGACAGTGTTGCAGCGTTCGCAGAAGCTTTGATTACAACTGTGTCTGAAGAAGCCACTCGGGAAGTTATTCCTGTATTGCAGGAGTTGCTGGATCGGGAAATTCCAGAAGCGCAAACCCTCGTTAAAGGTCTCTATCAAGGGCCGCCTGTGAATGCACCCGTCGAAATTCTAGTGACTGGTCCTGACGTTGAGGTACTGCGGGAAGTTGGAGAACAAATTCGCGAGCGTATGAGCCGTGCACCCTATGTTGAGCATACCCGCGCAACCTTCATGGGAGGAAGTCCGAAACTTGTTTTCACCCCGAACGAGGACAAAGTAAACCTTGCTGGCTTAACGCTTGGCGATGTGTCTGCGCACCTTGATGCGGCACTCGAAGGGGTATCTGGCGGTTCGCTTTTGGAGGACACCGAAGAACTTCCTGTTCGTGTTCGCTACGACGATGATTGGCGGGAAAGCCTGGACCGGATCAGGTCCATTGATATTCCAGTGCCTTCAAATGGGGAAGACCGCTACCGTGCTGTGCCGCTTACGGCGCTGGGGGAAATCTCTGTGGAGCCGTCTGAAAGCCCCATCAACCGGGAAAATGGGGAGCGCACCAACACGGTACAGGCTTTCACTGTCAACGGCGTATTACCGCAGGTGGCATTGGAGGCGGTACAGGCCCAGCTTGCGCTTGACCCGGTGGTTGTGCCGACAGGTTACCGATTGTCAGTTGGGGGGGATTCTGACGAGCGCGCGGGCACTGTAAATAACCTTATGGCCCCAATTGGGTTGATAGTGGTGCTTACTATCGCAACGATTGTATTGACCTTTAACAGGTTCAAATTGTCGATGATCACGGGTGTTGTGGCCATTTTGTCCATGTGTATGAGTTTGCTTGCTCTGGAAATTTTCAATTATCCCTTTGGCATTCAGGCTCTGATTGGTGTGATTGGTTCCATCGGCGTTTCTATTAACGCCGCGATTATTATCCTGACAGCTCTACAACAGGATGAGCGGGCTATGGCTGGCGATCTTGATCGCATCCGTGAGATAGTGATTGAGTCCAGTCGCCACATTATCTCCACGACCACAACAACTTTTGGCGGTTTCCTACCGTTGATCATAGAAGGTGGTGGATTTTGGCCGCCGTTTGCGATGGCAATTGCTGGTGGTGTGCTTCTATCGACGATTATCTCACTTTATTTTACGCCGATTGCTTTCACCATGTCTGTTGCTGGCCGACATGAGGCCAGCATGCCAGAGCTGAAAGCGGTCGCAGCGCAATGAATACCTAAATAAAAAACCGGCCATCAGGCCGGTTTTTCTTATTTGGCTTTTGCACCTTTTGCTCTGTGCATTTGCATACCCAAAGCCCATCGCCTTTGAAAACCTTTCCAATAGGGTTTCCCATCTTGGTCGCCGTTACTCACCGTATTGCCGGTATAGCCACCTGGAGGAACGGGCCATTCACTATCACTTGAGCGAATTGGGGTCACATCCATATAAGACAGGGCATCCTCATTCGCCTTTAGGTAAAGGTTCATGAATGCCGTAATGAAATGCTGGTTGATGCCGACAATTCGATCACGTCGCCAAACCGGTTCATTGAACCAGTCGGTCATATCAAAATAGTCGTCTGCAAACGGAGGTTCCGGGTTGCCACCAATACTGTGCCGACCATTTTCATACACAAGCATGTGCCGGTCGGCGTTAACGGCACCGTCATACAACCATTTTATACCGTCTTCGAAACCTGAAACGTCATCGTGGTCGCCCGCAATGAAGAACAGCGGCAACTTGATGTTTTCAAGTGCGTTTTGGGTCCATGAGCGATTGGCTGGTGCGCCGCCCCATGGCGCTATGGCAACAACAGCCTTCAGGGCAGGGTGCGGCGCGGCAAACTGTTCACCTTCCGTTATGCCAGAGAGCATAGCAGCGGATATTTGATTGAGGCTAGGGCCTGATTGGTCATAACCCGCGCCAGCAGATGCCATTGCGCCAAACCCGCCCATTGAATAGCCGATGAGGCCAATATTATTGGCGTCGATAATCTGCCCGAGGGTGCTGTCGTTTTTTGTTTCCTCAATCAATTTTTCAACCACAAAGCGCTGGTCGCGTGACCGGTTCAGCATCGTGTTGCCAAAAGAAATGTTAAACGAGGTGAGGTCCGTGTATGGCAGGTCATTGTGTTCGATTGAGGCGACGACAAAGCCTTTGCTGGCAAGGTTTTCACCCAGATAGCTCAGGAAACCGGCCCAGTTTCCGTATCCATGGGATATGACAATGAGTGGATACCTCTCGCCAGAAGCAGGCTCTGCGTTGACACTTGCAATACCCGAATGCCGGTAGGTTTCTGGTACACCTTCCGGGCGCATACCGGGTCGGAAGTTAAGTTTCCCGGTGTAAATAGCTGGCGAATTTGACGTGCCTGCAACGGCTGGGTACCAAATGGTTACTGGCACGTTCCGGGCCGACATCGGCGTTCGGCCCGCGAACGCTTCCACGATGTCTGGGCGGGCTTCATCCTTAAACGTAAGCTCGGTCACACCGACGCTATATGGCCCAAGTGCTGCGAGTTCTGGTGAATCAGCTTTAGGGATGCTGTAGGCGCGTTCATCCAAGATATCGAAAGTATCCTGAGCCATGAGCACTTGTCCTGTCATTGTTGAGAAAAAGATAGAAGCGAAGAATGAGATACGGAGCAATCGCATTGATGAAGTAGCCTTTTCTTCCTATGGGTCAAAAAACCACCTGTTTCTGGCATTTTCAGCAGCTTATCACTTGCACTTGTTGCAAATAAAGTGTTGTGTGAGCGCAGATTGATCTTCGCTCGGATAACCGAGGCGCAAGGTATGTTTTCAAATAACTGAATGTAGAGATTTCGATGGCTCCTAATCACGTCGCACTTACTGCGGAAAACCATAAGAACCTTAAAATACGCCGCGATGCCGGTTATGCCTATGCAGCGGAAGTGCATGCTGTTCCAGTTGTGTTGAACGAGTTTTCAGATGTGACAGCCAATTGCCCCATCATTTTCGTTAATGACGAAGGTCATGATAGGCTTCGTGCATCCGCCATGTTGGGTCTTGATGTAGGCAAAAACCTGTTTGTGGATGGTGATGAATGGCTGGGAACACATATTCCGATGAACCTTGGTCGTGTGCCGTATTCATTCATGCCTTTGCAGGATGGTTCTAATGCTATTGGCGCGGCCATTGATGTAAATAGCGATATTGTGAGCGAGGAAGAAGGCGAGCCACTGTTCACGGAAGCCGGTGAGCCGACTGACTACTTAAAGAATGTGAACAACTTCCTCGCGTCTTTGTTTCAGGGTGAAATTGCCACTCAGAAGTTCATTGAAGCCCTGCAAAAGCACGACATGCTGCGTGAATTTAAACTTCAAATGGTTGGTGAAGATGGTAAGGGCCGCGAGCTAGTTGGTTTGTTCACCATTTCGCCGCGTCAGTTGCAGACCTTAAGTGATGAGGCTGCGCTAGAACTGCATAAAGAAGGTCATTTGGCCGCTGCTCACATGTGCATTCAATCCATGTCACAAGTGCGCCGTTTGGTGAAAATGTATAACGAAGTGAGTGACGATAAAATTCGTTCTGTAAACCTTGAGGTTGGCGAAGACGGACAGTCATACGCGCAGTAGAGAGACATATGGCTGACGGTTCGCTTCTTCTTTCGATTGATCAGGGCACAACAAGCAGTCGTGCAATCCTTTTCGACTTGGATGGCACAGCTGTTGCCGTCAGCCAATATGAGTTTTCGCAGATTTTCCCGGCAGATGGCTGGGTAGAGCATGACCCGGAGGAAATCTGGGATACAACTGTTCGCGCTATTAAGGATGTGCTTGCATCCGAAGCGCGGGCAGGGCGCTCAATTGCTGGAATTGGTATAACCAACCAGCGGGAAACCACCGTGGTGTGGGACCGTGAAACCGGCAAACCGATTTACAATGCCATTGTTTGGCAAGACAGACGCACGGCAGATGTTTGCCGTTCGCTTGAAGCTGACGGGCATTTGGCGACCGTGCAGTCTAAAACAGGGCTTCTGCTTGACCCCTATTTTTCCGCGACCAAGATTGCATGGATATTGGACAATGTGGAAGGCGCCCGTGAACAAGCGGAGGCCAGTAAGCTGGCCTTTGGTACTGTCGACAGCTTTCTAATTTGGCGCTTAACGGGTGGTGCAGAACACGCAACCGATGCGACCAACGCCAGTCGAACCAGTATTTTCAATATCGAAAAACAGATATGGGACAGTGAGTTACTGGCCATATTTGATGTGCCGCCAAACGTTTTGCCTACCGTGAAAGATTGTGCGGACGATTATGGTATGGCGCTTGCCGAAATACTTGGAGAGGCTGTCCCGATATATGGTGTTGCAGGCGATCAGCAAGCAGCAGCGATTGGCCAGTGTTGTTTTGACGTAGGTGAACTAAAGAGCACATACGGCACGGGGTGCTTTGCCCTCGTGAACACTGGCACTTCATTGGTGCGGTCAAAAAACAGGCTGCTATCTACCGTTGGCTATAGGTTGAACGGCGAGCCAACCTTTGCCCTCGAAGGATCGATTTTTGTTGCTGGTGCTGCGGTACAGTGGCTGCGGGATGGTTTGAAAATAATTGAAAGCGCCGGTGAAACTGAAGCCTTGGCAAGTGGCGCTGCGCCGAGCGAAGGATTGATGGTTGTGCCTGCCTTCACGGGGCTTGGGGCACCATATTGGGACCCTGAGGCACGGGGCGCTATACTTGGCCTGACGCGCGCCACCAAACGGGCTGACATAGTTCGGGCAACTCTGCGGTCCATAAGTTATCAAACGCACGACTTGGTCACTGCGATGCGAGAGGACGGTGTCGATGTCTCCTCCCTGAAAGTTGATGGCGGAATGGTTGCTAACAATTGGTTTAGCCAAAGTTTGAGTGACTTGTTGGAAGTGAGAATTGAACGGCCTGTAGTGATGGAAACCACAGCGCTGGGTGCCGCTTATTTGGCAGGGTTAAAGGCGGGTCTTTATCAATCATTGGATGATATTCGTGCCAACTGGCAATTGAACCGGGCGTTTGAACCCGCAGGTGTTGACTTTACTGACAAATTGAAACGCTGGAAACGTGCTGTCGCTGCCGTGCAGTTGTTTGGCGCACAGGAAGAATAATCTGTAGCTAACTTAAGCTCTTACTTTTCTAACTATTGCTTATCGTTGGGTCTGATGGCTCGCTGGCATCTGTTTCCTTCAACTTCTCTCTGATAGCCTCTTGCTCGGCACGGTCTTCTTCCTGTTGAAGGCGACGTTCTGCCTCTCGGTCTTCCCTCGCTTTTTCCCGCACGTCAATTTCTGCCTGCCAGCCTTGAATCAGTTTATTCAAATATTGAGACAGTGCTTCATTGTTTGTTGTCAGGCTGATCGCACGCTGTGCCCTTTCTATGGCACGGTCATACCTACCCAAAGCGGCAAAGGCTTCGGAATAGTCGGCATGGAGGATCGGTGCGTTAGGCAGGTCTTCTTCAGCGCGGATAAAGTTGGTAATTGCTTGCTCTGGACTACCGGTCTCGACCAAGGCCCGTCCATAGAGTGCGCGTGCCTGAGAATCTTGCGGCACAGCTGCTACATATTTTTCAAGGTCTTCTAGCGCTTTCTGGAAGTCTGGTTTGGATAAATAGGCAACGGCCCTGCGTTTGTTAGCAGAATATAGTCCCGGTTCGATTTCCAGAGCCACATCATAAAGAGCGATGCCCTCATCAACGCGCCCGCTGTATAGATCTACCGTTCCCTGAACCACTAGCATCTGTGCTTCTTCCGGGTTTTGTTCCAGATATTTTGTTGCGATAGCGCCAGCCGCTTCAAAGTCCCGGTTTTCGATATGATAGTTTGCCAACAGAACCTGAGGAACAAGATCGTTATCTGCGTCTGCATATGCTTCTTGCAGGTTGCTTATCACTTCAGCTTTTGAAACACCGCTTTGTTCATCAACCGCACCCAATTGATATTGCAGCAACTGTCTTCTGGTGCGGTATTGCTCGTCTGCGGGATCAATAAGATCGATGGTTCGTGTAAGGTGTTCCCGGTAAACAGCCGGCGTACCCAGATAAAAGGCAGCAGATGTTGCCAGCAGGTTTGCGTCCAAGTTCTCAGGCTCGGCTTCGATAATACGAACAAGCAATCTGTAGGCGTCGCCATATTCGGCTTCACGCATCATGCAGGATGCCGACGTCATCAACAGCGTTCTGTCGTTCGGAAAATTAGATGTCACTCTATTCACCCATTTGCACGCTTCTGCGGTTTTACCCAGTCTGTAGGAAACAAGGCCAAATACCTTGGCGGCAAGTGGGTCAGCCTCAAGAAGGCCAGGGAAGCGGATCATGGTTTCCCAGCCTTCTTGCTCTTTTCCTGCCTGAGCCATCAGCATGCCGGTGTAGAACTGGGCTTGCGTATTCTGAGGTGAATAACTGAACACAGCATCAAGCGCGGCATTTGCTGCATCGTTATTCTCGGTTTGAATATAAATGGCAGCGAGTTCCAAAAGCGCCAGTGTGTTGCGCGGGCTGATTTCAACAGCCTTAACAAGATGGTCGCGAGCTTCGTCTACTTTATTAACAAGGCGTTTGATGTTTCCTGCAATGGTGAGTGTGCGTACATTGTCAGGAGCGAGAGTGAGGGCTTCCGAAATCTCAGCCTCCGCATCACTTAGGTTGCCCTGTGCGAAAGCGGTTTGTGCAAGCCCTATGTGCCCTTGATGAGATTCTGGATCTATCTCAAGAGCTTTCCTGTACCATTTTTCGGCATCTTCGAATCTTTTGCGTTGAGCATATATATCAGCCCTTAACAGGGCTTCTTCCAGTGTCGCGGTGAAGAAGGAAACGGTTTTATCCAACAGCTTTCCGGCGTTGGTGTATTGCCCCTGGAGAAAAAGCGCTTTGGCCTGCTTGTATTCAAGGTCGGAGGTGTCATCGCCGGGGCCAAGGTAAGTGCGAACCTTTTCGATTGCCAGCTCCATACCGATGCCATCCAGATCAGCTTCGTAAAGCTCGATAGCGAGGAGGTAGTCGTCCTTTCGTGCGACACCTTGTCTTTCTCTTATCTTGAAGGCGCGTATCGCTTGCCCAAGTTCATCAGCTTCAAACAGCGTTCTTATTTCGGAGGTTTCCGGCGGAGGGGTTTGCTCTGGTTCCTGACTACACCCCATTAGCAAGAATGCGGCGGACAGGAATAAGAGTGACTTCGCTTTCATTATTTTCCTCCCCAAGAAAATAAATTTGCGAGCGACATTTGTCGCCCGCTCAAACTATATATTTGGTTGTTGTCTAAAGGCTTATATTAAGCGGTGCTCAGAGCAAATTTGCGTTTCTTCCTGCGGTTTTCACGGAATGCCAAAGTTAGTAAGGCGACCCCTAATAGTGGTAATGTTCCCGGCTCAGGCACGGACGTCAGGCGTCGGAAATTTGCGGGGTTAACCGCAGTTGGTGCGGGGCCGTCCGCCGTGTTTGACAGAGCAACAGCAGTGAAGCCAATATCCAGAGTATCTAAAAACAGCAATTCGAACGTATTTTGTGTCTGCTGAAAAGATACAGGAATAGTAGTGACAGCTGCACTGGTGCCTATGAAGGAAGATGTGACATCTGAGTTAGTGTCACCATTAAAACGGATAGACACTCTGTCATCGGTAACTAAGCCAAGGTGGTACGTGCCTGGTGTGTCAACCTGAAAGGTTCCGGTAACCCGGACTAAAGCCGTTGAATGCAGCCTGTTTTGCAGACTGGAGCCATCCAATTCAGCGCCGCCAAGGCTATCGTCAAACTCGGGAAAATCATCAACAAAGAAGGTTGGAGTTGTAAACAGTCCGCCCGTGTTGTTGGAAATGCTATTCAGCCTGGCATTACGCAGGGCGTTATCAGTCGCTGTGCCAAACTGTTGTTCAGCACCAACGTACAAGAATAAATCATCCGCTTCAGCCGTTACAGTTGGGGCGCGGTTAGACAGTACATCGGTGACACCAGAGATATCAAATAAGCTGCCGGGCGTTGTGCCGCCTGGCCCGCCAGTATTGATTAGATTGCCGACATTATCAAAGAACTCGAACTGGAAAGTGGCTTTTGCGCTTTGCGACAGGCTAAAACTAGCAAGTGCCAGAACTAAAAAAATGCTCTTATTCATGAATGCTCTCATATCAAAAATAAATTGCGGTAGGTTTAAGCCAAATGCCAAATGTTCACCGATGCATTACTACACAATATACTTGTAATATTACATTATCTTTTTCAATTAAGTACAAGATACAATAAATAGCTGCTTATTTGTAGCTATAATTTGTACCTGTCACCAAATTGTTAACGGTGTCATTTTTTCTGACCAAGATTGTTTGAGCAAGTGTTGTGTATCTAAAGCTTGCCTACATCATACTCTCGCACTTGCATATCGAGTGTAATGTGATCTGCAAATGTTTCCTGAGCGATATTGCGCATAATCTCCGCGATTTTTTTATAGAGCTGTACTCGCCTGCTTCCGGGACGCCATGCAAGTACTACCCCACGCGAAAACAGGGAGCCGCTGAACGCTTTTGAGGTGACATCCCGGCGGGGTGTGATTTCAGATTTCACATACAGCGCAGGCAAAAATGCTATTCCCAAGCCTGTGCCAATCATATGACGCAGTGTATCAAGGCTGGTGCCCTCATAATCGCGCAGCAGGCGGGCTTCAAACTGAGCTGCTATTGTTTGCATAAGGTCAAACAACCGGTGCTTCTCTTCAATTGCCAACAGCCGCTCGCCTCTCAGTTCATCAGGCGAGACAATCACTTTTTCCGCAAAAGGGTGGTCATTCGCGCATACGAGAACCAGTGGTTCGTTAAATAGAGGCTCAAGCCCCAGATTGGGGATCTCCATCGGTAACGTAGTAATGATGAAATCATAGTCCCCGTGCAGCAGCCCTACTTCAAGGTCACGGGGTGCATCTTCGCGCACAAATACCTTTAGCCCCGGGAAGGCGCTGTGGATTGCAGGAATGGCTTCCGGCAGAAAATAAGGCCCTAGCGTTGGTGGGACACCAAGCCGGTAGGTGCCAACGAGGCTACCTTCTGCTTCTGCTGCGAGGCGCTGAATCATGGCGACCTGTTCCAGGATAGTCTCAATGTGAGGCATGACGGACCGGCCAAAAGGAGTGAGCAGCGCACCTTTTCGGGAACGTTCCAGCAAGGTGACACCCAGCTTGCCCTCAAGCGCGTTGATTTGGGCGGTGAGTGTTGGCTGAGAGACCTCAAGCCTGTCCGCGGCTCCTCTAAAGCTTTGAGCCTGCGCCACAGACAGCAGATATCTTAGCTGTTTCACGGTTGGTTCCATAGTTCTCACCGTTAGTTTATGAATGATAGCTAAAATCTATCAAAAAAAACTGATTTGCATAGATTTAATTTATACATTCCAAATGCTACTTAAATAGTCTGATTAGCGGAATTAGAGCATTTTGGTAGCAAGTGGGGTGCAAACCAAAGCTATTTCCACACTGCTCTCGCCGCTTGAACACATGTCTCGTCAGCACAGGATAGACAGATGAAATTTTTTGACACGCGTAACATACGCGGAGACATCATGGGCGGTGTTACCGCTGGTGTTGTTGCTCTCCCTCTAGCTCTTGCCTTTGGTGAAGCGTCAGGCGCTGGCCCGATCGCTGGCCTTTACGGCGCCATGATCGTTGGTTTCTTTGCTTCATTGTTCGGTGGAACAGGCGCTCAGATTTCCGGCCCAACTGGCCCAATGATTGTGGTTTTTGCCGGCGTATTTGCCAGCCTTTCAGGTGACCCCAAACTGGTGTTTTTGGCGGTTATTCTAGCAGGTGTGCTGCAGATACTCTTCGGCATTTTCAAGCTTGGGCAATATATCAAACTGGTCCCATATCCGGTTGTTTCCGGGTTCATGAGTGGCATTGGGTGCATCATCATTGCACTTCAGACAGCGCGGCTGTTTGGCCATGAGCCAATTGGTAAAGGCACAATCCCTGCACTCAAATCTATTCCTGGTGCAGTTGCTGATCCGAACTTTATCGCCTTGGGTCTTGGCATCATGACGCTTTTGATCGTTTTCATGTGGCCTAAAAACCTTGGTAAATGGATCCCGGGTGCTTTGGCGGCACTGCTTATCGGTACCCTTGTGAGTGTTAGCTTCCCCGGCGCACCAATTCTTGGTGATATTCCAAGAGGCTTGCCATCACTGATCATTCCAAGCTTTGAAGCTGACGCAATGTTTATTGTGGTTGAAGCGGCTGTGCTGCTGGCGCTTTTGGGCGCGATCGATAGCTTGTTGACATCTCTGGTTGCGGACAACATGACGCGGACCAAACACGACTCTGACAAAGAGCTTATCGGGCAGGGTATTGGTAATAGTATCGCGGGCCTGTTTGGAGCAATTCCTGGCGCTGGTGCAACCATGCGAACTGTTGTCAACATACGCTCGGGTGGTGGAACCAAAATCTCAGGTATGATCCATGGCGCTCTTTTGTTTGTCGCTGCCGTGCCTCTTGCCTCGGTGGCTTCTCAGATTCCGCATGCCGTATTGGCCGGTATTCTGGTTAAAGTAGGTTACGACATCATCGATGTTGCCTACCTGAAGCGCGCCCACAAAGGTCCACGTTGGGACCTGATCCTGATGGTTGTCGTGCTGGTACTTACTGTCTTTGTTGACCTCATCACCGCTGTTGCAGTTGGTGTGGTTCTCGCGGCTCTGGCCTTCGTTAAGCAAACAGCGGATGAGCAGCTCAAGAGCTTGTCCTCGCTTGAGCCGATGACAGACCACCCGGAAGAACTGGCTTTGCTTCGTGAAGCGAAAGGCCGCGTGACCATGTTCGAGTTCGGTGGTCCGCTCAGTTTTGGTGCTGCTGCTGACCTTGGACACCAGGTGCGTGACAAGTGGAATGATGGCCAAGCCGCACTAATAATGGACTTCTCCCGTGCGCCGAACATCGACCTGTCTGCGATCAAGGCAATTGAAACGATTGCTGAGGATGCGGAACTTGCAGGCAAGCAGCTTCTAATTGCTGGTGCTTCCGGTGAGATCAATGACCTGTTACATGGTCTAGATGTTGCGGACAAGATCCCGGCAGACCATTGGTTTGATGACCGCATGTCGGCGCTCAACTATGCGCTAGAGCATCTGCGCGCTAATGAAGCTATGTCGGGAAAGGACGCGGGTGACATGGTCGCTCAGCCCGCAGAATAAACCATGAAAACCTAACCCGGTTATGAACTGATAGTCGGGTTAGTAATCAATTAACAAAACGCCCGGTGACGGTTAATCGTCACCGGGCGTTTTGTTATCTAAGTATGAAAAAAGGTACACTAAAGCCCAATAAATGGTTGGAATGCGCGCCCTATCATGGTTTTAAGCTTGATTGGCGCTTCGGTAACCACAAGGCAAATGCAATCTTCGCCTTCATCTATGATTGGCCGGTGGTCCACGATGTCGCCAGCAGCCAGTTCAAGATCACCAACACCAAAACGGTGACCGTCTACGGTGTAGCTGCCTTGCAAAACAAGTGTCATTTCAGTGCCTCGGTGATCGTGCTCAGGCATTTCCGTGCCACCGCGCGCTTTCAGAAGCCATAGTTTCTCACCGTTTTTGCCTGTCCAAAGCTTTGCTTGCCTCAAGCCCGGGCCCATAAAACGCCATTTAACATCATCAAGGCCATGGCCAAGATATTCGGCGAGGGGAGCTGGAATACGCGGGTCATCAACGTGATTGGATTTTGTTTCAACCGCAGGGGTGTCATTTTTCTCTATGGCATCAATCTGATCGAGAACCCGGTCAAGAAAGCCATCTGAAAGGTCGGCACTGTCAGCGTCACTCAGCAACGCGCCGCCAATATGCTCCGCGTCATTAATCTTTTCCCGCAATTCGGGGTGATAACTCGCATGGGTCGCAACAAGGGTTGATTTGGCTTCACTCAAATTTCCTGCGGCATACGCGAGAAGCCATTCATCCGGAATTTGCCGCTCCGGTCCATTTGAAGCAGTTTGTGTCTGAACGCCTTCGTTCATGCTTCATCTCCTAACTCTAAACGTAACTTCTGAAACGCAATTCTCAGGCGCGACTTAACGGTGCCAAGAGGTAAGCCTGTTTGTTCAGCGATCTGCGAATGTGATAAGTCACTGTAGAACGCAAGTTCAATGACCTGTTGCAGATCGGGCTTCAAAAGTTTCAATGCAGTAAGAATACGACGCTGGTCCTGTTTTTGGATCACAGGCGTGTCAGTTTTTTCATCAGCCTCCATGGACTGAATATGATCATCGACATCAACCTCGATATATCTTTGGCGGCGAACCCTATCGATAAACTTGTTTCGGGCGATCCGAAAAATCCATGTGGAAAGGCGAGCTTTCTTCGGGTTGTATAGATGCGCTTTCTGCCAAACCGTGACCATAACTTCTTGGGTCAGATCTTCTGCAACTTCGTCAGACACCTTTTGCTTCAAGATGAATGATTTAATGCGCGGCGCAAAATGCGCAAACAGCTGCTGGAAGGCTTTTCGGTCGCGATCTTCCGCGATCCGGAGCGCAAGCGCCTCCAGCCCCCCTGATGTTACAATCGAAATAGGGTGCCCCTTTTTCCAAGCTGTAGTCGTCTTTTCCTCATGTGAAGGAGAACACTGTGATCGAACGGCTGTCAAGCGGTTCTCACCTTGGTTTTTAAGGGTGTGCGTATTTGGTTGCATGAATTCCCACCAAAAATTCGTCATAGCATTGTACGCACGCGAAAATGATTGGATCAGACAAATATTGAATGGAAGTTTATCAAGGAAAATTTGGAGGAGAGTTTAGCACCGGTGCATTGAGGAAATGACAGCGAGGAATGAAGACCGCCAACACCAGTTCAACTTCATTTGCCACTAAAGCCAGGGACGCGAAACAGCAAAAAGAAGCAAGCAAAACTCTCCTCTCAGTGATGTTTACGTCAAGGTGCAGAGACTGGATCACGCAGGGATGATTTTTTTTACAAAAAAGCCGGGCAAATAATTGCCCAGCTTTTTCTTGATGTTTTGGCGTTAGTTAAAGGCTGCTGTAGCGCTCAAGATGATAGTCTGTGTCACCAAACAGCGTCTCGTTGACCAGCAGTCGTTTTACGTACGAACCAAGGGCATATTCGTCCGTCATGCCAATGCCGCCATGCATCTGGATCGATTCCTGGCCAAACTTCCGACTAACCGCACCGACCTTGGCTTTGGCGGCGGAAATAGATTTCTGGCGCGCCGAGGAGTCTTCGTTGTTAGCTTCTACGGACGCTTCCATTGACATGGATTTTGCCTGTTCATATTCAATCAACAGGTCCACCATCCGGTGCGCTAGCACCTGAAATGTACCGATCGGACGACCAAACTGCGTCCGGGTACGCAGATAGTCTTTTGTCATTTCGATAATTTCTTCGATCGCACCAACGGAATCTGCAACCAATGCTGCCGCGCCCCGGTCAACAGCTTCCAGAATAATAGCTTTCGCCTTACCTGCTTCACCGAGCAAGGCGTTTGAGGGCAGTGCCACATTGTTTAAGACAATGTCTGCGGCACCGCGACCGTCAAGCAATTGATATTTGCGTACGGTTACACCATCAGCGTCAGCGGGTACCATGAACAAGCTCGAGCCGTCTGCATCAGCAGAAATGATAAAGGCGTCTGCTGTATCCGCGCCAAGCGCAACAGCTTTGTGCCCGTTCAATACCCATCGGTCGCCCGACCGGGTCGCTGTAGTATTGCCTGCAAGAGGATTGTGGCGTTCGCCGGGCTCATAGAATGCAGCCGCAAAGCGTCTTTCTCCTGTGCCTATGGCCATCAGATCGTCGGCATGATCGTCAGCGCCTACTGCGTTCAGGATATAAGCTGCAACAACCACATTGCTGACATAGGGTTCAGGCACCAACCGGCGACCAAGTTCAGTTGAAATGAGGGCAATATCGGTATGGTCCCCATCAAACCCGCCTGCCGCTTCTGGTAAAGGCATTGCCATGATGCCTAGTTCAGCAAGGCTTTGCCAGAGAGCGGGGTCATGACTTGCTTTCTCAGACAGTTGCGCTCTGTATGTGTCATAGTCGTAGGATTTTGCCAGTGTGCGCTCCAGCGACTGAACCAGCATCTTCTGTTCTTCAGAATAATCGAAATTCATTGTCTTTAACTCGCTTTTGTACCGCCTAGAAGCCAAGCATCATTTTGGAGATGATGCCGCGCTGGATTTCGTTGGATCCGCCGAAGATGCTGATCTTGCGGGTGTTAAGATAGTGTGGGGCTGAGCGAGCCTGCCCGATGTTGCCAACCAACTCATCATTCCAGCCCGGGTCGCCAGCTTCTGGCTGGAACGGTAGAGCGTAGAGGCCAGATGCTTCCATTTTCAGCTCATAAAGGCGTTGAGCAACTTCACTGCCTCTGATTTTCAGCATCGAAGACACTGGGCCCGGGTCCATGCCGCGCTCGGTTTCTACCAGCATCCGCTTGTTGGTAAGGTCCAAGGCGCGTAGTTCAATTTCAACTTCCGACAGCTTCGCGCGGAAAGTCTGATCTTCAACCAAAGGCTTGCCATTCTTTTTTTCGGCTGCAGCAAGACGCCTGAGGCTGGCGAGCTGCGCTTTTGACTGGCCGATACCGGCGATACCAATTCGCTCATTTTGAAGCAGAAACTTGGCGTAGGTCCAGCCCATGTTTTCCTGCCCCACCAGGTTTTCGGCAGGTACTTTGACATCTGTGAACCATACCTCGTTCACTTCGTGGGAACCGTCCAGTGTAATGATTGGGCGAACTTCTACGCCGGGCGATTTCATATCAACCAGAATGAAAGAAATGCCGGTTTGTGGCTTGGCTGCGCTTGGGTCTGTGCGCACCAGGCAGAAAATCCAGTCGCCATGCTGTCCAAGAGTGGTCCATGTTTTCTGACCATTCACAATATAATGGTCACCGTCGCGCACTGCCGTTGTTTTCAGACTGGCAAGGTCAGACCCCGCACCCGGTTCGGAAAAACCTTGCGCCCACCAGTCTTCGCCTGAACGAATACCAGGCAGGAAACGCTCCCGCTGTTCGTCATTGCCGAAGTTAATCAAAACCGGGCCAAGCATGGAAACGCTGAAAGGTAACACACGGGGGGCGCCCATCCGGTAACACTCCTCGTCGAAAATAGCGTATTCAACGGGGCTCCAGCCGGTGCCGCCATGCTCAACAGGCCACAGCGGTGTTGACCATCCCTTATCACCAAGAATTTTATGCCAGCGGTGAAATTGTTCCTTGGTCAGGTGACCACCGGACTTTTGTATCGTCTTGATATCTTCTGGTAAATTCTCATCCAGGAAAGCGACCACATCGTCGCGGAACGACGTTTGTGCTTCTGTGAGGCTGAGTTCCATGGATCCCTCCAAAAATTACTAAGTGTTAGCCAGTTTGATTTCTGAGCGTAATGTAGATGGCTGGACCGGATAGTCCAGTAATTGACCAGAAGAATGTGGAGCAAAATATATGAGGGTCAAATCGGAGTGAACTCACGCCGACAGGTATGGGGAAACTTCGGTTGGCCGTTCGATTTCGAGTGCTTGAACTACTGCGGCGGTTAACCTGCCGCAACCGGCTTGTCATGAAAAACCTTTCGCATAAGCGGCTCAAAGCTTTCGATAGGGTCCACTTCAAAGTTTGGGTCAAAGGCTGGGGCATCCCATTCGTCTACAAGTTTGACGGCTAGATCATACCATGGCTCGTCTACCCACTGTTTGCGCAGGTCGGTGGGCGCACCAAGATAGTGGTAGTAATGCTCTCCCTGAAACGCTTGGTGGTTGCGGATCACATGATAACAGTCATCGCTAATGTAGGGGCGCATCATTTCCGCTGCGATTGGGCCGTGGTTTGGTACATTGATAGCCTTGCCGATATCATGGCACAGCGCGACAACGATCTCTTCATCTGATGCACCGGCCCGGCGCGCCAATGTTCCCGTCATGAGGGAGTGGTGAAGCTGATTACAGGCAAATCCTAACGTGTGCTGTTCAAGCGATTTAAGGAGGTCGATGAAACGGTCCGCTGTATTTTTAAACTCTTCCATGTGGGCGGCACCGATGATTTGCCAATCTTCGGCTGTCCCGTTTTGCATCGCTGTGAAGGTTGCTTGGTCCGTCACGACTTGTCTCCCACTTGCCCTTTGTTGTGAGATGGCTGCAAAAGCGCCTTTGTCAACCATGGTCTGGTTTCCTGCCCGGCCAATCCCATCAGGAATGCGGTATTGGTGTACTGGATTTGGCAAGAAAAAGCTCTACCCTTTGATCCGGAGGGAGTGGTTGCACTCGATTCTCCTGTGATTTTTTATGATATGAGAGGGAGCCAATATGGCGGCGGTAAGCATAGAAAAGCGTGAGAACATTGCACTGGTGTGGGTAGATAACCCACCGGTAAATGCCCTGTCGCACTCGGTTCGTGAGGGGTTGAAAGATGCGATGGCTCAATGCGCCGCTGACAACACGGTTGAGGCGCTTGTCATTGCATGTCGTGGGCGTACGTTTATTGCTGGGGCAGATATTCGTGAATTTGGTGCACCCCCAAAAAAGCCCGGCCTTCCGGAAGTAGTAGAAATTATAGAGCGCATGGAAAAACCCGTCGTAGCTGCCATTCATGGTACAGCGCTTGGTGGTGGGCTTGAGGTTGCGCTTTCCTGCCATTATCGCATCGCGGTCCCAACCGCGAAGGTTGGCCTGCCTGAAGTCAAGTTGGGCATTTTGCCGGGCGCTGGTGGTACGCAGCGGTTCCCACGCATTGCGGGGGTGGAAAATGCCTTGGATGCCATAATCAGTGGGCGGCATGTTAAAGCGAGCCAAGCGCTAAGTTGGGGCGTGCTCGACGAAGTTACCGACGGTGACCTTGAAACAGCGGCCATTGAGTTTGCGAAGAAAAGCGTTGCTAGAGGCGTGCGCCGGACAGGTGACATTGCCATTGATGGCGACAAGTATAATCAGGAATTTTTTGATGGATTTCGCAAATCAATCGCACGTCGCACGCGCGGTTTCTTTGCGCCGGAACGCTGCATTCGCTGTGTTGAGGCGGCAGTAAAGCTGCCTTTGAAAGAAGGGCTTGCTGAAGAACGCAAGAACTTTGGTGAGTGTTTCATCAATCCGCAGTCTCGTGCGCTTCAGCATGTGTTCTTCGCCGAAAGACAAGTGAGCCGCGTTCCGGGGATTACGAAAGAAACACCGCGGAGAGAGATTGAAAAAGTGGGCATCATCGGTGCTGGCACCATGGGGGGCGGCATCGCGATGAACTTTGCCAACATCGGCATGCCTGTAACGCTTCTGGAGGTGCAGCAAGATGCGCTTGATCGTGGGCTGTCTGTCGTGCGCAAAAACTATGAGCTTACGGCAGCCAAAGGCAAGCTTAGTGCCGAGGATGTGGAAAATCGCATGGCGCTTTTCACAGGAACGATGGACTATGCAGAGCTTGGTGATTGTGACCTGATCATTGAGGCAGTTTTCGAAACGATGGACATTAAAAAGAAGGTGTTCACCGCGCTTGATAAGGTGGCAAAACCCGGTGCGATATTGGCCTCTAATACCTCTTACCTGAGCATAGATGAGATAGCTGCTGTGACGACGCGTCCTGCTGATGTGCTTGGCTTACATTTCTTCTCACCGGCAAATGTGATGCGCCTGCTGGAAATCGTACGCGCTGATGCTACCAGCGACGAAGTGCTGGCTACCAGCATCGATCTGGCTAAAAAGATCAGAAAAGTTGGCGTTATTTCAGGGGTTTGCCATGGCTTTATCGGTAACCGCATGTTGTCGCAGTATGCTCGCGAGATGTCACTGAGCGTGATCGAAGGCGCAATGCCGCATGATGTAGATAAAGCCATGTTCGACTTTGGTATGGCAATGGGGCCAATGACTGTTTCAGATATGGCTGGGCTTGATATCGGTTACATGAACCGGAAGGGCATGGACCGCGCCGACTATGAAACGCGCGCGACCGACTGGATTGACCGCGTAGTTGAGACGGGCCGGAAGGGCCTGAAAACCGGCGCGGGCATCTATGATTATGATGAAGGCAGCCGGACACCAAAGCCGTCGGAAGAGGTAATGGCAATCATCCGTGAAGAAAGTGAGAAGCTGGGCATTGAGCGCGTGGCAAAATCAACGGATGATATTGTGGAGCGCGGTATGCTGGCGCTTATCAATGAAGGTGCCAAAATCCTTGGTGAAGGTATCGCAATCCGCGCAAGCGATATCGATATCGTTTATTTGAACGGGTACGGTTTCCCTGCCTATCGTGGTGGCCCTATGCATTATGCTGATCAGATGGGGGTTAAAGCCGTTTACAAGAAAATTTGTGCCTACAAAGAACAATTTGGTCCGCGTTGGTGGGAACCGGCTCCACTTTTGAAGGAACTAGCGGAGGCGGATATGTCTTTTGCGGACTATGACAGGAAACAAGCTGGATAACCGGCATCATATTTTGGGAGTAAGAAATGTCAGATTTTGTCAATCAGTTGTTTGGTCTGAATGGAAAGGTCGCACTTGTTGCTGGCGCGTCATCAGGCATAGGGGCTGAGTTTGCTCGTGCGCTTGCTCGTGCTGGTGCTGATGTGGTGTTGGGTGCACGCAGAGCCGATCGCATTGAAGCACTTGCCAAGGAAATCGCAGATGAAACCGGTAAGCGTACTTTCGCTGTAGCGATGGATGTTACGGATGCAGACAGTGTTACGAACGCGTTTGACGCCGCAGAGGAAGCGCTTGGTACCATCAATATCGTTTGTAACAACGCTGGACTCGCTCGCCCTAATTTCGCGTTACAGGACACAGAAGAAGACTGGGACATTACGATGGACACTAACCTTAAGGGAATGTGGCGTGTGGCCCGCGAAGCTGCCAAACGTATGATGGAAGCTGGTACAGGCGGTTCCATCATCAATACCGCCTCTATCCTTGGCCTTGGCGTGGCACCAACTCAGACCACTTACTGTGTTAGCAAGGCTGGCGTTGTTCAAATGACCAAAGCTCTGGCCCTTGAGTGGCAGCGTTTTGGTATTCGGGTGAATGCCCTTTGTCCGGGCTATTTCAAAACAGAGATCAATGACACCTATCTGGAAACAGAGCAGGGCCAGAAGATGGTGGCCCTAACGCCGGCTAAACGGGTCGGGAAGCTTGAAGAACTGGTACCCGCCATGCTGATGTTTGCCTGTGATGCGTCAGGTTTTACAACAGGTGTCGCGTTGCCAGTGGACGGCGCTCATACCGTTCGCATTCTTTAAAAAAGCGAAACTGTATGAAAAAGAAAACGGGGGTATTTGCCTCCGTTTTTTTGTTGTTATTTGCTTACTCCGGGGGCAAGGGTAACGGTGATTGGCGCTAAAGGCACGCTGTTGGCCAATATAACTTCCAGAAAACGGGAAATAGTATGAAATTTGCTGAAAACCTGACCGAAGGGCGATTGCTCAAACGTTATAAAAGGTTCCTCGCTGATGTGGAATTGGAAGGTGGTGAAATTGTGGTGGCGCACTGTGCCAACAGTGGTTCCATGCTAGGCTGCAAGGAACCCGGCAGCAAGGTTTACCTGTCACCCAACACAAACCCGAAAGCGAAACTGGATTGGCGGTGGGAAATGGTTGAGGTTGATGGCGCTCTTGTCGGCATAAATACCTCTCATCCCAACAAATTGGTGGCAGAAGCTATCCTTGATGGCACCATCGCTGAGCTTCAGGGATACGGCAGCCTTCGCAGAGAAGTGAAATACGGCCTCAACAGCCGGATTGATATCCTGCTTGAAAACCCCGGCAAATGTTATGTGGAGGTGAAAAACGTAACGCTAAAGCAGGAAGGCGAAGCTCGCTTTCCGGATGCGGTTACATCACGCGGAACAAAGCACCTGAAAGAATTGTCTGATATGGTTGCAGAAGGGCATCGCGCAGTGATGGTCTATCTGGTGCAGCGCGGCGATTGCAGTCATTTTCGGCCAGCGGCAGATATTGACCCGGTATATGCTGATGCTTTAAAGGCAGCTCATAAAGCGGGTGTAGAGGTTCTGTGTTATCAGTGCAGCCTGTCGCCAACAGCCATTGAGGTAACAGCTCCCATGCCGTACAGTGTGGTTTGAGCCTCTGTGAGAGAAGATGCCGATGAATTATATTGACGCAATGTCCGCGCCCGAAATGCGCACGGGTTCAATCAAAATACACGACGCTGATGCATTTGATGGCATGCGGGCCGCGGGAAAGCTTGCGGCTGAAACGCTTGACCATATCACGCCTCATGTAAAGGCTGGTATTACGACGGAAGAGATTAATACCATATGCCATGACTTTATCGTGGCGAATGGTGCTGTGCCTGCCCCGCTGAATTATAAGGGGTTTCCCAAGTCGGTTTGTACGTCGATTAATCATGTGATTTGCCACGGTATTCCGGGCCCAAAAAAGTTGCGGGATGGCGACGCCATCAATATTGACGTCACGGTTATTCTTGATGGTTGGTTTGGTGACACCAGTCGTATGTTTCTTGTGGGAAAACCCAAGCTGCTACCGCAGCGGTTATGTCAGGTAACTTTTGACGCCATGTGGAAGGGTATAGAGGCGGTGAAGCCCGGTGCTCATCTGGGCGATATTGGTGCCGCTATTCAGGAATATGTTGAAGCGCATCGCTACTCGGTTGTTCGGGACTTCTGCGGCCATGGTATTGGGCGAGTTTTCCATGATGAGCCAAGTGTCATGCATTTTGGTAAACGTGGTACCGGACCCGAGCTGAAGCCGGGCATGTTTTTTACCATTGAACCGATGGTGAACGCAGGCAAGCCGGGTGCAAAGGTTTTGGCGGACGGTTGGACTGCAGTAACCCGCGACAAGTCACTATCCATGCAGTTTGAGCATACGCTGGCCGTTACTGAAGAAGGCTATGAAGTGTTCACCAAGTCCCCCAAAGGGTGGGAATGCCCGCCTTATGATGGTGTGGAGTAGCGTATCAGCACGGAGGGGAAAGATCATCGCCATGGTCACCGCGCCCGCTTGCGCGAGCGCTTTTTGAAAGGTGGTGGGGATGCGCTCGCTGACTATGAACTCCTTGAGCTTATCTTGATGCTGGCGATCCCTCGACGGGACGTGAAACCGCTTGCGAAACAACTAATTGAAAAATTTGGCGGCTACGCTGGCGTACTTAGCGCTGAAGTGGAGACCCTGAAATCGACCTCGGGCCTTGGTGATACAGCTGTGGCCGCGATAAAAGCGGTGCAGGCGTCCGCCCTAGTGATGGCGCGCACTCAGGCTCATAAAAAGCCCGTCCTTTCGAATTGGCAAGCGGTGGAGCAGTATCTTCAAGGCGCAATGTCCGGCTTAGCTCGTGAGCAATTTCGCCTGTTGTTTCTTGATCGACAGAACCGCCTTATCGCTGATGAAGTGATCAGTGATGGCACTGTTGACCATACCCCTGTCTATCCGCGTGAAGTGGTTCGCCGAGCGCTCAGTAATAACGCGACGGCCATAATACTGGTGCATAACCACCCTTCCGGCGACGTTCGGCCAAGCAAGGCAGACATTTCGATGACACGCGAACTCGCTGACGCTTGTCATAAAATTGGCATTCAAGTGCATGACCATATCATTGTCGGGAAAACCGGTCAGGCAAGCTTCCGGGATTTGGGCTTGTTGTAAGAATGGTCGCTTGATATGAAGCAGGCGATGTTTTGACCTTGCGGGGAGTGCCATATGTATTGGCAGCAGATCGGATCAGAAAAGAAAGCGCTTAAGAAATTGCCAGTGTCAGCCAAGGCTGTACTGATGACCAAAGACGGCAAGGTGCTTCTGATGCGTAAAACCAGTGGCATCGTTGATTTGCCGGGCGGGAAAGTAGAGGAGGGGGAAGACCTGTTTCTTGCTCTCCAGCGCGAGGTGAAAGAAGAAACCGGGCTCAAGCTAAAGAATTTCGATTTTGTGGCGTCATGGGTGAAGCATCACGCAACTCTTGGTGACAGACTGATTGTGGTGTTTGAAGGCCAGCTAAAAAAGAAGGCTAAGAAAACCGAGGTGAAAATGTCAGACGAGCACGGTTGGCATGACTTCATCTGTCCAACAATTGCCGATGAAATTGGTGATATGCCACCGGGTTTTGGGCAGGCGATCATGATTTGTCATCAGCGCCATCAAACACGCAGCAAAGCTGAATAGGTTAGTTTACTTAACCTCTTCCGCAATTTGCGCGAGTCGGTTGTCGATATCTGCGCGGCTGTACCAGCGCCCCGCCGCCATAACGCCTGCCTGATCGAACAGCGCTTCAATGGCATCATACGGGTTGGCGTTGAGAAGAATCAGGTCTGCGCGAGAACCTACTGTTATCGTACCGAATGTATCTTTGTCAGCGAAATATTTACCCGGTGCCTGCGTGCCGATATTCAGGATTTGTTTATTGGTCAATCCAGCTTTTTTCATTACCTCTATTTCCCGCCAGATGGAAAAACCCGGCACGGAAAAAAGCTGGGGGGCATCGCTGCCCAGTGCAATATTTACATCAGCGTCGGCAAGAGCCTTCAGCAATCGCTGCCGGTTTTCAACGGCAAGCTGGTTGGCGGTGACGTTCGCTTGCTGAGTTCGCCTCTGATAGTTTCGGAGCTGGTCTTGGGTGATGTAACGATTCTCCGGGCGGTCCGTTAATGCATCCAGGTCTCCGCCTCCTATCAAGAGGTTGAAGAGTTCCTGTGTTGGTACGACCCATGTTCCGGATTTTTTTGTGATGTCAGCAAGAGCGGAAAAATCCTTGTCGGTCATTTCGCGTACGCCGCCATTGAACATCTCAAGATAACCATCCATGTGGTCAATGGATATCTGGCCAAGCTCGAGTGCTAACTCAAGTCCTACATCAGCGGGCACGTGACCGCCAATTGGGTAGTCAAACTTCTTTGCTTCGCTAGCGATCGCCTCATATTCGGCGCGGGTAAGGCCGGGGTGGATTTTCTGAAGATCCCAACCGGCTTTTGCATAGCGACGAATTAGTTCCCGGCCTTGGGCGGGTGAAGCAACGGTATTGCCGTTGAGGCTTGGTGCTGCAAGATAAAGCATGGGACCAGCTATCTCACCGGCTGAGACTTGGTCTCGAAGTGTAAACTGAATAGGATCACCAAGCATCCCGCGCACAGTTGTTACCCCGCCGGCAAGATACAGGAACAGGATACGTTCTTGTTCTTGGCGCGACCAACTGGTGAAGGGCAGATGGCCGTGCATTTCCGTGAGCCCCGGAACAAGGAACTTCCCGCTTCCATCAATAGTTTTGGGTGGCGTATCGATATTGAGATCTGGGGAACTTCCCTGCGGTATGACCGCAATAATGCGATCATCTTCTACAACGACGTCAGCATTCTCAATGATTTCGTCGTCAACCATCGTAAGAACATTTGTGTTCTTGATGATTGTTGTGTCAGCCATTGCGGCAACACTTAAAAATGCGGTTACTAAAAGCCCTAACAATACCCTCATGAATGCCTCCCGAAACATGTCATTCTCCTATGATGAATGTCCAGCATGACATTGATTTTGTTTGATTTTAAAGTGGGTAAAATCCTCGAAGACCCAGCCGTTTTTCAGTGTGTCATAAATGATTGACAACAGCTTGCGTGCGGTTGCGATAATAGCCTTTCCCGACCCGCGCCGTTCTTTAATCCTCCGGTAAAAGCTGTTGAGATAGCCATTGTAGCGGATAGCAATAAGCGTGCATTGCACCAGCGTGGTGCGCATCAGCTTGTTGCCGCGTTTGGTGATCCGCCCCCGATTGTCCGTTTCATTGGACTGGCTCACCTTTGGAACGATACCCATATAAGCGGCCAGCTTATCAGCCGTTTCAAAGTCATTGATATTACCGATACCTGACAAGAGGACAGCAGCAGACCGCGGCCCGCCCCCCTTGATGGAACTGATCCCTTCGTATCCGGGGAGATCGGATCCAGCCTCTTCAATGGCCTTATCAAGAGACTTCAGGCTTGCAGTGAGACTGAGGGCTTGGTCGCGCAGGACGCCCAGTTCCACTTTTTCAAGAGGCGTGAAGGGGCTAAGATCCAGGTCGCGCAGACGTTTCCTGCTGCTCAGTCCTTCTTTCTTCAACTTCATACCGCGTTTTACAAACAGGGCATGGATCTTGTTCAGCAGCATGGTGCGCTGCTTGACCAACACATCGCGGGTTGAGACCAGAGAACTCAGTTCTGATTCCGCTGTTGTCTTCAGGCGGGTTTCCGGCAGCATATCCTTTGAGAGGAAAAAAGCCAGAGCGCGCGCATCGTTCTTATCGGTCTTCTTCACCGATTTGCGGATCACCTGAAACTGACGGGGATTGACCACCACAATCCGTCCGACACAGCAGCGAACTTCATCGCAAAACCAGGCCGTGTTTCCCGTCGCCTCCACAGCAATCTCATCATTCGCATCAAGACTGAAACAAAAGCGGCTCAGATCGCTGGCACTCAGATTAAAGGTCTCAAAAACTTCCGCTCCATCATCCTCAAGACGACAGCTCGTAAAAGAATTGGTATGTAGATCGACACCGATATAAGACATGACTATACTCCATTTGTTGGGAGGCGGAGCCCCATAGGGGGTGTGAACGGCCAAAGCAAGCTCCTATACAAGGTCACCGACATATATCGGGCCTTACGCGGGCTGTTCGGAAACAGGCGAAGGCTAAGCTCCCGTACAGGGTCACAATGCCCTAAGATGACATTCAGCCTGAGACCTATCCGCCTCCCCAAATTCAATACCAAATCCGGGGCGTTTGACCGATCACTATTCATTCATACCCCCTCTGATGCTCGGTATTGTACCAGATATTGTCAAGGGAACTTGCGATTAGGCGCGCTATCTGATAGCAGAACGTCGAGTTTTTCTTTTCCTGCCTTTTGATGGATATTGCCGCATGATTCCTCGTTATACCCGCCCGGAAATGGCCGACATTTGGTCACCTGAATCCAAGTTCCAAATCTGGTTCGAAATCGAAGCCCATGCGTGTGATGCGCAAGCAAAACTGGGTGTTATTCCGGAAGCGGCGGCCAAAGCCGTTTGGGAGCGCGGTAAATGGGAAATTGACCGCATTGACGAGATTGAACGGGAAGTGAAGCATGACGTGATCGCCTTCCTGACTAACCTTGCGGAATATGTGGGAGATGAAGCCCGTTTTGTTCATCAGGGCATGACGTCATCGGACGTGTTGGATACCTGCTTCAATGTGCAACTTGTAAAAGCAGCTGATTTGTTGATCAAGGATCTGGAAGACTTGCTCGTCGTGCTGAAGCGCCGTGCTGAAGAGCATAAATACACCATTTGCATTGGTCGTAGCCATGGTATCCATGCCGAGCCTGTAACATTCGGCCTGAAAATGGCGCAAGCCTATGCGGAGTTTGATCGCTGCCTTGAGCGTATGAAAATGGCCCGCAAGGAAGTGGCGACCTGTGCAATTTCTGGCGCGGTTGGAACATTTGCCAACATTGATCCGTTTGTTGAAGAGCATGTGGCAGAAGCACTCGGCCTTGAAGTTGAGCCAGTGTCTACACAGGTTATTCCGCGTGACCGGCATGCCATGTATTTTTCTGTGCTGGCGGTTATCGCCAGCTCTATGGAGCGGCTTGCCGTAGAAGTACGCCATCTGCAGCGTACTGAGGTGCTGGAAGCTGAAGAATTCTTCTCCAAGGGACAAAAGGGCTCTAGCGCCATGCCGCATAAGCGCAATCCGATCTTGAGCGAGAACCTCACGGGGCAGGCGCGCTATGTTCGCTCTCTATGCGTTCCGGCGCTGGAAAATGTAGCGCTCTGGCATGAACGCGATATTTCGCATTCAAGTGTTGAACGTTACATTGGGCCCGATGCCACAGTTGCGCTTGACTTCTCGCTCGCGCGCTTGACGGGAATGATGGACAAGCTGGTCGTGTATCCAGAAAACATGCTGGATAACATGAATAAGCTCGGTGGCCTGCCAAACAGCCAACGTGTGCTGCTTGCTCTTACACAGGCTGGTGTTAGCCGTGAGGATGCTTATCGTCTTGTACAAAAGAATGCCATGAAGGTTTGGGATGCCAAAGGCGATGTGCATCTGCTTGACCTGCTGAAAGCGGACGAAACCGTTACAAGTAAGGTTTCGGCTGAAGAACTCGACGAGCTTTTCAACATGGATTATCATACCAAGCATGTCGACACGATTTTCCGTCGTGTTTTTGGAGAGTAATATTGTCATTGCCACGCCGTGCAAGCAGCTCGGAAACTCTGAGTTTTGGCCAGGTTAAACCGGTTTCAACCGAGATTGACCTGCCAACCCTTGAGGTGACAAAGGGTTTGCTTGCGCTATGGGAAGAAAGCTTGGGGCTTAATGATGAGCTGCCATTCTTTCGAGATTTTTCCCCAGAAAAACTCGGTAAGTTAGCGCCATTTGTTTACGGACTGGAGCGCACGGATTTCGATGACGATTTTCGGGTTTGTTTCATGGGTGAGGCGATTATCCAGTCTGTTGGACGAGATTATAGCGGAGAGACCATAAGTATTCAGTCCGAACATCCGTCTGCATGGCGGGTTGAAATTTACAGAAGAGTTCTGGAGCGGTGCGCGCCTGTCTTTACTGCGGTTAGTTTGGGGGACTTTGAGCGCGATAATATCAAGACAGAATGTGTTCTGTTGCCTGTTTTAGATGGCAGTGGGGCCCTAAACCATGTTGTTTGTGCAGCAGCACCATACCCAACGGTGAATTAACGTCGCGAACTAGCGCAACTTTTGAATGAAGGCATCAGGGTCAGTTTTGATCTGATCGCGTATGCTGTTTGAAAGCCTTTGGTTTTTCAACAGATAGCGTTTTTCAAACCAAGCACCAATTCGCCATAATATTGGAAGGGGTTGCAGCAGGACCGAGAGCCTCAGTGTAGGCCGCTTTACAAAGTCTGAATAAAATGCTGGGCTGCGTGAAGAAGCCCCAAGGTGGAAAAATACATCGCCGTATATACCCGCCATTAGGAAATGCAGATTGGTGTGATTAGACCGTAAAAGCCTAAGCCAAGATATCTTGGCTTGCCAAAGCGCAAAGCCTAAGCCTGTGCCAGTGTCTATGCGTTGTCTGGTTTCAGCAATATACTCTTTAAACGCTGTCGTCATTTGTGTGGCGTCGGATGGCCAAAATTCAATGTTAATTTCATCCAGAAGACTACAGTCTAGAAAAGTGCCGCAGGGATGCGGTAGGTCAGAGTCCTGATTTTCTGCGCGAAACACAGACGCTACTTTATAGGAACCGCCCATCTCTTCTATGGTTTTACCAACCCAGTTTGACGCAACGGGAAAACTGTCACAGTCCAGTGTGCACGCATGTGTACAGCCATCCTCTTTGGCAATTTTAATAAGTTGACTGAGATAATGGCCGTGTTCCGGTCCGCCATCGCCTTCAAATGGAGGTAAGTCTATAATTTTTACAAAGGGGCGCGCTGCGAGGCGTTCTTTCAAGTGGGGTTGCAGTCGGTTTGCTGCTGCGTAAACCGTAAAATCAGTATCGCAGGTGGTTTTCTGGATGAAATCCAGCTGCATATCAAGAAGCCAGGCGTCTTCATCCCGAAAGAAATATACGCAGGCAATGCCCAGTTTTATGTCTTTGTTTCCGCTCATGCTAAAACATTTACGCTGCAGAGCGAGGCGCTGCCGGTGTGAATAACGGCAACAGCTATCGCGCCCGAGAATATGGTGGTCTTCAACAGGGCAGTTTTGCAGTTATTCATTCAGTCTCTTCCCGATCCACTGGCAAAGATTTTCTATACCTTCGCCGAAACGACCCCTATAGTGCAAGCCGCAATTCTAATCCATTTCCCCGTTGTGCAGGAGCCTTTCATGAATGCTGCTTTGCTTATCATAGGCGATGAGATTCTTTCGGGCCGCACGCAGGACAAAAATCTTGCTTATCTTGCTGCCTGGCTAAATGAGGCGGGCATTCAATTGCTTGAGGGCAGGGTTATACCTGATTTAACCGATGTGATTGTGAGCGCCGTGAACGAGCTTCGGGCAAAGTACGATTATGTATTTACTACAGGTGGTATTGGCCCCACCCACGATGACATAACTTCAGAATCTGTTGCAAAAGCATTTGATGTGCCGCTTTTAGTGAATGCTGAAGCCTATCAACTGCTGGAAGACTTTTACGGTGCGGATGACTTCACTTCAGCGCGGCAACGCATGGCAAATGTTCCGGAAGGGGCTGTTCTAATAGATAATTCTGTGTCAATTGCGCCCGGGTTCCAGATGGAGAATGTATTTGTAATGGCCGGTGTACCCAAAATTATGCAGGCTATGCTCGAAGCTGTGCGTCCACGGCTGAAAACTGGCAGAAAAGTATGGTCGGAAACCATAACTATTCATGCGCCTGAAAGCCGAATGGCTGATGCTTTGGCTCGAACGCAGGATGAATGGGAAGGTGTTAGCATTGGCAGCTACCCCTTTTTTCGAAAAGGAATTGTGGGCACACAAATTGTCGTTCGCTCTGTTGAGCAGGGGGCAATCAGGAAAGCTCTTGCCGCTATTCAGCAGTTTTGTGAAGCGGGAGCCTACGAATATTCCCTTGATGCCGAAAAGTAATTTTTCGAATAGGAAAATTCCGCATTGTATTCACCCGCTAGTGTTCTATAAGTCACCCATGTTGACCGACATAATCCCAAGCGTGCCCGCGTGATGGAATTGGTAGACATACAAGACTTAAAATCTTGAGGCCCTTGTGGCCGTGCCGGTTCGAGTCCGGCCGCGGGTACCATCTCTCCAGTCTACTGTTTCCCGATGATCATACATCAAGGCTACCAATTACCAGCATAACGCGAAGAATATCCTTCTTCTCAATCACAATATCCTTCGCCGGGTTGAATTGGCGCACGATCAGCTTGTCTTCGCGCCAGCAAACAAATTGTTTGATGAAACCCTTGTGTTCATGAGTTTCCACCAATACAAACCGGTTCTTTCTCAGAGCTTTATCTGGGTGGACATAGGCGAGGTCACCGTTTTTGTATTTGGGTAACATAGAATCCCCGCTTACAAACACAGAGAAAGCATCATTCACACCCTGAAGATCTGCGGGCCGGAAGGTCCAGTCAATAGGGTTCTCTTCAATCACCAAGTTGCCTTCATTGCCCCCTTGGGCGCGGCCCAATACTGGTAAGGTTTTACGTTTACTGAAGGCGCATTGGCCGGTTTCATCCTTACTCGACTGGCTAGCAATTCGATATCGACCCCGTGCGCTTTCGCTGGAAAACAATACAGGGTCAAGCAGGTCAAAACTGGACGTAACTTCAGTGATTTTTGGATTGGTTGACATATATGTTCCCTTTTTGTTCTTATTATACTCATGGTTGTTTCGGAGGAAAGGGAAAAGATCGAATTTTTAACCACTTCTAAAGCCTTTCGAGGCTAAGTTGATGAAAGTTAGGGCTTTTATTTGTTATTTTCTTTGCAAAAGGACAGGCTGTTTTGTCGTCGCACGAAAACGATGAGAACCGAGAGGTTTCCTCTCTTTTAGACTGGCTTCCGTTGTTTGAAGCTATGTCTTCAGTCTTTCTGGAAATTGATGAGCAGGATGTTGTGCAGGCGGTGCGTGGCAACCCCGCGCCATTGCTGGGAGTTGCTGAAGGAGCGCTCGCGGGTACTAACTTTTTTGACATGCTCAATGAGCGTGATGCAGCACTGTGGTTACTGGTGAAAGAAAAACTGAGGCGAACCGCAGCGCTGCCGCCCTTTCCAATACGTATCGTGAAGCCAGGCGGTGAGGCAGCTGCAGTAGAGTTAACCGTTGCCAGAGCGAAGCCTGGCGATGCTGTCAGACTGCAAGTTGCTGTATCAAAGTATCATGGTCAACTGTCGCTCGAACAAAGAAAGAGGCCCGCGTCCAGTCAGGCTCGTAGTTTCGAGAAGGCGGACTTCGAGCCTCTTGCTGAACGGTTGGTTCAGTATGCCCAAAAGGAAAATGAAACGCCGCTAGGTACCCTTATGCGCCTCGCTGGCATTGACGGTGATGGCAGTAACCAGTCACCACCGGCAGAAGGGCTTTGGGCTGTCCATAAACTGTTAACGGACGCAGCTGTTGACCGGGCAGCCAAACGGTCTTCAGCGAAAAATGTTCAAGCGGAAGAATTGCGTAGTAAAGATACTGGAACCGCTGATGCCAAGGAAATGGAAGCGGCAGTAAGAAGTGCTTATCACCAGTCTGGTGACACCAACTATGTAACCGTTGCAGGTGAAGACGGTATCTCTGAAGCTGAGGCCGTGAAAGCAGCCGTGTATGCGATGAAGCAAGCTGCCAATTCAGAACGGGCCGTAACCATGAAGGCGCTTACCGGTGGGTACGAGCGCCGGTTGGAAAAAGTTAGAAACCAGTTACGCGTTTTCAAGAAGATTGTTGTTCAGGAAAAGTTTGATGTTGCGCTTCAGCCGATTGTTGAACTGGAAACCGGTAACCTTCATCATTTTGAAGCTCTGGCGAGGTTTGACGCCAATTTTTATGCTGGTTCGCCGTTTGAGTTCATGTGTTTTGCTGAAGACGTGGGTGTGATCCACGAATTTGACCTCGCCATGACCATGCGTGTTGTGTCGCTATTAAAGCGGGTAAGGCGTATCGGTTTCGACACCAAGATTGCAGTAAATATTTCCGGCAGGTCCATCCAGTCTCAGGCTTTCCTTCGGCACTTTTTCAGAATTCTGGAAGATTGTGCAGACATTAGAACTCAGTTGAGTTTTGAACTAACTGAATCAAGTCAAATTGACGACTTGGAAACCACTAACAGAGTTCTGTCACGCATAAGGGACTTTGGTCATGAAGTTGCGCTTGATGATTTTGGGGCAGGGGCTGCTGGCTTGCAGTATTTGCGAGTGCTAAAAGTGGATTTCGTCAAAATTGACGGCATTTACGTGAAGAAAGCTCTTGAAGATGAAGAGAGCAGGGCATTTCTAAAATCGATAACAGACCTGTGTTCCAGTCTGGGTATCCAAACCATTGGGGAATGTATCGAACTCCCCGAACAGCAACAGTTGCTCTCCACCATTGGTGTTGGGTACGGTCAGGGCTGGCTGTATGGTAAGCCTCAAGCCGTTGATGAGGCATTGGCCCAAATTCCGAGTTAACTTTCCTACAGCTATGTAGATCCGTGTCATGCCGTCGTGATGGTTTGGCATATCATTTGCTTTGTTCAGCCCAAGTTATGACGCGAAATGCGTGAAGGCAAACTGGGTAGACAATGCATAATTCTGTTAACCACATAAAAATAAAAGAGAAAAATACTCTGTTTAGCGACAGAAGCTTTTATCGTGGCCAGAAATTGGGTGTGGCGAAATTACCTATTGTTCCAGTTGGTTCGGCATATGTTACCGCGCCTGACACTCCTGCTTGGGAGGTGAGCAATGACACTGAATAGTATTATTTCCACCTCACTATCCGGTTTGTTTACCAATCAGGCGGCTTTGCGCGTAACGTCTAATAACATTGCCAATGTTAACACGGAAAACTATGCCCGCGTGCGGGTTGGTACGCAGGCTGCCGTGGTGCAGGGCGCTTCTTCAGGCGTTGAAATTGGTACAATTGAACGGGTGGTGGACAGGTTTCTGGAAACCGCGCTCAGAACGTCGATTTCGAATACTGAAGAATTTGCTGTTCAGTCCCGGTTTCATGATCGTTTTCAGGGTATTCTTGGTGACCCGGCCTCCGATAGCTCCCTTTCTGCCCGCCTGAACCAGTTTTTCACCTCGGTCGCTGACCTGACGCTCAATCCGGCAGATGTTCTTCGTCGCCAGCAAACCATCAATGAATTGCAGAGCTTTCTTGATCAGGTTGGCGAAATTCAGGTTCAAATTCAAAACTTGCGCGCGGACGCCAGCCAGCAGATTGCCGAAACCGTGCAATCAGTTAATGCGGAACTACAGCGTATTAACTCGTTAAACCCGCTGATTGTTCGCCAGCAGGTGTTTGGTGAAGAATCTGGCGGCCTAGAGGGGCAGCTGGCGACCGCGCTTGAAGACCTCTCCGAGCTTGTTGATATCCGTGTAACCCGGTCTGATACCGGCCAGGTAACTGTGACAACTCAGTCCGGTTTTCCGCTGGTTGACAACACGCTGTCGCAGCTATCCTACGACGCGCCAGGTGTTGTAACATCCGGGACACAGTTTCCGGCGATTACAATCAGTCGCGTGGATGATGAAACTCTACAGCCTGTTTCAACAGAATCAGATCTTTCGTCACATATCCGCTCCGGTCGTCTTGCTGGCTTGATTGATTTGCGAGATAACCAGCTAGTGGATTTGTCAGTCACCATTGGTGAACTTTCCGCGCGGCTCGCGGATCAGCTCAACGCGATCCAAAACCAGTTTGTTGCGGTGCCCCCATCTAACAGCCTCTCAGGGCAGCCAACTTTTGTGGATGGCGCTCACGCTACCAACTTTAGCGGCATTGTTAACTTTGCGGTTGTTGATGATCAAAACCAGCTGGTGTCACGCACCGCAGTAAATTTCGACACTGCACCGCCCGCCAACTTTAATGCGCTTGTCAGCCAGGTGAATACGGCCCTGGGTGGCGCGGGAACATTGAGCCTGACCAACGGCGTGGTCAGTTTTACAGCAACTAACTCCAGCCACGGTGTTGTGGTCTATGACGATGAAACAACACCCAGCAGCAGAGCGGGGCGTGGGTTCAGCCACTTCTTTGGGCTGAACAATATCATCGAGGCAGATCAGCCGGGTGTCTATGAAACCGGGCTGACAGGCAGCGAAGCGCATAACCTGAACGCAGGTGGGTCGATCAGCTTCACGGTGCTCAATAGCAGCGGCAGCGAGATTGATACAGTAACTGTGAACACCACAGGCACAACGTTTCAGGACCAAATTGACGAACTGAATAATGTTTCCGGGCTTGGGGCTTATTTTACCTTCACGCTTGGCAGTAATGGTGAACTGACATTTACCGAAAATGCCGGGTTTGAAGATATTTCTATCAACGTGCGCTCTGATACCACTCGGGCTGGCACTACGGATCAGAGTTTTACTCGCATCTTTGGCATCGGCGATCCGTTCCGTGTGGATGCAGCCCGTAACCTTCAAGTGCGTCAGGATATTCAAAACGACCCGAACCTTCTGTCGCTCGGTGTGTTTGATGCGTCTGCGCTAGTTGGTGCGGTGGCGCTGACAACAGGTGATCAGCGTGGCGCTCTTGCACTGCAAAACCTCGAAACATCCCTCGTAGCGTTTGAAAACGCCGGTGAATTGAGGGCTGGAAGCGTTACGCTGCCGCAATATGTGGCGCGTTTCCTTGGTAATGCTGGTCTGATTGCGCAGCGCGCTGCAAACTTCCAAGAGGATAACCAAGCCTTGCAGCAAGAGGTGTTCCAGCGCAACGCAGATGTTTCTGGTGTGAATATCGATGAAGAGTTGGCGAATTTGGTAGTTTACCAAAATGCCTACGGTGCCGCCGCGCGCATATTATCAAGTGTTCAGGAGCTTTATGACTCGCTCCTGAATGCTGTTTAAGGAGAAGTCAGATGGTTGGCAGAGTTTCCAGTTTCGGTCAGCAGCAACTGTTAATTCGTAGTATTTTTGACAACCAAAACAGCTTGTTTGAAGCGCAGCGGCAGGTCTCTACAGGTAAAAAAGCGGATGACTTTCAGGGCTTGGCGGGCGAAACAGGCACAATTCTCGGCGCTCGCTCGTTCAAAGAGCGAGTGGAAACCTATCAGCAGACAATTGATACCATCAAAGGCAAGCTGGACGCTAATGATGTGCAGATCAACGGTATTCTAAACAATGTGGAAGGCTTGAAAGAAAGCATTCAGGTTGCACTCGCTAATGGTCAGGCGCGCGGCTTTGATGAGCTTCTCGAGCAAACCTTCCGTTTTACCGTCAATTCTCTTAACACTAACTTTGACGGCACATATCTGTTTTCTGGTGCTGAAACAGGTACACCGCCTGTCAATGTAAGCACGATTGATCAGCTTGCGGCTACTGCTTCTACCGCTGATGTGTTTGATAACTCTTCAATTGCATTTGAAGCGCGTATCGCCGATGGCGTAAATCTTGAATTTGGCCTGCTCGCCAGTGATTTGGCGACCGGAATTTTTGATGAGCTGCGCGCACTCTATGATCAGGATCAGTTAACGCCATTTGAAGGTGAGCTTGATTCTGCGCAGTTTAGCTTCTTGCAGTCTACGTTACAGACACTGACAACGGCCATTGATGGCCTGAGGCAGGATTTGGTTTCAAACGGTCTCGCTTCTGAACGGCTTGATGTGGTTGATCAACAGCATACCGACCAGGTTGTGTTTCTGGAGACCTTTATCGCTGACCTTGAAGACGTGAATATTGCTGAGGCGGTAACGCGACTGAACAATGATCAGGTGGCGCTCGAGGCATCGTTTCAGGCGGTTACTTCTCTAAACCAGTTAACTCTGTTGCGCTTTCTATAATTGTCCTGCTTTTACAGGCAGTTTTCCAATATTGCCCGTTGCTTTTCGACTTTGCTTGACTAAGGTGGGCGAGCCGTTGAGCGTACTAGTGCGCAAAAAGGCTTTTCGTGTCTTAAGCTCAGGAACAGGGCAGATCTCATGGATGTCACCGCAGATGATTTCAGGCAGGGTATGCGCCGTTTGGGCGGCGCAGTCAGTATCGTTACTGCCGCGAATGGTGAAGTCTGGGCTGGTTTGACTGCTACCGCTGTCACGTCCCTCTCTGCTGAACCACCAAGGTTGCTCGCCTGCGTTAACCAGCAGGGTGCCACCTATGACACGCTGTCAAAAGGCCGCAAGATGGCTATCAATGTGCTTGGTGTGAAGCATAAGGCGCTTGCCATGCGCTTTGCCGGCATGGACGGTGAGCCTGAGGACGAGCGGTTTGATGGTGGAAGTTGGCAGTCTTTCGGTGACGGTGCGCCCGTGCTGTCTGACGCCTTGGTCAGTTTCGTTTGTGATGTTGAAAGCATCACGGATGCCGGTAGCCACGGCATTGTCATTGGCAATGTTATCAAAGTTGCCGCCGCTGAAACTGGTAGCATTGATCCGCTATGCTACGTTGATGGCGACTGGGCCAAGCTGGCGCGGCTGGTATAATCCTAATAGAAAATTAACCAAAAATTCAGTTTTCCAGTCCAAAAGGAAGAATTTGCATAAAAAGGTGCAGATATTTTGAGTTGGCCGAATCGCAACATGTTGACTCTGCGAATCATTTCGATTCGATATCTAGTGTTTTTTGCCTGACAAAACACAACTTTAATGGAGTCCTTCAGCATATCAAAATCCTAAGGTGTTGATTCCTTGTGTTGAATCTGTATTCTTAAGGTTGCGTAATTATGGGCAAGGCACCTTTTCGGTTGGCAGAATTGCGAAAATCGACCGGGCGACTCAGGGAGGCAACAGGTGGTCAGCAAAGAGCTACAAGAGCTATTGCTGTTGGCTAAAGACAAGTCTGGTGAAGCACGGGCTCGGCTCGTGGAAAATATCACCGACCTGTTTTTGTCCGATGACGGACGCCTGAGCGAGCACGAGCGCGCCCTGATGTCGGATATCCTTGGTAAGCTTGTTTCGCAGGTTGAGGCAGACATCAAGAAAGAACTGTCGCATGCGATCGCTCAAAGCGCTCTTGACCTGCCGGATATCGTGCAGGAATTGGCGAATGATGCTGCTGAAATAGCTCGCCCGCTGCTCGAGAAGAGTTCACTCCTCAAAGACCCTGACCTAATCGAAGTTATTCGGATGCGGACAGATGAGCACCGTATGGCCATTGCCATGCGAGAGGAGGTCTCTGAAAATGTATCAAACGCACTGGTGGAATTCGGCAACGAAGACGTGATTGAGGCATTGCTGAATAATCATGACGCGGTGGTTAGCAAGCGCGCCATGGAATATCTGGTGGCTGAAAGCAGGCGGGTGGACCGTTTTCAGGAGCCTCTGCTTCGCCGTTCAGACCTGCCAGGTGACCTTGCTTACCGCATGTATTGGTGGGTTTCTGCCGCTCTACGAAAAACTATTCTCAGTAATTTTGAAGTTGATCCAGTTGTCTTTGAACGGGCAGTTCGACGTGCAGCCAATGCAGCGATGGTTGATCAGGACACCGAACAAAGCTCTTACATTAAGGCGCAGCAATTGGTGCGCAGGCTTGCTGAAAGCGGCGAGTTGACGGTGCAATTTCTCTTAAATGCCCTAAGGCAACAGCGCGTCGCTGTGTTTGTGGCCGGCATGGGTGAACTGGGCGGCGTGAATTTTCGTACAGCATGGCGGATTTTCTCAGATAAAGGCGGCGAAAGTTTCGCCATTCTTGCTAAGGCTGTTGGGGTAGAGCGAGCGCAGTTTACCAGTATCTATTTGTTGGTGGTGCAAGCCCGCGAAGGCGGTGCGCCAAAATCACCCGGTGTGATCAAGGAAATTCTAGAGCTGTTTGATGCAACGACTGAATCAAACGCAAAGGGAGCGCTTCAGGTGTGGCAAAGGGATAGTGCCTATCAGGAAGCGATCGAAGAACTGGACAAGGTTGGATAAGGGGTTGCTGCCAATATCGGCGGCGAATTCGGGAGACGGAATATGGCAAAGCGTCCATCAGAGGACAGAAAGATAGTAGATCTTTCGATGCGGCGTGCGCGGCCTTCATCTGGCCGTGATATATTTGGCGCGAGTGTGGAACGCAGCAGCGATCATGCACTGCCTGCCAACGAACAGATACTTGGTCTGCTATCCAATATTCTTTTTGACGAGTCACTGCCATTTTATGTGGCGGCTCTTGATGGCACCGTGATGCATACCAATAGCCACTATGACAAGCTTGATGGCTCTCTCGGTGAGACGACCCTTGCGCCTGGTGCTGCGGACTGCGTTGGCAAGTTCCGTGTACCGTCTCTCAAGCCGGTGATTGATGACGTTTTGGCAAGCGATACGACGGTTCGCGCGGAAGAGATTGTTACTATCAATAACCGTGATCGTGTGTTTCTTGGTCGCCATATTCCGGTACGCAACGAGCGTCGCGAAATCATCGCAGTTGCAGGTACATATGAAGATGTGACCATGCAAATTCGGGGTATCGAGGAAGCCAACAAAACTCAGGCGCAGTTTCAGGATTTCGCGCGCGCAAGTTCTGACTGGTTCTTCGAGTGTGATGCTGAACTGCGTATATCGTCTTTGTCTGAACGCTTCACAGCGATTGTCGGCCAGCCAGCATCTTTGTTTATCGGTTCCCGATTTGAACAGTTCGGTCGGTTTGAAACCAATATGGAAGGCCGGTTTGACGGCACACGCGCCATGCGTTCCAGAAAACCGTTCCGGGAGCAGCTTTTTGTTGTTACCGAGCCTAGTGGCGCGGAGCTGAAATTCCACCTGTCTGGTGTACCTGTATTTGACAGGAAGTCCGGAAGCTTCCAAGGTTTCCGCGGCGTTGGTATGGATGTGACAAGCCTGTATGCGCAGGCCGATGAACGTGAAGCTGCGAAAGAGAATCTGGAATCACTGTTTGCAGAGCTCACACGCAAAAATATTGCGCTAGACGTTGCAACTGAACAGGCGACCAGCGCACTTCGCGCGAAAAACGAATTTTTGGCAGCGATGAGCCATGAATTGCGCACCCCGCTCAATGCAATCATCGGGTTTGCTGAGGCATTCAGTCAGCAAACCTTCGGCGACCTTAACGAAGCCTATGTCGAGTATTCGAATGATATTCGCTCGTCAGGTCAGCATTTGCTTAGTCTTATCAACGATATCCTTGATGTTGCGGTTATTGAAGGTGGTGGTCTTTCGTTGCAGCTTGGTCAGATTTCTGTTGAAGAGCTGGTTGTTAAAGCGGTGCACATGAACCTTGAGGCTGCCAAGGCCAAACGGTTGAAGGTAGACGCACTGAATATTTCGACGAACCTGTTTGTAATGGCGGATGAGCGCCGGGCAACGCAGGTGCTTGTGAATTTGCTGTCGAACGCTGTGAAGTTTACGCCTGAAGGTGGTGAAATCGGCATGGACCTTCGCACAGAAGGCGACATGCTCGCGCTAACTGTGTGGGACACAGGCGTTGGTATTTCACCGGAGCAGCAAGGGCGTGTGTTTGAAAAATTCCATCAGGTTACGGACCATATTTATTCCCGCAGTCAGGAAGGCACTGGGCTTGGTTTACATATTTCCCGCGAACTTGCTCGTAAAATGGACGGTGAACTGAGTGTTGAAAGCGAAGAAGGTAAAGGCAGTCGCTTTATCTTCACAATGCCGATTGCCACAGGCCAAGCGGAAGACAGTAATTTTATCTAATAATAAACCCCTTAGGGACGGGGTATGGGCCTCTGCCGGTTTCGGCGGGGGCCCATTCAATTTTGGGCGGGCGTTTCTTGCGACTAGTGGACGAATTGTTCTGAGAATATTCGTTCCGCAAGTGAATGTTCAGGGTCAAACATCACATTAAGTTCCCGGTCGCGTGCCTCTTCTATACGAACATGCCGCACATCCCTGACTTCATGCATATCCGCTACAGCAGACACAGGGCGTTTCTGTGGCTGATTGATTGTTACCTCTACCGTTACATCATGCGGTAGCAGGGCACCGCGCCAGCGACGTGGGCGGAAGGCGGACAGAGGTGTCAAGGCAAGCAAATCAGTGCCAAGTGGGATGATGGGGCCATACGCGGAAAGGTTGTACGCTGTGCTGCCCGCAGGCGTTGCGACAAGCAAGCCATCGCCAACTAACTCGGGGATGCGAACTTTGCCGTCCACGGCCACCCGCAAATGGGCAGCTTGGCGTGTTCCGCGCAGCAGAGACACTTCGTTGATCGCAAGATGTTCAACAACTTCGCCGTCACAGCGGGTCGCCCGCATGCGGAGCGGGTGCAATGTGTATGTGGCTGCTGAAGCAATCCGTTCCTGCAAGTCGTCCGATGAATATTCATTCATCAGGAAACCAACGGTGCCTTTATTCATGCCGAAAATTGGTTTGCCAAAGTCCATGTAGGCATGCAGGGTTTGCAGCATAAAGCCGTCCCCACCAAGGGCGACGATAACATCTGCTTCCCGAACATCGACGGATTTAACTTTGTTTTTCAGTGACTTGGCGGCTTTGCCTGCATCCCCAAATTCACTGGCAATAATAGCTAGTTTCATAAAGCGAATACTCTCCTAGGCAGGCTACTATAGCTATTCGTTTAGTCTTGGCGAGTGCAATTTTGCATTTGGGATGTTTGTGGCTTAACCACCGGTTTGGCTCATGTGGCGTCCAACCTTGCCGACCATTTGACCATTGCTCATGGCAAAGTCATGGCCGCGAGGCTTTAGTCCCATGGCTTGGTCTAGGGCGCTGTTCAGTTCTGCATCAGGGTCTGCTGATCGTAAAGCGGCGCGTAAATCAATATGATCATCTTGCCCCAAACACATATATATGCGCCCTGTACAGGTAACGCGCACCCGGTTGCATCCGTCGCAAAAATTATTGGTCAGCGGCGTGATAAAGCCCAATTTGGTTTCAGAGCCAGCCACTTCAAAATATCTTGCGGGTCCACCAGTGCGGTGGAGAGTGGGAACCAGGTTAAATTGCTGCTCTAGTGTCGGTTTTACCTCGGTGAGGGGGAGATAGCTGTCCTCCCGCTTTCCATCAATGTCACCAAGCGGCATGGTTTCAATTAACGTCAGATCAAAATGCCTGTCTACCGCCCATTGAACCAATTCTGGTATGTCGCTCTCGTTGAAGTGCCGCATCGCAACGGTGTTCAGTTTTACTCTCAGGCCAGCAGCGCTTGCCGCCTCAATACCTGCCAGAACCTGTTCCAGTTTGTCGCGGCGGCTGATGGCTTTGAAGCGGTCTGCATCAAGTGTATCCAGCGATACGTTGATGCGCCGCACACCAGCGGCATATAGGTCTTGCGCCATTTCAGGGAGCTGGGTGCCATTCGTGGTTAAAGTGACTTCATCTAACTCACCGCTACCAACCTTGGCGCCTAGCTTCCTGATCAACCACATGATGTCTTTGCGCACCAAGGGTTCGCCGCCGGTCAGTCGAATCCGCCTCACACCACGCGCGACAAAGGCGTTCGAGAGTTCGAGAAGCTCTTCCAACGTTAAAACATCTTTTTTGGGCAGAAATACCATGTTTTCTGCCATGCAGTATGTGCACCTCAGGTCGCACCGGTCTGTTACCGACAAACGCAGGTAAGTAATTTTCCTACCAAAGCCATCCGTCAGGTCTTTGCCGGGTTCAATGTCTTTTACAGGCATGTCCATGCCGACAATGTTGGCGCATAAGCTCTCGAGGTCAAGAGGGACGCGGTGATATGACTTAATCGTTACGGTAAACGGTCAGCCTTCGTCGTCTATGAGCGTGCCGAGCAAACTGTTTTGAGTTTCAGCAGCAGTTTCAAAAGCTTTTGCACTGGCTTTAAATTGTAGCTCGGCTGTTTTCAGCTCGGCAATTTGCTGAACCAGCGGTCGCCCTTGGTTTGAAGGTATATTTGAAGGTGCCTGATACGGTTCGGCGGTTTGCCCCTGAGAACTGTCACCAGAATTTGTGCCGTCGCTGGCAGACGCCAGAATTTCTGTTGCAAGGTCAGTGGCTCGCCTTTGTGCAGCGATCAAACCGTTTGCCGTTACTGTCAAGGCGTCAACCATTTGTGTTCCATGCTTTGTTGCCCATTGGACCATAGCGCACTAGGTTGAAAGCACAGTAAACGGATAGATAAAATTTTAACGAAACTCCGAAAGGCCGGTTTGTGATGGAACTTGATGTTGTAATCGATGTTGTGTGTCCCTGGTGCTATGTGGGCAAGCGACAGCTGGATAAGGCGCTCGCAGAACGGCCCGGCATTGTGAAAACTATTCGTTATCGGCCTTTTCAGTTGTCAGCCGAAACACCGGCGGAAGGCGTGGATCGCAATGAATATTACACAAAGAAATTTGGCGATAGCCCGCAATTCAAAGCGTCTCGGGAGCATTTGATCGCGACAGGCAAAAGCTTGGGCATTGAGTTCGATTTTGAAAACGAATGCCGAATTGCCAATACGCTGGATGCTCACAGGCTTTTACGGTGGGCAATGGGGGCAGGGGTTCAGCTTGATGTCGCAGAAAGGCTCATGAAAGCTTATTTCGTCGAGTGTAAATTCCTTGGAAACCATGACCTGCTGGTTGAGATTGCGGGCGACGCCGGTATGGACGCTGAGTTGGTGGCGGAATTGTTGTAGTCGGACAAGGACAAAGACCTTATTCGCAGCGAAGTACAACAGGCCCACAATATGGGAATTCACGGCGTGCCAATGTATATATTCAACGGGAATGCGGGTGTTTCTGGTGCGCAAGACGCATCAGTGCTGGTTCAGGTTATTGATAAGTTGCAAGTGCCTGCTGCTTAGCTCTTTGGAACGGGAAAAAGGGCGGCGAACCGCCCTTTAGACCCATCTGCGAAACTCTGCAGATGAGTGCACCGGATTATGTTGGGGACGTGGGGCATTCCGGTGCAGGCTGGGGAGTTTCTAGAAACGAAGTATCAGGCCGCCTTTTGCCTGCCATTGGCCGTTGTCATTTCCGTATGTTGTATAGTCGCCGCCAAGACGGAAGCTCACTTTGTCTGTCAGCGCGCGTTCATAACCGCCGCCAAAACGCCAGCCACCGTCGGTGAAGCTGTCGCCCTCAGTGCCTTGCGGGTCAAATGAGGTTTGAACATAGCCCGCTTTACCATAGAGAAGGTTGTTGCCGTCACCGAAGGTGGTGCCGAGGGTGAGAGATGCGCTCCACTCATAATCTGCTTTCACGCCAAGCGCCCGGTTATTGTAACCACTATCGCCAAAGGTGCCTTCAATACCCATCACAAGGCCATTGTCCATTTGTTGGCGGAAGCCAAGTACGCCGCCATAATAAATACTGCGGTCGCGTTTCACATCGCCTTGCAGTTTCGTCCAGTCAACGCCTGCTTCAACACCGCCGTATAGGCCAGTGAAGGGGTTGCTGTCCTGAGCTGTCGCCGGAACGGCGATAAGGGTAGTGAGTGCTGTCGCTGCAAAAATTGTTGCTTTCATTATTTCCTCCTAATCCAGTGCATGCCAGCGCGTACCAGTGTGCGCTGACGGTTTGAAACTGGCGTTGGAGTAGGGCAGCCGTATGGGCGGTCTGTGGCCCTTCAAAGAATAATTGCGGCATTTTGCTGACTATTGAGGCAATTGTGGCGCTGTTATCTAGCGCACCGTATCGGGATTTGCTTGGCGGGTGTTCCTGAGAACCAGCCAGCCGAAAAATATCGAGGCCATGCTGGCAAGAAGAATGGCAATTCTGACCTGTGAAAGCTCACTGCCACCGTCATAAGCAAGGCTGCCGATGAAAAGACTCATGGTAAAGCCGATGCCAGTTAGATGCCCAGCACCCCATATATGGCGCATTGTTAAGCCTTCCGGAAACTTGGCTTTCAGAACTGTTGAAGCAATCAGAGCACCGGCAAGGACACCAACAGGCTTGCCGATAACAAGTCCAAGCAGCACACCAAGGCTGATCGGCTGAACAATATCCGAGAGCCCAATGCCCGACAGCGAAACGCCGGCATTCGCGAGCGCAAACAAAGGCAGGATCAGGAAAGTAACGGGATAATGCAGGTTATGCTCCAGGTCTTGCAGGGGGGAGTGGCCTTCATTGTCTTTATCACCAGGTATCGCCAGACCAACGGCAACACCTGCTAGCGTCGCATGAACACCGGATTTCAGCACACAAATCCAGATGAAGACCCCGACAAACAGGTAGGCAGATGTGTTGCGAACCCCAAAGCGGTTCAAAACATACAACAGGAAACAGCCAGTCAGAGCTAATGATAGGGAAAGTGTGGACAAATCGGCGGTATAAAAAGCTGCGATCACAATCACGGCACCAAGGTCGTCAATAATGGCTACCGTGAGGATAAATACCTTTAGCGAAGAGGGCGCTTTACTTGCCAGAAGCGCAAGTATCCCAACTGCAAAGGCGATGTCTGTTGCTGTTGGAATAGCCCATCCGGCCATCGCGGTTGGATCTCCCATATTCGGAACAGTGTAAAACAAAGCAGGGACCAGCATGCCCCCAAGGGCAGCAAGCAGTGGAAGAGAAACATTTTTCGGGTCGGAGAGGGTGCCGCTCTGGATTTCTTTCTTTACCTCCAGTCCGACGAGCAGGAAGAAAACCGCCATCAACCCTTCGTTGATCCAGAGAAGTAAGGGTTTCGACAGGCCAAAATCACCAACGGCAATTATGCCAACCGCATTCAAAAGTGCATCATAGCTTGGTGCAAATGCAGAATTATCCCAGACAAGGGCAACGAGCGCAGCCGCAATTAGAAGGAGGCCGCCAATTGCATCCTGGGATAGTTTGGTTGTCATAGCCCCTCCTGATTGCAGCGTTTCTCCTGTTAAATATGAGGCGCTTTTTAAAATATTACAAGTTTAGTATGAATTTAAATTCCCTATGCAGTAGCTATAGTTGCCAGTTTGCGGGTGATGGAGGCAACGGACTTCAGTCGCGTACTGATCTTGTCCATGCGGGCATAATAAACCAGTTTATGGTCGGGGCGTAGTTTGGCGGTTTGCCCGGTTGAGGATATAAATTCAACGAGCCCTGCCGGGTTGGCGAACTTGTCGTCGCGGAAGCTGAGGACAAGCCCTTTGGCGCCTGCTTCCAGCTTTTCAATACCGGCGCGTTTGCTGTGGCCTTTGATGATCATAATCGCGGCAAGCTGCTTCACTTCCGATGGTAGAGGGCCAAACCGGTCAATCAGTTCGGCACAGAAAGCATCCACATCTTCTCGGGTATCAAGGTCTGCAAGCCGACGATAAAGTGCCATGCGCTGTGTCAGGTCTGGCACATACTTTTCGGGGATCATGACTGTGGCACCCAGATTGATCTGTGGCGACCAGTCGGTCTCGGTAAAGTCATCATCGCCACCCGCCTTGGCTTCGGCAACAGCCTCTTCCAGCATTTTTTGGTAAAGCTCTACACCAACTTCGCGAATATGGCCTGATTGCTCGTCACCCAGCAGGTTGCCCGCACCGCGTATGTCCATGTCGTGGCTCGCGATGGAGAAGCCGGCTCCCAGTGTATCCAGTGCCTGTAGCACTTGTAGGCGCTTGTCAGCATTTTCGCTCAATTTCCTGCCCGGTGGGGTGGTGAGATAGGCATAGGCCCGCGTTTTTGAACGCCCCACACGGCCCCTAAGCTGATACATTTGCGCTAGGCCAAACATATCAGCTCGGTGGACCACCATCGTATTGGCGGTGGGGATATCAATGCCGCTTTCGATAATTGTCGTGGACAAAAGCACATCATACCGACCTTCATAGAAGGCGGTCATCACATCTTCGATTGTTTTGGGCGGCATTTGGCCGTGCGCCATGATGAACTTCACCTCTGGCACCTCTTCGCGCAGGAATCTGGCGGCTTCTTCAAGGTCCGCGACGCGTGGGCATACGTAAAAGCTCTGGCCGCCTCTATAATGCTCTCGCAACAGCGCTTCCCGAACCACCATAGGATCGAACGGCAGCACGAAGGTGCGCACAGCAAGGCGGTCTACTGGGGGCGTTGCGATCAGTGACAGATCCCGAATACCTGACATGGCCATTTGCAATGTGCGCGGTATTGGCGTTGCGGTTAACGTAAGCACGTGAACGTTGGCCTTCAGCTCTTTCAGTTTTTCCTTGTGTGCCACGCCAAAATGCTGTTCCTCGTCGACAATCAGAAGGCCCATGTCCTTGAAACCAACGTCTTTCGCCAGCAATGCATGAGTGCCGATCACAATATCGATGGTGCCCTTTTGCATTTCGTCTTTTGTTGCTTTGACTTCCTTGGCGGAAACAAGGCGCGACAGCTGGCCAATGCGAACAGGTAAACCTTTGAACCTTTCCGTGAAGTTCAGATAGTGTTGGCGGGTAAGTAATGTCGTGGGGGCAACAACTGCCACTTGATGCCCGGCCATGACAGCAAGGAAAGCGGCACGCAATGCAACCTCGGTTTTGCCAAAGCCCACATCGCCGCACACCAACCTGTCCATTGGTTTGCCGGACGCCAAATCGCTCGCCACGTCGCCAATGGCTCGCAGTTGGTCATCGGTTTCGGTGAAGGGGAAACGGGCGCAAAATTCGTCATACATGCCATCAGTTGCTGTAATGCGCTGGCCTTCCTTGAGGGCACGCGCGGCGGCAAGTTTGATGAGCTGGTCCGCCATCTCGCGGATACGTTGCTTCATTTTGGCTTTGCGTGCCTGCCATGCCACGCCGCCCAGCTTGTCCAATTGGCCGCCAGCGTCCTCCCCGCCGTAGCGCGAGAGAACTTCAATGTTCTCTACCGGTACATAAAGCTTGTCGCCGCCCAAATAGGTCAGCAACAAGCAGTCATGCCCTGCGCTTGAAACCTTGATGGTCTCAAGCCCTTCAAAGCGGCCAATGCCGTGGCTTGCGTGGACCACCAAGTCGCCGGGGGCTAGGGTGCTGGCTTCCTTCAGGAAGTTGTCGGCCTTTTTGTTGCGCCGTGATTTGCGGACCAGTCTGTCGCCCAATACATCCTGCTCGGAAATGACAGCAAGGTCTTCTGTCTCAAACCCGCTTTCAAGCGGCAGTACCGTAACGGCAATACCATTTCTATTTTCTGTGCGTATACTGGCCCAGTTTTCCGCGACGCCGACGGGCGAAAGATCATGGTCCTCCAGCACGCCCTTCATGCGGTCAGCAGCACCAGCCGAATAGCTTGCGAACACAATACGCTTGCCTGACTGTCGCAGCGCATTCACATGATCGCGCACTGCATCGTAAACATTGATGTCTTTGTTATTGCGTTCCGGGCCAAAATTGCGGCCTTGCCGTGCCCCGAAAGAAACAACATCAAGCGCTTCGGGAGTTTCAAACGGTGACAGCCGTTCGACATTCAGGTCTTCGAGCGTGTCCTCCCACTCGGCATCGGTCAGATACATCAACCCGCTGGGGACTGGTTTGTATGGCGGTGTGGTGGAGTTTTTCGTTTGCTTGATGATTTCCCAAGCATCCACACGGGCCTGATAATAATCGGATATAGCGGTTTGCCGTTCGCCAGCAGCTTCGTCGGCCTGATGGTCCAGCGTTAAAACCGGTGCATCCACATAGTCGAACAGGGTGGAGAGGTCTTCATGAAACAGCGGTAGCCAGTGTTCGGCACCTTGATACTTGCGGCCTTCACTGATGGACTCGTAGAGAAGGTCATCTGACCGGGCCGGGCCAAATGTCGCGACATATTTTTTACGGAACCGGGTTATAGCCTCCTGATCAAGCGCATATTCGGCTGCTGGCTTCAGGTCCAGCACACCAACTTTACCAGTGGTGCGCTGGTCTAACGGATCAAACGTACGGATTGTATCAAGTTCGTCACCAAAGAAATCTAACCGCAATGGCTCCGCATATCCAGGCGGGAACAGGTCCAGCAATCCACCCCGTACGGCAAACTCGCCGGGTTCCATCACCTGACCAGACCGGTTATATCCATTGGCTGCCAAAAAATCCGTCAGGGTTTGCATGTCAAGCTGGTCGCCGGGTTCCGCATGCAAGGTTGCGGCAGCAACCGCTGCCTTCGACGGAACCCGCTGCAATGCGGCATTAACGGTGGTGAGCAGTAAAAGCGGTTTTTTGCGTTTCCAGGCTGTTAGCCGGGCCAGGGCGGTCATCCGGCGGGCAACAATATCACCCTGAGGGCTGACCCGGTCATAGGGCAGGCAATCCCATGCAGGCACAACCACGATTTCAAGAGATGGATCAAAGAAACGGATTGCCGCTTCAAGCATGGCGAGGCGTGTGTCATCCCGTGCTATATGCATAATAGGGCGTTTGGTGCCTGCGAACGCTCGCCCAGCAAGGTCCGCCAGCAGCATTGCGTCAAAGCCGCTTGGTACACCGGCAACCGTAATTGGTTGCTCAACGTCAATCAGTTCAGCGAGTGTCATCCAGTTTGCCTTGCGTATTACCGTGCCTTCAGAACCATGAAGTCCAGTTTTTGCAGCCGGTCCATCATATCGCCCTGAAACTTTTCAGGCACATTCTCGCCCTTGGTTACCCAGTTCAGTATTTCATGGTCCTGTTCTTCAAACAGGCTTTCAAACCAGGCGCAGTCATCATCCGAAAAGTCTGCAACATTAGCCTCAACAAAATTGCCAAAGATCAAATCCAGTTCCTTGATACCCCGGTGCCAGGCGCGGAAAAGCAGCCTGCGGCGGCGGTTTTCAAGGTCGATTTCCTTATGCGGATTGTAGCTTAAATCAGTCATGATGCCTTGCCTAGCGAACGAGCCCATTGGCGGGCGGCACACCATAAGCTATGGTCCCAGCAGGGAAAAGCGAAACTTTTCAAAATTCCACGATTTTTCCGCAGATTTCCGGGGTTAATCCATCTGATGAGACCAGAAGCGCTTTTTGAGTATTTTGCTGATGTGGAACGCCTGCCGGGTATCGGTAAGCGGAACCGGGTTGCACTTGAGCGCCTGTTCGGTACTCGCTTGGTTGATCTGCTGTTGCATCTACCCACGGGTCTGATCGACAGACGGTATCGCCCAAAGATAGCCAACGCGGCTGCAGGTGGCATTGTAACGCTAGAGGTAACCGTTGACGAACATATGGTGCCCAGAAACCGGCGTATGCCGTACCGTGTGCTTTGCCATGATGACACGGGTGAGTTAACATTGGTGTTTTTCAATCCGCGCGCGGATTGGCTTGCGCGGCAATTGCCTGAGGGTGAAAAACGCATCATCAGTGGCAAGCTTGAAGACTATCAGGGCAAGTTCCAAATCACGCACCCGGACTATATGGTTGACCCGGATAACGCAGACGATATGCCGTCGCTGGAGACGATCTATCCGCTTACCGCAGGGCTTTCTGGCAAGGTGCTGCGCAAGGCGGCCAAGTCTGCGCTTGATATGGTGCCCGACTTGCCTGAATGGCATGATGCCGCACTTGTGAAACGTGATGAAATGCCAAGCTTCAAACAAGCGCTGATGCAAGTGCACCAGCCAACCGGGATTGAAGACCTTGAAGCGTCTTCCTCTGCACGCAGGCGACTTGCCTGTGATGAGCTGTTGGCAACCCAGCTTGCCCTCGCCATCGTTCGGGAACGCACCCGCCGCAAACGGGGCCGTGCGCTGGATGGTGATGGCAGGATTGTCGCCAAGACCCTCAAAGCGCTGCCTTATGAACTTACCGGAGACCAACAACAAGCGCTGAAGGAAATCACGCAAGACCTTGCCAGTGAAAAAGCCATGCTCCGGCTGATGCAGGGCGATGTAGGCAGCGGAAAAACCGTTGTTGCATTGCTTGCCGCTGCGTCAGCGGTGGAAGCAGGCGTGCAAACGGCTTTGCTTGCGCCAACCGAGATACTCGCTAACCAGCATTTGGAAACCATTGCACCGCTGGCGGAGGAGGTGGGGCTGCGTATCGCGCTACTGACAGGGCGCAATAAAGGCAAGCCGCGCAAAGCGTTGCTGGAAAGTCTCGCAGCGGGAGAGATAGACCTGCTGATCGGTACGCACGCGATCATTCAGGATGATGTTGCCTTTAAAGACCTAGGCTTTGCCATCATTGACGAGCAGCATCGTTTTGGCGTGCAGCAGCGGCTTGCGCTTGCTGGAAAGGCGGAGCGGGGTGTTGATGTGCTTGGCATGACGGCAACGCCCATCCCGCGTACGCTTACACTTACCGCATACGGTGATATGGACGTGTCGCTGATCCGGGAAAAACCACCGGGTCGCAAACCTGTTGATACCCGCGTGGTGGCGCTGGACCGCCTTGCTGATGTTGCAAACGGTATTGGCCGTGCCATCCAAAGTGGCGCGCGCGCTTACTGGGTTTGTCCGTTGGTGGAGGAAAGTGAGCTAATGGACCTTGCTGCCGCTGAAGAACGCTACGGCAGCCTGAAACATATGTTCGGCGACCGGGTTGGCCTTGTTCATGGCAAAATGAAGGGGTCAGAGAAAGATGCCGTGATGGCCAAGTTTCAGTCAGGTGAGTTGAGCGTGCTTGTTTCTACCACAGTGATTGAGGTTGGCGTGAATGTGCCGGAGGCCACCATCATGGTCATTGAGCATGCCGAACGGTTTGGCCTTGCGCAGTTGCACCAGCTTCGTGGCCGGGTAGGGCGCGGTGATGCGAAATCCAGCTGTATTCTGCTGCGCGCCAATGATATGGGGGAGGTTGCGCGGTCCCGCCTGAAAATTATGCGCGAAACAGAGGACGGCTTCCTGATCGCGGAAGAAGACCTGCGCCTGCGTGGTGGTGGTGAGGTGCTGGGCACCAAGCAATCTGGCCTGCCAGAGTTCAAGCTGGTGGACTTTAACGAGCATGCGGACCTGATCGAACTTGCCCGCGATGATGCCCGCATGATTGTTGCCAAAGACCCGGAGCTGAAATCAGACCGGGGTGGCGCGCTACGGCATTTGCTCTATCTCTTTGAACGAGATGAAGGTGTCCGCCTGATGCAATCAGGCTAGTCTATATGCCGTTAGCTTGACACCCGGACAAAAATGTGTAGAAGAAACACTTCAATTTCTATTTGAGAGGCAGCTATGTTCTTTTTCGCAGCATTACGCCCTCCGCAGCAGGAGGTATCACCTCAGAGAAGGTGAGAAGCCGCTTAGGCCGTTTGGCCGAGCTATCTGTTTGCGCCACCGTATGGTGGTAAATAGGAATCCCATAATATGTATATGCGATTTGTTTCGCCTCTGCGCTCTGACAGGCGTGGGGTCGATCTCGGTATTTTTCAATGCGCTATTGAATGCCGTGATGACATGAGGCAACCAGAATTCCTGCGGGAAGCTATTCGCACGGAGTTTGATTGGTTTAAAAAAGAGTTGCCTTCACCAAAGAAACGCATGTTTCAAGTGAAGTCGAAGCGCGCAATGCTGTCGGTTGGTATCTGCTGGTTTAAAAGTCATGCCTCTGAAATGATCGAGCGCGCGTTCACGCTACGGGCGTTGTTGGACGAGTGCGGTTATAGAATTGTTATTCGCACAACCTATGAGCCAGGCCAGATTCTCTACACGGATGATTTTCAAATTGTAGCGAAGCCCGGCGAGTTAACGCCCACGCGTTGGCACTAAAAAAACGATTGGCGGGGTGGCTCGCCAATTGACTATTTTTATCAAACTCTATTTCATTTTCTGAATGACCTTAGGGAGCTGTGTAGCTATGGCGTGGGAAAAAGAGTTAGCGGAAAAGAAGCAGCGGGAAGCGCTGGCCGAAAAAATGGGCGGTGAAGAAAAAGTTGCGCGCCAACATGCGCGCGGCAAGCTGGATGTGCGTGCCCGCGTACTTAAAATGGCAGACGGCGGCAGTTTCCGTGAAATCGGCAAGCTGGCGGGCAAAGGCCATTATTATGCTGACGGTGAACTGGAGGACTTTACCCCCGCCAACTTCGTATTCGGCAAGGCAAATGTTGACGGAAATCCCGTTGTGCTCGCTGGCGATGATTTCACTGTGCGCGGTGGCGCGGCGGATGCAGCCATTTGGCGCAAGGGCATACTAGCGGAGCAAATGGCACACGAGTACGGCCTGCCGCTTGTCCGCCTGATTGATGGCACGGGTGGTGGTGGTTCTGTGAAATCCCTTGAAGATATGGGCTTGACCTATGTGCCCTTCCTGCCGGGTTGGGAACATGTGGTGAAAAACCTTGAAAGCGTACCGGTTGTCTCGCTGGCGCTAGGGTCTGTTGCCGGACTTGGGGCAGCGCGTGTGGTCGCGAGCCACTATAGCATTATGGTCAAGGGTATGAGCCATATGTTCACCGCTGGCCCGGCGGTGGTTGCGGCCATTGGCGAAAACCTGGACAAGGAAGCGCTGGGCGGCGCTGATATCCATGCGCGCAATGGCGCTGTGGACGATGTGGTTGAAAGCGAAGACGCTGCCTTTGCAGCCGCACGACGGTTCCTCAGTTATCTGCCATCAAAGGCGGGTGGTGCCCTGAAGCGAACTGAGAGCAAAGACGGTGTTGAGCGCCGGGATGAGAGCCTTCTGGATGCCGTGCCGGAAGACCGGCAAAAAGCCTATTCAATGCGGGCGATCCTTAAAAGCGTGGTGGACCGTGACAGCCTGTTTGAAATGGGCAAATTGTGGGGCCGGTCTGCAATTACGGCGTTTGCAAGGCTGGATGGCTGGCCGGTTGCTGTGCTGGCGTCTGACCCATCGCATCTGGGTGGCAGCTGGACCGCAGACACCGCACGCAAGGTGGAACGCTTCGTAAAGCTTGCGAATACCTTCGGCCTGCCGGTGGTGCATTTTGTCGACAACCCGGGTTTTATGATTGGCCTTGAGGCTGAAAAGGCGGCCACCATTCGGTTTGGTGTGGATGCACTTAACGGCATTTATAATTCAAAGGTGCCGTGGGCGACGGTTGTGGTGCGCAAGGCATATGGTGTTGCAGGGGCCGCGATGAGTGACCACACCCGCTTCCAGTATCGTTTTGCTTGGCCATCAGGAGATTGGGGCAGCTTGCCGCTGGAGGGGGGGATTGAGGTTGCCTATAAGTCCGAGCTTGAAAAAACCGAGGACCCGGAAGCCCATCTGGCCACCATCCGTGCGCGGCTCGATAAGGTACGCAGTCCCTTCCGCACTGCGGAAGCCTTCATGATTGAAGATGTGATCGACCCGCGCGAAACACGTCCACTGTTGTGCGAGTTTGCGAATTTGGTCGCAGGGTCATGACGGATTAATACGATAGTATTTGCTATTTGAAGCAATTCATGACCATATGCGCGCACATTTGCCGCGCGAAGATGACGAACAAGATCGTTGGCAGCAAATGTTTGGAGAGGCGACTGTAATGTTTGTTGCTCTTCTTTGGCGTCCAAGACGCCCATATAACGGCGGTTTTTCTGCGCAAGCCCCCCTTTATTAGACAATCGTAACAACAACCTGAATTTCTCAGGCACGATGTCTGTTGAAAGAAAAACATTGACTAATTTTCAAAGCCTTGGATTGTCCAAGCCGCTTCTTCGTGCTGTGTCTGCAGCCGGATACGATAACCCGACCCCTATTCAAAAGGCCGCCATTCCTGCGCTTTTGGAAAAGCGGGACATTGTTGGCATTGCGCAAACTGGCACAGGTAAAACGGCTGCATTTGTTTTGCCTCTGTTGGATCAGATTTCGAATTCATTTGAACGCCCTGCGCCCAATACGTGTGACATGCTGATTTTGGCACCAACGCGCGAACTGGCAGCCCAAATTCATGAAAATGTGCGCCTGTATGGCAAATATGTGGAGATGACCTCTACAATAATCGTGGGTGGTGTGAAGCCGGGTAAGCAAGTGCGTGCACTAAGTCGTGGTATCAGTGTGTTGGTTGCCACACCGGGCAGGCTTGAAGACCTTCAGTCAACAGGGGCTATCAGCCTGCATGCCACGAAAGCTGTTGTGCTGGATGAAGCTGACCAGATGATGGATATGGGGTTCATTCCCGCGATCCGCCGCATTATGAAAAGCCTGCCAAAGAAGCGCCAAACCATTCTGTTTTCTGCGACAATGCCAAAGCAAATTCGCAGCCTTGCAAATGATTTCCTACATAGGCCGGAAGAAATTGCGGTAACACCCGCTTCCAAACCAGTTGACCGGATTAACCAGTCTGTGATTGCTGTCGCAAAGGCCGACAAACGGCAAAAACTGGTTGAAGTTCTTAAGGGGCAGGAATTTGAACGCGCCATCGTTTTTTCCCGCACTAAACATGGGGCGAATAAAATTGCCCGACATCTGGAGCAAGCAGGCATAACCGCTGACGCGATCCACGGCAATAAAAGCCAAAACCAGCGCGAACGAACGCTCAGCGGTTTCAAGTCTGGCGAGATTTCTGTGCTGGTTGCGACAGATATCGCTGCACGGGGCATCGATATTGGGGGCGTGTCCCATGTTATCAATTTTGACCTGCCAAATGTGCCAGAGGCATATGTCCACCGTATCGGGCGTACTGCGCGGGCGGGCGCCAGCGGCGTCGCCATCTCCTTCTGCGATGTGGAGGAGCGCGACCTATTGCGAGACATCGAGAAGCTGATCGGTCGCGCTTTTACTGTTGAAGGCGAGTTTGAAGGGGCAGGTGAGGCAAAAGAGACAAACCAGCGCCCTAAAGGGCACCGCCGGAATGGCTCTTCGAACAAACCGGGTGGGCAAGAAAAACGTCGCAGCAAACCTAAAGGCAAAGGTGGTAACATTCGTAGTGATCGTGGTGCAAATGGTTCGCAAAGCGATGAAGGTGGGCAGAAAAACCAAACCAAGCGACGCCGGAACCGCCGTCGGAATTCTGGGGGAGCACAAAAGGCTGCTTAGCCTTGCAAAACAATTGTACAGCTGTGAGGCTGGTGAGGGTTGGTTAGCATCCCGCGAAGGTCGGACTAACCAGCGCGACACGCGCCCGCTGTTTTGCGTATTTAGTTTTGACTAGATAGGTCAATCCGGTTTGTTGCCGTTTAAGTCTTTGACCAAGAAGCACAGAATGGCCATTAGGCCAAAAATTGCTGCACCCCAAGTTTTGTAGTACTTTAAATGTAAGTCGTGTCTCTCATCGAGGATTGCTACAGATAGAACAAAAAACACTGCGATCAGAGCCGAGATTGAGATCAATATAAACTTGAGAAGTTTGTGCAAGGCCAATACCTCGGTTTTTTCTTACCCAATCGCTTTCTCATAAACGCGGTAGGTTTTGTATATCTCGCAACCGATTTCCTCCAGAATGGAAATCATGCCTTCGTTATCTTCCAGAATCCAACCCAGTTCACCGAAGGTTGCGCCGCGGTCCATCACATTATCCTGGCTGACCCGGATCATCCACATTGCCATGGCAGCGCCTAGCGGGCCTTTCTGGAATTTCTGGCGCACACCCATCAGCGGCACTCGGCAACGGTCCTCGCGGCCATTCATCATGCGCCACGCCACTTTGGCCCAACCAAACGGCAGCAGTTTGCCGTCAATGTCCCGCAGTTTGTGGTTTACGTCCGGGATGGTCAGCATGAAGGCAACCGGTTCGCCGTCATATTCGCAAATCATGGTGCGATAGGGCTTCACCACTGGCTTCAGTGCTTTGGCACCATGCTCTACTTCTGCTTCGGTAAAGGGAACATAGCCCCAGTTATCGGACCATGCTTCGTTATAGATATCCAGCACTACGGCCACTTCTTCGTCAAAGCGCTTCATGTCGATTTCGCGCATGATCAGGCGTTTGTTCTTTTCCGCCATTTTCACAATACGCAGGGCGCGCTGGGGCGGGTCCAGTGTCAGGTCCAGCCGGAAGGCATGCATGTCCTTGGCTTTCTCAAAGCCTTCACCGTTCAGCCAGCCATCGTAAGAAGGGCGTCCGTGGGGCATCATGAAGCAGGGCGGGGTATCGAACCCGTTGATCAACGTCCCCACTTCCTCTGCGCTTGAGAAGGACCACGGCCCCTGCATGCGCACCATGCCCCGTTCTTTCAGCCAAGCCTCGGCAGTTTCCAGCAGGGCTTTGGCAACAGCCTCGTCCGTTGCTTCAAAGAAACCGAAATGACCAAGGTTTGGTCCCCATTTTTCCTGTGCCAGCTTATCAATTTGCGCACTGATGCGGCCCACCAGTTTGCCACTTTGTTCCGCAACCCAAAGGGCCACGTCCGCATGCTGGAAATAGGGGTTTTTATCTGCCCGCAGCGCATCCATCCGTTCCATCATCAGGGGCTGAATCCAGTTCGGGTCATCCGCATAAACGGTGCGGGTAACGTTTACAAAGTCCTTTAGGCCATTGTTGTCAGTGATCTGGCGGATGGTGATGTTAGCGTCAGCCACAGGCGTACCCCTTCATGCGGTTAAATGCAGCACAATAGGTAGCGGACCCATAAAATAATGCAAGGCCGATGGCTGTTTAGCTTTTTTGTGAGGCTTTTGCTTCGCGCCAAAGCTGCGCAACTGCTGCCCAAAGGTTTGGCCGGGTTGCTTCCAGATACAGCCGGTTGTCCGGCAGTTCATCCTTTAGCCGGAAATATGCCTTCTCAAGCGAATGATATGGCATGCCGGGAAACAGGTGGTGTGTGGCATGGAAACGTAGGCCAACAGGGGCCCACAGCGCAGAGATATAGCGGTTGCCCGGCACATCCACGCTATCAAGGAATTCAGCCTGCTGCGTCATGCGTTCCCGGCCACCATTACGGTAGGCATGGGCCGCCAGCGTGCGCAGGCCGTTTAGAATGAATATGGCAACGGTCACCACATACCACACCGCGAAGAAGGCGGTTGGCAGTACACCAGCATACCAAAGGCCAATGGCAGCGAAGGCATAAACGCCGGTCAATACATCTTCAATCAACCAGCCTGCCTTCTGGTCTTTCTTCGGCAAAGGGCGAATGTAGGTATAGTCGATAACGAGGCTGCTGGCCCGCTGCCACACGTAATCCCGAAACTTCGGGATAACCAGCGTAAGCGGCATCAAAAGCACATACCGGGCAACCAATAGGATAGGCACCAAAACTGCCTGCACAATAAAGGCAACAATCTTCCATGGCTCATTCACGGCAAACGGCAAGTATTCACCGTCTTCTGCTGTGCCATAGTGCTGGGGCTTGTGGTGATCGATATGCACATCAGCATAGGTATAGGCCGGTACCATCATAGGCATGCCACAGGTGGCATTCCAGAAACGACGGAACCCGACAAAAGTCCCTTTGCGAAAGTGAGCAAGTTCATGAATGAAAATCACACCACGATAGAGCGCGAGCGTTGCCGCAATAAGCGCAATGATCTGGACCACTGAACCTAACGGTGTAAGCGTAGCAACAGCCACAGCACCCCAGCCAATGATGGCGGTGATGGTGAAATCTGTCCAATAGATGCGGGGAATAGGCTGCCAAAGGTCACGCACAAGCTTGCGAGCTTCTCTTAGCGGGAAGTCTGCCGCCTCAGGGTGCGCACCTGTAATGCGTTCTGCCGGCTTTTTTACTTCCGCGTCACCAATGTTGGTTGCAACTTGTTGCATCAGTCTTTCCACATCTGTTGCGCTATTTACTGTGCGGGGCTTTTCTTTCGGCCCAGCCATTTGCCAAGCTTGCCCAGCGCTTGCACATCGTCTTCTTTAAGACCATAGCGCACTAATACAAGCAATGCGACAATAAGCCCAATTATGGCCGTTGTGAGACCAAGCGGCGGGCGCGGTATCGATACATATTCTGCCACGGCAATCAAAGCGAGAGCTGAGATAAAAGATATGGTGACGGGTTTCAAGAAGTCAGCGCGATAAGGGAACAACTTAAACAGGATGGCTGCCTGAAAAAAAGCGAGATAGGCGGTAATGTTCAGGCCAACCGCTGCGGCAATCGCAGCACCCGTCACACCCTTTTCAGGTATCAGCATCATACCAAGCCATATGAATATGGTCAGGCCAATAATGCCGTTCGCTGGTGGAAGAAAGCGGTGGCCGAGCATTTCAATGATGGACTGGGATGGCCCGCTTGCGGCCTCCAGCACCCGGCCTGCGACCAGAATGGCGATTGCCGCCGCTGCTGCCTGAAACTCTGGCTCCAGCGCTGATAATATGTCTGCACGCGCCAAATACAGGGCTGCACCAAATGGAAGCGCAAGTGCAACCGACATACGGGTCGCAAACGCATACATATCCGCAAGGCGGTGTTTGTCATTTTTCCCGGCTTTTTCGGCAGCCAGTGGCGCCATAACATATTCGAAGGCAAGCCTGACTACTTGCAGCGCGCTGGCGAGCTTGCGTGCAACGGAATAATAACCCCCGGCAGCAGCCCCTGCGCCACCCGGCAGCACAAAGTTCAGCATCATGACAGGGAACTCGCTGAACAGTTTCTTGATCAGATTGGATGGCATGACCGAAAAGCCATACTTGCGTATGTCTCGTGCGATTGGTCCGGTAATGGGTGCCCGGAAAACAGCGCGCATATCATAATGTTTTGAGATAAGACGAAAGGCGAGCAGGGCGGCAAGTATAACGCTCAACAGATGTGCTAAGAAAAGTCCGTAAGTATCTAAACCAGCGTAGAAAAATACCACTGCCGCAACGAGACGTAAACCTTGTTCATAAAAAATCCGAACGCGAATTTCGGGGCCGAATTTGCGGCGCGCCCGGATAGCTGCTGTGCCGACTTCAACCATGGTCCAGAAAGGAAGTACCCAAACGTAAACCCGGATTACGTCGATCAAGTGGGCCTGGTCGGTATCGCCCACATTGATGATGGATGCGAGGTGCGGCGCAAAGAGCGTACCGACGAGTGCAAACAATACGGCGATGAAGAAACTGAGTTTCAGAGCAAAGCCTGCGACGTCTGCTTCTTGTTCTTTGGGTACACGCGGTACAAACCGCTGCAAAGAGGTTGTCATCGCCGCGTCCGATAGCGCGGTGGAAACCTTTACATAGCTCCACAGCACAGCAAACAGACCAAAGGTTTCCGCACCGTACGCCCAGGTGAATACAACAACAGAAACAGCCTCGATAATCGCCCCAAGTCGGCCAAGGAAAGCAAGGCCAGCGCCGCCAGCGACTTGCCGAATATCACTCCCTGTATCCGGGTTGTTTTGGGTCGGCTTGTCAGGCTGCGTCATGATTGACCCGGCACACCGGTCGATTTTGCGGGCTTCCAGTTCAGTTTACCTTCTTCGGTATGGAAGATGACGGTGTAACCAACCAACATGAAGAGGAAGAAGGGTGCCCATGCCGCCAAAAAGGGTGGAGCAACGCCAAACTCGCCCATAGCCAGCATGAAGTTGTCAGCGACAAAGAAGCTGAAGCCAAGTGCCATGCCAAATACAAGGCGAATAACCAGATTACCGCCGCGAGAAACACCGAATGCAGCAACAGCCGCCAGAAGTGGCATCAACAGCGTTGAAGCCGGTGCCGCCATTTTTTGCAGGAAGCTTGCCATTAAACGGTCGGTTGAAAGTCCTTCTTCGCTAATCCGTTTCATAGACGTCCATAGTTCAGAGAAGCTCACCTGGTCAGCCTTTACATTAAGCGCGAGGAAACGTTCAGGCCGGGTGGGTATTGACCATGGCACAATTGGTGTAACCGATAGAAGGTGCGAGTTGGCATCGAAGCGGCGCACCTCATGCAACGCCCATTCGCCGTTTTGGTACCAAGCGAAATCTGCCTTCACCATGGCTTCCACACGGCCCATTTCATCGCGCTCGAATATGGAAACGCGGTCCAGTACAACACGACTGCCACTTTGGCTAACCGCTTCCACAAGGACGATACTGTTACCTTCTCTCAGCCAGGTGCGCCCGGCCAGGTTATTGTTCTCGGGCAGGTCAATCGCATAATCGTTGGCTTCCCAGTAGGCTAGGTTGGCATTTGCCTTGGTCACAACCGTTTCATTGAAGATGAAATGGGCAACCCCGATAAGCAAGGATGCAATTCCCAGTGGCAACAATATGCGATGAGCTGACAGGCCGCTGGCCTTCATAACCGTGATTTCACTGCTTTGGTTGAGCGTCGCGAGTGTTAAAAGCGTGCCAATCAGGGCGGCAAATGGGACAAATTGGTTGATCAGTTGCGGTAGGCGCATGCTCACGTATGAAACAATCGAAACCCATGTTGCACCGTCAGCGGCCATGACATTGTCCGCAGTAGCAAGCAGGTCCAGCATCTGAAGGATAACTGAAAGCCCAACAAGAACGCCAAAAAAGCGACTGAGGTGCATACGCACCATATAGCGCGCAAGTGTGCGGGATGGTACCAGCATACGGCGGATAGAGCGCAGCATCATGTTTTCGCTCCCATACCCATAACAAAGCGGCCAAGCCGTTTAACGGGGCCGGCAAACACTTCAACAATCTTGTCGATATAGGCCAATGGTTCACCGCCAGCCTTAAAGGCGGAAACTCTGAAGAAGAAGAAACTGAGGGCCGCAAAAGCACCGAAGAGCGCCCAAACAGTGAAATAGGGCGACGCGCCGTTTTTGATGGCGGTTTCCATCCCTTCCATCAATTCGTTATAAACGATCAGCAGCGATAGACCGATAACGATACCTGTGCCGCGACCAGTTCTTTTGTTGGTAATACCCATGGGTATGGCAAGAAACGGCAGGATGAAAAACGACAGGCTATGCATAACGCGCCAATGATAATTGGCCTGAAATGCCGCGCGTTCTTCAACTGTGTTGAGCGGGTTGCCCATTTCAACAAACAGCTCTGGCAAGGTCATTTCAAGCTCCTGACCACCGCGCTCCCGGAAAACTTCCCGCTGGGGCAGGCGCACCGTCAAATCCAGCCGCTCGAAATTCAATACTCTCGGTTTGTTCTGGCTTTCGTTCAAGTCGACAAGCACACCGTTAAACAGCCGCAGCAGGATTGTTTGATCGTCATCGGTTGCGAAGAAACCGCCACGTTCCGCCGTAACAGTGGACGTGTTATCTTCGCTGCGACGCTCTAGGAAGATACCGCCAAGTTCTGCACCCTGATTGCGAGATTCTTCAATCATCAGTGTCAGATCATCGCCGATTTCGACGAATTCACCAACACGGATACTGGCACCAAGCGCCCCGCTTCTAAGGTCAAACACCAGGCCCCGATAGGCATAGCGGCTATGTGGCTGTATCCAGCCAACAAGCACTGTATTGATGATGGCAAGGAAAGCTGCCAGCATTAAAAGAGGGCGCACAAGCTGCGGCAGGCTGGTGCCAGACGATGTGATTGCGTCATATTCGCTTGAAAGCGAGATTTTGCGGAAAGCGACAAGGACACCAAGCAAAAGCCCAACTGGCAAGGCAAGACCCATATAATGGGGGGTCAGGTTCGCCAGCATACGGAACACAACCTCAACCGGACCACCCTGGTTGACCACAAAGTCAAACAGCTTCAGCATGCGCTCCAGAATCAACAGCAATGCAGCGATGCCAAGCGTGGTTAGCATAGGCATCATGACTTGCTTCAGAGCGTAGCGGTCTATGCGCGTAATAAAAGGGCGTGCAAACATATTCTGGCGCTACACTGGTTATCCATTGAATTCAAGTGGCAATTCAAAATAGTTTCATAAGAAAAAGATGGCAGAAAAAAGATGGACGTGCCCTTAATAGAGCCATACTTTCGCCACCATCAAGCGGCTAAGTCGCCCTTGTAAGAGTTTATTCAGGTATGGAGCCGCTGGATGCGTTTCAATGGACTGAAGAAAAGCCGCCTATCTCTGCTTGCCTTGTCGGCGAGTGCATTTGTTGCCTCGTTAATGAGTGTTCCTGCTGTAATGGCTGAGGATGCGCGGGCACCAGCAACAATCATCAGGCTTGACGAAAAACGTGTCGGTGCATGCGACAGTGGCGCTGAGGAAGCCGTACTTGAAGTCTCTGTCATTGGCTTGCAAACGCTTGAAGGCCGGGTGAGGGCACAAATATATAGTTCGGACCCCGATGAATTCCTTGAAAAAGGCATGAAACTGGTGCGGGTTGATATGCCGATTGATGGCGAAGAAGAACCGCGACTGTGTGTGCCGCTTCCGACACCGGGAACTTATGCGCTTGTTGTGCTACACGATAAAAACGCGAACGGTAAAGCGGATATCTTCTCTGAAGGCTTTGGTTTTTCAAATAACCCAAAGCTATCGCTTGGCCCACCAGATGCCGATGAAGTGATGTTCACAGCCCTTGCGGGGGTGAGTAAACATGATATTACGCTGACCTATGTTTTCGGTGGTGATGAAGAAAAGAAAGAGAAGCGCCGAAAGCTGCGACGACGCTGATATTGAAAAATCAAGACTTTGCGGGTATGCAGTCAATCAAATTAGAACGGTACGGGGCCATATGGTCCCGTTATTTGTTATTAGACGCAAGACTTAGGCCCTGTTTGGGCGGAGCGAGCAAACAGATGCAATTGGATATGAAATCGGTAAACCGCGGCGCGACTGTGCCTCTTGTGGTGATGATTTCCAATCCCCTCAGCACAACAAACGCGCGCTCGCTTAATGAAATTCGCTCCATTGTGAACGAAAGCGCCAATGTGGTGCACTATGAGCTTGATGGCATCGAGACGCTGAGGGATGCGATGGAGCTGTTTGCCAAGGCAAACCCTGCGATGCTAATTATCAATGGTGGTGACGGCACCATTGGTGCGGCGCTGGCCTCTCTTCTGTATGACAACCCTTTTGCTGTTATCCCGCCCATTGCCTTCTTGCCAGGTGGCAAGACCAACATGACAGCGGCAGACCTAGGGTTTAAGGGTAAACCGACAAAGGTTTTGAAGCGGCTATTAAAATTGGCGCAGTCAGGCGGTATTCCAGACTCGTTAACGCGCCGTCATCTTATCCAGATGGATATGGGCGATGGCAAGCGACCGCAGGTAGGCACCTTCTTCGGCACAGCAGGCATTGTGCGCGGTATCTTCTGGTGCCGGGAAAATGCTTATGCCAAAGGACTGCCTAACTCTTTGGCGCACGTTTGGTCGGCTTATAAGCTGATTACCTCTGCGCTTGGCTTGTCTCGCAACCGCGGCCTGATGGTGTCTGATCCCATGTCAATCACTGTGCCGGGCAGCGCCCGTATTAGTGGCCGTTATTCGGTGGTGATGACGACCACGCTCAACCGCCTGTTGTTTGGTTTCAAGCCTTACGGTAAGGGCGGTAGTGGTGGTTTGCGCTTCTCGGCGCTGGAGGCAGGGCCTTCCACGCTAAACCGGTCTTTCATCGGCCTTTTGACCGGACGCTATGGCAATAGTTCCATTGAAGGGCTGCATGTGCGGGTCAGCGATGAAGTGCGCGTGGAGGGCACAGACCCTGTGACATTGGACGGGGAAATTTATCAGCCAACACCCGGTGTGCCGGTAACGCTGAAAAGCTCCGAAGCGCTAACATTTGTCAGCTTCAGAAAGTAATTTGCGTGGCAAAGAAAACAATTTCAAAAACACCCGACACTAATCTCGGTTTGACAGAGCTCGTTCTCAAGGAATGGGACAGGGATGTGCCGAACGAAGTTCAGGTAGCTGCCGACGATATTGCCAGCCGTTACGGCGATAGCGTGGTAGGTGTTTTGTTTTACGGATCATGCCTTCGCACCGGTGAAATTGACGACAAAATCCTCGATTTCTATGTGATTGTCGATGATTATGCCAAAGCTTACAACGGGTCTTGGCTTGCGAGGGCAAATCAGATTTTGCCGCCCAATGTTTTCTATCATGAAATTGATGTTGATGGTCTGACGGTACGATCCAAATATGCTGTTGTTTCAAAGGCGGACTTTGGTTTCCGTTGTAGCAGGGCCTGTTTGAATGTGAGCATTTGGGCGCGTTTTTGCCAGCCCTGCATGCTTTTAATGCCTTCAGACGATACGATGCAGCAGGCAATTGCAGAAGATATAGCGCTCGCGGTTCGCACCATGCTGGGCAACTTGCTTGATTTAAAGCCTTGGGCTACCGATAGCCGGGAGCTGTGGGTAGCGGCTTTTGAAGCAACCTATGCCGCTGAACTGCGTTCGGAGCGTGGTGGGAAGGGCCTTGAGATTTATTTGCTGGACCAGTCGCGCTATGACGAGTTTACGCCAGCGGCGCTTTCAGAATTGGAAATTGAAGCTGGCGATGTAGACAGACCCAGTATCCAACCAACCCGCACGTCACGCTTTCCAGCAAAGCTGGCCTGGTTCATGCGCCGCACGAACGGAAAATTCATCAGCTTCTTCCGGCTTGTGAAGGCTTCCATGACTTTTGATGGCGGCATTGACTATCTTGCCTGGAAGATACGCAGACACTCTGGTGTTGAAGTGGAAATCAAGGACTGGATGCGGAAACACCCCATTGTCGCGGGCGTGGTGCTTTTCTTCAGCCTGCGCAAAAAGGGCGCTTTCAGATAATAAAAATGCCTCACCATACTAATGGAAAGGCATTTAACTTATTGTTTTTAGTTTCTTTTACTTTGCTACTTCAAGGCCAACAGCTTCTGCTGTGCGGATGAAGCGCGCGATGATTTCGTCGATCTGCTCGGTGGTATGTTGGGCACAAACACTAATCCGGAGCAGGAACATGCCCGCAGGTGTTGCAGGTGGTGCCGCCATGTTGGCATATACGCCTTCCAGAAGCAGATGTTCCCAGAAGCGGGTGCCTTGCATCACATCAGGCAGATGCACCGCAATAATCGGGCTTTCGGCCTTTTCCGTGCACATATTGAAGCCTGCGTTTTTCAAACCGGTGTGCAGACGGCGCGCATTTTCCCAGAGGTGGGCGCGGCGATTACCGCTGCGCTTGATTGCTTCAATCGATTTGGTTGCCGACGCTACCACGCTTGGCGGCAGGCTGGCGGTGAAAATATAAGGCCGGCTTACGAACCGCAGCACATCAAATTTCGGGTGGTTTGACACGGCAAATCCGCCAACTGTTCCAACAGATTTGGAGAATGTACCCACGTAAAAATCTACCAGATGTTCAACACCTAGTTCTTCGGCAACACCACGGCCATTTTCGCCGGCAAAACCCATGGAATGGGCTTCGTCTACCAGTGTCATGCAGCCATATTTTTTGCCGAGTTCCAACAATTCCTTGAGCGGCGCTGCATCACCCAGCATGGAATAAATGCCTTCAACTACCAGCAATTTTCCTGCGTCTTCTGGAAGGCGCTTCAGGCGGCGCTCAAGGTTATCGGCATCATTATGCTTAAAGCGCACGATGGTGGCATTACCCATTGAACAGCCATCATAGATGGAGGCGTGGCTGTCAGCATCAATGATCACATAGTCATCTTTGCCACCCAGCGCGGAGATCATGCCCAGATTGGCCTGATAACCGGTTGAGAACACCATACAGTGTTCCATGCCGTAAAAGTCAGCAATGGTGGCCTCCAGCGCTTTGTGGCCACCGTATGTGCCATTCAGCACACGAGAACCCGTTGTGCCGGTGCCAAAGTCATCAAGCGCAGATTTTGCGGCTTCAATGGCACCTTCATCGAAGGTCATGCCCATATAGTTGTTTGTACCGGCAAGGATGGTGTGTCTGCCGCCGATGATTGCCTCCGTTTCGGAAATTACTTCATCAATAACAACCTTAAACGGGTCAGCCTTGTTGAACGGCAGCGAAGAGCGCAGATCAACAATCGGGTCAAACTTATCAAATAAATCCACGGAAATTTAGCCTTCACTTACGATTTTTTCGACAGCGTCAGCAACCTGTTCGATCGTTTCCAGGTCAGGCAACATATTGAGAGGCAGGATGATATCAAACTCGTCTTCAATCTCTGCCACAAGGTCCATAACTGTCAGACTGTCCAGTTCAAGGTCCACTGCAAACGTTGTTGCCGGTGCGAGATCAACACCCTTTTTATTGATAGGGGTGATCAATCCGTAGATGGTTTCCAGCGTTTTTGCCTGTGCCATGGTCCTGCTATTCCTTATTGTCCCGACGATAGGTCGCTCTTTAAACTGCTGTTATATCGGCAAGCAACGGATCATAAAAGATCATTTTTGCGATACCAGGTGAGCGTATCCTCTAGGCCAGCTTTTAGGTCGAATTGTGGCGACCAATTGGCATGTTTGAAGCGGCGGGCTTCTTTTACTGTCCAGTCAGGGTGGGACAGATAGCGTGCCGTTGAAAGTGTAAGCATGAATGGCCGGTGAAGGGCTCGGGCCAACAAGTCATTGATGCTGCCCAAGGCGCCAAGAACAGGGAAGGGGACAGGGATAGCCCTTACCTTGCCATTGCTCACATCAGGCAATGCTTTGATTACATCGCCGATGGCATAGCCGCCTGTTTGGTTGTCGTCGATCTCCAGCACGGCTTGTTTGTTGCTCCTATCGCACAAAGCAACCAGCGCTTTGGCGAGGTCTGCAGCATGGATCATCGAAAATCGATTTTTTGTGCCACCAGGGGCCGGAAGTATTCCGAATTTGGTTGCCTTGAACAGTTTCAGGATTTCTTTATCGCCGGGGCCATATATGGCAGGTGGTCGCACAATCGTCCAATTGAAGGGCCATTTGCGGGCAGTTAGCAGTAATTCTGTCCCTGCTTTACTGGCGCCATAATGAGACAACCGAGGCTCACGAGCCGCCAAACTGGAAACATGGATCACATGAGAAACGTTTGCCGCCTTGGCTGCATCAAACAGCCGCTTGCTGCCGGCAACGTTCACATCGAAAAATTCATCGCGGGTAATTGCCTTGGTAAGCCCCGCCAGATGAATAAGGACATCAGTATCAGCAGTCAGGGCCGATAGACTGGTTTCGTCATCAAGGGAGCCTGATACCCATTCAACACCATCTAAAGATGGCTGTGGGCGCCGAGTCAGGGCCTTTACAGGAAATCCCGCTTGGGTAAGAGCGGTCAGTAAATGGCCACCAAGGAAGCCGGTCGCACCTGTAAGGGCCACGACCTGTTTTGCTGTGGCTTTCTTGCTTTTTGCTGGCATGATTGCTTCTGCTTAGCTGGCGATTGCCTGTAAATGGCCCGAAATATACTGGTTGCGCGCCTTGGTGCGGCTTAATTTGCCAGAAGACGTGCGTGGCAGCGACTTTGGTGGCACCAGTTCGATCAAGCAATTCACACCGGTTTCGGTTTGAATTTGCTTTTTCAGGGCTTCAATCAGTTTCACGCGTTCTGCGGCATCGGAAATGCGGCACTGGGCCAGAATAAGGGGAACCTCTTCAGCATTGTCACCGGGTACTGAAATCGCGGCAACATCGCCTTTTTTCAGGCCGTCAACCTGTTCGGCAGCCCATTCAATATCTTGTGGCCAATGGTTGCGACCATTAACGATGATCATATCTTTGGCGCGGCCAACGATATAGATGCAGCCTTCCTTCATATAACCCATGTCGCCGGTGTCGAGCCAGCCTTCAGGGCTGAGCACTGCACGGGTTGTCTCTGGGTCATTGAAGTATTCGCGCATCACTGAAGCACCGCGCAAATAAACGCGTCCAACCTGACGATCAGGAAGAATTGCGTCACTCTCATCGCGAATTTCAATCTCATACTCGGGGAGAAGACGGCCACAGTTTACCACTTCACGCATGCGCCCATCGTCTGAGCCGTTTACGAGGACATGACGGTCACCAGTAAGGGCGGCTTCTTCGATCAGGTCTACTTCGATCCCTTTGCCAACCTCGCCGAAGCTGACACCAAGTGTACATTCAGCCAAGCCGTAGCTTGGCAGGAAGGCACCCCAGGAGAAGCCAATACCACCAAAGGTTTCCTGAAATTCCTTCATCACATCAGGGCGAATCATTTCAGCACCAATGCCGGCAACCCGAACGCTTGAAAGGTCCAGCCCTTCAAAGGCGCTTGCGCGCATGGCGGCGCGGCGAGTGCAGATATCAAACCCGAATGTGGGACTATAGGTAATGGTGCCTTTGTTGGCGCTGAGAACGCGCAACCAGCTAAGCGGGCGGCGTGCAAATTCTTCGGTCGGAATAAAATCAACGGACACCTGACAGGTCATGGTTGTCAGCAGTGTGCCGACGAGCCCCATGTCATGATAAAACGGCAACCAGGATACACAGCGGTCATCTTCCTGCAGGCGCACGCCGTGGTAACCCATGCCGTGGGTGTTCGACAGCAGCGAGCGATGCGTTACTGACACACCGTGCGGGAAGCGTGTGCTTCCGGATGAATATTGAAGATAGGCAAGGTCGTCAGCAGTTGGCAGGACAGGCTCACCGTCTCCATCTGCGTTCATGTATGCGTCAATGTCACCTTTAAAAGTCAGGTCCAAGTCTGCGGTCGCTTGTTCAACAATTTCGTCCATGAAAGCGGGCGCCATCAGGCCATTGGCCTTGCAGCTTTCCATTTGAAGGCGTAGCTGGGCAACATAGCCATCCTTGCCGCCGAAGGATGTGGGCAAGGGCAGGGGAACAGGCAGAACGCTGGCGTATTGGCAGCCAACAAAGAAGCTTACGAAATTTGCGCTGGTTTCTGCGATCAAGGCGATGCGGTCGCCTTTCTGGAAACCCATACCAACCAGTTTGCGACCAATCGCTTCGGCGCGGTCACGCACTTCGGACCATGTAATCACTTCTTTCACGTTACCACGTGCATCATAGAAATTGACGCCGCGAATGCCCTTGGCCGCATATTCGATTGCGTCCACTAGGGTTTCAAAGTCCGCGTAGCGTCTTTCTAGAGAAGGATCGAGTGTCGGCGTAACCTCTGTCTGCACGTTCAATTCGACCATAATTATCCCTGGCTGTTTCAGTACAGGCCCAAAAAACTAACACGACAACAAAGGTTTATAGCATTGTTGTCTCAAAAAACTATACAAAATATTGCGTGCCCACCGAGCAAAAAACACTTGCAATTGACCGCTTTAAAGCGGTTGATAACCATCAGATCACACGCCTAATTATTACGGCTGGATTACAATCTGCGAGCCATCTGCGCAAGACAATTTTCAATATCCAAGCCTAAAGACTGGGCAATTAGTATAGGATTGCGGCTAAAAAATGACAGCGTTGACCACGGGACTATCACAGCAGGAGCATGACAGACTGAGGGAAGATACACCTCAGGCCAATGCACGCATACATCTGGATAACTGCGGTTCTTCGCTGATGCCAAGACCTGTTGTGAGCAGGATTAAGCAGGCGTTCGAGCGCGATATTGCCGTTGGTGGCTATGTTGCGCAAGAGCAACAGGCTGAGGACTTGGAGCAAGCCTATGGCTCGCTGACGCGCTTGTTTGGTGGTTCTGTAAGTGACTATGCTTTTGTTGGTAGCGCTGTTGATGGCTGGACCAAGGCGTTTTATAGCTTGCCTCTTACCGCGGGTAGCAATTTAGTTACGGCCTTCAATGAATATTGCAGTAATTTTGTCGCATACTTGCAGGTGGCAAAGACAAGAGGCGTTGAAATTCGTGTTGCCCGGCAGGCAAGCGGTGGGGGCATTGACCTTGATCACTTGCGGTCTCTCATCGACGACAAAACCGCTTTGATCAGTATCAGTCATATGCCTTCGTCGAGTGGTGAGATCAACCAGGTTGCTGAAGTCGGTGCGATTGCGCGCGAATTTAATGTTATTTATCAATTAGATGCATGCCAATCGGCGGGGCATGTGCCTGTGAATGTTGAAGCGATTGGCTGCCATATTATGACAGGTACAGCCCGCAAATTCTTGCGCGGGCCGCGTGGCATTGGCTTTTTGTATGTGAATGAAGAAGCCCGAAACCGCATGGAACCTGTGGTTCTAACCAACCAGAGCGCCGCCTGGACCAGCCGTGATGCCTACACTTTGCGGGATGATACCCGTGTGTTTGAAGCGTGGGAGCGTAGCATTGTCAATCAGCTCGGATTTGGTGCGGCAATCGACTATCTCCTTGATTTAGGAGTGGAAAAAGCAGCGGCGGGTATTGCAAGCAATGCAAAATACCTGCGGGAGGGGCTGGCGCAGGTCTCTGGCGTTAAAGTGGAGTGCCCGCCCAGTGCTACCTCGGCGATTATTACCTTTAACAAAAACGGTTTGGCACCGACAGATATTAAGGCGCGTCTTGAAGCGCAAAATATTGCGGTTCAGGTGGCGAGTGTCGCGCATACCCGGCTTGATTTGGAAGATCGAGGTGTGGAGAGCGCGGTGCGCGTTTCGCCCCACTATTATAACAACCAAGGCGACTTTGATGGCTTTTTAACCGCTTTGGACGCGCTTTAAGGCAATGGAAGTGACCGAAAAAGGCGAAGAAAAAGCAAAAAAAGGGAAAAAAAAGCCCAAAAAAGTAAGCGCCGGCTATCTGGAGCGAGCGGCTCTTCATTATCTTGGGCGTTTTTCAAGTTCGGAAAAAAATCTTGAAGATGTTCTGGTTCGAAAAATCAGACGGCGGAATGAGAATTTTTCCGCGCCGAATGAAGAGCAGCTCGGATGGGTGAGAGATGTTGTCCAGAAATGTATCCGATATGGGTATGTGAATGACCACTCCTACGCCGAACAACGCGCCGAATTGATGTTGCGGAGGGGCAAACCCCCTCGGGCTATCAGGCAGGACTTGAACCACAAAGGAATCGCCTCGGATACAATTGAAGCTGTTCTTGTCCACCTTGCAGAAGAAAACAGTGAGGGTTCTGAAAAGGTTGCTGCGGCTAATTATATTCGCCGCCGCCGGTTCGGCCCTTTCCGACGTGCGTTGCCGAGCGAAGAAGCTGTTCAAGCCAAGCTGGAAAAAGAGATCGCGGCAATGGCGAGAGGGGGCTTCGGGTATTCGCTAGCCAAGAAACTTCTGTTGATGGATGAAGAAAGCCTTATGGAGATATTGGGATAACGCCAAACTGTGTCAGCATTTCTGGCGTGTCCAGGTCAATCAGAATGCCCAGATCATCAACCGGTACTTCGATTATTTTTTCCTGATTTTCAGCCAGAACAGGCTTGCCACCAATATCACCAGTTAAGGTGCAGAGCTTCCTGAAATGTTGTTGGCCCCACATAACCGGATGCCCCCGCTTGCCGTGAAAAGTGGGAATGAAAATGGCGTCGGCGCCATAGCTGGAGGAGGCGTCAATTAATGCTGTATAGGTTTCCGGCTTCACAAAGGGCATATCGCCCAGACAAACCAACGAAAATTGAACATCGTCAGAGAGGGACACGAACCCTTTTGCAATGCTGGTACCCATGCCGATATCATGTAAGTCGTTGTGTATAATGCCTATTTTGGCATCATCTAGCACCTTACTGATTTCCTGGTGCCAGGCGCCAGTGACAACGAACACGTTGCCCTTAACTGTTTTGGTAATGGTGTCCACCGTGGCCCGTACCACTGGTGTGTCCCCCAGTTTTGAAAGCAGCTTGTTCGCAGTTCCGGCTCTGGATGATTTGCCTGCCGCCAGTACAATGGCCGCGATGCTGGTCGAGGGTGTATCCCCCTGCTTGTGATCTTGCTGCCGAGGGGCGCGCCTGCCAACAGGTTCCTTCAATAGGCCACCGGTGCCGAGGGCGCTTATTGTCGCTTTATCAAGCGCTAATCCGGCAGAGAAACGCTCTAAAACCCAATCGAACCCATTGAGCGCAGGGGAGCGCGCACAGCCGGGCAAGCCAATGATTGTGTTTCCTTTGTATTCCGCCAGCATCAACAAATTGCCTGGGTCTGCTGGCATGCCAAGCTTGATGACTTTGCCACCGGCTGACTGCACGGCGGCGGGAATAACATCATTCATGTCGCTGATAGCCGATGCCCCAAGGATCAGGGTAAGGTCATCTTTTGAAGAGGCACGCAAAGCAGCTTCCAGTTCGCTAACGCCATGGTCGCAGTGAACAACGTCAGCCAAGTTGCCGCCCACGTGCTGCAACCTTTGTTCAAGCACCGAAACGGTTTTTTCAGAGGCATTGGGACAGGATACAATCAGCCTTGCTGAAAACGCGGCGAAAGGTTTGACGCAGCACCGGTTACTAATGGCTGTGCCTTCCAATATCGTTGCCGGTATCCCGTAGGGAATCAGTTTGATGGTTGCTACCAAATCACCTGGGGACGCTTTCGTAAAGGAAGCTTTGGAGGCCGCTGAAAAAGCGTCATCCAATTGATTTAACTCATCAATTGATCTGCCGGGCATGAATAGGCCATTATGCTCCGCGATCAAATTGGCACGCCCGCGCCCGGCAGGTTCAACGCGTATACCATCGCCTGCGAGGAGGGTTGCCGCCTTCACGGCGGCGGTGTCTTCGTCCAAGTCAGCAGCATCGAGTTGAAAGACTTGAACGGTGGTAATGCCGTTTTGTACCAGATCATCGGCTAACTCTGCGCTCAACAAGGTTGCTTTGGCAATTTTGCGGCCTTTGTAGTTCACGCTGTGGGCAAGTCGCCAGCCGACCGCGTCCGTAACTTTTCTTTCCTCAAACTTCATCGGTTTTCCGCCGGTTCTCGATAATTTGAGCCATAATCGAAATCGCTATTTCTGCGGGTGTGGCAGAGCCGATATTTAGACCCACTGGCCCATTGATTTTTGCCAGAACGGCAGGGCCGAAACCAGATTGTTGCAAGCGTTCCAGCCGGCTTGCATGGGTTTTGCGGCTGCCGAGGCATCCAATATAAAATGCCGATGAGTTTAGAACCTGCCCAAGCGCCGCATCATCCAGCTTTGGGTCATGGGTTAGGGTAACAATTGCGGTTCCGGGCCCCGGTGGCTTGGCCTTGAAATAGTCATCTGGCCAGTCGGTCACCAGCGCCGCACCGGCAAAAGCCCGGTTGTCTGTAAAGGCTTCTCGTGGGTCTATCACCGCAACATCCCAGCCGCATTCACGCGCCATAGCGGCCAGATGCTGGGCTATGTGAACCGCGCCGACAATCCTGAGTGAAACCGGGGCAGGGATAGGCAAAATGGCAGTGTTATCCTCTTCGAACGGGCGCTGTTGGTTGGGTTTCAGGGCGCTTTCCTGCCACGCTGCGTCATGCGCATTTATGGATAGTAGCCCTGATTGCCCATTTGCGATTGAACGGGCCGCGGCGGCCACGGCAGCTTGGTGGATCGATGTCAGGCGAAACAGCCAGATGGTAATGTCACCGCCACAGGCAAGGCCGACCTCCCACGCTGTTTCGGTCGCGACAGAGAATTTCAGCGTTTTCTTTGAAGTGTCGGGTGAAGTATTCGCTAGCATCGCCTGAGCCTCTGAAATCACGGTGCCTTCGACACAGCCACCGGACACTGACCCTTCAAAAGAGCCATCCTCGCGAACGACCATAAGGCTGCCTGCGCGTCTGGGCGCAGACCCCCATGTTTTTGCCACAACGGCGAGCACTACCATGTTGCCTGCGATCAAACAGTCGTTTGCGATTGCCAGCTCTTTCACCACAGTCCCTTTTTGTTTCGTCTCGTCACCATGACACGGTGTCAGAATAGTTTGCGTGGCCGATGCTGCAATACCAATCGTCGATAATTTAAAACGCTTGTTCGCGATCTATGGGCGACAGACTTTGCAAAATCGCGTATGGTCGCTCGGCAGCCAAATCGTGTTGGAGCTTGATTTGGCAGGGGTGGCTGGCTAGAAGCTAACGAAAGTGCGCATAGTCGCGGACTTTCTACTGATAGGGGACAAATATGGCGATTTTCGCTAATCCTGCGGGACGAAATTTTCTAGGTAATTCGTCTGAATGGTATAAGATGACCATTCTGGCTTTTTTGATTATTAACCCAATTTTATTTTTTACAGTTGGTCCTTATGTTGCGGGCTGGGTGCTGGTGCTAGAATTTATCTTCACACTGGCAATGGCGTTGAAATGTTATCCATTGCAACCGGGTGGCCTTTTGGCGATTGAGGCTGTCGCAATCGGGATGACCAGCCCTCAAACCCTCTACCATGAAATACAGGTCAATCTGCCGGTGATTTTGCTACTGGTGTTTATGGTGGCAGGCATTTATTTCATGAAAAGCATGCTTTTGTTCGTTTTCACCAAAATATTGGTGAAGGTTCGCAACAAGGTGGCGCTTTCCCTTCTGTTCAGTTTCATGGCGGCATTCCTGTCAGCATTTCTGGATGCATTGACCGTTACCGCGGTGGTAATCGCCATCTCGGTTGGCTTTTACTCCATCTACCATAAGGTGGCGTCCGGAAAGGAATTCCATCACAAACATGACCACTCAGGTGACGGTGAAGTCGATAAACTTAACCACGACGACCTTGAAGGTTTCCGCGCATTTCTGCGCAGTCTGATGATGCATGCTGCTGTTGGTACCGCTCTTGGTGGCGTGATGACCCTTGTGGGCGAGCCTCAGAACATTCTGATTGGCGCGCAGGCGAACTGGCTGTTCCCGGAATTTTTCTTCCGTATGCTGCCTGTTACTTTGCCAGTTCTGATTGCCGGACTGCTTACCTGTGCAACGCTTGAGTTGACCGGTGTTATGGGATACGGCGCGAAAATACCTGAGAAGGTAATGAACGTGATTGTGGACTATGATGCTTACGAAAGTGAACGTCGTACAGCCAGCGATAAAGCATCTCTCGCTGTTCAGGCAATAGTTGGTGTTTGGCTTATCATCGGCCTGCTGTTCCACCTTGCCGAAGTTGGTATCATTGGCCTGTCTGTTATCGTTTTGACTACGGCCTTCACCGGTGTAACAGAAGAACATCAAATTGGTCATGCATTTGAAGAAGCGCTGCCATTCACGGCTTTGCTTGTGGTTTTCTTCGCCATTGTTGGCGTGATTGCCGACAATGGCTTGTTCGCTCCTGTTACAGAGTTTGTACTTGGCTTGCAGGGCACTGGGCAGATTACCGCGCTTTATATCGCAAATGGTTTATTATCGGCGATATCTGACAACGTATTTGTGGCGACGGTTTACGTCAGCGAGATGGGTAAAGCCCTGATCAATGGTGACATTACACGCGACACCTACGACCTGATGGCTGTTGCGATTAACACCGGAACCAATATTCCGTCCGTTGCAACACCAAATGGCCAAGCGGCGTTCCTGTTCCTGCTAACATCTGCGCTCGCACCTTTGATCCGGCTTTCCTACATGACCATGGTGAAGATGGCGTTGCCATACACCATTGTGATGTCAATCGTTGGATATATTGGTGTCGCCAACTTCCTGGAGCCAATGACAGAGAAGATGTATGACGCTCACCTTATCGAGCATCACACAGAACTTCCTGGTCAGGCAGCAGATCAATCTGGCCACTAAACCAAGGCTTATGATTGGAAAAATACACCTCTAAACAAGAGGTTGCGATAAGGCACCTGTGACAAAATAGTTGCGGGTGCCTTTTTTTATGACTAGCATACCCCATTGATTGAATGTTTGAGCAGGTTCAGCGTTTCTGAAGGGGGAAACCTATGGACGGCCGTAGTACGACGGAGTCCGATGATTTGGCGGAAGTATCTGGCCAAAGAATCGCGGGTAAAGTTAAGTGGTTTGACGCTGTTAAGGGGTATGGGTTTGTCGTTCCTGATGACGAAGGAACCGACGTTCTTCTTCACTTTTCAGTTCTAAGAGATGTAGGCAGACGTTCTGTGCCGGAAGGTACGACAGTTGTCTGTGAAGCGGTTGCGCGTGACAAGGGTCGCCAGGCGACCATTGTGCATTCTCTTGACCTGTCTACTGCTGTAGCGCCGGAAGACCTTGGCAGATCGTCTTTCTCGCATCCGGGCATGGATGTTGAAGTGGCTGCCGAGTTTGAGGACGTTGTGGTCAAATGGTTTAACCGGACCAAAGGCTACGGCTTTGTCTCTCGCGGTGAAGGTACGCAGGATATTTTCATTCATATTGAAACGCTACGCCGTGCCGGACTCACTGATCTTGAGCCGACGCAAGAAGTGCGTGTTCGTATTGGTACGGGGGAGCGCGGGCCGCTTGTCGCACAAATTGCACTGCCGGGTGACGCCTGATACAGTGATTTCCGGAAATAACTGTACCCAGGGTTTTTGGAATGAGTGTGTCGCGTAATTACCTGAATTTATCTTTCATCCAGTATTTTTTTGCTGCTGTGGTTTTTATCATAGTGTCCAGCGCTGCTGGTGCGCAGCAAGCCAAATTGCCGACCGAAGAAGTGGTTATTAAAACCAAAGATGGCCAGGAGTTTAGCTTCATTTCTGAAATGGCGCTCACGCCTGACCAGCAAGCAACTGGCATGATGTTCCGAACCGAAATGGGCCCAAATGAGGGCATGTTGTTTGTCTTTGATGAGGTACGCAGAGCATCTTTCTGGATGCGGAACTGTGTGATCCCTCTGGATATGCTGTTTATTCGGCCCAATGGGCGCATTGCCAATATCATAGAAAACGCCGAGCCGGGTACCGATACAGCCCGACGGTCCAATGGCAGGGTGCTTGGCGTTTTCGAAATTCCCGGTGGTCGTGCCGCAGAGCTGGGCATCAAAGCTGGTGACTTGCTTGTTCATCCCGCATATGGCGGCTGAATGTGAAGCTTCCCTTTTCGAAAAAAGCAACGCCCGAGATGATCGCGGCGGCCAATCCACCTGAAGGGTTTGAAACTATTCTCTCCAGTTCGCCTTTTGGTTGGGCTAATGGCCCGATATTTGAGCGGAAGATAGAAGAGGGGGTAGAGCGCGGCTTTAGGGTGGCGGCCCGTCACATTAATGCTGGTGGCGCGCTTCATGGCGGCATGGTGATGACCTTTGCTGATATCCTGCTCGCAACAGCCGTGCATGCGATTGCAACACCGCCGCTGGTGACCCTGCGCCTGACGACAGATTTTGAAGGCCCTGCCTTTGAAGGGGAATGGGTTGAAGGCCGCGCAGAAGCAGAGCCGCCACAAGACGGGATCATTGCGGTTAGAGGGCTTATGAGTGTTGGCGAGCGGCCCGTTGCCGCTGTTCAGGGCTTGTTTAAAGAAGTGGGGCGTCGACCCAAATAGTGTTTTTTTGGAAAAGGCTGAATTTTTCCCTTGCGCCCGGTAAAGTCTGAAACTATACCGTGCTCCACATTTTGGATTACCAATTGGTTGCCCAAGATGAATACGCGTCGGGGAGTGGCGCAGCCTGGTAGCGCACCTGTTTTGGGTACAGGGGGTCGCTAGTTCGAATCTAGTCTCCCCGACCACTTATTCGGTAGAAATACCAAAGGGCTTGACCACCAGGGTCAGGCCCTTTTTCTATTTTGTCTGGTTCGGTACCAGCCCTCTTCAAATAAGAATTCGGATGAATTGCTCCTGAACAGAAAAACTGCAGTTTTTCCATTTTCTTTACCAGATAGTTGGTATAGTGTGCGCTCCGCAGCTCGCCGCTGCACTGACTTGGGCCATAAACATAAGGGTGAATTCGTGAAAGCGCGTATTTATCAGCCAGCAAAAAACGCAATGCAGTCCGGTACCGCCGGTACGCATGACTGGGTATTAGAGTTTGAACCGGAAACCGGCAAAACCATCGACGCAGTGATGGGGTGGACCGGGTCAAGCGATATGCGTGGTCAGGTAAAATTGCGGTTTGAAACACTGGATGAGGCGAAAGCCTACGCAGAGCGCAATTCGCTGCCGTTTGAGGTAAAAGCAGTACACAAAAAGAAACGTCGTATTCAGGCTTACGCCGACAATTTCAAATAAGATACATGCGGTCCCGTAGCTCAACTGGATAGAGCACCTGCCTTCTAAGCAGGGGGTTGAGGGTTCAAGTCCTTCCGGGATCGCCATTCTTTTTCTTGATAAAATCAGAATGTTATATGGCGGGCGGCGCGCATCATGCCGCGATTGTAACCCTGTTTTTTCCGCATTTTTTTGATGAATACACCGCTTTGTCTGCCCGTTCCCTCAGGGCGTCTGATGTATCACCGCTTTTATAAATGCTGACGCCAATGCTTGCCGTTAGCGCCTCCAGCCCCTCAGGCGGGTTTTCTTCCAGGCTGCTGCGGATGCGTTCCGCAACAATTGCGGCTTGTTCTTGGTTGTGAATTGTCACGATCAGTTCAAACTCTTCACCACCCACCCGGCTGACAATGTCTTGCTGGCGACTGCAGTTCTTCAGTACGCGGGCAGTATGCTTCAGGGCCGTGTCGCCTGCTTTATGACCAAAGGTGTCGTTGATCAGTTTGAAGTTGTCCAGATCGAGTGCAATCAATGCCAGTTGATCGGTGGTGCGCCCCGTGGTGCGTATGCGCTGCATAAGGGTTTGCTCATGATAGCGCCGGTTATAAAGGCCGGTGAGGGCGTCGGTGTCTGCCCGTGCGTTTGAAATAATCAGGTGCCGAATCGCTGCGTAGGCGACAAGGAGTTCACCGATAAGTGTTAAACCATCGCCGCCGATAGACCAGAAATGGTCTTGAAACAGGATGATTTCATCAAGCGCATCAAGAAAACGACCAAATTCGATGCTGGACAGGCCAACCAGCAACGCGCGGCGTGTTTGGAAAGCAATGTTGATGAAACAGACAGCCAGGAAAAGCACATAGTTCGTGAGCGCGGATAGGAACTCAATAATAAAGTCGGTCCAGTCGATATCCTGTACGGTGTCGCGACCCCAGAACATGACAAGACCGAGGGCTATAGCAACGAGTGCATTTGCCGCAATCGGCAAATATGCTTGCGCTGCTGACGCTTTTAGCGCGTTTTTCCCCCCATTCCCGAGCAAAACTCTTCCCCCTGATAAGACTGCAGCACTCTAAACGCACGAACGTTACGATTTTATGGAATCGGTCATTTCGTGATGAATTGCTTGCTGTGCTGGTGACGTCTGAACCAAGGTTTATGAGAACGGGGTCTAATGCCCTGATATAAAAGTCATGTTCCTTAAAGTCGGGAGTGTGTGATGCATGGGTATAGTTCTCTGTTAAAGGTATTCGGGATTCTTATGCTGCTAGTTTCACCGCTATCAGCGTCTGACCAGCAGCCTGGTGAGGCTTTGCGCGCGGTAAGCAATAATGTCGTTGTTTCACGAGACGCGCCGGCGCTTGCCGTCAAATTAGACCCAGCTTTGCGGTATCTTGGCAGGCATTCTATAAAAATTCGCGATATTGCAGCGGGGGAGCGTTTGGTGTTTGCGGAAACAAACGACGGCAAGGTTAAGCGAATGCTTGTCCTGCAGTTTGAAGGGTTTCTGCCGCATGTCGAAGACGGGCAGTACCGGTACGACTTTGACGGCAGGCCGGTGATTGCGGGATATCCGTTTCGCAGTAACCCCTATGCCTTTGATCTGTCGCTGTCACGTGCTGAGAACCCGGGCAACGAGTCGTCCTCTACAGCTGAGTTTCTGGAGGGGCAGGGGCTAACTCCCCCTGATATATGGATGATGTGGCGTTCCCTGACTGCTGAACTGCCCGAACGTCGGGACGAGTTGATCATATTTTATGTCGAGCCCGGGGCAGATTACGACATGGGCATGGCTGATATATATGACCCCGTGACGGACAATTCTACAGATGCTTGGCGCGAATTTATGGTGGGCCTGGAGCAGCGCGCCAATGCTGCCTATCAGCTTGCACCAGTTATGGAAAATGGAGAACCGGATCGTAATGCCTGGCGTTCTGTACCCTTGCTTCTAAGCACTGATTAACTTCCTGATGGTGAACCCGAAAAGGTATTTACCGGCCTTACTAACGAAACCAGAACAGCACACACTGTATAATCGGGAACTTCGCCATAACTTCATCAAATTGTTTGTTATTCTTTACTGGGTGTTTGCAGGTCTGCCATACTGTGGCGGGGCGATTGGGGTACAAGGATTGAAAATATGACTGATGGCATTTCAGGCGTTAACTCTGTCGCTCCAGTACAAGATACTGAAGCGTCCGGTAACAGTGTGACGGATAGTTTGTTGTGGACCACTCACTGGGCACCAGATACCGGGTCTAACACAACAACTCTCACGTTCAGTTTTCCCGATGCCAACAGCCAGTTCAACACAAATGCTGTCACCGGTTATGCACCCGACTCTGAGGCATTCAATGGTGTGGCTGCCTTGTCGGACAACGCGCAGAACATATTCAAAAGCTATCTTGCCAACCTGGAACGTTTTTCAAACCTGGTTTTTGAAGAAGTGGACGACAGTGGTGATAGCGCTGACACCATTCGTGTAGCCTTCACCAACCAGACTGATGACGATGCCGTTGCATTCGCCTATTTGCCGGGCCGGTATCAGGCTGCCGCTGACATATGGGTTGTTGCCCCAAACCATGGTGAAAATGATGTGGATTTCGGTCACACACTTGGCCATGAACTTGGTCATGCCCTAGGGTTGAAACATTCCTTTGAAGCTGAGGAAGGTTTTCCGGCGATTGCAGCAAACCTGGAAGGAGTGGATTATACACTCATGTCCTATACTGTGTCCGCCCGTTTCCCAACGGCTACTTACGCGGACCTGTGGCCGCAAACCTATATGTATGCAGATATTCTGGCGATCCAGCATCTTTACGGCGTTGATACTGTTACTACCGCAGGCGCTGACAGCTACGCCTATTCGCAGGACGACAGGCATTATCTAACTATATGGGACTATGGTGGCTCTGACACCCTGTCGGTCACTGGCACAAAGGCTGTTAAGCTCGACCTGACCCCCGGTAGCTGGAGCAACGTTGGAACCACTATCGAATATTGGGATGGGTCTGAGTTTTTCTACGACTCGGACACCGTGTACATTACGCCGGATACAGTTATCGAAAATGCCACTGGCGCAAGCGGTAACGATACACTCGTTGGAAATGAGGTTGCGAACAGGCTGCGCGGTAACGACGGCGATGACATGTTGATGGGTAATGCGGGTAACGATGTGATCGTTAGCGGTAAAGGCAGCGATGTTGCGGTTGCCGGTGCCGGAGACGATACCCTGTGGGCAGGCGCTGGTGATGAAGGCGCGGATGTGCTGGCGGGCGGTGCAGGTAACGACGTTGTGGCCGGCGGTGCGGGCAATGATTTTATCATTGGTGGTGGCCTGGACGACGGGGAAACCAGAAGTCTGGTCACGGAAAACGAATCTGCCAATGATGATGGCGGTGACGAAGTCTTTGGCGGTGACGGCGATGATACCATCCTTGGTGGTGGCTGGACCGATAGCGTAAACGATAACGGCCAGTATGATGATGGCGAAGCTGTGCGTGATGGCACTGCTTCTGACCAATTATGGGCCGGTGCGGGTAATGACAAGATACTGGCTGCTGCTGGTAACGATTCGCTTGGCGGCGGTGTTGGCGACGATACCGTAAGGGCAGGAGCTGGCAACGATATTGTTTATGGCGGCAAAGATGCAGGCGATACAGGTGCCAATGACGTCATCTTCGGTGAGGGTGGCAATGATGTGATCTTTGCTGGCGCAGGTAATGACAATGTCGATGGTGGCGCCGGTGATGATGATATTTTTTCTGGCGGTGGCAACGACACTGTGACCGGCGGGGAAGGCGCAGACACCCTTTGGGGCGGTGGCGGTAACGACCGTTTCACCGGCGGCGATGGTGCGGACACATTCGTATTTGCGGCGGGCCACGGGGGTGACACCGTGACAGATTTCAGTGTGTCAGAAGACATTTTGCGGCTTTCAAGTACGACGACTGACTTCACCAGCGTTGCGGACGTAACCGCTGCGGCATCTGTAAGTGGCGGTAATCTAGTTATCGACCTTGGCGGCGGGGATACGGTCACTCTGCAAGGTTTGAGCTTGAACGACATTAACCAGATCAATTTCGTCTTCTGATAGCCTGGCGCAGACAATAAAAAAGCTGGATCTATCCAGACCCAGCTTTTCTCGCTCTTCTAGTTGCGGGTTATTATTTGCCCATTCTATCCAATATTGTTTCCGCTTCATCCATCAAACGGTTCATGCGGTTAATCAGTGTTTGGTATGGCAGCTCGGACGTCAGGTCTACGCCCGCTTTTTTCAACAGCGGATGAGGATATTCTGAGCCACCAGCTTTCAAAGTGTTGATATAATCATCGCGTGCCGTTTCATCGCCGGACAACATGCGTTCGGCGAACATGGTACCGCCTGAAATGCTGGTCGCATACTGGTATACATAGAAGTTGAAATAGAAATGGGGGATATAGGCCCATTCAATGGCATAGGCCGGGTCTATAGTCATGACGCCTTCATCGTGACCGTGATATTTTTTCAGAAGGTCGAGATAAATCTCGGTCATGCGCCTGCCTGAAAGCGCTTCCCCAGCTTCCGCCAACTCATGAATTTTCAACTCAAACTCTGCGAACATTGTCTGGCGGAAAAAGGTGCCACGAATACCTTCAAGCGCCCGGTCAATGTAATAGAGGCGTTCTTCATCAGACAGGTCTTTTGCCAGCATGTATTCCTGAAGCAATACTTCGTTGGTTGTGGAAGCAAGTTCAGCGGTGAAGGTTGTATAACTATATGTTTCGTAAGGATTGTTTTCCCGTGCCAATAATGTGTGAACCGCATGCCCCCATTCATGGGAGAAGGTGCTAACGTCCTCGAAGCCTTTATTATAATTCAGCAATACGTATGGATGAACGTCATAGCCAGCCCCTTGCATATAGGCGCCTGAACGCTTGCCGGGTTGCGGGTATACATGCATCCAGTCAGCGTCCAGCCCTTCTTTAAGCAGTGCCAAATATTCTTCACCGAACGGTTCAAGAGATTCGAAGGTTAGCTGGGTGGCATCCTCAATCGAAAACTCTTTCTCCAACTGTGTAGTTTCCGGGTAAATGTCATAGTAATGCAGGTCTGGCAGGCCCATCATGCGCTGACGTAGTTTCAGATATCGGTGCATGGAAGGCAGGTTATCGTTCGCGGCCTTGACGAGTGCGCGATACACGTCTGTTGGTACGTTGCTGCCTGACACAGCCTGTGCTAGCGAGTTTTCGTAACCACGAGAGTTTGCGGTGAAGATGTGTGTTTTTACCAGAGTGTCTAACGTCTGTCCGAATGGTGCCTCGTAGGTTTTCCACGTGTTCCAGAAGGCATCAAATACCTTTTGCGGTCTTCCCTGTTCGGAACAGCACGGTAACGGGTGTAAGCTGCTTGATCGAGCGTGACCACCTGTTCACTTGCCAGCGTTACTTTGGGCCATGGTATGGCCGCTGTACTCAACAGTTGATAAATGCGTTGTGGGCCGCCAAGAACTTCACCTGCATTCGCGAGTACAGCTTCGGCTTCGCCACCCAGAGTGAACTGTTTTTGTCGCAGGATATCGCGAAGCTGGAAGGCATGTTTTTCAAGGCCGGGTTCTTCAGCAATGTACGCTTCGATTTTATTTTCACCAATTTCAAGGATTTCTGGTGCGATGAAAGCGGTCGCCTGACCGAGACCAGCAAACATGGTGCGGGCGAGGCCAAGCCGCTCCTGCCCTTCTGCATTTCTAAGGTCTTCATCGCCCCCAAGGGACGCGTATATGAAAACGCGGGCGGCTTCCTTGTTGATCGCCGAAATGGCATCAAATGCGGCCAGCAGGCTTTCCGCGCTGTTACCAAGTGTACCTTCATAGGTACTGATGGTCTGAATTTCCGCATTCACGCGCTCGCGCTCTGCATTCCAGGCATCAAGAGTGGGGTACAGGTCTGTCAAATCCCACTCGATTTGCTCATTATCAGCGGATTGTGCGAAAGCTGAAGAAGACAGAGGCGTTAGCGCGGTGAATGATAACGCTGCTGCAACTGCCATTTTGGCAATAAAAGAACTGGAAGTTTTCTTAGTCATAGAATCCTCACTGCAATATTTTATTTTCTTTGTTTACCCTACGTTAAGTGGGCACCATGATGATGGCCATAGTATTAAAGCTATCTTTGGATAAAATTCAAACCACCGATAGCGAATTTGTGACCTGTTTGTTGTTTTCATCATGGTCCGGTTTTGAGTAAATTTTCTCCCAACCGGAAGAAAGCATGAAAAATTCGTCATTTCAAAGAAGCGGCGATAGAATGCATTTTTTAGAGGACAACCTGCAGGCCACATTACGGAATGCATGTTGTGTCCGGGCATTTGAAAGCCATCTTTTTGGGGAGGGTAGGCGAACAATATGATGCGAATTAAAAGCTCTATTTTGGGTACTCTGGCTGTCGGCGCGTTTCTTCTGACTGCACCGGTAGCCATGGCAGGTGACCTGACCGTACAAGTGACAACTGACAAGGGCGAACCTCTTGAGAATGCTGTGGTGTCGCTGACCCCCAAGTTTCAACCAGCGCAACCCATGCCCACCCCGGAAGTGGCTGAAATGCGGCAGCAAAATACGTTGTTTGCCCCGTTTGTTTTGCCGGTCCGCACTGGTACCAATGTTAGTTTCCCCAACTTTGATGAAGCCCGGCATCACGTTTATTCATTTTCAAAGGCAAGGCGATTTGAGCTGCGCCTTTATGGCATGGACGAGTCGCGCTCTGTAGAGTTTGATACGGCAGGCGTTGTGGCGCTGGGCTGTAATATTCACGACAATATGCTGGCTTACATTTATGTGACCGATGCGCCGATCTATAAAAAGACCGATGCAGACGGGCGGGTTAGTTTATTGAACCTTGAGGATGGCCAGTACGACATAGATGTATGGCACCCGGGACAGCGTGGCAATGGCGCACCGGAAACCATGACAGTTGATATCGGTGAGACACCAACAGAACTGACCCTTCCGATCAGGTTACGCAGGGTTTGGGGACAGCAAAGACCACCGGCAGACGGGCAATATTAACATGGCGAAACTGAGGTTTCAGACAAAGCTGACGATCGTATATATTGCGCTCTTTCTAGCGGTTCAGAGCGTAATCATACTCGCGATCTATTCGTCTGTGACTCAGAATGTGCGGGACCAGATTACTGGACAACTGGCTGCTTCGGCTCGTGTATTTGACCAGTTGATTGTTAATCGTGTTGATGTATTTGGCTCTCGCGCACAGGATATTTCACGGGATTTCGGTTTTCGGCAGGCAGTGGCAACAAGAGACCAGGCAACGATTGAAAGCGCTCTCGCCAACCTTATTGCGCGGCTTGATAACGACTCAGCCTTTGTGATTGACCTTGATGATGAACTTATGGCTATCACCGGTAGTGAAGTGATTGCCGATGATGCGGTGATGCTGCCTGATGGGCTTAAAGAAGCAGCACAGGCCGACGGGTATGCGGCGCGCTTTGTTGCTGTTGATGGTGAAATTTTCGAAATTGTGATCGCCCCGGTGGAAGCGCCAGTCACGATAGGTTGGGTTGGTCTGGCGGTTCGTCTGGACCAGGAAGTTGCCAGCGAACTTAAGGAATTGTCTCCCATTCAGCTTGAGCTTGCTTTCACATACGAGAGTGGTTCTGAACATAGGCTTGCAACTGCAACGGCTGATGAAGCGCGTATGCGGGGCTTTGTAGAGTCCTGGCAGGGGCAGGAAGTTGCAGCAGAATATGAAGGTAACCTTGGCGGGCAGGAATATATGATGCGCCGCCTCCCTCTGGAGGTTGGCTTTTCAGACGAAAATCAGGTCGAAGCCCTCCTGTATTATTCTGTCGACGTCGGTTTGACGCCGTTCCAGTCACTTGTGATTGCGCTTACCTCCATACTGGCGGTTGGCCTTGTCATGTTGTTTGTCGGCAGCGTGGTTGTGGCACGGGGCATTACTCGTCCGCTCCGTTATCTCGCTAAAGCCGCCCAGAAGATTTCGGATGGTGACTATCAGGAGGTTATCGCGCCTGCGAAAGATGAGGAAATTGACCGGCTGACATCAAGCTTCAATCAAATGGTTACCGCGGTTCGCGAACGGGAAGAGGCGATCACTTTCCAGGCATGTCATGATAGCGATAGCGGCCTTCCAAACCGCGCGTATTTCGAAGAACAGATTGCCAGCAGCCTTAATGCGCGCAAGCCCTTTACGCTTGGTGTGGTTGAAATACAGGGCATGCCAGACTTGCGTGCTGTACTAACCCACGAGCATATGACAGATATGGTGCGTGCGGTTGCCCATCGCCTTAACGGTGTTGCCGTTAGTCATCTGTCCCAGATTTCGGCAGACAGCTTTGTCTTTGCACATTTTGACCCAGCAACCATTGATGCTTGCTGTGCCATGATTATCAATAGCTTTACCGAACCGCTGCCTGTAGGTGACCTGATGGTGGATTTACGGGTGAATGTCGGGCTTAACCGTTTTCCTGAAGATGCAGAAGATATTCCAAGCCTGTTGAGGCATGCGAATTCGGCGCTTGACGGCGCGCGCGTTTCTGAACTGAGTTTCAGTTGGTATGATGCCGAACTCAGCGCCGCCCAGAAAGACAAACTGTCGATGATGAGCGACCTGCGGGAAGCCTTGAAAACCGGTGAGTTGAAGTTTGCCTATCAGCCGAAACTTGATTTGGCGACTGGGCAAATTACTGCTGTCGAAGCGCTGATGCGCTGGATCAGCCCATCCCGTGGGTTTGTGCCGCCGGATGACTTTATTTCAATGGCTGAGAAAACAGGTGAAATTCGTCGCCTGACCGACTGGGCTCTTGAAGCGGCTGTCAAACAGGTTGCTGAATGGCGCAAGGGCGGAATAGACATCGCCGTTGCTGTGAATTTGTCGACGAATGACTTGATGAATAGCCAGCTACCAAAGCAGGTGCTTGGGCTGTTGAAGGCATACGATGTACCGGCATCTTCCCTGAAGCTTGAGGTTACGGAAAGCGCCGTTATGCATGATATGTCTCGTGCACTTGATGTTTTGAATATGTTAAGCGCGATGGGGCTAAGTCTTTCTATTGATGACTATGGTACAGGCTATAGCTCGCTTAGCTACATCAAGAAATTACCGGTTAGTGAAATCAAAATTGATAAGGCTTTCATCCTTAAGCTTGCGGAAAGCGAAGAAGATAAAATCCTTGTTCGTTCCACCATCGAGCTGGCGCACAATCTGGGTATGCAAGTCACAGCAGAAGGTGTCGAGGACGCTGAGTCAGTAGAACTGTTGAAGGGATACGGCTGCGATACCTTGCAGGGCTACCATATTTGTCGCCCAATCCCGAGTGACGAAATCGTCGAGTTTTTAAACGAGTTTGAGTATGCGGCTAAATAGTGCTGGCAAATTAATTGCCGGGTTGGGGATGCTTACAGTTCCTTTTACTTCCGGTGTCCAAGCCCAAGACGCTGGGCCAAAGGTTGATTTTGAACTGTTTACCGATTTTCGGGTCGGTATCGCGGATGCTGAACCAACGTGGCTTGATGACTATTTCGGCAAGGCACGTTTTGGTGGCAGGCGCGGTGAAACCCATGCCGATCTTGAAATTGCGCAAATTGCAGCGCTTGTCGACATAGAGTTTGACTGGGAATGGTCTGCTTTTGTGCATGCCAAGTTTGATGAGGTTCAGGGTGCGCCAATTGACTTGGTTGAAGCCTATATCAAATATGACCCCACACCCACGTCCAGCACGCGGTATAGCTTTAAGGCAGGGCTGTTTTTCCCTCATATCTCCCGTGAAAATGTGGGAACCGCTTGGTCCAGCCCCTATACAATCACACCGTCTGCGATCAATTCCTGGGTTGGCGAGGAAATCAGGACAGTAGGGCTCGAAGGCAAAGTCAGTTTTCGCGGTGAAACCAGCCAATTGGATATTACCGCAGCGCTGTTTGGCTTTAATGATCCCGCAGGCACTTTGCTCGCATTCCGTGGTTGGGCCTTGAATGATGTTGTGGGAGGCGCGTTTTCTCGCCTGCCGTTGCCGGAACTTCCCCAGATTGGCCCTAACGGAACATTTGTGACGCAGGGCTTTTTTGTTGAGCCGGTGGCTGAATTTGATGACAAGGTCGGTTTCTATGGGGCAGTTGACTATACCTATGACCGGAACTGGAAGTTAGGTGCCTTCTACTATGACAATCGAGGTAATCCTGACGTAAAAGTAGGGGATCAGTACGCGTGGGACACCAAATTCTGGAACTTTTACGCTGAAGCTGACATTTTCAAGGATGTAAAACTGATTGCCCAATATATGACGGGTTCAACCGAAATGGGTAGAATTACCGGCGTTGGTACTCGTTATATAGACATCGACTATGACAGTGCCTTTGTGCTTGCAACCCACAAATTCGGTAACCAACGCATCTCTGGCAGGTTCGATTGGTTCCAAGTTGATGATTTCGCCTTCATACAGCGTGATAATAACAATGAGGCCGGGATCGCGCTCACCGGGGCATATTCCATAGATCTTGGCAATCGGGACACTGTCATTGCGGAATATCTCTATATCGATAGCAAACGGGCTGCCCGACGCACCCTCGGCTTTGACCCGGAACAGAAACAGAGTGTGTTTCAGGTTGCCTATCGTCGCAGATTTTAGGTCAAATAGCTGGTTTGCTGACCAAATCCTTGACGGAAACAGCCTTGATGAGAGCAATAACCTCTTGGCCTGCGGCCAGTTCCATACGTTCCACTGTTTGCAAGGTGACACGGCTTTGCAGTATCGAGCCTGACCCAACCAATTTCAGGTGGAGCAGGGCGGCACCGTTATGGTCACTTACTTTTTCAATTTTTGCAGCTAACTGATTGATAATGCTGATGTCAGCAACTGGTTGTTTTGCGATTGATACATCGGTGGAAAACACCCGTAAGGTGACCGGTGTACGATCTGGAACATCATGTGCTTCTGGTACCAGTATGGTGTCACCACCAAGGTCAATCTCCGTCATGCCGTCACGGTGCCCGCTAACGGTGCCGTTCAGCAAATGCCCTGCATCGGAAAGACCAAGAAGCGCTGCGCATTCTGGCTGGCTAATCACGGTTTCAAGCGTGCCTGTCGCAACAATGCGCCCGTGACCCATCAGCATGGCGTTATCAGCGACAGCAATCATATCTTCCAAATGATGCGTGATCAGAAGGACGGGCAGGTCACTCTCTCGGCTCAGGCGTTTGATATAGGGCATGATTTCGCTGCGCGCTTTTGGGTCCAAGCCCGTCATTGGTTCATCCAAAATTAGCAGGTTCGGTTTTGATGCCAAAGACCGCGCGATAGCAACGCGGCGCTTTTCGCCGCCCGACAGGGTGCCGGGCCTTCTGTCCAATAATGCCTCACATCCCATAAGAATGGTTGCAGTATGCGCGCTGTCCGCTGTTGCATCTGCCGCAAAGGCAATGTTGTCTCGCACTGATAAATGTGGAAACAGCGCTGGGTCTTGTGCCACCAATGCAACAGCACGCTTGGACGGTGGTAGAGACACCTCTTTCTTCCGGTTGAAGAACACGCGCTCATTAAAGCGAATATGGCCACCCTCGGGGCGGGCAAGCCCTGCGATCATGCGGGCAAGCGTTGATTTGCCAACCCCCGACGGGCCAATCAACGCTGTTACACCCTCATCAACAGTGAACTGTATGTGATGCTTGGTGTCGCCCTGCGTCCAAACTATGTCAGCATCAAGCAACATCGGCAGCTTGCCTCCGATGTTTTCGCTGCAACCATTCTGAGACCAGCAAGCTGCCGATGGCAGGTATCAGGCTGAGTATGGCAAGGCGAAGGGCTGCAAACTCACCGCCCGGTAACTGTGTTGCTGAATAGATGGCTAGCGGCAAGGTTTGTGTTAGCCCCGGAATATTAGCGGCAAAAGTAATTGTTGCCCCAAATTCACCAAGCGCCCGGGCAAAGCCGAGGACAGTTGCTGTTAGAATGCCGGGTCTGGCCAGTGGCAGGCTGATACGCCAGAACAGCCTGGTGCCGTCAATGCCTAGCGTTTTGGCAGCATCTGAATAAGCGACAGGCTCAGTGTCAAAGGCTTGCCTGATCGCGCGTACCATCAGTGGAAAGGCCATGACCCCGCTGGCAATTGCTGCAGCCACCCACGTAAACGCTGGATTCAATCCGACCGATTTTAGCCATGCCCCAAAGGTAAACTCAGCGGAAAACAGCACGAGCAGCGCGAAGCCAACCACGACGGGCGGCACGATAAGCGGTATCTGGACAATTGTTTCAACAAGAAACCTGAGGCGAGAATTTGTGCGTGAAAGCCAGTAAGCAAGAATAACCGCGAGAGGAAGTGCCGCAGCGGTTGCTATGGTCGCAACCTTCACACTTAGCAGCAGCGCCTTGCTCTCTATCGGGTCCAGCATCTGTTCTCCTAGCCGCCTATATGCTGCTGATACCGTGTTAACCCGGCATCCAGGTCCGCAATCAGGTCGTCTGTGTCTTCAAGGCCAATATGAAGGCGCAGCAGCGGGCCCGGTGCTTGCCACGGCACGGTAGTTCGGCTGTCCGAAGGGTCGCTTGGCAATATCAGGCTTTCATAACCGCCCCAGCTGAAGCCCATCTTAAACAGCTTCATCTGGTCCACCATGGCTGCGGTGTCCGGGTAACTACCCGATTTCAATATGATGGAAAACAGGCCACTTGCGCCAGCAAAATCCCGCGCCCAAATGTCATGACCGGGACTATCTTCAAAGGCTGGAAACAGAACCCGATCAACCATTGGGTGGTCTTTCAACCAAGTTGCCACCGTGATCGCATTTTCCTGATGAGCTTTCAACCGAACGCCCAGAGTGCGCAGTCCGCGCAGCGTTAGATAGGCATCATCAGGAGATACTGTGTGACCAAGCTGATAGGCGGTTCGGCTCAGTTTCTTCCATGCGGCGCCTTTGGCGCTGGCGCTGCCGATCATAGCGTCAGAATGACCGCCAATATATTTGGTGCAGGCTTCAACTGAAATATCGACGCCGTGATCGAGGGGCTTGAAAAACAACGGTGTTGCCCATGTGTTGTCGGCTATCGTGTGTGTGCCATTTGCCTTTGCTGCGGCAACGATTGCAGGGACATCCTGGACTTCAAATGTCAAAGAGCCGGGGCTCTCCAGCAGGATAACGCTTGTGTTGTCGCGCAGCATATCCTTGATGCCTGCGCCAATCGTTGGGTCGTAGTATTCTGCTTCAATGCCCATTACCTTCAGAAAGCCGTTGGCAAAACTGCGAGTAGGCTCATAGGCGCTGTCGGTGATCAGGATATGGTCACCCGCTTTCACAAGTGAAAGAATGGCTGTGGTAACTGCGGCTACACCGCTTGGGAACAGCATGGTGCCATCGGCATTTTCCAGCTCGCTCAGGGCTTCCTGAAGGGACCACTGTGTTGGTGTTCCCTTGCGGCCATAGAATAATTCTTTTGCGGTTGGGTCTGCTACCCGCTCGCGAAGATGAGCGTAACTGTCAAACAGGCAGGTTGATGCCCGGTAAACTGGCGGGTTTACGATACCGTGCGTCCAGTCTTTTCGTCTGCCGCCAGTTACCAGTTTTGTATCTTCGTTTTCGCTCATTCCTGCACTCCGTTACCCTGAACAATCAGGCGACAGACTATTGTGGAACGGGGCGCGCTGCAATGGCGGAATTGGTTTAGGGCGTAGGGGCCTTGCTTGGTCCGGTTTCAATCGGCACGTCGCTCGCGCTGCCCCATTCAACCCAGGAGCCGTCGTAAACAGCAACATCCTGTTTACCGAGGATAAAAAGAGCGAGTGCAAGGTTACAGGCTGTAATGCCGGACCCACAAGTCGTGACAATGGGGGCATTCAGGTCAATGCTTCCGCTCGCAAAAACTTGTTCAAGCTCCTGCGCAGTTTTTAGCCTGCCATCATCGTGATATAGGGTGGTGTAGGGTACGTTTTTGGCACCGGGAATATGGCCCGCCTGCAACCCGGGACGCGGTTCGGGTACCTCTGCGCGGAAACGGGGTGCCCCGCGGGCATCGACCATCTGTTTATTGCCCGAAGACAATAGCGAGATCATATGATGTTTGCTGTGGAACAGGCTGGCGTCAAAGTTTGATTTGAAGTCGCCGTTGCTGGGCGTAGGTATACCGGCTTCCATGGGGCCATTTGCTTGTCGCCATGCTGCTAGCCCGCCGTCGAGCACGGAAACCTTGTCATTGCCCATAACCCTTAGCATCCACCAGCCACGGCCTGCGCTTCTCAGCAAGCAGTTGTCGTAAACTATCACGTGGTCACCAGCATTAACGCCGAGCTGTCGCATCACACTTTCAAAAGCGTCTGGTGTTGGCAGCGTGTGCGGCAGGCCGCTTGTACTGTCCGAGGTTTTGTCGATGTCAAAATAGCGCGCGCCCGGAATGTGCGCCTGCACGAATTCCTCAGGCCCGCTTTTCCAAGTGTCAGGATAAAGGACAGTTGAGTCCATGGAGCAATCGAGAATCGCGATGTTGTCGTTTCTATAGTTGTTTAGCAACCAGTCTGCGCTGACGAGGGCGGGCGTGTTCATGCTTCTCTCCTGACGTGTATCAGGAGAGATTAGGACCGGTTCGTTTACCGTTCAATGACGATGATCAATTGATGCTGTGGCGTGCCGAGAAAGACTGACCTTTGGCAAGCTGGAAAAATTCTCGCAGGTGAGGGTGGTCAAATTCGTCGTTCGAGTCGACACCTGTTGCCAGTTCAAGGTTTTCCTCTGCCACATATGTGGAATGGTTTTCGCCGTCCACCAGCACATGATACCACGGCATGTCATCAACTGGTTGGTAGGCTTCGATTTTTTCGCGCCATTCGTCAGATTCTGCGAACTTGCCGTCCACATCATATATCAGGCCGCGATAACCATAGACCTTGTGTCGCACAATCTGGCCTGGAGCAAAGCGTGAGCTGTTGATGATTGTCATTGCTGTCTCCTGTCTCTTGTTGCGCCGGGGGAAGACGCGTATGTTGGCCTGATTGAGAATAGAGGTTAACAAAAAGCCCTTAACAAACCTTGAATCCGTCGGTTTCCGGGTATTCAGCTTGGCTCAAAAACATTTTGATTTTGACAAAAAGGGGTGCCAACAGGCATAGCTGGCGCAGCAAAGTGCGGGATACGAGAATAAGCGCAAGGACAAAGCATGAGTAAGTCAATTTATGAAGGGCTGGAACAGCTTGGTAACAGTGGGGGGGCAGCCTCAAGCCCTGAAGAAGCAGTGCTTGAGTATGTGAAAAACCCGCGCCCTGACAGCGACTATTGCGTGCGCTTCACCTGCCCGGAGTTTACGAGCTTGTGCCCGGTAACCGGCCAGCCGGATTTTGCCCATCTGGTGCTCGATTATGTGCCGGGTGAAAGCCTTGTTGAAAGCAAAAGTCTGAAGCTATTCCTGCAATCGTTCCGCAATCATGCAGCATTCCACGAAGATTGCACTGTGGGTATCGCTGAACGTTTGGTGGTGGAAATGAAGCCCAAATGGCTGCGCTTCGGCGGATATTGGTATCCGCGTGGCGGCATTCCGATTGATGTATTCTTCCAAACCGGTGCAGCGCCTGAAGGCGTGTGGATACCCGAACAGGATGTGCCGACCTACCGCGGAAGAGGCTAAGCCGAACATTGGTTTAGCGGCTGGTCGTCTATGGTTGTCAGCTAACCGCAAAAGTCACAAGAATCTGGAGAAGCAATCCTACTCTCCAACCACATAGAGGAGGGGAATATGCGTTTGTTTCTAAGATATTGTGCGCTTGTTTTTACGGCATGTTTTGGCCTGTCGACCGTCGCTCAGCAAGATGTGGGCCTAAAAGGTGATGCAGATGCTATTGCCGATGCCCGGGCAATGGTGGAAACCATGGGCGGGTTGAAGATTTGGGCGGCGCTTGAAAGCGTTCATTTTGTCCATGAGTGGGACTTGGCGGAGCGCACCGAAGCCTATCTTGAAAATGAAATTCTCGACCTGACCGCAGCACGTTCTTACGTCACCATGGAAAGCGAGACTTACACGCGCATTCGCGCCTATAGCCCCGAGCATCGGTACTGGAACATTGTGAACGGCGAGTTTGCATATGCAAGCGATGCATCGTTTGATCGAGCTATCTCCCGAGCGCCCTATAGCATCTACCGAATTGCCAGAGCAATTGGCGCGAATGACTCTGCCTTGACCGTAGAATATGGTAATCCCGAGCGCATTCCACGAGGACGTGCTTTGCAATTTACGTTTGGAGATGGACAGCCCGGTGGCTGGATACTTCTAAACGCGCGTAAGGAACCTATAGTTTGGGCCACCACGCAATATGAATATATGTTTGGACCGCTTGCCCGTTTTGGCAATTTGTGGGTTCCCGATTGGGCCAACAGCAGTGGCGGCCTTGTGCGGTATGAGATGGTGTCCCTTAAGGGCAGCAACAAAGCACCTGATATGTCGCTTTTCATTCCGCCTGAAGGGGCCGACACCGACTAATTATACCTTACACCTTGAAATGCTGCTGGTGGCTCTAGTTAATCTTCAGGCGAATGAAGGTGGGTGCGAGCATGAAGCGTGACGGCGAATGGTTATCGGTAGATGTAGGCGATATTGAGGTAGGTGTCTGGCACTGGCCGGGCGCAGCTGGTGATGCGAACACACCGCTGGTTTTCCTGCATGCCACCGGGTTTCATGCCCGCTGTTGGGATGCCGTGATTGAAGCACTGCCTGAATACAGCGCCTATGCGCTTGATCTGCGTTTCCATGGCACCAGTGGCAAGCAGGGTGATGTGGAATGGCCCATAATGGCCGCAGATGTTGTCGCGGTGCTGGATAAGCTTGACCTTGCGGGGGTGTATCTGATTGGGCATTCCGTTGGCGGCTATCTTGCCACTATCGCGGCGGCGGAACGCCCTGGCAGAATATCAAAGCTGTTACTGGTGGATCCGGTGATCTTCTCGCCTGAACGCTATGGCTTTGCGGAACAATTGCGCCAGATGATGAAGCCGGAAGATAACCCGATTTCCAAGCGCAGGAACGCGTGGGAAGGGCCAGAAGAGATGTACGAGCGCTTTAAGGCCAGAAGCCCCTTTGATCTCTGGCAGGACAGGGTACTGCGCGATTATTGCGCCCATGCGCTCGTGTCGGGTGATGCGCCGAGGCAGCTTGCCTGTGATCCGCTTCACGAGGTTCAGATTTACCTGCATCAGAATGGCGCTGCTATTAACGCAGCCATTCCAAAGGTTAAGCAGCCTGTCACCATTTTAAGGGCGATTGAGGCCACGGAGGCCGACGCACCGTTTGACATGAGCAAGTCCCCAACATGGCCTGAGCTTGCGGCACAGTACGCAAACGCGACGGATGAATATCACCCTGAACTCACACACTTTATCCCGATGCAGGCACCAGATTTGGTGGTGAAAACGATCAGGTCTGGCTTAGAGCGAGACTGATAATCTCTGCGAGCTGAACAGGCTTATCAACGCTCGGCCAATGCGAAGCTTCATGTAACACATGACTGTTGAGTGAACTATTCTCCAGCCATTTTATGCTGCTTTCCGGGCAGTTTTCCGGATTGTAAATATAGGTGACATCAGCAGAAGAAGCGAGCACTTCACCAGGATGATTGGAGACGGAGAATCTTTTCGCGTCTACCCCTAACTGCCACAAGGCGAGCGGATCGGCCTTGTTAACCGTCTCATAGTAGCGCTGAAGTATGCCATCACCCGCTGCCATATTTTTCAAACGCATCAGGAAAGCGGCATGGAAGCTTTTTGGGCTGTCGTAGTCAGCAGCACTGCCTGAGAAGTAAGCATCTTCGGGTGTTAGATTGCCTTCCAGAGAGATAATGTTCTTGATAGTGCTGCCCGGGCCGGTTGCTGCCAGAGACGCGATGATGGATGCAACCGAATGAGCAACAACCGTTCGTGCCCCGGATTGCTTTGCTGCGTTATTCACGAAAGTCGCCAGTGTTAGCAATGTTGTGTCACCGTTCCGGGCGGGTGCGCCAAAACCGGGCATATTCAGCGGGATAAGGTTATGAGAGCGAGAGAGGTCTGTGTCCTTTAGAGCGTCATACATGGAACCATCATCGCCGAACCCTGCAATCATTATAACGCTGGAGCGGTTTTTATTACGGGCTTCCGGTACCACTGTCACGGAATATCAATCGCTTTGTGGGTCTGCACACTTAAGCGCCACTTGGGGTTTGCTTTGCAATAATCGACAGCGGCGACGGTGTTTTCTGCAACTGTAGGGCTGTCCATCGGTTGCAAGAAGAAATGATCAAAATCCAAATTCTCGAACTGTACAGGCTCCCCACCTTCCTGGGGGTACACGAGCTTCAGTTCGGTACCTGATGTTACCACAAGTTCTGAGTCGATTTTGGGGCTAATGCACAACCAATCAATACCTTCGGGAGGCAGAATGGTACCGTTGCTTTCAACGGCTATTTCAAAGCCAGCCGCATGAAACGCATCAATAAGCGGTCCGTCCAGTTGTAGCAGAGGTTCGCCACCGGTGCAGACCACTAACGGTTTGCCGCCAACACCAGTCCATGCAGCTTTGACGGCTGCGGCCAGATCCTCAGCAGTTTTGAATTTACCGCCCCCGGGCCCGTCAGTCCCGACAAAATCGGTATCACAGAATTGGCAAATCGCGCTGGCGCGGTCGCGTTCCAACCCGGTCCAGAGATTGCAGCCGGCAAATCGGCAGAAAACGGCGGGCCGCCCGGCCTGTCCGCCTTCGCCTTGCAGCGTGTAAAATATCTCTTTGACCGAATAAACCACGCTTACCCCTGGGCCTGATATCGGGTGGGGTCGGGCAGGTTAGCCTCGCGAAAGCCCTTTTGACGCAAAAGACAGCTATCGCAGTGGCCGCAGGCCGCTCCTGTTTCGTCCGGGTCATAGCAACTGATGGTCATGGAATAATCAACACCCAGCCGCGTGCCGGTAGCAGCAATTTCGGCCTTCGTCATGTTAATGAGCGGTGTTTGTATTTTGATGCGTTCGTCTTCCGTCACGCCTACTTTGGTTCCAAGGTTCGCAGTTTCTTCGTACGAGCGAATAAACTCGGGTCTGCAATCAGGGTAGCCGCTGTAATCCAGCGCGTTAACACCAATGAAAATATCTTTGGCACCCACTACTTCAGCGTACGCAAGAGCGAATGACAGGAAGATTGTATTGCGCGCAGGGACATAGGTCACCGGGATATCGGCTTCCATTTCGCCTTCCGCCCGATCTTTGGGTACATCAATGTCATCTGTTAGCGCGCTGCCACCAAATAGCGTCAGGTCGATTTCAGCGGTTTTATGCTCCTTAACACCCAAATGCTGTGCCACTTGGTCTGCGGCTTCCAGCTCCACGCTATGGCGCTGACCATAGCGAAATGACAGGGCATATACCTCGTAGCCCTGATCTTGTGCCATCGCGACACAGGTGGCGCTATCTAACCCGCCTGAAAGGAGCACAACTGCTTTTTTCTTCGACATAACAGACTCTATTAACAGAAAAACCGGGCGCCCTATAGCACCCGGTTCCGCATTTGATAAGGGAAAAGCGTGTTTTAGTCTACAGCCTCTGCCTGAAAGACCTCTTCGTCGAACTCGCCTTCCCATTTTGCAACCGCAGTAGCCACTGAAAGATCACCTGTTACATTCACCACAGTACGGATCATGTCGAGTGGGCGGTCAAACGGGAACACGAAACCAACGATAAGGAACGTCTGAGCATCCTCAATGCCGATAACTCCCATCACTGTGGCGAGTAGGAACAGGGAGGCCGAGGGCACCGCTGCCGTGCCAATGGAAACAAGCGTAGCGGCCAAGGCGATCAGCAGATATTGCTCCATACCAAGCGGCACCCCGAGCACCTGTGCCGCAAACACAGCCAGAATGCCGACATAAATGCCGGACCCGTCCATATTGATGGTGGCACCAAGCGGCAGCACGCTGGAGGCAACGGCAGGTTTGATGCCCAGGTTTTCTTCGGCAACTGTCATGGTAACCGGCAGAGTTCCGGAACTTGAAGAGGTAGAGAAAGCAACCAGCTGTGCGCCTGTAACCTGCTTAAAAAAGCGGGCAGGGGGCAGTTTGAGCAGGAACTTCATGATGGAGCCATGTGTGAACACAACATGCAACAAACAGGCAATGACCATGGATGCTGCAAGAGGCACCACCGTCAGCAGTTGCCCAACGCCGCCTGTGCCGACAACTTTTGCAATCAGCGCAAATACACCGAATGGAGCCACTTCCATCACAATATGAGTGACCTTCAACATGGCTTCGGAGCCAGCATCAAAAAGCTTTGCTAAGGGTTGCCCTTTTTCGCCGGACATTAAGATCCCGGCACCGAACATCAGGGCAAAGAAAATGATAGCCAGCATGTCACCATCGGCAATCGCCGCAATCGGGTTGCGCGGAATGATGCCTAGAAGCCGTTCTTCCAATGATTTCGCAGGCGGAAGAATTTTTTCTTCCGCGCCAGATATATCAACGCCGACGCCTGGTTGAATGATCGTAGCGATTGTCAGGCCAATGGTGATGGCAATCAGCGTCGTTCCCATATAAAGCGCAAGGGTTTTAAACCCCAGTGAGCCAAGGCGTTTTGGGTCGCCCATTGCGATTACACCGGACACCAGCGTTACAAACACAAGCGGCACCACGATCATGCGGATCAGGTTGATGAATATATCGCCGAGCCAGCTTATGCTGGTTGCAGTTTCGCCAGCCACAGCACCAAAAATAATGCCCAGAACAAGCATGCCCATGATGCGCTTCCATAGCGCAATGCCAAACCAAGTTTGCACGTAAATTCCCCTAATTGTTGCCAGAAGGCTGATCGTTTGATCCTGCTGGCGGAATTCTCCCTTATGGTTAAAGCTAAACGCTTGCTCCTGCATGGTGCAACCTATTTTGCTTTCGAGGGATATTCCCAAAAGTCATAGCCTGTTTGGACAGCCAAGTGTAAGCTGAAAAAACTAAACAGATTAAAATCTTAGCAGTATTTTAGGCACATTGTACATTTAACCAATGATTAGGAATTGTTGCACAAACTATCATTCGTACTCAGGCAAACAGGTGTAACATGAGTATGTTTCGAACAGCAGTTGCTGCTTCCTTATTGATGTCTTTCTCTGCTCAGGCTGAGGAGGTTTGTATGCAAACCGTTGAGGTCCGGGCTGACCAGATACGTTTTGTTGAAACGCAAATGCGGATTGCGACACTACAGTGTCGGGGGGGTGGGCACCGGGATATGGTCAGCCTTTATAATGATTTTGTTCGGGCGAAACGGCCATACTTTATTCAAGCTGAAGCGCCGCTGCGCACCTATCTCGACCGAAGTGAGCAGGGCAAGCTTGAAGATTATGTTGTAGACTTGGCAAACAAGGTTTCGCTGGGTGCGAGTAGTGTAGAGAAATTTTGCGATAAAGCCCGCGTGGCGCTGAACATGGCGGTTAAGATGCCTGATCCTTCTGGCCTGTTGCCGTTAATGCCTGTTAGCTACCGGCAGCCCACAAGAAGTTGCCAGGTGGCAACGCGGTCAACTCGCGCCTATTAAAAAAGGGCCTCCAGAACTGGAAGCCCTTCTAAATCTTTTAGCTGAAACGCCGTTTAGCGTGAGAGAACAATCTCAACGCGACGGTTTTGCCATTCTCGCACACCATCATTGGTGGAGACAAGCGGTGAGCCTTCGCCGTATGCGCGGATGCTGATCCGGCTTGCTGGTACGCCTTGAGCGACAAGAGCGTCACGAACAGCTTCCGCCCGGCGTTGTGCCAGTGCATCATTGTAGGCATCGCGGCCTGCGCGGTCCGTGTGACCGGATGCTGCAATGCGGGCTGCGCCGAAGTTTTTAAAGTCGCGAGCTGCTTTTTCAATGATAGAGCGCGCATCAGGTGTGATGGCAGACTTATCGAAATCAAAGAAAACCATGTAAGGGCCGGGTAGCGGTGCCGGAGCTGGCTCAGGTGCTGGGGCCGGCGCAGGAGCAGGCGCCGGGGTTGGTGCAGGCGCAACAACCGGACGAGGGGCCGGTGCAGGTGCGACAGCACGCTTAGGAGCGCTTTCTTTGCCAAATTTCCATGTGAGGGATGCAAACACTTCGTTATTTACGAAGCGGTTTTTCGCAATACCTGCTTCTGTTGAAAAGCGTCCAGACATTGTTCTGAAGTGACGCACGCCAACGCCAAATTCGGTGTTGCCCAAATCTTTAACCACCTGAAGCATTGCCTGCCCGGCAGGTTCCCAATTGCGGCTATCCACAAGAAGTACGCCGTTTGCAGTATAGTCTTTGATTTTCAGGTTTGCGAGACCAGCGCCAAGCCCAGCGTAGGCTTTCCAGCCGTCAATCTCACCCAGTTTGTAATGAGTGTTGAACATGAAGGCGTTTGAGGACTGTTCCCCTGTGGCTTGCGCCGTACCAACAGCGAGCGGCAGTGTCAGCGGGTTTTCAATAGTCGCTGCTTCAAATGGGTTGCCACGGCGGGCCCATTCAAATTCAATGCGCCAATCCCCAAGGTTTTGGCCGATGAAGGCACCAACCAGCGTACCTTTGGACTTGTCATCTTCAAATGCAAGACCGCTGTTGTCTACGCCGTCAAAATCCTGGTCCGGAGACGCCGTAATACCGAGCCTGAAACCGCCGTAGACATATTTACCTTCTTCTTCAGCATTGGCCATCGGTGCCAGCGCTGTTAACGCGAATGCCGCGATACACAGAGATAAGGGGAGAGTGCGCATGTGTGTTCCTTCAATTCTTTAACGCAGAATTTTCTGCATTAGTTTGTCGCTTAAGGCCGAAGCGCGACAGAAACAAGGTTAAAATGGCTGTTTTTATACTGTTTCCGGTGTCTAAAGTGTGAATGTGGCATTTTTGCATTCCCTTGTTTGACTTGTTCAAATTCTGGCGTTTGCCATTGCAGCGATATTGGGGAATACTGCTGTTGGTGCCGGGGAATTGGGGGCGAAGGGTCTGTCCTTTTGCCGTCGCAGTACAAAAGGGGGATCATATGATCAAACGCTATTTGGCGGCAGTTGCCGCATCGGCGGTTCTGACATTGGGCACAGTATCAAGTGTTGCTGTCGCTGAGCCGCTGAAACTGGAAACCTATCTGGATATCGAAAATGTGGCAGACCCGCAGATTTCGCCAGATGGCTCTCAAATCATCTATACGCGCAGCCATATTGATAAAATGAATGACCGACGCTCGGCGTCCGTCTGGATTATGAACGCGGACGGCAGTAAAAACCGTCAGCTTATGAAGCGGGGTGGTAATGTTCGCTGGTCTCCAAATGGCGATCGCATCGCGTTTATTGCACCTGATGATGCCGGTAAGCCTCAGCTTTTTGTTCGCTGGATGGATAATGAAGGGGCGGTTAGCCAGATTACTCATGGTACTGATGAACGCCCGCGCGGTGTGTTCTGGTCTCCAGACGGGCAGTCTATTGCCTTTATGTCGCGTGTGCCGCGTAAAACTGACTTTACGGTGAAGCTTCCAGGCAGGCCAGCAGGTGCCAAGTGGAAAGAAGAGCCACTGGTGATCGAAGAGTTCCTGTGGCACCAGGACCGTATTGGCCCGATGAACAATGGTTGGGACCATATTTTTGTTGTGACGGCAGATGGCGGCACGCCTCGCCAACTTACCAGTGGTAATTGGCACGCAAATACCAGAAGGCTGGGCGCGATCCGTTCAGCGGCTAACCTGTCCTGGGCACCGGACGGCAGCAAAATTGCTTTTGACGGTTTGGCCGAAGAGGATGACGGACGTCGATTTACTGAGTCTTATATTTACACCGTTGATGTGGCGTCCAAGGAAATCACACGCCTGACGGATGACAGCATTGGCGCACAAGACCCTGTGTTTTCACCAAACGGCGATATGGTCGCTTTCACTGCTTTCCATGAATCGGTGATGAGTTATCGCCACGTAAACATGTATGTGGTGGATGCAGACGGTAGTGACCAGCGCAGAGTGGTAGGCGATTTGTCTGCGGGGCCAGCTTCCCTGACTTGGGCTTCAAATTCCCGCGGTATCTATTTCGCGCTGGATAAAGAAGGTGACCGGAATATTCACTATACGAACCTGAGCGGTGACGTGCGTGATGTGACGGAAGGTGACCAGAATATCTTCCTGTCCAATGTGTCAAACAATGGTATTGCAGTTGGGCTTCAAGCCGACGCAGACCATCTGCCGGAGGTTGTTCGGATTGATATCCGTGATGGTGACGACTTTGCGAAACTAACTGACGTGAACAGTGATGTTTTCGCAGGCGTTGATATGTCTGAAACCATAGAGTTCTGGTATGATTCCACAGAAGGAACCCGTGTTCAGGGTTGGGCGGTGTTGCCACCAAACTTTGATCGCAACAAAAAGTACCCGCTGATCCTGTCTATTCATGGTGGGCCACACGCGATGTACCGTGAAACCTATAATTTCATGTTCCATCACTTTGCGGCGCAAGGATACATTGTGTTGTTCACCAATTCACGGGGGTCAACTGGTTACGGCGAAGCTTTCGCTGCCGCAATTGAAGATATGTACCCTGGTCCTCGCGACTATGCTGACCTGATGGGCGGCGTCGATTATCTGATTGATGAGGGCTATGTGGACCCTGAGCGTATGTTCGTGACCGGTTGTTCCGGCGGCGGTATTCTGACCGCTTGGACCGTTACGCAGACGGACAGGTTCAAGGCTGCGGTTTCCCGCTGCCCGGTGACCGACTGGATTGGAATGGTTGGTACCACGGATGTTTCCGGCTGGATGATCAACTTCTTTGAGAAGCCATTCTGGGAAGATCCAACGCAGTGGTACGAGCATTCTGCCATCATGCATTCAGAGAATGTGAAAACACCAACGCTCTTTATGGCTGGCGACCTTGATCGTCGTACGCCGGACCAGCAAGGCAAGCAGATGTATGCGGTGCTTAAGTTTCTGGGTGTGCCCACCAAATATATTGAGGTGAAAGGCGAATATCACGGAACAGGATCTATTCCGTCCAACTATCTTCGTCGTCAGCTTTACCTGAAAAAATGGTTTGACATGTACGACCCGGCAATTGCCGAAGAGTAAGTGCCGAGAGGCTGAAAAAAGCGAAAGCCCGGAGAGCTTTCTCCGGGCTTTCTTTTATTGGCTCCGCCTGCTGGGCTCGAACCAGCGACCCAATGATTAACAGTCATTTGCTCTACCAACTGAGCTAAGGCGGATCATCGAAACCGGGTCGCCCCGGCGTGGTGAACGTCTTTATACTCAAAAAAAATGTCCTGCCAAGCAGAATTTTACATTTTTTGGACACACGGGTTTTTTCCGGGGAAATAGCCAGTTCTAAAGATCAGAAAATTTGCCTGTTTCTTGCCTAATGGCGTTTCAATTGTATGGGTCTATCCGCCATGGAGACAGGAGAGGCGGGGCCATCGCTGATGCCTGGTCTGGTTTCATTGCGTGTTGGGAAGGTAAAGGTGGGTAAAGGCGTCTTGCTTTCCAAAACACCTGCTCCTTCCAGAATGGTCTGGATGGTTTTTTTAAATTGGATCACATGAATCATATGGTCTGCGTTTTCGATTGATTTGTACCGCCCCCTAGGCATAGCATCGGCAATAAGCTTGTTGGCTGCAGGCGGCACGAAGATGTCATGCTCGCCTGTGCAAACAAGTGTCTGAACATCAGGCAACATGGACAGGTCTGTGTTGCCATGGTCCAGAATACGCTGCGTATTATGAACAAACTGTTCCCTAATGCCCAGATTAGCGGTTGCCAGTGCATGATGTAGTTTTTCGCCTGCCAACCGTGCCAGTTTATTGGTTTTTCGTAGTGTTGCGTTCGACATCAGATTGGTAAAGCTGTCGGCAAAGGCGTCCTGCTTTCCCCATTTCAAATAGAAAAGCATCAAGTTGAATTCATAGACCAGATGGTCTGGAATCCTGTGCATTGCACCCAGCAGCACAAGGTGCCTTACCATCGGCTTAAACAGCTGGATAAAACGAAGGGCGATCAGGCTTCCATAACTGAAGCCAACCAAATTTATCTTTTTTACGTCCAGTTCACGCAGCGAATTTTCGATACACTCTGCAATAAACTCAAAAGGGTAGGATGCTGGCAAAACGCCGGTTTCCCCGTTGCCAGGCGTATCAAACGCTAGAAGCCAGCTGTGTTTGGACAATGCACCACTCATCCGTTCAATCTGGGAGATATTTTGAAACGCACCGCCAATAACGACGAGAGGAATATCTGTGTTGCCGCGTGCATACTCCTTAACATGGACAGGAAAGCCCTTGTGACTGTGGATATGCACAATACTATTACTCATGGTGCCATTCACTCTTTGTTGCTTTGTCGTCGATTGCGCACTGCCTCTCATAAGGACGATCAAGAATTTCAAATTACCATTCTAGGTAGTGCTCTTTTCTGGAAGATAGCCTTTCGTGGAATTATGACAAGGTTAAAATAAATAAATAGTATCGGGTATTTAGTTTATGGTTAACACCATATTAACCATAAACGGCGATGAATGTGTTATAGAAGTTTATAGGGTATTCCCTTATAGGTAGCAGACTTTGGCGTTTGAATTAACGCATAAAAAAAGCGGGCGCATGCCCGCTTTAAACGTTCGATGGCAAAGCCTCGATGTGCTAGATTTTAGACGCCAGCAGCTGCTCCTGAACCTCGTCCCTGTGTTTCTTGAGATACTTCATGAACGGCGTGCCACCCGTGCCCACGTCTGTGTCGTTCCCGTCTGCAGACTTTGCTTGCTTGTTGATGTAGCTGGCAGCATATTCCAGATGCTTGGTGCGAAACTGCGCGAGCTTACTGATGCAATCATTATAAAGTGAGGCCAGCTCTGCGTTGTCGGAGGCAACGATAAACCCTCTCAGGTTGCTTTCTTTTCGCACAGCATCAATGAACGCGCGGTGTGACGGTGGTCTGTACTCATGCAATTCTTCCAGATACACCCGCAATGGGTCTGATGCATGGGTAATGCCGAAGAAGGCATCCATTGTGGGCACGATGGAAGATTGCGAACCGGTTTGGCCACGGAAAGTTAGCGCCTCGTCACTAACACCTTCATAGATTAGTCCATCTGGTAGGGCAGGGTTGTTCTTCCAGCCATGAATCCAGGGGCGAACCCTGTTGTAGTAAACATAAGGGTCGCATCTTTCAGGCATGCGATCGAAGATGGCGTTGATATCGTCCCAAACTTCAGAGATGTGGGCTAGTCCTTGGTGTACACGAGCAGTGTCACCTGCGGACGCTGCAGCAACCAGATGCGGAATTTCAGCCAACATAGCGCCTGCGCGTGCTTCAATTGCCACATGCACGGTGACAAACCATGCCTCATCCTGTCCACTTTGAAACGGCTGAATCATATAAATGTTGGAAAGGTCGATGGCACCGTCAACGTCCAACAGGCCCCAGTTGTCCAGCACATAGGACGAATAGGTCAGCAGGGGCTTTTGCCCAACCGCTTCTGCAAGCTGATGCATCGGTACCGCCAGGCATTTGGGTATTGAGGTTGGTGCCTCAGCCTCACCCCACACATACGACTGAACCAAAAAGGAATAATGCACAAAGGCCACTCGGTGCTGCTCAGGGCTTGCTTTTTCCACAAAGTCTGTAAGGTCAACAAATGGAAGGCTGGCTAGCCGTGACCGAACCTTTCCTGTGGTCAGAATCGCGGGAAGGTTCATTGCCGCTTCCCTGATCGCATCCAGATAGTGGGGCAGCCGAATGTCCGCCGCGTTAAAGGAGGATAAAAACCCACGTTCCGCTGAGATGTCATAATCGCTCAGAGAAAGCGCACTGTCCTGTACCATGGTATTCATTGTATAGAGCCTGTTTATATTGATGAAATGTTGTATTTTGATAGAAATACTGAATAAAATTCGGCGAAAAAGGCTTTGAGGTGCTCAAAATGGTAAAAACAGATAATCTTCAATCCGCAGGTGTGCCCGGGGCTGCCCTCGACCCTATTGACCGAAAAATATTAAGTGCGCTGGTTGAAGATGCGACCCAGAGCTATGCGACGCTGGCGACTCAGGTGGGTTTGTCTGCACCAGCGGTGCATGAGCGTGTTAAGCGCCTGCGGCGTCGTGGTGTGATAAAGCAAACAGCTGCGCGGCTGGATGGTGCCAAGGTGGGCAAGCCGCTGCTCGTGTTTTTACATATAACCACGGAGAATTGGGGATACAGTCAGGCTTTCAAACAGTTGAAGGAGTTGCCAGAGGTCGAGGAACTGCACTCCGTTACGGGTGACACGTCGCTCATCTTGAAGGTGCGTTTGCCGGATTCGACAGCGCTGGAATCGCTTCTACGGCAAATTCATACGTTCGATAGTGTGGTATCGACCAAGAGTTTCGTGACGCTTTCCACCTATAAAGACAGCCCGGTTCAGGCCAAAGAGACCGTTGAATGGCCCGAGCCTCCATTACCTGAGGAATAGAACGCCCCCGTGAAAAAGAAAAAAGTTAAGCAACGAAAAAAGATTCATCGCGCTACGGGCAATGGCCAGCGTTGGTCCCTGTTCCAACGGTACCCCGTTCTGAAAGCAATAGATTGGGAAGGACTGGTTATTTTTTCTGTGGTGACTGCCCTTTTCGCCGTAGGTTTCGCGTTTCGCGACCTTCCTTGGCACATTGGCATGGCGTTGGGCATGTTTTTGGCGTTCGTTGCGCTGTCTTATTTTGATTCAAAAAAATGGAAACCACGCCCATTCTTGAATGCGACGTTAGGTGCTGTTTTGGGCGTCTTCATTGGTTTGCATGGAGAACAAAGCCTAACAACTGTTATTGGGCTTGGGGTTGCGGGCTTCTTCATTGGGTATTTTGCCCTTAAATGGGTTCCATACGTCTAAATTTAATCACCACACACTAGCTAAAAGAAAAGGGCCTAGCTAAATCTAGCTAAGCCCTTGAATTCTTGGAGGCGCGAACGAGAATCGAACTCGTGTACACGGATTTGCAATCCGCTGCGTCGCCACTCCGCCATCGCGCCATATCGACGTTGCCGCCGAAGGTTCGCAGCATATATCAAAGGCATTGTCTCCCAGCAATGCTTTTTTACTTAAGTGGCGTTAGTTTGCTAAACGGACGATTATTGGATTTTGCGCAGGCCGCTGTTTAGTTTGGGCTTAAGCGCGATTTTAGAGAGGGTGTTATGAACAGAGTTTTAGGGATTATAATGTTTGTTTTGCTTGGCTATGTGCCAAGCGTAGCAGCAGAAGAGGCAACTCTTTATCTGGTTCGCCATGCGGAAAAAATCGCTGATAGTGACCCCGGCCTGACGGAGCAAGGCCAGACGAGAGCGAAAGCACTGGCCGCTCTGCTAAAAGGCAAGGGAATAACGAAAGTTTTCTCCACAAATTACAAACGTACCCTTCAAACTGCTGCGCCTCTCGCCGAGCAGGGTGGGTTACAGATTATTCACTATAACCCGAGAGAGCTGAATGCTTTCGCGCAAAGGCTCAAGCAGAGTTTTCTGCGGGATAAACAGTCTGTCCTTGTGGTCGGTCACAGTAATACAACGCCTTATCTTGCCACGCTTTTAACCGGTGAAGAGTTCCCGTTGCTGAAGGAAGATCAATATGATCATCTGTATAAAGTGGTGATCGGTGAAGACGGTGAACTGAAAGCATCAATCGAATATTTTAACCCTTGAACCGGACCCGCTGTGGCCAGCAACAGCGGTTAATCGCATAAGCAAGGCAAATGACCGCAAGGCGATTGGTCATTTGTGTGTGCTTGCTAGGGCTTTTCCAAGCATCCAATTTAATGACGCGATGGGCTAGAATCCCGTTGTTTCTGTTGACTAGTAGGATTATAAAGCGAGCAAATGCATGCTGACACAAGCATGCGACATGTTTGGATGTTGATAAGGATTTGATGTGACTGATACCGCAGCAGCACTTTCACATATGATCGATTGCCAGCTTCGCCCCAACGAGGTGAATGATGAGCGTGTGATCGAAGCCATCTCCGCTGTTCCTAAAGACCAGTTTGTGCCAAAGGCAAAACGTGCCATCGCTTATGTGGACGAAGACCTTGAGGTTGGCGAAGGTCGGTTCCTTATGGAGCCGCGCGTTTTTGGACGTTTGCTGATGGCGGCTGATGTTCAGCCGCAGGATATTGTGCTCGATGTTGGTTGTGCGACAGGCTATTCGTCTGCGGTTCTGGCAAAGCTTGCAGAAGCTGTTGTTGCCGTTGAAGAAAATGAAGACCTGGCGACACTCGCGGAAAAGAAACTTGCCGAACAGGACATTATGAATGCCGCGGTTGTTTCATGCACATTGTGTGACGGTGTAGCCAAACAGGGCCCTTACGATGTGATCTTTCTGGAAGGCGCGGTGGAAGATATTCCCAAAAAGCTTCTGAAACAGCTTAAAGAAGGCGGACGCCTCTTGTGCGTAAAGGTTGAAGCTGGGGTGGGCAGGGCCCATATCATCAGGAAAACCGATGGCAATCTGGAAGAACAGAATCTGTTTGATGCAGATGTGCTGCCGCTTCCTGGCTTTGAAAAAGCGCAAGGGTTTGTGTTTTAAAAACAGGGTTTAGAGTAAAAGGCCGTATATAAGGTCAAGAGATCGGAGTAATTGCCAACGGGCTGTTCCTCCATAGATAACAAAAAGTATAACAGCGAGGAATTAGGAGATTTAAATGAAATTTGGGATGAAGGCGATTCTGGCGGCAACGACCGTTCTGGCCGGAACTTCCATGGCATCTGCGGAAACGCTCAAAGAAGCGCTTGCAGCAGCCTATTCAAGCAACCCACAACTTATGGCGCAACGTGCAGCCCTGAGGGCGACAGACGAAGGTGTGGCGCAAGCTAATGCCGGGTTCTTGCCGCAGGTGAATGGCAGTGTGACCTTGCAGCGCGGTAACAATGATCGACAAATTGGTGACGGCCCAACCTTCCCGATTGATATCAATAGTGACTCATATTCTGTTGCCCTTGACCAAAACCTTTTTAATGGTTTTCAGGATCGCGCAGTGCGGAAACAAGCCATCCAAAATGTTCGCGTTGGCCGGGAGCAACTCGCCAATGTGGAACAGCAGGTATTAATTGATGCCGTAACAGCCTATATGAATGTGCTGCGTGACGTTGCGGTTGTTGAACTTAACCAAAATAATATTCAGGTGTTGGAGCGGCAGTTACAAGCAAGCCGGGACCGTTTCCGCGTTGGGGAAGTCACGCGCACGGATGTAGCGCAGTCAGAAGCGCGCCTTGAAGGGGCAAAGTCAACATTGTTGACTGCGGAAGCAACATTGGCAGCAAGCCGCGCCCAATACCAAAGGGTTATCGGCAGACCGCCCGCAACTCTTGAAAGCCCGGCAAAGGGCGCGTCTCTGCCCACGTCACTTGATCAGGCCATTGAAATTGCCGTCTCTGAAAGCCCGAATGTTAAGGCGGCTCGATACAATGAAGAAGCGGCTAGGCATGCAGTTAATCAAGCCAAAGGGTCATTGCTTCCAAGCGTCGGGGTACGGGCATCATATAACCATACCGATGCGATCACCAGTAACGCTGCTGGTGCGCAAGCAATCGGGCTGACCAATGACCAAACTGCGGTTACAGTTCAGGTGACGGTGCCACTCTATGCAGGTGGGCAACGTCATTCCACTATTCGCCGCGCAAAACAGCTTCGGAGCCAACGCATGATGGAAATCTATCAGGCAGAGCGGGTGGCGCAGGAACAAGCACTGATTGCATGGGATAATCATCGCGCGTCCAAGGGGCAAATTGCCTCCAGCGAAGCACAGGTTCGTGCGAACGAAATCGCACTCGAAGGTGTTCGTCAGGAAGCTTATGTTGGCTCACGGACCACGCTTGACGTTCTTAACGCAGAGCAAGAATTGCTGAATTCTCGTGTTGCCCTTGTTCGTGCCCAGCGCAACGAGGCCGTTGCGGCTTATACGCTGCTGCAGGCTATTGGTCGAATGACAGCCAGAGATTTGAGCTTGGGCGTTGATTTGTATAATGAAGCAAAATATTACGATAAGGTCAGCGGTAAGTTCTTTGGCTGGGATACTAAGGTAGACTAGCCGATAAACAATCAGTTTGGTGAAAAGGAGGCAGCTTTGCTTCCTTTTTTTGTGTTTTGCCAAAATCTGAACACAACTAATTGGTGTTTTTATAAAGTCAATAATGGCAAAACTTAACACGATTGGGAGTTAAATCATGGCAACTATTACAGGAACAAGCGGTAACGATACCTTAACTGGCACCAGCGGTGCCGACAGCATTTTTGCGCAAGGCGGCAATGATCTGGTCAATGGAGGCGGCGGTGACGATACCATCGGCGGCGCAGGTGGTAGCGATACCCTGAACGGTGGCTCTGGCAACGATGTTGTCTTTGGGTCAAACGGTATTGACCGTATCAATGGCGGAAGCGACAATGATGAGCTGTTCGGTGGTGGTGGAAACGACACTATCAATGGAGATGCTGGTGCTGATACATTAACTGGTGGCAGCGGTGGTGATCTACTGACTGGAGGTAGCGGTGCAGATATTTTCCGATTTGCTAACAACCATGGCACTGACGGTATATTCGATTTTGACCCAACGGAGGGGGATCGAATAACTTTGGGTGGTGACATAACCTCTTTTAGTTTCAGTCCAACCAGTCTTTTTTCAAGTGGCAACGATGGCATCTTCGGTACCGGTGACGACTTGTATAGTGTGGTAACCATTAACACCGGGCAGGGTACTATTGACTTGAGTTACCCTGTTTATGAAATACAGTTCTTAAGTGTGCTTACCAATACACTTTCAGATGCGATTGATATCGTTTGATTGTGCCAACCAATGTGAAATGAGAAAAGGGAGCCAATTTTGGCTCCCTTTTTGCTTTGTTGTTGAGGAAAAATAAGTATGGTTGTGATCAGGGGATTCCTATAACTGCTTTAGTTATTTTAAGAATTATTGACACAACCGGGTGATAACGGTACCTGTTTTAACAGGGAGTGAAACGGAATTGGCGGGTCTATGAGCGCTGACGCATCTGAAGATGAACCAACGATGGAAGAGATTCTGGCGTCTATTCGCCGGATCATTTCTGACGAGTCGGAGGATGAGGGGGAACCGGAAGCGGTTGCTGACGATGATCCTTTAGATGAGGAGCTTCAAGCAGAACCTGAGCCAGAACCTGAGCCTGAGCCTACACCGGCTCCTACACCAGCACCAACGCCTGCGCCGATGCCTGAGCCAGAAGAAGATGTTCTTGAGCTCACAGAGTTCGCATCTGAGGGCGATATTGAAGCCATAGTTTCACCGAACGTGGAATCAGTAGCTGGGGAAAGCTTTGCCCACCTGACCCATTTGATGGTGCAGGGCTATGGGGGTGCTGAAAACACGCTTGATGCGCTTGTACGTGCAATGCTGAAGCCAATGTTGCAAGCTTGGCTTGACGAGCATCTGCCTGGCATCGTTCAAGATGCAGTAGAGCGTGAAGTGGCGCGAATTGCCCGCCGGCAATAGACCAGCCAGCTAAACCAGGTGCTGCCAATTTACCTTTGATTTCAGATTTATGGGGCGCGTCTGCGCGCCTCCGCCCATGGGTGGGTGTTGTTACGCCGTGCCCAGTCGCTAGTTGTTGTCGCTTTGCCCCAGGTGGTGGGGCGACAAAGGCCGTGTTTTGTGGTTATAGAGAGTTAGCGACGGGTAAATCGGTAATTTGGGACCAAAGAATTTTATTTTGAAATCTTCATTATTGGGCGTGTATATGGCGCCATCAATAATTTGAACTGGTTCGCCTTCTTCATCAACTACCGGGTTTAACAGCAAACGTTCGCCTGCAAAATCAATCACATGGCGATACTGGGCTAAAATACTGGCACCGATCAGGCCGTCTCGCTCTTCGCTTTGGGCTGGTATATTACTGGCAATGAAAATTGGCAGGTTTTCAAAATAAAGATTGCCAAAATCAATGTTGGCCGTGGTGAGCACGCCCATCTGGCGCGTTTCCAGTTCTTTTCGTTCGGAAAGAGAGGTCGCCTGCATGAAATGCCTGCGGCTCCAGAACACCATGCCGCCCGGGTAGCCACTATCCAGCATCATATTCTTTACTGATGTGCGTTTTTCCCATGGCAGTTGAGACTTGAACACGATGTATGGCGTATGGCCTTGCATTTCCAGTCGGTGTTCAATCTCGAAATCTTCATTCAGGTTTGTCCCCGACGCATACAGGTTCATCTCAAGCTTGTAGGGGTCTATCTCCACCAGATATCGGCGGAATAGCTCTTGCCCGATGATACCGCTGAAATTAGCTTCGAGCGCCTCTTCAATATCGTTTTCGCCAACAATCAGCAGACCGTTGCTGCTTACCAGTGTCGCATCCCCGGTGCCCAGAACAACTTCGCCGAGGCGTTTGCCGGAAACCGAGTGACCGATGGCTGGAAAGTTTACCTGTGCTTCTTCCCCGGTCAGTGATCTTTCCGGCACAAGCATTGTGTCGAAAAAGATTGAGGTGGTGGCGCCGGTATCCAACAGGAAGGTGACTTGTCCTTCCGGCCCGTCAAAAAGAATGTGAGTGCGGTTGTCGACAATCGCAATCGGGAAGCTGGCCAGTGGCGAGGGGGCTGCATTCAAGGCTGATGTCCACAAGCCCAGCAGGCTTGCGAGAATCACACCCTTGGTCGTTAGCGATAGTATTTTCATTTGTCCAGTATATGAAAACGGAGTACACCGCGCAAACAGATGACAGGTTTATTGCGATGAAGTGATCGGTTTGTCAGACCAATTGAAGATCAGTTGTTCTTGATAACCTGCTTAAATCCGCCAGCACCTGGGTTTTCAAAGATGGAAAAAACATATTCATCGTCGTTTGGCGGATAGAAGGTGCCATCTAGGGTGCGGCTGAAGCCGCTGGCCTCTGCTTTTGACAGCATCCACATTTTTTGCCCAGTTATATCAATGGCATACGTGAAGTTATTCAGCATGGTGGCGCCGATAAGACCATCGCGTTTACCAACCTGTTTGGGTGGATAAGCCCCCAGATATACCGGTGTGTCCATGAAGCGCAGTCTGCCGAAACGGAAACTGGCCCGCCCGACAATGGCGGTGCCCGGCGCGCGCGCGTCCGGGGTTAGCTTGCCAGCCTTCCGGTAATGGGAACTGTCCCAGAAAACAACCGCGCCAGGGTAGCCCGTGTCCACCAACATTTCCTTCATGGAAGGGTTTTCTTCCCATGGCATTTTACTGCGGAACCTGATGTGGGGCGCGTCATCCTGCATGTAAAGCACATGTTCTGTTTTATATAGTTCCGAGAGGTTGGTGCCTTTTGCATAGAGGCTCATGACACGGGTGGCCGGGTTAATTTGCACAGTGTAGTTGCGAAAAAACTCTTGTCCGATGATGCCGTCGTACCGCAGCAGTAGCCGGGCGCGCAGGTTGCTTTTGTCATCGAGACGGACAATTTCCGACAGTTTTATTGTCATGCCTGCCAGCAAAAAGTCGGCCTCTGCAAGTGATGACCCTTCAATCGCTTCGTCTAGGGCAGGAAACAGGATCGATCGTTTGCCGGTTACAGCGATGGAATTCACGGCAGGGTCTTCATGGGCAAAGAGAACAGACGTTGACGCGCCCGAGTCCAACAGCATCAAAAGTGGTACGCCGTTCAATTCCATAGTTAGCCGAATGCGGTTGTTTTCAAACTGAAAGGGAACTTCCAGAATCGGCTTTGGCGCGTCATCTGCTGAGGAGCCAAGCTGTGCGCCAAGAAAGCTAATGAATAGGAATGCCAGAAAGACTTTTAATTTCATGATGTTGTCAGCCTAACATGAAATTGATCAACTGCAAGTTTGCCACACTGATTTGTTCAAAAAATGCAATCAATCTGCAAAATGAAATTAGGGCTTTCGTTTTTGCTGGTTTTTGTGCATTTTGCGGCCCACTTTGACGGTTGCCAATGGTTGGCAACAAAAACAGGTAATAGCGATGCTAGACAAGACATATTCCCCAGCAGACATTGAAACCAAATGGTATGACCATTGGGAAAGCACAGGTGCCTTCGAATGCGGCAAGCGTGTGGATGCGGAACCATATGTCATTGTTATGCCGCCACCCAATGTGACAGGCAACCTGCACATGGGGCATGCGCTGGATAACTCGCTTCAGGATGCGCTTATTCGGTTTGAGCGCCTTCGCGGCAAGGACACACTGTGGCAGCCCGGCACGGACCATGCTGGTATCGCGACCCAAATGGTTGTTGAACGCCAAATGGCGGAAGAGGGCAGCAACATTACTCGCCGCGATATGGGGCGTGAAGCCTTCATTGATCGCGTATGGCAGTGGAAAGAACAATCCGGCGGTGCCATTACGCGCCAGCTTCGCCGTTTGGGCGCAAGCTGCGACTGGTCCCGTGAAGCCTTCACCATGGATGAAGAGCGCTCGAAGGCCGTTATTAAGAAGTTCGTAAAACTGTACCGCGATGGTTTGATGTACAAGGACAAGCGCCTTGTAAACTGGGACCCCAAGCTGAAAACAGCTATCTCTGACCTTGAAGTTGAGCAAAAGGAAATTGACGGCAATTTCTGGCACTTCAACTATCCGATTGACGGTGAAGAAGGCCGTTTTATCGAAATTGCAACCACCCGGCCAGAAACAATGCTGGGGGATACCGCCATTGCTGTTAACCCTGAGGACGAGCGCTTCAAGGATCTGATTGGCAAGCACGCTATCCTGCCACTTGTTGGCCGCAAGATCATCATCGTTGGTGATGAGCACGCTGACCCCGAGCAGGGCACAGGTGCGCTGAAGGTTACGCCAGCGCATGATTTCAATGACTTTGAAATCGGCAAGCGGCACGACCTTGCCATGATCAATATTTTTGATGAAAACGCCGCTATCAACGAAAATGCACCTGAAAAATATCAGGGCATGGACCGGTTTGAGGCCCGCAAGGCGATTGTAGCAGATATGGAAGCCGAAGGCTTGCTCGTGAAGATAGTGCCGCACCGTCATATGGTGCCGTTTGGTGACCGTGGCGGCGTCGTGATTGAGCCGTGGCTTACCGCGCAGTGGTACGTGGATGCTGAAACACTGGCGAAGCCTGCGATCGAAGCAGTAGAGACCGGCAAAACAAAATTCATTCCTAAGAACTGGGAAAAAACTTACTTTGAGTGGATGCGCAACATCCAGCCATGGTGTGTGTCTCGCCAACTATGGTGGGGGCATCAAATCCCGGCATGGTATGCGTCTGATGGCACTGTTTTTGTTGAGGAAACCGAAGCAGAAGCACAGGCGGCTGCTGACGCGCATTTTGGTGAACCGACAAACCTGCGCCGCGACGAAGACGTGCTTGATACCTGGTTCTCGTCAGCCATGTGGCCCTACAGCACGATGGGATGGAACGGACCAGACGCAGATAAAACACCGGAACTGGCGAAATATTACCCCAACACCACGCTGGTAACCGGGTTTGATATCATCTTCTTCTGGGTTGCGCGCATGATGATGTCGGGCATCCATTTCATGGGCGAGGTGCCGTTTAAGGATGTGTATATCCATGCACTGGTGCGCGATGCCAATGGCCAGAAAATGTCCAAGTCCAAGGGCAATGTGATTGACCCGCTGGAGTTCGTTGAAAAATACGGTGCTGATGCTCTTCGTTTCACGCTCGTTGCGATGGAAGCGCAGGGCCGGGATATCAAGCTGGATGAAAAGCGGGTTGAAGGATACAGAAACTTCGGCACCAAGCTTTGGAACGCGGCGCGCTTCTGCGAAATGAATGAGATTGGCGGTTCAGACGGCATCCAGCCAACACCGACCCTCGCTATCAATAAATGGATTATCAGCGAAGTTGGCCGTGCGGCAGTTGGCGTGACAAGCGCGATGGAAGCCTTCCGGTTCAATGATGCGGCGGATGCCATCTACCATTTCACATGGGGTACCTTCTGCGACTGGTATGTGGAACTGATCAAGCCTGTGTTCTGGGGCGAGGATGAAGCGGCAAAAGCCGAAACCCGTGCGGTTGCAGGCTGGGTGCTGGACCAGATTCTGGTGCTGTTGCACCCCTTCATGCCGTTTATTACCGAAGAACTGTGGCATGAAATGAAAGAAGACCGTCCGTGTGACCTGATCCTTGCGTCATGGCCGGGCGAAATCGCCTGTGACGAGGCCGCAGCGGAAGAAGTGAACTGGGTGATTAAGTTCATTTCTGAAATTCGCTCCACACGGTCGGAGATGAATGTGCCAGCAGGTGCGAAGGCAACAGCGCTTGTTGTTGGTGCGTCGGATATTACCAGGCAAAGGCTGGAAGCCTTCCAGGACATGATCTGCCGCCTTGCCCGCCTTGAAAAAGCCGAAGCAGTTGATAATGCTGAAAGCAAAGGGGCTGCACAGCTTGTTGTGGACGAAGCAACCGTTTACCTGCCGCTTGCAGATCTCATGGACGTGGACGCGGAAAAAGCGCGCTTGCAGAAGAATGTTGAGAAGATCACCAAAGAAGCCGGTGGGTTGAAGGGGCGCTTGTCGAATGAGCGTTTCCTTGAAAAAGCGCCCGAGCATGTGGTGGCTGAAGCAAAAGAGCAGCTCGCTGACCTTGAAGAGCAGCTGAAAAAGCTTCAGGCAGCGCTAGAACGTTTGTCATAAGATATGTGGGGCAGGGGTTACTCCTGCTCCGCCCATTCCGCTAGTTTTTCGCGCGCTTCAGATACAGCTCGCTGGACATCTTCGTCTTCGTGATCTCTGAATTCAGAGATCATTTTTTCTTGGATGTCTATCGCTTCGTCCTTACGCCCTAGGGCAAACAGCGCCTCAGCTTTATGTTCCAGAAGGTGCGGGTAGCTGCTGGGGAATTCTGGCCACTCTTGCTGAAGATATAACTGGATACCCTTTTCGCTGGCGCTCATAGACAACTCTGCTTGTGGGGGAGTGCAAGTAACAAAATACTCATAACCAAGGTTGCGATAGGCGTTTAATAACTGTTTCCTAACGGGATAGTCACTAGTCTCATAGGGCTGGCCCCACGAAATGAGCTCCTCATATCCTTCTATTGCCCTTTCTAGTTGCTTTTCAGGGAAGTCTGATGTGTAGGTTTGTGCTCTATTAATGTGTGCAAATGCGACTTCTTCGCGAACACCTCTATCTTCGGCTTCAAAAGGTTTGGCCCATTTGATAAGGGTGTCGTAACCTTCAATAGCCTTCTCGGGCTGCTTCTCAGATAAATGTTCAGTGAAAGCTACGGCTCTATTGAGTTGCGCCATGGCAATTTTTTTGCGAACATCTGTACCTTCCTTTTCGTAGGGTTGGCCCCACTTTATAAGGTCATCATAACCCTCTATGGCGCTTTCTGGTTGCTTCTTAGGGAAGTGTTGAGTGAATGATATGGCCCTGTTGAACCGCGCCATGGCAATTTGTTTGCGAACATCTGTATCATCTTCTTCGTAGGATTGGCCCCATTCAATGAGGTCGTCATAACCCTCTATGGCCTTTTCTGGCTGCTTCTCAGATAAATGTTCAGTGAATATTGTTGCTCTATTGAATCGCGCCATGGCAAGTTGCTTGCGAACATCTGCATCTTTCTCTTCGTAGGCTTGGCCCCACTTTATAAGGTCGTCATAACCCTCTATGGCCTTTTCTGGCTGCTTCTCAGATAAATGTTCAGTGAATGTTATGGCCCTGTTGAACCGCGCCATGGCAAGTTGCTTGCGAACATCTGCATCTTTCTCTTCGTAGGCTTGGCCCCACTTTATAAGGTTGTCATAACCCTCTAAGGCATCGTCTGGTTGTTTCTCGGGCAAATGCTCAATGAATATTGTTGTTCTATTGAACCGCGCCATGGCGAGTTGCTTGCGAACATCTGCATCTTTCTCTTCGTAGGCTTGACCCCAGTCAATAAGAACATTGTAGTCTTCGATTGCCACTGAAGGTTGTTCCGCTATTGTATGGGATACAGCTTGATTGTATCGCGCAACGGCAATATTTGTCGTCTTCTCGCGTCTACTTACTTCTTGAGCAAAAGCCTCTGCTGCTTGGATATATTTGTCGTCTTGCAAATGTTGGAACGCAATGGCCCGCCAGTCTGTTGCGGTTCGTTCATGGGCTGGTTTGGCAGTGGCAACTTTTACAAAGTCTTCCTGTTCTTCTGTAAGTGGAGCCTTTTCATCAGAGTCTCGCTCATCAATCTGTTTCGCGATTGGTTCCCACTTTTTCTCGATTTCGCTTACTCGGTTTTGGGCTGTTTCAAGCAGAGACTCAGCTCTTGCAATCCTTTCATCGAACTCATCTTCTTTCTTGTCCATAATCTCGTCAGCTGCGAGGCGGGCTTCGGCCAGAGATTCGCTCTTCGTACGAAAGGCAAAGAAAATCACCACCACGGTTATGAGCGAACCGAAAAAGGCCATCAGGGTGCCAATCAATATACCGTTGAATTCAATACTGGTTGCCAAATCATCTACACGAGATGACTGTAATTGCTGGTCTTTCTGGACATCGCCTACGGCGCACTTAAGTTGGTCAAACTCGTCACCTGCTGCGTCCACACAGTGTACATAGGCTGATTGCAAGGTGCCCCCTGCATCGTCATCAATTAAACCGGCAACCGTAATTAATGTCATTCCCCACACCAGAGCGAGGAGAATGCCCGTAAGGCACAATCCGATCAGAAAGTGCAGGTTTGACTGATCTTTTTCTTCCATGTCACCCATAAGTATGCTGGCCCCCGGTCATGTTCCGAAATAACCATAACGGGAATAAATACACTGTAAACGATATTGTAGTTTGGACTTGTTGTCAGTGGCCCAGTTCAGGCAGCGGTTTGAACGCCGATTTTGTTAGTGTTTTACAGGTTTTTAAGGATAGAGTTTCCACAAGAGGTCGCTGACGGAGTGTAGAGGCCATGTTTAATTGGCAGGAACGGTATCGCACGATTTGTAATGCACCGCTGGTGCCGATTGATCCGCTCACTCTTGATGATGACCATCCTGCCCTGATGTTTCTGGATTATTGGAAATCCCTGAATGGGGGCGATACGCCTTTGCGCTCCTCCTTTCGCCCGCAAGATATACCAACGCTGTTGCGCTGGCTTATGATGTTCCGGCGCGAGGAAAACGACGGCATTGACCTGTATTTTCTTTACTTACAGGGCGAATCTGCGGCCGCGCTTACCGATGGATCGCATCAAGGGCGGTATCTACATGAATTCACAGAGGAATTTTGCTTCGATACCCGCCGGGAGGTCATGCGTGGGGTCTTGGAAACAGGCCAACCTGATTTTGCCAGTATAGAGATTGGCACCAAGAAGTCAGACTATGTCACGACCGTGAGTGTTGGCGCCTTTCCCTTTTTCGTAGAGGATGGCGAGCCGGAAATTGTGATGGTACCTGCGCCAACATCAATGAAACTTCGGGCTTTCCTCTAGCTATCTAACCAATCGGGGTGCATTCGCCTTCTGTCGTGTTGATGATTGGCGCGTCATGGGTTTCCCGTATCAGCTTTTTAACGCCATCAAGGCCGCCAAAGCGAGCCATCCATGCCTGTGGGCGCGGGTTGAAATGGGTTGGGACCGTCGTTTTGGCATTCCAGCTCTCGGCGATGGACTGCTGCTGTTCAACATTTTGCATGCCAAACCAGAAGGGGATGATCAGCGCATCGACCTCAATGGCGTTAACACCTGCTTCAGCCAGCTGTTCGCGGCTGGTGTTTATATCGCCAGTATGAAAGAAGCTCACACCGTCCACCGTCACCCGGTAACCAACGTTCTGCGGCATGTTCGGGCCGTGGTCCACATCGAAGGTTTCAACGGAGACGCCGCCGTGTGAAAAATGCCCTTGAGGGCCATCTTCAACCAAGATCAAGCGAGCTTGTTCGTTCGCCTGCAGGTCATTGGCTTCAAGGGTTGGTAAAACATCTGCGGGCACACCGTAACGGACATCATCTGTGGCCCTCAGGTGCTGGATGGTTGCCTTCGGGTCAAAATGGTCGCCGTGCCGGTGGGTGGATAATATTAGTTTCAAATCCTTGAAGATGCCGGTTTTGCCAACCATTTCCTCAAACATAGGTTTTGAGGGCAGGGCGAAGCGGCCTTCGTATTGGTCTTCCTGCATTAAGCCATCAATGAGAACTGATGCATTTTTCCCTTTAATGAGGAAACCTGCATTGGCCACATGGCAAAGCTCGACAGCTTGCGCAGACCAGGATGTAGCGGCAGCAAGAAGGGCGACAGAAATGGTGTTTTTAATCCACGACATTCAGATATTCCTCACAATCTAAGAAGCCTAGCATAGGGCTTATTTGATTGGCTGAGCACTCATAAGCGGTTCAAATCTGCGTCATCAGGGATGAATGGTGCGTGTGAGTAATAATATTTCACATTTTGATATAAAAACGCGCCGAAAATTATCGACAACGCGATGGCTCATCGCTAAAGTCGGCGCGAATCTTTAGGGCCAAACATCAGTATAGTTCACGGAGTTCTCTCATGCCCCAGTATCGGTCGAAAACCACGACGCATGGCCGCAACATGGCAGGTGCACGCGCCTTATGGCGGGCAACCGGTATGACAGATGATGATTTCCAGAAACCGATCATCGCAGTTGCAAACAGCTTTACCCAATTTGTACCGGGGCATGTGCATCTTAAGGACATGGGCCAACTTGTTGCACGCGAGATTGAGGCCGCGGGCGGTGTCGCCAAAGAATTCAACACGATCGCGGTCGATGACGGTATTGCTATGGGCCACGACGGCATGCTCTACAGCCTACCAAGCCGCGAAATTATCGCTGATAGCGTTGAATATATGGCGAACGCGCACTGTGCGGACGCGCTTGTTTGCATTTCCAACTGTGACAAGATCACGCCCGGTATGCTGATGGCTGCCATGCGCCTTAATATACCGGCGGTTTTCGTGTCCGGTGGCCCGATGGAAGCGGGCGAGGATGATTATGGTGACGAAACACGCAAGCTAGACCTTGTGGATGCGATGGTTGAGGCCGCTGATCCCAATGTGTCTGATGAAGATGTTGCCCGTATTGAACGTTCAGCCTGTCCAACATGTGGGTCGTGCAGCGGTATGTTCACCGCGAATAGTATGAACTGCTTGACCGAAGCACTTGGCCTGTCACTGCCCGGTAACGGGACGACGCTTGCAACACACTCTGATCGCAAGTCACTCTTCTTAACCGCAGCTCGGCTGATTGTTCAAATCACCCGGCAATATTACGAGCAGGATGACGAGAGTGTCCTGCCGCGTTCTGTTGCCAACTTCAAAGCTTTTGAAAACGCTATGTCGCTTGATATCGCCATGGGCGGTTCGACCAATACCGTCTTGCATTTGCTGGCTGCGGCGCGTGAAGGCAGCATTGATTTCACGATGGAGGATATTGACCGTCTGTCCCGCCAGGTCCCGAACCTTTGCAAGGTGGCTCCGGCCACAAGCGACTATCATATTCAGGACGTACACCGTGCGGGCGGCGTATATGGCATTCTGGCGGAATTGAACCGCGCGGGCTTGTTGAAGCAGGAATGCTCCACTGTTCATACCCCAACCATGGGGGAGGCGGTCGCCCGCTATGACGTTAAAACCGCCAATGACCTTGAGCTGGCTCAGTTTTTCCGGGCTGCACCGGGTGGTGTGCCGACACAAACAGCCTTTAGCCAATCGAAACGCTATAAAGAGCTGGACCTCGACCGGGAAGCAGGCTGTATCCGCGAGCAAAAGCACGCATACAGCCAAGATGGTGGGCTGGCTGTTCTGTTTGGCAACATCGCTGAAGAAGGCTGCATTGTTAAAACCGCAGGCGTGGACGAGAGTATTCTAACCTTCTCTGGCCGCGCCCGTGTTTTTGAAAGCCAGGATGCCGCTGTTGCGGCTATTCTGGGGCGGGGTATTGTTGCCGGTGATGTTGTAATCATCCGTTACGAAGGTCCGCGTGGCGGTCCTGGTATGCAGGAAATGCTGTATCCAACCAGCTACCTGAAGTCGATGGGACTAGGTAAAGAATGTGCCTTGGTCACTGACGGGCGTTTTTCTGGGGGCACTAGCGGCCTTTCAATTGGCCACGCAAGCCCTGAGGCCGCCGAAGGCGGTGCCATCGCATTAATCGAAGATGGTGATATGATCGATATTAATATTCCAGAACGTTCGATTAATGTGCGGGTTGATGATGATGTCCTTGCAAAGCGAAAGGCGGCACAAGAAGCACGTGGAAAAGCAGCCTGGACACCGGTTGCAAACCGCCCGCGCAAGGTTACGACTGCGCTCAGGGCCTATGCTGCGTTGACCACATCGGCCAGCAAGGGTGCTGTGCGTCAGTTACCTGAAGGGCTGTAATATAATTAGAAAATCCACCGAAGCATATGTGTCCAACCTGTGCCGGATCTGATGTGCGCGCTTGAAAAAAGTGAACGGTTGCTGCATCGCTTCGGCCTTGTATTTTTCTTTCAAAAGTTTAGAGTTTGTTTCTATTACTCAATTTAGGGGGACGTAATGGACAACAAGCTTCCAACTTTGGAAATCGTACGGCAGGCAGGCAAACAAGTTGCTGCTTTTCCAAAAGGTATTGCGATAACTATTGCTTTCTATGTGCTGGCTATTGCGCTGCTTGTTGGCGTGGTTTTGGGTGCAACGGGTGGTGATTTTTCTTTTGTTGAACAAATACAGGCAGGCAACCCGGAAGGTTTCGCTGGCGCTATCCAAGACGGTTGGGGTTGGATGTTCTTCCTCAGTCTGATTGCATTGATGATCGGATATGCATGGGTGTTCAATTTCTGGATACGCTTTGGTGCCTTGGGTGTTGACGGGGCATTTATGTCGCCGGTTAGCAAAAGCCTGTCGGCTGCCAGTGTAACAGCGGTTAAACTGTTTTTTATCACCATATTATTGGTCATAGTTGCCGTCGTGGTTTTCTTGGTGTTGGCTGCGGTCGGTGTGATCGATGTGAATTCACAGGAACAGACGTTGGTTGGTGACTTGATAAGTAACGTCGTTTTGCTCGCGATTATCAGCGGCATTTATGCTGTGTTTTCAAGCAACCTGACCCAAACAGCGTTGGGGAACGATCAGGAAGAAGTTGGCCCGTCTCATGTATTTGAATTCGGTGTGGTTCTGTTTTCTCTAAACGCCATTGTTTTGATACCACTTACGTTCCTTGAGCATCTAACGCCCTCTATTGTGTCTGGTGCCTATAATACGATTGGAACGCTTTGGCTTACCGCTTCAATTCCGCTTGCTCATGGCATTCGCTATGACTGGCAGCGACAAACCTTTGTTGGCGAGAGCGCGGCGGAGCAGTTTGACGTTTCAAATGATAAAGAGCCTGACGAGCAGTAACGACAATTCAATAAAAATTTAGGAAAAGCCGAGCTGATTGTTCGGCTTTTTTTTATGAACGGTCTGCCATAATGCGTGCTGGTAAACACAGGTGGCAGCCTTGAAATATATAATACTAGCGTTCCTGCTGGCAGGCTTCTTGCCGGCAAAGGCCAATGACACAAACCTGGATTTCAGTAACCTGCTTGGGCAGGCTCCTTACGAAAGCCCAAGTTGCACCGGTGCAGACTATCACGAAATGGATTTCATGCATGGTGTGTGGGACATGAAGGTGCTGCAAGGCGGCACTTGGGTTTCGGGCGGGTTTTCCGTGCATAGGCCAGCACTTGGTGGGTGTGCTTCATTTGAGGTGGTTTCCTACGAAAACTGGGGCGAGTTTTATCGCCCACTTACCGGTCGTGCGGGTGTTGGTGCTTTCGCCATCAATACCTATGACCCCAAGCAGCGGAATTGGCGTCAGGTTTGGGTTGATGACATGGGCACCGTGGTTGCCAATTTCCGTGGCAAGAAATTCAGGGATGGTGTTCGTTTTGTTGGACAGGCGCCACGTGACGACGGCTCCGAATTGCAGCGGTTTGAATGGCGGATTACGGGCGACGGACTGCGCGAGTTTATTTACGAGCAGTCAACAGATGGCGGGCAAAATTGGGTCCGTTTGGCAACTGTCCAGATGGTGGCACGCAATATTTCGAGCCGCTAGCGGTTTCATCTTGACCTTATAGCCATAGGGCTCCATATGCCTTGCAGTGTTTTTGTAAGGGTAAATAGATGACACAGCCGACGCTCAATAGCGCAACCCGTGCATTCATGTATGGTAAACTTCACCGGGTAACCGTTACTGGCGCAGACCTGAATTATGTCGGGTCTATTACCGTTGACCCTGCTTTGCTTCGCGCGTCTGGCCTGCTTCCACACACGGCGGTGGACGTGGTGAATATCACTAATGGGGAACGTATCACCACCTATATCATCGAAGGTAGCGAGGGCAGTGGGACTATTTGCCTGAATGGTGCGGCTGCGCACCAGTTCAGTAAAGGCGACCTCGCAATCATCATGGGGTACGAGCAGGTACCCGCAAACCAGCTACCGGGCCGTATTTCCCGCGCTGTGCATGTGGACAGCAAAAACCAAGTCGTCTCAGTTGATGAATATGTAACGCCGTCGCTGGCGGCGTTAGGTAACCCAGCAGCGAACCGCGAAGACGAGGTGTACGAAACGGTGGATGGGTAATATCTCGTTATTTTTTCTGCACACCAAATGCTGCCATAAAGTCTATAAGAAGCCTTACCCTTGACGGTAAAAAACGTTTGGCGGGATAGACAGCATACATCTCTCGCGTTTTCGCCTTTGTCCCCGTAATTTCGATCTCCTGCATTCCTTTTTTGACCATATCACTTGGAAGCATGGCTATTCCAAGGCTCCTCCTGCTGGCCTCATAGGTTAACGAAAGGTCATCAAGTTCGTGCAGAATATTCTTTGGTTTAACAAGTCCTTCTCTCTCGAGGTGCCAAGGTTGCCGAGACACAATAGCGGGTAACGTTAAAAGCACTTCAACGGGGATTGGGGCATGTAGTTTATGCTTTTGTACAAATTCTGCACTCGCACAAAAGCAGTATGGCACTTGCCAAAGTTTGCGCGATATCAACCCCGAATCTTTAAGCGGACCCAAACGAAAGGCGAGATCAATGTCTTCCCGGAAAAAGTCCATAAACACATTTGTTGCGGTTAAGTCGATTTTGATGCCTGGGTTGAGCTCTGCAAAATCCAGCAGTTTTGGGCCGATGCTTGTTCTTGCGGCCAATACCGGAGCGGTAACCCGCAATACTTGTTGCTGGGCACGTTCGCCAAAACCGACAACCTTCTTCAAGGCATTGATCGGGTCTTGGCACTGATCCAAGAGTAACCGACCTTCTTCCGTTAATCGTACCTGCCGGGTGGTTCTTTCAAATAGCCGAACGCCGAGTTCTTCCTCGAGTTCTGCTATGTGACGACTGATGCGACTTGCTGGCACGTCAAGGTGGGTCGCCGCTGATGTGAAGCTCATGTGCTCTGCTACAGCGCAGAAATATGCAAGGTCATTATAAATCATAATTCTATATATGGTTTAATGTTTCCTAATTATGACTATTATCATGAAAAAGAAAAGATACTACATGTTTCTCCAAGTGAATTTGGAGAAGTAATATGTCGTATTCGATGGTAATTTCTAAAACTGGAAGCCCCGACGTTTTATCAATGGTTCAGCGGAAGGTACCCAAACCGACTGCCGGGGAAGTTTTGGTCCGCAATCAAGCAAGCGCGGTGAACTTCATAGACACTATAATCCGCAGGGATGAGATGCCAGATGGCATGATGCCAGATTTGCCACATGTCCCCGGAGTTGAAGGTGCCGGCATTGTCGAAGCGCTTGGTGATGGTGTGATTGATCTCGAAGTCGGTGATCGTGTTGCATGGATGGGGATAATCGGTTCCGGTGGTTATGGGGCGCACAGTATTGTGCGGGCACCCTATGTAACCAAGATCGCTTGTGACATTGATTTTAATATAGCGGCTGGGGTTCCTGTAAATGCGATTACAGCCTGGCATATGATGGTCAACCTCGGGCGTGCCACACGGGGCACAACTATTCTGGTACATGCGGCAGCTGGTGGCGTTGGAACAATGATTTTGCAATTGGCGAAACACGTTGGTGCGACAACGATTGCTTCAGTCAGTACTGACAAGCAGGACTACGCGAGAGAGCAGGGCGCTGATTACGTGATTGATTATCGCAAAGAAGATGTCTCGTCTCGTGTCTTGGAGATAACCAACGGTCGTGGAGTAGATCTGACTTTGAATCCTGTTGCTGGCGAAACATTGCAGTCAGATATGGAGGCATTAGCTCCTATGGGAACCGCAATAGTTTTTGGTTTCCTGGCTGGTCCTCCAGTTGGAAGTTTCTCTGAAGACCTTGTTAAACATTTTCAGAGGTCAATCGCTATCAGGGTTAGTGATATCTACAGTTATTACAATGCCGAGCCAGAACTTTTTGCCGCGGATATGGCAACCATTTTTGATCTGCTGGCAGTCGGCGTTATTCGCCCCAGTATCTTTTCATTGCCGCTTTCTGAAGCAGCAGAAGCTCACCGACGACTAGAAAATGGCGAAGTGACTGGAAAGCTTATTTTAACAATAGACTAAGCTTTGTCTCATTATCATAGCGTGGCGGGAAGTCAGATATCCAATTCAACCCAAACCGGGGTGTGATCACTGGGTTTTTCCTTGCCGCGCGGTACCCGGTCAACCTGACAGTCTTTCAAAATGTCAGCCGCTTGCGGCGACAGGAGTAGGTGGTCAATGCGGATGCCGTGGTCTTTCTGCCAGGCACCGCGCTGGAAGTCCCAATAGCTATAGGCAGGGCCGTGTGGCTGAATTTGACGCAGCGCATCGGTGTAGCCAAGGTTAATGATACTACGCAGTGCCCCTCGGCTTTCAGGTTGCGTTAGAGCGTCTTCTACCCATGCGGCGGGGTTGTGACAGTCTTCATCTGTCGGGATAACATTGTAATCGCCTGCCAATACGACGGGTACTTCGAGGTTACGCAGCTTGGCGGCCCTTGCATGCAGGCGTTTCATCCACGCCAGTTTATAGTCAAACTTCGGGCCCGGGCGCGGATTGCCGTTGGGTAAATAAATGGTCGCAATTCGAACGCCGTTGATATTGGCTTCCATATAACGGGCTTGCTCGTCCTCGGTTTCTTCGCTGCCATCTTCTGCGGGCAGCCTGCGCATCACGTCTTCAATCGGATGCTTGGAGATGAAAGCCACTCCATTGAAGGATTTCTGGCCGTGAGTTTCCAGATGCCAGCCGCGTTCTTCAAACTCGAGTCGCGGGAAGTTCTCATCCACACTTTTGATTTCCTGCAAGCAGGCAACGTCAGGACTGAATTCCTCAAGCCATTCGAGTATGCGCGGCAGGCGCGCCTTGATGCCATTAATGTTGAAGGTGGCGATTTTCACGAAACATCCCCGACTCAGAGCTTAGAACAGAGAGCAGGATAGGCGGACCGTCAGTAATGTCTAGCGTAGAAAATTAAATTGCAAAGGATGAGCCGCAACCGCAAGAGGACGAGGCGTTAGGGTTCACAACCTGAAAGGATGCGCCCACCAAGTCCTCAACAAAATCAACTTCTGATCCGGTGAGGTAAAGCAAAGACATGCTGTCCACCAGCATGGTTACGCCGTCGCGGGTGACTTCAATGTCATCGGGTTTCTGGGTTTCATCAAAGTCGAAACCATATTGAAAGCCGCTACAGCCGCCACCGGAAACAGAAAGCCTCAGCTTGAGGGCAGGGTTGCCCTGCTGCTCAATCAAGGTTGCGACCCGTGCTGCCGCGCGTTCGCTTAGGCCCACAGGAGGTGGTCTGTTTTCATGTGCAGGCGTGGTTGCCATAACGTCCTCGTAATTCAATACTTGCCTTATGTAAGGCTTGCCCCGGGAAACGTCAATCTCGGCTGAGGCGGAAATCTGGTAAATTGAGCAAATTTACCTTGCCGATTGCATAAAAAGAATTGCGGGAAAATAGGGCGGACGATAGGGTGCGAAAACGCGCCGAGTTTCAGCGACGATTTCCATTGGTATAAGCACAAATCTAGCCGGAGAACACCATGACCGACAGTCTGCCACATTATGAGGAAACCCTTGCGCCTTATGCCTGCAAGCCCTCTCAAAGCCGTGGTCGACTGGTGCCTGAACCGGAAACCGTAAGCCGCAGTTGCTATCAGCGTGACCGAGACAGAGTGATTCACTCGTCCAGTTTTCGCCGGTTGAAGCATAAAACACAGGTTTTTGTGTATCATGAGGGCGATCATTTCCGCACACGGCTTACCCACTCTCTGGAGGTCTCACAAATTGCGCGGTCCATTTGCCGATCCATGCATTTGAATGAAGACCTCGGTGAAGTGTTGGCGCTGGCGCATGATCTTGGTCATCCGCCATTCGGGCATATTGGCGAAACGGTTCTCAATGAATGCATGGAAGGTTATGAAGGGTTTGATCACAACGCGCAGGCGCTTCGGTTACTCACACGCCTTGAAAGTCGCTATGCCTCCTTCAACGGCTTGAATCTTACATGGGAAACCCTTGAAGGGCTTGCAAAGCACAATGGTCCGCTTGTTGAGAAAGCAATTGATCCGAAGAACCCACCGGCAGACCTGCCATTTGCTATTCGGGATTATTTGCCTGAGCATGACTTGCTGTTGCACACCTATCCAAGTGCAGAAGCGCAAATTGCGGCCCTTGCCGACGATATCGCCTATTCAAGCCATGATCTGGATGATGGCCTGAGGGCCGGTTTGTTTGAGCTTGATGAACTGAAGTCAATTCCGGTTGTTGCCCAGTTAATTGATGAGGTGTTGCTAACCTATCCGGGCGCGACGCGCGATATCCTTATTCATGAGCTTGTCCGACGAATGATCAACCGGATGGTTGCGGATGTGATGGTGGAAAGCGGCAGAAGACTTGCCGAACTGGACCCGAAATCAGTTGATGATATCCGTAACGCCGGGGCACCCGTAATTGCATTTGGTCGCAATATTGCGACGGCGGTTGCGGAACTGAAGGAATTTTTGGCGGATCGTATGTATCGCCACTATCTGGTTAATCGCATGGGCAGTAAGGCAAAACGTGTCCTGCATGACCTGTTTTCCCTATATGTTGCAGAGCCGGAGTGTCTGCCAACAGACTGGAACAGGAAAGTAACTGACTCTGATACGGCGGAAACCGCCCGTATTGTTGCAGACTTTATTGCAGGCATGACTGACAGATTTGCCTTCCGCGAGCATGCTAAATTGTTTGATCTGTCGGACGTTTCGATCTAAAGGCGTCCTGACAGACAGGAAAGACTGAAATCATGAATGTTTTTACCCATTTCCGGGGCGTTGTAGAGGCCGCGCTTGATAGCCTGTCGGCATCAGGCGACCTGCCGGAAAACCTTGATTATAAGAACCTGACGGTAGAACCCCCACGGGACGCCAGTCACGGTGACCTTGCAACCAATGCAGCCATGGTGCTGGCAAAGCAGGCAGGCAGTAACCCGCGTGCGATTGCCGGGCTGCTTGCGCCTGCGCTTGAGGCAAACGCAGATATCGAAACCGTTGAGATAGCCGGGCCTGGTTTTATCAACATGCGGCTTGCTGCTTCTTTCTGGCAAAATCAGGTCGCGTCGATTTTGAAAGCGGGTGGCGACTATGGAAATAGCTCTGTCGGCGGCGGCGAAAAGGTCAATGTTGAATATGTGTCCGCTAACCCAACTGGCCCCATGCATGTAGGCCATGTACGCGGCGCGGTGTTTGGGGATGCACTTGCCAATTTGCTTGCTAAGGCCGGTTTTGATGTCACCAAGGAATATGTGATCAATGACGCTGGTAGCCAGATTGAGACGCTCGCGCGGTCTGTTCACCTACGGTACCGCGAAGCCTTTGGTGAAGATATCGGCGAAATCCCCGAAGGCTTGTATCCGGGTGATTATCTGGTGCCTGTAGGACAGGCGCTGAAGGAAAAGTATGGCGACAAATTGCTGAACGCTCCTGAAGAAGAATGGTTGCCTGTCGTCCGTCTTGAAGCGACTGCCGCCATGATGGCCCTGATCAAGGAAGACCTGAAGGCACTGGGTGTTGAGCAAGATGTGTTTTTCTCCGAACGCACATTGCATGAAACTGGCAGGGTCGCCGACGCCATTGAAGACCTGCGCGGACGCGGTCATATCTATGAAGGCGTGCTGGAGCCACCAAAGGGTAAAAAGCCTGAAGGTTGGGAGCCGCGGGAACAAACCCTGTTCCGTGCGACAGCGTTCGGCGACGACGTGGACCGCCCCCTTCAGAAGTCTAACGGTGACTATACCTATTTTGCTGCGGATATCGCTTATCACTATGACAAGTATCAGCGCGGCTTCTGCAAGATGATTGATGTCTGGGGTGCGGACCATACTGGGTACGTAAAACGGATGGTGACCGCAGTGCGTGCGCTGGCGGATGATGCGCATCTTGATGTGAAGATATGTCAGCTTGTTCGCCTGCTCAGGGACGGTGAGCCGGTGAAAATGTCAAAAAGGGCAGGGAACTTTGTCACGCTTCGTGAAGTGGTGGACGAAGTTGGCCGTGATGTTACGCGTTTTATCATGCTTACCCGCAAAAATGATGCGTCGCTCGACTTTGATTTCAACAAGGTGATGGAACAGTCGAAGGATAACCCGGTATTTTATGTGCAATATGCGCATGCGCGGGTGAATTCTGTGGTTAAAAACAGGGTTGCGGAATTCTTCCCCGGGCTTGATACGGCTGATGCGGTACTTGAGAGCGCGGATATTTCACTCCTTACGGACGAAGCGGAACTTGCGCTGATCAAACAGTGCAGTGCGTTCCCGCGCATCATTGAAGCTGCGGCAGAAGCCCACGAGCCACATAGAATTGCATTTTTCCTCTATGATCTGGCGTCAGAGTTTCATAGTCTTTGGAACAAGGGGAACGAGAGAGCAGAGCTTCGCTTCGTTATTGATGGTAATGAAGCCCTTACAAAAGCCCGGCTCGCCATGATCAGGGCTGTTGCAATCGTGATTGCAAACGGCCTTGCCGTCCTCGGGGTAAAGCCGGTGGAGGAAATGCGCTAGATGGTTGAACGCGACAATAATGACATCAACAAGGATGTGCCACCATGGCTGCAACCTGTTCCGGAGGATGAGGGACTAGGCAGGGGGGCTGCGATTGGTCGAAAGACCATGATGATGATCGGCGTTGCTTTTATTGTTGTCGCGGTATTTATCGGTGCGATTTTCTTTTTGTATGCAGATTCGGAACCGGTTGGGTCACGTCATATCGTGGCGGACAACTCGCCTATTCGTGAACGGCCTGCGGACCCTGGCGGCTTACCGGTAGACCATCAGGATAAAGCTGTGCTGGAAATTGGTGACGGCTCGCCTGCGACAGCAAGTGTTCAGATTGGCGCGCAACCGGAACAGCCTGTTCAGGAAATACCTGACCTGCCCGAAGAACCCGTAAGCGCCGCTGCTGATGCTGTAGCTGACACCATTGGTGATATTGCGGAAGCTGCATTGGATCGGGAAACTGAACCAGTTAGTGCGCCCCGGCAGGAAAGCAGACCAGTTGAAACTGCACCGACCCAAAGCACACCTGTGCAGACAGCACCTGCACAGCCAGCAACACAGGTGCCTGAACCTGTTCAGCAGTCTGCACAGCCTGCTGGCCAGTATGCTGTACAGCTTGGTGCATATGGGTCTGAACAGACGGCAGAACGGGCATGGAACACGATTCGTAACAAATTCAGCCGTGAACTGGATGGTTTGTCACCTATCTATATTCCGGTTCAAAGCGGGGATCGCACGCTGTATCGCCTGCGCGTGGGTATGCTGGCGGCGAGAAGTGATGCTGACGCGGTATGCATTGCCCTGCGTGCTCAGCAGCAAGCATGCTTCGCGGTTAACCCATAGGCATTTCATGAAACCTGTCATTTTTGGATGCGCAGGGCCAACGCTCACAGACGCTGAACGGGCTTTTTTTGCCAAGGAGCAACCTGCGGGCTTCATCCTGTTTGCGCGTAACATCGTCTCGCAGCAGCAATTGCTTGCCCTCACGACTGACCTGAAGCTGTGTGTTGACCGCTCGGATTTACTGATCCTGATTGATCAGGAAGGCGGGCGTGTACAGCGCATGACAAGGCCGAACTGGCGGGCACTGCCCAGCATGATGACTTATGGCAATGTTGCGAGCACAAACATGGTTCTCGCCGAACAAGCGGTTAAGCTTCACTGCCAACTGGTTGCTGATGATCTGCGTCGCGCTGGCATCAATGTGAACTGCTTACCTCTTCTTGACGTGCCTGCACCTGAAGGCGATGAGATCATTGGCGACAGAGCTTTTAGTGAAGATGCCGGTGTTGTGGCTCATTTAGGTAGGGTCGCGCATGATACATTGTTGGCGTCTGGCGTTTTGCCGGTTATCAAGCATCTGCCTGGGCATGGGCGTGCAACGGTTGATAGTCATCTTGCGCTACCACATGTTTCAACTGACTTTGAAACGCTTGCCGAAACTGACTTTAAACCATTTGCTTCGCTTGCTGACAGCCCACTGGGCATGACCGCTCATATCATTTTTGAAGCCATTGATAGCGAGAATGTTGCCACACAGTCGAAAGTGGTGATTGACCGAGTAATTCGCCAGCATATTGGGTTTGGTGGTTTGTTGATGACCGACGACCTGTCGATGAAAGCACTTGTAGGCGGTATGGGTGAACGTGCCCAAAAGGCTATCGAGGCCGGGTGCGACCTGATCTTGCACTGTAACGGTGAAATGGATGAGATGACGGCTGTTGGGGCCGCTCTTGACGAGGCGCCATCAAACCTGCAGCCCAGACTTGCGTCAGCGCTGCAAATGGTTCAAAAGGCAGGCATATTAGACCGGAAAGCGATTGAACGTGCGTTCGATCAAACACTTGCCGCGATTGAAAAGCTCTAGGGGAAGCCAGTTGGAATTTTTTGCCGAAAAACTCTATCAGGTTAGCATTATGGCGCTGCCTTTCCTGCTTGCCGTCACCATGCGGGAAGCGCTCAGGGGCTATGTGGCCCACAAAATGGGCGATTGGAGCGTTGAGCAAAGCGGCAGACTTTCTGCCAACCCCCTTAATCATGCAGACCCGATTTGGACCGGCCTTGTGCCAATTGTTGCTTTTGTGGTGCTGAACTTTCCGATTCTTCTAGGGCAGGCAAAACCAATTGATATCCGCCCAACCAACTTTAAGGACGTGCCCAAAGATACCGTAATGGGGCTTGGCACGTCCTGCTCCGTTTCGGCGTGTCGTGACGGTGGATAGGAAGGGGGTGTCGTTGCTCCTGATGCAGTAAGCTGTATCTACGGCGTCGCGCCATGAGGCCTGCGCCATTTTATCAATCAAAAAGGAACAACAACATGACTGTATTTATAGGACTAGACGTCTCTCTGGCAAGCACGGCAGTCTGTGTACTGACGGGTAAGGGTGAGATTCTCAGGGAGGCAAAGGTGCCCAGCGAGCCGGCAGCGCTTGTGGGTTTTGTGCACAGCCTGGGGTGCGATGTCGCCAGCATTGGTCTTGAAGCAGGGCCCCTGTCCCAGTGGTTGTACAAGGGCCTGACGGAAGCGGGTTTCGAGACGGTGCTGATGGAAACACGCAGAGTGAAGGCCGCGCTGAAGGCCATGCCGATCAAAACAGATCGCCGGGATGCGGAAGGGATTGCCCGCCTGCTGCATCTGGGCTGGTTCCGGCCAGTCCACTGCAAATCCGTTTCGTCGCAGGAGATACGGGCGCTGCTGACGACCCGCCATGCCATCCAGAAGGCCCTGAAGGCTCTCGAACTGTCGGTGCGGGGTATCCTGCGCAATTTCGGTCTGAAGATGGGCAAGGTGTCGAAGGGGCGGTACGCGGCACGGGTGCGCGAGCTTGTGACCGGCAACCCTATGCTGGAAGCTGCCGTCGAGCCTGTCCTGCACGTGCGCGACACGCTGCGCAAGGAGATGGCAGGTCTGGAGAAAAAGATTAAAGGGCTGGCGACGGCGAACCCGGTCTGTGACCTGTTAATGACCATGCCCGGTGTAGGGCCGGTCGTGTCGCTGACCTTCCTGTCCGCAGTGGATGATCCCGGGCAGTTCCGCCGATCGAAGGATATCGGTCCATGGGTGGGGCTAACGCCGGGCCGGGACCAGTCGGGGGAACGGGATGTTACCGGCCGCATCACGAAGGCTGGCGATGTCGGCCTGCGAACCGCCCTGTATCAGGCGGCGACGGTCATGCTGAACGGGGGCAGATCCAACTGGCTGAAAGCCTGGGCGTTGCGTCTTGCTGCCCTGCGGGGCAAGAAACGTGCAACGGTCGCCCTTGCCCGACGCATCGGTGTGGTGCTGCACCGGATGATGGTGGACGCAACGGTGTTCTGCTTCACCCGCGAAGAGGCTGTCCGCTCTGTATAAACCCGTTCAAGCAGCGTACGAGAAGAAACAGGAGGTTTGGCCGCGTCTGACAGGGGTCGGCCACCAGTGTCCCTGCCGGGACGCAGTCCCCGATGATGCACGCAGGATGCCTTGTCGCCGGACCCCGCACATATGTAGCGCAGGGTTCGAGCACGCCCCAAAGATAGGCACTCGGGAACTGTATTGGACAAGGTATGAAGTTGGCGGCCCTTGCCCTGCATGGCGCCGACCACGGACGGAAGCACGTACCCGGCGGTGATACAGGAAGGTGACCTGACTCCAGAAGGCAAAGGCAACGATCCACACAGTCAAAATCCAGGCTTTCCCCCTGTATACAGGGACGCCGACAAGACCCTCTCCCGTGAACCGTCAACCGTGTCGCGCCGGCTAATTGTGTGATAAAGGTGCTTGACATCAACTGCCCCATTACGGAAGCACGCCCCAAAGATAGGCACTCGGGAACTGTATTGGACAAGGTATGAAGTTGGCGGCCCTTGCCCTGCATGGCGCCGACCACGGACGGAAGCACGTACCCGGCGGTGATACAGGAAGGTGACCTGACTCCAGAAGGCAAAGGCAACGATCCACACAGTCAAAATCCAGGCTTTCCCCCTGTATACAGGGACGCCGACAAGACCCTCTCCCGTGAACCGTCAACCGTGTCGCGCCGGCTAATTGTGTGATAAAGGTGCTTGACATCAACTGCCCCATTACGGAAGGCATTATCCAGATCAATGCTGAAGTCACCAAAGATAGACCATGTTTCTGTTTTAACATCCCCAAGGGTGTTGGCGTTTAGGCCGGGAAGACCGATCAAGGCACCGGTGGAGCCAAGCACAACATCAAACTCGTTGAAGGCGGTGGCATCAAGATAATAGAAACCAAACACACCGCTTACCGCTTCGTCTGTGTAGAGAATCTGAAATTCTTCACTGAATTGGTCGTTACGGTAGCGCACAGGCACATCAACATCAGCAACAGGCAAGCTGTCAAAGTCAATGGCTTGGAAGCTGTCATCTTCGCGGTAGGCAAGGATGTTTTTCAGGGTAATTTTTTCACTGACTTCATATTCAACAAGGGCAGTGGCGCCGTATTGTTCAGCATCGTTGCGGCCCTGAATACCAGCACGCGTGTCAAACACATCGTCCAGAACCGGCGCGCCGGAGAAGAGGCCGGGAATCAAACGGTGGCCTGATTTGGGGTTTGAGTTGTCTTCCAGATAGTCACCCGACAGGCGAATGAAAAGTTCCGGCGAAGGCGTTAGCTCTACGCTGCCGCGGAAGGCCAGAATATCTTTGTCATAATGCTCTTCACCGTTTGTCAGGTTTTCACCGAAACCATCCCGTTGAAGATAGGCGACCGAACCACCGAAACGCACCGTATCGCTCACGGGCAGTTCTGCGGTGGCGATAATGTCTTGCTGGTCATAGGTGCCCGCGTTAACCCGCACGCGCAGGGAAGGTTCATCACCCAGTCGCTTGGTAACATATTTGATTGCGCCGCCAATTGTGTTGCGACCGTATAGCGTACCTTGAGGGCCTCTCAATATCTCAACGCGCTCAACGTCATAAATATCCAGCACGCCACCTTGTGGCCGGTTCAGGTAAACATCATCAATGTAGATGCCCACACCTGCTTCAAAGCCTGCAACCGGGTCTTGCTGGCCAACGCCGCGAATGAAAGCGGTAACCGTTGTGTTGGTGCCGCGGGATACTTCAAGCGTGGTATTGGGAGTGATTTGCGCAAGGAATGTGATATCCGGTGCGCCAAGTATATTAAGCTCAACACCGCTAAGGGCAGTCACCGCCACAGGAACATCCTGCAAGCTTTCTTCCCTGCGGCGTGCAGTTACCGTAATTTCTTCAAACCCGGCATCTGCCGATTGGCCTTCGTCTTGGGCAACCACACTGCTGCCAACAAAAAGACCGCTTGAAGCTGCGCCTGCCAAAAGGGTAGCGCGAATTATTTTTCTCGAATTCATGTCTCTCTCCCCGAGGTCGAGTGTGTGCTGGCTCCCATACCAACACATGGTCCCATTTCACCTTCAATTAATTTCAACAAATGTTGAAAGTCAAACAAAAATTCAACAATCATTGAATTTTTTTAAATTGTGCGTTGTAGGGCACATATGTTTTGGCTAATAATATCAAGGAGTAACAGGGAGCCGGGGCGTGACCGACGCAGCCAATAATTCCAAGGTGAAGCGCAAAGACCGCATATTGGATGCGGCAGAAGCACTGTTTGCGAAACATGGTTTTGATGGCGTCTCCATGCGCAAGGTTGCGGAAACGGCTAGTGTGGACCTCGCTCTTTCAAGTTATTATTTCGGTAACAAGCGCGGTCTGTTTGACGCGGTTTTGATGCGCCGTGCAGAAGTTCTCAATGACACTCGGTTGGCGGCGCTGGAACGCTGCAAAGCGGAAGCTGGCGAGGGCGGGCCAACAGTTGAAGCGATCATTAATGCGTTTCTGGAACCTATGCTGGCACACGGATACCAAGAAGATGAGGGCTGGCGGCATTATTTTGAGCTTGTTGCACAAGTGAATAGCTCCTTCGAATGGGGCGGCCAGTTGATGACCAAATATTTTGACCCGCTTGTGCGGCAATTTATGGATGCCTTGAAGGCGGCCTTGCCAAACGCGGACGCAGCCGACCTATATTGGTGTTATCATTTTCTGTCTGGTGCGCTGACACTGACATTTGCCCACACAGGGCGGATCGACCAGCTTTCGGACGGGATCGCAAAATCAGAAGATATGGTTGGCGCCTACAAGCGCATGGTACCGTTTTTTGCAGCGGGCTTTCGCCATATGTGCGAGAAGTAACGCACGCTATTTCAAACAGAGGGGGATTTGATGAAATCACGCACAAGGGCGCTGGTTGCAGCACTGTTTGCAAGTTTTTCCGTTGGCGCTGGGGCGCAAGAGGTGCCCTTTTCCACCGGGCCGCTGATTCAGGGTTATGGGATGAAGGCAATTGTGCCCGGTGCGCAGGCCCTGCCTGAAGGGACCAGGTTTCAGGTAGCCTTTGACGTGACGGACCGCGGTGAAGAAGGCAAAACCAATCGACGTTTTGAAAGCGCCGCGCGCTTCCTGAATATGCATGCTGCCGTTGGCGTGGCACCAGAGAATATGAAGCTTGCTGTAGTTGTGCATGGCCCGTCAGTGCTTGATGTCACAAATGCAGACAGATTTGGCGATGCAAACCCCAATGCAAATATGATTGCAGAACTTCAAAAGCACGGCGTGCGCTTCATTGTTTGTGGTCAGTCAGCATCCTATCAGAATGTTGGCATTGATGACCTGCTGCCGGACGTTGAAATGGCAGTGTCTGCCATGACAGCGCATGCTCTATTGCAGCAGGCGGGCTATACTTTGAACCCGTTTTAAAAAGGCCGATAAGGCTTGCAAGCCATCGAATTCGGGTTAGAACTAGATTAGTCACAGAATCAGTCTGAGTGGGGACAATTTCATGATTAGAAAAAGCATGGCACTGGCCATGATGTTTACGCTGCCGGCCACGGCAGAAGATTTTACTATCGAGCGACTTGAAAGCAGCCCGAATATTAATGGCTCCAGTGTTCAGGGCCTGAAAATGGCACCGGACGGTAAGCGGGTAACCTTCCTGCGCGGCAAGGCAGGAAATGCTGCCCAACTGGACCTTTGGGAATTTGATATAGACTCTGGTGAGTCCAGGCTGCTTGTGGACTCTGCAAGCCTGCTTGAAGGCGGTACAGAAGTTCTGAGCGAAGAAGAAAAAGCGCGCCGGGAACGGAATAGAGCCATCACTGGCAAAACAGGTATCGTCAGCTATTTCTGGTCACCGGACAGCAGCACGCTTTTGTTCCCGATCAGTGGCGATGTTTATGTGTTGCCGCTTGGTGGGCAGGTAAAGCGCCTGACGAATACGCCCGAATATGAAACCGATATCAAGTTCAGCCCCGAGGGAACGTATGTTTCCTTCGTTCGGGACCGTGAATTATATGCAGTTAATGTGGCAAGTGGCGCGGAAACGCAGCTAACAAGCGGTGCTACGGATACAATCGCCAATGGCATGTCCGAATTTGTAGCACAGGAAGAACTTGGCCGTTTCACCGGATACTGGTGGTCGCCAGACGAAACCCGCGTTGCTTTTGAACAGTTTGATGAAAGCGATGTGTTGGTCAAAGACCGCTACGAAGTGCAGCCTGACGGCAGTGTGATCGCGCTAAAGCAACGGTACCCCGAGGCCGGCAGCAACAATGTGAAGGTCAAGCTTGGCATCGTCACCGTTGCAGACCGTTCAGTGAATTGGGTTAATCTTGGGGATGACGAGGACATTTACCTTGCCCGGGTGAACTGGACGCCGGACAGCAAACAGTTGATGGTTCAACGTTTAAATCGAGAACAAACTCAACTGACAGTCCTAAGGGCCGGTATTGATGGTAAAAGCGTCGAGTACATCATCGAAGAGTCTGATGTCTGGATCAATCTCGATAATAATCTGCGTTTCCTCGCCGATGGTACAATGATCCGAACAAATGAAACATCTGGCTTTAAACATATAGTTAAGCATGACACCGGCAACCCCCTACCTGTGCAGTTAACATCCGGTGACTGGGTCGTTAGTGGAATTCAGAAAATTGATGAAGACGAGGGTGTCATTTATTTCACTGGTTTCAAGGATACGCCCTTGGAACAGCATCTGTATGCCGTGCCAATTGCCGGCGGTGATATCCGCCGCGTAAGTCAGGAAGCAGGGTGGCACAATGTAACGGTTGGTGACGATGTATATATCGACAATTTCTCCAGCCCGTCACAGCCACCACAGGTAACCATCCGCCGTTTGTCGGATGGTGGTTTGATGTCAACTGTGCTCGCTAACAGCTTGGATGCTGATCATCCATAATATGCCTATGCAGACAGCACACCAAAACAGACTTTTGGTACAATTGAGGCTGAGGATGGCACAACGCTATACTACCGCCTGTATCTGCCTGAAATGGAAGAGGGCAAACGCTACCCGGCGATTATGGCACCCTATGGTGGCCCGCACGGTCAGCTTGTACGCAACCAGTGGAGCGTGAATTTCAACGATATTCTGGCACGCAATGGGTATGTGGTGATGGTGCTTGATAACCGTGGTATGTGGAACCGTGGCCTTGAATTTGAGGGTCATGTGAAAAACGCCATGGGCACCGTTGAAGTACAGGACCAGGTTACGGGTGTAAATTACCTTAAAACCCAGCCGTATGTGGACGCAGAAAACATCGGTATTTGGGGCTGGTCCTATGGCGGCTATATGACTTTGATGAACATGTTCAAGGAACCGGATGTGTTTAAGGCGGGTGTTTCAGTGGCACCAGTAACCGATTGGCGGCTGTATGATACGGCCTATACCGAGCGGTACCTGAGCCATCCGGATGCGCCGGGTGATGTGTACGCCGATACCAGCGTGTTCAAATATGTTGATGGCCTGAAGGGAGACCTTCTCATTATGCATGGTATGGCGGACGACAATGTTTTCTTTGATCATACGGTTAAGCTTTTGTCTGTTTTGCAGAATAAAGGGAAACGGTTTGAGCTGATGACATATCCCGGCAAGAAGCATGGGATTCGCGGTGAAAAAACGCGTATTCATTTATGGAACCAAGCGCTTAATTTCTTCAATCGCACACTGAAGTAGCGGTTAGGAACCTAGCTTTTTGAGCGTCCCTGAACACTGTTCGGGGCGTTTTCTTTTGCGCTTTGACTTTTGTCAAATCAATGCATGGGGCAGGTGGGTATCACCTTGATTGGGCAGCGGTGATATTACTTCGGCGCATCGGAATCCCTAGTTCGCGAGCCGCTGATTGCCGCTGTCCAACTCTCCCGAGCGTCCCCCCGGCATTGCCGGGGGACCAGGGCTTTTTTTCAGGTGTGCGCGAATGTCGCACCATATTATATTCATATATTTCAGTCATTTAAGAAATATTGACCAGGTTTGTCATATTTCCTCTTGAAGTGCTTACACTGGCTCCCATATAGGGAGTGTTAGAACAACAAAGCATCTGTTTGCCGGTGCCGGGCCTGACCCTCCCCCACCTCCCCCTTCGATGGTTCGGTGCAGGCAAACATGATTGATAGAGCCGGTGCTGAATGTCAGTGCCGGCTCTTTTTTTGCCTATTTTTGGGGTCTGAGGTCTTCAATGATTTGGGCGTCAACCCAGTAAACATCGACATTCACGTCGTCGCCATTGCGCTCAACGGTGCGGTCAAAGATCAAGAACTTCCCATCTGGTGTGACGCCACCATAAAAATCATCATCCTCAGAGTTGACGTTCGGTCCCATGTTGATTGCAGGGCCCCAGGCACCGTCTTCTTGCCGAAAAGTAATATAAAGGTCAGATTGGCCGAATCCATCCTCGCGTTCGCTATCCCATATCAGGTAACTCTCGTCAGGCGCGATGAAAGGGTGCGCGGTCCACTCTCCACTGTTTATCTGTTCGGGTAAATCTACCGGCTCTTGCCGTCCGTCCTCCGTGACGTTCGATACTCGTAACTGGTTTTTGTGCTTATAGTCGTCAAATACATAGGTGCCGGTTGATGAAGAAGTCAGGCGCATAATGCCCCAGTCTTCCCGGTCAAACATTGGTCCAAGGCTTTTTACATCCGACCAGCCTGCGGCGGTGCGGTCTCGGTACCCTTTGGCAAGATGCATGGTTTGGCCGTCCGATGTTATGAAAGGCTCTCCCGTGCGTGGCATCTCGGTGAATTTGCGCCACTGGTTATCTTTGAAACGGAAGCCAATGATTGTTGGCCGGTCGTAGTCACCGCGATCTGTTACAAAATAGAATTCATTCATGCCGGGTGCGAACACAGCTTCCAATTCCCAGGCATCGGTTGAAATGATGCCTGGTGCAAAGGGTTCAGCGATTTTGCCAGGTGGTGTTTGACCCATATAGGGCCCCTCAAGAACCGGAAACTCTTCACCCGCCTGACTGGCGTTGCTTGCCATGAAGGCTGAGAGGGTTAGCACGGCTGGCGTTATAATACGTCTCATGATTTATTCCTCATTCAGCAAATGCAGGTACAACGACTTTTTCGACCTGTTCCATTAGCGTGCCCTCATTGTCATGCCCTGTGAACACTACCACCAGATCCAGCGCGTCAACCACGATGATTCGTTGGTCGCCGCCGCCCCACGCAAATGCGGCGTCATAAGCTTTGTCACCCACAGTGATGGGGGTTTGATACCAGAAATAGCCGTAACGATAATCTTCGGGTATCCAGTCCGGGCTGGGGTCAACAATTCCGGTTGTAGCTTGTTCCAAATAGTTTGCTGGAACCAGTTGTGCGCCGTTCCATTTACCGTCATTCAGTGCCACAGAGCCAAACTTCAGCATATCACGTGATGTCATGCTGACCATCCAACCTGCTTGCGGTAGCCCGCTGGCATGCGTGCCCCAGCTGTAGTTGGTAATGCCAAGCTTATTGAGAACTTCAGTTTTGATAAAATCTTCTGCACCGCCGGGAACGACAGCATCAAGGACTGTCATAACGAGCATCGGGTTGAAGTTGCCGTAAAAATACGTCTGGGTTTCGTCTGTTATTGGCCCTGACTGTTCAAGAAGGGTCTGGACCAGACCCTGACCTTGCAGCGGTTCAGGGTTCTTCTCCAGCTCTTCCCACTTCTCCTGCACACCATTAAGGCCGCCGTGCATCGTAAGCGCTTTCTCGAGGGTTATCTTCTCTGCACCTTCAACAAGTTTTGTGCGGTCCAAATCACTCAGAAAATCAATGAGAGGTTTATCGAGGTCAGCCATTGTCAGATAACCAAGTTCCATGGCGCGACCCAGTATCAGGCTGGTGTGCCCTTTAGTTGCTGACGCTTGTGGGTGCGCCAGGTTGATGCGTCCGCGCCGGAAGTAACTTTCAAAAACCAGTTTGCCTTTGTGGGCGATCAGCAGACTGTCATAGTTGCCGTACTTGCCTTCGCCGATTTCTGTCGCGAGCTTAACAAGCGCAGCCTTTTTATCAGCGCTTACCTTCAACTCACCGACCGGGAAAGTACTGCTTCGTGGATCCGGTGTGGTGTCGATAAAGGCCCCCTCCAGCACTGGAACATCCCGGAAAGAAAGCTTTGCCTCAGCCGCCGTTGCCTCTGGCGCGCGTTTATTACTATCGTCTGTGCTTGCTGCGGTACTGATAACAGGCATCAAAATCGCGCAAGCCAGAATAGTATGGTTTTTCATATTTCCTCCAAACGGTTAGGCAGAATAATCTGCTTTATGTCTTACTGAGAAGGTATGCATGCATATACAGAAAGTTATACAAGCTGGCTGCGGCAAGGTGTGTTTCTAAGAAGGTGAATTGTTAGGTTATAACAAATCATTCCAACTATTACTCGCGGTTGATATGAAATGACCACCGCGTGGCCGGGAAGCTTCTGAATTTTTTGCTTCCATCATGGTAGGAAATCGCTAGGGTGCGCGGAAACCGGGGCAAGTTGACCCATCAAGCGAACAGACTGATATTAATATGGCATTTGATCAGGAAATTGAAAGACGGCGCACCTTCGCCATCATTTCTCACCCCGATGCGGGGAAAACCACGCTGACCGAGAAGCTGCTGTTGTTTGGCGGTGCTATTCAGGCGGCGGGTGAAGTGAAAGCGCGAGGCGAGCGCCGCCGCGCGCGCTCTGACTGGATGAAAGTGGAGCAAGAGCGAGGCATTTCGGTTGCATCGTCGGTGATGACGTTTGATTTTGAAGGCCGGACCTTTAACCTTCTTGATACACCCGGCCACGAAGACTTTTCTGAGGATACCTATCGTACGCTGTCCGCCGTAGATAGCGCGGTGATGGTTTTGGATGCCGCAAAGGGGATTGAGACCCAGACCCGCAAGCTTTTTGAAGTTTGTCGCTTGCGCGATATGCCGATCACTACCTTTATCAACAAGCTGGACCGGGAAGCTAAAGACCCGTTTGAGCTGTTGGATGAGGTAGAGCAAACGCTGGCGCTTGATGTGTCACCTGCAAGCTGGCCCATCGGCATGGGGCGGGATTTTAAAGGCTGTTATGACCTTATACTCGATCAGCTTATCCTATTTGATCGTGGTAAGGGCGACCAGTTGGCTGAAGGCATCAAATGCGATGGTCTTGATGACCCAAAACTAGACGAACTGTTGCCTGATTATGCGGTTGCCAAACTGCGCGAAGATGTGGCGATGGTGCGAGAGCTTTGCCCGCCGTTCGATTTGGAAGCCTACCTTGAAGGCACACAAACACCTGTATTCTTTGGGTCCGCGATTAACAACTTTGGTGTTCAGGAACTTCTTAAGGGTGTCGGTGAGTTTGCCCCGCGCCCGCGCCCGGGCAAAGCGCTGGAGCGTGAAGTTGAACCGAACGAGAATAAGGTTTCTGGCTTTGTCTTTAAAATTCAGGCCAATATGGACCCTAAACACCGTGACCGTATTGCCTTTTTGCGGCTTGTGTCAGGCAAGTTCAAAAAGGGCATGAAGCTCAAGCATGTGAGAAGCGGCAAAACTGTTGCAATCCATAACGCGCAGCTTTTCCTTGCGCAGGACCGGGAAGTCGCGGAAGAAGCCTACGCTGGCGATATCATGGGTATCCCGAACCATGGTAACCTTCGAATTGGTGATACGCTGACCGAAGGTGAGATTGTGCGCTATACGGGGGTGCCGTCGTTTGCTCCTGAAATCCTGCAAAAAGTGCGGGCGGACGACCCGATGAAAGCCAAGCATTTGGGGCGTGCGTTGGAGCAATTGGCGGAAGAGGGTGCGGCTCGGGTTTTCAAACCTTATCTGGGCAGTGACTGGGTTGTCGGTGTTGTTGGGCCGCTGCAGTTTGATGTTCTATCGGATCGTATCCGGACCGAGTATCAAATCCCCTGTAAGTTTGAACCAACGACATTGATGACAGCCGAGTGGGTTGAGGGTGATGCGCGCGAAGTGAAAGCCTTCATGGACCAGAACCGGGCGTCTATGGCGACAGACCATGCGGGGGCACCGGTTTATCTGGCACGCAACAATTGGCATCTTGATAAGGCCAAGGAAGACTTTCCGTCTCTCCGTTTCCTGAAGACGAAAGAAGAAGTCTATTAAGGCAGCGTGGTGCGCTAGTTTTGTGGACGCCATTCGGCGTCCCATTCGGGGCGCAGAGGGTCGGCGGCTACATCGGCGATGTAATCTTTCATAAGCTTGAGCAGTTGTTCCGCCTTTTCTGGGTGTGATTGGCGTAAGTCATTCAGTTCAAAGCGGTCTTCTTCAAGATTATAGAGTGCCATCGGGGTGATATCTTCGGTGGCAAGTAGTTTCCAGCCATCCTGTAAAACCACATAGTGCGGCCCTCCTTTTGCGGCAGGGAATGCCCAAAACAGCGGTTTTTCACGTTCAGGTACGCCTCCGTCAAACAAGGCCGAAACATCTATGCCGTCAATGGCACGACCCGTAGGCATGTCAAGTTCCAGCATAGAGGCGATCGTTGGGAATACATCGTATCCGTTGATGGCATAATCGGTTACCTGACCAGCAGCGATTTTGCCCGGATATCTGACAATGCCAGGCACCCGGATGCCGCCTTCATACAGGTCCGCTTTGCGGCCTCTGAAGCCGCCAGTGTCGCCGTAAAGATTAACTTCCCACCAGGCGCGCCAGTCCATGGTAACGGGGCCATTATCGCTGAAGAACAGCACCATGGTGTTATTGGTCAGGTCATTTTGGTCCAGATAATCAAGAAGTCGCCCAACTTGCTGATCTAGAAAACTGACATTTGCATAATATTCACCCGGGCCTCGTGCCTCAACGCCTTCAGGATAACCGGGTTGTCCATTCACAACAGGAATGGGCTCCCCTTTGGTATAGCGCTTGTATTTCTCAAGAAAATGTTCGGGGCTATGGATTGTGCCGTGGGGCTCAATGAACGGAACATACAGGAAAAATGGCTCTTCCTTGTCTCGTTCATCCATCCAGCGCATCGCTTCATCAGCAACGATCTGCGCTGTAAAGCCCTTCACTTCACCAAGGGGTTCGCCATTTGCGTAGAAATTAGTGGGGTTGTTCTGGTGCGGTAACGGGAAAGCATGCAGTACATAGGTATGGTCAAAACCATGATCAGCGGGTTGAGCGTGATCAGCGCGGTTCAGGCCACCATTCAGATGCCATTTTCCAACAATTGCGGTCTGGTAACCAACGCGCTTTAGCCATGTAGCAATGGTGATTTCTTTTTCAGACAGATAAGCGGGTGTGTTTTCCGGTATCCAGCTTTTTATGCCGGTTCTGTATGGGGTGCGGCCTGTTAATAGTGCTGCGCGCGATGGTGAACATAGCGGGGAGGGGGCATAGAAGGATGTCATCTTCAGGCCCTGCGCCGCGAGCGCATCGATATTGGGTGTTTCAATCACCGGGTGGCCGTAAGAGGCAAGGTCACCGTACCCAAGGTCATCCACATACATTAGCAAAATGTTTGGTCTCGGATTTGATTGTGCAAGAACGCTGTTGCCGGTCAATGCCAGCAACGCACAAACAAAAAAACTGAATACCTGCATGATCATCTCCTATGATGAATGTCCAGCATGACATTGATTTTGTTTGATTTTAAAGTGGGTAAAATCCTCGAAGACCCAGCCGTTTTTCAGTGTGTCATAAATGATTGACAACAGCTTGCGTGCGGTTGCGATAATAGCCTTTCCCGACCCGCGCCGTTCTTTAATCCTCCGGTAAAAGCTGTTGAGATAGCCATTGTAGCGGATAGCAATAAGCGTGCATTGCACCAGCGTGGTGCGCATCAGCTTGTTGCCGCGTTTGGTGATCCGCCCCCGATTGTCCGTTTCATTGGACTGGCTCACCTTTGGAACGATACCCATATAAGCGGCCAGCTTATCAGCCGTTTCAAAGTCATTGATATTACCGATACCTGACAAGAGGACAGCAGCAGACCGCGGCCCGACCCCCTTGATGGAACTGATCCCTTCGTATCCGGGGAGATCGGATCCAGCCTCTTCAATGGCCTTATCAAGAGACTTCAGGCTTGCAGTGAGACTGAGGGCTTGGTCGCGCAGGACGCCCAGTTCCACTTTTTCAAGAGGCGTGAAGGGGCTAAGATCCAGGTCGCGCAGACGTTTCCTGCTGCTCAGTCCTTCTTTCTTCAACTTCATACCGCGTTTTACAAACAGGGCATGGATCTTGTTCAGCAGCATGGTGCGCTGCTTGACCAACACATCGCGGGTTGAGACCAGAGAACTCAGTTCTGATTCCGCTGTTGTCTTCAGGCGGGTTTCCGGCAGCATATCCTTTGAGAGGAAAAAAGCCAGAGCGCGCGCATCGTTCTTATCGGTCTTCTTCACCGATTTGCGGATCACCTGAAACTGACGGGGATTGACCACCACAATCCGTCCGACACAGCAGCGAACTTCATCGCAAAACCAGGCCGTGTTTCCCGTCGCCTCCACAGCAATCTCATCATTCGCATCAAGACTGAAACAAAAGCGGCTCAGATCGCTGGCACTCAGATTAAAGGTCTCAAAAACTTCCGCTCCATCATCCTCAAGACGACAGCTCGTAAAAGAATTGGTATGTAGATCGACACCGATATAAGACATGACTATACTCCATTTGTTGGGAGGCGGAGCCCCATAGGGGGTGTGAACGGCCAAAGCAAGCTCCTATACAAGGTCACCGACATATATCGGGCCTTACGCGGGCTGTTCGGAAACAGGCGAAGGCTAAGCTCCCGTACAGGGTCACAATGCCCTAAGATGACATTCAGCCTGAGACCTATCCGCCTCCCCAAATTCAATACCAAATCCGGGGCGTTTGACCGATCACTATTCATTCATACCCCCTCCCCCGGGTGGATTGTGAAACTATCATACATCGCCAAGCTGGGCGCAATTGCTGATTTTCTTTTCAAAATTGAAAAGCCTCACCCAATCGGGTGAGCCTATGTGCCGCTCTTTGTGGTACGCTGGTAATGAACTTGGGGAAGGGAAAATGATGAGCGACATTGAAGGCAGGATAACGGGCATTGGTGGTGTATTCGTTAAAAGCAAAGACACCAAAGAGCTGGTTAAATGGTACAGGGAGACACTGGGCTTTCCTTTTGATGGGTACGGGTCCAGCTTCCTGATGCGGGAATATGATAATCCGGATGCAGCGGGATACAATGTTTGGGGGCCGTTTAAGGAAGAAACAGACTATTTCGAGCCGTCCGAGAAGGAGTTTATGATTAACCTTCGGGTGCAAAACCTGGATGCGTTGATGGAGCGTCTATTGGCTGCGGGCATAAAGGAAGTGAAGCCACGCGAAAGCCATGACTATGGCAAATTTGCCTGGATCATGGATCCGGAAGGCACAAAGCTTGAACTTTGGGAGCAGGTGGGTCCGGTTCCGGAAACCAACCCGGAAGGCGTTTAAGGCTAGCCTGCTTTAGCTGAAGCCAGGTAACTTCTGGCCCACACAAGGCCGGTCTGGCATGCAGCGCGAAGCTCGGAAAACGGAATAGCGGGCGCAAACTGTGAGCTGGCATCCTGATAGGTTGCCGTGCATTGGTCCAGCAGCACCAGATAGTCTTCCATGGCTTGAGTGCGCGGTGCACCGAACACAAGCGTGCCGCCTGTTTTGCAGGCGCGGGCTTGCTCTACGGTAACAAATTCACGGTTGCAAACACGCTCTAATGTGTCAGTGAAAGCAAAGAAAGGGTCTTTTGCGACAGGTTGAGCAATCACTGCCGGGGCAGTAAGTGCGAGCGCAATGGTCATTATCAGTTTCATATCCGGTCCTTTGCCATATCGGTTTCCTGAATTTGCCGATGCAGGCATTGTGCCGTTTATTAGTGCTAACCACCAAGCGCTTTGTTGATAAGTTTTTTATCTGCGCTACCCTAACTTGAATAGGGCGAGGGAGGGGGTATGAATGAATAGTGATCGGTCAAACGCCCCGGATTTGGTATTGAATTTGGGGAGGCGGATAGGTCTCAGGCTGAATGTCATCTTAGGGCATTGTGACCCTGCACGGGAGCTTAGCCTTCGCCTGTTTCCGAACAGCCCGCGTAAGGCCCGATATATGTCGGTGACCTTGTATAGGAGCTTGCTTTGGCCGTTCACACCCCCTATGGGGCTCCGCCTCCCAACAAATGGAGTATAGTCATGTCTTATATCGGTGTCGATCTACATACCAATTCTTTTACGAGCTGTCGTCTTGAGGATGATGGAGCGGAAGTTTTTGAGACCTTTAATCTGAGTGCCAGCGATCTGAGCCGCTTTTGTTTCAGTCTTGATGCGAATGATGAGATTGCTGTGGAGGCGACGGGAAACACGGCCTGGTTTTGCGATGAAGTTCGCTGCTGTGTCGGACGGATTGTGGTGGTCAATCCCCGTCAGTTTCAGGTGATCCGCAAATCGGTGAAGAAGACCGATAAGAACGATGCGCGCGCTCTGGCTTTTTTCCTCTCAAAGGATATGCTGCCGGAAACCCGCCTGAAGACAACAGCGGAATCAGAACTGAGTTCTCTGGTCTCAACCCGCGATGTGTTGGTCAAGCAGCGCACCATGCTGCTGAACAAGATCCATGCCCTGTTTGTAAAACGCGGTATGAAGTTGAAGAAAGAAGGACTGAGCAGCAGGAAACGTCTGCGCGACCTGGATCTTAGCCCCTTCACGCCTCTTGAAAAAGTGGAACTGGGCGTCCTGCGCGACCAAGCCCTCAGTCTCACTGCAAGCCTGAAGTCTCTTGATAAGGCCATTGAAGAGGCTGGATCCGATCTCCCCGGATACGAAGGGATCAGTTCCATCAAGGGGGTCGGGCCGCGGTCTGCTGCTGTCCTCTTGTCAGGTATCGGTAATATCAATGACTTTGAAACGGCTGATAAGCTGGCCGCTTATATGGGTATCGTTCCAAAGGTGAGCCAGTCCAATGAAACGGACAATCGGGGGCGGATCACCAAACGCGGCAACAAGCTGATGCGCACCACGCTGGTGCAATGCACGCTTATTGCTATCCGCTACAATGGCTATCTCAACAGCTTTTACCGGAGGATTAAAGAACGGCGCGGGTCGGGAAAGGCTATTATCGCAACCGCACGCAAGCTGTTGTCAATCATTTATGACACACTGAAAAACGGCTGGGTCTTCGAGGATTTTACCCACTTTAAAATCAAACAAAATCAATGTCATGCTGGACATTCATCATAGGAGGGCGTTCCATGAAAAAAATCATTGCTGCGATCATTGTTGTGCTGATCGGTTGGTTCTTAATCGGGCCAGCACCAATTGACCCTGTGAGCTGGCAACCGCCTGAAGACAAAGGCTTTGTGGACCGGTTTGCCGAAAATACGGTTCTAACAAATGCAGAAGTTTTCCCACTGACAGACGGGGAAGGCCCCGAAGATATTGCCGTTGATGATGCAGGCCGTTTTTACGGCGGATTACACGATGGCCGTATTATCCGCTTTAGCTCTGATGGCGCGACGCAGGAAGTTTTTGCCACTATTGAAGGTGGTCGTCCTCTTGGGCTGCACTTTGACGCTGCAGGCAATCTGATTGTTGCGGATGCATGGAAAGGCTTGCTTTCTTTTGACCAAAACGGCGTGGCCACCACCTTGTCTACCGAACATGACGGCAGGCCGTTTGCCTTTGCGGATGATCTGGATATCGCTTCGGATGGCAGAATTTACTTCTCCGATGCAAGCGACACCTATAATCAGCCCGACTATCTGTTTGACTTGGTGGAGGCGCGCCCACATGGCAGACTACTGGTCTATGACCCTGCAAGCGGCGAGACAGACATGCTGCTTGATAATCTTTATTTCGCAAATGGTATCGCGCTCTCGCAAAATGAAGATTTTGTGCTGGTCAACGAAACCGGGCGATACCGCATCACCCGCTATTGGCTAAAAGGCGAGAAGGCCGGCACAAGTGATGTGTTCATTGACAACCTTCCGGGGTTCCCGGACGGCGTTTCTGCTAACCGGAATGGTACCTTCTGGCTTGCGCTGCCATCCCCCCGTAACCCCAAGATGGATGGGCTGCACCCAAGCCCCTATGCGAAAAAGTTGGTCAGTAAACTGCCGCGCTGGATGCAGCCAGCGGCTATTAAAAGGGGTATGCTGGTAGCATTGAACGAGCAGGGCGAGGTGATTGGCACCTATCATGACCCGGCTGGCGATCAGGTCTATATGATCACGTCGGTAGAGCAAGTTGGTGATCATATATATCTAGGTAGCCTTGAAGCCCCTTTCGCAGCGCGTATTCGTCTTGATCAACTGGACAAAGCGCCTGAGAACTAAAGGTGTGTCACCATGTTTTCCAGCCTGCGTGCAACCACTTCGCGGTAGGTTTTGCCGATTTTAAAACGGGTTCCATCCTGCATCTCAACACCATAACCAAACTTTGCAAGCTGGCCAAAACGGCTGACAGCAGAAAGGTTGACGATGGCTGATCTATTTATCCTGACAAAGCCGAGAGGTTCCAGCTTGTTCGAAAGACTGTAAACAGGTTCTCGAACAAGGTGTTTCTTGTCGTTTGTGACAACTTCGCTGTAATAGTCCTGAGATTGAACCAGAATTATATCAGCCGCCTTAAGCACCAGATTCTGGCTTCCAACTTTCAGGGTTATGGAGTGCGGTTTCGTTACCGCTGAAGTATGGCCGTCGCCACTGTTCTTGAACCAAACATATATGCATATGAAAATGGCTGCCTGCCATAGAATTTCAGGTAACAGCCGCTTACTAACCAACGAGAGAACGGGTGGGGAGCCGGGCAGCAGAATATTTTCTGCCAGTGATGACCAAACAATTGCGCCAAGCGCTATTGGAAGGGTGCTCAGTGCGACAGTTCGCCTGCTCAAACCTTGCATGCTGCCCGTACTGCGGTGGTGCAGCGCCATTGCAATGACAAGCCAATAAAGCCAGCTAAGCACCGTGGACAGGTATGCGTCTCCCCAGGATAAGCTGTGTCTGTTAACTTCTCCAATCAAGGCGAGGCGAGTTGCGATTGCCACCACAACCGCTAACCAGACAAGCACGACCGGTGTCATACGGCCTGACTTTGATCGTAGCTTTAAAAAGCCCGCAAGGTATGTGTGAATATTTAACTGCACCGATGGGCCATTTTACTGCATCTTGGTTGAGCCTGTTGTCTGTCAGTCGCAGATAGAGCCTCTAATTCATGGAGGCCTATATGCATATGATAAATCTCCTCGGTCGAGGAATATATATTTCAATAGTTTACCTTTCCCTCGCTTCTAGCTCTCTGGTGTTGGCGAATGAAGATTTTTCAGCGCTATCGTCGGTGATTTCTGAAGAAATAAACCGTGGTGGTGCGCCTGGCGCTTCTATCGCGGTCGTGAAAGATGGTGCGCTTGTTTATTCAAGGACATTCGGTATCGCGGATATGTCAAGAAACAGGCCCATGGCTGCGGACGAGCTTTTCAGGTCTGCTTCTACCCTGAAAATGATGGTTGGTGCGGTGCTGGCTGAACAGCATGTACGTGGCAACCTGGATTTGCACGCACCTATTTCAGACCATATCAAGGGGCTGCATTCAGACTTGGCCAAGGTTACCGCCCACCAGCTGTTGACACACACAAGCGGCATCATCGACACCGGCGGCAACGGTGACACATCCCCTGATGCATTGAGGCTGAAGGCTGAAGCGCTTGGCAATACAGAGGTTTTCTTGCCCGCTGGCGTTGCTTTTTCATACTCTAACCCCGGCTACAGTCTGGCTGGTTATCTTCTTGAAGTGATACAGGCCAAACCTTTCAGGTATGCAATGGATGATTTGCTTTTTGAGCCTTTGGCGATGGAGCGGTCGACTTTTGAACTGTCGGAAGCCGAAGCGCTTGGTTTGGCCCAGCCCCACCGTACAAGTGGCGACAGCTTTGTCACCATGGCCCATCGAGAAACAGGGCGAGGTGAGGAACCCAGCGGTACAATGTTTTCTTCTGTGGAAGACTATGCACGGTTCATGATCGAGTTTCTTACGGCATATAAGGAAAAACACCATCAGGGAGTGCTTTCGCATGAAACAGCGGTTTTGATGGCATCCCCAAGGGTGGCCCAGGAGGGCCCCGTAACATCCTACAGCTACAGTTACGGCCTGATGGTCGGTGAAACTCTTGGGTACAAATCACTGTTTCACAGCGGTGGTATGCCGGGCTATGCATCCAATGTGCTGATGCTCCCTGACGATGGACTTGGCGTTGTTGTTTTTACCAACGGTGAAAACGCCAATCGTAATCGTATTCTGGAGGCGGCGGTGAAGGTGTTCCTTCCTGATCAGTCAGGGGAACGGGCACAAATAGCGCGCGAAGAGCATGAACCAATTTCTGCTGATGTTGGGAAGCGGATCACCGGCACTTATTGGCAGCGCGCAGACCTGCCGCAGATAGTAATTTCCGAGCGCGACAATAAATTTATTCTGCGAAATCGGGGGCGCGATTATATCCTCTATTGTGCTCCAGACGGCGAACTGTATGGTTTTAATGACGACGGTTATATTCAGCGCTACCGCATGGGATATGACGAAGAAGGCCAAGCTACCCATATTCAATGGTGGATCAGGGCGTTTGCCAAAAAGTAACTAGGCCACATTTAGCCTGTGCCCGGTGGTGGGGTTCCAAAGCTTTGCACCAACGATCCCACCACGAGGTTCCAGCCATCCACAAGCACGAAGAAAATCAGCTTGAAAGGCATGGCGATCATTACAGGCGGTAGCATCATCATACCCATGGACATGAGGATAGAGGCCACAACCATATCAATCACGATGAAGGGTACATAAAGCAGAAAACCGATTTCAAACGCCCGCCTGATCTCGCTGATCATGAAGGCGGGCACAATGGTTGTTAGCGAAATATCAGAGACAACCACCGTAGAACTATCACCACCTGACATGTCCACAAACAGCGCCAGATCTTTTTCGCGCACATGCGTCAGCATAAAGTCTTTCAGCGGCGCCGTCGCCCGATTGAAGGCTTCGACTTCATCAATCTGTTGTTCCACAAGTGGCTGAACGCCTTGTTCCCATGCCGCTGTGAGGGTAGGGGCCATAATATAGCCCGTCAGGAACAGTGACAGCGAAATAAGCACAATATTGGGCGGGCTTTGCTGAGTACCCATCGCACTTCTCAGCATGGAAAAGACGATAATCAGGCGTGTGAAGCTTGTCATCATCACAAGAATACTGGGGGCTAGGCTCAGGATGGTCAGCAGCAAAATCATCTGGACGACGCGGCCAGAAAGCGTGCCTTCCTCGCCCAGGTCCAGATTGATGGATTGCGCGAGTGTTTCGCCAGCCCCAAAAATAGAAAGCGCAATGGCAAGAGGAACTGCCAGCAATACCAGCTTCAGGGCTGTTTTTCTGGTTGGTTTCAGCAGCGCTTTAAAGTGAGACCAAGGTCGATATTCGCTACGGGCGATCATTCTTGCTCTCCATGCCTGCCGTCGGTGACTTATCGGATGCAATTTCCTTAACGCCGTCCGCGCCAAAAGCCAGAAAATAATCAGTGCCGCGCCAACGAGCGACCACCAGTTTATTTCGGGCGTCGATCATCTTGCTTTCAAGGATTTCCAGTTCTTTTGCATTGTTGCCAAATTTTGCCTGACCGGGCACAAGGCCGAACCGACGCACGCCCCAGGCGAAAAGGCCAAGCAGCCCGATAACAAAAATGAGCGCTGCAAAAGCGTTAAATACCTCACCCACCATTTAATGGACCCTTTTCTGCCATTGGTGTCTTGTCATCCTCTGGTACCGCTTCACCAGTTGCACCGTCAAGCACGGTGTCTTTTACCTGAGGCTTCGGTTCTGGAAAGCTATCTTCATCGGCTAATTTCTGATTTTCGGCATACACTCTTTCAAGGATAAGAGAGACAGTATGCAGTGCCTCCAGCGGTATAGGGCTATCGACATCAAACGCATCTAGAAGCTCCGTTAAGTCTTTATCCTGTCGAACCTTTACGCCATTGGCGAACGCTGTATCGAGTATCTTTTCTGCAAGTTCTCCGCTACCTTTGGCAATAATCTGTGGGGTTACACCCGCATGTGTCTCGGGCGCGCCTTCGGTGCCCTTAATCGCAACGGCCTTTGTAGTCTTCTCGGGAATGTCGTTAGAGTTCGCCATTGCCTAATAGAGCGATAGTTCAGCAGAAATTGCAAGATTGACTGCGAAAATCAGCCTTCAAAAAAAATCTTGGGCGCCATGTCACGTTTGGAACTTGTTAACCATATTTGTGTCATGTTACGGTTCACGAAATTGTACCGAAGGTTTGGCAGGCGCCAAAAAGAGAAGACGCATGGATCTGAATTCTATCCCGCTGATGGCTGCGCTGAAGAAGCGAATGCAGTGGTTGCACACCAACCAATCTGTGCTCAGCCAGAATGTGGCCAATGCGGATACGCCCGGTTACAAAACACAAGAGCTTGAAAAACAGGACTTTTCCAGTCTGGTAGATGATCTTTCAGGGGCTGGTAATCAGCGAACCCCATCCGGTGTAAAAATGCAGGCAAGCAGGTCGGGACATATGGCTGCTGGCGGTGCCCGCATTGATATGCCGGAGGCACGGGATATGAAAGACGGTGAAGAATCACCAACTGGCAACTCTGTTGTGCTTGAAGAAGAAATGATAAAAGTGACCGAAAACCAGATGCAATATGGGATGGTGGTCAATCTTTACAAAAAGAACATGGGGCTATTGAAAATAGCTTTGGGTAAGGGTCGTAGCGGCGCCTAGAAACGGGTAGCTCTGCGTTATTGCAGCCAAATGAGCGCTGCGCTGAGGTTAAGATGGATCTTAAGAAAGCGATGATCGCATCCGCAGCAGGATTGCGGGCGCAATCTGTGCGCATGCGAGTTATCTCCGAAAACATCGCCAACCAGAATTCTGTAGCTTCTAATCCCAACGAAGACCCCTATCGCCGTAAAATTGTGACGTTCCAGACAGAACTAGACAAGGCGAACGGCGTCGAGATTGTGAAACCGGGGCACATAGATTTTGACCAGAAAGAGTTTGGCCAGAAATATGACCCGGGCAATCCGGCAGCGGATGATGCCGGGTACGTAAAACTGTCGAACGTAAATGGCATGATTGAAGCCATGGACATGCAGCAAGCGCAGCGGACTTACCAGTCTAACCTGAACGCCCTTGAAGCCAGTCGGCGTATGGCGACGCTGACCATGGAATTGTTGCGTTAAAGCTATTGATGCTGGGAGCTGAAAGATGAATGTAAAGCAACTGGATGCAGTTAACGCCTATTCGCAGGCTTCAAAGCAGCTTCAGCAGGGCCTTGGTGGTGCTGATGATGGCATAAATGACGGCGTTAAAGGGCAGTCTGCCTTTTCTGCTCTGGTATCCGATTCCCTTGGTGATGTTAAGGCGGCTTCGGCTACCCTTGAGGTGACCACTGCCAAAGCTCTGGTTGATCAGGCGGACATTGTGGATGTTGCGACAGCCGTGACTAATGCTGAAGCTGTGGTTGAAACTGTTGTAACTGTTCGTGACAAGGTTATTGGCGCGTACAATGATATTCTGAAGATGCCTATCTAGGCATTTATCTTTCTGGCTGATAGGCTGCTTGCATTATGACAGGCCCCGAAGTTCTTGATGTGGCGCGTATTGCGCTGGTTACCCTGATATACACATCTGGGCCCATTTTGGCGGTTGGTCTTGTCGTTGGGTTAACAATCGCCTTGTTCCAGGCTGTTACGCAGCTGCAGGAAATGACTCTTACATTTGTACCCAAAATCGTAGCGGTTTTTATTGCTTTGCTTGTGCTGTTCCCTTTTATGGGCCGTAATCTGGCAGATTTGATGGTGCAAATCACCGACCGCATCGCAGCAGGAGGCTGATAATGCTTGGCGAGGTGTTACCTGCTGAGGCTTTTACCTTTTTGCTAATTATGGTGCGCATGACGCCCCTTGTGATGCTGATGCCTGTTCTTGGGGATAAGTCTATCCCGGCGCGAATAAGGGGCGGGCTTGCGATGGCTCTATCTTTTATTTTGTTCGCAATCCACGGCGACAAAATTCCGCCAATGCCGCCGCAGGTATTTGATATGTTCACTCTGATGGTGCAGGAGTTACTGGTTGGGTCAATGCTGGCGCTTACCGCGCGCATCCTGGTGTCTGCTACTCACACAGCGGGAACAGTGATTGCTTTTCAGACAGGTCTTGCAGCAGCACAGTCTTTCGATCCTGCACAGGGTAGCCAAAGCGTGATCGTTGCATCCTTTGCGTCCCTTACAGCGATAACACTAATAGTCGTTACCGACATGCACCATATAATGATTGAAGGGTTTGCCCATTCTTACATTAAATTCCCGGTTGGAGAGGTGCTGCCATACGAAGACTTTGCGACCTTGATCACACAGTTTGTTAGTGACAGTTTTGCGCTTGGTTTCCAGCTTGCTGCTCCCTTCATTGTTTATGCGATGATATTCAATATCAGTCTTGGGCTAATGGCCCGCATGGTTCAGGGCTTTCAGGTTTTTTTCATTGGAATGCCGATGAATCTTTTCATGGGCTTTTTGCTGATGAGCCTGCTGATTGGCTCCATGATGCGCCTGTTCCTTGACAGGTTTGAAACTCACCTGCTTTCGTTTTTGGGGTAAGTATGGCCGACGAAGACGACAGTCAGAAAACTGAGGAACCCACGCCCAAAAAGCTTGAGGAAGCCAAAAAGAAGGGTGAAGTGGTTCAAAGTCAGGAAATGAAAACCTGGTTTATGCTGGCATCCGGGGCCGCTGTTCTTGCGGGTGCTGGTGACCTGGTGGCATCAGGGGTTCGAAACCCCCTGGCAGCTTTCATGGGGCGGCTTCATGAAATCGAGGTTGATCGCACGGGTGCGTTAAGCGTTCTTATGACGCTGATGACTGATATTGTGCTTATCTTGACAATTCCGCTAAGTATCTTTGTTGTTGCTGCCCTTGTAGGTAATCGAATTCAGCATTCCGGCGTACTGACCTTGGAAAAGCTGAAGCCGAGCTTGAGCAAGTTAAACCCTGTTCAAGGCTTCAAGTCGAAGTTCTTGTCCACGAAAATGCCTATGGAGTTGGTCAAGACGATCGGTAAGCTTGCTGTGTTATCTGTCATCGTCTTCATTATTGTTTACCCGGAACGTTCGCGGCTGGATACGATCATGTTGCTGCCGCCTATCGAAATTGTGGGCTTGATCCACGAAATGGCAATCAAGCTCGTTCTAGGCGTATTGATTTTACTGACAATTATTGCGGCAGCGGATTATTCCTACCAAAAATACCAGCACATTAAAAAACTGCGTATGACCAAGCAGGAAGTGAAAGATGAGCATAAGCAGACTGACGGGGACCCGAAAGTAAAACAACGCCTGCGCGCAATCAGGATGGAGCGTCACGCCCAACGCATGATTGCGAACGTACAGCGCGCTGATGTTGTTATCACCAACCCGACCCACTATGCCATTGCACTGGAATATAAACATGGGCAAATGGACGTGCCGATGCTCATCGCAAAAGGGGTCGATAATGTAGCCATGCGTATTCGGGAAGTGGCCGAAGAACACGGCGTTCCTTTCGTCGAAAACCCGCCGCTTGCCCGTGCGCTCTACGCGTCGGTAGAGGTGGACCAGGAAGTGCCGCCAGATCATTATAAAGCAGTAGCAGAAGTGATTAGCTATGTGATGAAACTCAGGAAGTCAGGTTTGGCGCCACGCCCCAAAATGAGCGTTTCAGTGCCCTAGTCAAAACCACATGTCAGACGTAAGTCTTGCACCTGACTTCGCAACCCGGTTAGAGTTTGCTACTCACTCCTTAACGTCGGATTTTATCTTATGGAAAGTCAGCTGCCGCAGCCAATTCGTGACGCCTTGATGAACAATGAGGTGAAGTCGGGGCTCAGGTTGCTCGCTATGGCACTGGCTGGTTTGTTTGGCGCTGGCGGTGTTTCTGTGCTCGTCTTTATGTTTTGGGGTGGCGCGGCGGCGGTGGGTGTTGGTGGCCTTACGTTGATTATCACCGCGATAACACTTCTTCTGGCACTTAGAAACCTGGACAAACCCATACATGGCGGCGAAAGCGTTGACCGCGAGCTGCTGCAAAACCTTGTGTCGATTGACCGGCGCGCGCTGATTATCACGCAGCTTGACGGGGTAACGCTTGCCGCCAACAGCGCCTTTGAGCGGCTTTGTGAAAAGTCTGTACAACGCTTGCAGGATGTTGTTGTCGGGGACGACAGCAGGCAAGCAGTGAATGCCGTTTTGAACACCGTTCGGCAGGCTGGAAACGGTGCCGCGCAAATTGATTTGTCCAGTGACACAGATGACGAACTGACGCTGGTTGGAAAACGTGTTGGTAACCATTTGATATGGCAGGTTTCCCGGCAAAATGAAAAAGCACGGTTGGACCGGGAAAAAAGCATGGTATCGGGGTGGGCCGAACCTGTTTTTGAAAAGCTGGAGTGTGGTGTTGTGTTGGAGGATGCCAACGGGCGTATCCATTATGCAAATGACGTGATTCTGAAATGGCTGGGTATTGAAGAAGAAGACACTCTGCCGCTCAAAATTCAGTTAAAGGCACAGGACAGTCAGCTCCTTGTAGGAGGGCGTCAGCGTGTGGATGTGGAGGTTACGAACATTCCGCTCAGTGCGCGAGAGGAAGGCCGAAAAATAGTACAGTATCGCTTTATCCGGCGGCTTGACCAGTTACGCGGCAGCCTGATGCCTATTGAGCGAGAGTTTTTAATTGACCCAATCCTTGACGCTGCACCAGTTGCCATTGCGATTGTGTCGAGGGACGGCGCGATTAAAGAGTTTAATCAGCCGCTTAAATTGCACCCGTCCGGCGCGCGGATCCGGGGTGGTTCAAGTGTTCTGGAAATTGTGACGGAAGAAGATAGGCCAGCCTTGCTGGAATTAATCGAGTTCGCCCATGATGGAAGGCCAGCTTCGGCACCGCTTGAAATTACCTATTGTGGTCAGCCCGAGCGTGTCGGACGTGTTGTATCCACCTCGATTACCAAAGGGGATAGCAAGTATGCTATCCTCTATCTAATTGATACAACGCAGGAAAAAAGCTTTGAGCGTCAGTTTGTGCAAGCGCAAAAGATGCAGGCAGTAGGGCAGCTTGCTGGTGGCGTTGCCCATGACTTCAATAATCTTCTGACGGCGATTATCGGCTTTTGCGACCTGCTGCTGGTGCGGCACGATGCGGGCGACCAGTCTTTCTCAGATATTATCCAGATCAAACAGAATGCAAACCGGGCGGCTAATTTGGTGCGGCAGTTGCTTGCCTTCTCGCGCCAGCAGACATTGCGCCCAAAGGTGCTTGAGGTAACGGATGTTCTGGCGGACCTCTCCAGCCTTATCCGCCGCCTTATTGGTGAAACCATCGACCTGAAGGTGGTGCATGGCCGGGATTTGCCGCGTATCAAGGTGGATCAGGGCCAGCTTGAGCAGGTGATTATCAATCTTGCGGTAAATGCTCGGGATGCGATGGCCAATGGTGGCCGGCTGGAGATGCGTACCAAAGTGGTGAACAAGGATGACCCGCTGGTCGAAAAATATGATGTGCTCGTGCCGGATACCTACATTCTTATTGAAGTTCAGGATACAGGTTGCGGCATACCGGAAGAAAACCTGAACAAGATTTTTGAACCTTTCTTTACCACAAAAGAAGTGGGCGAGGGGACCGGTCTCGGCCTCGCCACCGTTTATGGCATTGTGAAACAGACGGGCGGCTTTGTTTTTGTGGAATCAGAGGTAGGCGTCGGCACAACCTTCCTGTTGCTTCTTAAGGCGCATGAAGAGGAAGCCGAAGTGTCAGGCCAACCAGCCAAGGTTATAGAGGCACCCGCGCAGGACCTGACCGGAAAGGGAACAATCCTTATCGTGGAGGATGAAGACCCTGTACGCATGTTCGCCCGTCGAGCGCTCGAAAATAAGGGCTATAAAGTGCTGGAAGCAGATTCTGGCGAAGCGGGGCTTGAGGTTCTTGAAGGCACGGAAGACCGAATTGACCTGCTGATAACAGATGTGGTGATGCCTAACATGGATGGGCCGGCTTTGGTTAACGAAGCTCGTAAAAAACGCCCGGACATGCCGGTTATCTTCATATCTGGTTACGCCGAAGACATGTTCCGCAAGGATTTGGAAGCTGAAGAGTTTCAGTTCCTGCCAAAGCCCTTTACCCTTAAGGCGCTTGCCGAAACAGTGAAAGACATCTTGGGTTAATTAAAATGAGTGATTCTGGCCAAGAACTGGACTTTCACTCAGAACTAGTTGCACCTTTTTATAGCCTGTTAATGGATTGGAAGTTTGCGTCTCCAAGATTCGAGGCTGACGCTATGACATTTGTTGAGCAATTTTCCAAAGTTATTGATCAATACACCCCCGACTTGCTTGTCCAGATGCTCTCGGCTGATAATTGGAGGCCACCAAAAGTAGCGGCTTGGGTTGTTGGAATTCAGAAAATAGAACAAATTCGGAGCATGCTCGAAACCAAATTGTTGAGTATGCAGCCTCATCCAGAACATCTAGTTGGCGGTTTGTTTTTATTCGGTGATGAAACGGCATATGACGTTTTGGTGCAATACCTTAATCGTATATTTGATGAGTATGATTGTCCGGCGGAGGCACTGAACTTAGAGAGGGTAGATCGAGACTCTGCCTCAAGCGCTCTAGCTGCCATAGAGGTGTTAGGTGGCCGGATTGGCAAAGGTACTGCCGTAGATTTTCTTAAACCTGACGGAAGGTGGGCGATACGCCGTACTCGGTTTTTTGACGCTTTAGAACAGCAGAGAGGTAAGGGCGGTCCCAGTCTTCGCCAAATCTATCAATCTCGCTTTATGCATGGAAAGCAGGTGATGTATTTACAAAGAGCCGAGGAAATATTGGCTCCGTTAAAAGCCTAATTTAGGAATGAGAACAAAAGGTGAATATTTTTTCTTTGCAAGCGAGAACAAAAAGTGTACAAACATTCCATTGCAAGCGCCAGACGGCTATGGAATAAGGAGACCCTAATTATGGCAATGCCAGAACTTCAGTTGGTTAAAGGAGCATCCATGGACAAGAGCAAAGCGCTCGAAGCGGCGCTCGGTCAAATTGACCGCGCGTTTGGTAAAGGGTCAGTTATGAAGCTGGGCCAGAAAGATAGCAGCATTGAAGTGGAAGCCATTTCTACGGGCTCTCTCAATCTGGATATTGCGCTTGGTATTGGCGGCTTCCCGAAAGGCCGTATCATTGAAATTTATGGCCCGGAAAGTTCTGGTAAAACTACACTTGCATTGCATGCGGTGGCAGAAGCGCAGAAGGCTGGTGGTATTGCCGCGTTTGTTGACGCAGAGCATGCGCTTGACCCGGTTTATGCCCGTAAAGTTGGTGTTGATGTTAACGAACTGCTGGTCAGCCAGCCGGACACAGGTGAGCAAGCACTCGAAATTGCCGATACGCTCGTGCGTTCTGGTGCGGTGGATATTTTGGTTGTTGATTCGGTGGCGGCCCTTACGCCTCGGGCGGAACTTGAAGGGGAAATGGGTGATAGCCATGTGGGCCTTCAGGCTCGTTTGATGAGCCAGGCTCTCAGGAAGCTGACGGCTTCTATCTCCAAGTCCAACACAATCGTTATTTTCATCAACCAGATCCGGATGAAAATTGGCGTGATGTACGGCAGCCCCGAGACCACGACAGGCGGTAATGCCCTGAAGTTTTACGCTTCTGTTCGATTGGACATCCGCCGAATTGGGCAAATTAAGGATAAAGACGATATTGTAGGTAATGCTACCCGTGTGAAAGTGGTGAAGAACAAAGTTGCGCCGCCATTCAAGCAAGTTGAGTTTGATATTATGTACGGCGAGGGCGTTTCCAAGATGGGTGAGGTGATTGACCTTGGTGTGAAAGCCGGTGTGGTTGAAAAGTCTGGCTCCTGGTACAGCTATTCCAGTCAGCGAATTGGGCAGGGCCGTGAAAACGCCAAGCGCTTCCTGCTTGAGAATGAAGATATTGCGGGCGAAATCGAGCGTGCTATTCGTCAGAATGCCGGCCTTGTAAATGAAGCAATGTTGACGGACCCATCCATGGATGATGGCGACGACTAGGCCGCTGCTTTGCCAGTATGATACTTTAAAGGGCGCTTTTTGGCGCCCTTTTTGTGTTGAGTGGGGCACAACAGGCGTTGCTTTTCGGCTCGTGGGCACAATTTTCTTGAGAAATGGTACGCCTTCTATACAAAGTCGGGCCATATCTTTTGTGAGTTTAAACCCTTGTGTTCTGTATCATGAACAAACGAGGGACTTAGTTTTAAGAGGCCAACTATGTCAGGTTCCATGCACAGCACTAACGAAATCAGAAAAACATTTCTGGATTTCTTTGCGGCAAACGGTCACGAAGTCGTACCGTCTGCTCCTTTGGTGCCTATTAATGATCCGACATTGATGTTCACCAACGCGGGTATGGTGCCTTTCAAGAATGTTTTCACCGGTACGGAAGTACGGGATTACACTCAGGCTACATCCTCACAGAAATGCGTGCGTGCCGGCGGTAAGCATAATGACCTTGATAATGTTGGCTACACAGCGCGCCACCATACGTTCTTTGAAATGCTCGGAAACTTCTCGTTCGGAGACTATTTCAAAGATCGTGCAATTGAGCTTGCCTGGAAACTCATCACCAAAGATTATGGCATTAACCCTGACCGTCTAACGGTCACGATCTATCATGATGACGATGCAGCGTTTGATCTGTGGCGCAAGATCTCTGGCCTGCCCGAAGAACGGATTATCCGGATCGCAACCAGCGATAACTTCTGGTCCATGGGCGACGTTGGGCCTTGCGGGCCGTGCTCTGAGATATTCTATGATCACGGCGATCATATCTGGGGTGGGCCTCCCGGTTCGCCAGAGGAAGACGGTGACCGTTTTGTCGAGATATGGAACCTCGTGTTCATGCAGTATGATCACAGAGGCGAAGAAGGACGGTTTGATCTACCAAAACCAAGTATTGATACCGGAATGGGGCTTGAGCGTATCGCGGCACTTTTGCAGGGAACCCATGACAATTATGAAACGGATACCTTCAAACGGCTGATCGGAAGTTCTGTTGATGTCACGGGTGCTGCGGAAACGGATGCGACAAGGGCATCTCACCGGGTAATCGCTGACCATTTGCGAGCCAGTAGTTTCCTGATTGCTGACGGTGTTCTGCCATCAAACGAGGGCAGGGGCTATGTGCTTCGGCGTATTATGCGTCGCGCGATGCGTCACGCGCACCTTCTTGGTGCCAAAGACCTGGTGATGCATAGGCTTGCGCCAACACTTGTTTCCGAAATGGGAGCCGCTTTCCCTGAGCTTGGCCGCGCAGAAAAATTGATTGAAGAAACGCTCAAGCTTGAAGAAGGCAAGTTTCGCCAGATGCTTGATAAAGGTCTGCGCCTTCTGGATGATGAAGTGTCGAAACTTTCCGGTGACACGCTCGCTGGCGACGTGGCTTTCAAGCTTTACGACACATATGGCTTCCCGCTGGACCTCACGCAAGACGCGCTACGCGCCCAAAACCTGCAGGTTGATGTTGCTGGTTTTAACACGGCAATGGACCAGCAGCGCGCCAAAGCGCGCGCCGCATGGGCCGGTTCCGGTGATGCCGCCACAGAAACCGTTTGGTTTGATTTGCATGACCAACACGGTGCTACAGAATTCGTAGGCTATACCTCTGAGCAAGCTGAAGGGCAGGTTGTTGCGCTTGTTAAAGATGGTGAGGTCGTTGAGAGTGTTGACGAAGGTGATGACGTGCTGGTTGTTACCAACCAGACACCTTTCTACGGCGAATCCGGTGGTCAAATGGGTGATACAGGCACTTTGACCGCTGATGGTGTTGCTGTGGAAGTGAACGATACTCTCAAGAAAGTTGGTGCGCTTCATGTTCACGTAGCCAAGGTGACGGAAGGTGCTCTTTCCGTTGGCCTCGCGCTTGATATGAAGATTGATGGTGTACGCCGCAGTCAACTAAAAGCTAATCACTCTGCAACACACCTTTTGCATGAAGTTTTGCGCCAGCAACTTGGTGAACATGTGACGCAAAAAGGCTCTCTAGTCGCGCCTGATCGCTTGCGGTTTGACATTTCTCATCCCAAAGCGATTGAAGCATCTGAGCTTGAGAGCATTGAAGCTGCGGTTAATGATCTGGTTCGTCAAAACACAGGTGTAAACACCCGGCTCCTTAGTTATGACGATGCGATTGATGCAGGTGCAATGGCTTTGTTCGGCGAGAAATATGGTGACGAAGTTCGTGTTGTTTCCATGGGACAGGGCGATCAAACGCGTCCTGATTTTTCGGTTGAGCTGTGCGGCGGAACGCATGTGAACCGCACAGGTGATATCGGTACCTTTACCATTACCTCTGAAAGCGCTGTTTCTTCGGGTGTTCGCCGTATTGAGGCGTTGACAGGTGCAGCAGCTCTCAACCACTTGGTGCGGCAGCAGGCCTTATTGAAGCAGGCAGCCGCGGCGGTGAAATCGAGCCCTGATGAGCTTGCAGAGCGAATTACGGCATTGCAGACAGAACGGCGTGCTCTTGAAAAAGAACTTTCTGAAGCTCGCAAGCAAGTTGCCATGGGAGGCGGGAACTCCTCTGGACCTGAGGCCAAAGATGTTGGTGGTATCGCCTATCTGGGGCAAGTGCTTAATGGTGTTAGCCCGAAGGATTTGCGGGGCCTGGCCGATGAAGCGAAGAAAAAGCTGGGTTCTGGGGTGGTAGCACTGGTTGCTGTCAATGATGGTAAGGCCGCTGTACTTGTTGGGGTAACCGATGACTTGACCAGTAACGTTAGCGCAGTGGACCTCGTGCGCGTTGCTTCTAACGCTGTTGGTGGTAAGGGCGGCGGTGGAAGGCCGGACATGGCGCAAGCCGGTGGGCCTGATGGGAACAATGTGCAAGCAGCCCTTGACGCAGTTGAGGCAAGCTTGGCAGCTCAGTAGCCGCACCGTCTGAGGAGATGATTGTTTCTGCGTTTCGCAAAAAGCTCTTCGCAAACGAATAGACACTGTTTAGACTGCAATCTGTGGGTGGTCTTCAACCTCTAGGGGGCACAGTGTTAAATCGTTTGATGAGGGGTGTTTGTGGTTTTGTCTCTTCCATAGCCTTTACCTGCGCTATCTCTGCATCGGAGTTGAAGCCTGAGGCAAAAGCGGAAGTTAAGTTCTATTATGAAGCTTTCCCGCCGTACATCTATTCTGACAAGGGCTCAATCACTGGCTCAGTGATTGCGTTGACACAGCCAATCTTGAGAGATGCCGGCCTAAAGGTTACCTGGCAGGAAGCCACCTTTAGTCGCATCTTGAGAGACCTTGATCGTACCGATGTGTTAGTTTGTGCAGCTGGCTATAGTGCTAAATCGGTCGAAGATCCCGCCTTTTATGCCTCGGAACCATATGCATGGATTGCGGATGTGAACCTAATGATACTGCGAACAAACAGGCATATGTTTGAGCCGCACGTATCCATTGCTGATGTTATGTCAGATACTCGCCTTCGGGGCGGTTTCCTGAACGACGCAAACTATTTGGGGATATCGGGCGCACCAATCGAGGCTGGGCGAGAGAGACATATTTTGATTGGCGGATCAGATACTGATTTGGCTAATTTGATAGTTCGCGAGCGAATTCATTTTGCACCTGTTACAGCACCTCAGGTTGCGTACTTTAAAGCCAGAAATGACAGGTTTGGTAACCTCGAAATACATAGAGTATCGGGTTTGCGTCGGCCTAGGTCTGTTGGGCTTGTTTGCTCAAAAAGTATTGGTGAAACGGTATGGAACAGAATTGAACAAAACATACCAGCCCTTTTGCCTTATGACGAATATTTAGCCTTATATATGCCTAAATGGGGTCAGCTTGACAATTGATGGTGTCTGTTGCGCAGAAAGTATCCGCTCTACGAAAAAGGCCGCCACAAGTGTGACGGCCTTTAAGATTAGTGAAGCTTTTGTTGGCTGTTAAGCCATGCGGTCTTTCAGGTTTGAGTCGATCTTGTCGAAGAATTGACCAGTCGTCATCCAGCTCTGGTTCGGGCCGATCAGCAGTGCCAGGTCTTTAGTCATGGAACCTTGCTCAACGGTTTCGATACAAGTCCGCTCAATAAGCTCTGCAAACTGTGTCACTTCAGGCGTGCCATCCATCATGCCACGATACTTCAGGCCGCGTGTCCATGCGAAGATAGAAGCAATCGGGTTAGTGGATGTTTCTTTACCTTCCTGATGCTGGCGATAGTGGCGTGTAACGGTACCGTGTGCAGCTTCCGCCTCAACAGTTTTTCCGTCCGGCGTCATCAATACTGATGTCATCAGGCCAAGCGAGCCAAAGCCTTGTGCAACGGTGTCGGACTGAACGTCTCCGTCATAGTTTTTACAGGCCCAAACAAAGCCACCAGCCCATTTGAGGGCACAGGCAACCATGTCGTCGATAAGGCGGTGTTCGTATGTTACACCAGCATCTTTGAACTTGTCAGCGAACTCGTTTTCAAACACTTCTTCAAACAGGTCTTTGAACCGACCGTCATAGGCTTTCATGATAGTGTTTTTAGTAGACAGATATACTGGCCACTTTCGATCCAGGCCGTAGTTCATGCAAGCACGGGCGAAATCACGGATGCTTTCGTCAAGGTTATACATGCCCATGGCAACGCCGGAGTCAGCAAACTCGTAGATTTCTTTCTCGATCGCTTCGCCGCCGTCAGCAGGCTCGAATTTCATGGTCAGTTTGCCTGCGCCCGGCACGAGGAAATCTGTTGCACGGTATTGGTCACCAAAAGCGTGACGGCCAATAACAATTGGTTTTGTCCACCCCGGAACCAGACGTGGAACATTTTTGATGATGATTGGCTCACGGAAAACAGTACCACCAAGAATATTACGGATGGTGCCGTTCGGGCTGCGCCACATTTTCTTCAGATCAAATTCTTCAACGCGCTGTTCATCCGGTGTGATGGTCGCGCATTTTACGCCAACGCCATGTTCTTTGATTGCATTGGCAGCATCAACAGTGATTTGGTCATCGGTTTCGTCGCGCTTTTGCACGGAAAGGTCGTAATAGAGCAGATCCACATCCATGTAAGGCTGGATCAGGCGTTCGCGAATCCATTGCCAGATGATGCGTGTCATTTCGTCGCCGTCGATCTCGACGACAGGATTTTTTACTGCAATTTTACTCATGTGTCCCTCGAATCTATTCTAATGAATGCTTCAAATTGTCTGGAAAGCAGGGGCGCAAAAGCCCAAGGCCGCCAATTTGCGCGCACCCTAGCATTTCACCTTCAAGGTTTGAAGAGCAAACTGACCAGTATTGTCATAATAATGTTAGATGGATGTTAAGGCGTCAATCACACGCCAGCATTGAGTTGGCGGATGATCTCAATCGCGCCAGCCGGGTCATTTGCGACGGTTAGTAGGGAGGCATTTTCAGGGGCGGCAAATCCATCTGTTACCACATGGTCTATCAGTGTTAGCAAAGGGGACCAATAGCCATTGCTGTTTACCACGATGATTGGCTTTTTATGCAGATCAAGCTGCGCCCAGGTCATCATCTCCAGTGTTTCATCAAGAGTGCCCAAGCCCCCCGGTAGCACAATGAAGGCATCCGATCGCTCGAACATCATCTTTTTTCGTTGATGCATATCGTCGGTAATATGCAATTCAGCCAGACCATGCTGGGTTATCTCTACATCATCCAAATGAGAGGGGATAATGCCGATCACATCGGCGCCATTTTCCTTTGCTGACCGGGCAACAACCCCCATCAGCCCGATGCTGCCGGCACCGTAAACAAGAGACAGAGCGTTGTCAGCGATTAGCCGTCCCAATTCGTCAGCTTGTTGTTTGTACAGATATTTGTTTCCCTCACGTGACCCACAATAAACGCAAACGGTCTTGATGGTTTTTTGCTCTCGCATCAGAAAACTCCAAAGGCTAGGCAATATTACTGGTCAAACTTTTGACACGTTTATGATAAATTTATCTATAATAATAAGCACCGGATTGTTAAAAGTTAATGGTAACCGGGTAAAGAGCCAACGACAGCGCTCGCCCTTCGTGAGTAGTGATACAATATGGCCCTACTGCCAAGCGCATCTGGAAGAAACAATTTAATTGCCTTCTTTGTCGTCCTGATCGGACTGGCTGGTGTACTTACGTATCTGTTTGCAGGTAGCGATGAAGGTACCACGCCTCAACCTCAGCAAGTTGAGGAAGCAGGCGATGATGAGGCAGAGGTTGCTGCTGTTTCCCCAGAATTTGACCTTGTGCGAATTTCACGTGGCGGCACGGGGGTTATCGCTGGGCGTATGGCGGCGGGTGCAGATGTTGAACTGTTTGCCAACGGTGAAAAAATTGCAGAAGTGGTTGCCAACGATGACGGTGAATGGGTGATCATTCTGGACGAGCCGCTTGAGGCTGGATCTGTCGAACTGAACCTGAAGGCCGTTGACCGTGCGACACAGCAAGCCAGCGAAGCCGAGAATGTGGTGGTTGTATCCGTTCCGGAGCGGGAAACCGACAGGTTTGCAGAGCGTCGTCAAAATGGTGTTGTTGCCGTTCTGTCACCCAAAGATGGTGAAGGGGCAAGTCAGGTTTTGCAGAAGCCCGGCGTGGCAGCTTATGCTGAAGTAGGGGAAAGCTTAAGCGTTGACACGATCGATTATGGCGGAGGGTCTGGCGCAATTGTAACCGGCAGGTCGTTGCCGCGTGTTGATGTTCGGCTGTATCTGGATGAGCAGTTCATCAGTAATACACGGGCAGACGATAGCGGCACATGGCAAATTGCCTTGACTGACATCACCTTATCCCCGGGCAATCATATCGTGCGTGTTGATCAGACAGTTGGTGATGGCCAGGTTCAGTTGCGCGTGGAACAGCCGTTTAATACGGGTGAACCAATTGACCAAAGCCTTGCAGAAGGCGGTGTGTTTGTTCGGCCCGGTAACACCTTGTGGCAGATTGCGCGCCAATTATATGGCGCTGGGGTGCGCTATACTTTGATCTTTGGTGAAAACAGCGAACAAATCACTGACCCGGATCTCATCTACCCAGGTCAGGTGTTTAAGCTGCCGCCAAAAAGTTGAGCATTTGCTGGTTTAAGCAGCAAGTTCTATCGATTTCAGGTGAGATTTGAGGGTGCGCAGATGCGTTTCTGCCTGCAATAGTATTTTTGTGAGAGCAAGAACCAGTGCCTTGCCGACAAACTTTTTGTCGGTCTTGGTGACGCAGCGAAAAACAATGCTGCCGTTGCCGTCAACTGTATAGGCACCATCAATGGACCGATTATTCGAATAAACCCGTTCAATTGCCATGGTGCGGTGCGCTGCATTTTCTATCGTATAGTAAAGGCGCCCCAGTTCAGCTTTCAGCCGGATGATGCCAGAACCATCCGATGTGTCTTCGGAAACGGCCTTGAATCGAATGCCTTCCCATTCGAATGACAGATGGTTGAATTGCTGGTCTTCCAGTTTCTGGAGGTGGCCTTCAACCTTGCTGATGTTTTCCTGAAGCTTCATAGAATTCCATGACACGCGGGTTAGGTGAACAAATGCCTGATGTCTATAAAATTGCCCAGACGCCTTAAACAACAGTTAACAAGCGCGAATTTAGATACAGAATATCGCAATCTGACCGGCAACTTCTTGACCTGACGGTCTAAAATCGCCAGTGTGGCGCAAATTATTGATAAAAGGCAGCTTTATATCCGGCTGCCTATGCTTACAAGGTTTGTTCCGATGAAAGCCACTGATGTTGTCATGACCCCTATCCATAAAGAGGGGCATACTTATATCGCTATTTTCTTTGCCGTTGCGTTGGCGTTGTATTATTTCGTCAGCCCATTCCTTGGGTGGGTGGGTATTTTACTAACCGCTTGGTGTATCTACTTCTTTCGGGATCCTGACCGTGTGATTCCTGACGAAGAGGGTGTTTTGGTTAGCCCTGCAGACGGTACAGTTTGCGCGATCTCTGATGCGACACCACCGGCGGAGCTGGGCATGGGAGATAAGCCGTGTACACGCATCTCCATTTTCCTTTCGGTGTTTAATGTGCATGTGAATCGCGTTCCCGCAGCAGGCAAAATTACCGGTCTCGCCTATGTGCCGGGCAAGTATTTGAACGCTGCAGCCACAGAAGCGAGCGAAGAAAACGAACGTCAGCTGGTGCGTATGACAACTGAAGAAGGCTATGACATTGCTTTTGCACAAGTTGCGGGCCTTGTTGCGCGCAGAATTTTGTGTGACCTGAAGGAAGGCGATGAAGTCGAGCGCGGGGCGCGATTTGGCCTAATCCGCTTTGGGAGCCGGACAGATATCTATCTGGATAAACGGCTCAAGCCGACGGTTGCAGTTGGTCAAACCATGATCGGCGGTGAAACTATCATCGCCCGCAAAAAGTAAGTTAATTAGCCCCTCGGTGAAGCACGCCATGAAAGCAATTTCCATACGAACCATCTTGCCGAATGTGGTGACGCTTTGTGCCTTTATGGCGGGTATCACCGCTATTCGGTTTGCGTTGGCGGGAAAATGGGAATTGGCCGCCGCTGCGATTACGCTTGCCGCAATTTTTGATGGGCTGGATGGCACTGTCGCGCGCCTGTTGAAAAGCACCAGCAAGTTTGGGGCAGAGCTGGACAGCCTCTCCGACGTGGTTGCTTTTGGTGTTGCCCCTGCGGTTGTTCTATATTTGTGGTCACTGGAAAGCCTGGACAGGCTTGGTTGGGCGATCGCCTTGATTTATGCAACGGCGATGGCGTTGCGGCTTGCTCGTTTTAACGCACGTCTTGAAGACTATGAAGAGCCTAGAAAAAGACTGGGTTATCTGACAGGTGTGCCGGCCCCGATGGGGGCAGGGCTGCTTCTGATGCCAATGTTGCTTGATCTTGCTTTGGGCGAAAGTGTTACAAAAGCATACCCCTACAGCATAAGTGTTTATGCCGTTGCGGTTGCGCTGCTTATCGTCTCTACAATTCCTACCATATCGCTGAAGGCATTGCGCGTGCGCCGTTCCTTCTTTGTGCCTCTTATGCTCGTTATCGGTGTCATCATTGCTGGTCTTTTTGTTCGCACTTGGGCAGTGATGTTTGGCATTGGTGCGTTTTATCTTCTCAGCCTACCATTTACCATCATCGGTTTCCGGCGGCGTGTTGCAGCCAAAGAAGAGCGTCGACGCTAAAGCCTTCAAGCCAGTTTGGCACCGCATTTGCTTATTAAGACCCTGAAAATGATCATTTGACCTGTGTTTGAAGCAAAAGGTCGAGGAAACAAGGGTTTAGGCCCGCGAAAGGTCGGCAAGATGGTACAACTGCTAAATTTCAACAGCGATAATCTGGCTAAATTTGCCCGGTTCTGCGTGATTGGTGGCGCGCTCGTGAGCGTTAGCGCCTGCTCAAGTCAAAACCTGTGGCAAGGCGAAGAGGTGCTCGTTGAGGCCCGACAACAAGCGTTGGAGCAAGATGTTACCTATGTTTCCGAAGATCACCGTGAATTGCGTGACCGTTTTGATGCTCTGGAACGACTGTATGTGGAGCTAGTGCAACATGTGAGAGCGCAAGAAGCACAAATCGCCAGCATGAGTGGTCAGATTGCGACTGTGGAAAAAGATCCGCAGGTAGAGGCATCTGTTAACCGGGTCCGTAATGATGTTTCGGTGATCCGCGATCAAATCAAGAAGTTGGAAAACCGTTTGTTTTCCGTTGAAATGGCGGATGCCAGCGACCCGGGCTTCTCAATGGAGACAACTGTTCCGACCGGAAGAGCCGAAGCCGCAGCAGATACTGCTGTGCCAGAAGTGGCAGATGCAGAAGACGCGACGCCAGTTGCAAATGTTGAACGGAACGAAGAGGCCTTCTTTGGTATTCACCTCGCTTCTTTCAGGAGCAGGGACCAGGTTGGTAGTGGTTGGAACAATCTAGCGCAAACTTTCGCGGGTGACCTGCAAGGATTAACGCCGCTTCTATATGTGCAGAGCCAAGAAGGTATTGGAACCTTTATGCGACTTGTCGCAGGGCCGCTCATTAACGAACAGGAAGCGGATGCGCTATGTGGCCGTATCAAGCGGATCAGCCCAGACCAATATTGTCGTGTTGCAGAATATCAGGGCGAACCGATCAGTTAATAGGTTCGGGCCAAGATTCATCAAGAAAGTCCGCTGCACGAAATCGTGCCGCGGGCTTTTTGCGCAGCAAAAAAGTCACAGTTAAATACCGGCCTTGACCATAATGTTAATTTTTTGTGAACGAAACTTGACAGGAGCGGTCGAATCCAGTTCGATGTTTTTCCATCGAAAGAACAGGGCTCTGGCCGGTTAACTTGGGGAGGTGAAGCCGGTTGATGGCGCAAAAGATTGCAGCCGCCTAAAAATTTCGATGCCGGGCTTCACCTGGGGGTTTCGCTCGGAATAGGCGCGGTGCTGTAGCCATAAAGGCGAGCGCACCGCGCCTTTATTTTATTCAGCACAAACGAAAAATCAAAATTGGGAATCTTTTCGAGCGTATACGCTATTTCCACACAAGTTTTCTTGTGCGTGGTGCAAATTTTGACGCATCGAAGGTGGAGCGTTTGTTGTTCGACAACTGCTTGTTGAAAGCGCTAAATGCAGACTGAACGCTTGCCATGCCAAGCCCGCCGATAAAGAAAAACGCAGCGATGATAAAGATGTGGCTTAGGCTCATGGCTTTCTCCTTTTGTTCTTTTTATGTTCTATTTTTATGAGTTCTCAAAGTCAAGAACAAAAATAGAACAAAGATCGAATTTGAGTAGATTGAAAAAAAATGAGCAGATCAGATTGGCAGCAAGTCAATGCGGTGCTAAAAGGAGGGTAAGTGAGTTAGCCATGTGCTAACGGATAGAAAAAACGAGAAAAACCATGCCTCTGGACACGAGTGTTGACCAGAGCGCGGACAAAAAGCCCAAAGCTTCCGGAAAAAAATGGAAGAAGAAACCCGAAAACGGGAAAGGGCGCACTGGGAAGCTGATACAGGAAGCTGAAGACCAGAATAATGTTCGCGCGATGAAGCCTAGAAAAAGGTCTCGCAAAAACAAGTTTGCGAAGTCTGTCCCTTCGGAAGAAGACAGCAACTCTCGCGCGTTTCCCGACAAAGCCAAAAACCAGAAGATCAAATCTAAAAAAGATGCTGATTCGGCTGCCAAGGCGAATGTCAGCAAAGATAAGTCTAATCGTGTCGACAACAAACGCCCCCGGAAGAGCATCACTTACAGCGCGATCGACCTTGGGACCAATAACTGCCGTTTGCTAATTGCCCGCCGCACCAAAAGCGGTTTTCGGGTTATTGACGCCTTTTCAAGGGTGGTCCGGCTGGGCGAGGGGGTAGCCAAGGATAACCGCCTGTCAGAAGAAGCTATGGACCGAACGATTGAAGCACTGAAGGTATGTGCGGAAAAACTCGCGCGGCGCAATGTTACCTTCATGCGCCATGTTGCGACCGAAGCATGTCGCATCGCAGACAATTCAGACGAATTTGTTGCACGTGTAAAACGCGAGACAGGTATCAATCTGGATGTCATATCTGCCGGTGAAGAGGCACGCCTTGCGGTTCTTGGCTGTCAGTCCTTGATCGCACCAGACAAGAGAAATGCGCTCGTTTTTGATATTGGAGGTGGCAGCACGGAACTCATTTGGGTGAAAGTCCGGCCAGATCGAGCCAATGAGATTCGCGGATGGATGTCCGTGCCTTGGGGTGTGGTCAATCTTACGGAGAAATTCTCCAAGAAAGGCAAACCGCCCTCCGAGAAGAAATATGCCAAGATGATCGAAACCATGGCAAGCCACTTGCAGGCATTTGAGAATGCGCATGGTCTGAGCAAAGTGCTTAAGGGGCGGCATACCCAGTTTCTTGGAACTTCAGGAACAGTGACAACGCTTGCGAGCCTGCATCTCGGACTGCCGAAATATAACCGAGACATGGTTGATGGTGCCTGGATGAAGGCAAAGGATATCAGCAAATTGTCTCGGAAAGTTGCAGAGATGACGCCAGAAGAGAGGGCGGCAGAGCCATGCATCGGCGAGGAGCGCGCTGACCTTGTGGTGGCGGGTTGTGCTATACTTGAAGCCATACTGAATATGTGGCCCGTGCCTAGCCTGCGTGTGGCTGACCGTGGTATCCGGGAAGGCATTTTGCGTGGTTTGATGGAGTTGGATCAGCCACCTAGATATTTAACACACCGTAGCGGCAAGAAACCAAACCGTCGCAGGCGGCCAAATCACAAAGCCAAAGGCAAGAAACAGGACCATAGCAATGGCTAAAGGATGGAACAGACAGTCTCAAACCCGTAGCCGTGCAAGAGGGGCAAAAGTCCGGGTTAAAACCGCGAGGGGACGAAAGCCGTCCTCTACTCGATGGTTGCAGCGTCAGCTAAACGATCCTTATGTGGCTGAGGCGAACAGGCTCGGGTACCGTTCTCGTGCTGCATTCAAGTTGGCCGAGCTGGATGATCGCTATCAGTTTCTGAAGGGCGCCAAACGGGTTGTTGATCTTGGCTGTGCGCCGGGCGGGTGGTTGCAGGTTCTAACGCAGCAATTGCCGGACACTGCACAAATCATTGGTATTGATATTCAGGCAGTGGAGCCCATTCAAGGTGCCGATATCTGGGTGATGGACTTTCTTGCCGAAGATGCAGAACAGCGCCTGATGGATGCACTTGACGGTCCGGTGGATGTGGTGGTGTCTGATATGGCGAACTCGGCAACGGGTCACCGCCAGACCGACCAGATACGCACAATGGCGCTTTGTGAAGCTGCCCTCGATTTCTCAATCAAAGTATTGGCCGAAGGGGGCACTTTTGTTGCTAAAGTTCTGCAGGGCGGCAGTGATAATGCGCTGATGACCCGCATGCAGCATCATTTCAAATCGGTCAAACATGCCAAGCCACCTTCAAGCCGGGCCGATTCCAAAGAATGGTTTGTACTGGCACAAGGTTTCAAAGGTCTTCCCGTCAGCAAAAATACATAAAAATCAACGCTTTTGATAACATTTCCTTGTTTGCTAAGATTCACATTGTCTTTGCGCGCGCTTCGGGGTATTGAACGGCGAACATCCAAACCCTGGATCCTTGTGGAAATGCCTTTCCCACATAAGTTGAAAGGCAGGGCTGGCGTTCACACCATGGCGGCGGCCTTTAGTTAAGGAACTGCTATGGACATTCGCCTCGGTCTCACATTTGATGATGTTCTTCTTCTCCCCGCTGCAAGTGACGTTATGCCCGCGCAAGTTAATGTTGCGACGCGTGTAACCCAGTCAATTAACCTGAATATGCCTCTTTTATCCGCTGCGATGGATACGGTAACAGAGGCCCCAATGGCGATTGCCATGGCGCAGGCTGGTGGCATGGGCGTCTTGCACAGGAATATGTCGGACGAAGAACAAGCGGCGATGGTCCGGCAAGTGAAAAAATACGAATCCGGCATGGTGGTCAACCCGGTGACCATGTTCCCGGATGAAACCCTAGCTGACGCGATGGAGCTAATGCGACGCCATAAAATCTCCGGTATTCCGGTGGTGGAACGCAGTAACGGCAATGGTCCGAAGAAATTGGTGGGTATTCTTACGCACCGCGATGTGCGTTTTGCGACCAATATGGACCAGCCTGCCAGCGAGCTGATGACCGAAAAGGTTGTTACCGTTAAAGAAGGCGTATCGTCTAATGAGGCCAAAAGGCTTTTCCATCAGCATCGCATCGAGAAATTGATCGTTGTTGATGACGACTATCGCTGTGTCGGCCTGATTACCGTGAAAGATATGGAGAAGGCTGTTGCTCACCCCAATGCCTGTAAAGACAGCAAGGGCCGCCTTCGGGTTGCTGCTGCCACCACAGTGGGCGACAAGGGTTATGAGCGCGCAGGTGCGCTGATTGAGGCGGAATGCGACCTCGTTGTGCTTGATACAGCCCATGGTCACTCTGCACGCGTGGTTGAACAAGTGGAAAAAATCAAGAAAACTTGGGGTAATGCCCAACTTGTGGCTGGCAATGTAGCAACCGCTGATGCAGCCCGTGCGCTGATTGATGCAGGGGCAGATGGCATCAAGGTGGGTATTGGGCCGGGTTCCATTTGTACAACACGGATTGTAGCCGGTGTTGGTGTGCCCCAGCTGACGGCAGTTAATGATGTTGCTGAGGTGGCCTCCAAGCAAAATATTCCCGTAATTGCAGATGGCGGCTTGCGCACATCTGGTGACGTGGCCAAAGCGATCGCTGCGGGCGCGAGCCTCTGCATGGTAGGGTCACTGCTTGCAGGTACTGAAGAAGCACCCGGCGAGGTGTTCCTTTATCAGGGGCGTTCCTATAAGGCATACCGCGGTATGGGCTCCGTTGGTGCAATGGCGCGTGGTTCTGCGGATCGCTATTTTCAGGATGATGTGAAAGACACGCTGAAGCTGGTGCCGGAAGGTGTTGAAGGGCAGGTGCCCTATAAGGGCCTTGCGTCCAACGTGTTGCACCAGCTTGTTGGTGGCCTGCGTGCCAGCATGGGCTACACCGGCAGCCGCACAATTGACGATATGCGCACAAACGCACAGTTTGTTCGCATCACCAATTCCGGTTTGCAGGAAAGCCATGTGCATGATGTTACCATCACTCGTGAATCTCCTAACTACCCAACTAAGTAATATCAGACATGCAACCGGCGGCACGGCTACAGGCCGTCATTGAAATACTTGATGATATTGAAACTGGCATCGAATGGTTGTCCGTGCCAGCGGACGTTGCTGTTACCAACTATACGCGCGCGCGCCGATACATCGGCTCCAAGGATCGCCGCGCCATAATTGAGCTTGTCTATGCAACCGTCCGCCAACGGGGGCGACACGCGTGGCGGCTAGCTGAAGTTGGGTTGCCGCTGACAGGGCGAAATCTCGTCATTAGCCACGTTGCGTTAAACGAACATGATTTAGCTCGCCTTTTTGGTGATGACAGCCCTCATGCACCAGCGGCTTTGACTGAAGCCGAGCAGACGGCGGTGCAGGCTATGCCCATCAGTTTAGAGGGTGCGCCTTTATTTGCGACCCATGAAGTTCCTTACCCTTTGGCAGGCGGCCTCCAGCAACGATTTGGATCACTGTTTGACGATGCGATGGCAGCTTTGAACAGTACGGCACCGCTGGATATCAGACTGAACCCTCTCAAGTCCAAAAAAAATCTAAGTTATGAGTTAAGGGAATTAGACGAAAACATTGAAAAAATGCCATTTTCTCCCATTGGATATCGGTCTTTATCGAAGCTGAATCTTAACGGCAAGCCGCTTCTGCGCGAGGGATATGTTGAAGTCCAGGATGAGGCGGCTCAGCTTGCTTGTTACCTAGTTGATGTTGACCCGGGCATGTCTGTCATTGATCTTTGCGCGGGTGCTGGTGGGAAAACCCTCCTTCTTTCTGCACTGATGCAAAATAAGGGTCAGATCTTCGCTTTTGACGTTTCTGCCAATCGCCTTAAGAACGCCAAGCCACGGATCGACCGGGCAAGGTGCCGCAACATTCAGACAAAGGTTCTGCCAAAAGATGTCGAGGCTCGTGACAGCTTTTTATCAGGGTTTGCTGGTAAAATGGACCGCGTGGTGATTGACGCCCCGTGCTCAGGCTCAGGAACATTGCGCCGAAACCCAGATCAACGATGGCGTTTGAGTGGAATGGGGCTTGAGAACCTGTGTATGGAGCAATCTTCCCTCTTGGAAAAGGGGGCGAGGCTGGTTAAGCCGGGTGGGCGTTTGATCTATATGACATGTTCGCTTCTACCAGAAGAGAACGAAAGGGTGGTTGAAGGTTTCCTCCATCAAGCGGGAAGCAACTGGTCCGTGGTCGACTATAAAGATGTCTGGAAACAGGTTTTACCGTCCGAACCACCGGAAACAGCCTCGTCCAATCCACGGTGTATGTAGTTCGTCCCGCATATGCACCAGACCGACGGTTTTTTCATTGCGATCTTAGAAAAACCAGCCAATTGATTGGTGAATGAGGTTTCGAACGCAGGAAAACGAGTTTGTCGCAGGCGCTGCCACAAAATAATGACACGAAAATCCCCGCGAGCATTGTGCTTTTCAGGATACTGGTTGCAGGCATGATTGCGGCCCACGGCTGGGCACGTATGCTTGCCGATGCCATCATGCCATTTGGTGACTATCTGGGTGGGCAAGGCTTTCCACTTGGCCACCTGACAGCGTGGGGTATCACAGTATTCGAGATTGTGGGCACGATCCTGATAATGGTCGGTTCTCGCTATACATCCCATATTTGCGGTGTGTTTGCCGCGATTTACGGTGCGGGCATCGTGCTGGTACATGCGCCTGACGGCTGGTTTGTCGTTGGTCTTGGCCGAAATGGCATGGAATATAGCGTTTTGCTGATCGCAAGCCTTGCGCTCATTGCACATTTTCACTGGCAGCTTGTGCAGACACAAGCCGGTGATGAGGCTGCAAAACATACAGACAATTAAGAATTAGCGGCTATAGTGGTCGTTCATCGTAATGAAAGAGTATCGAATATGCGCAAAATGACCGGCCTTCTTGCTTCTGTTTCAATCGCGGGATCACTATTGTTTGCTGGCACGGTAGCCGCTAACGACAAATATAAGGATTTGTCTGTGCAGTTGGTCCGCGAAGCTGGTGTAGCGCTGGTGGCGGAGCGCGTGGGTGATGCCCAGTTTTTGTATGAGCGCGCCCTTGTCGCTGACCCGGCTAATATCGATGCTCTTATCGGCCTTGGGAAAACCCACGAAGCAAGTGGCAAGGTGGGGCGCGGTTTAAAATACTATCGCCAAGCCTTGGCTATCGACCCAAACGCATTCCCGGCTCTTGAGGCGCAGGCAGTAGCTTTCCTGAAGCGTGATATGGTTGATCGCGCTGAAGCGAATAGAGAAAAGCTTGCGCGTCTATGTGTTGCTGGGTGTGAGGCGCTTGAGAATGTTGATGTGGCTATCGAAGGCTACCGCGCGGAAAAAGCAGCGGCTGATACCTTGGCAGATGCATCAAACGGTGAAGGCTAGAACACCAATTACAGCTTTTGATTTAAAAAAAGGAGCCTCTCGGCTCCTTTTTTCGTTTTATTCTTCTCAATTAAAACGCCCCGGCCATTCAGCAGCGATATAAGCAAAAACAGCCCAAGCCGCTAGGTTTTGCCTGAGGTTTGCTGGGTCAACCTTATCCAGCGTGTCGTCTGCTGTGTGATGCAGATCAAAATAGTCTGTACCGTCTTGCATCAGGTCCATAACCGGCATGCCAATCAGACCCAACTGACCAACATCCGGGCCACCAAGGGCAACGCGGCTGTGACGCAGGATACCCAGAGGCCACATCAGTTTCGCCATTTCGTCAACTACGTGGGTTGCCCCAGGGCCAACCCGAGAGGCTAGCGCCCAGATAGGGCCAGCACCAAAGTCGGACTCTGCACCAATAATCAGGTTGGGAAGGTCGCCCTTATGAGCTGCCGCATACTGTCTGGCACCGATCAGGCCCAATTCTTCAGACCCAAACAGAATGACGCGTATGGTGCGCCGTGGGCGCTGTGGTGCGAGGCGTTTAATCAGGTCTGCTGTGGCGATGTTGAGCGCAACACCGGCACCGTCATCAATGGCCCCTGTGCCTAAGTCCCAGCTATCCAAGTGACTGCCGATGATGACAACTTCCTCTGGGGCTTCGCGACCTGTGATTTCGCCAATCACATTCGCTACTTCGACGACGCCGTGGAATTTGGTTTTTACATCAAGGTGCACCTGCATCGGTTGGCCGCGTTTCAGCAAGCGTTCCAGTTGATCTGCATCGGGGTTTGAGAGCGCTGCAGCTGCGATTTTTGGTGCGTCATCCGCATAGGTTACGCCGCCCGTGTGGGGCAGGCGGTGGCTATCTGTGCCAATGGACCGGATGATGATAGCTTTGGCACCCTTGCGGGCAGCTTCGCTGGCACCACGCCCACGGGCGCGCACGGCAGGGCTGTATCCCGCACCGTCCTTAAAGCGTTGCATGCGGTTGGAAATGAAAACGATTTTGCCTTCGATCAGGCTTGCATCGGCGGCGACTAAATCTTCATAGGTATTCAGGTGCACAATTTCTGCGGTGACGCCACCTTCAGGTGTAGCTGCAGACTTTCCAAGTGCTGTAATTTCCAGAGGTTGGCTGAATTGTCCGACGATGGCGGCGTTTTCGCTGATCCGTTCCCATTTTTCAACTTTCACAGGCTCGGTATAAACCTTATCAAAGCCCATGTCGTTCAGGCGTTCGACAGCCCAATCAATGGCTTGAAGTTCTTTTTCGCTGCCGCCGAGGCGCGGGCCAATTTCAGTGGTCAGTTCTTCAAGAACGACATAGGCCGTATCGTCCTTGAGAGCAGCATCCCTTAGCATTGTTGCAGTTTCAATTGTGGATACTGAGACAGGGGTTTGTTCCTGGCTGTTTGCTTGTCCAGCAAACAATAGCGCTGTCGCTCCCGCCAGTGCGGCGAACTTGAAGTGTTTTGAAGGCATGATGGTCCTCGATTAACTGTGACGAGGAAAAATCGCTGACCTAGGCTGCGCCGTCAAGCTTTTCCATCCAATTAGCGAGATCATCAATCGCACGCTTGGCCTTGGCTGGTTTGCGGTCCTTGCGTTTGAAACGACCCTCTAGCGGCGGGAACAGGCCAAAGTTCACATTCATCGGCTGGAATGTTTTTGCATCTGCACCGCCTGTTATGTGGCTGATCAATGCCCCAAACGCTGTTGTGTTGGGTGGTGTAACGGGCGTGCCACCCAATCGTTCGGTGGCGGCAAAGATACCAGTCATCAGTCCCATTGCTGCGCTTTCCACATAACCTTCTACGCCTGTGATTTGGCCTGCGAACCGCAGGCGGGGGTCTGCTTTCATGCGCATGGTGCCATCCAGCACCAGTGGGCTATTGATGAAGGTGTTACGGTGCAGGCCGCCAAGGCGCGCAAACTGTGCATTCTCAAGGCCCGGAATACTTTTGAAAATGCGCGTTTGTTCCCCGTATTTCAGTTTGGTTTGGAAACCCACCATATTGTAGAGCGTGCCAAGCTTGTTGTCCTGCCGCAACTGAACCACCGCGTGGCAAGGGCCGTCCATATGGGGGCTTTGCAGGCCAACAGGTTTCATTGGGCCGAACCGCAGTGTTTCTGGCCCGCGCTCTGCCATTACTTCGATGGGCATGCAGCCTTCAAAGTATGGTGTATCCTTTTCCCACTCTTTAAAATCAGCCTTTTCGCCAGTGTTGAGAGCCTCGATAAAGTCGTCATACTGCTCTTTATTCATTGGTAGGTTGATATAGTCAGCCCCTTCGCCTTTGTCGTAACGGCTTTGGAACCAGGCGATATCAAAATCGATGCTGTCCTTGTAAATGATTGGGGCGATAGCATCGAAGAAAGCGAGACTGTCTTCACCGCAAAGCTCCAGAATGGATTCAGAGAGTGCAGGGGAGGTCAAGGGACCGGTCGCGATGATTACACTGTCCCAGTCAGCGGGGGGCAGACCGTCCACCTCACCACGCTCGATGGTAATAAGGGGGTGCTTTTCAAGCGTTTCGGTGACCTCATAGGAAAACTCGTCACGATCTACCGCAAGGGCGGAACCCGCAGGCACCTTATGTTTGTCTGCGGCTTGCATGATCAGGGAGTTCAGCTTGCGCATTTCGGCATGCAGCAGGCCAACAGCATTGTTTTCTGCGTCGTCCGAACGGAACGAGTTGGAGCACACGAGTTCAGCGAATCCATCGGTGTGGTGAGCGTCGGTTTTGCGAACGGGGCGCATTTCATGCAGCACAACAGGTACACCGCGGCTGACAAGCTGCCAGGTTGCTTCCGAACCGGCGAGGCCGCCGCCAATAACATGAACTGCTTTTACCATAAGGAACACTCCGCACTGGTTTCGGCGCTTGTTTACCCAAGCGCGTGCGATAATGTAAGAAAAAACGACAATTCATCGTAGGAAAGCCTCTGTGCCACTTAAAGCAGAAGATATATTCACAAAGCTGAATGACTGGCCACATCGTGGAACAGGCACTGAGGAAGAGATGGAGGCGCGTGAAACGCTGTTCACCATTCTAACCGGTGAATATGGTGTTGAGATTAATGAAGAAGGCTTCGAGGCACCGCCGACATATATTCGTTTTTTTTGGGTAACGGCGATTATCTGTGCCATCTCGGTGCTTGGTGCCAACCTGATGCCGGCAGTCATGGTTCTGCTCGGCGCACTTGGGTTCGGAAGTTACTTCCTTTTCATGGACTGGCGGGTTAGCCCGCTTGTTTGGTGGGGTGCACAAACCCCAACGGCGAATCTGGTCGTAAAGAAGGGAAGCGGCAAACGCCTTTATATCCTGATGGCGCATTTGGATAGTGCGCCTGCGTCGTTTGCTTATCGGCCCGGTCAGGTGCAGAATTTTCGTGCTTCGCTCTATGTGGCGACCGCCATAATGGCGATGGGCGTTTTTGTGCCACTGGTGGCTGGGTTCGGTATTACGATAGACAGCACTGCGCAGTGGGTGATCGCTGGTGCTGTTCTTGGTCAAGCCTTGATCGCATCCATAGATTATTGGCGGTTGGGTTATGTGCCGGGGGCTAACGACAACCTGTCCGGTGTTGCTGCTGCCACCTCAGCGGCAAGTCATTTATGGCGCTATATGCCGGAGGATGCGGAAGTACGCTTGGTGATAACCAGTGCAGAAGAGGCGGGTATGCTGGGTGCCCAGCATTATTGGCAAGCTCATAGAGAAGAGCTTAAGGGTCGCGAAACTTATGTGATTAATCTGGATACGGTGGGTTGTTCCGAGCTGAAATTTGTAACCAAAAGCGGTGGTTTTACTGAAACCCGCTATGATAATGCCTTAACTCATGCGGCACACACCGCACGAAGTTCAAATGATATATTCGCCGCGATTGCACCAGCTCATCATCAAGTGGGTGATTTTGATAGCGTTTGGTTCGTCCGCGATGGCATACCAGCCATAACAATCGCGTCCTATGATCGGCATGGCCTTATGCCTGCGATTCACACACCAGAGGACACGGCGGATCGGGTTAATATGGGCCAGATGACAAAGGCGGCCAGATTTGCTGAAGCATTGGTGCGTATGACACCGGGGCAGGGAAAATAGCTGTGAAGATGACACCGGAAGACATTTTGCATTTCTGGTTTGCCGAGTGCACGCCGAAGCAGTGGTGGACAAAATCCGCTGATTTTGATGCCTTGATAAAGCGCAAGTTTGGGGCCATTCATGCCGCGGCAAATGCAGGAGAACTGTGGGAGTGGCGAAAAAGTCCACGAGGGCGTTATGCCGAAATCATCATCCTCGACCAATTTTCCCGCAATATGTACCGGGATGACCCAAGCGCCTTTGCCTCTGATCCACTTGCTCTCACTCTGGCGCAGGAAGCGATCAGCCTCAATATTCAGGAACACTGGTCAGCAGATTGGAAGTCTTTCCTCTATATGCCTTTCATGCACAGCGAAAGCCTTGCGATCCATGAGCAAGCGGTAAAACTTTTCAGTGAGCCGGGGCTTGAGGATAACCTGAAGTTTGAATACGCGCACAAGCGAATTATCGAACGGTTCGGGCGATACCCGCACCGAAACAAGATACTTGGGCGTATGAGCACCAAAGAGGAGGCTGAGTTTTTAACTCAGCCCGGTAGCTCGTTTTAGCTTGATTGTTTCCTAGCCTATTGTCGGGTTAGATTTTTGCTTTCCGGGTAGCTGATTTTATACCAGTGATTGATTTCCCATGTTTCACCAGCGGCTATTTCCTTGCGCCACATAACGACGCCGGGTTGTCCATTCACATCTGTTTCGCTTATCCGTGTTGCGCCCCGAAGTATTTCAACCTTCAGGTCTTCATTCATGGAGTTTGGCAGTGTGTCAAACACCTCTATTGTCATGGGCTTCGAGTGATTATTGGTTATCAAAAATTGTTGTTTGGTTTCTTCCACACGGCGTTTGTTGAAAATGCCGGTGTCGCCATCTTCGGATGGAATGGTGATGACCTCGATATCAATTTGATTGTCGACACCGAAGGGCAGTTGTAGTTCTGCTTGTGTGCCCAGTGATGGCCAGCGGCCAGAGCCTACAAAAGTGCCATCTCTGGTAAGGAAGGCTTGCGGGTTCTGGATGACAGGCAGGTCTTTGAATTGCCCGTCCGCATACAAAAACGCTTCACGTTGCCAGTTGGGTGATATGCGAAGCAATGTTTCAGTATCATTTGAGATGGTATCAACAAGAAACGTTTGTACGGAGCCATCTGCTGGGATTGACGCTGGGTTTTTGATAGAAAATTCGGCGTCAAACTGGTTCCTACTATAGTTAGCAATGCGGCTACCTGTCACGGTGATCGGTTCAGGTTCTAGCTGCATGTCTGCCATGACTTTATTAGCCTTGCGCTGCTCAACAGCCATAAACTGGCGAGGGTCATGCAAATTCATATAGATGGGCGGTGGCGCAGTATAGGCGATGTTGAATGACGGCTGGGTGGTCGATAAGGATAGAGGGACATGTGTCCAATCTTCCCCGGATGACTGGTTAACCTTGGCAAACAGACGAATGGTCGTTTGCTCATCTGACGTATCTAGATTTGCCTGCGTTTCAATATCCCAGCCGGCATCTCTTACCAGATAGCTGAGTGTGACTTTAATCTGGCCTGCCGTCGCAGCACTGACGTTAATAACCCCTTGCTTCGTGCTCTTTGCGGCTCCTCCGGTTTGTTCCAGTTCCCGCTGCAAGGCGTCAATTTGCTCTTTGCGGGTCTGTTGACGGCGTTCTGTCGCCGCTTTTTCAGCCAGCAATGAACTGCTGGTCGATTTCACAAACTCAAACGAGTTTCTAAGAGCCTGCAATTTGGCGGCAGGGTCGGAAAGATCATTTGTATTGTTGGCTGCAGCGCTTGCCATGCTCTCTACGAACCTGAGTTGCAGGTTTATGCTTTCGATGGCGGTGTCATCAGCTTTCTGTTGCTGCTTCAGTGCTGCAATTTGGTCAAGGAGTTGCTTTTGCGCTTCCCGCGCTTTAGCGGGGGTGAACTTCTCGTCTATCACTGTTCCGGTGACGATGGCGTCACCAGTTTTAATGCCTGTTCTGATGCCATAGCGTTGGTCAAGTTGGCTGGTTAAACCGCTAACAAACAGGCGATGCTGCCCCGCCGGCAACTCGAGAGTAACCTCGCGGCTGACAATCGCGCCGTAATTGCGGTGAACTTTTACGGCAGAGATGGGTGCAGACACCTCAAAGTCTTCCGCTATCGCGGGAGAAGTAGCCAGAAAAGTGGTAAGGGCCGTGAAGGCATATAATGAGTGGCGCATAGTCATTTTCCCCAGGTAACGAACCAGTTCTGACAGATAATAGATGATCCTGTCAGCAATATGACATGGATTGTGCCCTGCCCACATGAAGGGCAGGTGAACGGTTCGTTAGGGAAGGAGTGGCGGGCTATATGCTTATTCTGCGGCTTGTCTCGCCAGAACAGGCGCAAGGTATTGGCCTGTATAGCTTTTAGCGCTCTTTGCAACGTCTTCAGGTGTGCCAATTGCAACAATTTCACCGCCGCCATCGCCGCCTTCGGGGCCAAGATCCAAAATCCAGTCCGCTGTTTTAATCACTTCCAGGTTATGCTCGATCACTACAACGGTATTTCCTTGATCAACAAGGGCCTGCAATACTTCCATCAGTTTGCGGACATCTTCAAAATGAAGGCCGGTGGTTGGCTCATCAAGGATATAAAGGGTTTTGCCGGTAGACCGTTTGGATAGCTCTTTCGCGAGCTTTACCCGCTGTGCTTCACCACCAGACAGGGTGGTGGCCTGCTGCCCGATACGGATGTAGCCAAGGCCAACCTTTTCCAGCATCTCAAGCTTGTTGCGGATAGCTGGAACAGCCTTGAAGAACTTCACACCGTCTTCAACTGTCATGTCAAGAACATCAGATATCGATTTGTCTTTAAAGCGAATTTCCAGTGTTTCACGATTGTATCTTTTGCCTTTACACTGGTCACACTGCACATACACATCGGGTAGGAAGTGCATCTCGATTTTGATCATGCCGTCACCGCGACATGCCTCGCAGCGCCCGCCTTTTACGTTGAAGGAAAAGCGACCGGGTTTATAGCCGCGTGCCTGTGCTTCCGGTAGCCCGGCGAACCAATCGCGAATAGGGGTGAAAGCATCCGTGTAGGTGGCTGGGTTCGAGCGAGGTGTGCGTCCAATCGGGCTTTGGTCTATGTCGACAATCTTGTCCAGGTGCTCAAGACCTTCAATTGTGTCATGCCCGCCGGGCACAACGCGGCTTTTGTTCAGGTGCCTTGCTACGGCTTTATAAAGTGTTTCGATGGTAAAGGTAGATTTTCCGGACCCGGACACCCCAGTAATACAGGTAAGGGTGCCAAGCGGTATGCTGCCATCAACGCCCTTCAGGTTATTGGCAGTTGCCCCTTTGACGGTAAGGAAAGTGCCTTTGCCGGGCCTGCGGCTTTCTGGAACGGGTACTGTTCTTACACCGGTCAGATACTGGCCAGTGAGGCTCTTGCCGTTGGACATCACGGCGTCTGGAGCACCTTCGGCTACGACTGTCCCGCCATGTTCGCCTGCGCCGGGGCCCATATCAATCACATAGTCTGCGGTACGGATGGCGTCTTCGTCATGTTCGACAACAAGAACGGTATTACCAATATCGCGCAGGTTTTTGAGGGTTTCCAACAAGCGGTCATTGTCACGTTGATGCAGGCCGATTGAGGGTTCATCAAGAACATAAAGCACGCCTGTAAGGCCGGAACCGATTTGTGATGCGAGGCGGATACGCTGGCTTTCACCGCCTGATAGCGTGCCTGAAGACCGGCTGAGGGTCAGATACTGCAAACCAACATTGTTCAGGAAGCCAAGCCTGTCCTGAATTTCTTTCAGCACTTTCTCCGCGATCTGCTGCTGTTTTTCAGTAAGCTTTGACGGTAGATCGGTAAACCATTGATGAGCCGCTGCAACCGATAGGGCGGTGACATCGCTGATGTGGGTGCTATCGATCTTAACGGCAAGTGCCTCGGCTTTTAGTCGCGCACCACCACAGCTGGAGCAGGTTGTTGAGGATTGATACTTCGAAAGCTCATCCCGCATCCAGTTGCTGTCGGTTTCCCGCCAGCGGCGTTCAATATTGTTGAGCACTCCTTCAAAAGGTTTGTTAACCTCAAAGCGCCGTTTTCCGTCAGCATAGACAATGGTGACCGAGGTTTTGCCTGTCCCATACAGGAAGGCTTTTTGGGCTTTCTCTGGCAAATCAGACCAAGGTACATCAATCGACACGCCATGGTGATCTGCGACCGCTTCAAGCGCCTGAAAATAGAAGGGAGACGGATTGTTGGCTTTATTAGCCCACGGGGCGAGGGCGCCTTGTCGGATGCTCTTGCTTTTGTCAGGTACCGCAAGCTCGGAGTCAAAATAAAGTTTGCTGCCGAGGCCGTCACATTCGGGGCAGGCGCCAAACGGATTGTTGAAGGAAAAAAGCCTTGGCTCAATCTCTTCAATGGTAAAACCGGAAACGGGGCAGGCAAATTTGGCGGACATCAGGTGGCGCTCTGGCTCATCTGTGGCAGTTTCGTATGCCACCAGGCCATCTGTCAGGTCCAGCGCCGTTTCAACGCTGTCCGCCAATCGCTGCGCAAGGCCGGGTTTCAGAACCAAACGGTCCACCACTACATCAATGTCATGCTTATATTTTTTGTCGAGTGCAGGTACATCCTCAATCAGATAAAATTCCCCATCGACCTTAACCCGCTGAAAGCCTCTTTTTTGTAGCTCTGCAAACTCTTTGCGGTATTCGCCTTTGCGACCCCGTACGATAGGGGCAAGCAGATAGATACGCGTGCCTTCTTCCATCATCAGGATTCGGTCAACCATCTGGCTTACCGTCTGGCTCTCAATCGGCAGGCCGGTGGCTGGAGAGTAGGGCACGCCAACACGCGCCCAGAGAAGGCGCATATAATCGTATATTTCGGTAACTGTCCCGACGGTCGAGCGCGGGTTTTTGCTGGTGGTTTTCTGCTCAATAGAAATGGCGGGCGATAAGCCCTCAATATGATCCACGTCAGGTTTCTGCATCATTTCCAGAAACTGACGCGCGTATGCACTAAGGCTTTCCACATAGCGGCGCTGACCTTCCGCATAAATGGTGTCAAACGCGAGGGAAGACTTGCCTGAACCTGACAGGCCGGTAATCACCACAAGCTTGTCGCGCGGAATGTCTACATTCACGGATTTCAGATTATGTTCACGCGCCCCGCGCACGGAAATTTCGGTCAGCATACTCAGGTCTCACAGAAGGTTGGCCTTGGCCTCTAGCCGACTAATGAAGTGGGCCGAATGGCATTAACTGTCAAGCGGTTTGACAGTAAAATGATTACGGGAACAAATAAAGAACGTTTTTAATGCTCCTGACACATTATGTCAGGAAGATGTGTCGGGCCCTTCTGATGCCAGGTGCTTGTTATTCCGCTGATGCCGTTTTAACCGCTTTCACATAGCGCCCGTCAAACCAAGTGGCCCATTCGTTTGTTTCAGCATTGAATTGCTCAAAGTGCTGGCGAACACTGCCATCTTCCTGTGGTGTCCAAGTGCCTTTAAACGGGACAGAGTTCTTCTGTGCATAATAATAGATGGTGCCCTCAAGTGCCATCGCGCCACCCTTCAGGCCGCCTTCGATATCTATCGAGTAACCGCCTGCAACCCAAACCTGCCGCCATTTGCCAGTGTTTGGATTATAGAAATTGATCGATTGGCCTGTGCCGCCCTGAATATTGGTCCAATGTTCGGTCAGCAGGCAGCCACCTTCTTCTGACCTGATAACATTGTTGCCCTGAACAGCGCCGCCGGCCCATGGGGTGACTTCCCACTCACCGATCCAGAAATCGAAGGCCCGGAAGTTTTCATCAGCGGTACAGGGCGGTGGTGTAGGGGTTTGGCTTTGTTGCTGCGCAATCACCGCTGAACTGCCGATACAAAGCGCTAAATTTGCAATAGCTACTATGGATGTGGTTTTCATATCTGTACCCCTCATCAGATGAAATGCCCAAGCTGAATCCTAGCATGAACATTGTGCTATGCCAGCGGTGCGCGACCAGTCGGGTGTCGGGCAAGATGAGCCGACAGATGGGTTAAATCTTAATGAGAACAAAAAAAGAACATATATTCTTCAATAAGACTTTGCAACGTGAGGCAGGAATAGTCTATTGTGCCCAGCAAGAACGTGGGAAAAGGCCACTGTAGGTGGCGTGAAAACCGCGATTATCCGTAACAAGTAAATTTAAGGGGGCCCTGATGGCTGGTAGCGTTAATAAAGTAATTTTGGTGGGTAATCTTGGGCGTGACCCAGAGGTTCGCACCATGCAGGATGGCAACCCTGTGGTTAACTTGTCCCTTGCTACCACGGAAAGCTGGCGCGATCGCAATACCGGTGAACGCCGCGATAAAACCGAATGGCATCGGGTGGTTATTTTCAACGAAAACCTTGCCAAGGTTGCGCAGAACTACCTGAAAAAAGGGTCCAAGGTTTATGTTGAAGGGCAACTTCAAACCCGCAAATGGACTGACCAGTCCGGTATGGAAAAATATTCAACCGAAGTTGTTCTCCAGCGTTTCCGCGGTGAGCTGACCATGCTTGATAGCCGAGGTGACGGCGCAGGTGCCGGCGGCGGTTTTAATGATGGCCAGTCCAGTTACGGCGCGCCGTCTGGTGGCGGTATGCAACAAAACCAAGGCGGAGGCTTCGGATCAGCAGCACCTGCAGGTGGCGCGGCTGACCTGGATGATGAAATTCCGTTCTAGGTCGTTATATAACCTGTTCTATCGACGCCGAGACTGGTTGGTCTCGGCTTTTTCTTTAGAAATCGTAACTTAACCAACAACAACCTTGAGTCCTCTCGGCCTTGCAACCACAACGAAGCCACGTTTGGCAGCGCGATAGAATGTGTTGCCGTGGCGATAATAACGGCCAGACCGGATATTGATGGTTGTAAACCCAGTGGGCAAGGTGGCAACAATTGCGCCTGCTGGCGCGGCCACAACGCGGTACCCGTTTCCAGTAGCTCGATAATAAATGCCATTATGAGCGAAATAGCGCCGCTTACCCACCAAGAAGGTCTGATGGCCCACGGGTAGCACTGTAAGGGCAACCTGGTTTGTTGTACGAACTGGCCGCGCCTCAACGGGTGCGATTGAACATGCGGCTGCCATACCCGCCAGCATAACCGCCGACACTAACCTCATTGTTTTATAATGCATCACTGGTCTCCGTATCCTTTATGAACCTCGCTTCATTGCTGATACGGAGTTGAGAGAGTATGCCCTTCGAAGGGTTTGTTTTTGATTGGTTAAGTATTCAAGGCTTGCTTTACCCGCTCTCGCAGCGGCGGAAGCAATTCTTCTTCAAACCATGGGTTTTTCTTTAGCCAGATGTTGTTTCTGGGGCTTGGGTGCGGCAGCACTATTTTTTCGGGTCCGTATTTCTCCCAGCCTCTCACCACTTCTGTAACCGACTTCGATTTTGCCTCTGGCAGGTGCCATGCAATGGCATATTGGCCAATCACAACTGTTAGCTCGACCTGAGAAAGGCTGTTGATCAACGATTCTCGCCATGCTTCAGAGCATTCTTTTCGCGGTGGCAGGTCGCCAGATGCTCCGGTGCCCGGATAGCAAAACCCCATGGGGACAATGGCTACTTGTGCTGCGTCATAGAATGTGGCTTTGTCCACACCAAGCCATCCTCGCAGTCGGTTGCCGCTTGGGTCATCAAAAGGAATGCCGCTTTCATGAACACGCCTGCCGGGAGCTTGCCCGACAATTAGGACTTTGGCGGTATTGCTCGCCTGCAAAACCGGACGTACGCCATGCTGCAGGCTTGCAGCACATAATGTGCACCTGCGGATATCAGACAGTAGGTTATCAATCGGTTCTGGTTGCATGACATCAAAGTCGGATGGTTGCTGGTAGATAACTCTAACAATCATGGATGAGCAGTTTCGTCTACAGCTTAGGCAGGCAAACAGCGGATTGAACACAAAAAACGGGGTTTTGAGCAATTCGGCACCACAAAAGGCCGTGATGGAGTATCTATGTTGCGCATAGATGGAGACGAAGTATGGTCGGAAAAGCTGCAGCAATAGCGCTTGCATTGAGTCTTCTTACGCCCTTCATGGTGCAAGCAGAGGACAACCTGCGCATCATGTATTCCTCTGAGCAACCTGCAGCGACCATGGCTGTTTTCAGCATGGCAGCGGACGGAACGGACAGGCGGTCGCATGTTCCTGCAGCTGTCATGCGACGCGGTGAATATGAGCCCAGCGTTTCACCAGATGGGCGGTTTCTTGCTTTCACCACATACAGATATGGCGGCTGGAAGATCGCAGTTAGCGATATGGGCGGAAAAAACGTGCGCCGCCTGACGATGGATCCACAATATGCCTATGATGCCAGCTGGTCGCCCGACGGTGAAATGCTGGTTTACCGCCGGATTGTTAACAGAGGGCAAGCGTATTTTCGAGGCAGCGGAGACATTTTCCTGATCAATGCAGATGGATCAGGAAACCGGAACCTTACTAATGACGATGGCGAACATGCCCGAAACCCGTCCTTCTCACCTGACGGTAAAATGGTTGTCTATGACGCCTTTGTGGGGGAGCAGCTGAAAGTTGGGCTGGTCAGTATTGATGGTACAAAGAAGCATCTACTTGATACGGGCACATCACATGCCTTTGCGCCCAGTTGGTCACCAGATGGGCAGTGGATAGCTCATCTGCGACAAGACGGCGAAGGCTATACCGACCTTTGGGTAATAAAGCCCGACGGCAACGATGCGCGAAACTTGACGAATACTAAATTGAAAGGGTTGTCTGCGATTGGTGATCGAATTCAGCACTGGCACTATGGGACCAGTTGGTCGCCTGATGGCCGCTGGATTGCGTTTGTTGCGGACTATGAAGAGCCGGGGAATGTGGATATCTACCGTGTAGCGGCAGATGGTAGCGCTCTTTCGAGGCTAACACATCGCAAAGGAGCGGACGCACACCCTCATTGGTATCGCCCGCTCGATTAATTTTTAATTTTAAGTATAGTTTGTAACCTAAAGCTTTTTATAGGTTATTCTAAAATTATCCTGCCATGTTTTGCCGCCATCATCCGACTTGTCGACCACCATTTTTCGTTCGGCTCCATGGAGGTCAAGACTAATGCGGAAGGCGCGCCACTGATCAGGGCCGATAGGGAAAAAGGTGCCTGAATTCAGATTGGTAACCACAAGTTTCCCGTCTTCGATATTGCCTTCGTAAAGGTCGACAAGACCCCACATGTCATCAATAGCTACAAGGCGATATACTTCGCGGTATTGGTCATAGCCGAAGAAGGTTTCCAAGTGGAAGCCGGGCTGATGTGTATCAAGCGGTATTTCAGCCAGCATCAACCCCTTCTGACGAAAGGAAAACTCAACCCGGGCAGGCGGGCTTTTTTGCCATGTCTTGCCATTGTCTGGCGAATATTCGGAAAGCTGTTCCCATGTGCCGACCAGCTGCTCCAGTTTCTGCATAGCTGCCAAGGGCTTGCGGGAAGGGGCTGGCACCTCTTCCTGCGCAGACGCCGGGAAGATGAATGCTGTAACAAGTGTCAGGGACAATAGTATTTTCTTCATAAGTTCTCTCGCTGTGTGGTTATGATCGTTAGTTAGCCGGAGCCATAGGCAACCCATACAGCTGTGGTCAACTGAGCCTCCTCGTTTTGATGCAAACGTGCGGGCAGCAGGGACAAAACCCTTGCAGAAAGAAAACAAATACCTACGTCAAAAAGAAAACAGTGAGGAACCTATGACTATTGGACTTGCACTTGGTGGTGGCGCTGGCCTTGGGTGGGCACATATCGGCGTTTTCCGAGTACTTCAGGCTGAAAAAGTCCCCGTTGACGTAGTATCTGGTACCAGCATTGGTGCAATTGTTGGTGCGTGTATTGCCGCAGATATTGTGGATGACCTTGAAGAGTTGGCGCGGGATATCACGCTGAAAGAAATGCTCTCTCTCGGCGAGTTTGGCTTCTCAAAAGGTAGCTTGATAGGCACAGGCAAGATCGAGCAGCGTCTGCGTGAGCACTTTGGTACCCGAAGTATCGAAAATTTGGTGCTGCCTTTTGCGGCAGTTGCGGCAGATCTTTATAGTGGAGAGCGTATTGTACTGGATGAGGGTGATGTGGTGACGGCCTTTCGGGCTTCATCGGCCATCCCGGGTATGTTCCCACCTGTTGAGACATCGCGTTTGCTGCTGGTTGATGGCGGTGTGGCAGACCCTGTGCCGGTATCCGCCGCGCGCGAGCTGGGGGCGAAGAAGGTTATTGCCGTTGATTTGCAAGGGGATTATCCCGGTCGCTCAAAACGGCTCGGGTTTGACCCGCTTATGGAAAAGCCATCCATGGCAACGATCAAAACCGCGAGGGCAGGCTGGTCACTGGCGCTCAAGTCATTGAGTGAGGCAAGGCTCGCGATTGACAAGCCGGATGTGACCATCACACCGCGCATCGGGCATATTGATATGGCTGACTTTACCCAAGCAGATGAGCTTATCGCACTTGGGAAAAAAGCTGCTTACGACATGCTGACAGAGATAGAGCATATGCTAGCGCGGGCCTGAACCTGCGCTGAAAAGTTAGCTCGCTTTGAGTTGGCGCTGGATAACGATGCGCTGAATGTCTGATGTGCCTTCATAAATCTGGCAGACCCGCACATCGCGGTAAATACGTTCCACCGGATACTCCGACAAGTAACCGTACCCGCCTAGGGTTTGAATGGCGGCAGAACAGATTTTTTCTGCCGCTTCGCTGGCGAACAGTTTGGCCATGCAAGCTTCCTGAAGGCACGGCAGCCCTGCATCCTTCTTTGCGGCAGCGTCCAGAACCATCAGTTCCGCGGCTTTTAACTCGGTCGCCATGTCAGCAAGACGAAAGCCAACCGCTTGATGGTCAATGATGGCTTTACCAAACGTTTCTCGCTCTTTGGCGTAGGCTAGGGCATATTCGTAAGCGGCTTTCGCCATGCCAACAGATTGCGCCGCGATACCGATACGGCCAGTTTCAAGGTTGGAGAGGGCGATTTTATACCCGTCACCTTCAGCACCCAGAAGGCAATCGCTTGGAACTTCCATATCTTCAAACACAATCTGGCAGGTGTCAGAAGACTTCTGACCCAATTTGTGTTCTGTGCTGGCAACCTTATATCCCGGTGTGTCTGTTGGAACGAGGAAAGCAGAAAGGCCCTTTTTGCCCGCATTTGGGTCTGTTACCGCAAAAACAATGGCAGCCCCACCTATTTTACCGGACGTAATAAACTGCTTGGTGCCGTTTAATATCCAACCGCTATTGGTGCGGGCAGCTTTGGTGCGTAGCTGTGATGCATCAGATCCTGCCTGTGGCTCTGTGAGGCAAAAGGCGCCAATCATTTCACCGCGCGCTAGCGGCTTAAGAAAACGCTCTTTCTGGGCGTCAGTGCCATTCGCTAGAATAGCCGCGCACACAGGCGCATTATTAACACTCATAAGGGTGGAAAGGCCGCCATCGCCGCCTGCAACTTCAATCAACGCAAGTGCGTAAGACACATAGTCAGTGGCAGCGCCGTCCCATTCTTCAGGTACGGTCATGCCCATAAGGCCGAGTTCACCCATCTGACGCAGAAAATCCATCGGGATTTCGCCTGCTTTTTCCCATTCGGCAGCGCGGGGAGCGATCTCTTCTCTGGCGAAAGACCGCGCCATATCCTGAATCATGCGTTGTTCTTCGGTCAGCACGACCATTCTCCTTGGCTTGTTTGTTTAGGCCAGTTCAATTGCGATGGCTGTTGCCTCGCCGCCACCGATACAAAGACTGGCAACGCCTTTCTTCAGGTCGCGCTTTTTCAGGGCGTTAATCAGCGTTACGCAGATACGGGCACCTGAGGCGCCAATAGGGTGCCCAAGGGCACAGGCGCCGCCGTTTACGTTCACTTTATCGTGGCTGATACCAAGCTCTTGCATGGCGGCCATTGGCACAACGGCGAAGGCTTCGTTGATTTCGAACAGGTCAACATCGTCCATTGTCCAGCCTGCTTTTTCGACCACCTTCTTCATCGCATTAACGGGGGCGGTTGTGAACCATTCAGGTTCATGAGCATGGCTAGCATGCGAAACAACGGTGGCGAGAGGCGCAAGCCCGCGCTTCTCGACTTCTGCTTCAGACATCATTACAAGGGCCGCAGCACCGTCCGAGATGGAGCTAGCGTTGGCCGCAGTAACAGTGCCATCTTTTTTGAATGCGGGGCGAAGCGTAGGAATTTTGTCCAAGCGAGCCTTCATCGGTTGTTCGTCCTGAGCTACCTCAATATCGCCTTTGCGTGTTTTAACCGTAACCGGCGTCACTTCGCCATCAAACTCACCACCTTCAATGGCACGCTGCGCGCGCTTAAGAGACTCGATAGCGTAAGCATCCTGTGCTTCGCGGGTGAACTGATAATGTTCGGCACAAAGTTCAGCGAAATTGCCCATTGGGCCACCTTGATAGGCGTCGGTCAGGCCGTCAAAAGCCATATGGTCAACAAGTTTCCCGTCACCAAACTTAATACCTGTACGGGCAGTTGGCATCATATGTGGTGCCTGAGACATGCTTTCCATGCCACCGGCAACAACCACATCTGTTGATCCCACTTTGATGCTGTCATGGGCCAGCATCATGGATTTCATGCCCGAACCACAGACCTTGTTGATTGTGACCGCGCCAGCATTGTCAGGAATGCCTGCTTTTTTGCTTGCCTGACGGGCAGGGGCCTGGCCCTGGCCTGCAGGTAGAACGCAGCCCATGATTGTCTCGTCAATCGCATCACCGTCAACACCTGCATTTTCAAGCGCGGCGCTGATGGCAGTAGCGCCCAGATCGGATGCAGGCACAGATGAAATATCACCAAGCAGGCCGCCCATAGGGGTTCTGGCCATGCCGACGATTACGATTTTTTCCTGAGACATACTTAGCTCCTTAAATTGGGCGGGAAGTGGTGCCCGTTAGCGCCCCGGTTTAGGCGGGAACAGTGCGCTTCTTAATTTGCCCGGACAATGGCCAAAATGCCGCAGATTCGCAAGTCATAAATGTTTGACCAAACGCAACCTGAGCTTATAAGAAAACGCCATAAGGATTTGTGATATGGAAAAGAAACCTACCGTAACCGGTGTGATGGTATTTGCGGGCCTTTTGGGCGGCGTCATTATTGGTACGTGGCTGCCTTACATACCAAGCCTCGAAGCGCTTGGCGGCGGCATTATTGGCGGCTTGCTTGGCTTTGGCATTGATAAGTTGCAAGGCAGGGGCTAGCGCCCCAGCCTCTATTTGATTGCGAAATTATTCAGCAGGTACTGTTTCTTGCTGACTTGATGGTTCGCCTTTCGCGGCCTTTGCTTTTCGTGCAATCCATGCTGCTCTGATCATATCGCTGGTCATGCGGCTACCATCGGGTGTCCAGCCCGGTGGTGCCAATAGGAAAAGAATGCGGTCTTTCCAGTTTTTTGCGCTCCAGATATCTTTGAAAATACCGACCCATTCATGGGTGGCGACCCGTAGCGGGTTGAACGTACCCAAGTCGGTAACCAGTCCGTATCGGCATGCCTCTGTTTTTTCTTCCGGAATAAAACTGCCAAACATTCGGTCCCAAACCATAAGGACACCGGCATAGTTCGCGTCCAGATATCTTGGATTGTTGGCATGGTGAACACGGTGATGGCTCGGGGTATTGAATAAATATTCAAACCAGCGCGGCATCTTATCAATGGCTTCGGTGTGAATCCAAAATTGATAAACAAGATTAAGCCCGGCAGCAAAAAGAACGATCGCGGGCTCTATACCAAGCAGAAAAATCGGCATTTTGAACAGAATGCCCGGCGTGAAAGCACCGGTCCATGTCTGACGGAGGGCCGTCGAGAGATTATAGTGCTGGCTTGAGTGATGGATAACATGCGCGGCCCACATCCAGCGCATGCGGTGACCCATGCGGTGTATCCAATAGTAGGCAAGGTCATCCAGAACGAAGGCAAGAACAAACACCCACGCGGCAGCACCCATATCAAAAATACGGAAATTTTCCCAAACCCAGTAGGCAAGACCGATAGAGAATGTGGCCGTCAATGCACCTGCGATTGTGCTGCCGAACCCCATAACCAGCGACGTGAATGTGTCTTTGGCCTCATACTTTGCTTTATGCCGTTTCCAGCCATAGAACATTTCAATGATGATCAGCAAGGTGAAGGCAGGAACTGCAAGCTCGGTTGGCTTAGGTAGATCAAGCATGGGCTAGCCCCTTATTTTGCGTATTCAGGCGCATGATCGAGTCCATCATATGATCAGCCGCTGCTTCTTCCATTTTTAGAGAAACGGATGGCTGAGTGAAGTCATCTGTTAAAATGACTATCGAGTCAGGGTTTACCTCAATGGAGAGCTTGTCGACCCTTGGCTCATGTCGGACAACCACACGGTCCCCAAGGGCGGTTGCAATGGCAATTCCGTCGCAGTTATCAGGAAAGACAAGTACACCAGACATGGAATCTTCGCTAACGAATAGCTGCACGTCCTCTTCGGCAAAAACCGCGTCAGGGCAATATCGTTTCACATTGCGTATGATGCGCTCTGGCGTCAGCCGGCTGCTGTTGGGAAACAATTTCGCCGTCACCAAAGACAGAATAATGATCGCTACCAGCGATCCTCCCATCTGAATTAAATCCATGTCATTCTCCTATGATGAATGTCCAGCATGACATTGATTTTGTTTGATTTTAAAGTGGGTAAAATCCTCGAAGACCCAGCCGTTTTTCAGTGTGTCATAAATGATTGACAACAGCTTGCGTGCGGTTGCGATAATAGCCTTTCCCGACCCGCGCCGTTCTTTAATCCTCCGGTAAAAGCTGTTGAGATAGCCATTGTAGCGGATAGCAATAAGCGTGCATTGCACCAGCGTGGTGCGCATCAGCTTGTTGCCGCGTTTGGTGATCCGCCCCCGATTGTCCGTTTCATTGGACTGGCTCACCTTTGGAACGATACCCATATAAGCGGCCAGCTTATCAGCCGTTTCAAAGTCATTGATATTACCGATACCTGACAAGAGGACAGCAGCAGACCGCGGCCCGACCCCCTTGATGGAACTGATCCCTTCGTATCCGGGGAGATCGGATCCAGCCTCTTCAATGGCCTTATCAAGAGACTTCAGGCTTGCAGTGAGACTGAGGGCTTGGTCGCGCAGGACGCCCAGTTCCACTTTTTCAAGAGGCGTGAAGGGGCTAAGATCCAGGTCGCGCAGACGTTTCCTGCTGCTCAGTCCTTCTTTCTTCAACTTCATACCGCGTTTTACAAACAGGGCATGGATCTTGTTCAGCAGCATGGTGCGCTGCTTGACCAACACATCGCGGGTTGAGACCAGAGAACTCAGTTCTGATTCCGCTGTTGTCTTCAGGCGGGTTTCCGGCAGCATATCCTTTGAGAGGAAAAAAGCCAGAGCGCGCGCATCGTTCTTATCGGTCTTCTTCACCGATTTGCGGATCACCTGAAACTGACGGGGATTGACCACCACAATCCGTCCGACACAGCAGCGAACTTCATCGCAAAACCAGGCCGTGTTTCCCGTCGCCTCCACAGCAATCTCATCATTCGCATCAAGACTGAAACAAAAGCGGCTCAGATCGCTGGCACTCAGATTAAAGGTCTCAAAAACTTCCGCTCCATCATCCTCAAGACGACAGCTCGTAAAAGAATTGGTATGTAGATCGACACCGATATAAGACATGACTATACTCCATTTGTTGGGAGGCGGAGCCCCATAGGGGGTGTGAACGGCCAAAGCAAGCTCCTATACAAGGTCACCGACATATATCGGGCCTTACGCGGGCTGTTCGGAAACAGGCGAAGGCTAAGCTCCCGTGCAGGGTCACAATGCCCTAAGATGACATTCAGCCTGAGACCTATCCGCCTCCCCAAATTCAATACCAAATCCGGGGCGTTTGACCGATCACTATTCATTCATACCCCCTCCCGTGAAGCAGTGGTTATTTCTTTATCAGTACCCAGAGAGCATGAATCATACCCGGCACAAATCCCAACAAGGTCAGTAAAAGATTAAGCCAGAAATGAATACCAATACCGACTTTCAGAAAAACAGCGACCGGCGGCAAAATGATCGCCAGAATAATGCGTATAATATCCATGATATTCCCCTTCATTGTACCCCCGGCAACTATAATAGAGTAGACACGTAGAAAATAGCCAGTTGAATCGCGCGATGAGTAAAGACAAAATCCAGCGCATTCCTTGCCTGAAACATATTCTGGAAAAAAATGTAAAAAAGGTGATTGACACCACCCGCGTGACAGCCTAAACACCCCCTCACGCAAGCGATGCGCGGGTGTAGCTCAGTTGGTTAGAGTGTCGGCCTGTCACGCCGAAGGTCGCGGGTTCGAGCCCCGTCACTCGCGCCACTTGCGTCAAAAAACGCTCCACAACAGTGGGGCGTTTTTTTGTGCCTGAAGCAAAGTCAAAAGATTAAAAAAGTCTTACCAGATTTCTAGCCAAAGGCTTGAGAATCAACAATTTCACTCCTTTCAATTAACGATTTGCCTCGCTATAGTTATAAACTATTGAACTGCGGCTAATTTCCTCTTTACCTTTCGAGGTGTGCTGGATAAAAGGTCGCTGTATTAGGGCCAAACAAGTTAAAGGGGCTCCCATGGAGTCATTGCTGATCCAGTATCTGCCGATCCTTATCTTTCTGGGCATCGCAGCAGCGTTTTCTATTATTTTTGTTGGTGCGGCTATGTTGCTCGCCAATCAAAATCCTGACGATGAGAAATTGTCCGCATATGAATGTGGCTTTGAAGCTTTCGAAGAATCTCGAAATCAATTCGATGTTCGCTTCTATCTTGTCGCGATTCTGTTCATCATTTTTGACCTTGAAGTCGCTTTCCTGTTTCCGTGGGCAATCTCCCTCGGTGAAATTGGCGTATATGGTTTTTGGTCGATGATGGTCTTTCTCGGCGTACTTACTGTCGGGTTTGTTTATGAGTGGAATAAGGGAGCTTTGGAATGGGAGTAGTTACCCCAAATACCCCAGCTGGTAAGCCAGAGGGCCAAAATCCGGCAGAGACAGAGTTCTTTCAAGGGATCAACGACGAACTAACCGATAAGGGGTTTGTCGTTACCTCAATGGAAGAGTTGGTGACCTGGGCGCGCACTGGCTCCTTATGGTGGATGACATTTGGCCTGGCTTGCTGTGCTGTTGAAATGATGCATACAAGCATGCCTCGTTATGATGTGGAGCGGTTCGGTTTTGCGCCTCGCGGCTCCCCTCGGCAAAGTGATGTGATGATCGTAGCGGGCACGCTAACCAACAAAATGGCACCGGCTATGCGTAAGGTTTACGACCAAATGTCTGAACCTCGCTATGTGATTTCAATGGGTAGCTGTGCAAATGGCGGCGGTTACTATCATTATTCTTACTCGGTTGTCCGTGGTTGTGATCGCATCGTACCAGTAGATATTTATGTGCCGGGGTGCCCCCCAACCGCGGAGGCGCTTCTTTACGGAATTCTGCAGCTTCAGCGCAAGATTCGCCGCACCGGCACATTTGATCGGTAAGTTTCATCTATCAGTAGGCCAATGGCCTATGGGGAATATCCCATGCAAGATATTGCAGACCATATCAGTCAATCTTTAGAGAATGACATCGTATCAACAAGCATAGCGAATGGTGAGCTGACCATTGTTGTGCGGGCCGACCACGTTACAAAGGTTCTGACATTCCTTCGTGATGATCAAATGTGCCTCTTTAGGCAACTGATCGATGTTTGCGGTGTTGATTATCCTGAACGTGCGAAGCGTTTTGATGTTGTTTATCACCTCCTGTCTATAGAGCTTAACCAGCGCATCCGTGTGAAAGTCGAAACAGACGAGGACACCGCCGTTCCGAGCGCGGTTGAGGTTTTTCCTGCAGCGGGTTGGTTTGAGCGCGAAGCGTGGGATATGTACGGCATCTTCTTTGCGGACCACCCTGACTTGCGCCGTATGCTCACGGATTATGGCTTTAAGGGTCATCCACTTCGTAAAGACTTCCCGCTGACTGGTTTTGTTGAGTGTCGCTATTCTGAAGAAGAAAAGCGCGTTGTTTACGAGCCGGTTAAGCTTAAACAGGAATTTCGAGACTTCGACTTTATGAGTCCGTGGGAAAGCGCCGAATATATTCTGCCTGGTGACGAGAAGGCCGAGGCCACCAAGGAAGAGGGCAAGTAATGTCTGAAGTAGATATCAAAAACTATTGCTTGAACTTTGGCCCGCAACACCCTGCAGCGCATGGTGTTTTACGCATGGTTATGGAGCTGGATGGTGAGGTAGTTGAGCGGGTCGATCCGCATATTGGCTTGCTACATCGCGGAACCGAGAAGCTGATTGAGCATAAGCAGTATCTTCAGGCCATGCCTTACTTTGACCGACTGGATTATGTTGCGCCAATGAATCAGGAACATGCATTTGTTCTTGCCATTGAGAAGCTGCTTGAGGCTGAAGTGCCTGAGCGTGGTCAGTATATTCGTGTTCTTTACAGCGAAATTGGCCGTATTCTAAATCACATACTTAACCTGACCACCCATGCTTTGGATGTTGGTGCCCTCACGCCTATTCTGTGGCTGTTTGAAGAGCGTGAAATCCTGATGGAGTTCTATGAAGCCGTGTGTGGTGCGCGTCTTCACGCGGCGTACTTCCGCCCTGGCGGTGTGCATCAGGACCTGCCAAAAGGGCTCGCTGAGCGCATCATGGCTTGGACTGAAACATTCCCGAGTGTTCTTGCGGACATGGAAGCGCTATTAATTGATAACCGAATTTTCAAGCAACGAAACGTGGATATTGGACGCACTAATATCGACGATGCTTTGGCTTGGGGTTTTTCCGGTCCAATGCTTCGCAGCACAGGCGTCGCATGGGATTTGCGCAAGTCACAACCATATGAAGTATACGATCGACTGGACTTCAAGGTAGCCGTTGGCGCATCCGGTGATTGCTATGATCGTTTCATGCTTCGCCTAGCGGAAATTCGCGAGAGCCTGAAAATTATTCGCCAATGCCTGAACGACATGCCCGAAGGCCCAGTAATGTCGCTTGATAACAAGATTGCCCCGCCACGGCGCGCTGATATGAAGCGCTCTATGGAAGCTCTGATTCACCACTTCAAGCTATATACCGAAGGCTTCAAGGTGCCTGAGGGTGAGGTTTACGCTGCGGTTGAGGCCCCCAAGGGTGAATTTGGCGTGTATTTGGTATCAGATGGGTCGAACCGTCCTTATCGCTGTAAGATTCGCGCACCTGGGTTTGCGCACCTTCAGGCTATGGATAGGCTCTGCAAAGGACATATGCTCGCTGATGCGCCTGCCGTTTTGGGTGCCATGGATATTGTATTTGGTGAGGTGGACCGATGACGGAAACCGCTGGATTTAGTTGGACACCGGAAAATGAAACGGTGGCTCAGAAACATATCGCAAAATATCCGGAAGGGCGTCAGCAAAGTGCTGTCATGCCTCTTCTTGATCTCGCGCAACGCCAAAATGGTGGCCATGTGACCGTGGAGATTATGGAGTATATTGCGGACTATCTTGATATGGCGCCTATCAAGGTGCAGGAAGTTGCGACTTTCTACACAATGTACAATCACAAGCCGATTGGTAAGCACCATGTCCAAGTTTGCGGCACAACACCATGCTGGTTACGTGGTTCAGATGATATCATGGCCGCCTGCAAGAAAAAGCTTGGTATTAACAAAGGCGAAACAACCGAAGACGGCATGTTCACTTTGTCCGAGGTTGAGTGTGCCGGCGCGTGTGTAAACGCACCAGTGGTAGCCATTGATGACGATTATTTTGAAGACCTGACAGCTGAAAGCATGACGAAACTGCTTGATGACCTTGCAAACGGTAAAAACGTTAAACCAGGGCCACAAGTTGATCGCCAAACCAGCGCTCCCGCTGGCGGCGCAACAACGCTTAAGGACTTCATCGGTAACGAGGGAGATGCTTAATGCTTCAGGATAAAGATCGCATCTTCACCAACCTTTATGGTCATCAAAGTGCTGGCATCGACGCTGCGATGAAGCGCGGTGACTGGGACAACACCAAAGGTCTTATCGAAAAGGGCCGTGACTGGATCATCGGTGAAATGAAAGAGTCCGGCCTACGTGGTCGTGGTGGTGCCGGTTTCCCAACTGGTCTCAAATGGTCCTTCATGCCAAAAGAATCAGATGGTCGACCTTCTTACCTTGTCGTGAACGCGGACGAGGGCGAGCCTGGCACTTGTAAAGACCGCGATTTGATGCGCCACGACCCACACAAGCTTATCGAAGGCTGCTTGATTGCTGGTTTCGCGATGAACGCTATAGCTGCTTACATTTACATTCGCGGTGAGTTTTTCCGTGAAGCTGAGGCGCTGGAGCGTGCGATCGAAGAAGCTTACGACAAAGGCTTTATCGGTGAGAATGCGTGCGGTACGGGTTATAAGTTTGACGTGTATGTGCACCGCGGTGCCGGCGCTTACATATGCGGCGAAGAAACCGCGCTGATTGAAAGCCTTGAAGGCAAAAAGGGGCAACCAAGGCTAAAACCACCGTTTCCCGCAAATGTTGGCGTGTTTGGGTGCCCAACCACTGTGAATAATGTTGAATCGATTGCAGTTGCGCCGACGATCCTGCGCCGAGGTGCTGCTTGGTTCGCCGGACTTGGTCGTCCAAACAATACAGGAACCAAAGTGTTCTGTATCTCCGGCCACGTAAATAACCCGTGTAACGTTGAAGAAGAGATGGGTATTCCGCTTAAGGAGCTTATTGAAAAGCACGCAGGCGGTGTTCGAGGCGGCTGGGACAACCTTCTGGCCGTTATTCCAGGTGGTTCTTCTGTTCCTGTTCTGCCAAAAGATATCTGCGACACGGTTTTGATGGATTTTGACAGCCTGCGCGATGTTCAGTCTGGTCTTGGTACCGCTGCGGTCATCGTGATGGACAAGTCTACCGACATCGTGAAGGCGATTGCTCGTCTCTCCGAATTCTACAAGCATGAAAGCTGCGGCCAGTGTACGCCTTGCCGTGAAGGCACTGGCTGGATGTGGCGTGTAATGGAACGCTTGGTATCAGGCGAGGCCGATAAATCCGAGATTGATATGCTGCTTCAAGTTACCAAGCAGGTTGAAGGCCATACTATCTGTGCGCTTGGTGACGCTGCCGCTTGGCCAATTCAGGGACTGATGCGTCACTTCCGCCATGAAGTGGAAGCGCGCATTGACGCTTATCAGGCAAAGGCAGCTGAATAATGACTGGGCAGATGAAAACTAGCTCTTTGAGTGTGATCAGGAGATGTCAATGCCAACGCTAACCATTGACGGTACTGAAGTAACGGTTGAGCCGGGTACAACGGTTCTGCAAGCGTGCGAGGAAGTAGGCGTGGAAGTGCCGCGTTTCTGCTATCACGAGCGTCTTTCGATTGCAGGTAACTGTCGCATGTGCCTTGTTGATATGGAAAAGGCACCAAAACCTATTGCCAGCTGCGCAATGCCGGCAGGCGACGGGATGGTGATCCACACAAATACTGAACGTGTTAAAAAAGCGCGCGAAGGTGTGATGGAATTTTTGCTGATCAATCACCCGCTTGATTGTCCAATCTGCGACCAGGGCGGTGAATGTGATCTCCAAGATCAAGCAATGGCCTTTGGGCGCGGTCACAACCGGTTTGATGAAAACAAGCGCGCTGTTGATGACAAGCATATGGGCCCGCTGATTTCCACCACGATGACCCGCTGCATTCACTGCATGCGCTGTGTTCGCTTCTCTGAAGAAGTTGCAGGTGTTCCTGACATGGGAGCACTGTATCGCGGCGAGAACATGCAGATTACCACCTATTTAGAGAAAACACTCGACAGTGAAATGTCAGGGAACGTGGTTGACCTATGCCCGGTTGGCGCACTGACGAGCAAGCCATATGCTTTCACGGCTCGTAGTTGGGAGCTGAAGCACACCGAAACAATCGATGTGATGGATGCACTTGGTTCCAATATTCGTGTTGATACACGCGGTGCCGCCGTAATGCGCATCCTACCGCGTCTGAACGAAGACATTAACGAAGAGTGGATTTCCGATAAGACACGCTATGTGTTTGATGGCCTGAAATCGCGCCGGATTGACACTCCGTACGTTAAAAAGAACCGTAAGCTGCAAAACGCTTCCTGGGCTGACGCGTTCAAGGCAATTAAATCCAAGCTGAAAGGCATTAAAGGTTCTGAAATTGCTGCGATTGTTGGTGACCAAGCTGACATGGAATCCATGGCAGCGCTCAAGGACTTGCTCGCAAGCCTGGGCAGCGCCCGTATCGAATGCCGTCAGGACGGCAGCCAAGCTGATGCCAGCGTTCGTAGCGGTTACATTATGAACAGCAGTATCGCTGGTGTTGAAGAATCAGACTATCTTCTGCTTGTAGGCGCGAACCCACGCATTGAAGCACCGGTTCTAAATACGCGTATTCGCAAAGCTGTACGCCATTTCGGTCTTAAGGTCGGCAACATCGGCAACGCTGAAGATGTGACTTACCGTGTGGACGAGTTCGGCGATGATGCTTCAATGCTTGACGCTGTGTTAAGCGGCAAGCACGAGGCGGCTAAAGCGCTCAAAGCTGCAAAAAAACCAATGATCTTGATCGGCCAGGCTGCGCTATCCCGTGAAGATGGCGCTGCAGTTCTGAAAACCGCACGTGATATCGCAGACAAATTCTGCATGCGGGATGGTTGGAATGGCTTCAACATGCTGCATAATGCTGCTGGCCGGGTAGGTGGGCTTGACTTGGGTCTGACCACTGAAGGCGGTGTTGACGCAATCCTCGACGACGCGGAAGCGGGTAAATTGAAAGCAGTGTTCCTGTTGGGCGCTGATGAGATTGATACCACAGCGCTGAAGTCCACTACAGTTGTTTACATCGGCACCCATGGTGATGAAGGCGTGAAAAACGCAGACATTATCTTGCCGGGCGCGGCATACACTGAAAAATTCGGCACGTTCGCGAATACTGAGGGCCGTTTCCAACGGACTGAGAAAGCTGCTTTTGCACCAGGCGACGCACGAGAAGACTGGACGATTTTCCGTGCCCTTTCTGACGCAGTTGGCACCACATTGCCATATGACAATATTGGTGCCCTGCGCGCACGTATTGAAAAGGATGTGCCAGGCTTCAATAGCGTTGATGAACTTCAGGCTGCTAAATGGGGTGACTTCGGCACCAAAGGCAAAATTCAGGCCGGTGGTATTGCGCCAGCATTCGACAATTTCTATCACACCAACCCAATCGCACGAGCCAGCCAGATTATGGCTGACTGTATCGACGCTCGCGGCGGTTTGGTAGAGGAGGCGACAGGCACCAATGGTTGAAGCGCTCTATAACCTCTTTGGCGGCGAAAACGAGTTTCTCTATCTTGTTGCTATCGTTGCCTCGATCCTCGTGATTGTGCTGCCGCTTCTTATTGCGGTTGCCTTTGCGGTGTATTTTGATCGGAAAATTTGGGCAGCCGTGCAGATGCGCCGCGGCCCGAACGTTGTTGGCCCGTTTGGTTTGCTGCAATCCTTTGCAGATGGCCTTAAACTGTTTCTTAAAGAAACGATCATACCAGCAGGTGCTAACAAGGTAATTTTCCTTATGGCGCCGATGCTAACCTTCACGTTGGCACTTATTTCATGGGCTGTCGTGCCGCTGGATGCTGAGATGGCAATTGCCGACCTGAATGTTGGTATTCTTTACATTTTGGCGATCTCATCGCTTGGTGTTTACGGTATTATCATGTCGGGCTGGGCATCAAACAGCCGGTATGCATTTCTGGGCGCGCTTCGCTCTGCGGCGCAGATGGTTTCCTACGAAGTGTCTATCGGCTTCGTGCTGGTATGTGTGCTTATTTTTGCAGGCTCCCTGAACCTCAATGATATTGTTGAGGCTCAGTCAGGCAGTATCTTGAATTGGTATATTTGGCCTTTCCTGCCGATCTACTTCATTTTCTTCATCTCTGCGCTTGCGGAAACAAACCGTCCGCCATTTGATCTTCCTGAGGCTGAAGCTGAACTTGTGGCAGGGTATCAGGTTGAATATAGCTCCATGGCGTTTGCTCTGTTCTTCCTCGGCGAATACGCGAACATCCTGTTGATGTCTGCCGTAATGGCAATCCTCTTCCTGGGTGGCTGGCATGCACCATTCCCTGTGCTCGACTTCATCCCGGGCTTTGTCTGGATGCTGGGTAAAATTGGCTTTGGCTTCTTCCTGTTCGCCATGGTGAAGGCATTTGTGCCCCGTTACCGCTATGACCAATTGATGCGATTGGGCTGGAAAGTATTCCTGCCACTGTCGCTCTTCTTCGTGATTTTCTACTCCGCCATCTTTGTTTATGGCGGCTTTGGAAGCGCTAATTAGGAAAGGCTTGAGATATGACAACACTTAAACAAGCCGCTAAAACTTGGTTCCTTTGGGAGTTTATTCAGGCATTTGTCCTGTCGATGAAATATTTCTTCCGACCTAAGGTAACTGTCAATTATCCGTACGAAAAAGGTCCGCTGAGCCCACGCTTTCGTGGCGAGCACGCACTGCGCCGTTATCCAAACGGTGAAGAACGCTGTATCGCCTGTAAGCTTTGTGAAGCTATTTGCCCGGCTCAGGCAATTACGATTGAGGCTGAACCTCGCGAAGACGGTTCGCGTCGGACAACTCGCTATGACATCGACATGGTGAAATGTATCTACTGTGGTTTCTGCCAAGAGGCATGCCCGGTTGACGCCATTGTTGAAGGCCCCAACTTTGAATTTGCCACCGAAACCCGGGAAGAGCTTCTTTATGACAAAGATAAACTGCTTTCCAATGGTGAACGCTGGGAACGCGAAATTGCCGCGAACCTCGCAGCAGATGCGCCATATCGGTAGGAAGGACAGACGATGACACTCTCTCTGATCGATATGGTGTTTTACCTTTTCGCTGCTGTGACCGTCGCGTCCGGTGTTCTGGTAATCTCCGCGAAAAACCCGGTGCACAGCGTTCTTTGGCTCATTCTGGCCTTCTTCTCCGCTGCTGGCCTCTTTGTCCTGATGGGTGCTGAGTTCCTCGCGATGTTGCTGGTCGTAGTATATGTTGGTGCCGTTGCGGTCTTGTTCCTGTTTGTGGTGATGATGCTCGACATCAATTTCACAGAGCTTAGACAAGGCATGCTTCAACACCTACCTCTTGGTGGACTTATTGGATTTGCCTTGCTTGGGGAACTCCTGGCGCTCGCAAGCGCGTGGTATTTTGGTGATGATGTTGCTCGTAACGCGGCTTCACCTGCGTCGACTGACCCTTCGGTTACCAATACCGAGGCGCTCGGCCAACTACTCTACACCGACTATATTTTCATATTCCAAACAGCAGGTCTTATCCTGCTGGTTGCCATGATTGGTGCGATTGTTCTGACTTTGCGTGATCGTCCTGGGGTTCGTCGCCAGAATATCAGCGCTCAGGTCAACCGCCGCCCTGAGGAAGCATATGACCTTGTTAACGTTGAAACCGGCAAGGGCGTATCCTTGCCTGGTAAGAAAGGGTAGGCCATGACCGTAGGACTTGGGCATTACCTTACAGTTGCTGCGATTCTCTTCGTGTTCGGGGTGTTTGGCATTTTTCTCAACAGAAAAAATGTGATCATTATCCTGATGTCGATCGAGCTGATGCTTCTCGCAGTAAATATCAACTTGGTCGCCTTCTCCACCTTCCTTGGTGACATAGCTGGTCAGGTGCTTGCGATGTTTGTATTGACTGTCGCAGCTGCCGAAGCAGCCATCGGGCTTGCAATCCTTGTCGTTTATTTCCGCAGCCGTGGTTCTATCGCGGTTGAAGACATCAATCAGATGAAGGGGTAGGATTGATGGAATTTCTTCTTAAACTCGTTGTTTTCCTTCCCCTGACCGGCTTTTTAATTGCCGGCCTGTTCGGACGCCAAATTGGCGATAAGGCAAGCATGTTTGTAACCGCTGGTTTGGTTACTATCGCTGCAGCTCTTTCATGGGTGGCATTCGGTGAAGTGGCGCTCGCCGGTATCAAGTATCATGTTCATGTTCTCGATTGGGTAACCAGCGGAACTCTGAGCTTTAGCTGGGCATTCAAAGTGGATACCCTGACCGCAGTAATGCTGGTAGTTGTGAATTCTGTTTCCGCACTCGTTCACTGGTATTCCATGGGCTACATGGAAGAAGACCCGCATAAACCACGGTTCTTCGCTTACCTGTCACTGTTCACTTTTGCCATGTTGATGCTGGTAACCAGTGACAACCTTGTTCAAATGTTCTTTGGCTGGGAAGGCGTTGGCCTTGCATCGTATCTTCTGATTGGTTTCTGGTTCAAAAAACCGAGTGCAAACGCGGCGGCCATTAAAGCTTTTGTAGTAAACCGGGTAGGGGACTTTGGGTTCGCACTTGGTATCTATGCGGTATTCCTGCTGGTTGGTTCGGTAGAGTTCGATACGATCTTTGCCAGTATTGGCCAATATGAAACAGCGACGGTTTCGTTCCTTGGAACCGACTATCACGCGATTACAGTCATTGCATTACTGCTGTTTGTTGGTGCGATGGGTAAGTCAGCCCAGTTGGGGCTCCACACATGGCTACCTGACGCAATGGAAGGTCCGACACCTGTATCGGCACTCATCCACGCGGCGACAATGGTTACAGCAGGCGTCTTCCTTGTTGCGCGCTTTAGCCCGGTATTTGAACTTTCACCTGTTGCTCTTTCTGTTGTGACTTACGTCGGTGCCGCGACTGCATTGTTTGCCGCGAGCGTTGGCCTTGTGCAGAATGACATCAAACGCGTTATTGCATACTCAACATGCTCGCAGCTTGGTTATATGTTTGTTGCACTTGGTGTTACCGCTTACGGCGCTGCAATCTTCCACTTGTTCACACACGCATTCTTTAAAGCGTTGTTGTTCCTTGGTGCCGGTTCCGTGATCCATGCCATGCATCACGAACAAGATATGCGCAAAATGGGCGGTCTTGCTGGGAAGATTAAGTTCACGTACGCTACTATGATGATCGGCACCTTGGCTATCACTGGTGTTCCGTTGCTCTCGGGTTATTACTCAAAAGACATGATCATTGAGGCTGCGTATGCTGCGTCAGCGCCCGGCGCTCAGTTTGCCTTCGTGCTGACAGTTGCAGCCGCGCTGATGACAAGCTTCTATAGCTGGCGGCTGATTTTCCTGACGTTCCATGGTGAAACGCGTGCTGACAAACACACCTACGACCACGCCCACGAAGGCCCACTAACTATCAAAGCACCATTGGCAATTCTTTCAGTTGGTGCGCTTTTTGCTGGCTATATGTTCAAAGACAAGTTCATCGGTGATGGTCGCTTCACCTTTTGGGATGGCTCCATCGTTACATCCGCCGAGGGCATTATCACGCAGGCGCACCACGTTCCAGCAGGCGTGGTTTGGGCACCTTTCATTGCCATGATGACAGGTCTGTTCATTGCCATGCTTTATTACCGGCCTCAGATTAAGGTGCCAGTTGTTGGCTCTCTGGGTGCCGCGGTTATTGCGATTGCCACGCTCATGTTCGTGCATCAGCACTATGTAGAATATGCAGCGGCGGCGGTTTTGGTAGTATCAATTTACACGCTTGCCCTTGCTCGCGGTTGGGTTGGAGAAGACTTGCCCGCCAGCACAGCCAAAACATGGGATGGCCTTTATGCCTTCCTCCTCAATAAATGGTACTTTGACGAGCTTTATAACTTCCTGTTTGTTCGCCCCGCTTTCTGGCTGGGCCGAGTTTTCTGGAAGAAGGGCGACGAAGATACCATCGACGGATTTGGCCCGAACGGCGTTTCTTCGCTGGTTGCTGGCGTTGCGGCAAGGGTTCGCAAGCTTCAAACCGGTTATGTTTATCACTATGCCTTTGCCATGATTATTGGTCTTGCCCTTGTGGTGACCTGGTTCATGGTGCATGGCGGCACTCACTAAGGGGCAGGGTTTAGGATATGTCTTTTCTGCAAAATAATCTTCTGTCCCTGATGATGATAATGCCGGTGCTTGGCGCTGCTATCCTGCTTATTATTAAGCATGCAGATGCCGAGATTGAGAAGCGCAACATCAGGCAAGTATCACTACTGATTACCACCATCACGTTTGTTCTCAGCCTCGTATTGTGGGCAGGCTTTGATAATAGTACGGCTGAATTTCAGTTTGTGGAACAACACGCCTGGATCGGCGACGATATCAGCTATTATATCGGCGTTGACGGCATTTCGATGTTGTTTGTTGTTCTGACAGCCTTCCTGATGCCAATTGTGGTACTGGCCAGCTGGGACTCTGTTCAGGACCGCGTGCGCGAGTATATGATTGCCTTCCTCATCCTCGAAACCCTGATGATAGGTGTCTTCACTGCGCTCGATATCTTCCTGTTCTACGTCTTTTTCGAAGGCGGCCTGATACCCATGTATCTCCTGATCGGTGTATGGGGCGGATTGAACCGAATTTACGCGAGCTTCAAGTTCTTCCTCTATACGCTTCTGGGCTCAGTGCTGATGCTGGTTGCCGTCATGTATATGTATCTGCAGGCTGGCACTACCGAGATCCCGCAACTGATGAACTATAGCTTTGCAGCTGATGTACAAAACTGGCTGTGGCTTGCGTTCTTTGCATCCTTCGCTGTAAAGATGCCTATGTGGCCGGTGCACACATGGTTGCCGGACGCACACGTACAGGCACCAACAGGTGGCTCCGTTATTCTGGCGGGGGTTCTGCTGAAAATGGGCGGTTATGGCTTCCTTCGTTTCAGCCTGCCGATGTTACCGGAAGCTACCATTGAGTTCTCCTGGCTCGTTTTCACACTGTCAATCGTGGCGATTATTTATACGTCGCTCGTTGCCCTTGTGCAGGAAGATATCAAAAAGCTGATTGCTTACTCCTCCGTGGCCCATATGGGTTTCGTGACCATCGGTATATTCCTGTTGAACGAAAACGGCGTTGAAGGGGCGATCTTCACCATGTTGAGCCATGGTGTTGTGTCAGGTGCGCTGTTTCTGTGTGTGGGTGTAATCTATGATCGCCTGCATACACGCGAAATTTCACGCTATGGCGGCCTCGCGACCAACATGAAGATTTACGCGACTCTGTTTGTGCTTTTCTCCATGGCCTCAATCGGCCTGCCCGGTACAAGCGGGTTTGTCGGCGAGTTTCTCGTGCTGAATGGAAGCTTTGCCTACGATAGCTGGATTGCATTCCTTGCTGCCACAGGCGTGGTTCTGGGTGCCGCATACATGCTGTATCTTGTTCGCCGCCTTGTGTTTGGCGAGCTGGATAAGGACGATGTGAAAGCGATGCCTGACCTCAACATGAGGGAAAAACTGATCTTTGCACCGCTCGTAATCGTGGTTCTGTGGATGGGCATCTACCCAAACAGCTTCCTAGAGCCGATGCATGCATCAGTTTCTCACCTGCTTGAAACTCATTTTACAACTGACGTTAGCCATGCGGCTGCTGACTTGGTCAGCGCGCCTGCAGGCCGCTAAGGAGCTTACCGATGGACGGTGAAACCTTAAACCTTCTTCCTGCGCTTCCTGAGCTTGTAATGGCTATCGGTGGCATGGTCCTGTTGATGCTCGGCGTTTTTCAGGGCGACAAAAGTTTCAAGCAGATTTCAAACCTGTCTATTCTCCTGCTGCTCATCAGCCTGGTTGTTATGGTCAATCAGGTTGGCGGCGAACGCCAGCTGACTTTCGGCGGCATGTTTGTAACAGATGCATTTGCTGTGTTTTCTAAAACACTGGTGTTTGTAGGCAGCGCAGTAGCCATCCTGATTTCCGGCAAGTTTTTGAGCGAGCACGGCATCGCAAAGTTTGAATACCCCATCCTTATTTTGTTTGCCACGCTCGGCATGCTGATCATGATTTCAGCCAACAACCTGATGAGCCTTTATGTTGGCCTCGAACTCCAGAGCCTCTCGCTCTATGTTCTTGCCGCGATGAACAGAGACAGGCTTCGCTCAACTGAGGCCGGACTGAAATATTTTGTTCTTGGTGCGCTAAGCTCTGGCATGTTGCTTTACGGTATTTCACTGATCTACGGCTTTGCTGGCACGACAGACCTGGATGTGCTCGCGGAAACGCTGAAAGGTGAGGGCGGTATTTCAGTTGGCGTAATTATTGGCCTTGTGTTCCTGCTTGCTGGTCTCGCGTTCAAGGTTTCAGCAGTTCCGTTCCACATGTGGACACCAGATGTCTATGAAGGATCACCAACACCTGTTACAGCCTTCTTTGCTGCTGCGCCAAAAGTGGCAGCTATGGCTCTTCTGGTACGTGTGTTGATCAACGGCTTTCCAGGTATGGTCGCCGAATGGCAGCAGGTGATTATATTCATTTCCATCGCATCGATGCTTGTTGGCTCTTTTGTTGCGCTCGTTCAGACCAATATCAAACGCCTCATGGCCTATAGCTCTATCGGCCATATTGGATATGCACTTGTTGGCGTTGCAGCAGGTACGCAAACCGGTATTGAGGCTGTCCTGATCTATCTGGCAATATACCTGACCATGACACTGGGGGCATTTGCAGCGATCCTAACGATGCGCCGTAGCGATGGAATGGTTGAAAACATTGAAGATATTGCTGGTCTTTCAACCACCAATTTGCCAATGGCAATTGCAATTGCAGTATTCATGTTCTCGCTTGCCGGCATTCCGTTACTGGCCGGCTTCTTTGGAAAATGGTTTATTTTCCTTGCTGCAGTTGAGGCGGGACTTATACCACTGGCTGTTATCGGTTTCCTCGCAAGCGTTGTGGCCTGTTATTATTATCTGCGGATCGTAAAAGTTATGTTCTTTGACGAATCTGCGGGCGGGTTTGAGGGCGGACAGGGCCAAGCCGTATCCGCCGTTGTTGGCGTTGCTGCCATTGTTAACTCGCCTGTAAGCTTTCTGTTGATCTGGCCTCTTGCAGGCGCAGCCGCATGGGCTGCGGGATCCCTGTTATTCGGGTGAGTACCCTGACACAACAAGAATTAGCAACGTTGGCGCCTGAGGGTGTCAGCGTTGTTTATTATGAAGAGTGCGGCAGCACAAACAGCATTGCCGTGGAACAGGGCGCCAAAGCCCCCCCCCAGCCAACCTGGTATGTTGCCGGACAGCAAACCGCTGGGCGTGGCAGAAGAGGTCGAGAGTGGCGGTCACGCCCCGGTAACTTCTATGGCTCTCTACTTACGAAACTTGACGTAAAAATAGCTGACCTTGCGACATTACCCTATGTTGTCGCCTTGGCAGTCCGAGATACGTTCATCGCCTGCGGGTGCTCCGGAAAACACGTTCAGTGCAAGTGGCCCAATGATGTCCTGATCCATGAGAAGAAGGCAGCAGGTATATTGATTGAAAGCAGTGCTGATGGGCAGCGGAATGTCGATTTCCTAGTGATCGGGGTTGGACTGAATTTGTTATACCGCCCAGAGGATGCTCAGTTTCCTGCAACTTCTGTTTCAGAATACCTTGGTAACAACATTTCGCCAGTCATCGCTTTTCAGCATCTTTCACAGGCCATGCACAAAAGATTGACTTCATGGCACCCCGACAATGTTGCAGATGTAGTGCGCGAATGGAGCGATGCTTCCTGGGGGATAGGAATGCGCCGCGAAATTCGAACAACCGACGAAAACTTTACCGCGACCCTTGAAGGGTTGAATAGTGATGGTGGATTGAGACTGCGGCTGGATAACGGCAGTGAACGCATTCTTTATGCTGGCGACGTGTTTTCCAGCCCGCCGCTCCACTAATGAACAGGACTTAACTTATGCTTTTGGCAATTGATGCAGGCAACACCAATACAGTTTTTGCACTGATTGAAGATGATAAAATTGTTGAGCAATGGCGCGTTTCAACTGACGACCAACGTACGGTCGAAGAATATATGGTCTGGATCAGCCAGCTTATGATGTTGCATGGCAGGAATGCCTCTGAAGTAACAGGCACGATCATTGCCAGCGTGGTGCCACAAGTAGTTTGGCCTCTTACTAAGCTATGTACTTCTTACTTCAAAAGCCAGCCGATGATTGTGGGCTCACCGGACGTAGACCTGGGTGTCGATATCGATGTGGTTAATCCGCAGGAAGTTGGGGCTGACAGGCTTGTTAACGCGGTCGCTGCTGATCACCTTTATGGCGGCCCTCTCGTAGTAGTGGATTTCGGAACCGCAACCACATTTGATGTGGTCGGCAATAATGGAGCCTACCTTGGCGGGCTTATCTGTCCAGGGATAAATCTTTCTTTGTCAGCGTTGCATCAAGCAGCGGCAAAACTGCCCCGAATTGCTGTAACTGCACCAACGGCAGAGCACATCACAGGAAAAACTACGCAGGAAGCAATGCAATTTGGCGTTTTCTGGGGGTATGTAGGCATGATTGAAGGGCTGGTGGCACGGTTAAAAGCGGAACACAGCTCTGACATGAAAATTTTGGCAACAGGCGGCCTTGCAACCATTTTTGCAAACCGCACCGACTCCATTGATGAGGTGACTGGCGAACTTACTTTAGAGGGGCTTCGCCTTATCTACGAGCGGAATAGCTAATTGGCCTATCTCAATCCATCAGACCCGCGCTTGTTTTTTGTACCCCTTGGTGGGTCTGGCGAAATTGGTATGAACCTGAACCTGTACGGGTTTCAGGGAAAGTGGTTGATGGTCGATTGCGGCATGTCGTTTGCGGGGGATTGGTTTCCCGGTATTGATCTGATGTTTCCTGATCCATGTTTTATCGAGCGGGAGAAGAAATCGCTCCTCGGCCTGGTTGTTACACACGGTCATGAGGACCATATTGGTGCCATACCGCATATCTGGTCACGGTTCAGATGTCCTATTTATGCAACGCCTTTTACTGCCTCACTTATTGAGGATAAGCTGAAAGAAGCTGGGCTAGAAGATCAGGTAGAGCTTCACCTCGTTGCTGACGATCAGGAGTTTAACTTAGGGCCATTTTCCATCACCTATGTTGCTCTTGCCCATTCAATTGCCGAAGGGCACGGCCTGCTATTGAAGACTAAAGCAGGCAACATATTTCACACGGGCGACTGGAAACTAGACCCAACCCCCCTTATAGGGCCTGACTGCCCGTCAGACAGGCTGAAAGCAATAGGGGGTGAGGGTGTTCTGGCGCTTGTTGGAGACTCGACTAACGTTTTCAACCCAGAGAACGCAGGATCAGAGCAACGGGTTCGGGAAAGACTGATAGACATCTGCGACGAGCAAGAAGGCCGCGTTATCATCACCACCTTTGCATCCAATGTTGCCCGTCTTGATACCGTTGGTGAAGTTGCTAAAGCGACTGGGCGGCATCTGGTCCTGCTGGGGCGCTCAATGCAGCGAATAACAAAGGCGGCGAGAGAAACAGGGTATCTGCAAAATTTGCCACCCATTCTTGATGAAGAAGATGCAGCTCATTTGCCGCGGGAACGCCTTCTGATTTGTTGCACAGGTTGTCAGGGTGAGAGCAGGGCGGCGCTCTCAAGGATTGCACGTGATGATCACAAACACCTTACTTTGAGCGAAGGTGATACGGTCATTTTCTCCTCCAAGATAATACCCGGAAACGAACTGGTGCTGGGCGCTCTATTCAACACACTGTCCGAAGCCAAGGTGGAAGTCATCACCGAAAAGGATGATTTTGTTCATGTTTCCGGCCATCCGGGGCAGGCTGACTTGGAAGACATGTATGCATGGATACGGCCTGAGTTTGCAATTCCTGTGCATGGTGAACACCGCCACCTCAGCAAACATGCGGACCTTGCTCGTCAGTTCGGTGTGAAACAGGCAATGGTACCCCGTAACGGCAATGTCATTGCAATTGACGATAATGGTCTGTCTGTGGTCGACGAAGTTCCAAGCGGTCGGCTTGTTCTCGATGGTTCTCAAGTTCTCGATGTATCTGACGCCTCAATAGCAGACAGGCGCAGGGTCAGCCAAAATGGAATGGTAACTGTTAGCCTTGTACTTGATGACGATGGTCATCTTGTATCTGACCCTGCTTTATCCATACTCGGTGTAGCGGCAGAACACCCCGACGTGTTTTATGATAAGCTGCTTGATATATGTGAAACTGCACTTGATCACCTACCGCGTAAAAAGCGTACAGATGAACATGTGGTTATGGAAAAGGTGCGCATTGCTGTGCGCCGGTCCCTCCGCAACGATACGGGCAAAAACCCGGGCGTTGCCGTTATGGTTAGCTATGTTGAAAGTTAGTGAAAGGCTAGAAACGTGATTGGAAAACTAAATCATGTGGCGATTGTTGTGCCGGATCTGTCGGCAGCATCTGATACCTACAGAAAAACACTGGGCGCTGACGTTTCAGACCCGATGGACCTACCGGACCATGGCGTTACAACCGTGTTTGTAAACCTGCCCAACACCAAGATCGAGCTGTTACATCCGCTTGGCGACAATTCGCCCATTGCAAAGTTTCTTCAGAATAATCCAAGTGGTGGCATGCACCATGTTTGTTATGAGGTTGAAGATATCTACAGCGCTCGTGACAAGTTAGTTGCAGAAGGTGCCCGCATTCTGGGCAGCCCAGAACCAAAAACCGGCGCTCACGGCAAGCCGGTTTTGTTCCTGCACCCTAAAGATTTCTGCGGTACATTGGTCGAGATAGAGCAGGTTTAAACATGAGCTTTGTTACACTCATTCTGGTTTTCGTTGTTGTTTGGTGGCTTGTTTTTTTTGCTGTGCTGCCACTTGGTGTTAAATCGCAGCACGAACTTGAAGAGGGTTATGAAGAGGGCACCGACCCAGGTGCGCCAGCTAACCCAAATCTTAAGAAAAAGATCATTTATACAAGCATAGCCGCCTTTTTGCTTACGGTTGGCTACTATTTCATTGCCACGTCAGGCATCATCGATTTTCGGAATTTAGGGCACAAATAAAAAAAGCAGGAATAATCCTGCTTTTTTGAAACCGATGGCGGCAATTATAATGCTTTAAAGCTACCTGCCATAAGTAGGCTACGGCCTCCCTGAGCGTGGACCACTCGCCACGTCGCCGCGAACAGGGAAGAAACTAAGAAACAGCCTGAGCTTTGTCACCTGAATTCCCAAATCACCACGCATGGTCTTTCTTATCTTTTTTTGCTATGTGGCGGTTATGCAACAAGTTGATAATAGGCAAGACCAAAGCCTTGGAACTAGCGAATTCTTTGGCTTTCACGTCAAGTTAACCGTTGCCTTATAGAGCTAATGCCGTCAAAAGAAGGCGATCAATAGCTCATTCATTTTTAAGAAGTTCTTGGGTGCCTCATGCGTTTAAGCCGATATTTTTTGCCAACTCTTAAAGAAACACCTGCCGAGGCTCAGATCGCGTCTCACAGATTAATGTTGCGGGCAGGGATGGTCCGCCAGGGCGCCGCTGGGATATACAGCTGGTTGCCGCTCGGGCACCGTGTTCTAAAAAAAATTGAGGCGCTCGTCCGCGAGGAACAGGACAGAGCAGGGGCAATCGAACTTTTGATGCCTACTATTCAATCAGCTGACCTTTGGATCGAAAGTGGCCGATATGACGATTATGGCAAGGAAATGCTTCGTATCGAGGACAGGCATGAGCGTCAAATGCTGTTCGGCCCAACAAATGAAGAACTGATCACCGACATTTTCAGGCGAGAGATCAAGTCCTACAAAGACTTGCCTAAAAACCTGTATCATATCCAATGGAAATTCCGCGATGAAATTCGGCCACGCTTCGGCGTTATGCGAGGCAGGGAGTTCCTGATGAAAGACGCCTACAGCTTTGACCTTGATGCAGAGAATGGCCGCAAGTCATACAACGCCATGTTTGTTGCTTACCTGCGCACATTTGCGCGCCTTGGCCTTCGTGCTATTCCGATGCGCGCAGACACTGGACCCATCGGGGGCGACCTTAGTCACGAATTTATCGTGCTTGCTGAAACCGGCGAAAGCGAAGTCTTTTTTGACAAGGGTTTTGATGCCTTTGACCCGCTTGCCGTTCAACCAGAATTCGGCGCGGACCTTCAGCCAATCGTTGATCAATGGACCAGCCTTTACGCGGCAACAGAAGAGATGCACGACCCGGAGAGTGCAGATGGCGAAAACCTGGTGCAAGGCAGGGGCATTGAGGTTGGTCACATCTTCTTCTTTGGCGACAAATACTCAAAGCCTATGAAGGCGGAAGTACAGGATTCGGAAGGTAAGTCCGTCCCGGTTCAAATGGGGTCTTATGGTATTGGTGTTTCCCGGCTTGTTGGCGCAATTATCGAGGCCAGTCATGATGAAAATGGCATCGTTTGGCCTGAATCCGTCGCGCCTTTCAAAGTAGGTTTGATGAACCTCACTCCAAAGGACGAGACTTGTACCGAAACATGCGATCGCCTGTATAGCGAGCTTGTCGAGGTTGGCGTTGACGTTCTTTATGATGACCGCCAGGTCGGCGCGGGTGCAAAGTTCGCCAATATGGACCTTATCGGCCTGCCGTGGCAGGTGGCCCTAGGTAGTCGTGGCCTCAAAAACGGCGTAATTGAGCTTAAAAACCGTGCGACGGGTGACCGGGAAGAGGTTGCCATTGATAGTATTGTTGCTAAGCTCGCCAACTAATAAACGGCAGCTTGAAGGATAAAGCTTTGCTTTCACGCGGTTTTGAAGCGGCGGTAGCCCGTCGCTATCTCTGGAGACCAGGCGCAAAAGGGATGGTTTCCCTGAACGCCCTGTTGCCGACAGTTGCTGTAGCAATCGGTGTTTTTGTTCTGATCTTCGTTATGGCAATCATGAACGGTTACCGCGTCAATTTGCTTGATAAGATACTTGGCTATCACGGCCACGTATTGGTGCAGGGCTTTAACGGCGAAATACAGGACTATGAAACTTTGACAGAAGAGCTGGCTGCTGTGCCCGGTGTGACGAGGGCCATGCCCTTCACCGAAGCACAGGTGATGCTCACCAACCAAGGGCGAGCATGGGGCGCTTTGGTCAGAGGTTTGCCAAACGAGTTCTTTAGCCCCGAAAAACTGAATATAAACAAAACTATAGCAGGCGATCTGGAATCTGTGCCTGAACTTGGTGGCATTGTGCTCGGCTCAGAACTTGCGCGTAATTTAGGGGTAACTGTCGGCGACCAAGTAACTGTTATCAGCCCGCGCACAGTATCAACACCTTTTGGTTCGACCTTGAGGTATCTGGCTTACCCGGTGTCTGCGATCGTAGAAATAGGCGTGTTTCAGTTTGACGAGAGCTTTGTTGGCATGCCGCTCGCCGAAGCCCAACGTTTTTTCCGCCTTGGTGACACAGTAACCAATATTGAATTCTTTCTGGAGGACGCGGATGCGATTGATCGCGTAGCGCCTCGAATGCAGGACATTGCAGGCACCCGGGCCTATGTCCGCAGTTGGAGAACCTTTAACGCAGCACTGTTTGGCATTCTTCAGTCTGAACGTGTGATGATGTTTATCGTTCTCTCGCTGATCGTACTGGTCGCTGTATTCAATGTGGGTTCCAGCCTGTTCATGCTGGTTAAAGACCGTCGGGCAGACATAGCGGTTTTGCGCACAATGGGGGCCACAAACGGCGCAATAAAACGCATTTACATTCTGGTGGGCCTTTTCATTGGCCTTATGGGAATTGGCATTGGTTCCTTGCTGGCTGCCATTGCAATCCATAACATTGAAGGGCTAAAAACCGCTGTCGAGTTTGCACTTGGTATCAATGTGTGGGACCCATCCGTTCGCTTCCTGACAGAGATGAAAGCGATTGTTGATTGGAATGAAACCATTCTGACTATCGTGCTAACGATGGTGCTTACGTTTATCGCCACAATCCTTCCTGCCCGCCGGGCGGCAAAGCTCGACCCTGTGGAGGTCCTCCGATATGAGTGATAGCAGCCAACCGGTTCTTGTTGTCGAAAACCTAAAAAGACGCTTTGTTCAGGGCCAAAAGACATTGGAAATCCTTAAGGGTGTTGACCTGAAGGTAGCACCTGGGGAGCTGATCGGCCTTCTTGGCGCGTCTGGATCAGGTAAATCAACCCTGTTGCAAACCATCGGCCTTTTGGATCAGGCTGACAGTGGAACAGTTGAGATTGAAGGCGGGGATACAAGCACTCTTGGGGATGACGAACGTACGCGCCTGCGTCGGCAAAAACTGGGTTTTATATACCAGTTTCATCACCTATTGCCTGACTTCAACGCATTGGAGAACGTCAAGCTGGCCTTCCGTATATCAGGAACCGGCGCATCGGATGCTGAAGCGCAAGCATCTGAGCTCCTGTCCTCACTTGGCCTGTCGGATCGTTTTGATCATTTGCCGTCCAGTCTTTCGGGCGGTGAACAGCAGCGCGTTGCCATTGCGCGGGCGCTGGCTGGCCCACCAAAACTTGTGCTTGCAGACGAGCCTACCGGTAATCTGGATGAACAAACCGCGACCCGGGTATTTGATTTGTTCATCAAAATGGTTCGCGAAAAGGGCGTTGCGGCCATTATTGCGACTCATGACAGAAACCTCGCGAGTAGGACCGACCGGCAACTCCTCCTTAAAGACGGCACTCTCCAAGAGGTCTAAACGAACCGCTTGAGCCTAACGCTCTCTCGTATTAGGCTTCCGGCTGGGAACTGAGGGGAGATTTTCATGAGTGGATTTACGGAAATAAACTGGCTTGCCGTACCGGTGGCCGGCTTCATTACAATGTTTGTTGGTGGCTTATGGTATGGGCCACTTTTCGGTGAAGCCTGGATGAAGGAAGTTGGCCTAACCAAAGAAGAAATTGAGGCAAGCGGCACGCCAACACAGGCAATGATCAAAAGCTTTATCGCCAGCATTGTCCTGGGTATTGGGATGTCTTTGGTAATCAACTGGGCAGGTGTTCCTGTTGGAGATTGGATGAGCGGTGCAATTGTTGGGATAATGACCGCCGTTTTAGTGGTAGGTGCTGCGGTTTTTCCTAACTATGCTTTCGAGGATAAAACACTGCGCCATTTTCTAATCCATACGGGTGCCACAACTATTTCAATGGCCTTGATCGGGGCAATGCTCGCCGTTTGGCGCTAAAAGTTCGGAGTTTTATTTATGCCTCACGCTGAGTTTGTTCATTTGCGTGTACATACCGCTTATTCCTTGTCGGAAGGCGCAATTCACGTAAAGGACCTGATCAAACAGTGTGTGGGGCATAAAATGCCCGCGGTCGCAGTTACTGATACTAACAATATGTTCGGCGGGCTCGAGTTTTCTCAGTATGCCGCTGATGCCGGTATCCAGCCAATAGCCGGCGTAACACTTCATGTGTGTTACGAGAGCGCGGGCGGAGACAACAAGCCCAAAAAAAACGGAAAGTCGGAAGACAAACCGATGAAAATCATCCTTCTTGCCCAAAGCAGGAAAGGATACGGCAACCTGATGCGCATAGTGTCGCAAGCGCACTTGACCAGTGACCCACAAACAGGCGTTCGATACGACATCAAAAAATTGGAAGGTTTAACAGACGATGTTGTTTGCCTTACCGGTGGCGCTGAGGGGCCAATAGGCCAACTTATTGTCGCAGGGCGCAATGATGATGCCGAAAACTGTCTAAAACTGCTAAAACATTTTTTTGTCGACAGGCTGTATGTTGAATTGACTCGACATGGAACGGAACAAGAACTTCAAACCGAAGAGGCCATGCTTGATTTAGCGTACCAGCATGACCTGCCTATTGTTGCCACCAATGAACCCTATTTTGTTGGACCAGACATGTATGAGCCTCATGACGCATTGCTCTGCATGGCAGACAGCACCTATGTTGCAGCAACCGACAGGCGCAAACTAAACGTTGAATATCGGTTCAAATCGCCGGAAGAGATGGTGAAACTATTCAGCGATTTGCCTGAAGCCATTGAAAATACAGTCAATATTGCCCAGCGTTGCCATTTTCGCGTGCAAAGAATTGATCCGCTACTACCCAACTTCACCAGCGGCCTTGACGTTTCAGAAGCCGATATGCTGCGCGACGAATCCGTAAAGGGTCTTCGGGCGCGCCTGAACACAAAAGCGGAAATGGACAAGCTGGAAGCAGGTGAGGAGCAAGAGTGGGAAAAGGAATATTGGGAACGACTGGATTATGAACTGGGCATCATCAACCAAATGGGTTTTCCCGGTTACTTCCTGATCGTTGCCGACTTTATCCAGTGGGCAAAAGACCATGATGTGCCGGTCGGGCCTGGCAGGGGTTCTGGTGCCGGATCGGTGGTTGCATGGGCTCTCAAAATTACGGATCTTGATCCGCTTAAATTCTCCCTACTATTCGAGCGTTTCCTAAACCCAGAGCGGGTATCCATGCCTGACTTTGATATCGACTTTTGCCAGGACAAGCGTGAACAGGTGATTAAGTATGTGCAGGACAAATACGGCTATGACCGTGTGGCACAGATTATCACCTTTGGTAAACTACAGGCACGTGCGGTAGTGAAAGCCTGTGGTCGCGTATTGCAGCAACCTCACGGGGTGACCGACCGGCTATCCAAGATGATACCGAATGACCCCGGCAATGCCATGAGCCTTTCAGAAGCCATCGATGCAGAGCCGCGCCTTCGTCACGAAATTGATACTGACGAGCTAACTCGGAGCGTCATGGACCGGGCGCTTAAACTAGAAGGCTTTTACGCCCACTCATCCACACATGCGGCGGGTGTTGTGATTGGGGACCGACCGCTTGACGAACTGGTGCCTCTATACCGTGACCCCAAGTCCGATATGCCGGTAACTCAGTTCAACATGAAGTGGGTGGAGCAGGCGGGGCTCGTAAAGTTTGACTTTCTCGGCCTCAAAACACTGACAGTATTGGATAGAGCTGTGAACTATGTCCGTGAGCGGGGCATTGATATTGACATCGACAATCTGCCATTTGACGATAAGCCTTCCTATCAACTGTTGCAGCGTGGTGAAGCCGCCGGAGTTTTTCAACTTGAGAGCACGGGCATGCGCTCCGTACTCAAGGGCCTGAAGCCTGACCAATTTGAAGATATTATCGCGATTGTGGCCCTTTATCGCCCTGGGCCCATGGACAATATTCCCACTTACATTGACCGTAAACACGGCAAGGAGGAAGTGGAGTATCCGCATCCCATCCTTGAAAAGATTTTGTCCGAAACCTACGGGGTTATCATCTATCAGGAACAGGTGATGGAAATCGCACAGGTGATGAGCGGTTACAGCCTTGGTGAAGCCGATTTGCTTCGGCGGGCGATGGGTAAGAAGATTAAAGAAGAGATGGACAAGCAGCGCGGTCGGTTTTGCGACGGAGCGGTTGAGCGCGACATCGATTTTGAAAAAGCCAGCTACATCTTCGATTTGGTAACCAAATTTGCCTCATACGGCTTCAACAAGTCTCACGCTGCGGCTTATGCACTGGTTGCGTACCAAACGGCTTACATGAAAGCCAATTATCCCGTGGAGTTCATGGCAGCCATCATGACGCTTGATATGGGCAACACTGATAAAGTGGGCATGTTCAAACAAGAACTTCAGCGCATGGAAATTCCGCTATTGTTGCCAGATGTCAATCATTCCGAAGTGGCGTTTGTGGTTCAGAAAGCCCCGGAAAAATATTGCGAGGAAGATGACGCAAGGTCTAATCTAGCAGTTCGATATGCTCTTGGCGCGATTAAGGGTGTTGGCGAAAAAGCCATGGAAGCCATCGCTGAAGAACGCAAAAAGAACGGACCTTATAAAGATGTGTTTGATTTTGCTGACCGTATTGACCCAAAACTGGTGAACAAACGTCAGTTGGAGCGTTTGGCGTCATCAGGTGCGTTGGATAGCCTGCTTCCAGACCGAGGCCAAGCCTACGCCGCAGCCGAAATCATTCAGCGTACAGCTCAAATGCAGGCTCAGGAACGGGAAAGCAATCAGGTTAGCTTGTTTGCCGGCGATGCCAGTACCGCTGTTGATCGCCCCTCATTGCCTATTGTTAAAAGCTGGACAGCAACAGAACAGCTTGAAGAAGAAAAAAAAGCGATTGGCTTTTATCTGTCTGCGCATCCGCTCGATACCTATGCGACACTGCTGGAGCGGGAGCGTATCATTTCGGCAAAAGAAGTGATGACGGATGCTGGTCTCATTGGTCAAACGGTCCGAATGGCAGGCGCTATAGCAGGATACCGCGAAGGTACCAGTAAGCGCGGTAACAAGTTCGGGCGGCTAACACTTTCTGACCAGACAGATACATTCGAGCTGATGTATTTCGGCGATGACATCGATAGTGTGCGCCGTTTGGTAGACGAGGGGGCGCCACTGGTTGTTTCTGCTTCCATCCGTAAACGAGACGATGATGACAGCATCGGCCTTTCATGCCGCGCTGTTGAATCTCTGGAGAATGTCGCGTCACAGTCTTCAACCGGCCTGTTTGTCGAAGTTGAAGATGCGAAAGCCTTTTCATCGATCAAAGCAGTGCTTGAGCGTAAATCTGGTGGCAAGGGCAGGGTAACCGTAAAAGTTCCCGTTCTGGACGACAGCCGAGTGGCAGAGTTCAGGCTGCCCGGCACTTATAAAATCTCACCGGAGCTGAGGCAAGCCATCGCCGCGGAAATCGGTGTCGCCACGGTTGATGAGGTTTAGGGTGGCGGAACCTTCACCCCCCTCCATAGCACCGGCATTGCCCGCTTCAAGCATTCTGCTTATTCGCGACGGTGTCGGCGGGCTTGAAGTCCTGATGATCGAGCGTGCGAAAACCATGCGTTTTGCACCGGGTGCCTTGGTATTTCCCGGCGGGAAGGTGGACCGGGCGGATTTTGATCACTGGCGCTGGCGTAGGTTTCTCAAGCACAACCGGAAACAATTTCGCGATGAGGCATTTCGGATTGCTGCCCTCCGAGAGCTATATGAGGAAACACATATTCTTCTCGACGAGAAGCCGGGCCACCCAAACCTTCCCAAAGGCATGGCATTTGAGAAGCTATTGCAGGTATATCGACCGCAGCTCAGCGCAAGCAAGTTAGAACCCTTTGCACATTGGGTAACACCAGAAACCATGCCAAAACGGTTTGATACCTATTTCTTTCTCGCACCCGATGATGGCCATTTGGAAGATTTTGACGGCGAAGAGGCTGTCTCAGCTCACTGGCTAAGCCCGCGCAAGGTTTTGTCGGACTGGGAGAGTGACAAAGTCCCTCTTATGTTCCCAACCCGGCTTAATCTTATGAAACTCGCCAGGTCTTCAACTGTCGAAGCCGCTCTTCAGGCAACAAAGCAGCAACCGGTTGTCAGGGTATTACCAAAGCTAAAAAGAGACCGAAATGGCATAGATCTATCCATCCTAAGAGAAGCGGGATATGGCGTCACAAAGGCCACAGAAAAAGAACTTTCGGTCGAAAGCGCAAAAACCTAGGCATTTCTTGCAAAAAACGCTTGATATCTGCCGAACACAGGCTTATACGAGCGGCGACTTCACACGCAGGGTCGGTTTCCTACTGAGTTGGTAGGGCGCCATCCGGTGTCGCACTGGGTAACCGGTCGACGCAACCTTGCGGAGGCTAAACCGGAAAAGGAGTATAGATATGGCAATGCCCGTAGTCGATATGCGCGCCCTTTTGGAAGCAGGCGTGCACTTTGGTCACCAAACACACCGTTGGAACCCTAAAATGGCCCCGTTCATCTTTGGTGAGCGTAACGGTATCCACGTAATTGATCTGTCACAGACTGTGCCTTACTTCAGCCGAGCCCTTCAGGTTGTGCGCGACGTAGTAGCAGGCGGCGGTCGTGTTCTTTTTGTTGGTACGAAGCGTCAAGCTTCTCCGATCATTGCTGATGCTGCAAAGCGTTGCGGTCAGTACTATGTGAATCACCGCTGGCTCGGTGGCATGATGACAAACTGGCAAACTATTTCCCAGTCTATCAAACGCCTGAAGCAGCTCAATGAGCAGTTGGGTCAAGAGCACACTGGCCTGACCAAAAAAGAAACGCTTCAAATGACTCGCCAGCGGGACAAGCTTGAGCTGTCTCTTGGCGGTATTCAAGACATGGGCGGCCTGCCTGACCTTGTGTTTGTTGTAGACGTTAACCGTGACGATATTGCAATCGCAGAAGCAAATCGCCTTGGCATTCCGGTAATCGGCGTGATTGACACCAACTCCAAGCCAGACGGCGTTGACTACCCAGTTCCAGGCAACGACGACGCAACACGCGCCATCCGCCTTTACTGTGACCTTGTTGCTGAAGCTGTTCTTGACGGTATTCAGGCTGACCTTGCGTCCAAGGGTGTTGATATTGGTGCAGCAGCAGAAGCTCCAGAAGAAGTTGTAGCTGAGGCTGCTGAGGAAGTTGTAGCTGAAGAAGCAGCGCCAGCAGAGGAAGCTGCGCCAGTTGAAGAAGCTGCAGCGGAAGCACCTGCCGAAGAAGAGAAAAAGCCAGCAAAGAAGGCAGCGCCTAAAAAAGCTGCTGCAAAAAAGCCTGCTGCAAAAAAGGCACCTGCAAAGAAAACAGCAAAAAAAGCTGACGCAGAGTAAGCCGATTTGTCACAAACCCGGGCTATGAAGTCCGGGTTTATCCTTAATTTTCAGTTTGCGAGCCCAACAGGGCTTCAGGAGACTTATGATGGCACAAATTACTGCCGCTCTTGTAAAGGAACTGCGCGAGAAGTCTGGCGCAGGCATGATGGACTGTAAAAAAGCTCTGTCAGAAAATGATGGTGATCTGGACGCAGCTGTTGATTGGCTGCGCGCAAAGGGCCTGTCGGCTGCTGCGAAAAAATCTAACCGCGTTGCTGCGGAAGGTTTGGTTGCTGTTAAAGCATCAGGCAATAAAGCTGCTGTAATCGAAATCAACTCAGAAACAGATTTCGTTGCCCGTAACGAACAGTTCCAACAATTTGTTGGCGACTTGGCCGGCGTTGCGCTTGAAGTTGGCACTGATGTTGAAGCAATTTCTGCTGCGGCTTACCCGGGCGCGGGCAAAGCTGTTTCAGAGGTGCTAACAGACAATATTGCAACAATCGGCGAGAACATGACCATCCGTCGCGCAGCTATTGCTGAAGTCGACAACGGTCATGTAGCTAGCTACATCCACGGTGCTGTTGCTGATGGTATGGGTAAGATTGCCGTTCTTGTTGCGCTCAAGTCTGACGCTGGTGAGGAAGTTCTTGCGCCGCTTGGTAAACAACTTGCTATGCACATTGCAGCTGCTAACCCAGCTTCTCTTTCCGAAGATGACCTGGATCAGGAAATTGTAGAGCGCGAAAAGCAGGTTCAAATCGAGAAAGCCAAAGAATCTGGCAAGCCAATGGAAATCATTGAGAAAATGATCGTTGGTCGCATGCGCAAATTCCTTGAGGAAATCGTGCTGCTGAAGCAGACTTTCGTTATCGATGGTGAAAGCAAGATCGAAAATGTAATTGCCAGCGCTGCCAAAGATGCAGGCACTGCGATTGAACTTGTTTCCTTTGTACGCATGGAAATGGGTGAAGGTCTTGAGAAGAAAGAAGACGACTTTGCCGCAGAAGTTGCTGCTGCAGCGGGCGTCTAAGACAGTCCATCAAAATTCGAAAGCCCGGCATGCAAATGCCGGGCTTTTTTTTGACCAAAACCAATGCTGGCCGCAGAATTGTGGCTACAAAGCAAATCAATTATAGCAAACCCTGCACGAAGGTTATAAGCTGCTGCGAAAGTTGCTTTTTTAGCTTCTATCGGGGAAAGAAGGGGAGTTAAGCCGCACATGTCTGCTGCGCCACGTTATCAACGCATCTTGCTTAAATTGTCAGGCGAAGCGCTTATGGGCGATGGGGCCTATGGCATTGACCCAGGAACCGCGACCCGTATTTCAAACGAAATCAAACAAGCACGCGATATTGGCACAGAAGTTTGTGTTGTTGTTGGTGGTGGGAACATCTTCCGCGGCATGAAAGGTGCAGCCGAAGGACTGGACCGATCTACAGCTGACCATATGGGTATGCTGGCTACGGTAATGAATGCGCTCGCACTACAAAACTCTCTGGAGCAAATAGGTGTTGATACGCGCGTCCTGTCCGCTATTCCCATGGCTAGTGTAAGCGAGCCTTACATCCGCCGACGCGCCATAAGACACCTTGAAAAGGGTCGCGTAGTTATTTTTGCGGCAGGGACGGGCAACCCGTTTTTCACAACTGATACGGCAGCAGCGCTTCGTGCAGCTGAAATGAACTGTAATGCTCTCCTGAAAGGGACGCAGGTTGATGGCGTTTACAACGCTGACCCCAAGACAACACCTGATGCTGTGCGGTATGAAACATTGAGCTATATGGATGTGTTACGCCAAGACCTTAAAGTTATGGATGCATCAGCTATCTCGTTGAGCAGAGAAAACAATATCCCAATCGTCGTGTTTTCAATCCACGGTGAGAACGAGCTTGTAAATGTGCTTCAAGGTGGCGGAACCTGTACTGTTGTGGGTGAGGAGAGTGAATAATGAGCGATGAAGATATTGACCTGGATGACATCGAACGCCGGATGAAAGGTGCCGTGGAAGCGCTTAAGTCCGAATTTGCAGGATTGAGGACGGGGCGTGCATCTGCAAGCCTTCTTGACCCAATCACCGTCGAAGTTTACGGCGCTAACATGCCCCTCAATCAGGTTGGCACTGTTACTGTTCCAGAGCCTCGCATGCTCTCCGTGCAAGTTTGGGACAAGTCGAATGCTTCTGCGGTAGAAAAAGCTATCAGGAACTCTGGTCTTGGTCTCAACCCTATGCTTGACGGCCAATTGGTAAGAATACCTATTCCCGAACTGAATGAAGAACGTCGGGCCGAACTCGCCAAAGTGGCTGCGAAGTACGCGGAGCAGGGTAGGATTGCCATTAGGAACGTACGCAGAGACGGTATGGACACACTGAAGCGGCTTGAGAAAGACAAGTCCATCAGCGAGGACGACCACAAAATGTATGCCGATGAGGTGCAGACGTTGACCAACAGCTATGTTGCCCAGGTTGACGAAGCCCTTCAGAGCAAAGAAGCGGAAATCATGCAGGTCTAACAATGTCCGCTGAAGCTTTAGCCAGTATTGATACAAGCGGAAGTGCCACACCGCCCGAGCATGTTGCCATCATCATGGATGGCAACGGACGGTGGGCAACGGCCAAAGGTGTGTCCCGCAGTAAGGGACACCGTAAAGGCGCGGATGCCGTTCGGCAGGCGATCGAAGGTGCAATTGATTGCGGCGTCAGGTATCTAACGCTGTACGCTTTTTCGACTGAAAACTGGAACCGTCCGGTTGACGAAGTAAATGATTTGATGGGTCTTCTTCGAATGTATTTGAAGAAAGAGGTCCGCACACTGGCAAAAGAAGGCGTGCGCCTGCGTGTCATCGGTCGCCGCGATCGGCTCGGTAACGATATTCGCAAAATGATTATCCGCGCTGAAGAAGAGACAAAACATAATACGCGCCTGACTTTGGTTATCGCTCTCAGCTATGGTTCAAGGGAAGAATTGGCGTTGGCTGCTCGTGGAATTGCCGAGTCTGTTAAAAACGGAACATTGAAACCTGAGGATATAACAGAGGATAACATCAGTGACCTTCTTTATACCTCAGACATTCCAGACCCTGATTTGATTATAAGAACCAGCGGAGAACAGAGACTGTCCAACTTTCTTTTGTGGCAGGCTGCCTATGCAGAGTTTTTGTTCCTGCCGACGTTATGGCCAGATTTTACGCGTGCGTCTTTTGCAGATGCTATTACAGAGTTTCATGGCCGCGACAGGCGCTATGGCGCGCGAAACTAGGCACAGGATGAGTTGATGCCGCTGGGCCTTTCTCAAAATCTTTTTCAACGTATTGTTTCAGCGCTCACGCTGCTGCCAATCGTGTTGGGTTCTATCTATCTAGGTGGCTGGTATTTCTATGCGCTGCTTGCATTGGGTGGCGTACTAATGTTGCTGGAATGGTGGGAGCTAACGAACGCAACTACGAAGAAAAGCTCGCGAACATTTGTGTTTTTATTCACCTTGACAATGCCCGCGCTTATTGTGGCCTACGGTTCTTTCGTAAGCGCAAGTTCGCTGTTAATCTTCCTTTTTCTTCAAGGCATTGTCCTTGTCAGTCATTTACCAAGGAAACTGAGCCAATCAGCCGAAAACGCTTCCAGTGAAGTGAACCTCTGGGTTGGCAGTGCCTATGTCAGCTTGGCGTTGACCTCCATGGCTTGGTTGCGAGGCCAGGACGCACACGGTGTTATCGTAGTTTGGCTGTTCTTTTCAGTGTGGGCCATGGATGTGGGTGGCTATTTTGCAGGCAAAGCGATTGGTGGCCCCAAACTTGCCCCAGTTATTAGCCCAAAAAAAACGTGGGCTGGTCTCATCGGCGGCATGGTTCTAGCCGGCGTCGTTTCCCTGGCAATTTCTCTTTTATTTGAGTTGGGCGACCCGATGTTAATGGTTCCTGCCGGTGCCTTTGTTGCCCTGATTGCCCAAGGGGGTGACTTGTATGAAAGTGCTGTCAAACGGGCACTTGATAAAAAAGACAGTGGAAACCTTATCCCGGGTCACGGTGGTATTTTAGACCGGGTAGATGGCCTGGTTTTTGCTGCACCTGTCGCCGCGTTTGCGTTTGTTGTTCCAGAGTTAAGCAAAATGGGCGGGTAGTGTGGGCATGAGTAGGGATGACGGCAGCAAGAAGATAACAATACTTGGCGCGACAGGCTCTGTTGGGCAAAGTACACTTGACCTGCTGCGAAGAGACCCCGACAGGTTTTCTGTAGCGGCCTTGACGGCAAATACAAACGTAGAACAGCTTGCCAAAGATGCTATTGAATTTGACGCTGACCTTGCAGTGGTAGCAGACGAGGGTGGTTTTTCACGCCTTAAAGATCTCCTGTCACATACTCAAACCCGAGTTCTAGCCGGCGAAGAAGGCTTAATTGCTGCAGCAGAAGCGAATAGCGATCTCGTAGTCGCAGCTATAGTGGGAACGGCGGGTTTAAGACCCACACTTGCAGCGGTGCGCGCGGGTACTACTATTGCTCTCGCCAACAAGGAATGTTTGGTGTGTGCAGGCGACCTATTCATGTCGGAAGCAGACAAAGCAGGCGCAAAGATACTCCCTATCGATTCAGAACATAATGCCATCTATCAGGTGTTTGACTTTGAACGCCCCGAAACAGTGGACAAGATAATTTTGACGGCATCAGGCGGCCCATTTTGGCACCGACGTTCTGAATGCTTGAAAGATGTAACACCAGCGGAGGCCGTGGCGCATCCCAACTGGGATATGGGCCAGAAAATTTCCGTAGATTCCGCCACCCTGATGAACAAAGGTTTGGAAGTCATTGAAGCCTTCTATCTTTTCCCTGTATCGACCGATCAGCTCGAAGTAGTGATCCACCGGGAATCTGTCATTCATTCCATGGTGGAATATTGTGATGGTAGCGTATTGGCGCAGCTCGGCAGCCCGGACATGAGAACTCCAATTTCTTATGCGCTCGCATGGCCAAACCGGATCAAGACCCCTGTTGAGCGACTGTCCTTACCAAAACTGGGCAAACTAACCTTTGCTGAACCTGACACTGCCGCTTTTCCATGTTTGCAGCTTGCCATGGACTCGCTTAAGGAAGGTGGAGCATCGCCTCTGATTTTGAATGCTGCCAACGAGATCGCTGTTGAAGCATTTTTACGCAAGAAAATGCGTTTTACCGACATTTCACCGCTTGTTAAGGCTACGCTTGATAAATGCGACATGAAAGCGCCACATTCACTTTCGATGGTGTTCGAACAAGACACAGATGCCAGACGTGTTGCGGCTGACCTTGTGGGACAGTTTAGTGTTTAGAATGGTACCAAAACTGTTGAGTAGGAATAGTGATGGAAACTGAAGGCCCGGGTATATTGTTTACGGTAGCTGCATTTATTGGTGGCTTTTCGATACTGGTCTTTATTCATGAGTGGGGCCATTTCATTGTTGCCCGTATTTTCGGTGTGAAGGTTGATACCTTTTCTATTGGAATGGGGCGTGAAATCTTTGGACGCACCGACAAAAATGGCACCCGCTGGAAGGTTAGCGTTCTCCCCATCGGTGGTTACGTGAAATTTTTTGGTGATGCGTCCGCAGCCAGCAACCCTGGCAATATCCCGGAAGACCTGAGTCCAGAAGAGCGGGATGTTTGTTTCCATTACAAACCTCTGTGGCAGCGTGCTCTCATTGTATTTGCAGGCCCGGCAATTAACCTGCTGGCCGCAGTTATCGTGTTTGCAGGTTTTGTTTTTAATAACGGCATCGCCATTTCAGAGCCTATTATAGCCGAAGTGGTTGAAGGCTCCGCCGCTGATGAGGCTGGCATAGTGGCAAACGATCGTATCATATCAGTGAACGGTGAGCCTGTTAGCCGCTTCAACGATATTGGCAACATTGTGCGCTTACACCCGGCTGCGACACTCCCCATCGTGATTGAGCGAGACGGCGTTACACAAACGCTGATGCCGACACTTGATGTTGGATACATGGAGGACCGGTTCGGCAATAGATATCCGCTTGGCAGGCTTGGTGTTCGCTCGGTTCCTCCAACGGTCCAACAACTTGGCTTGTTTGGCTCCTTAGGCGAGGGCATGCGCCAAACGGTTTCCATGGCCGACATGATGTTTACGACGCTCGGTCAAATCGTTCTTGGCATCCGCTCTGTAAAAGAACTCGGTGGCCCAGTTCGTATTGCCAATATGGTTGGCGAAGCGGCCAATATTAGTTTGGCCAGCTTTATTTTCTTTCTTGCGATCCTTTCCCTGAACCTCGGCATCGTCAATTTGCTTCCGATTCCCGTGCTAGATGGCGGTCATTTGATGTTCTATGGGCTTGAGGCTTTAAAGGGCTCACCGCTCAGTAAAAAGGCGCAAGAAGCCAGTTTTATTGCCGGAATGGCGCTGATGTTAATTTTTATGGTGCTTGTCACCTTGAATGACTTGCAATCCATGGCGCTCTAGGCCAATTTCACCGCCATTGTGCACAAGACTATTTAGATTGGGCTTTAACTTTGAGTTTTACTGTGAAGCGTATGATGAAACCCGCTGTATTGATTCTGGGTTTGGTGGCAACTGTTTGCATCAGCCACACGTCAACAAGTGCACAAGATGCAGGTGCGCAACAACCACTCCCTATCATTAATCAGGTTAGTGTATCTGGTAATGAGCGGGTTGAGCCCGAAACAATCGCGTCTTATCTGACGGTCCGGCCCGGCGATTACTTTGACCCTGCCGCCTTGGACCAAAGCTTGAAAAACCTGTTCTCTACGGGCCTGTTTTCAGACGTTGAGCTAACGGAAAGTGGCGGCAGCCTCATCGTACGGGTGGTGGAAAACCCAATCATTAACCGGATTATCTTTGAAGGTAATAAAAAGCTCGACAACGATGAGCTTATTGAAGAGGTAAGATTGCGGCCTCGCCAGGTGTTTACGCGTGCACGCGTGAGGGCTGATGTGCAGCGCATGCTCGAACTTTACAGACGCTCCGGTCGGTTTGCCGCGATTATCGAGCCAAAAGTTGTTCAGCAAGACCAGAACCGCGTTGACCTGGTGTTTGAAATTCAGGAAGGCCCAAAGACCAAGGTCAGCAAGATTAACTTCATCGGCAATAAGGTGTTCAGTGATGGAGACCTGAGGGACGTGCTCGCTACAAAACAGTCTCGCTGGTGGAAAATCTTCACATCCAACGATACATTCGACCCTGATCGTCTTGCCTATGACCAACAGGTCCTACGCCAACATTATCTGAATGAAGGCTATGCGGATTTCCGCGTTGTGTCCGCTGTGTCAGAGCTGACGCCTGACCGTGAGGATTTCTTCATTACCTTCACTATTGAAGAGGGCGAAGTTTACGAGTTTGGCGACATCGAGATTGAAAGTGAAATCCGGGACGTAAACGAAATTCTGTTCCGTGCGTTCCTTTTGGTGCGCGAAGGACAAAACTATAACGCTGAAGCGATTGAGCAGACGATTGAACAGCTCTCTAACGCGGCTGGTCTTCTTGGTTACGCGTTCGTGGATGTGCGGCCTGAAATCGATCGGGACCGTGAAAACCGGATCATGAACATCAAGTTTCGCATCCTCGATGCGCCGCGTGTTTACGTAGAACGCATTAACATTCGCGGTAATGTAGTGACGCTGGACCGTGTTATTCGCAGAGAGTTTCGCTTGCAGGAAGGTGATGCCTTCAACTCAGCACTTGTTAACCGGTCAGATAACCGGCTGCAACAGTTGGACTTTTTCCGCGAAGTTGAAATTGAACAGCTTCAGGGCTCACAGCCAGACAGGCTTGTACTTGATGTAGCTGTTGAAGAACAGGCTACAGGTGAATTGAACCTCGGCGCCGGTTTTTCCAGCCTTGAGAACTTTATCTTTGATTTCTCCATCCGCCAGCGAAACTGGCAAGGTAAAGGGCAGGACGCGCGCCTGGGCTTAAGGCTCTCAGGTACCCGTCAAGAAATTGACCTTGGCTTTACCGAACCGTATTTTCTCGGTCGCCGCGTGGCTGCTGGTTTTGATATCTTTGCAAGAAGAATCGATAGCTCAAATTTCGGTGCAGCTTTTGACCAAGACTCATTAGGTTTCTCGCTGCGCGCTGGCATGGCTCTTAGCGAATATTGGACACTATCAACACGCTATACGCTTCGTCGTGATAACGTAGAAATTCCCGGTAACCTTCTTACCAGCTCCTTTGGGCGCTTTCTAACCAGCATTCAAAGCCAGCTCGCAGACGACAGCATCAACAACACCCCATTGCTTGATCGCTTTGATCGCAACGGTGATGGCGAAATTACAGATGTCGATTTTGACACCAACGACGATGGGGAATTCCAAGATACAGAACTTGCCATTGGCCTTGGTCGTTCATTCCAGGAGTCGATCGGTAATCGCTTCCAGTCAATTCTTGGCTATACGCTACAAACCAATACACTGAACAGCTTCCTGCGACCTACACGGGGTCGGTTGCTGTCATTCAGTCAGGACTTCGCAGGCCTTGGTGGTGATGTAAGATACCTGAGAACGCAAATTCGCTCTGACAACTACTGGACTCCTTGGCAGGGCTGGACCTTCCGGGCGAGTGCTGAAGCTGGCTTCATTCAAGGCTTGGGGCAAAATGTGCTGTTGGCTGATAAATTCTACATTGGTGGGCCAAGAATTCGCGGCTTCGACGTTGCAGGTATAGGCCCGAGGGACTTCTCTGGAACCACAACAGGTCGAACAAGTTCACTTGGTGGTACTGCATTTTACATCGGACGGGCAGAGCTATTCTTCCCATTAGGGCAGGCTGCCCTTGAGTCCGGGATCAATGCATCTGTATTTGTTGACGCTGGCTCCTTGTTCCGCGGGCAAATTGATGATACTCCCAATTGCGAATTTTCGTTGGGTGAGTTTAATGCGTTCCAGACAGCGGTAGCTGATGATCCGACATTAACATTTCCATTCAACACGAACTGTATTGCGGGGGATAGTATTAACCCAAGAGTATCGGTTGGTATTGGTTTTTCCTGGCAATCGCCTTTTGGACCATTCCGTATCGACCTGTCACGGGTTCTTAAAAGACAGTTGGGTGATCGTACAGAGTCACTACAGTTCAACGTTGGCACACAATTTTAGAGTACATGGGGTACAAGAACATGCGTAACATCGCGAAAACTATCAAAAATGCAGCTTTGGGTGTGGCCATTGCGACAAGCCTGTCTGTTACAGCTTTTGCTGACATTCTGATCATTGATCAGGAACGTGTGCAACGCGAAGCAGCAGCTTTTAAAGATTTTGACCTTCAGACAGCTCAAATCCGGGACGCTATTATTGCCTTGCGTCAGCGGACTTCTCCTGATGGATACTGGGACCAAACAGCCCTTCAGTTTCAGCAGCGTATGAAAGCTGATCTTGATGATTTGGAAAAACGTAAGTCCATCATCGGTAACGACGCCTATGAAACTGAGCGTCAGCAAAAAGAAGTTTCTTTCCAGACTGAAGGCCAGCAAATGCGCCAGCAGCTTCAGGCTGAAACCAATCAGCTGCGTCAGCTTGAGCTTTATTTCGACAACCTTCGCCGTGAAGCTCAAACTCAAGTAGAGCGTGCGCGTAGCCCACTGCTGCGTAACATTCTGCGCGAACGTGATGCACAAATCATCATGCGCAAGAGCTTTGCGCTGGAAACAGCATCTGGCCTCGACGTAACCACTGAGTTTATCGAGCGCCTTGATGAGTCTCTGCCTACGGTTACACTCTCTCTGCTTCAGCAAAACGCTGAAGGGGCAGAAGCTGCAGGCGGTGAAGACGGGGGTAACCAGTAATCGCGTTAAGCGACTGGTTTAACCGTGATGGAATTTTCAATTGCAGACATTATGGAATCGATACCTCATCGGTATCCATTCCTGCTTGTTGATAAGTTGATCGACGTGGTGCCGGGCGAAAGCGCGACCGGCATCAAGAATGTCACCATTAACGAACCTTTCTTTCCTGGGCATTTCCCACAGAAGCCTGTGATGCCTGGTGTGCTGATACTGGAAGCAATGGCGCAGACTGCTGGGGTACTTGCCGTTCAGTTCCTCGGCGACGATGCCAAAGGCAAGGTGATGTATTTTATGGGCATAGACGGCGCGAAATTCCGCCGACCAGTTCAGCCTGGAGACACATTGCAAATGAAAGTCACCAAGACACGCGGTGGCGGGGCTGTTTGGAAGTTTGATGCCACAGCCTATGTAGGTGATGAGCTGGTTACTGAGGCGAAGCTTACTGCGATGCTTGGCGCGGAGTAGCCTTCCGAAAACTCACGATGCTGGAAATTTCAAAAGCCGCCTCAACCGGGCGGCTTTTTTTGTTCTATCAAGAAAAAAGGGCGCCTTTTTAAGGCGCCCTTTCAGATCTAACTTTAGAAGTCTCAGCGTTTTTCAACAGGCACGTAATCCCGCTTTGGTGCACCAGTAAACAACTGACGAGGGCGACCAATCTTCTGTGTTGGGTCTTCAATCATCTCGTTCCACTGGGCGATCCAACCACTTGTGCGCGCAAGGGCAAACAGCACTGTGAACATCTCAGTTGGGAAGCCCATAGCTTTCAGGATGATACCGGAATAGAAGTCCACATTTGGATAGAGTTTTTTCTCTACAAAATATGGGTCTTCAAGAGCAATCTTCTCAAGCTCCATAGCAACGTCAAATAGCGGATCATCCACACCCAGCTCACCAAGAACCTGGTGCGCTGTATCGCGCATCACTGTCGCGCGAGGATCAAAGTTTTTGTAAACTCGGTGCCCAAAGCCCATCAGACGGAAGTGATCAGTTTTATCCTTGGCACGCTGGACAAATTCCGGGATACGGTCAACCGTACCAATTTCTGTCAGCATATTGAGGCATGCCTCATTAGCGCCACCATGAGCGGGCCCCCAGAGGCAAGCAATGCCTGAAGCAACACAAGCGAACGGGTTAGCACCGGATGAACCAGCAAGCCGAACTGTAGACGTAGATGCGTTTTGCTCATGGTCCGCATGCAAAATGAAGATCAGGTCCATTGCTTTTTCGAGGATTGGATTAACCACATACTCCTCAGCAGGGACAGAGAACATCATCTTCAGGAAATTCCCCGCATATGACAGTTCGTTATCCGGATAAACAAAAGGCTGGCCAATAGAATATTTATAAGCCATTGCCGCGATTGTCGGCACCTTTGCGATCATACGGTAGCTGGCAACCATCCGCTGATGCGGGTCGTTGATGTCAGTGCTGTCATGGTAGAAGGCAGCCAAAGCGCCAACAACACCGACCATGATCGCCATTGGGTGTGCATCGCGGCGGAAACCGCTGAAGAAGCGATGCAATTGCTCGTGCACCATGGTGTGGTGTGTAATATCCCAAGTGAACTTTTCTTTCTCAGCTTTGGTTGGCAACTCGCCAAATAGCAGCAGATAGCAAACTTCCATATAGTCGCTCTGTGCCGCAAGCTGTTCAATAGGGTAGCCGCGATACTGAAGCTCACCTTTTTCACCATCAATATAGGTAATTTTTGATTCACAGCTACCAGTAGAGGTAAAACCAGGGTCAAACGTAAACATGTTTGTCTGGGCATACAGCTTGCGAATATCAATGACTTTTGGACCCACGGAGCCTTCCATCACGGGGAGATCGACGTCCAGACCGTTACCGGTCAGTTTCAGGGGATCGTTAGACATGGTCCATACTCCTTATAAATTAATCATCCGGTCTAAAACCGAACGGGGTCAGGCGTTGGCTTGATCTTGCAGCCGCGCAACCGTTTCTTCCTGGCCTAAAATCTCCAGGAGTTCTACCAGGTCCCCATAGGGGATGCCGCCAGTTGCGGCTGCCCGGATTGGCTGCATAACCTTTCCCAATTTCAAATCCCTCGCCTGTGCAAAGGACATAATGGCCGCCTTAATTGCTTCTGACGTCCAGTCAGAAACGGCGGTCAGTTCAGACGCTACCTCATTCAGCACTGTGTCTTGACCCTGAAGGGTAGAGGCTGCTTTTTCGGTAAGCGTTAATGGTCTTATGTTACAAAAGAGCGACGCTCCCTCAACAACATCAGGTAAACGCTTGGCTCGTTCGGCAATCGGCGCCATGGCACGCAGGATTTTTTCCTGCTCGTCGTCCGACAAACTAACGTTCAATGTCTTTTCTAGATCGTTTTTAACCAGCGGCAAGAGATCAGTTGAAGACATTTGTCGCAGGTAGTGCGCGTTCAGGCTATCAAGCTTATCAAAATCGAAACGAGAGGGCCCTTTACCAACATTTTCAAGGTTAAACCACTCTATCGCCTGTTTCGTCGGGATGATTTCATCATCACCGTGGCTCCAGCCAAGACGTAGAAGATAATTACGCATCGCTTCAGGCAGGAAACCCATATCTGCATAGGCATCTACACCAAGCGCACCATGACGTTTGGAGAGCTTTTTGCCATCTGGCCCATGGATAAGAGGAATATGCGAATACTCCGGAACATCCCAGCCCATCGCGACATAAATCTGGTGCTGCCGGAACGCATTGTTGAGATGGTCATCACCACGAATAACATGGGTAACGCCCATATCATGATCGTCCACAACAACAGCCAGCATATAAGTGGGCGTGCCATCAGAACGGAGCAGGATCATGTCATCCAGGCTGTCATTTTGGACCGTTACAGGGCCCTGAACAGCATCATCTAATGTGGTCTCACCATCGCGGGGCATCTTAATGCGGATAGAGTAGGGCAATGACGCTGTTTCTGCATCCGGGGTTCTATCACGCCACATATCACCGCGAAATGCCTCACCATTTTCTCTGGCAGCGGCCCGTAAAGCTGCTGTCTCTTCAGCGGTTGCGTAACATTTGTACGCATGTCCGTTTTCTAACAATGTCGTTGCGACTTCCCGGTGGCGCGAGGCGCGCGCGAACTGACTGATGGCGTCGCCGTCATGGTCAAGGCCAAGCCATTCCATACCAGCAAGAATAGCGTCTATGGCTGCATCCGTGGAACGTGCCCGGTCCGTATCTTCGATCCGCAAAAGAAACTTTCCATTATGGTGGCGCGCAAATAGCCAATTGTATAGTGCAGTCCGCGCTCCACCGATATGGAGAAAACCGGTTGGAGACGGGGCAAATCGAGTGACAACATTGGGCATGTTCTGGTGCACGCTCAGTCCATAAATAATTATAGTTTCTAACAAAATCCAGCGGGAGAAAGGTTACCCAACCGCTGCTTCAGAAGCCTTGCCGGGCTTTTAGCATATGTTCCCGCAGAACACAAATTTGCTTTGACTTCATGCAACTAGACGTGACTGATTGTGAACAGAGGCAATGATGCAACTGATACAGACTATGACATTCCGCCTGAACCAGATACGGGAACAGCTTCAGCTCCATGAAGACTGGCGGTTAATGTTGGCTACAGCAAGCTTTATGGCTGCCGCCGCATTATCTATGGCGGATATGGTTGGCTTGCCGTATCCGGGCGTGGTTTTCGGCGCAGCAATATTAGGCACTTTTATCTCTATTTGGATTAAAAACGGTTATAGCTTCGCCATTACAATAGTATCCATGTTTCTCATTGGGCTTTCGGTATCAGAGTATCGAAAAGCTGCCTTGCCAGGCCAAGCTGTCGAACGCGAGACATTCGTCACTCTTTCAGGCAATGTTGTGTCCGTCGACTATCAGGTTACTGGGCCCAACAGACTAGTTGTTGAAGTTGAAAATATCGACAAACAGGACTGGTTAATAAGCAGAAAAATTCGCCTATCAGTTCGCACCACTATCCCGGAAGATTTGCTGGCGGGCACCAAAATCGCGGTGCGGGCCGTCCTCAGCTCTTCAAACGGGCGATTGGTGCCGGGTGGCTTCGATTTTGATCGCCATAACCGCTTTAACGGCATCGCTGCGCAAGGATTCGCAGTCTCGGATGTTGTTGTAGATAGTCTGCCAGAAAGCGACGAGGATTGGCGATCGACACTTGAAAACTGGCGTTCAAAGCTGGCCGGTAAAGTGTTAACCCATCTGGAACAGCCTGTTGGCGGCATTGCCGTAGCCCTGATTACGGGCCAACGCCAGTTTTTGGACAAGCAATCTGCGGAAGCGCTGAGAGATGCTGGGCTCGCCCACTTACTGGCAATCTCAGGCTTGCACATGGGCCTAATCACCGGTGTTGCTTTTTTGGCAATGGAGATCCTTCTAGCGGCACTTCTCCCGATCAACTTTCCATGGCCGCCGAGAAAACCGGCAGCCATTTTTGCGTGGCTGGTGGGCCTCGCATATCTATTTCTATCGGGAATGGGCGTCAGCACCTTGCGGGCGTTTGCAATGGTCTCTATCGCAATTCTAGCTGTGCTTAGCGACCGGCGGGTCATATCACTGCGCAGTGTTTCCATCGCAGCCTTCATTGTACTCTTGGTGTCGCCAGAGGCCGTATTTTCAATTGGTTTTCAAATGTCTTTTGCGGCCACCATCGGGATTGTGCTCGCATATGAAGCATATTCAGGTGCTTATGACAGCGATAATGCTCGATCAGGCACGTGGTTCCGAAAAGCTATTAAATACATTCTCGCCACAGCCGCCACGAGCTTTGTGGCGCAATTGGCCATCGCGCCAATCGCGCTCTATCATTTTCAAACGTTATCGATAATTGCGCTCGTTGCCAACTTGCTGGCAGTGCCCCTAATGGCGTTTCTGATTATGCCAGCTGCTTTTTTGGCGCTTGTGCTAAGTGCCATAGGCTTTGAGGGACTTGCGCTTTATCCAATGGGTTTAGGGCTATCCATCATTCTCGAAATGTCCCAGTTTCTCTCGAGCTTCAGCTTCAGTGTATTGAGAGCAGGGCCGTATCCACCCGAGATTCTGGTTATTGCCAGCATGCTATTCGTAGCCATGATGGTCTTTAAACATCGCTTGGTCCCTGCGCTTGCAGTGCTTTTAGGGTCGCTTGCATTACTGCTCTTCCAGCAGAAGCCTGCTGATATTCTAATTGATAGTGGCGGGAAAATTATCGCCAGTAATACCAAAGGCCAAATGAATATCATCGGCGGCAGACGCGGGAGTTTCCGGGATGACCTATGGCAAAGGTACTGGAATTTCAAAGTTGGCCAGCAAACGGGCAGGTTGTCCCGTTCATGCGACAGCCGCGCATGCTTGACAATGGTACCCACGCCCAGTGCCTCACATCCGATCACAATCGTCAGAAGTCATTCACTAGAGACCACAAGGCGAGCATGCAGCAACGGCTATATTGTCATCGCGAACTACAATCACCGCAGCAGTTGCCGAGAGGCAAACCTGTTTATCTCAATCGAAGATATCGAAACTGCGGGGCCACTAGCTCTCTGGTTTAACAGCAACGACTCTATACAAAAGTACGAATTTTCTAATCCAGCACGGCTTTCCCCGGCGTCACCCGAATTCAGTAAGGAATAATTGGAGCCCAGTCTCTAGTGGTACTGGCGTACCAATCCAACCAGCCGGCCTTGCACCTGCACACGCTCAGGGGCATAGGATTGAGTTTCATGGCTAACATTTGCTGGCACAAGCTGAACCATGCCACCATCCCGGCGAAGTGTCTTCAGCGTCGCTTCTTCCCGGTCAACAAGGGCAACAACAACTTCACCATCTCGTGCCGTTTGGCCACTTTCAATAATCACGGTGTCGCCGTCCAAAATCCCCAGCTCAATCATCGAATCGCCAGAAATTTCAAGGGCATAACAGCTACCATGCCCAACCATTGACGCAGGCACAGCAATATGGCTGTCAATATTTTCCAGTGCTTCAATCGGCGTGCCCGCAGCGATTTTCCCATGAAGCGGTATCTCCAGGGTATTGTCTGCGGGCGAGGAGGCTTGACTAAAGTTTGCAGATACAACGTTGCTGTCACTGCCCTTGGCTTCAAGTCCATCTGGTAACTTCAACACTTCAAGCGCACGCGCCCGGTTAGCCATACGCTTAATGAATCCGCGCTCTTCCAGGGCACTAATCAAGCGGTGAACGCCTGACTTGGACTTCAATCCAAGTGCATCTTTCATTTCATCGAAAGAGGGGGACACCCCACCACTGTTCAAACGTTCGTCAATGAAAAGAAGCAACTGTTGCTGTTTGGCGGTCAACATATGGTATCTCCAAATGGGTACGTTTACCTTATGTTCTCTTTTAGTTCACGGTTTGATTGTTTGTCAAGCCCAACCTTAAATCCGGCAAACTCCCTAAAAGGGCAGGAATAATACTGACTCACCTGCGTTAACAGCAGGTGCATCAACTGGCCGAACTATCAAGCCATCACATTGCGCCAAAACAGTAGAAAGGCTGCTATCCTGATCAGCTGCGGCATCAACCATGCGGGAACCAGCCTCTCCAATCAACCGGCCACGCATATAATGTTGCCGAATACCATTTGCAGGCAGGTCCGTTGCAGAGGGAAGTGGTACACCGGTTGGTAGTGGCGCGGGGCGTCCCATCAACTTATCAATAAGAGGACGAAGATAAATGAGCGCACATACAAAGGCCGAGGCTGGGTTACCCGGAAGTCCCACCATATATTGGTTACCTCTTTTCCCGAAAATTAACGGCTTGCCGGGCCTCATGGCAATTTTCCAGAAATCCAGTTCCATGCCTTCCTGTTTGAAAGCGTCCTGAACAAAATCCTTATCACCAACAGATGCCCCACCAATGGTGATCGAGATATCGGCATCGCTGTTAGCTCTTACTGCGCTTGCAATTGCGTCCAAATTATCTCCTGCGTGGCCTGAAAACATCAGATCAGCACCTGCATCCCTAACCAACGCTTCAAGCTGCGGGCGGGCGCTATCGACAGTATCATATTCCGTGAAGTTCTTTTTACCCGGCGCGGCCAATTCGTCGCCTGTTGCCAAAATGGCAACCTTTGGTGCGCGATGAACCATAAGATGCGCCTGACCAGCGCTGGCGGCCAGGCCGATTGTTTTAGGTGTCATAAACGTGCCCGCATCCAGCACGCATTGCTTTTCAAAGAAATCAATGCCTTTGGCGCGAATGTTCTTTCCCGCAGATGCCTGATCCGCCGTTGTGATTTTATCGCCAGCTCGCTCTACATTTTCCTGAATCACGACCTGATCAGCACCATTTGGTACTGCTGCACCGGTAAAAATACGAACCACATCACCAGCCTTCAACGTGCCTGCATAAGGGTGGCCTGCAGACGATTCACCAATCACCGTCAGTTCCTGTCCAGATGCCAAGTCTGCACTTCTAACGGCATACCCATCCATTGCGGACAAGTCGCACCCCGGTTGTGACCGTCTGGCATTTATTGGCGCGGCCACCACACGGCCAGATGCCTCTGAAACAGGCACTTGCTCCGTTTCAAGAGGTTTCGCGCCCTCAACGATGCGTGCAAATGCCTTTTCAACGGAAATCATGCTTCATTCCTTCTATAGCTACCGGATTTGCCACCATCTTTGGCAAGTAGCCTGACGTTTGTGATTGTCATGGATTTGTCAGTCGCTTTTGCCATGTCATAAACGGTTAGTGCCGCAGTACTGGCCGCCGTAAGCGCTTCCATCTCCACGCCTGTTTTACCGTCCACTTTGACAGTCGCGGTAACCTTCAATTGATCAGCACCAGTCCATTCAAATTCAACCGTCGCACCGGTTACCGGCAGTGGATGACAGAGGGGAATAAGGTCGGGTGTCTTCTTCGCCGCCATGATACCAGCTACTCTTGCAACCGCCAGCACATCACCCTTTTTGATTCCATTCTCCCGAATCAAATTCGCGGTATATTCGGTCATCAATACATGGGCTTCGGCCACAGCCACGCGTTTGCTTGGCTGTTTGTCACCAACATCAACCATATGGGCTGCACCGGTTTCGTCCGTATGGCTTAGTTTTTCGCTCATGCTTTACCCTCTATCTGCAGCGCCTGAACCGCAGCGGCCACATCGTCCTGACGCATAAAGGTCTCGCCGATAAGAAAGCAGTTTGCACCAGCACTTGCGCAGGTTGCCAGATCTTCCGAGGTTCTCAGGCCGGACTCAGCTACCGCAAGGCGATCACTTGCGTATCTTGGCACCAGAGACAAGGTGTTTTCGAGCGAAACATCCATTGTCTTCAGGTTGCGATTATTCACGCCAATTAACCTGCTGTTGAGCTTAAGGGCTCGGTCCAGCTCTTCTCCATTGTGCACTTCAGCAAGCACGTCCATGCCGAGCTGATTGGCAAGCGCCTCAAGCTCAATTGCCAAATCATCTGGCAGCGCAGCCATAATCAGCAAGATACAATCAGCGCCAAGGGCGCGCGCTTCATACACCTGATACGGGTCGATCATGAAGTCCTTGCGTAAAACCGGCAGGGAGCATGCTGCTTTCGCGTCAACCAGATAGCTATCGTGACCTTGGAAATAAGGCTCATCAGTCAAAACAGACAAACAGGCCGCACCACCCACTTCATAAGCTTTAGCAAGCGAGGCTGGGTCAAAATCAGCACGAATAAGCCCTTTGGACGGACTGGCTTTTTTTATTTCACAGATAAAACCATACTGGCCCGCACTTACTTTGGCATCGAGAGCGGCAATAAACCCTCTTGGCTTTCCCGCCGCCGCAGCAGCCGCCATTACCTGTTCAACGGGTGCTTGCGTCTTCTTTACCGATACATGCACTTCCTTGCGCTGGCATATCTCTTTCAGGATGCCCCCGCCGTATTCCAGAGTCATGCTTCGCACTCCTGCGTGAAGGTTGCCCAAGTTTCCATCACAGATTTAGCCTGACCATCATCAATGATACCAGCCGCAAACTGAACACCTTCTTTGATGGTTTCCGCTTTACCTGCAATCATCAGGGCAGCACCCGCGTTTGCCAGAACCATATCGCGGAAAGGTGACTTTTCTCCGTCCATCAATGCGCGAATAGCGTTCGCGTTATGTTGGACATCACCACCCAGCAGTTGTTCTAGAGGGGTAAGAGGAAGCCCAAGATCAGTTGGATTGATCTCATATTCCTGAATGGCGCCATCCTTCAATTCTGCCGCATAGGTGGGGCCGCTGAGCGTTATTTCATCCATACCGTCGCTTGCATGCACGACCAGTGCCCGAACACTACCAAGGCTTGCTAAAGTCTCCACGGCTGGGCGCACCCATTTGCGGTCGAAAACACCCAACAACTGAACTTTTGCTTGTGCCGGGCTGGACAATGGACCCATCAAGTTGAAGATCGTTTTAAACTTCAGCTCAGCGCGAACCGGTGCCACGTGGCGCATTGCCTTGTGGTGAGCGCGTGCATAGAGGAATGTGAAGTTAGTCAAATCCAGGGCTTTTTGAACATTTTCGAAACTGATATCCAAATTGCCACCAAGAGCTTCTAAAACGTCTGCTGACCCTGATTTGCTAGAGGCTGCACGGTTACCATGCTTCGCAACTGGTACGCCCGCGGCGGCGACAACAAAGCTGGCGGCGGTTGATACATTCAAGGTATCAAGACCAGAGCCACCAGTGCCTACAATATCTATCGCATGATCAGGTGCATCAATACGGTCGGCATTAGCCCGCAGAACATGGGCGCCACCCACAATCTCTTCAATCGTTTCGCCGCGCACACGAAGGGCCGTCAAAAATGCAGCAACCTGAATTGGCTCTACACTCCCGCTCATGATTGCATCAAAAGCTGTTGACGATTGCTCGACTGTTAGGGTTGCACCATCGGCAAGCAGAGCCAGTGTTTGCGAAAGGTCAGACATGGGCGGCTTCCTTCCCGGCGCAAATCTTCAGAAAGTTCTGAATAAGGTCATGGCCATGCTCTGACGCTATGCTCTCTGGATGAAACTGGACACCGTGCATCGGAAGTTCCTTGTGAGCCAGTCCCATGATAATACCGTCTTCGGTTTGCGCAGTAACCTCCAAGCAATCTGGTACACTCTCAGGCGCAACGGTCAGGGAATGATAACGGGTGGCAGTAAACGGCGTAGACAAGCCTTCAAAAACGCTTTTGCTTTCATGCCGAATATCGCTTGTTTTGCCGTGCATCACATAAGGGGCACGAACGACATCACCGCCAAACGCCTGTGCGATTGATTGGTGTCCCAAGCAAACACCCAATATCGGAATGTTGGCACCACAACGCTCAATAAGTTCGAGGCAAATACCCGCCTCATTGGGGGTACAGGGGCCCGGGCTAATAATGATTCCCTCGGGCTTTAACCCGATAACATCATCCACGGATATCTGGTCATTGCGATGGACCGCCACATCAACGCCCAAATCCGTAAGATAATGATACAAATTGTATGTAAAGCTGTCGTAGTTATCGATAAGTATGTACATAGAAGAGGTTCTTTATCTGCGTCGAAAATCTGCACACTATTAGGGCAGGCGGCGCATTCTAGGGCGACAGACTATGGCACGCAAGCACACTGAGCGCCCAAGCAGTAATAAAGTTTTGAAGATTATTTTGACCCCATGACAGAAAAGCCAAGCAACGCTCCTGACACCAAGTCATCAAAGGCTCTGGGTTTCTATGTCTTTGTAGTGGTTTTCGTGTTTTTCGGGCTTATGAGTGCACTGTTCACCAGTTCAAAATCTAACGAAGCCAACCTTGTTGTTGCAGACGAGGATATCGTTGCGATTGTTGAAGAATACCAAGGCGACCACATCGCTCGGGTTACAGCTAAACTTGACCAGCTTGAAACGCTGGTGCCAGAGCCCGCCGCACCAGCCTGGGTCATAAATGCGGCGTCCATTGCGCAATTGGGTAGCCAGCCAAAAATCGCCATAGTGATCGATGACTTGGGCCTGGACAAAAAAGCGAGCGCGAGGCTCACGGGTTTGAATGGGCCTTTCACGTTCGCTTTTCTTCCCTATGCGGATGACCTTGAGCGCCAAACAGAAAGTGCACGCAGGGCAGGGCATGAGCTTATGGTTCATCTGCCAATGCAATCCCACAATGATGATGCTGATCCAGGTGACAATGCCTTGCTCTCAAACCTAAGCTTCGAGGAATTTAGTAAACGGATCGACTGGAACTTGAACCGCTTTGAAGGCTACGTAGGCATCAATAACCATATGGGTAGCCTGGTAACCGAAGACCCCGCACTGATGGTGCGTGTGATGGCACGGCTGCGCAATCAGGGCCTATTGTTCATGGATAGCCTGACAACACCCAAGAGTGTCGGGAAGAAAGCAGCAAGAGCTTTGAATGTGCCCTTTGTGGCCCGTGATGTTTTTTTGGATAATGAACGGTCGAGTGAGTATATTAATCGTCAACTCGCAACAACCGAGAAGATTGCCAGACTACGCGGGTATGCAATTGCAATCGGCCACCCTTACGACACAACAATTGACGCTTTGGAAGAATGGGAAAAAACGCTTGAGTTCAAAGGGCTTCAACTGGTGCCAATTACCCAGATCATGACCGAGGTGAGAAAGCGGGAAAATACAGCCCGCTAACCCCGGTTGGAGGATGCAAACCGAAGCGCCTCTTTGGCAGCAACCACCAGGGCCCTCGCTTTATTCACGCATTCATTATGTTCATATTCTGGAACGCTGTCCGCCACGACACCTGCACCAGCCTGCACATGCATAACGCCGTTTTTAACAATCGCCGTGCGAAGCACAATCGCGGTATCCATCGAGCCATTTGCACTGAAATACCCGACACTACCGGCATACACGCCGCGAGCATCCACTTCCAGTTCGTCAATGATCTCCATCGCGCGCACCTTGGGTGCACCAGATACGGTGCCCGCAGGGAACCCAGCCGATAGTGCATCAATTGCATCATACTGTGGGTCAAGCTCTCCAACCACGTTGGAGACAATATGCATGACGTGCGAATAATATTCGATCGTGTTTTGCGCCGTTACTTTTACCGTGCCCGGTTTTGACACACGGCCAACATCGTTGCGGCCCAAATCAAGCAGCATCAGGTGTTCGGCAAGCTCTTTCTGGTCAGACAACAGTTCTTCTGAAAGGGCTTTATCTTCAACAACATCTTTACCGCGCCAGCGGGTGCCCGCAATCGGGCGAATGGTTACTTCGTCGTCGCGCAACCGCACCAATATTTCCGGGCTGGACCCAACAATAGCAAAGTCATCAAACGCCAGATGATACATGAATGGTGACGGATTCGTGCGCCGTAACGCACGATACAAGGCAAATGCCGGCAATTCAAACGGCATGCTGAAACGCTGGCTGAGCACAACCTGAAAAATATCACCAGCAAGAATATATTCCTGTGCCTTCCTAACCATCTCTTCGAACTGCTCTTTTGGCGTGTTCGACTGAGCATCATCAATGTTTGGTACAGCAACCGATGGCATAAGCGGCAGGGGTGCATCCAACCTGTCAATCATCTGGTCGATAAGGGTATGCGCGCGGTCAAAGGCCAGTTGAGCCTCAACATCGGCGCCCGCCCGAACTGGCGTAACAACAGTTACCAAGTTGGTAACGCTGTCAAAAATCGCCATAATGGTGGGTCGGATGAAAATCGAGGTGGAAAGGCCAAGCGGATCTGACCGGGCAGGGCCGATATTTTCCATCTGCCGTACCATGTCATACGCCATGTATCCCACAAGTCCGGCGGCCATAGGCGGAAGTGGATGTGGTAGATCAATCAGACTTTCGTCTAATAGACTGCGCAGACAGTCCAGTGGCGCGCCGTCCATAGGGCTAAATGACAGTGAACTAGCATCAGAAACATCACGGCAAATCTTGGCAGACTGGCCGTCTGATTTCCAGACAAGGTCTGGCCGCAGGCCGATGATCGAATACCGCCCGCGGTTTTCCCCACCTTCAACTGATTCGAGCAGGCAGCTATAGCGTTCGTCACGCGTCAGTTTCATATAGGCGGACACAGGCGTATCCAAGTCCGCTACCAGTGACCGATATAGAACCTGTGCTTCACCAGCCTCATAACGCTGTTTAAACTCGGAAAAGTCTACTTCGCTAATCACTGCTGAAGGTTTTCCGCACTAAACAATTCCTGAATCAACAAGCTGTTGATCTCGGCTGGATAAAGTTCCGCCAAGTAAGCCTGATACTGCGCAAACAGTTCATTCTGGAAGTCGGCATTAAGCTGGTCCAGAAGGCTATCAACGGCTGCGTTCGCGGTTTCTGGGTCACCGGCTTTCTTATCTAGAAGCTTAACAACAATATAGCCGTTACCGTCTGCAGCAGCGGCGCTGTCAACGTCACCAACATTAAGGTCAAAGATCAAGCTGCGAATATTGGCCGCCAGGTTGCTGTTGTTGCTTGCTGTGCGGGCAACGTTCTTGGCGTCAAATGACGTGCCGCCAAACTCGTCCGCAATTTCTTCAGGATTACCACCAGCCCTCAGGCGCTCAACAACGGTTTCAGCAATTTCACCCGCTCTTTCCCGCTGTCTTTCAGCAGTCCAGTCGACAACGACACGGGAACGAATTTCTTCCAGAGGTTGCTCAGCTGGAGATTTGATGTCCTGAATTTCGAACAGATAAAACCCGAGTGTGGAATCGGTCGGGTTAATATCCCGGATCGTAGGTTCCGCACCCAACTCTTCCCTAAAGACAGCAGACTGAACCAAATACTCGTTTTGTTGTGTAATGGCAGGCAAACCATTTGCACTCAACCCTTGAGCATCAACATCGGTTACTGTTGCCAGCGGCAGTTCTACCGCCTGTGCGATCTCTGCCAACACACCTGTTGCTTCCATCGCCTCATCGATGCGACCTTGATAGTCATACATCAGTTCAATGGCTTCCTCGTTGCGATACTCGGCTTCCAGCTCCGCCTGCACATCTTCGAAAGAACGCCCCTCCGTGCGGGTGATGCTTGGCACAAGGAAAACGCTCCAACCACCAATATCTTCGCGTGGGGTGGAAGGCGTGTTTTCGACAAGACCGAATACAGTTTCAACAGCTTCAGGACCAAACGCTGATTCGATGTCCGCTTTGCTATTGCTTCCAAGGTTAATCTCTTCAGCGGTGAAGACAGAACTTGCCGCTGCTGTCTCAACAAAGTCTGCCCCGCCGTTTATTTCTGCAACAAAAGCAAGAGCCTCTGCTTCTGTATCAAAACTAACCTGATAAACTTCACGCGTTTCCGTGGCAGCGAACTCTTCAGCCCGCGCGTTATAAGTTTCCTGAATAATGCCTTCCGGCACTTCAACTTGTGACGCGAAATACTCAGGCGTCAAAAGCAGATAATCATATGTGCGGCGCTCGGGCGTCATGTAACCGCCCTTGTTAGCTTCATAGAACTCAGCGAGTTGTTCTTCGGTTGGCTCACCAACATCCGTAAGGGTATCCGCTGGCAGGTTTATCATGGCTGCATCACGCCGCTCAGCTTGCCAAACGTACAACTCGTCTGCCAGTTCACGCGAAATCATGTCTTCAACGACAAAGCTATCAAGCAGCTGGGTTCGCGTTACATCACTGCGCAAATCAGAAAACAGTTCGGTCTGGCTAATGTTATTTGCAACCAGTGCCTGCTGCATCAGCTCCGGGCTAAAGCCAGCACCAGGCAGATTAAATGCTTCAATCTCGCGCAGGCGATTTGCGAGCTGCTCGTCTGTCGCGCGAAGCCCAAGTGTGGAGATATGTTCTTTAACAGTCGCATCTACAAGCATCTGGCCAAGCACTTGCTGGTCAAGCTGCATCATTTGCACCAGTTGAGGTGTGCTAAACTCACCGCCAAACTGAATTTGGAAAGCTTGCGCGCGCTGCTGCACCAAATTGAAGAAACGGTTTGTGGAAACCTCGGTGTCACCAACCCTTGCCACATACTGGTTGGAACCAGAGAGCATGCCGGGCCCAATGCCCCAAATAGCGAATGCTGCGATAAGCAGCCCAAGCAAAATTGTAACCAGGAAGTTGTTTAAACCACCACGCAGTTTTAGCAGCATGCGCCGGATCCCTCTCGTCAAACTCTGGCAGGTATTTTTCTATACTGTGCACCCGCCCACAAATAAGCTTGCATCCTTAGCGCCGAGAGAGCGGAAAAACAAGCCCGCAACCACACAATAACGGTGAGTTGAGTTAATATTTGCGGCGGCTCTGGTCAGCATCAAATGAATTTGCTAGTCACTGACCGTAAGGGTGTGCCGAACATGGGTCGGCAAAGTCACAAAATTAAGGGAGAAGAGCATGGCATCGCCAACCGCTTTGGTAGCAGGCAACTGGAAAATGAATGGATTGAAACAGAGCATTGCAGAACTCGATGCTCTATCCGGCCTGCTAACGGAAGGTGCCAAGGCAAGCTGTAATGTCCTTATATGCCCGCCATCCACTCTCATTTCAGCATTTGCTGACAGGTCAAACCAGGGAATTTCCATCGGGGCACAAGATTGCCATACCGCAACCTCAGGCGCGCATACTGGTGATATCTCTGCAGAGATGATTGCTGACGCTGGTGGCGACTATATCATTGTTGGCCATTCAGAGCGCCGCGCAGATCATGGCGAAAGCAGCGAACTGGTGGAAGAAAAGGCCGCGGCAACCCACCGTGCCGATTTGACCGCTATTATTTGCGTGGGCGAAACCGAACAGGAAAGAGATGCAGGCAATACTTTGAAAGTGGTTCTGGATCAGGTTTCTGGTTCAATACCGTCAACAGCGACAGCCGAAAACATCATCATCGCCTATGAACCTGTATGGGCCATTGGCACAGGCCGAACGCCAACTGTTGACGATGTTGCAGAGGTCCACGCAGCCATCAGAGGTGCGCTGGTGGAACGCTTTGGTGAGGTGGGCGAGGGTATCGCAATCCTTTACGGTGGGTCAGTGAAACCAGCGAATGCTGTTGAGTTGATGTCCGTTAAAAATGTAAACGGTGCCCTTGTTGGCGGTGCAAGCCTGAAAGCTTCGGATTTCAATGGAATTATCGACGCATACAGAAATCTTTGATTTTGCGCTTGGCAAGCCCCTGCAATTTGATATAGAAACCGCGCTTTGGTATGGGTGTAGTGAGATCACCCACGGCATGTACGGATAAAGACAATGGAAGCAATTCTACTGACCATCCACCTGATTGTAGCTGTTGCAATGGTTGCAACCATTCTGCTGCAACGTTCTGAAGGCGGCGCGCTTGGCATTGGCGGCGGCGCTGGCGGCATGATGACCGCACGCGGAGCAGGGGATGCTTTGTCAAAAACAACAAAATGGCTCGCTATTATTTTCCTGGCGAACTCTTTGCTCCTTGGCTGGTATGCAGCCCAAGACGACAGAGGCGCTTCAGTTATTGAAGAAGCCCTGGAACAGGAACAGCAGGAAACAGAAAGCACACTACCTGATATCCCCACCGTCCCGCAGGACGGCGAAGGATAAGAGACTTTCAGAGCGGGGGCCAAGAGCCCCCGCTTCTCTTTTATAGAGAGAGAATTTATGCCATTGGCATATCAGACAAGACGAGAATTAGAGGACCGTATGACGCGCTATATATTCATCACTGGTGGTGTGGTTAGTTCACTTGGGAAAGGATTGCTGTCTGCTTCGCTTGGCGCGCTCTTGCAGGCTCGCGGCTATTCCGTGCGCTTGCGAAAGCTTGACCCTTATCTGAACGTAGACCCGGGCACGATGAGTCCTTACCAACATGGTGAGGTGTATGTAACCGATGACGGCGCAGAAACAGACCTCGACCTTGGCCATTATGAGCGCTTCACCGGTGTTGCATCGCGCCAGAGCGATAACATCACATCAGGCAGGATATATAAGCAGATCATTTCTAAAGAGCGTCGGGGTGACTACCTTGGTGGCACCGTTCAGGTAATTCCTCATGTTACCGATGCGATTAAAGAGTTTGCACTGGCGGAACAGCAGAATATTGACTTCATGCTGTGTGAAATTGGCGGCACCGCTGGTGATATCGAGGCAGCGCCCTTCATGGAGGCTATTCGACAGCTATCCATCGACCTTGGCCGTGGCCGCTCAATCTTTGTTCACCTTACTCTGGTGCCGTACCTAGCCGCAGCGGGAGAGTTGAAGACAAAACCAACACAACACAGCGTGCGCGACCTGCGTTCCATCGGTATTCAACCCGATATTCTGGTGTGCCGTTCTGAGCACCCAATTCCTGATAGTGAGCGTCGCAAGATGTCGCTTTACTGTAATGTCGCGGAAACTGCCGTTATCCCGGCGCTCGACGCTTCTTCAATTTACGCTGTTCCAGAAGCCTATCATAACGAAGGCTTGGACTCGGAAGTCCTGAAAGCCTTCGGTCTTGCACACTCTGAAGGGCCGGACCTTTCTCGCTGGGAAGACATCACCGACCGCATTGAAAACCCGGAAGGCGAAGTAACGATTGCTGTTGTTGGCAAATACACGGGCCTGAAAGACGCCTACAAATCGCTCAATGAAGCGATTGTGCACGGCGGCATTGCCAATCGGGTGAAAGTGAATGTGCGCTGGATCGAATCTGAAGTATTCGAAAAAGAGGACGCAATCGCCCAGCTTGAAGATGTGCATGCCATTCTTGTTCCCGGTGGGTTTGGCAAGCGCGGTACTGAAGGCAAGATTGCCGCCGCAAAATTCGCACGTGAACGCAAAATCCCTTACTTCGGCATTTGCCTTGGTATGCAGATGGCGACAGTGGAAGCCGCCCGCAATATGGCCGGTGTTAAGGATGCAGGCTCAACAGAGTTTGAAGCTCAGAAAAACCCGATTGTGGGTCTGATCACAGAATGGGTTCGTGAAGATGGCAGCGTTGAAAAGCGCACAGAAGAAACGGACCTGGGTGGCACGATGCGCCTCGGTGCCTACGATGCCATTCTTAAAGAGGGGTCAAAGGTTGCAGAGATATATGGCAAGACGACAATCTCTGAACGGCACCGCCACCGGTACGAAGTTAACATCGGTTACGTAAAGCAATTGGAAGAGGCCGGTGTTGTCTTTTCCGGAATGTCGCCAGACGGCGAACTGCCAGAGATTATTGAATTGCCAGACCATCCTTGGTTCATCGGCGTGCAGTTCCACCCAGAACTGAAGTCCAAACCTTTTGAGCCGCACCCATTGTTCGCTAGCTTTGTAGAAGCAGCGGTGACCCAAAGCCGATTAGTGTAGCTTTTCAAAATGGTTTCTGCGGAATAGGGGGCTTTCGGCCCCCTTTTTGCATTATGGTCTGATAACCAATATTCTGACTGCAGGTTTTGCCTACAGTGCGATGTGTTGCCGTTAAGGAAAGATGATGCTGAGACTTTTGTTTGCTTTGTGCGTAACCCTTAGTATGCCGTCGGTAATTGCCGATGATGCAAAGAAAAAGGCCGCAGCCGCCAGTCAGGCGGAGGCCGTGGTTAACAACTACAGTGGCACAAGAGACGCGAAAGTGCTGGCGTCTGCTGACGGGACAATTGAGAAAGTCTGGAAGAACTACAGTCGCTACTATGCAGTTAACTCCGACGTGGGTAGGCAACTGGCGCTGATCCGGGCCCTGTCCGCCAGTAGCGCAGAGGACAAAGGCAGGGTCGCAGAAGCCTGGAGTACGGCGCTCAGCCTACAACCACTTAACCAAGGGGCTGCGCGCCGGTTGAATTTGACCATTCAGGCCGCGAACGCAACCGCAGCCGTTGGTGATTTTGGCGCAGCGGCCAGCTATTTCGCCGCAGCAAAAACATACGCTTTTACACTCGACCGCGACACAAAAGCCTTACAGCTTAACCTCAAGATTAACGAACTTAGGGCGCTTGGCCCACAAATGGAGTGGCGCCGCCTGCGGGACAACATCATGGATATGCGTATTTTCTCCGAGGGCTTCACTTTGTGGACACCACCACGCCTCGAAGCGCTGGTGAGTGAAGCGGAACTCAGGATTGCTCTTGAACCCGAGACGGACGAAAAGCGGAAAACCCTAGGCGAGCTTAAGTCAAAGATAGAGCTTATGATGAAGAATATGAGTAATGTTTTGACATCGCCCTACGTCAACCGCGTGCGCAATTTCTACTATGTAATCGAAGATTACTACGACCTATAGAGGTCGCAGCACATACTCGGCACCTTATGCTCTATCGCCCATAATCCTGAATAACTGCCGCGTAAATTTCGATGGCATCCCAAAGGTTTTGCAATCGAATATTCTCATTGCGGCCATGCTGGTTATTGTCGTGATTAGCTATTGGCAGCACGATCACCGGCGTATCCAATGCCTCTTCGAACAATACGATAGGTAAGCTGCCGCCAAGTGTCGGCGTCAGCATGGTGCCCTCGCCATCAATTTGATCAAGTACCTCAACCAGCTTGATCGCCTCTGGCCCATCAAGCGGGGTCTTAAAGGCACCGTAGCCACCAGGCCGCCAGTCTAGCTTCAGCAGTTTCGCTTGTTCCCGGCGCAGTTCTCTTGATGGAGTGTCATAAATGATATGATAACCAAGTGATTTGAAGTGCGCCTCGATCCGCTCCCGCACACCTTCAACTGTTTGGTTTTTGACCAGACGGAAATTGATGGAAGCCTTAGCATTTGGCTGAATGATGTTACGGGACTTGTCCTCAACTCCACCGGCCTGAAAGCCTTTGATAACGATCGCGGGCTGCATCACCAGTTCCTCGATCCGTTTTGATGGTTGTTCACGTTCCGCAAGCGCCAGCTCATCCATCAACTGCCCTTCAATCGACGGGATGTTGGCTATGGCCTCACGCTCCGCCTCGGAAAGGGGCGGCACATCATCATAATATCCTTCAACAGCAATCCGGCCATCTTCTGTCTTCAAACTGTTCAATAGACGAATCATTGAGTCGGTTGGATTCGGTGAGAAATTACCATAGTGCCCACTATGGAGAGGGCGAATAGCACCAAAGGTCTCAAGTTCCAGCGTCATCGCACCCCGCATACCAAACACGAGCTGTCGCTGGCCGCTTTGGTGCATGGGGGCATCGCAAAACAGAATAAGATCGGACTGAAGCTCACCCCCATATTCACGCAATATGTTCGCAAGGCTTGGGCTGCCTATCTCTTCCTCGCCATCAAGAATAAGCTTGATGTTGATTGAAGGCGAAATGTCCGCAGCCGCCATTGCATCCAGCGCGGCCATCAGTCCGATAATCGGTGCCTTATCATCACCTGCTGACCTTGCAAACAAACGCCACTCCGGGTTAATTGCGTTACCTTCTTCCGGCCATGGCACTGTGCTGCCGCCTGCCTCAACCATGCCATCACGCATCGTCGGCTCAAAGGGCGGGCTCGCCCAATTTTCCTCGATCACCGGCTGCCCATCATAGTGCACGTAGAACAAAATAGTTTTTGTTGCGCCGGGTGTTAGCCGCTCGGCGATCACATAGGGTTCGCCGCCTGCGGTCACCGAACGAGCTTTAAACCCACGCCTCTCAATATAGTCGATAATCCAGTCAGCATTTTGCTGCTGCATTCCGGGAACAGCACCTGTATTCGGCATGGAAAGAAGGTCTCGAAAGTCGTTCAGGATACGCAGCTCATTCTGTTCTCTATACTCGCGAACATAGTCCACATCTGCCACTGCAGCACTCAAGCCAACCGCTGCCGTTAACACACCACCTACAATCACTTTTTTCAACATGACAAATACCCTTCCACCACTTCGCTTATCTCTCCGAACCTCACTTGTGCAAATTTGCCCGGCCTTGGCAACCAGTATTGTTGCTTGCGAGCCCGCTACGAAACCGTTAAAAGTGGCCAGCATTTCTTTTCTCCTTTTCTTTCGAAAGACACGATCATGACCGCGATTATCGACATTATCGGCAGGGAAATTCTCGACAGCCGAGGCAACCCCACAGTTGAAGTAGACGTTATTCTGGATGACGGCGCTATTGGGCGTGCGGCTGTCCCGTCAGGTGCTTCTACCGGTGCATATGAAGCTGTTGAGCTTCGCGATGGCGGCGAACGGTATCGCGGCAAAGGCGTTTTGAAAGCAGTTGATGCGGTCAACGGCGAACTGTTCGACGCACTTGTTGGTCTGGATAGCGAAGATCAGCTCGCCATCGACCAAGCCATGAGAGACCTTGATGGCACCGAAAACAAAGGCCGGTTGGGCGCAAACGCCATTCTGGGCGTTTCTCTTGCCATCGCCAAAGCAAGTGCTGAGAGCCTCGGCGTGCCACTTTATCGCTACATTGGTGGTGCAAACGCCCATGTGTTGCCGGTACCGATGATGAATATCATCAATGGCGGCGAACATGCCGACAACCCAATTGATGTTCAGGAATTCATGATTATGCCGGTCAAGGCGGGCAGCTGTACTGACGCCATTCGTATGGGCGCAGAAATCTTCCATGAGCTGAAAGACAAATTGAAAGCAGCAGGCCACAACACAGCTGTTGGTGACGAAGGCGGCTTTGCCCCGAATTTGGCAGGTACAGAAGATGCCATCAAATTCATCATGGCAGCTATTGAAAGCGCTGGCTACAAGGCTGGTGACGATGTTTACCTAGCTATGGATGCTGCGGCGTCTGAGTTTTATGAAGACGGAAAATACCAGCTGAAGGGCGAGGGCAAAACTCTTACAAGCGCTGAACTTGTAGACTATTGGGCCGACCTCGTGGATCGCTATCCAATCATCTCTATCGAAGACGGTATGGATGAAGATGATTGGGACGGCTGGAAAATGCTGACAGACCGCATTGGTGACAAGTGCCAGCTTGTTGGTGATGATCTGTTTGTCACCAACCCGGCGCGCCTGTCTGACGGTATCGAAAAGGGTGTTGGCAACTCCATTCTGGTGAAGGTGAACCAGATTGGCACCTTGTCTGAAACCATGACGGCTGTGGATATGGCACACCGCGCCAACTACACATCTGTAATGTCTCACCGGTCCGGCGAAACCGAAGACGCAACAATCGCGGACCTTGCAGTGGCTCTGAACTGCGGCCAGATCAAAACAGGTTCACTCGCGCGGTCTGATCGCCTCGCCAAATACAATCAGCTTATTCGTATCGAAGAAGAGCTGGGCGCTGCTGCCGTTTATGCCGGCGAAGGCGTGTTGAAGCGATAATTCGCCGACCGCTTTTTCGGCACGATTAAGCCATATTTAGGTCATGCCTTTTCACTATGTATGAGGCATGACCAAACACACCAAAACTTCTGTAGCGGCCTGTCACTTTCTTGAAGCCCTTTCAGATATGATGCAACGCTACACGGCGCGCCAAACCGCGCAAGGTAACCCAAGCGCTCCGACCAATCATTTTAAACTGATGACCCTCCACAACAGGTTGACCGCTATCCCTCGCGATAGTGTTGACCAGCGTAGCTACAAGGATAACATCGCCGCAACTATAGCCGCCTATAAGCGCTACCTTGGTGCTAGCGGGCAGGGCGGCACGCCTGCGGTAGATGCAATGGAACAAAAAATCTCGCACCTTTTAGATCAATATATGCCGCCGGATGGCTAAAAGCAGGAAAGCAACACAAAGCTTACCCGCCTAATGCTTCAAAATATGAGCATTTTTCAGCAGGTAAAAACCTAAACTGATCACCACACTAAGATATTGAATCTAATAGTATAATTTATGCATTTTTAGACGTTTTATACTTGCTTTACCGATTCGGTTATGAGATGATTCGAATCATGAAGCGAGTCGGACATATCATGCAGGGAATGGGGCGGAACTGGGTAACCGGTTTCTTGCTGTTTCTTGTGGCTTATTTTGTCTACCACGCCTTCAACGGTGATAACGGCATTAATGCGCTGCGCGCCTTGCAAGAGCAAGAGCGCGAGCTATCGCTTATAGCCGCCGACATTGCAGCCGAAAAAGAATATCTGGCTTCTAAAACCCAAGCGCTTGCCCGCTCTTCCGTTGATCCTGATCTTCTGGAAGAACAAGTTCGCGAAAAGCTTGGTTTCACCCATCCGGATGAAGTCATCATAATGTTGCAATAGAAACCATTGTTAACCTAACTGGGGTTAATCATTGATTATCTATATTTTTCAATGATTTATAACTTGTTGCAAAATGATTATTTTCCCGGTATCCATATAGCCGTTCATTGAGCGACTGAGGCTACTCAGTCCCCTTTTTTGGAAGGCTGGCATGACCACAAAAAATTCTCCCCGAAAGGCGGCAACGTCGCCCCGTAAACGCACGACTAAAAGCGCGGTTTACAAAGCTACTAACGAAGAGTTACTTCAGTTTTACCGTGACATGATTTTGATCCGCCGCTTTGAAGAGAAAGCAGGCCAGATGTATGGCATGGGTCTTATCGGTGGTTTCTGTCACCTTTATATCGGTCAGGAAGCCGTTGCCGTGGGTGTTCACACCGCCCTGAAAGACGGCGACAAAGTTATCTCCGGCTACCGCGAACACGGTCAAATGATTGCGATGGGCTGTGACCCTCGCGCCGTTATGGCTGAACTTACTGGCCGCTCTGGCGGCGTGTCCAAAGGCAAGGGTGGCTCCATGCATATGTTTGACCCTGCCAAAGGCTTTTATGGCGGTCACGGTATTGTGGGCGCGCAGGTTGCCCTCGGCACCGGCCTTGCCTTCGCTAACAAATACAGGAAGACCGACAATATCTCGGTTTCCTATTTCGGTGATGGTGCCGCGAACCAGGGCCAGGTGTACGAAAGTTTCAACATGGCCCAGATCTGGGATCTGCCAGCCATTTTCATCATCGAGAACAACCAATATGCCATGGGCACAAGCGTAGCGCGCGCAAGTTCTCAGCCGGACCTGTTCCGTCGCGGTGAAAGCTTTAACATTCCGGGCCGTCAGGTGGACGGTATGAATGTTCTGGCTGTTCGCGGCGCGATGGACGAAGCCGTGGCCCACTGCCGTGCAGGCAAGGGCCCGATCATTCTGGAAATGAAAACATACCGCTACCGTGGTCACTCCATGTCCGACCCGGCGAAGTATCGCTCTAAAGATGAAGTTCAGAAGATGCGCGCAGAACACGATGCCATTGACCAGATCAAGGATACAATCCTGAAGGCTGGTGCTGCCGACGAAGCCGCCCTTAAGGACATCGACAAAGACGTGAAAGCCATTGTTGCTGATGCCGCGAACTTTGCGCAGGAATGCCCGGAACCGGAGCTTTCCGAACTGTATACAGACGTATTGGCGTAAGGGAGTATCAGAAATGGCCATTCAAATTACCATGCCAGCCCTGTCGCCAACGATGGAAGAGGGCACGCTTGCAACCTGGCTCGTAAAGGAAGGCGATAGCGTTTCTTCGGGCGATGTGATTGCAGAGATTGAAACAGACAAAGCCACTATGGAATTGGAAAGCATCGACGACGGTGTTGTTGCCAAACTGCTTGTTGAAGCAGGTACAGACAATGTTGCCGTTGGTACCCTGATCGCTGTTCTCGCGGAAGAGGGCGAAGACCCGTCGACAGTTGATGCGTCTGCTGCACCTGCAGCAGTAGCTGTTGCGGCGCCTGAACCTGTGGCATCACCAGCAGTTGAGGCGGCACCAGCAGCATCCGTTACAAGTGCGCCAGTAGAAATTGATGTGCCCGCAGGTACCCCCATGCAACACCTGACTGTGCGTGAAGCCCTGCGCGACGCCATGGCAGAGGAAATGCGCAAAGACGCAGATGTCTTCGTGATGGGCGAAGAAGTTGCCGAATATCAGGGCGCCTACAAGGTGACGCAAGGCTTGCTGGATGAGTTCGGCGCAGAGCGCGTGATTGATACGCCGATTACCGAACATGGCTTTGCTGGTCTCGGTGTTGGGGCGGCGTTTGCTGGCCTGAAACCAGTGATTGAGTTCATGACCTTCAACTTTGCCATGCAGGCGATTGATCACCTGATCAACTCTGCCGCCAAAACACGCTATATGTCCGGCGGACTGGTGGATTGCTCCATCGTATTCCGTGGCCCGAATGGTGCCGCATCCCGTGTGGGTGCGCAGCACAGCCAGAACTATGCTTCATGGTACGCAAACGTACCGGGTCTGAAGGTAATTGCACCCTATGATGCAGCAGACAACAAAGGCTTGCTGAAGGCTGCGATCCGTGACCCGAACCCGGTTGTGTTCCTTGAGAACGAGCTGATGTACGGCGAAAGCTTTGATGTGCCTGAGATGGACGATTACATCGTGCCAATCGGCAAGGCCCGCACTTTCCGCGAAGGCATAGATGTAACAATCATTTCCTATTCCATCACTGTTGGCGAAGCCCTTAAGGCTGCTGACGCGTTGGCAGAAGAGGGCATCAGTGCTGAAGTGATTGACCTGCGCACCATTCGCCCCCTTGACATTGAGGCAGTGATTGAAAGCGTGAAGAAAACCAACCGCTGCGTGGTGGCGGAAGAAGGCTGGCCGCAGTGTTCGGTCGCTTCTGACGTATCAGCGCAATTGATGGAACAAGCTTTTGATTGGCTGGACGCACCTGTCACCCGCGTGAACAGCGTGGACGTGCCGCTGCCATATGCCGCCAACCTGGAAAAAGCGGCCATTGTGAAAGCAGAAAATATCGTGAAAGCGGCCAAAGCCGTTTGTTATGCGGAGTAGGAACAATAAAGCTCCAATTTGAAAACCTGTTTCTCGGCGCCTTTATTTCCGGTTTGATCGTTAGCGTAACGATTTTGCTAGCCTATGGGCTACCTTCGCTTACTGCTGAGCAAACGCTCTTTCAGATTATGACGCGGTTTGGTGCCGTGAATCCGGAAGAAATTCAAGTTGCATTGAACAATCGGAATGCTGGCTATCTCCTGTTTAAAGACTTCTGGGGATGGTTGCTTCTCGCAACAGTCGCTGGCGTTACGGTTGCACTATTTCTCACTGCAAGCGGCTTGTTCATGAAGGCAAAAAATGTTCGCCCCCAAATGGGCGTCATCTTGATGGGTGTGATTGGTGGTTTACTCTCTAGCACATCATTGATCTCATTTTTCTCTTCATGGAATTTCATTTACGTTTTCACATGGCTTTCCATGATTTTTGGTTTTGGCTTTTCCGCATATGTGTTTCGCCACTATGCCGACCCAAAAGTTCCAGACCCATACGAGAATACACCTGTTCATAAGAAGTTAGAACTTACTGAAACTCCCGAATGGGCAATTGCCGCCACCAAGCGGATTGCCGAAAAGGATTAGTTTAGATGGCTATTGAAATTTTCATGCCCGCCCTGTCGCCCACAATGGAAGAGGGCACCCTTGCAACATGGCTCGTCAAAGAAGGTGACACGGTCACTTCCGGTGACGTGATCGCCGAGATCGAGACAGACAAAGCTACCATGGAGGTGGAAAGCATCGACGATGGCGTTGTTGCCAAAATTCTTGTGGATGCTGGAACCGACAATGTGCCGGTTGGGCAAATTATCGCCATTCTCGCGGAAGAGGGCGAAGATGTTGCGGATATTGACGTACCAAGTGCAACGGCAGCCCCTACAAAAGCAGAAGCACCAGTTGAAGCACCTACTGCTGTAGAAGCTCCCGCACCTGCGCCAGTTGCAGCAACAGTTGCTCCATCAACAGATGATCGTGTTAAAGCCTCGCCGCTTGCAAAACGCATTGCAGCGAATGAAGGCTTGGACATTGCTGCGATCACCGGCACAGGCCCTCATGGTCGTATTGTTAAGCGCGACGTTGAAGCAGCTCTTGCTGGCGGAACAGCCGCACCAGCACAAACTGCCGCTACAGCGCCAACCTCTGCGCCTGCGTCAACACCAGCAGCAGCGACCGCGGTTTATCCTGCGCACGATGACATTCCGTTCCGTGAAGAGCGCCTGTCCAGTATGCGTAAAACAATTGCCAAGCGTCTCACCGAATCCAAAACTACCGTGCCGCACTTCTATCTGACCGTAGAGTGCGAGATTGATAACCTGCTTAACCAGCGTAAAGAACTGAACGCCAAGCTGGCCGATAGCGGCATCAAGATTTCCGTGAATGATTTCATCATCCGTGCGTCTGGGCTTGCGCTTAAGAAAGTGCCTGCGGCCAACGTTCAGTTCGCTGGTGACAAAATGTACTGGTACGAACGTGCCGACATTTCCATGGCCGTCGCCATTGATGGCGGCCTTGTCACACCGGTTATTCGCGGTGCAGACCAGATGGGCCTTGCAGATATCGCCACAACAGCCAAAGACCTGGCGCTTAAGGCACGCGACGGCAAGCTGATGCCGGAAGATTATGCTGGTGGCACTTTCTCGATCTCCAACCTTGGCATGTTTGGCATCAAGGAATTCTCTGCCGTTATCAACCCACCACAAGGTGCGATCCTTGCGGTTGGTGCGGGCGAGCAGCGCCCTGTGGTGAAAGACGGCGCGCTTGCTGTTGCCACGGTGATGAACTGCACGCTTTCGTGCGATCACCGCGCCATTGATGGTGCTGTGGGCGCTGAGTTCCTGAAAGCCTTCAAAGGTTATATCGAAGACCCGATCACCATGCTGCTTTAGGGGTGTTTTGCGATGGATGTGATCAACATCAAACAGAAGCTCGGCCTTTTTAGCGACACCTGGACACCGAAGATTATCTCCAATGTGGATGGTCATCAGGTGTATCTGGCAAAACTGGAAGGTGACTTCATCTGGCACCAGCATGACGATCAGGACGAAATGTTTCTGGTCGTTGATGGCACCCTCAATATCGAGTTTCGCGACAAAAGCGTAACGCTTCAGGCCGGGGAAATGATTGTGGTGCCCAAAGGTGTCGAGCATCGACCCCATTCGGCAAACGGTTGCAGCGTTATGATCATTGAAGACGCTGGCACAGATCATACCGGCGGTATTGATGATCCGCTGCGTAAAGAAAATCACGACCGTATTTAATCGGTCAATTACGGCACTTGGTGCCTGAACAGGATACTAGTCATGAGCAATACATTTGATCTGATTGTAATTGGTGGCGGCCCCGGTGGCTATGTAGCAGCGATTAGAGCAAGCCAGCTTGGCATGAGCGTCGCCTGCGTTGAGCGGGAAAACCTTGGCGGCATCTGTCTGAACTGGGGCTGTATCCCGACAAAAGCCCTGCTGCGATCGGCAGAGGTGTATCATCTTGCACAAAATGGCGCTGATTACGGCCTTAAAATCGGTTCTGTTGACTATGATTTTGACGCCATCGTAAAGCGCAGCCGCGGTGTGGCAGGCCAGCTGTCTGGCGGCATCAAGAGCCTGTTTAAGAAAAATAAAGTTACGCACATTGCAGGTGAAGCTTCCTTCAAGGCGGCAAATACTCTCACCGTAAAGGCCGCGGACGGCAAGACAGCCGACTATACCGCCAAGAATGTAATCATCGCGACCGGCGCGCGTGCCCGCGAACTACCGCACCTACAAGCTGACGGCGAGCTGGTCTGGAGCTACCGTCATGCCCTCGCGCCCAACACTATGCCGAAAAAACTGCTCGTGATTGGTTCTGGCGCTATCGGTATTGAGTTTGCCAGCTTCTTTAATGACCTTGGTTCAGACGTAACGGTTGTTGAAATGATGGACCGTGTTCTACCTGTTGAAGATGAGGAAGTCTCTGCATTCGCCGCGAAAGCCTTCAAAAAACAGGGCATGACCTTAATGACCTCAGCGTCAGTGACTGAGCTGAAACGCGGGAAGGCGAATGTGACCTGTGTCGTCGAGACCAAGGGCAAGAAACAGGAAATCACGGTAGACCGGGTAATTCTGGCTATTGGCATCACAGGCAATGTTGAAAACATGGGCCTTGAACAAATCGGTGTGAAAGTGGACCGCGGCCATATTGTAACCGACGGATACGGCAAAACCGGCGTGAACGGCGTTTGGGCGATTGGTGATGTGGCAGGTGCACCGTGGCTCGCCCACAAGGCATCACACGAAGGCATTATTGCTGTTGAAAAAATGGCGGGCCTGAAAGATGTGCATCCCATGGACAAAAGCAATATCCCGGGCTGCACCTATTGCCGCCCGCAGGTTGCGTCCGTTGGCATGACGGAAGCCAAAGCGAAAGAAGCCGGGCATGAAGTGCGCGTCGGCAAGTTTCCTTTCATCGGTAACGGCAAAGCAATCGCCCTTGGTGAACCGGAAGGCTTCATCAAAACCGTGTTTGACAAGAAAACGGGCGAACTTCTTGGTGCCCACATGATTGGCGCAGAGGTAACAGAGCTGATCCAGGGATATACCGTAGCCCGCACGCTTGAAAGCACAGAAGCAGAACTGATGCATACAGTCTTCCCGCATCCGACGCTTAGTGAGATGATGCATGAAAGTGTGCTGGATGCCTATGGGCGCGCCATCCACTTTTAGGTGACAGAAAAGTTGATGTCGGTTACAAGTTGACATCAAGCGGGGAGGGCAACCGCATCTGAGCGACGCTCAGATTTAGATTAGGTGTCGACACATGAACAAACCGGAAAAAGGCGAGCAGTTTCAACGCAAACCCAAGTGGATTCGCGTGAAGGCCCCCGTCAGCAAAGGGTATCAGGAAACGCGTAAACTGATGCGCGATAAAAACCTGCATACGGTTTGTGAAGAAGCCGCGTGTCCAAATATTGGTGAATGCTGGTCAAAAAAGCACGCCACAGTGATGATCCTTGGTGACACCTGCACTCGCGCTTGTGCCTTCTGTAACATCAAAACCGGTCGCCCCATGGCGGTTGACCCGATGGAGCCTTTCCATACCGCAGAAGCCTGCGCAACGATGGGTCTTAATCATATCGTGATTACCTCCGTTGACCGCGACGATCTTGCAGACGGTGGCGCAGATCAGTTTGTAAAGGTGATCAAAGCTATCCGTGACATGAGCCCGAACACCACAATTGAAATCCTGACACCGGATTTCAGGAACAAACCGGGTTCCATTGAAAAGGTCGCTGAAGCCAAGCCTGATGTGTTCAACCATAACCTTGAAACAGTGCCACGGCTATATCCGAAAATCCGCCCTGGCGCACGCTACTACCACTCCATCCGCTTGCTAGAAACGGTCAAGAAAGTGGATCCGTCCATTTTCACAAAATCCGGCATTATGGTGGGGCTTGGAGAAGAACGTCTTGAGGTCAGTCAGGTGATGGACGACATGCGTATGGCAGACATTGATTTCATGACCATTGGCCAGTATCTGCAACCAACACCGCGCCATGCGAAAGTGGAACGTTTTGTCACCCCTGACGAGTTCAAAGGGTATGAACGTATGGGGCGGGGAAAAGGTTTCCTGTTGATTTCCGCAACGCCGCTAACCCGGTCCAGCTATCACGCCGGGGATGATTTCGCGAAACTGCGTGACGCCCGTGAAAAGCAGTTAGCTGCCAAGCGCTAGTTGCACCTTTCTGATGCCCAAGAAAACAGAACAGAAACATCTACCCTATACGGCAGAACAACTGTTCGCGCTTGTTGCAGATGTGGGCCGGTATCCTGAGTTTTTGCCATGGTGTGTTGGTGCGCGTGTTTATAATCGCAGACCAGACAGGTTTGATGCGGACGTCATCATCGGTTTTAAAATGTTCCGGGAAAAATTCACGTCCCGTGTCAGCCTGATTGAAAACCAGGCTGTTGACGTTGACTATATCTCGGGGCCGATGAAACGGCTTTATAACCATTGGCGTTTTACTGAACAGGAAAACGGCTGTCTGATTGATTTTGAGGTGGATTTCGAATTTGACAGTCGAGTGCTTGAGCAAATGATCGGAAAAGTTTTTTCTGAAGCAACTGATCGCATGATCAGCGCATTTGAAGAACGCGCCCATGCGCTTTATGGTTAGCCGCCCAGTTCTTCCAGCATCATTTTGAGTGCGTGCTCGACAGTTTTTTGCCGTACCTCACTACGCCCAATTTCACCAAACAGCACCTTCTCTGCGCGTGGTGGCATGCCTTGCCCTGCGATACCGAACCACACAAGACCAACAGGCTTATCGTCTGAGCCTCCGCCGGGCCCTGCAATTCCGGTTACGGACACGGTGATATCAGCGAGGGAGTTCGCAAGAGCACCATAAGCCATTTCTTTTGCTGTCGGTTCTGAAACAGCGCCAAACTTCTCTATTGTCGTAAAAGACACTCCAAGCATCTGCTGTTTGGCTGCATTGGAATATGTAACAAACCCACGGTCAACAACATCGGAAGAACCGGCAATATCTGTCAACGCACCCGCAATTAGCCCGCCAGTGCAGCTTTCTGCGGTCGCGAGCTTAAAGCATCTTGCTCTAGCGTCTTCCAGCACGCGCTCAGCCAGCCTTTGAATATCATCGTTCATAGGAACTAGAGCACCATTTCCATGCCAACCAAAATAACGACAGCGAGCCAAGCGGTCTCCAGAACCATAAGAAGGACAGGGCGCAAGCCCACATTCACCAATTCCTTGAGGTTGGACTTCAATCCGATAGCTGCAATCGCGGTAACCAGCATAAAGCGGGAAGCGTCTACGAGGAACCCTTTAATACCCTCCGGAATAGCTACATAGCTGTTGAGCAATACGAAAAATGCGAACCCGACCAGAAATAGTGGGAAAACATTACTACCCGCACTACCGGCAGAACGAGCGCGAAACGCAATTGCAAACATGAAAACAACTGGCACCAGGAATGCGACCCGGATCAGTTTGACAAGTGTTGCCTGATCCCCGGCAGTTTCAGAGATGGAATAGCCCGCACCAACCACTTGCGCCACATCATGAATGGTTCCGCCAAGAAACAAACCTGCTTCGCTGTCAGAGTGCCCAAGTGAGGTGGTGAGAATTGGGTAGAATATCATTGCAAGCGTGGAGAGAGACGTAACACCAACAACGGCGAAAATGGTGTTTTGCTCCTTGTTTTTATCGTCAGGCAACACCGCAGACAGTGCCATAGCAGCAGAAGCACCGCAAATGGCTACGGCACCACCTGTTAAGGCGCCAAAGCGTGATTTCAAGCCCATAACGCGCGCCATCCCAATACCAAAGAAGATTGTGCTGCCGATACCGATAGCCATCAAACACAGTGTTTCAAGGCCAACGGCCACCACGTCGCCAATTGCCACCCGCAGGCCCAAAAGTGCGACACCCGTTCGTAAAACCTCGCAGGCGGCAAAATTTACGCCGGGCACCGCTTGCTCATTTTCATAAAGAAACCGAAGCGCCATTCCGAGCAGAAGCGCAAAAAGCATTGTAGGTGCGCCGTAATGTTCACCCAGAAAACTGGCGGCAAACGCAATCGTTATCGCCACAGCCAGCCCCGGAAACTGAATGGTAGAAAATTCTCTAAATTTTGAAAACACTAGCGAGCCCTTGCTACATTAATAATGTATACAAGGTACCTATACTAAGTATTGCAAACAGGCCAGCAACAATATCATCCACCATGACACCAAACCCACCAGAGACATGCCGGTCAAGCCAGCCAATTGGCCAAGGCTTGATAATGTCGAACAGGCGGAAGAACAGGAAAGCGAACGCGAAGCCGACTAGACTGTATTCGATAAAGAAGAACGGCAGCAGGCTGATCCACATGCCAGCTACTTCATCGATAACAATTTCAGGCGCATCATGTATGCCTGTTTGTTTTTCAATTGTATCAATGGTGATGGTGCCAACGATGGTGACCAGCACAATCGATAGCGCGAAAATCATAATGCCCGCCTGAAATAGAAAATAGCCGGAGATAAGCGCGGCAAGCGAGCCCCAAGTTCCTGGTGCGGGTCGGATTAACCCCGAGCCGAAATAGACCGCAATCCAGTAAGCGGGCGACCTATAACGATTCTGCCAGTTATTCAGACGTTGCTTCATGACGTTTCGCCAAAGGGTAGGGCAACCGTGGCCGTTGCCTGCGCGGCAATCCCTTCACCACGACCGGTAAAGCCAAGCTTCTCGGTTGTCGTTGCCTGAACGCTGACCCGATCAACGGATATCCCAGCTATTTCGCCAATACGGTGCCGCATTGCTTCCACATGAGGTCGAATTTTGGGCGCTTCGCAAATGATGGTTACGCCCAAATGATTAATGCGGCCACCACGACCTTTTACGCGATCTGCCGCAAATGAAAGAAATCTGTCGCTGGGAGCACCGCGCCACTGTTCATCCGATGGCGGGAAGTGCGCGCCAATATCGCCGTCGCTGATAGCAGCCAACAGAGCATCCGTTAGGGCATGCAGGGCAACATCAGCATCCGAATGACCCTTGAGTGACATGGTGTAAGAAAGTTCTACACCACACAGCCACAAACTATTGCCTGGCTCAAACCGGTGTACATCATAGCCGGAACCGACACGAATGTCGGTGAGAGGCGTATTCAGCATTTGTTCCGCTTTCATAAAGTCCTCAGGCCGTGTCACTTTAAAGTTTGCCTCTTCCCCAGCCACATGCATCACCGCGCCACCATTGACCTCGTATACAGACGCGTCATCGGTCAATGTCTGTCCAACTGCAGCCTTGTGGGCTGCAACGATTTCGTCATAGATAAAAGCCTGTGGTGTTTGAACGGCAAATATATCTGACCGATCCACCGGCTTCCGTGCGCCATCTTGTGCGCGCACCAATGTGTCTACCACAGGAACAGCAGGAACAACCCCGACAGCGCCCTTTGCAAAAGCATGGTCAATGCGGTCCATCAACGCCTTCGAGACAAATGGACGAGCCGCATCGTGAATGTATACATATTGGCAACCCTGATTTTCCAAAGCCTGAAGCCCCTTAAAGACGCTTTCCTGTCTGGTGACACCGCCGTTTACAGGGGAAAGGATGCTGCTAACACCGCCTGCCGCTTCTTCAAACATCTCTTTATCATCAGGGTGGATAACAGGCAGAATAGCGGCATCGACCGAAGCATGGCGCAGCGCCTCGAGCGTATGTCTGATAAGCGGCTTACCGCAGATTTCACGGTATTGTTTAGGCAAGCCTTCACCCGCGCGACTGCCGCGTCCGGCGGCAACCAGAATAATGACCTTTGAGGGTATATTTTGCGGCGTTTCAGCCATGTGAAATCTCGCTATAGATTTTTGAAATGACTTCTGGCATAAGCAGTGCCTATTATTTAGGCAGTATCAGTTTTGTGCAGGTTGTTCCATGGCTATTAACATTGGTCCAGTAGAAATCAAAGACCCCGTTATTCTCGCACCCATGTCCGGCGTAACAGACATGCCGTTTCGCCGTTTGGTGAAACGCTTTGGCGCAGGGCTTGTTGTTTCTGAAATGATTGCGTCAGAAGCCATGATCCGGGCGACTGAGCGCAGCATGAAAATGTCTACCAACTGCGCAGAAGAATTCCCAATGTCAGTTCAGCTTGCTGGCTGTGAGGGCGCCAAGATGGCGGAAGCCGCCAAACTGAACGAAGACCGTGGTGCGGCGATTATCGACATCAATATGGGGTGCCCGGTGAAGAAAGTTGTTAACGGGCACGCTGGCTCAAGCCTGATGCGTGACCTGGACAATGCCGGTGAACTGATACACGCCACCGTCAACGCTGTCTCACTGCCCGTAACACTGAAGATGCGCTTGGGCTGGGATGACAAGAGCTTTAACGCACCTGAACTCGCCAAAATCGCCGAACAGGCTGGCATTAAAATGGTGACAGTGCATGGCCGCACACGAAACCAATTCTATAAGGGTCATGCGGACTGGAAAAAGGTTGGTATTGTCAAACAGGCCGTCGATTTACCGGTGATCGTTAACGGTGACATCAATGATTTCCCGGATATTACCCAAGCACTCGAAGATTCAGGTGCTGACGGCATCATGATCGGTCGCGGTACCTATGGAAAGCCTTGGTTCATTAACCAAGCCATCCATTACCTGCGGACAGGTGAACGGCTTGCACCGCCAACTTTGGACGTGCAACTGGCCACATTGCTGGAACACTATGAAGACATGCTTCACCATTACGGCGTTGAGGCCGCTGTTCGCATCGCCCGCAAGCATATCGGCTGGTATACCAAGGGCCTGCATGGTTCCGCTGAATTCCGCAACGGCGTAAACCGCGAAGATGACCCTGAAAAGGTAAAATCGGCCATCACTGACTTCTACACACCCCTGTGTGACCAGATCGCCGCCTAATAATGACACTAGCGCAAAACCTGCCATATGCTTCAGACGAGGATCATAAGGTTCTCAGCGTCTTGCGGCAGGGTGTTCTGGCAATTGATCAGAACGACCAAATCAGTGCGGTTTATGCCCATACCGAGAGTATTCTGAGCCGTAGCCGGGAGACACTTGTATCCACCAACCTGCGTGATATCGTAGGTGTAGGAGAGGCCGCGCAAGACCTTGTGGACCGGGCACGGAGTGAAAACACGCCGCTCAATAGCTATGATGTGCGCTGCCAACCGCCCCTTGGCGACATCGAGCTTGTCGACTTGCACGCAACGCCCGTGGAAGAAGAGGGGATCATACTCCTTTCTGTGTTGCCCCGCCGTATCACTGCTTTTCTTGAAAAGAAGAACGAGATGGACGCGGCTGCGCGTTCTGTCAGCGGCCTCGCTTCCATGTTGGCACACGAAGTAAAAAACCCGCTCTCCGGCATTCGCGGTGCCGCCCAACTGATGGGACGCGCACTTGATGACAAACACCTGCAACTGACGGAGCTTATCTGTAAGGAAGTCGACCGTATACGGGACTTGGTGGATGATCTGGAAAGCTTTAACGCACCCGTCGAGCAGAATATCGAACCTGTGAATATTCATGAGGTTCTGGATCATGTGTTGAATGTGGCTGTTGCCGGGTTCGCGTCTGAGGCAACAGTCAGGCCCAAATTTGACCCATCTTTACCACCGGTTGCCGGAAACTATGACCGCCTTGTGCAGGTTTTTCTAAACCTCGTGAAAAATGCGGTTGAGGCTGCCGGTAAAACCGCCGACATCACGGTCACAACAGCTTACCGCCACGGCATATGGATCAAAGGGGCCGATGGTGAACGCAAGCGCCTACCAATCGAAATCACCATTATGGACAATGGCCCGGGAATAGCGGACGCAATAAAAGGCCACTTGTTTGACCCCTTTGTGACCGGACGTTCTGGCGGCACGGGCCTAGGGTTATCAATGGTTGCCCGGTATATCAGCAGCTTTGGCGGCACCGTAACTGCTGACAATCTACCGGTAGGTGGGGCAATTTTTAAAATTCAACTCGGTCTCTATGAGGACAGGCAGCATGAGTAGTAATAAAGCCACTATCATTGTAGCAGACGACGACCTCGCCATTCGAATGGTGGTTGGCGAGGCTCTGCGGCAAGAAGGCTGGATGGTGATTGAAGCTGAGGATATCCCGGAGCTGAAGAGGCTGGTGCGATCAGGGCAGGGTGACCTTGTTATCTCCGATGTGCTTATGCCCAGCGGCAGCGGACTTGATGCCATGCCGGACCTTTTGATTGACCGTCCCAACCTGCCGTTCATCATCATGAGCGCGCAAAACACGCTGTCCACGGCTATGGATGCTACAAATAATGGCGCCTTTGATTATCTGCCGAAACCGTTTGATATCGATGAGTTAATAAGCGTTGCTAAGAAAGCACTTAAAAATAGAAAGTCAGCATCTGCCGACCGAAAAGAACCAGATCAGAACATTCTGATTGGTCGGTCGCCTGCTATGCAGGAGATCTACAGATCGATGGCGCGTATCGTTCAAACCGAACTAACTGTTCTCATCCACGGGGAGAGCGGCACCGGTAAAGAACTGGTTGCCCGTGCACTGCATGCTCATGGGCCGCGCCGCGACAACCCCTTTGTCCCTGTTAACATGGCGGCTATTCCAAAAGAGCTGATCGAAAGCGAGCTTTTCGGCCACGAACGCGGCGCTTTCACCGGCGCAGAAACCAGAACGCTGGGCAGGTTCGGTGAAGCAAAGGGCGGCACGCTGTTTCTGGATGAAATCGGCGATATGCCGCTAGAAGCACAAACACGCCTGCTGCGCGTGCTGCAAGAAGGCGAATACAGAACTGTCGGTGGCCAGGCCAGCATCAAAACGAACGTCCGCATCATTGCTGCAACCAACAAAAACCTGAAAAACATGGTGTCATCCGGCGAGTTTCGGGAAGACCTGTATTTTAGGCTTAATGTGGTGCCTCTTTCCATACCGCCCCTAAGGGACCGCACGGAAGACATCCCAGACCTTGCTGAACATTTCCTTGAAAAAGGCACAGAATCGGGGCTTACTTTCAAAACGCTTACAGCAAGCGCCAAAAAAGTCCTTCAATCCTTTGACTGGCCCGGCAACGTACGGGAACTGGAAAACCTCATCAGGCGACTGTGCGCCCTTCATCCCGGGGACCAAATCAATGCCAATGCCGTGAAGGAAGAGTTTGATCGCTCAACATCAGACCTTGCGGGCGGCCCAATGAGCATTATGGCCAACGTCACCGGAGGCAACCTTTCCCAGACGGTTCGAATGCATCTTGATCAGTATTTTGACTTCCATGAAGATGGCTTGCCACCACCCGGCTTGCACGCCCGTATCTTGCGGGAAATTGAACGTCCGCTCATTCAAAAGGTGCTGGCGGCAACAAATGGCAATCAGGTAAAATCTTCGGAACTATTAGGGCTGAATCGCAATACTTTGCGGAAAAAAATCCGGGAACTGGATATTCAGATGCCCGCAAAAAGCAATAATGGATAAAGCTATCCGTTATTTTTCCAATAAAATTAATGAGTTACCATTTTTGCCACATTTTGCTTGTGATATATCTAGAACAATTGTGACATTTATGCATCATGAGCTTAGATGACTGCTACTAAACGAAACATACGCCGTGACGTAATGGCGGCTTCACCCAAGCTGCCAAATCGACGCTGGGCCAAATTTATGCTTTGGTCTCGGCGGCTTAACCTTATGGGGCGCCTAGAGGTTTTGCTTGCAATTCTTGCTGTTGCCTCAGCGGTGGCAACATATATTACCATGTCACAGAAGTCTGCGCCAACGGAGGTTACCTCTGGCCAGACCATGCGTGTCTTGCTGGCGATCAATCTGGCGCTGCTGCTCGCGCTCGGTGTCGCTATTGGCCGTTGGTTCGTCCGCATCTGGAACGCACGCAAAGGGATGAAGGCCGGCTCCAGGCTTCAGGCACGTGTGACCGGATTCTTTATCGGCATTGCAATCGTACCGCCAATTATCATGACAGTCTTTTCTGCTCTTTTCCTGGAATTTGGTATTCAATCCTGGTTTAGCGAAAAAGTGCGCTTCACGCTTAATAACTCGCTTGAAGTTGCTGAAACCTATCTCATTGAGCATAGGGTCAATATTGAAAAGGATATGCTGAAGATTGCTTTCGCTTTCAATCAGTTAAACTTTTCGCAGCAACGAGATCAGATAACCCTTCAGCGCGTTGCAGACACGGCGCTTAGCACCCGCTTGCTGACTGAACTTGTGATTATCGAACAGCTAGAAGGTGAAGACGGGACAATCCTAGCGGGTGTGAACGATGGCTTTTCCTTCAGCACACCCCGCATTGAGCGATCCTTGTTAACCCGTGCATCAACGGGTGAAACCGTTATTTCCACCAATCTTGATAGCAACAGCGTGTCCGGCCTGATCAAGCTGACATCTTTCTTCCGCCCAACATATCTGTATGTATCGCGCGACCTGAGCCCACAGGTCTTGAACTATCTCAATGCGACACGTTCTGCGGTCGACGACTATGAAAATCTTGAAGGGCAACGCAGCGACATCCAGCTCCAGTTCAATGTCGTCTTTATCATCGTTGCACTCCTCATCCTACTAGCCGCCATTTGGATTGGTCTTTGGTTCTCAAGCAGACTCGTGAACCCGCTTTCAAATCTTGTGGATGCGGCTGACAGGGTAGGGCAAGGTGACTTTGCCGCCCGTGTACCCAATGTACCGTCAGGTGATGAGGTTGGCACCCTGAGCAGGGCCTTCAACCGGATGACCGACCAGCTCGCCAAGCATCAGGATGCCCTTATCGAGGCCAACAACGAGCTTGATGAACGTCGCCGTTTTCTGGAGGAAGTGCTCGAAGGCGTGTCAGCTGGTGTGATGGGGCTTCAGAAGGACCGCAGCGTTTTCCTGCCAAACCGCTCCGCTCTCAATCTGCTTGATCTGGCGCCCGAAGACCTTATGGGTAAGGTACTTACCGAAGTAGTTCCAGAGTTCCTCGATATCGTTGAGCAAAGTGAAAAAGCCGATGGCAGCGAAGCCATGGGTGAAATGCAGCTTGAAATTGAGGGTGAAATTCGAACGCTTATGGTGCGTGTTGTCGCTGAGCGACAGGATGACGGCGATATCGGCGGTTATGTAGTGACCTTTGACGACCTGACCGAGCAACTCGCTGACCAACGGACCGCCGCTTGGGCAGATGTTGCTCGCCGCATCGCCCACGAAATCAAGAACCCGCTAACACCTATCCAACTGTCCGCCGAACGGCTGAAGCGTAAATATCTGAAACAGATTGAACAAGACAGCGAGATATTCGGTCAGTGTACTGATACGATCATCCGTCAGGTTGGTGACCTGCGGCGAATGGTGGATGAATTTTCTTCCTTCTCCCGCATGCCAGCCGCTATCTACCGTGAGACAGATATCGCAGACGTTGCTCGACACTCTGTGTTCTTGCAGGAAGTAGCTGCACCGGATGTGCAGTTTACCACCAATTTCGAAACACAGATGCAAACCATTAAATGTGATGGGCGCCTTGTCGGCCAAGCTCTTACCAACGTGCTGAAAAATGCCGGTGAAGCGGTTGAAGCGCGTGTAACGAAAGATAAAGATCAAGGCAATGATACATTTGAGCCCGGCTTTGTCCGACTGACTATTGATCAGGCCGACGATAAAACCATCATCAAGATTGAGGATAACGGGCTTGGCCTTCCTGCGGAACAGAAGGACCGCTTGATGGAACCCTATGTAACCACAAGGGCCAAGGGTACAGGTCTTGGGCTGGCGATCGTACGACGTATCATGGAAGAACATGGTGGGTCTGTCCGGATCGCCGACCGCACACCTGTTGGCGCGCGTGTTGTTCTCACTTTCTCGCACCAGAATCTGGAGCGGCGAGCAGAGCTTTCGCAAAACAATGAAGATGCTGGTTCGCAACCGGCTGCAGCAGAATAAAAGTTTAGAGGAATTAGCTGCCTATGGCACTCGACATTCTAATTATTGACGATGAAGAAGACATCCGGGAACTGATTGCAGGTATTCTCGAAGATGAAGGATATTCGACGAGAACCGCACGCGATAGCGATAGTGGCCTTGCAGAAATCGAAGCCCGTTTGCCATCACTAATGGTGTTGGACATATGGCTACAGGGCAGCAAGCTTGACGGCCTTGAAATTCTGGAGCTGGTCAAATCCCGTCACCGGGACCTGCCCATCATCGTTATTTCCGGCCATGGCAATATTGAAACCGCCGTTGCGGCCATCAAGAAGGGTGCCTACGATTTTATCGAAAAGCCCTTTGAAGCTGACCAACTTATTCTGACGATCCAGCGGGCAACGGAAGCAGACCGGCTCCGCAAAGAGAATGAAGAACTGAAAAAGCGCACCGCTTTTTCGGTTGACATCACTGGCAAATCAGCTGTGATCAACAATTTACGGCAGAGCATTGAAAAGGTTGCCGCAACCAACAGTCGCATCTTGATCCAGGGCGCTTCGGGTAGCGGTAAGGAAGTTGCTGCCCGCCAGATTCATGTGCGGTCTAACCGCTCCAGCGGCGCTTTCACCATCGTAAGCGCTGCGTCGATGGAGCCCCACCGGATGGAACAGGAACTGTTTGGTGTTGAGCAAAATGGCGGCGTGGTAAAAACCGGCCTGTTTGAAAAAGCACACGGCGGCACGCTGTTTATTGATGAAGTGGCTGATATGCCGCTTCCCACGCAAGCAAAAATCCTGCGGGTGCTGACGGACCAGTCATTTGAACGCGTAGGCGGCAACACCCGCGTGAAGGTTGATGTACGGGTCATTTCAGCGACCAGCCGCAACCTTGTGCAGGAAATTGCCGAGGGTCGATTTAGGGAAGACCTTTATCACCGCTTGAATGTGGTGCCTCTTTCCATGGCGTCATTAAGTGAACGCCGCGAGGATATACCAACATTGGCGCAGGGGTTCCTTGATGCGCTTTCCACAGCGACAGGGCGACCCCAGTTTACGCTCGGCGATGATGCGATTGCAGCACTGCAATCCTACGACTGGCCGGGTAATGTACGGCAACTTAAAAACATCATGGAGCGGGTAGTGATTATGGGACCGGAAGAAGCCGGTGCGACCATAACGTCAGATGATTTACCGCAGGAAATTACCATGGGCACCGGCGATATGCTGAATGCTGGTGGCAACCAATCAATCATGACCACGCCGCTAAGGGAAGCCAGAGAAGCCTTTGAACGTGAATATCTGAAGGTGCAGATCAACCGGTTTAGCGGCAACATCTCGCGCACGGCAGCCTTCATTGGCATGGAACGGTCGGCCTTGCATCGCAAGCTAAAATCCCTGGGCTTGTCCGGCAAGCAAGAGAACGATAGTTAGGCGGCTGACGCGGCGGGGAACCGCTCAGTACCGAGTGATGAAACGGGTTTAGGGACGACACATGAAAGTTATTGTTTGTGGAGCAGGGCAGGTTGGTTTTCATATCGCCAAGCATCTTGCAGACCAGCAAAATGATGTGACGGTTATCGACCGATCGGTGGACCTTATTCGCAAAATCAGCGAAAGCCTTGATGTGCAGGCGCTGGTTGGTCACGCTTCTGATCCAGACATGCTTTCCAAAGCCGGGGCTGCGGACGCGGACCTGATTGTTGCCGTTACGTTGTCAGACGAAGTGAACATGATGGCCTGTCAGGTGGCGCATTCACTCTTTAGCGTACCGACCAAAATTGCCCGTATTCGGAACCAGGCATATCTGAAATCAAACTGGCGCGATTTGTTCTCCCGGGACAATATGCCGATTGATGTGGTGATTTCGCCGGAGCTTGAAATAGCCCACGCGCTTGCCCGCCGCCTCGAAGTGCCCGGTGCCTTCAATATGGTGCCTTTCGCAGACGGTAAAGTGCGTATGATCGGGATGCTTCTTGAAGAAGATTGCCCGGTGGTTGACACACCGCTGCGGCAGCTTTCGGAACTATTTCCTAACCTGCAAACCATCGTCGTTGCCGTGATGCGCGGCGACCGCCTGTTTGTGCCTAGAAGTGATGACCAGCTTCAGGCGGGTGACGCAATCGTAATTGTGGTGGAAGCCTCAACAACCGAGCGTGCCATGGCCGTTTTTGGACACGAGGAACAAAAAGCACAGCGGATAGTCATTGTGGGTGGTGGCAATATCGGGCTTGCGCTCGCAGAACTTCTTGAAGCCGGCGAACGTCAACCAAACCTGAAGATCATTGAAGTTGACGAGGCCCGTGCCCGTAAACTCGCAGAAAAGCTTGATAAAACGGTGGTTATCAACGGCGATGCGCTTAACCGAGAAATCCTTCTGGAAGCCAACATTGCCCAGGTCGATACAATCGTATCTGTTGCCGACGATGACGAAGTCAACATCCTGTCAGCCTTGCTTGCCAAACAGCAGGGTGACGCTTCAGCCATTACCCTGATGAACAACCCTATCTACGGCAACCTTGTTGGCTCACTGGGTATTGATGTTGCGCTGGACCCACGGGAAACGACTGTTTCCTCCATTGTTCGTCACGTAAGAAGAGGGCGGATACGCGACCTGTACAGCCTATTCAATGGCAGAGCCGAGATGATTGAAGCCGAGGTTCTTGTTGGCTCCGAAGTTGCGCAAAAAACGATTGGAGAGCTGCGGCTACATGGTGACGTTAAGTTCGGCATGGTCGTACGCGACGGCGAGACGATTGTACCTGCTGCGGACACTCAATTGATCGCAGGTGATCATGTGGTAATGCTGGCCATGGCAGAGTCGGTCAAGAAGATCGAACAACTGTTTTCTGCCCGCGCGGACCTATTTTAGGACAGCTCCATGTGGAAAAGCCGCCTCTTTTACCTGATTGGTTCCTGGACCCTGGTATTGGCTGCGTTACAGTTTATCCCCCTTATCTTTGCGCTGATAATTGGCGAAAGTGACGCGGCTGGCGGCTTTTTTGCGTCCGCCTCACTTGCCCTAAGCCTCGGTGGTGCGCTCTTTCTGGGCTTCAGGTCAACTGAAAAGGTTAGGGTTCCAAGACTGACCATCTTCCTGCCGCTGGCCGAGATTGTTGCGCTTGCGCTGATGGCAGGTTTGCCACTCTATTTTCTGTACCCTGACGGCGGTTTTCTGCGCGCCTTCTATGACGGCATGTCACAAATCACGACCAATGGCTCTACGGCCTACGAGGGCTCAATCGAACACCTTAGGTCCATACTTTTGTGGCGCGGCATTTCCAGCTGGATCGGCGGCTTGATGGCTATTTCTTTCACGCTCTCACTCTTGATGGCTATGAACAGTGGCGGCTTGCAGCTTCATCGCTCACCGCTTCACTATGGCGACAGGGAAAGCGGTTATCAGCGCCTTCGATCTACTACTCAGGCGCTGATGCCGGTTTATCTTTTTGTCACCATGCTCGCCTTCATTCTTTTCTGGCTCAGCGGCGTAGACCGTTTCGATGCCCTGCTGCTAGCGCTCGCTAGTGTCAGCACCTCAGGCTTTGTGCCTGATGCCACTGTGCAATCCTTAGGAGCCATATCCCAGTTCTTGCTTGCGATTTTCCTGGTAATCGGCTTGTCCAACTGGGACTTTCATCACTTAAGAAGCCGAAAACTTTCGCCAAGCTTACGCCAGGATAGGGAACTACGCATGACATTCGTCTGGATAGCGGTCGGGTTTGTCCTGCTGTTTATCCTGACGGATACCACCTTGCTTGACACTGTCGCGCTGCTGTTCGCGGCGGTTTCCGCCATCGCCACCTTCGGCATTATGCCCAGCGAAATTGCCGGGGTTTCAATGGAAACCGCTTTGCCGGTTGCTATTGTTCTCATGATCCTAACCGGCATCGGCGGCGCGGTCGCCAGCGCTAGCGGCGGCCTGAAGCAGATGCGTATTCTGCTGATATTTAAAATGGGCCGGGCCGAGGTGGACAGGCTTGCGCACCCGCACGGCGTCCACACTATCCTCTATGGCAGGGCTACCGCACAAAAACGTGATATTGAAGCCATTTGGCTGCTCCTTGGTTCTTTTGTTTTTATCATGGCCCTTGGCGCCATCAGCCTTGCTGTTCTCGGTATCCATTTTCAGGATGCGCTAACCCTTTCTTTCACGGCGATGACACTCTCTGGCCCGCTTGCAACAAGCGCTGACCCCGGTTTTGCGGGCTATGCAAGCCTTGCTTCCGTGGATTATCTGATCCTGAGTATCCTGATGCTGATTGGCCGCGTCGAAGCACCAATCTTTATGGCGGTTTTCGCCCGTGCGCTGTGGAAAGGTTAAGCCAAATGCCTGTTGACCAAGCGTTGCATAGTCTGACATATAGAAGGTCAAACGGGAAACGACAGCAGCAACCGTCACACTATGGTAACCGGTCGCCAGGAAAATGAAAATCAGCCCACTTCCAAAGTGGCATAATGAAACAAGAAAAAGCAGACCATGTCAGACAAAAATCAAAATCTCCAAGATGTGTTTCTTAACTCAGTAAGAAAAACCAAAACACCTGTTACGGTTTTTCTGGTGAACGGCGTCAAGCTTCAAGGTGTAATCACCTGGTTTGATAATTTTTGTGTTCTTCTGCGCAGAGACGGCCATTCGCAGCTTGTATACAAGCACGCGATTTCAACCGTAATGCCATCTGGCCCTGTTCAACTGTTTGAGCCAGAAAAAGAAGGTCTAGAGGACTGACTTGAACAAACCTACTGACCGAGCCCAGCCCGGTGACAAACCCGATACCCAGCAAGGGGGAGGGTGGTCAACCGATGGTCTTGCCTACCTGCAAAAACAAGTCGAACGCCAGCGTGTTTTCGTTATGCACCCTTACGTTCGCGATACTGCGGATAATCCAAATGCCCGCAGCCCTGAAGCGCGCCTTGAAGAGGCATTGGGGCTGGCTGCTGCGATTGATGTTGAGTTGCTCGGCGGCGATGTTGCACCCCTGCGCACCATCAAACCAAGCACCTATCTGGGCGCGGGCAAGCTCGAAGAACTTAAGGAGTTCGCAAAAGAGCAAGATATCGACCTGATCATCTTCGACTGCGAGCTAAGCCCTATTCAACAGCGGAACCTTGAGCGTGCTCTGAAGGTGAAAATTATCGACAGAACGGCTCTTATCCTGGAAATCTTTGGTGATCGGGCCAGCACCCGTGAAGGGGAACTGCAGGTAGAACTTGCTCACCTTGTGTATCAGCGCAGCCGTTTGGTTCGGTCATGGACGCACCTTGAGCGCCAGCGCGGTGGTTCAGGCTTTATGGGCGGTCCCGGTGAAACTCAGATTGAGGCTGACCGCCGTATCATTGCCGACCGGATTACCCGGATAAAAAGACAGCTGGACGCGGTCACTCGCACGCGAACGCTCCATCGCGCCCGCAGGCAAAAAGCACCGTACCCGGTTGTTGCCCTTGTCGGTTATACAAACGCGGGCAAGTCCACGCTGTTTAACCGTGTTACAGATGCAGAAGTGCTGGCGGAGGATATGCTGTTCGCGACGCTTGACCCGACCATGCGAGCTATCACGCTGCCAAGTGGCAAGAAAATAATCCTGTCTGATACAGTTGGTTTCATCTCGGAACTGCCTACCACATTGGTTGCGGCCTTCAGGGCAACGCTGGAGGAAGTTCTGGAAGCCGACATAATTGTCCATGTCCGGGACGCTTCGCATCCGGATACCGATATCCAGAAAACAGATGTCGAAGCTGTTCTTGCAGAACTCGGCGTTGACATTACGAACGATATATCAAATGAAAACAGAGATATAACACCCGTTCTTGAAGCATTTAACAAAGCCGACCTTCTCGATGAAGAAGATCAGCAGGCACTCATGGCACAGCAAGCGCGCGCGGACATGGTCGTCTCACTATCTGGCCTAACCGGGCAGGGGTGCGACAGCTTTGTTGAAAAGCTTGATCAGTTGCTCAGCCGCGGCAATACAGAGATCAAGCTACTGGTGCCGTTTTATGATGGGCAAACACCTGCATGGCTTCATGCAAACAGTAAAATCCTGCGGGAGGACTTTCGAGAAGACGGTACCTTCTTCCATATTAGCGTCGACCCCATCGCCTGGGGCAAGTTCAGCAAGAATAAAAACCTCCAAATTAGATAACCAACCTGGCCACTCCCTGTATGCCAATAAGGCGTCATTTAACATCGGTGATGGTCAAACAACAACACACCTACCATAAGGTAGAATATGCTGTTGTATCGGGTCAGCCTTGGCTTTGGGATGCTGGGAGCCGGGTGCATCCGAAAGCGAACTCTCTCATACCTTTCAATAGATAGGTTCGACATGAGTTCCTGAACCTATGAGGTTGCGTCAATAATCAATAAACCACATTCGTCCCTTTGGCATTTCAGAGCGGTCAGCCTTCTGGCTGAACCACAAACTCGAATTGGGAGCAACTTACGCGAAAGTCACACAAGACAACCAACTTGGAAATTAGCCATTCCGGTTGCGCTCATCCGCTTTCACGGCGTCCCATAGCGCATCCATCTCTTCAAGGTTTGACTGTTTTGGTGTCTTGCCAAGCTTCTCGAGCTTTTGCTCCACACCCTTGAAACGCCTTTCAAATTTTGCGTTTGCTTTACGAAGTGCTTCCTCTGGATCAAGCTTCATATGCCGACCCAAATTAGCCATAACAAACATCAGGTCACCAAACTCTTCCTGCAAACGCTCTTTTCCTTCCCCATTCTGGTAAGCGTCTACAAGCTCTGCGCTTTCTTCCTGCATTTTATCAAGTACTTGAAGTGTTTCGGGCCAATCAAATCCCACCCGAGCCGCTCGCTTTTGCAGCTTTACGGCGCGTAACAGAGCAGGCAGGCTTACTGTCACCCCGTCTAATACCGACGGTGCGATGCCTGTTTTCGCGGCCTTGCAGGCCCGTTCTTGCTCTTTCTGCTGTTCCCATGCGGCTGTTTGGGCGTCAGCGTCTTCAACGCTACCGCCTGCAAAAACATGTGGATGCCGTCGGATCATTTTGTCACAAACGGAAGCAATCACATCTGAGAACTTAAAACTGCCTTCTTCCTCTGCCATACGTGCGTGAAATACAGTTTGCAACAACAGGTCTCCTAGCTCGTCTCTTAGAGCTTCTCGGTCTCCATCGCGGATGGCTTCGTCAACCTCGTAAGCTTCCTCAATGGTGTAGGGAGCTATGGTTTCAAATGTTTGTTCCAAGTCCCAAGGGCAGCCGGTTTCAGGCGTTCGAAGGACTCGCATAATTTCAATGAGATCATCAATTGAATATTCTTGTTGCATTCGTATAGGCTCGCGCAAAAACTTAACAGAAACTCAGTACGCAGATTCACGAACAGAATAAGATCGGTCAAGGAGACAATGGTGATACGAACAATTCTTTTTTCATTTTGGCTGGCCTTATTCGCGTCGCTCAGTCCTGTTCTGGCGGAAGATATACCGCCACCAGCTGACCCGGATGTCCGCCACTATCTGAAAATCCCTGAAGGCGGGCTGGCAGATTTTCTTCGTCGGCCCGCGTTTCCCGTTCCCATGATCAGTTTCCACAGAGGTGGCCCTGCACCTGGTTTCCCGGAAAACGCCATCGAGACAATGGATAATGCGCTGGCCTACGGCTACGGCGTGATGGAAGTGGATGTGGCTCAGTTGAAAGACGGCACATTGATATTGATGCATGACAACACCCTTGGCCGTACAACAACCGGGGAAGGGCCGCTGCGCCAACATACCTGGGAAACCGTAAAAAACCTCAAACTTAAGGACAGTAGCGGCCATGTAACCGACTTTCGAGTGCCCCTTTTGAAAGACGTGCTGAAATGGGCTGTTGGCAGAACCATCCTTACGCTCGATATAAAACGCGGTGTCGACTTTGCAAAAGTCGCTCGAATGGTTCAAGAGGCAGGAGCAGAAGACTATTCAGTCGCAATTTCCTACACAATGGATCAGGCCAAAGCATTTCATCGCCTAGCGCCAAACATGCCACTGACCATTGGTTTAGGTTCAACAGACGATTTGACCGAGTTTGACAGCAGCGGCATTCCCGAAAACCTTGTAATGGCATGGACTGGCACTCGCCTGCGGCCGCCGGAGCATTATCGCACCCTCCATGCACGCGGCATGCGTGTTATCGTTGGTACGCTGGGTCGGCCAGACAGGTCCATTGACTATCAAATACTTAGAGGCGAGAGCGACGTTAGCTACCGTGACATAGTGAGGATGGGAGCTGATATTATTGCAACCGACAGATTCTGGGCCGTACAAGCCGAGCTGTTAAACCCTAATCTGTTTATTTTTAACCAACGTCGTAAGGCAACACCCTGATGGAACACCTGTTTGTATATGGCACGCTAGGCCCTGGCAGACCAAATGAGCACATCCTGAAAGAAATCGGCGGTGAATGGCAACGAGCACATGTTCAAGGGGTTTTGCACGAAAAAGGATGGGGCGCTGCTCTTGGCTATCCCGGTATTGAGCTTGATGAAAATGCTGGTGAAGTTGATGGGTTTATTTTCTCTTCAAACAACCTTGCCAGCCATTGGGCTGATTTGGATGCGTTTGAAGGAGAGGGCTATCGGCGGGTATTCACGACAGCCACATTGGAAAATGGTGATAGAATACAAGCATATATCTACAGCCTGATGACAGGGTAAGCCAATATTAACGCGTGCAGGTATATGATATTGGCATACGGACCAAAGGCCCCAAAATTGATGGTGCCCTCATTTTTTAATGAATGCCAGCAAACTTGATTGGCACAAGAGTAAATCTGCTCTATGGTCGCCGCGGGGTTAGGGAGAGGTGAACGCATGACATTTGTGCGGGAACATAGGTTTTTATGTGCCATAGCGCTGACGTTTTTTGCGCTATCACTGTTGGTGACTCAAGGCCATACCGTTCGGATGGACGAATTTGGCGTTTTGCTTGTAAGAGGGCAAAATAGCGCTGAGGGCCTTTTGACTGCTCTCATATCCAACCTGACGCACTTGGGCGACAGCATAACACTTGCTATCATCGCAGCGATCACTGTCGGTGTCCTTATTTGGCGCAGGGAAAAGCTTGCAGCCTACTGGTTCCTGCTCGCCGCATCTGGCTCCTTCATCATCACAGCCATCTCCAAATGGTTGTTTGGCCGGGAACGCCCAGAAGTTGTGGAGCAATTCGCAAGCGCAACCAGCGGCAGTTTCCCGAGCGGGCATACCTTGCGTTCTGCGGTTATATACGCATTGCTTGCCTATGTTTTTGCACGCACTCGCTCCAGCAAAAACAACATGCCCATCTATTTTGTTGCGCTCGCAGTCATTGTGGCAAATGGCATTAGCCGGGTCTATTTGGGTGTGCACTGGCCAACAGACGTTTTGGGCGCCTGGTTGATTGCCAGTTTTTGGCTGCTGCTCTGCAAAAATGGATATGATCGCAGCTGCGCAAGGCGCGATATTCATGACCCCAAATGATACCCGCGATTTGATTGCCTTTTCCGGATAGGCAGGCTATCTAGAGCGTCTGGCCTGAGGACGGGCCGCAAAAACAAATCAGACGACAGAGTTTTGGGTATCAGGGGTCTATCAATGACATTGAAGCAAACGCAGGAAGAAACGGTTCCTCCATCAGCTCAAGCGTCACACGCAATTGCAAGCGACGGCTCCAAGACCAAATACACTGCCATCCTACTGGCAGGTAAGCGTAGCGGCAATGACCCTGTAGCCTCTATTTTCGGCCTTGAATACAAAGCGTTAGTACCGCTGGTAGGGCGCCCTATGATTGCCTATGCGCTCGATGCCCTGCGCGCGGCAAAATCCATTGGCGATATTCATGTTGTGTTCGATGGCGAGGAAGAACTCTTTAATTCCAGCAGCAAATTGAAGGCCGAACTGGATGCTGCCAACGTTAAGGTCGTGGCGACTGCAAAATCAATTTGTGAAAGTATCATAGGAGCCATTGACAAAACCGGCGCTAACTTCCCCTATTTGGTGACAACGGCGGACCATGCGCTTCTTATCCCGGAAGTTGTGGACTATTTCTGCGAACGCGCGGAAAACCTGAAGGGCCTGGGGGCGGGCTTTGTTGAAGAGCGCTATATCAAGGCAATGCATCCGGATTCTAAACGCACCTATTTGCCCTTCCGTGACACAAATCTGTCGGGGGCAAACCTGTTTGCTTTTAACTCCAAAGAAAGCACCCGCATTCTTGAATTCTGGAAAAGCGTAGAGAATGAGCGTAAACGCCCGTGGAAGCTCGCCAAAGCATTTGGTATTTGGAACATGGTGGGACTAATGCTGCGCAGCTTTACCGTCGATAGTGCTTTCAAGCGTGCCTCAAAAGCACTGGGGGCAGAAACTGTCGCCATTAAATTGCCATTTGCGGAAGCAGCAATCGATGTCGATTCTCCCCGTGATTACATGCAAGTAACCAAAATACTTGAAGCTCGCTGAAAACTGAAAAAACTGCCCGGTGTATTGATCTAGCCTGTGTGTCTGTGCGTAGCAGAGGCATAGAAACGACATGCGGGATCAAACAATAATGCACACTTTCTGCCTCACTCTAATTTCGACTATCCTCATTTCAACAGCATGTATTGCTCAGCCTTCAGACCAGCCTGCAAGTGGCACGGCATCAAGGGCAGGTGGGCAGCCTGACTTCTTCTCTGCAGGTGCGGCGGTTGGCCTTGGCACACCGGAGTTTGAGGGTGCTGGGTTTCAGCTAAATCCGTTTCCCTTCGCGGCTTTCAAGTGGGGCAAGTTCTACTCTGACCAAACAGGGGTTGGCTACCAGCTATACAGGAAAGGCAAGTTTCGCGTATCAGCGCTCGCCCGCTTTGCAGTGCAAGACCTTAATCGGAACAATGTTGATGCGCTTGATGACATGGAGAGTTTGAACCTGCCAATTTATGCTGGCATCAGCATTGACCTACCTATAGATACATTTCTACTAACTACTTCGATCCAAAGGGAAATTGGATTGGCAAGCGAAGGGTGGCGGGCCACAGCATCGCTTGGAAGACCCTTCATGGTGAACAGGCAGTTTTTCCTCACACCTTCTGTAGGTGTTGAATGGAATGATGCCCGGGGCACAAATTATCTCTATGAGGTTACCGCTAGCGAAGCCCGGCCCAACCGCCCCGTATACGAAGCTAGTGACAGTTTCAAACTATCAGGGTCGGTCACGGGCCTCTACCGGCTGAATGATAAATTTACCATTGTTGGATCATCCGGTGTCACTTGGCATGATGATGAAATATTCAACAGCCCAATCGTCGATAAGCGGGCAATCTTCTCTACCTTCCTGGCAATCGGTTATAGTTTTTAAGAACTGTGTAGTCGGTTCGCGACAGCGCCCCTTTTCTAACGTTCTGTTCCTGTTTTTGGTCCGTTTCGTTCCATTTTTGGCAGAAAAAATTCTATTTTCGGCTCGAAAACCAAGGGGCCAGACCTATACTTCATATTGAATTTGCCAGCGTAAAAACAACCAACAGTGGGAGCAACGAAATGGCAGCTGAAAGAGAATATAACATCATTGTATACGGCGCGAGCGGCTTCACAGGTCGGCTAGTCGCCGAATATCTGTCTAACCAGTATGGCCAATCCGATGACCTGCGGTGGGCTATGGCTGGCAGGAATGCTGAAAAGCTTGCTGCTGTTCGCGACGAGATCGGCGCCCCATCTGACACACCACTTGTGGTGGCCGACGCCTCGGACCCAGCATCGCTTCAGGCCATAGTCGAAAGCACCAAGGTAGTTTTAACCACAGTTGGCCCTTACCAGCTATATGGTTCTGATCTGGTGGCCGCCTGCGCGAAGTTCGGTACTGACTATGTTGATCTATGCGGTGAACCCACATGGATGCGCCAAATGATTGACCTACATGAAGAAACTGCCAAACAGTCTGGTGCTCGCATCGTCTTTTCGTGCGGCTTTGACAGCATTCCTTTTGATCTTGGTGTCCATTTCCTTCAGTCTGCAGCCATTGAAAAGTTTGGCAAACCAATGAATTACGTCCGCGGTCGGGTAAGAAAGATGCAGGGCACCTTTTCTGGCGGTACAGCAGCCAGCCTCAAGGCCACCATGGCAGCAGCGGCAAAGGATCCCAGTATCTTAAAACTGCTGCGCGATAGCTATGCCCTAGCGCCCGGTCACAAGGGGCCAGAGCAGCCAAAAGGTACCAAACCTCTTTACGATGAAGCCATTGATAGTTGGTGCGCGCCCTTCATTATGGCCCCCATCAACACCCGCAATGTGCACCGCACCAATTTCCTCTCCGGATATCCTTATGGTGAGGATTTTCTCTATGATGAGATGTTTGTTACCGGACCGGGTGAAAAAGGTGAAGCCATTGCTAATGCTGTGGCAAATGACGATAGCCTTGGCCGTGAAGATGGTCCTAAACCGGGGGAAGGGCCAAGCAAGGAAGAAAGGGAAGCTGGCTTCTATGATGTGTGGTTTGTTGGAACCCACGGAGAACAGCGTATTGAAGCTGTCGTAACCGGTGACAAAGACCCAGGGTATGGCTCCACGTCCAAGATGATTGCAGAGGCAGCGATCAGCCTTGTTCAAGACCCGTTAAATACCAATGGCGGCATTTGGACCAGCGCTCCTGCAATGGGGAACCATCTGATCAAGCGTTTAGTTAATAATGCAGGGCTAACGTTTGATATTATTTAGAAAAAAGCAACACGCCTCTCTGTTATTTAAACAGAGAGGCGTGTTTAGCAAAACTTGCTGTTAGTCAATCGTTACACCATCAACGGGCGCCATCTCAGCCTTTATTGCCCAGCCACCAAAAACTTCTGTGACAGCAAATATCAACTCGTTCTCACCGGCCTCCAACGGTAAAAACACACTATCATACAGGCCAACCGTACCCAGATGGCGATAGTCTCGCGTGAGATAAGTATCATCACCGTGGGCAATTGCCTTTCCATTCAGGAAAACGGTTACTCTGTCACTGAAACCATATTGTAGTTGTACGGTTTTTGCCCGGTCAGCCACCAAAGTCTTCTTTACCAGTAGAGTGTTCTCCTCGCTGGTGCGACCGGAGATGCGCGCAAGGTTAGCAGCACCGGACTCATCCACCTGAAGCGTTTGCCATACTTGTCCGCGCAGTAAAGCAGGGGCCAAAACAGGTTTTGCTTCGACATCACTCGTTTTCACAGCGCTACACTGCCGACCTTGAAATTACGAATCAAATTTTCCGGCAGCTCAGCCCTCGATGCAGCCGTGCCAACGGTTTGCACGTCATCAGACGGGATCACCATAACGTTCGAAATATGAAAATTCTGAAACCCGCCGTTAAACCGAATACCGCCTGCCGCGTCAGGCCCCATCAGGTTATCGACATGCAAAATAGGGGCATCACTATCGATATACACATCCATAGTTTCATCCTTAACGACCAATCGAACATGCATCCATTCATCAAAACGATATTCAGTCGGTGAGGCAAATCTAGGGCTGTGATAAATCTGCCAACCAGAAACACCATTAAAAAGCGGCGTGTACTGATTGGCATCCGGCTTACCTGACATATGAGGTCGAAGATAGAAATGCTCTCCCGAATTCTCATTCACCCGAAAATAAACGCCTGAAAAACCTCGCTTTTCCTCCATCGCAATATCAAAACTGATTGTGCCATTTCTAAACTGCGTATCTTTAAGGGAAGCAATTCCATTATTCAGATGGATGCTTTGCCTTCCCAGATAGTTCACAATCTCAGCACCGCTTTCTGATAGCACCCATTTAGCTGGATCAACATCTTGGGCTTCGGTTGCAGAAAAACCTAGCAGTCCAGCAGACGCCGCCAACATTCCAATTTTCTTCAATGTCTTAAACATATTTCCCTCGCTTATTGAGTGACGGGAAAATGTATGCCTCTCGGCTTAATTAAGGCTCCTTAAGAAACCTTAAATCTGGGTATTGCGGCGCCTTAACTAAGCAAGTGTCTGGAAAAGACTGCATTGAAAATACTATGATCACTAATCCTGAGACTGTCGCTCGGGGTGAATAGCGAGGACAAAGTCTTGACAGAGAAACAACATACAAAAACAGCGGACATCGGCCCCTGGACATTTGAACCAGCATCAAATGAACTCCGCCATCTGGATGGCGTTTCTGTCAAATTAGAGGATAAAATATCCCTTCTTCTGGCAACCCTTATCTCGCGCAGAGGCGAAATCGTATCAAAGGAAGACCTAATCACCCACGTTTGGGACGGTAGGGAACTGAGCGAACAAACCATCCCTGTCGCCATATCAAAACTGCGCAAAGCTTTGGGGGACGATGTAAACAATCCTACCATGCTTGAAACCATACCACGACAGGGGTACCGACTTCTTTCAGATGTTACCGAAGAAAAGGCCCCAGCCACAAGTCATGCCCAGTGGAGCATGGTTGCAGCAGCCATTGTTGCAGCTATCGTCGTTTGGTTTAGCACCACGCCCGCAGAGGTTGGCCGAGAGCAAATCCAGCTGTTAAACGCGGAAAAGCCCGGTGTAATTGTCACCATCAATGATGTGCGCACGACAGAGGCCACAGAAGATCAGACCCATCTGGCAATAGCTGTCAGTGAACTGTCCGCATATTATTTGTCACAGGTATCAGACTTGTTGGTTATTCGTCATTGGTGGAATCTGGATGCGCCTGACCCCACCGGCGGTATTTTTACTCGGTATGGTCCCGCAACACCGGTATATTCCCTTAAGGGAACGTTGTTGAATGAAGAAGGGCAGCACATGGTTACATTTGTCCTTACCAACCCTCGTAATGACGAAGTTATCTGGTCTGGACTTCATAACGTTGATGACGGTAGCGCGCGGTTGTTTCCCTTGTTTGAAACCATGTTTGAAGAACTTGCGGTAAATGGGGTGGCAAATGCTTCAACCGCACCCGAGGAATCGGTCGCCTTCTGGCGGGCCAGATATTTTCTCGAACTTGCTAACGAAGGGGCTGCAAAAGTTGCCGCAGAAGATATCCTAGCCTTGTTGGCAGATGCTGACGCCACAGACGCAGCAAAATCAACTGCTCGGGCGCTCGCTTCTCGGTGGCAAACGTTGCCGGTGATAGCTGACATACTGCCCGAATTCGAACAACTGTCGGAACCAGAAGGCAGGGAAAATAAGAGCAATTCCAGTGATCATTTAATGTTGGTCGACAGAGCTTCTGTAGCTCTTTTTGAACAAAAGAACCCACAAGCCGCACTTGTGCTACTGGAACAGGCATTAAACAAGGCACCGGGAGACCACTATGCTCTTTCGCTCAGGGGGGAAGCCCAAGCACAGTTAGGTAACGTTGCAGAGGCGCTTTCTGACTTCCAGCTTGCCTACCGTCTGGCACCCTATGCCCGTTCCCACGGTGAACGTCTTGCCGAACTCAAACAGCTTACCAAGAATTTAGAACACCAGTCTGTGAACTAGCAATTCACCAATTGCTCGCAACCCATTGTATCTATAGACTTTAGCATCAAAGGGGAGGGCACTGATGAAACAACTGTCAATCATACTATTCATGCTGTTGGCACACACCCAAACGGCAACCGCTGAAGATTATATTCTGGTACCTGACGCGATCTTTGATGGCACAAGCGAGACGCTGATCCGCAATCAGGCTGTATTAGTTTCAGATGGTAAGATCGCCCGCATCGGCAACCAGAATAGCCTTGATGCCACAAATGCGACCATTATTCGGCTAGAAGGGCAAACATTATTGCCCGGCTTGATTGACCTGCACAGCCATGTACTTCTCCATCCCTATGATGAAACAAACTGGAATGATCAGGTATTGAAAGAGTCGTGGGCCGAAAGAGCGCTCCGTGCCGGTAACCACCTGAAGTCCACGTTAGAAGCTGGCTATACCACTCTAAGAGACCTGGGCAGTGAAGGTGCAGGATATGTGGATGTTGGCGTTCGGCAAGCGCTTGAAAAAGGTGTAATTCCCGGCCCGCGCCTAATTGTAGCTGGCAAAGCCATCGTTGCCACCGGTTCCTATGGACCAAGAGGCTTTGCCGAACATGTTAGCGTGCCACTTGGGGCCGAGCCCGCCGACGGTGCGGACCTTGTTCGAGTAACGCGTGACCAGATAGGCCACGGTGCAGATTTCATCAAGATTTACGCTGATTACCGCTGGGGGCCGAATGGAGAAGCCCGGCCAACCTTTTCAATTGCTGAGATGAAAACTATCGTTGAAACAGCCCAGTCTTCTGGCCGATACGCTGTTGCTCACGCCTCAACACCTGAAGCCATCCGGCGTGCTGTGCTTGCTGGTGTCGAAACCATTGAACACGGCAGTCAGGGTACAAAAGAAAACTTCGAACTGATGAAAGAACATAATGTTGCTCTTTGCCCGACGCTAGCGGCAGGGGAAGCGATCTCCGAATATCAGGGCTGGAAGAAAGGCGAAAGTCCTGAGCCCACAAGAATAGCAGAGCAAAGGCATGCTTTTGAGCAGGCACTGGAAGCAGGCGTTATCATGTGTGCAGGTTCTGACGTTGGTGTATTTGATCATGGCGACAACGCGTGGGAACTGGAGCTGATGGTGGAATACGGAATGCCTGAACTCGATGTTCTTCGAAGCGCCACATCAATCAATGCAGAGCTTCTTCATATAGGCGACAAGATCGGTCAGGTTAAAGAAGGGTATCTTGCGGAGCTGATAGCTGTTGCCGGCAATCCACTGGAAAACATTGCGGCACTACGCGATGTGCGGTTTGTGATGCAGGGGCAGAATATTGTCGTTGGGGGCAGCGAGTAGGGTTCTTTCAAAGCTCGACCATTGCTGCGACCTTATCGGCAATGGCCAAGCATGAAGTAAGACCTGGCGACTCCATGCCAAACAGGTTCACGAGCCCTTCAATGCCGTGTTCATCCGGCCCGGAAAAAATAAAATCATGATAGCTTTTGCCCTTAGCCATGACTTTTGCCCGGATGCCGGAATAGGCAGGCACTAACCGTTCCATCTCTACATCTGGCCAGTAGTCAGCAATTTCTTTCAAAAACCTGGCTTTCGCATCAGGGTTCACATCATAATTGACGGCATCTACCCACTCCACATCAGGGCCGAAACGGGCCATGCCCGCCTGATCCAGCGTCAGGTGGATGCCAAGGCCGCCCGGCGTTGGTATGGGGTAGACAAGGCTTTTGAATGGAGTAGGGCCACTATAGGAGAAATAGCTACCCTTTGCATATTCGATTTCCGGCACAAATTGCTGACCAAGTCCAACCATTGTTTTCGCGAGCGGAATGGCACCCAAACCTGCTGAATTGATAACGGTGCGGGCGGAAATAGACAATGAGTCCCTGCCACTATTGACCTCCAACAGGTGGCCGTCGCTATGTACCTTTGCCGATATCACCTTTGTATTCAGTACAAGGGTACCACTGGTGGCCTCAATGTCAGCGAGCAGTGATAACATAAGCTGGTGGCTATCAACAATACCAGTGGATGGGGACCAGATGGCCATATGCGCTCTCAAATCTGGCTGACGGTTCTTCATATCTTGTGCGTTGAGCAAAACAAGGTCATCCACACCGTTGGCGATGCCGTTTTGCCGTATCGTCAGCAGCTGTTCTTGCTGCGACTGGTGTGCCGCAACGATGTACTTGCCACATTGTTGGTGGTCTATGTTGCGACTGCGACAATAGTCATACAACATCCACTTGCCGGGCACACACAGCGCTGCTTTTTGTCCGTCCGTTGGGTAATATATGCCAGCGTGAATAACTTCGCTGTTGCGAGCGGACGTTACTGTACCAAAAGAACTTTCGGCCTCAAGTATGGTTACAGACCTGCCAGCCATCCCAAGTGCACGAGCTATCGCAAGGCCAACGACACCCGCACCAATAACCACACAATCAAGCTGTTCCGTATCCACATAACCCATTGGGAATACTGGCCTATCTAGCTTTGTTGTTGAGAGTTTCTTTGGTCTCATCAAGGACGAAACGGGCTCGCTTGAGCAGGTCACTCGAAGATGGCAGGCTGTTTACTGCTGAACTCTCAAATTTCCGTATAGCCTCTGCTAGTTGCGATGTGAGTGGTGGAACAGACGGATCCAAAGCGTGCAACTTGGTTGCCTGCACTGCGAACACAAGGCCAACCTTCTGCCCACGCAAGGATTCCCGCAATTCTGGTGTTTCCTCGCTCCAGGCATCAGATAACTCTTGATACAAGCGCCGGGCCATACCTAGGTCTCCATCCCTAATGGCCACATCCAGCTTCAGTTGCGTCAGGCGATAACCGTAAAAGCGATTGAACACTTTAAAATGATTAAGCGACAAAGTAGATGCATCGTTGGGACAATGCGTCGACAGGGTAGTCGCCAACCCGTTTCCGTCAGAAATATCCCATTGCAACTCTGCCAGCGTTACCATGCTGACACATGCCTGATACTGGAACATGGTATTTCTGGGTTCAAAATCTAACAAGCCACGGAACAACGTCAGCGACTTCTCGAGGTTTGCAATAGCACTTGCATGCAAACCCTGACTGATTTCCGCTTCAGCCACCCAACGGAGGCTACGTGCATAGTTTCCGACCGCAACTTGATCAGTAGCATCCGCATCAGCCAAACGTTTATAAAAACTATTGGATATAAGTATATTTTCGTATGCTTCCTGCTGCATACCAAGATATTGCTGTGCCCACTGAAGGTGATAGTAACCGCCACCGAGAGAATTCAGCCAATCAATGTTTTCCGGGTTTCTATCTGCGTTCTGTCGGCGCTTCGCAAGACCTAGCTCAAACTGCCGATAAGCCTCGTCGACACGGCCCAACTCCATCAAAACCCAGCCTAAATGGACATTCATATCAGCCATCACGCGCCAAACGCCGTCAGCATGATCCGTCCAATCCCACAACCTTTCTGCTATTTTCACCCGTTTACGCCAAGCTTGTTCCGCCTCATCATAACGCCCGTTGAACATGTGGTTCACCCCGACCCAATAGAGGCTAACAGTATGACTATAGATTGCATCTCTTGAGTCAGGGATACGTTCATAGAACTCTTTGGTTGCACGATACGCGTACTGAAAAGTTCGTTTGCCCGGTCTTTCTCGTCCTTCCCTAGATATAGTCGGCCTAACTGTAGATAGGCTCTTGTTTTCCGGCTAAGTCCCTCTGGAGAAAGTGTTTGATTGTTCTGGTCTGCGTAATGGTCCACGATTTTTTGGACCACAGCATCCATCACATCGATACGACCTAATTGCCGTAATTTGCTCGATGCCAAGTCTTCGAGCATAAAGCTGACCAGTTCTTCGGCCCTTGCTTGCTGTAGCTCCGCTTCCGCCTTTGCCAAACTTGCCTCGTTTTCGGCAATCGTCGCTCTTAAAAGCAGCCCGGTTGCTATCAAAGCTATCGAGATAGACGCTGCTGCTGCCGCCATAAGTCTGACGTTTTTTCGCCTTAGGTCACGGCGCATTAATTCGTCCAGGTTCACATTCAAAAGGCCGGCAATTAGTTTCTGTACAGCGCCATTCTTGCCATCTTTAGCCGCGCGAGAATCTGCCGCAAGCGGCGTAACCCCCGTAACAAGGCGCTGCTTGCGAAGTTCGGCTGGAATGCATCCAATATCTGCGTTTATACCCAGTCCTTCGAATGTGGGTTCGCCGTCGATGATATAACACAGGATTTTCTCACTGCCCCGTAGCGAGACAAATTGCCGAATTTCTTCGTTTACCCGGGCTGACCGTGCGGAAGCGGGAGAACAAACAATGATCATATATTCAGATTGTTCAAGGGCCGAATGGATTTCGGCTTCCATATCGCAAGAAGCTGGCAGTTCCTCGCGATCACGAAACATTTTCCCAAGGGACCGAGGACCAGAACAAAGGACCACATCACGGGGAACGATATGCTTGGGTATTTTGTATGATTCCAGCCGCTTTAAAAGCCACGCCGCTTCGCGGTCATTTTCATGGCTGTAACTGATAAACGCTTTGTACCGAAACTCAGACACTGTCAGCTACTACCCCATACTGTAACAGACTTCCTACTGGTTGTATCTTATAGCAACTGATCCTGCGGTTTTGTACAATAGTTTCTAAAAAAATCCATCAGCGGTCCAACCAGCGGCGAAATCCTGCCACTCTATCTCTGCTGATCAATATGGGGGAAGGATCTGCAGCCACCTTTATCTGATATCTGCTGTCTTCAATTCTGATATCTTCAATAGCATCAAAAGCAACAAGCCGCTGCCGGTTCACACGAAAGAACTTTGCGGGGTCCAGCTTACGCTCAAGTTCATTCAGTGTGTCATCAATATAGAAGTCGCGTCCGTCAAATGTTCGAAGGGCAATGTCACGCCCGCGGGTTTCAAACCAGGCTGTTTCATCCACATTGATACTGAAAAGCCTGTTGCCTGCACGAATTAGAAAGCGTTGCTTTGGGCTCGAAGAGCTATCAAACGTCTTAACCACCTCGACAGCGTTTGCATTTGAAAGCTGTGCTTTCAACGCGTCGTAGCGAGCAAAAGCTCGGTCAATATCATCTCGCCGCACCGGCTTCAGCAAATATTCAATACCATTCGCCTTGAATGCCTGAATGGCATAGTCGTCAAAGGCTGTGCAAAAAATCACAGGGCAGGGGACATCTACAGCCTCAAAAATATCAAAGCACAAACCATCGGATAGCTGAATATCCATGAATATGAGGTCAAAGTCCGTTTCCATGATGCGAACAGCTGCTTTTTCCGCAGAGGCTTCAATAGCGGAAACGTCAGCACCGCTCCGGCATTCCTTGACTAAACTCTTCAGCCTCTCCGCCGCAACCGGCTCATCTTCGACAATGAGAATATTCATGACACTGCCATTATGAGTGGGGCGCGAACCACGAACTTTTCCCTGGAACGCTCAATATCCAACCCTTTTTTGAGCAAAAGCTGAAAGCGCCGGTCCAAATTCTTTAGGCCCGTTCCCAGTGAATGGCGGGTTCTACGCGGTTGAAGCGTATTTTCCACCACCAGCATACCGTCTGCGTCTACCCCGATTTTTATATTCAGCGGTTTATCGGCTGACACAATGTTATGCTTCAGCGCATTTTCGACCAGAGTGTAGAGGGCCATTGGTGGTATTAAACCAGCCCGTTTTTTGTCATCAATATCAATATCCACAACCAGTCCACCAGGCACACGCACTTGATGAACCTGCAGCAGGGCTTTCACAGCGTTTAATTCGTCAAACAGGGGCACGCTGTCGCTGTCCCGATTTTGCAGCACATACCGAAACACGTCAGATAGGTCATCAAGAAATTCCGCCGCCTTTTTGGGGTCGGCCTCAATAATCTGGGAGAGAGTGGCAAAGCTGTTGAACAGGAAATGGGGACTCACCTGATTTCTGAGAGCTTCAAATTCCGCCAACAAAGCTTCTCGAGCCGCTACTTCTTTCGCAAGCTTTTCTCTTTGAATCTCACCTTGATAATGAAATGTCTCCATCAACCCATTGACAAATAATGGCATTGTTATCGAAATAAAGAACATATCTATCAGAAAATTGGTGGACGTTTCATACCCAAACAAAAGCGTAAACCAAGCGTAAGTTGCCGCAAAAACGGCAACGACACCAAAGAGTGCGCAGGCAAAATACCTAAGCGTAGCCGCCTGAATTGTTGTCATTCGTGACCGTGTGAGGCCATCCACCCCGCGGCCAACAAGCTCACAACCAAACACCAGTAAAGTAGCAACGATATAGCCAAAAAGTGAATCCGTGGAGGTTAGAGCGAACATGACCGTCCATGGATACTCGCCGCTTAGGAAGAAGCGCACCTTGTAATAAACTCCCATTCCCACAACGATGAGAACCCAAACGGTGATCAAAACTATCACCCGCGGCGTCAACTTAGTTTTGATTTTGTGCCAAACTTCCACGTCATCCCCCCGCGTCATTAACATTGGCCTGTAGCTTCACAGTGTCCAAAACCTAGTTCCAATGCGCTCAACCTATCATCAGCGATTACAAACGGTAATGAAAGCGCACAAATGCCAATAATTTCGGTTAAAGCGTAGCAATGGCGGGATCAGTCCCGGTTATTCACGGTTAACCGGTTAAGGAAGAGTAGGGCATGGCATGATCTTATGAGGTTTCACATCACCGGATAAAACAGAATAAAAAAGGGGCCAACCGGCCCCTTTTTCTGAATGATTAGGTTTTTATCGAGGTTTGCCCACTGGATGTCAGCTCGGCCATAAAGTGTTTAACCGCATCCTGCAATCCAGCGCAGTGTGTCATCAGCAACTCAGAAGACCCGCGAACATGGCTGGATGACTCCTTGGTTTGCAGTGCAACTTCCTGCACCCTGCCAACGCTCTCAAGCACTTGATCTGCGCCCATGCTGGCTTCCTGCATACTGCGGCTGATTTCAGCCGTAGCCGCGCTTTGCTGGTCGACAGATTCGGCAATATCGGTTGAGATATCGTTGGTCTTCTTAATGATCTCCCGAATAAGGCTAACAGCCGTCGATACATCATCAGATACAGTCTGCATCGACCGTATTTGCGCTGCAATCTCGTCTGTTGCCTTAGAGGTCTGATCAGCAAGAGCCTTCACTTCCTGCGCAACCACAGCAAAGCCTTTGCCGGCATCGCCCGCGCGGGCCGCCTCTATAGTCGCGTTCAGTGCCAACAAATTGGTCTGCTCGGCGATATCCGTGATCAGGCCAAGCACGCCTTCAATCTTTCGGGAAGACTCAGCCAGTTCTTCTACAGTTACCGACGTTGACCGGGACCGATCGAGCGCCTCTTTCGAAATCTCCTTCGATTCAGTCACCTGACGGCTAATCTCGCTACCTGAGGAAGACAGTTCTTCTGCGGCACTGGCCACCGTTTGAACGTTAGCGGATGTTTGGCGCGAAGCACTGGCAGCATCGGCACCACAGGCTTCGTTATCCTCAGCCTGACCAATCATTGTCCCGGACGTGCTCTCCAGGTTTTGGGCCGCTTCGGTCAATTCGATAATGACAGACCCGACTTGCTCTTCAAACTTACGAGCTAGTTCCTGCATGGCAAGCTGGAGTCTGCGCTGTTCGGCTTCTTCTGCTGCTTTATGGCGAGCTTCCTGTTCCGCTGCTTCACGCGCAGCATTTTCACGCTCATCTTCAGTCATCCAGATGTGACTGATTTCGGCCCGTTTTGTTTCAATCTCCAACAACAGACGCTCAAGCGAAGCCGCCTTAAATTTATCCACTGACCTAGCCATGTCGCCAATTTCACTGCCATAGCCCATGCACGGCACATGAACTTCCAGTTCTCCGTCAGCTAACTCATGCATGCTCTCCCTGATCCGGCTCAACGGGCCAGAAACACTTCGGAACACAATGTAGGTAAGGCCAACTACAAACACTGCGCCGACCGAGAAAATAACACTCATGAGCCAGAAAGTTGAATTTGCCTCCTCGTACTGATCAAGCACTAAACGAAGAATATTGGCGTTGCTCATGTCCTCAATGTCTTTCATCAAGTCAATTTTAGCCGTGATGCGTTCAAACCAATTTGTCGGAACATTCCTGCCGTCATCAAGCGCACCCTTGGTTTCAAACGCAAAGTTCCGCATGTCCTGAACATCGCCAACCGCCGCGCCAGTAACGGTTGCTTCATAACGGTTTACAATCTCTTCAGAAGCATAATTCTGGAATACATTCAGAAACGCTTCCTGCTGCCCAATCAAATTTACGAAACGGTTATAGATACGGGTAGGGAAGGCCCCTGCATTGAAGCCAACATTGCCCATGGCACGCTCAAGGCCCGCACGTTCCTTCGCTTCGAGCAATGCAACATGACCTGTAAGGGCCCGCATAGTCAGGGGTTCGCTAGCACTGACTGCCATATATTTAATAATAGAAAGAAGGTTGTTGATGGTACCGGTGTAGTAGGTGGCCATTTGTGGGACAGTGCGGGAACCAGCGTCAATGGCTTCGCGGTTACGATCAAGCTCTGCAAGGCTTTGCCGCGCTGACGCAACAACCCCGTTAAACTGGTCAGGAAGTTGGTTAAAATCGAAATTAGTGTTGGCTACATGGAACAGACGCCGTTTGTTCTCTGTGTCATCCCTTTGTCGGTCAACCGCATACTTCAAATCTGGCCTCAGGCCCGATCCAATATAACCAGCCGTTCGACCACGTTCTTTTTGCAACTCATGCACCAGTTCGCTCACCGCTGGAGCGAACTCCGCGATGTTTTCTATGACCAGTGCATTATCTGACTTCATCCTAGCGTCATTAGCTGCGGAAAAAGCGAATATCATGGCTATGGCGAGCGGCAAGATCGCGAGCAGGGCGATCCGTGCGCCGATCCCAACCTGATTCAGTGTTTTTTCCATGGTATCTCCACCACTTATCATCAGTCTTCACGTTCCTCAGAGGTGATCATGTCGGCTCATACTTAATATTGAGTTAAGGCTGTAGCGTTGACAGTGACGTGTACCGTCAAGCTGGACGAAAAGACAAAGTCAACAGTGATGGCTGTCGAGGTTTTGGATTGAAATTGTGTGCTGGTGAAGGCATCCACCATGTGATCCGTACAAAGATGAAAGCAATCACGCAGGAAGCGGAGAGCAGCAGGACAAGTGCGCTGAAAGGGGTTAGCGATAGAACTTCATAATTCAAACAATAACAGGGATGGAAAATATATAAATAAAAACCAATAATTTATATTATGGGAAATAATAAACTATATTAGTTATTAAGTTTATGACATTACCTGTTGTCAGCCGACACTAATTATTGCACACAACGACATTAGACTCTTTTGTTGCTCATTTAAGTAATAATCATAAAGTGCCCCCCAAGAGAAACGCTGAATACGCAAAATATAACTGCGCGTTTTTTTATCGACCAACTTAATCTGCTCTGCTCCATCCGATTACTTTGACAACCTATGTCACCCTATGTCACCGCAGTATTTCTCTAGCGCGCTTCCCTCTGGCATCTAGCAGCAACCACAACCACGGAACGGCCCAAGTTCGATTGATTGTATTTGACTCTACTGAAAATAGATTGCTTTGATGATACAAGGTTCATCTGACCACCTACTATTTCAAGCCTCCAGCCATAATTGTGAGGGATAAATGGCGAGCTCACCAGACAAGATTGAATTAGAGACACTTGAACAATTGTTTAAGTTTGCTTCGATCGAAAAGTTCCAAGATTGGGTTCAACAGGAACTGGACTATTGGAATGCAATGTTACCACACAGGGAAAATTGGCCGCCCTACAATAATATCTATACAACACAGTCCCATTTGTCTCAGGCAACTACGCTATTATCTGATGCTCTTGGCACAGATACAGTCGATCAGAAACAAACATTAATCGAACAAGCTAAAGCGTCAGTAAGAACCGCCTATCACTCTTCGCACACCCCTATTCTCTCGACCAGTCCAGATGGCGCAATTGTAAAGCGAGTTTTTGATTTGCAGGGCCAGTCAGCAATGGCGGGAGCAGTTTCAATGGCATTGAATCGAAACTTAGGGAACGTTGGAAAAAATTTCCGCTTAGGCGAATTCATGTATGTAACCATGAAATACACAAGTGCTCAGCATTTATCAGCAAAAGCAAAAGCCGAAATTACTAGACTGGCAAAAAAAGCATCTTCGAAAGCAGAAGAAAGCCTGGAACAAATAGATGCATTGGTTTTCAATCAAAAGCAAACAGCTGCTGATATCGCTCATCAAACAATTCTGCTTCAACGTCGCAGAAAGGCTGTTTCTAAATACCTAGAAAAGATAACAAATATTCAGAGGGAAACATTAGATACGTCCGTAAGTAAGATTCAAGAAGAAGCGGCAAATGTAACAACTGAACTGGAAGAAACTCGGAATACATATGAACAGTTCATGAGTTTGAAAGCGCCAGCTGACTATTGGAATGAAAAATCTGAAACGCACGATGTCAATAGAAAAGCAGGCTTAAAGTATGGATTAATATCCACAGGAATTATCTTTCTAATTGCTTTTGCGGCGACTGGATTAGGGTGGTTGTCGCCACCGACGGGAGAAATTAGTTCCACTGTTCTTATACAATTTTACCTTACTAAAATTATTTTTGTTTCTGCAGCGATTTACATAGTTAGATGGTTTGTCAAATATACAATTTCAGAACATCACCAGTATGGTAACGCAAAAGAAAAACACATCATGATAATGACTTACTTGGCGCTCTATGATGAAAATATGGTTTCTGAAGATCAGAGATCACTGGTTCTTCAGGCGATATTTACGCCTTCAAGCGACGGGCTTATTTCAGACGATGCGGCAGCCATGCCATCTCTTGGAGACGTGGTCAAAGCTTCCAAGCAACCCAAGTGAGACAGACAGTTCGTTGTAGACCCCTGCCCTCTAAACACTCTGAATATTGCCACCAACTGTATTGCTCCGGGCTAAATTCCGTTATGTAAATAACCTACTACTCAATGTATAATTGTTGCAATCCAATCGCTCAAGATACTTTGTGCTATATGTATTGAAGCGACTGAGTGCTGGGAGTGTTGAAAAGATGGCAAATTCAAACAGGATTAGTAGTGCTGCGGATGAAATTCGAAAGCTTTGGGAAAAACACGGAATCAAGAACAAATACCGTGCACTTGGTTTTTGCTTGAGTTTGATCCCCATTCCCGGAATTCAGCAAGCAGGCATCATTCTTGATAGGAAGATCGGCGACAAGGAGTTTGAAGCAGAACTCACCAAACTTTGGAAGGCTATCAAAGCCGCCAACGACCAGATTGATAAATTAGACAATATCGAAGACGCGATTTCTGCCATTGCCGAAACAGTAAAAGAACATTCAAGTCTTCTAAAACAATGTGAACGCTTCTCTAATAGACTGGCAAAGATCGATTCAGTTTTTGTTCTTGAAACAGAGCGAAATAGCTACCAGCAACTTGTGGGCTCTAGTGTTGAAGCCGCTAAAGTATTGATTGCTGCTCGGCAGAACAGTGTGAACACAATCGAAGATACGAAAATTAGCAGCCCCAGAACTCACCTACACGCTACTGATGGAAGCAAAAACTACATTAACAGAACATCGTTCTCAGATACTGATGGCCAAGTAAGGATGGAAGGCATTTCAACGCAAGGGCATGTTAGTGTCACTGGGAACTCCGTCGCTTTCCACAGTGACGGTAGCGGTATCATATTTGACGACCCGAACATCGCCACAGGCCAATGTTCAATTTGCAACGCTTCTCTAAAGGTCGATAGACGGCAACTCGTCGGCCATGATTTTTTGCAATGCCCCGTGTGCTTTTCAAAATTGGCGCTTCATCGTTAGGCGTTGCCTCAATTCTAAGACACTCAAAAGCCTATAGTTTTACCTGAAGTAAAGCCCTGCTTACGAGCGGCACAGCTCTACAATCGACCTCATATGCCACAACCATTTTTCCAAAGGTTTTGGCTTTCAAACTCTAGCATTCAACAACAATCACCTGACAATGGAAGGACAGTTATGTCATCTAGATTTCACTTTAAAGATGTCTTCACGCCAATGAGTATTTTTTGGGGTATATTTATTGGTATTTTTACTTGGCTTGTATGGATAGGGTATATCCAATACTCCTTCGAACATGAGTTCAAAGAATTCCAAACTGGTTTGGAATGGGCAGCAAAAAACGATCAAAGCGCATGGGATCATGCTAAAGAAGAAAACACGGAGTCCGCCTATCTCGGATATCTGTCGCGGAATCGGCTAGGCCAGTTTGCTGATGAAGCAAAAACAGCTCTGCAACAGATATCACGGGATGAAAACAAAACAATATTTGTATTGTATCAACCTGCAGAGCCTGTGAAGCAGGCTGCGTTTGGAGACGAAATTCGAAGCAACGTGAGATTGGAAATCATTGGCCCTCAACCTGATAACGTGTTCAAGCTCGGACTACGCCTGAGTTCGCCCAAGGCTGATTTAAGTTTAATTCACCCTAGGCAGGTGTCCACTGAAACACAACAAGCCTTTTGGGGAATCTCTGGCATGGCAAAATCTCCGGGATTAGTAGAGATGCATGCGGTCTTAGAAGACTATACCGAAGATAGTGACTTCCCGACCATTCGAGCCCATGAATCTGTTTGGTTTACGGTTGACCCCTCAATCTTTTGGTACTTACGCACTGGCTGGTTCACCTGGTTGGCTGCTATCATTGGGGCCATAACGCAATCCTATATTTCTCATTTGTTGGCCAATCGAAAGGCCCAAAACCTTGAGGCATGAGCCTCGGCGACATAAAGCTACGTTGCCAACTCCAGACAGCGTCTGAACGGCTTGCTAGCACGATAGATGTCTACAAAGTACTAAGAGGCCGCAATGACCGACAAACCCACCAATAAAAACCGCTACCGCTTCTGGTTCGCCATTTCTCTGATGCTGCTGGCGGTTATCTTTGGTGTTCTGTCATTGGGGTCCTTTTCGATGGGCCAGGAACTGATGGATGAGAGTTATCCGTCACGGGCCGCAGACACGCTACTAACCTTCAATCTCATCGGCACCGTATTCCTCATTCTGGTGCCAGCCCGCCTTTGGTTAACCTACCGCTTGCAACCAAAAGACTAAAATCATTTTAGTATCAATATATTATGCAACTTTCCTGAAGTCCTCATCGACTCTATGCCACGATCTCAGATACGGCTGCAGTTTTCACCAGCTTTAACCTGTTTTTTCTCTCAAACATTACTATCGATAACTTATGCTTATCGCTGCTAAATGTGCTATAGTGCTGCCATGGCCGGCCCCGACAAAGCGCAGACACCGGGGGATTTCCCCCCTGCACCTCCTGAAAACGGGGCCGGCACTTCTTCTCCTGCGGGTGCCTCGCTTTTTGATCCGTCCGACCAGGATGTGACCGCTCTGATGGGATGGCTGCCCATTGAGGCTGCGCTCAAGGCCGACCTGGATGCCATCTACAGGCGGGCCCGCGACCTAACCAAGATGGCGCGCTCGGAAAACACCCGCCGCGCCTACCGCACCGCCTGGGCCCAGTATCAGGCCTGGTGCGACGGCGTCGGGGCGACCGCCCTGCCCGCGGACCCGGGCACGGTTGCGCTTTACCTGTCGGTACTGTCGAAAAAGGTGCGCCCATCGACGCTCAAAGCCCGCCTGGCGGCGATCTCGGTCGCGCACCGGCTCGCAGGCCATCCTTTGGACACCGGCCATGAAGCAATCCGGCTAATCATGCGTGGGGCTGCGCGCGAAAAAGGCCTGGCACCCAAGAGGCAGGCCCGGGCGCTCCACTATAGCGCTCTGCCGGCGCTTGTGGATGTGTTCGGTGATACACCGCTTGACCTGCGCAACAAAACCCTGGTGCTCTTAGGCTTCGCCGCCGCGCTCCGCCGCTCGGAAATCGCGGCACTTGAGCTCACAGCCCTGCAGATCGACAAGCATGGCCTCACGCTGACCCTGCCCCGCTCCAAGGCGGATCGACACGGCGAAGGGGAAACCGTCTTTGTCGCCCGGCATCCCGACACGCGTCTGTGCCCGGTCGTCACGGTTGAAAAATGGGTAAAGTTCCGAAGATCCATCGAAGACATCAAAGAGCCCCGTCTGTTTCTGCGTGCCAACCGCAACCACAGCTTCCGGAATGCCGGGATCAGCGAACAGACGGTCAATCTGGTGATCAAGCAAGCGGTCGACACGCTGGGGTTTGATGCTAGCCGTTATAGCGGTCACAGCCTACGTTCAGGTCTGGCTACCTCGGCGGCCGATGCCGGGCTTGATCTCAAGGCGATCATGAGCCAGACCCGGCTCAGGTCGGCACGGCAAGCGATGACCTATGTGCGCGACGCCGAAAAGAAGCGCGACAATGTAACCCGGCAATTGTTTGCAGCGAGCGATCAACCATAATGCACCAACCATCATCTGTCACAAACGGCGCACAATCTCGGTGAGCGGCCGGATGGCTGCAAGCTCCTGTTCTGGCCAACCCAGCGCTCGCCTCCGCAGCCATGCCCAGGCTTCATTCCTAAACCAGGGCCGCATGGGATGCGGCTCCTGGCCCCAATCCCCCAGCAACCGCAACACGACATAGACTCGAAATCGCCGGTCACAGGCACGCGGCAGGAGAAAGACGCGGCCGTCCGACCGACGCTGGCTATTGCCGTAGAATGACTCGGCGGCCCCGATCGGGCAAAAGAACAAGTGCCAATGGTTACGCCACTCTGGCTCGCTTTCCCAATGCATCCAGGCTTCCCCAGCCGCACAATAGGTTTCGTTGTAGCGGGCATAGTGACGAAACAGGCTAGTCACCACATCGCGAAACATACCCTGCCCTCGGCTCAACTCGGGTCGTTGCTTCGCGAGCGCGTTCATTTGCGCCTGTAGGGCCAAAAAACCCGCCACCCGTTTTTTATAGTTGGGGCTTTTTTCTGCCCACCTTATGGCGTCCCGGACCTTATGCAGCGTCGGTCTGACCGCCTGGGACCCGGACATAGAACTGCCATCCCACAGCGGCATCCGATGGCGGTCACAGGCGTAGGCAAATGGCGCGTCCCAGGCATGACGCCGATAGACCTGATCCGCTGGGCCGTCCGCGATATCCTGTGCCCAGCATTCGGCACAAAAAGCACCATAGCGCTGCACGCCGTGTAAAAAGCGTTTGCCATAATCCCAGGTCGGCAGGTCCCCAGATGATAAACCGCAATCCGCAGCGATCCGTGCGACCATGCTTTCCTTGTAGCTGTCCCGGTTGATATCCCGGGAAAGGCCTTCGCTATCGTCATCACTATAGGCGTCGAGAAAGGTGGCCAGAGTCTGACTATTGGCTTCCGCCAACCGTCGCAACCAGGAGCCCAGGGCTTCATCGCTGTGCGGCCTGGGGGCGAAAGTCAGGGTGCCGACGTCAGAGCTCGAACGACGTTGGCGTGATAAATTCGCGACCGCCTCGAAGGACACGCTCGGCCGCATCCTGAATGAGCGCGATGAGCGCGCCTGTGTTGGCTTCACATTTTTCGAAGAGGCCATGCAAAATCTCCCTGTCAGTATGGAGCCTAACGTCAAAACCTTCCCGCATTGGCATGTTACGGAGTACCGCTTCGACAAACAGGTCGAAGCCACCGTCGAATGACCAGGCCTCCAACTGCACATGCTGGAACCGCCGGGCAAGCTGGGTGTCACGCTTAAAGAAAGGCAGGACCTGTGGCACCGCAACAGCGACCAGGGGACGGCCGCTGGCGCGCGCCATCCATTTGAGTGCTTCGAGTGCATTGTTGGTGTCGCGGCTCGGTAAATCAGCCACCCGCTGAAGCTCATCGAGAATAATCAAACCGGGTGCAAGGGTTCGAATCTGGTGGGTAAAATAGTCATAGAGCGACGGATGAGATTTGGAGCGAACTGGCAGGCCCGCTGTTTTCAGGACCTCGGCCAACAATTGTTCCGGCGAAGGCTTCAGAGGCACTTCGGCATAGAGCACAGGCTGAATGAGCGTACCGGTCTGATCGTTCCTATAGTCGGGGTGACGCGCCTTGAGCTCCTGGAGTGTGGCGGTTTTCCCCATGCCGGACTCGGCAGTCAGTACGAGGCTGCGCGGCCGGTCCAGATCCGGCATGTCGAACCGGCTCTCCAGCAGCTCCAGCAACCTCATCTGATGAGGCAGTTCCCAAAATACAGTGCTATGCAGATAGCGTATCCTGTCGCTCGCCGGCAGCGCCAGCAGCCGGACCCATGTGTCATCGCTGGTCATGACGATGTTTCAGGCTAGGGCGCGTCGCCAGAATGGGTTCGATGACAGTATGTTTGGTGGTTGCTCGCACTGGTTTCGCCACTCGGTGGCGGTGTTGATAGAGGTTGCGCATATGAGCCTTCTTCTGCTGCGACAAACGCTTGGCAACCGCTTCCTGTCGCTTGGCTTCCTGCTTCAACGCGAGCGTGGGAATATGGTCGCGCGGCGTATCCATATGCTGGACACACCCTTTTGCCCCAATCAGCTTGGCCTGAAAAACCGGCGTTCTACCGTCGAGGCAGACCCAGACAGTGTCGGTCCGCGCCCGGTGCACTTTGATGACCACCCTGGAGCCTATCAGTTCGGCGAGCCGGCCATGCCAATAGAAACAATTGTCAAACTGGATGCCCTGCTTGCTGACTGTCCGGGGGTGCTCAGCAAGAAAAGCACTGCGTATATGGCAATGGTCAGGGACATAGCGAACACAACCGGCGTCCTGTTGGTACAACTGGTGAAACTTCTGCAGCGGTGTCTGGCCGCGTAAGCTGCGATGGGGTCTCAGATGATATTCAAGGATTGAGGCAACAAACCATTGCTCAAAGTCCTCAAGGGTCAGAAAGGCTTCTTTTTCGGCTGGGTAATCGCCCTTTTTGACCACATTGCTGGAACTATTTCCCGGCAGAAAATGCACCTCCCCCATAAAACGCCCAATCAGGCGCTCGATATGGCCCCCAAAATGCGGCTTACCGAGTGGCCGATATCTGACATTAATGCCGAGACAACGGCAGCCCATCACATAGGCATTGCTCTTGAACTCCTTGGCATTGTCACTCGCAAGCTCAAACGGTATTCCTCCAATCGGCCAAGGATCGTCGATACCTTGGTTTGCAAACTCACTATAACTGATGTCGAGCGTCTCAACCCATGCCTTCTTTGGTAAAATACCTTGCATCAGTGCCAAACCGCAGGTGTGGGCATTCGGTGACCTGAGCCCCAGATAATAGCCAAATACCATGCGTGATGCGACATCAATTGCCAGCGTGAGCCAGATACGCCTGACCCCCAAGCCATACTCACTGAGGTCAATGAATTCATCCACCTGGGTGTGATCGATTTGTACCTGCCCCAAGAGTTGTTGGACCACATGATGGTTCGGGTAGGCTTCAAACGCCCGCGGGTCTTTGTCGATCTTCCTGGCTTTTGCCCTTGCTTTCTCAGGCAAGTCTTGCACGTGACGTCCGATGGTTCTTACTGATGGCACCTGCGTGTTGGCTTTGAGGCAATCTGCCTCAATGTCCTCATACAGTGACTTAATGGTGACTTTCTCCCTCCGGCCCAGATAGGTTTTTTTGACATGTTGCTCGATGATCAGCCAGGTTTCGGGCGGCAATTTCTTTTTGCGCGGCGGACTGACCTTATGCCCCGGCATTAAGGTGTCAAGTATTGGATTGGTACGGTAGAGCTTGATCCAGTTGCGAACAGTTCTGGGCTGCCGACCCAGCTGGGCAGCGGCTTCCCTGATCGCTCCGACCGATACCAACGGCATGAAAGCCAGCGGCCGGATGATAGATTGGCGGAAGTGAGCTTCCCGCCATCTCTTTTCCCGATTGGATCGCATGGCAAGTTCCTCTCGCGCTTAGGATAGCAAAATTGAGCACCAGGCAAGGGATAATATTATATTTACTGATATTTTCTTTATTTCTTAATAGTTTATATAACTTTCTTAATGTTATAAAGTTTACCTATTCTTATAATTAGTAATTTATTCTAAAAACGACTCGAAAATACTACTATAAGTTAACCTTTGTCCATTCAATAGATATATTTTGGAATCATATATGTTATTTCGAACTATTCTTCGAATACGATACCATTCCATTTCTCCAATATATTACCTATTAATATTGGCATAATCCGCCCTCTTCCAGCTATCAAAAACCAGTCTACAATCAGTGTGCACCTCTAGTTTGTGCAGCTATGGGGTCCGTAGAATTCAGTTGCCAATGGTTACGTTACGCAGGTCGCTCTCCAAAAAAGACCGATAGGAAACCTCAATCTTTGCGCTATCGAACAAGCGCGCAAATGCGTCCAGTTCGTCCTGGCTCTTGGCAAAACAAGCAACTTCGACAAATATCATGGTTCTCCCTGGAGCCAGGGCAGAATTGATTGCCGGCTTGGATAGTTTCAACTTCCGATGCTCTACTCCGTCAGCACAATGGTCAACCAATTGCCTAAGTTCAAAGCGCTCCCCATTCAAAGTGGGTGTAAAAGACATAAGCTTTGCTGGTCCAAGGCCGTCATTCACCACGCCTGCGCTTAAGATACCTATTTGATTCTCTAGCTTTGTCGTCAAGACGGGTGTCAGGGACGGTTGCGCCATCATAAACTCTCTGCGACTTTGGCTGCGGGCATAATACAGACTGATACCAATCGCACAGATGGCGACTATAACACTCGCCAATGAAATCCAGTCACCGTCGTTCATTCACATCTCATCCCAGAAAAGTCTAGTATATGCGTTGTTGTGCTTACCATAGCATGAACGAGAACAAAAAAAGAACATTTTATTACCGACCCAAACACAATTTAGCCTTTTATATGACATCAGTATTGGCTTGGCCTCGCAGCTTCCACCCGCAAGACTGGCCTTGCCACGCGCAACATAATTCTGAAACCAATTTACCACTTTTGATGATACAATCCTGCCGGTTGGTCGCCTCACGCTTATTCTTGAGGAACGCTACGCGCCGTGACTTCAGCTGGGCTTATCAGTCCCGAATGTTCCTCTGGCTTTCGAAAGCGTTGCCGGATCCACCCATGGTGAAAAATCGTCCTTTTATCTGGTCGACCAACCCCTATTGAAAAAAGGAGATGCGCCATGGCCTATATCGGTATCGATTACCACAAACGTGAATTTACGGTTTGCTATCGCCATTCAGAATCCGATCAGGATTTTAAAGTCTTTCCAAATACGCCAGAGGGCAGAACTGAGTTCTTGGAGACACTGACCTGCAAAGATGTCGCAGCAATTGAATCGATCGGCTTTGCGCGGCACTTCAGCAAACGCCTAGCAACAAAAGTCAAAAAACTTGTCCATGTTCACGCATCGGCCAATTCACTGATCTATGCCTCAATCAAGAAAACCGACCGAAATGACGCGGCGACACTGGCCTTGGGCTTGGAAAAAGACATTCTCCCATCTTCTCGTTTTCGCTCGGAAATCGCCCACCAACTCAATCGACTTCTGGTGACACGAAACATGCTGATTGGCATGCGTATCAGCATTACCAACTTCCTGAATGTGATTGCAGCTACTGAAGGGGTTAATATTCCCGTCGGTAAAATAAAATACCGTGTGTGGCGTGACAGTGTGCCAATGGAAAATTTTGAGTTCGGAGACTATCACGCTTGGCTGGCCCTCAATGATCAGGTCGAGAAAATCAAAACCAGTGTGAACAGCCTCAACCGCGAAATACTATCGGCATCCAGGCAATTTGACGGTTATGAGGTTCTCGCCAGCATACCTGGATTTGGACCTATCACTGTCGCCGAACTGTTAGCCTATATTGACGGTATCGAGCACTTTGGTTCTTCAAAAGCGCTTTGTGCCTACTTCGGCATTGTCCCACGAGTTCGCCAGTCCGCCGGGGAAAACATTGTGCCCAAGAAAGTCAGTAAGTATCGCGCTGGTGCCATCACCAGACTGGGACGGAAAAGTGCCCGAAGCGCCATCGTCATGAGTGTCAATCGCGTGATGGGAGAAAATGCGTCGCTAAAAGCATTTTATGATAGCATCAAAGGCCGCAAGGGCTATCGGAAAGCCCGTACAGCAGCCGCCAGGAAACTTCTCACGTTTATCTATTTTGCTTTAAAAAAGGGAGAACCGGTTAAGGGTTTTAATCGGGTAGACTTTTCGCGGCCGCATGTTGTTCCTGACTAATCAGACTTTAGACTGCTGCATCCTGCTTACTAGTGTGCTGGTAGTTTTTGTGCTTGACGCAGATACAATCATGGCACTTGCGGCTGTTTTTTTCTCGAAAAAATAACACCATGTATTCACTTTGAAATAATGCCCACACTGAATACAACGTTTGGTGAACACACGAAGCAAAAACAGTATATAGACGGCAAAAGCGGAGGTCAGGAGTAGATAAACCGACCAGTGCACCTCAGGTTGCATTAAAAGTGGAATTGCCAGAGCAAAAATGGCGGCGCCGATAAATTTGTCAATGGTATTCATGTCTTAGTCTGTCGCATTAGCTTTTTTATTTTTCTACTCATAATTGGTAAATTTGCTGTTAACAAGTTCGTAAAAATTTATATGGTGATTTTCCCCATCAACGAACGCGCCAAGAATGAAAAAATAGAATTCCCAAGCTTATTGCCATATCAATGTTGAAATAAAGCCGCAGGATTAAACCGAATGACCGCACCCAGGACTGAAGGGAACCAAGGTGGAAGACGTCGAACATGAACCGACCATATTAGAGGTAAGCTCGGAGTTATTCAGTTTGATCATCGCAAAGATGGTCGACGGCATGATCGAGAACCTTGGTTACGTAATTCTTGTCTCCATCGTTGGTGTTGGCGGCGCCGCTTGGCGAAGCTGGAAAAACCGCGAAAAAATCCGCTCACAAAAAGACCGACGAAGAGCCGAGGTCGCAGAACTTGAGCGATATTGCGGAAAGTTTGTCGGCTATCGGGTCGGAGGACTTCCTCAAAATATCAGACAGTTTGAGCCTAAAATTGAAATCACCCTTAATGACGATTTTGAGGCTAGTCTATACTGGAAAACCCCTCGCCATGCTGAAAAACTTAGTTTCTCCTTTGAAAGGGTCCAAGGCGACAGTTTTCTGAAGATTACAAGCAATCAGGAGGGCAATCGTGAGGGCTATATCGCCACATTCATCTTGTTCACCAACAAGCGTTCGAAAGTTGATTTGCTATACGGCGTTTATTGCTTCACCAACTCCAAACATCGCCCCGTTGCCGGTGATATAGTCTTCCTGCGAGAAAGCATTGACCCCTCGCCTTATCTTAAAGCCTCGAAACTAAGGCATATTGAGATTGATATCGACACCTATGGCAAGCTGCTAGATATCGAACCCTGACAGGCCCTTTTCAACCGTCAATGGTTGTTCTTCTCTCATCGAATAATAATAGTTAAAGCCTATTGCGACACCGAAAATCACTTGCAGCGATCACCTTATATTTAAGTGGCTTGATGGCTCGCTTTCCTGCACCCAGCGATACCGTAAATTTAGTTGAGTTATTGGCCAACTTGACCTTCCTTGATATGATCATCTTAGGAGCAAGCGATGAAAAAGAAATCACCATTGGAGCTAGACATAGATACGTTAGAAAGAGCTTCCGTAGAAGCCTTTGCCAAGAAGCGCTCACCGGAAGAAGCTGCGTCTAATTCAGAATCTTCGCGATACATTGACCTCGAATATGAAACACATTTCTTCAAAAGGCTGATCAAACTTATTTCATCCACTGACAGATAGCCTCGGCCTTCTGGGAACGAGACTGGCCTATGTTTTACGCGGCCCAGGTATCTCGATTAAATCTCTACAACGGATGATCAAATAGCTTTGCCATCAACTTCAGCTAGCTCCGAAAGGGCCTTAATGCAAGCAGAAGCGTTTCGTTTTCTGAAATCACAAAGTTCGAGCACAGATATTCGCCTTCGCCCTTCAACAACCCGAGGGGAAATTTTCCCATCTTTAAGCAATCGATCCAGATCACTTCGGGAAACGTTTAAAACTCCTGCTGCCTGTTGCATGGTCAGCTCCTCACCTAGTGGCTTAAGTTCAACGAGCTTTCCCTGCTCAACGTAGTCCAATAGCTCGACTAAAACCCCTGCCAATGCTTTGGACAAGCGAATTTTGGTTACTTTTTCGTGTTTATCTAAGAAACGCAAAACGGAGTCACCATTTGGATGAAACTCCATAACATCCCTCAAATGCTCTGCAGCAACTTTGTCTTCTTCAGACGGCAGGACACCAGTATTTTGTTGAGTATTTAACCTGAACGACATTGGCCTTCCTTACACCTTGTAACAATAACAGGTTTGCAAGCTCATCAAATACAAAATTCTTACAATACGATATGGACTGAAATGCAGTCGTTGATAGGTTCGCTATTGATGAACAAGTTATCGTCTAAACTTGCCCTGTTCGTGGTAGCAGATAGCATTTTTTTACGCCACCCGTTACATTATCCGCAACTAACAGACACTAATTGTGTATTGAAAGCTGCAAGCCCAAAATTAATGACATTTCTTTTGGTTAGTAAGGCTCGTTGAATTCAATGATAGGTCTGGCAATCGAAGAAACACAAAATCTTGTGGCCAATTGGATGGTAATTAGTGACGCACAACACCTGTTGTTTTTAATGGACTTTATACAAACCTATAGGACACATCTCTGTTAAACGCTAATCCAACCGCGCCCTAAAAACCAATAACGCTACAACGGCAAAGCCTGTAGCAAATAATGCAATCCCTATCATATCTGTCGCTGAATGTTCAGTTGTTCCTCGCAGCATGACATCTCGGGCAATTCTAACAAAGTGTGTCATCGGCAGCAGCTCACCAATTGCCTGCGCCCATTTCGGCATCCCGCTAAACGGAAACATAAAGCCGGATAACAACATCGATGGCAGATAGAAAGCGACAGCACCCTGCAACGCCTGCATCTGATTTGCAACCAATGCCGACAGAGTTAAGCCGAGTGTCAGATGAGCAAACGCAAGCAGTAAAGCAGCAAACCCCAGAACCGAAGGACCACCAGCAAGCGGCACACCTAATATCGAAACCGCAGCAGTCGTAGAAAGAAGTACCTGTATGAACGCTATTGCTACATACGGTAATAGTTTTCCGAGCAACACGTCCGCTGCGCCTACAGGCAGCACAAGCAGCATCTCCCAAGTGCCTTGTTCACGCTCACGTGCCAGCGTTAACGCACCAAGCATCAACATGCTGATCATCACAATAACGCCGATAAGACCAGGCATTATTGTCCAGCTCGTTTGCTGGTCAGGGTTATAGAGCCACTCGGTTTCCAACGCTTCCAGTTTAGCAAGCAGCTCGGGCTGTCCTGCGCCCTCGGTGGCCCGTACGGCTGCCTGTTTCCAAACCGCACGCTCTAGGGCTGCCGCGGCTGGTGCAACGGCACCTGCGTCGGCACCATCAATATACACTCTGATATTGGATGTATCTTCGGCTTCATACACCGTTTGTTCTTCAAAGAACTGCGTATCATCAGGCAGCTCAATCGCCAATTTGACCAGTCCGTGTCCCAATAACGACAGTGCGCGCCCGGGTTCTATCTCTACAACAGGCTCGCTAAAATATTGTGTTGCCTGAATAAGTTCAACCACCCGTTCCTGACTTGAGGGACTGCCACCAGCAATCGCAACAGGCACATTTCGAGGGTCAAGGTTCACTGTCAAACCAAACAGGATGATTTGCAGCACAGGCACCAAGACTATGAGCGAAAAGCTGGTCCGGTCCCTCAGTAGTCGCCTTGTTTCCACACTGGCAACGGCCATGATTCTTGGAAGGCTAGCCATTAATTGACAGCTCCTTCTCCTCGTTGCCTTTTTGCTTTAAATGAGCCAAACAGGCATGCGCCAAAGTGTGCTTCGCTTTCGTTATTGTAATGGAGTGATCTGCGGCCAACCCTGAGAGCTTTTCCTGAGGCGCGCCTGCCAGTATCACGCTCAAACCATTCATTTCATGACTGACAAAATAGCACCAAGCCTCATCCTCCAGTTCTGCAGCCAATCGCGGCAGGTTTTTCCCCGTTAAATGAACCGTTACAGCACTGGATGACTTTGTGATGTCCATCGGTGTTCCTCTCAGCGTCACGGCTCCGTTCGCGAAATACAGGAGCTGGTCACAGCGCGGCGCTTCATCAAGATCATGAGTCGAAACAATAACCGAGCGCCCGTTTTGCGCAAACTCTTGAATATGCTGCCAGATAAACGCTTTCATAGACGCATCAAGGCCGGTTGTTGGTTCATCTAGCAATAGTAATTTTGGCTGATGTATGGTGCTGGCGGCAAATTGTGCGACCCTGCCCCAACCGCCAGAAAGCTGGCCCAAGCGTTTGTTGGCAACTGGCGTTAAACTAAACTGTTCCACAGCCTGAGATACCAGCGATGGAACGCTGCGCCGATCACCATATATTTGGGCGTAAAATTGTAGGTTTTCCATCACGCTGAGGTCGCTATAAAGCGCCTGTTTCTGAGAAACATACCCGATTTCCGTCCGTGCTTTGGCAGCATGGTCAGGTAACCTGTTACCGAGAACAGTCAGCTCCCCGGCACCTGGCCTGAGCAAACCTGCAAGCAGACGCAAGCTGGTTGTCTTACCGCCGCCATTGGCGCCAACAAAACCCAAAATCTGATTTTCATGTAGATCAAATGAAAGTTGCTTCACAGCAAGCTGGTCATGGAAGCGCTTGGTCACGCCGCGCGCTGTAACAATCGTTGACTGACTATTGGTCGCGGCCTCAACCATGTTCGTAAACAAATCCCCCGAACATGTATTTGGTCGCCTCCGCACCCAACGCCAGCAGTTTTTCGCCCGATTTCATCTGGCGGCGTGTTTCCGTTAAGGCAAGCCATATGGCAGCAGAACCCGTATTGCCAACCCTGTCTGCCTGCACCACAACTTTAGTGGCATCAATGCCCAAGTGCTGTTCCATAAGAACTCCCATAAGGCCGTTAGCCTGATGAGGCAGGATATAGTCCATATCAAATGGGTCAATGTTTTGCGTCGCAGCCGCTCGCAGGCCCGCAAGAAACAGTTCGGGGCCATTGGCCCTAACGTCAGAGAAAGCATGAGAAAACTCAAGAACACCATTGGGGGCTGATGCACTATCTGAACCACCATCCGGCAGGCAAAAACCAGGCTCTCGGCCCTCCCCAATTTGGCCATAATAAAGCCGGTTCAACGTGCCGACCCGACCTGCGCGTTCATGATAGTCGCTACCAACCGGGGCCAATACTATGGCTGCAGCCGCATCACCCATCTGAACAAGGTTAACCAGTTGGCCATTATCGTGCTTAAGCCTGTCCGGGTCAAAAAACGCCGAACCCGTCTCAGAGCCCACAATAACGATTGGCCGATCATAACCTGAGCCAAGGAGACCAGACGCAAACACCAGCGCATTGGCAAAACCGGTGCACGCCTGCCTGAATTCCGCATGAGGACCATTATAACCAATAGCATCGGCAACCAGCGAAATGTTGGATGGGATGGGCATCGCCGGGGTCGCTGTATGGCCAATGAGATAACCAATTTCCCCCACATCAACGCCAGCATCCAACAGGGCTTTTTGAATTGCTTTGCCAGCAAGCTCCGGGTTGCGGTCCCCTGTCCTTGGGCTTTCCAGCCGCTCCATCAGATCACGGCTGATATGCCTTTGCTTGATGTTGAGCTTCTCGGCATAGATGCGCCCACGCCGCGCAATGTCTAATCCAAAGCGCTCATCCATATTGGCAAGCAACTCTTCGGTTGAAATCGGTTCGCCGGGCAAGCTTTCACCCATACCTATCACTGCCAAGTCGATAGTACCCTGCCAAATTGGTGCAACTTCAGAATGAAACATATCCATGACGCAGTCCTTATTTTTTCACCTAATAAAAGCCATGTTTGACCTAAGTGTGAAACTCAACTACTGACACGTGTTCGTGACAACTGTGTCATCATCGTCAAATCGTCAGCTTGCACCCAACAGAGGAAAGCACAAATGGAGATTACCAGTCCCTGCGTAAAGATTTGTGAACTGGACGAGCACAAAACACTTTGCATCGGCTGTTTCAGAACCGTTGAAGAGATTGGGGAATGGCGGCTGGCGAGCCAGGACAGGCAGTTGGAGATACTTACAGCGTCAAAAGCACGCCGAAAGGCGACAAACCTCAAGGTCTGAGTATTAGGCTATCGCCTCGAAACTCCACACTCGCAAAACGATCGAGAAGCGTGAGGCCAAGCAGCGACCCCTGCATTTCTGCACCATTAACGGTGACTGGCACGTCAAAGAAAGTCTGATCCCCAATACCAACACTGGTAATGGTTGCCCGCGCAAATGCAACAGAACCATTTGCGGTATCAGCGCGACCACTGAAATCCAGATGGTTCGAATTCAAACCAATTTTCTGGGCATCTTCGGGGCTGAGGACAATATTGGATGCGCCCGTATCTACCATCATGAGCAGAGGCACGCCGTTAAAGCGGGCCCGCAGCCAATAGTGACCATCCCTACTCCGCTGCACGATCAATTCTTCGCCTGTTGATACAACGCCAGCAGGGTCAAGGGCGGCCATAAACCTGTCACCAAAATCCGAGCGATAGAGATAGAAGCCGGAAATCGCGACAACAATAAGCGCCCATATACCCGCTATCCGCAGCAATCGCATCAAACTCGACCGGCTCCAGAAGGCAGCAACACTACCGAAGATAAAGAGCAGGATCATCGACCGCACAAGATACGGGTCCGACATGCCGGTGGCAGGAAATGCCAGCGAAAGCGCGATCAACAACAGTGCCATACCGATGATAAAGGCGATCACCCGCGTTAAGGGGCGGGTATGGCCGCCATAATGCAATTCCCGCGCAGACATTTTTTTGGAATCCGCTTTTCCAGCGGCCCATTTCGGGTCTGCATCCTGATCAGGAACTCGCCATGGCTCTTTGGACACTTAGGTCTCCGTATCGGTCATCTTTCCCAGACGCTCAGTATAGCGACATTCAGAGACAGATTTCCATCCCGTCGTAAGCCACTTCAACCCCTTGTGGCAGTTCTTTACTGAGAGTTTCATAATCCATATCCCATGTCATATGGGTCAGGATTGCACGCTCCGGCTTGACTTTCTCAATCCATTCAAGGGTTTGCGACAGATGAGAATGTGTTGGGTGCGGATCATACCGCAATGCATCAACTACCCAAATCTTAACACCATCCAGAACTTCAAAGGCAGTTTCCGGCAAACGATTCAGATCCGTTGAATAGGCCATCTCGCCGAATCGATAACCCAAGCTGATACTGTCACCATGCCCCTGTTCAAAGGGTTGCATTCTGATGGGGCCTACTTTTTTTGCGCCAGACAGAACGTGAGCTTTGCAAATTGCCGGGTAGCCATTCTGGGATTTAAAAACATACTCAAATCGATTTTTCAGGGTGCTGATTGTTTGCTCGTCACCATAAACCGGCATTTTTTCCCGTTTTAAATGGAAAAAACCTCTGAGGTCATCAATGCCATGCACATGGTCAGCATGGTCATGGGTGAAAAAAACCGCATCCAGGTCTGACACCTTCGCGTCCAGCATTTGTTCCCGCAGGTCTGGCGTTGTATCAACCAGAATACGTGTGTCAGCCTCTTCTATCAGAATGCTTGCACGGCGACGGCGGTTTTTCGGATTCTTCGGGTCGCACGCCCCCCAATACTCAGGCATTTTTGGCACGCCGCCTGATGTGCCACAACCGAGTATCGTTAACCTCATGCCACCACCTTTAAGGGTGGTGTAACCTTATTGAAAAGTTTGAAGAAATTTTCTGTGGTTGTTTCCTGAAGCTCCTCAAATGAAATGTCCTTCAGTTCCGCCACAAAACGGGCGGTATCCATGACAAAAGCTGGTTCACACGTCTTTCCGCGGTGCGGCACTGGCGCAAGAAATGGTGCATCAGTCTCCACAAGCAATCTCTCAAGCGGTATTGTTTTAATGGTGGCCTGCAAATCTCTCGCGCTCTTGAAGGTCGCAATGCCGGAAATTGAGATATAAAAACCCAATTCAAGGACAGCATCCGCCAGGAACTGGCTGGCTGTAAAACAGTGGATCACGCCAGTGAATGCGCCCCTCGCCATTTCTTCACGCAGCATTTCAACGCAGTCTTCATCAGCGTCACGGGTATGCACGATGACCGGCAACCCGGTCTCTCGAGCTGCCGCAATATGAGAGCGGAAGTTTATCTGCTGCATATCTCGAGGCGCGTTGTCGTAATAGTAATCGAGTCCTGTTTCACCGATACCCACGATTTTTGGATGATTTGACCGCTCCAGAAGGGCATCAAGAGCCACATCGGGCTCATTTTCAGCCTCATGCGGATGAATACCCACCGTGCCAAACACATCAGGGTATGTATCTACAATGTCGATGATCTGTTCATACTCTTTGAGCTTGGTATTGATGGCAAGCATGCAGCCAACGCCAGCGTTTCTTGCCCGCTCGACAACAGCATCCTTGTCTTCATTCAAACCCTTGTAGTTCAAATGGCAATGGCTATCGACAATGTAGCCGTAGGACCCCATCAAACATCCTCCTCCGGCAATTCAAATTGCGGGAACACACCCACAGGCTTATCGATCTGGGTTCCCGGTTTGAGGCGCGATGCATCACCCAGCGCGCTGAAGCTACGGTCTTCCACTTTCAACATATCAAGCAGCTTAGCGGCGGACTCCGGCATAATCGGTTGAATGAGGATAGCAAGCTGGCGAATAACGTCAGAAAGTACATAGAGCACTGTGGCCATCCGCTCGGGGTCAGTTTTCTTGAGTTTCCATGGTTCCTGGACAGAAATATATTTGTCGCCAGCAGCCGCATGCGCGAATATTGCCTCCAGCGCCAAGTGGAATTCCTGATGGTCCATGCGCGCGCGAACCTTTTCAACTAAATTATCAGTTGAGTTTAATAAATCATTATCATCAATGGTAAATTCCCCATAGCTCGGGATTGCGCTATCGCAATTTTTAAACACCATCGAAAGTGTTCTTTGCGCAAGATTGCCTAGCCCCTTGGCAAGATTAGCATTGCATGTGAGTACAAACCCTTTGCGGGAAAAATCACCATCATTGCCAAAAGGCACTTCCCTCAGGAGGAAAAAGCGGACGGGATCAAGCCCGTAAGCTTCAATAAGCTCAAGCGGGTCGATAACATTACCCAGTGACTTGGAGATTTTTTGCCCTTCATTGGTCCACCATCCGTGGGCAAATACACGTTCAGGCAACGGCAGGTCTGAAGCCATCAGGAAGGCTGGCCAGTAAACAGCGTGGAAACGCAGAATATCCTTGCCAACCATATGTAGGTTCGCAGGCCAGTGTTTTATATACTCCGCACCATTCTCATCGGGGTAACCAAGCGCTGTAAGATAGTTCGTGAGCGCATCGATCCAGACATACATCACATGACCATCGTGCCCTGGCACGGGAACGCCCCATTTAAAGCTTGAGCGAGAGATGGACAGGTCTTCAAGGCCGCCTTTAACAAAACTACGGACCTCATTCAGTCGAGACTTCGGCAGTACAAAGTCACTGCCGCTGTCATAAAGTTCAATCAACTGATCCTCGAAAGCGGAAAGCTTGAAGAAGAAGCTGGGTTCTTCAACCCACTCTACTGGCGCGCCCGTTGGAGCAAGTTTCTCTTCGCCCTCGCCTTCTATCAGCTCTTTCTCAGCATAGAATGCTTCGTCGCGAACCGAATACCAACCGGCGTAAGTATCTTGATAGATATAGCCTTTTTCTTCCAATACTCGCCAGAGGTGACGTACCGCTTCTTTGTGCCGGCCCTCGGTGGTGCGAATGAACTGATCATAGGAAAAGTTCATAGCATCTGCCAGCTCTCGAAACTTGGCAGAAACGCGGTCACAATAGACTTGTGGGTCAACGCCTGCTTTTTCCGCGGAACGCTCGATCTTCTGGCCATGCTCGTCAGTTCCTGTGAGGAACATGACATCATACCCATCCAGCCGCTTAAACCGCGCCAGCATATCACAGGCAAGCGTTGTGTAAGCGTGTCCGATATGAGGCACATCATTCACATAATAGATAGGGGTCGTGATATAGTATGGAGGCCGCTCAGACATAAAATTTCCAGTTTAAGTCGGAGCGTGCTGTGTTGGTTTCAGTTTCGAACAATCGCTTTTAGCGAAGAAAACATGGTTACAATTACCTGCTTCCTGTCTAGGTTCACCGCATCAGCACGCGCTATCAAATGGCCCACCTTTTCCCACAGGTCCAGCCACTGATCAACCCTCGCAAGGGCGGAAATTCTGGAAATTTGCTCACTTTCGCCCGGCATGATGTCAGTTTGAGACTGACCAGACGCCACCTGGCGGATAACCCGGCTGAGCCAAGCCTGAAACATCTCGGCAAACAAGCGATATTCTGCGTCTGCCTTAGCGGCACCCAACCGCCCGGAAAGGGCATGGACTTTGGTCATATCTACCATGGGAACAGAAACCAATAACCCGGCCAGTTCCCGGTAAAGGTCTACGCCAGCTTTACCGATAAGGTCAATTGCCTTACCTGGTGCGCCAGACGCCATCACAGCAGCCGCATTCAGGTCATCATTTGCCACATCAGGGTACCGTGCCGCCAAGACCGCGCGCACGCTATCATCCATCAGCGGTTTCAAGGCGAGTTGACGGCAACGGCTTTTTATTGTCGGCAACAGTCGACCAGGCGAATGAGACACCAAAAGCAGAATGGATTTCTCCGGTGGCTCTTCCAGCAATTTCAGCAGCGCGTTGGCTGCACTCACGTTCATTTCGTCAGCCGCATCAATGATTGCTACTCGCCAACCACCTTCACTGGCGGTCTGGCCAAAAAAGCCACTAAGCTTGCGAACATCGGCGATGACGATATCGTTCCTAAGTTTGCCGGTAGTCGTGTTGACACTGCGTTCCACCACCTCAAGGCCACCATGCCCCCCTGCCTCAATACGACTGGCTGTATGATCGTCCTCATCCAGTGAAAGAGTTTCATACTCCACAGGCGGTAAGGCATCACCAAACAGCCCACCCTCGTCCGCAGAGGTGGATGGGTTCTTTGACAGCAGGAATTTTGCCATTTTCCAGGCCAGCGTGGCCTTGCCAATGCCTTTGGGCCCAGTAATCAACCAGCCATGGTGAACCCGGTTTTGATTGACGGCTTCCAGAAATGTGCGTTCCGCAGCCTCATGGCCAAACAGTTGTCTACTGTGTTTGGGGTGATCAAGGCTTTCGGCTTCATCACTCATGATCAACCTTGCAATCCAAAGCGCTCGCTGATGATACCCCGCAATTCCTGCTGTAGGTCATCAATGCTTTTGTCGGCATTAACAACCACGCAGCGGTCGCTCTCTTCTTTTGCAAGTTCCAAAAATACTTCTCTGGTTTGCTTATGAAGATCCGCGCCCATTCGTTCAATCCGGTCTTCCTTAACCGCCTTATCACCTTCACGCGACATTGCGCGCGACAGGCCAACTTCAATAGATAGGTCCAGCACAAGTGTCAGGTCCGGCTTTAAGTCATCAAGTACAAGGTTTTGTAATGCCTTTACTTTTTCAACGCCAACGCCTCTACCTGCCCCTTGGTAGGCAATGCTAGAATCCGCAAATCGGTCACACAAAACCCATGTACCGCTATTGAGCGCTGAAACAATCACCCGCTCTACATGATCAGAGCGCGCAGCTGTATAAAGCAGCACTTCGGTCAGTGGAGTCCAACGATCAACATCACCGGTTAAAACCATTGTACGAATTTCTTCGGCGCCAAGCGCACCGCCAGGCTCCCGAGTACACAAATGGTCTACACCCATGCTCTCCAGCCACTCGGAAAGCAGTTTTATCTGGGTTGATTTGCCAGAGCCCTCTCCCCCTTCAAGGGTGATGAAAGGTGCATTACTTCTCGTATTTTTCATTAGTTAGATACGTCTGCGCCAGCCGAGCCAAAGAGCAGATACTCAAAAGCGGCACTGATTTTCCCAAAACCACCAACTTCATCAACCGCTTGGCCAGCAAGTAGTGGTAAGCGGACAGGTTCCCTGCCCCGCAGTTCAACGATCAGGTCACCAACCTTCTGGCCGCGCGCAATTGGCGCAGCAACCGGGTTTTGATACTCAACAGATACTTTCATTTCCGCACGCTGGCGGCGGGACATGGTAATTGCCAAGTCTTCGCCAATAACCATTGGTACCGTTAACGCGTCGCCCAGCCAAACTTCTGCATGCTCAACCGTTTCTCCAGCACGGAAAAGTGGGTAGTGACTGAAATTGCGGAAACCAAATTGCAGCAAACGCTGGCTTTCCCGCGTGCGTTCCGCAGTTGAACTCAGGCCACCAACAACTAACACAAGGCGGCGACCGTCGCGTTCTGCTGATGCTGTTAGCCCATAGCCAGATTCCTCTGTGTGGCCTGTTTTCAGGCCATCCGCACCGGGAAAACGCCCCAAAAGCGGATTCCGGTTAAACCGGTTCGATGTGAAGTTTTTATAAAGATACTCACGCTCAGAGAACATCGGATAAAGATCCGGGAAATCGGTTGAAAGGCGATACGCCAATGTTGCCAAATCGCGCGCCGACATAACATGCCCTTCCGCCGGCCAACCAACAGCGTTTTTGAACACGCTTTCCGTCATACCAAGGTCTACTGCCTTGGCGTTCAACCAATCGACAAAGGTTTCATGAGAGCCCGCCATATGCTCCGCCAATACGACACAGGCGTCGTTACCGGACAGCACAATGATACCCTTGAGTAGATCTTCAACTGTTACTACATCACGAGCACGCAGAAACATGGTTGAACCACCTCGGCCAATGGTACCTGTATCCTTGTTCCACGTACGCCATGCGTCATCAGAAACAACTACCTCGTCATCTAGAGCCAGCTCACCGTTTTTTATCGCTTCGAAAGCGAGGTAAACGGTCATCAATTTACTCATGGAAGCAGGTGGAAACGGTGTATCCGCATCTTTTTCAAACAGAATGCTGTTTGTACTGGTATCCAGCAGAACCGCTTGCCGCGCTGGCGTCGACATATTTTGCGCCTGAGCAGTTACACTGAACACCCCGGCACATAAAGCAGCCACGATAGAGATTTTTTTAAGACCTACTGCAAACACATTCATTGAACTGCCTTTAAAATAGTTGAACTTCCGCCTCAGCGTGCTTTTTCCGTGAAAATACGGGCATCATAAAACCCATCTACCACCACTTGGTCAAGCTTGTCTTGCGCTTGCCGACGTCCGGCAAAAGGGCCAATCCGAACGCGCCAGAAAACCCTGCCTCCCTGCGCTTGGCGTTGTACGCGTGCCGGGTGACCAGATTTACGTAGCTGGTTGGCCTGTATATCCGCATTTTCCTGACTGCTGAATGAACCAATTTGTACATAATGGGTCTCAGCACCGGATGCCGCGTTAACAGGCTGTCGCTGCTGCCCGCTCTGATTGCTGGCAACCTGCCGCCTTCCGGGTGCACGGGCAATCCGACCATTTTCATCTGCCGCCTGAATACGTACACGGGTTACACCCTGTTTCTGGAAACCAAGCAACTGCGCGCCTCTGCGCGATACGTCAATCAGCCGACCGGCAACAAATGGCCCTCTATCATTTACCCTGAGGACGATAGAGCGATTGTTTTCCAGATTAGTCACCTTCACATAAGACGGCATTGGCAAGGTTTTGTGGGCCGCCGTTAGCGAGTTCATATTGTAGATCTCGCCGTTCGCTGTCTGTTTGCCATGAAAATCGCGACCATACCACGAGGCATACCCCACCTCATCGTAGTAGGGTTCTTCTTTTGGGTAATACCAAACACCTGCCACTTTGTAGGGGTTACCGACCTTGCGCTTCACGCCCTGACTACCGGTAGGCAGTGTGTCATTTTCAGGCATACGGGTTGTCGTGCGCGGACCCGGGCCGGACGAACAAGCCGCGATAGCCAGCAGCATCACCCCTGACGCGATATGTCTAATGTCTAGCCGCATGGTTAGCGGGATGCCTGACCAGTTGCGGCACCAGCCTGAATAGCATCGGATAGCAGGCCAACTGATAAAGCATACTTGAAGGATGGATTATACCGCATAATTGAACAGAAATTGCGATAGACAAGATATCCTTCCCCGTCCCCTTCATCACCAATGACAAGAGCGGCAGGGATAGAGCGTGTTGGCAAGTCTGTACCATCCAAACGGCGCACCCCAAGGGACTGCCAGTCTTGCAAATCACGCCATGCGCCCATGGTTTTAAAGCGCTTGCACTGGCGGTCCGGTTCCACACCAGCCTCTTGCGCCGCAACAAGCGATGTTTCACCACCTTCAGGCAACTTCACCTTGCGGCCCCAGGTTTGGTCATTACGCCAACCAAAAGACTTAAGGTAATTGGCAATGGAGCCCTGGACATCTGATCGATTTCCCCAAATGTCTCGCTCGCCGTCACCGTCCATATCAACGGCGTACTTCAGATAGTTTTCGGGCATAAACTGCGGCTGTCCCATCGCGCCAGCCCATGACCCCTTAAGTTTGTCCATGGTGGTCATCCCCTTGTCGAGGATTTCGAGGGCAGCAAACAATTCACGGCGGAATCTGGGACCGCGACGCTTGTCATAGGCAAGCGTGGCAACAGCATCAAAAACGGAATATGTCAGTGGTACAGTACCGTAATTGGTTTCAACACCCCAAATAGCCGCGATGAAGCGTTCCTGCACGCCGTATTTTTCGGCGGCGGCAGCAAGGGTTTCAGCATTATCAACAAGTGCCTTTGAACCGCGAGATTTGCGCCAGTCGCTAACCCGTGATTTTAAATAACGAGCATATGTTTGTTTTACTTCAGGCTGATTTCTATCTCTTTTGATCACCCGCACAATTGGCGTGATGTCAGACAAAGCGGCTTGAATTGTCGAATCTGAAATACCGCGTTCTCTGGCCTCGGCTCTCAGAGCCTCCAACCATTCTTCAAATGCAGCATCGCGTTTTGCTTCCGCTTGTTCCTCTTTTTGCGCTTCCTGAGCCAATATCTGCCCAGAAGGCAGACCAATCGCTAGAACAACAGAACAGATACCCAAAAAAGCTGCAAATTTCATGGTAAGATTTCTCCCCGAACGCGTTTTTAACAGGGTAGGCGCTGAGCCTTCCTGAGACAAGCCTGCAATCACGTCATTTTCGTGGCAAAATCGATAACCGGAAGCTCTTTTGCGGTAGAATCACAAAAGCCGACGCAAACGCACCGGCTTTTGGGAAATGGTGAGCCCGACAGGATTCGAACCTGTGACCTACTGATTAAAAGTCAGTTGCTCTACCAGCTGAGCTACGGGCCCCTATATGGGGTTGTTCAGCGGGGTCTCCCGTGAACGCGGCGGAACATAGGTGTATCATCCCATCCGGTCAAGCAAAAGTATCACCTGATACTCAAAAAAATGAAATAAATATATGTCCCAAAGGGGAAACTGGCAGAAACCCTAGTCTATTGGGTCAATATCTCCTTCGCTGTAACGCGCACGAAAGTCATTCGCGAACGTGGTTAAGCAACCATCTGCAATTGCACCGCGTAGTCCCGCCATTAAATCCTGATAAAATTGCAAGTTATGCCAGGTTAGAAGCATAGCCCCCAGAATCTCGCCTGACTTGATAAGATGATGAACATAAGCCCGGCTATACTGGGTACAAGCAGGGCAACGGCACTCTTCGTCAATCGGGCGCATATCATTTTTGTGGCGCGCGTTCTTCATATTGATAGGGCCGCGACGGGTAAAACCCTGTCCTGTCCGGCCTGAACGCGTTGGCATAACGCAGTCAAACATGTCGATACCACGCTCTACAGCGCCGACGATATCGTCGGGTTTACCAACCCCCATCAAATAACGCGGTGCGTCTGTCGGCATTTTAGGCATAGTGAAGTCGAGCACATTAAACATGGTTTCCTGCCCTTCACCTACGGCAAGCCCGCCAACCGCATAGCCATCAAAGCCAATGTCACCCAGTGCATCAATTGAGCGATAGCGCAAATCTTCGTAAACACTGCCTTGCACAATTCCAAAAAGCGCGGAGCGGCTGGCATGTTCCTCGCCGCTATCAAACCCATCGCGGGACCGTTGCGCCCATCGCATGGAAAGCTCCATAGACTTTTCAGCTTCGGCATGCGTTGCCGGAAACGGCGTACATTCGTCGAAGCACATCACGATATCAGAACCAAGCAAACGCTGGATCTCCATCGAGCGTTCAGGCGTCAGCATGATCCGGCTGCCATCAAGGTGAGATTTGAAGGTAACACCTTCTTCGCTCATCTTCCGCAGTTCTGTAAGCGACATAACCTGAAAACCGCCAGAGTCGGTCAGGATGGGCCGGTCCCAGTTCATAAATTTATGCAAACCACCAAGCTTCGCCACCCTTTCAGCGGTTGGCCTCAGCATAAGGTGGTAGGTGTTACCCAGCAAAATGTCAGCGCCTGTGGAGCGCACATTCTCTGGCAACATGGCTTTGACAGTGCCTGCTGTCCCGACTGGCATGAAAGCAGGGGTACGAATTTCACCGCGCTGCATTTGAATGCTGCCGGTGCGCGCCATGCCATCGGTTGCAGTGATGTTAAACTTGAACCGTTCACTCATGGGCTTTCTCTTTTCAGGGTAAGCAGGCTGCTATCGCCATAGGAATAGAATCTATAATCATTGGCGATGGCATGCTCGTAGGCTCTGCGCATCTCGTTCATCCCTGCAAAAGCAGAGACAAGCATAAAAAGGGTTGATTTGGGTAGATGAAAATTTGTCATCAGCATATCGATTGCCTTGAACCGATAACCGGGTGTGATGAAGATATCGGTGTCGCCCTCAAATGGCTGTATGATACCATCTTCATGCACAGCACTTTCAAGAAGGCGCAGTGACGTAGTGCCGACAGACACAATACGACCGCCCTTTTCCCGTGCATTATTCAACATATCCGCAGTTTCTGAAGTCACTTCACCCCATTCACTGTGCATTTTATGATCGTCGGTATCATCAGCCTTAACCGGCAGAAAGGTACCAGCCCCAACATGCAGGGTTACATGGGCGAACAGGATGCCTTCCGTAATGGGGCAGTTGATGTCAAGCACCTTTATCACACAATTAGCCGGCGCGACACGGTTGACGGTTCACGGGAGAGGGTCTTGTCGGCGTCCCTGTATACAGGGGGAAAGCCTGGATTTTGACTGTGTGGATCGTTGCCTTTGCCTTCTGGAGTCAGGTCACCTTCCTGTATCACCGCCGGGTACGTGCTTCCGTCCGTGGTCGGCGCCATGCAGGGCAAGGGCCGCCAACTTCATACCTTGTCCAATACAGTTCCCGAGTGCCTATCTTTGGGGCGTGCTTCCGTAATGGGGCAGTTGATGTCAAGCACCTTTATCACACAATTAGCCGGCGCGACACGGTTGACGGTTCACGGGAGAGGGTCTTGTCGGCGTCCCTGTATACAGGGGGAAAGCCTGGATTTTGACTGTGTGGATCGTTGCCTTTGCCTTCTGGAGTCAGGTCACCTTCCTGTATCACCGCCGGGTACGTGCTTCCGTCCGTGGTCGGCGCCATGCAGGGCAAGGGCCGCCAACTTCATACCTTGTCCAATACAGTTCCCGAGTGCCTATCTTTGGGGCGTGCTCGAACCCTGCGCTACATATGTGCGGGGTCCGGCGACAAGGCATCCTGCGTGCATCATCGGGGACTGCGTCCCGGCAGGGACACTGGTGGCCGACCCCTGTCAGACGCGGCCAAACCTCCTGTTTCTTCTCGTACGCTGCTTGAACGGGTTTATACAGAGCGGACAGCCTCTTCGCGGGTGAAGCAGAACACCGTTGCGTCCACCATCATCCGGTGCAGCACCACACCGATGCGTCGGGCAAGGGCGACCGTTGCACGTTTCTTGCCCCGCAGGGCAGCAAGACGCAACGCCCAGGCTTTCAGCCAGTTGGATCTGCCCCCGTTCAGCATGACCGTCGCCGCCTGATACAGGGCGGTTCGCAGGCCGACATCGCCAGCCTTCGTGATGCGGCCGGTAACATCCCGTTCCCCCGACTGGTCCCGGCCCGGCGTTAGCCCCACCCATGGACCGATATCCTTCGATCGGCGGAACTGCCCGGGATCATCCACTGCGGACAGGAAGGTCAGCGACACGACCGGCCCTACACCGGGCATGGTCATTAACAGGTCACAGACCGGGTTCGCCGTCGCCAGCCCTTTAATCTTTTTCTCCAGACCTGCCATCTCCTTGCGCAGCGTGTCGCGCACGTGCAGGACAGGCTCGACGGCAGCTTCCAGCATAGGGTTGCCGGTCACAAGCTCGCGCACCCGTGCCGCGTACCGCCCCTTCGACACCTTGCCCATCTTCAGACCGAAATTGCGCAGGATACCCCGCACCGACAGTTCGAGAGCCTTCAGGGCCTTCTGGATGGCATGGCGGGTCGTCAGCAGCGCCCGTATCTCCTGCGACGAAACGGATTTGCAGTGGACTGGCCGGAACCAGCCCAGATGCAGCAGGCGGGCAATCCCTTCCGCATCCCGGCGATCTGTTTTGATCGGCATGGCCTTCAGCGCGGCCTTCACTCTGCGTGTTTCCATCAGCACCGTCTCGAAACCCGCTTCCGTCAGGCCCTTGTACAACCACTGGGACAGGGGCCCTGCTTCAAGACCAATGCTGGCGACATCGCACCCCAGGCTGTGCACAAAACCCACAAGCGCTGCCGGCTCGCTGGGCACCTTTGCCTCCCTGAGAATCTCACCCTTACCCGTCAGTACACAGACTGCCGTGCTTGCCAGAGAGACGTCTAGTCCTATAAATACAGTCATGTTGTTGTTCCTTTTTGATTGATAAAATGGCGCAGGCCTCATGGCGCGACGCCGTAGATACAGCTTACTGCATCAGGAGCAACGACACCCCCTTCCTATCCACCGTCACGACACGCCGAAACGGAGCAGGACGTGCCAAGCCCCATTACGGTATCTTTGGGTAGTGGCATCCACACCATCAGGTCTGGACCGCAAGACGGTCCGTAAATATCTGGATCGGGGCCTTGAGGTTCCGGTTTATGGGCCACGGGCACCACGTCCTCGACAGTTAGCCCCCTATGAAAGCTATCTTGCCGGGAAGATAAGAGCCTGCCCCGGTTTATCGGGTCGCCGGTTATTCCGGGAGATTAAGGCCTTTGGGTAGTGGCATCCACACCATCAGGTCTGGACCGCAAGACGGTCCGTAAATATCTGGATCGGGGCCTTGAGGTTCCGGTTTATGGGCCACGGGCACCACGTCCTCGACAGTTAGCCCCCTATGAAAGCTATCTTGCCGGGAAGATAAGAGCCTGCCCCGGTTTATCGGGTCGCCGGTTATTCCGGGAGATTAAGGCCTTGGGCTATGATGGTGGTTATACGGCAGTGGCTGATTATCTGCGCCAGGTCCGTCCGGACCTGCCCCAGATATTTGAGCGGCGCTTTGAAACGCCGCCCGGGCAGCAGGCACAGGTGGATTTTGCCGAGTTCAAGGTGACCTTTACCGATGAGCCTGACAGGGCGCACAAAGTGTGGCTCTTCTCTTTCCTGTTGGGTAACAGCCGCTGGCTGTGGGGCCGCTTTTGCTTCAACCAGAAGCTGGAGACAGTGTTGCGGTGCCATGTACTGGCGTTAAGTGCCTGTGGCGGGGCGCCCCGAGAAGTACTCTATGACCGGATGAAGACAGCTGTGCTGGGGGAGGAAGTCGACGGCACGGTGATCTATAATCTGTCGTTGGTTGCCCTTCTCAATCATTATGGCTCAGCACCGAAAGCCTGCAAGGCGTACCGGGCGAAAACCACGGCAAGGTGGAGCGTCCGTGCCGTTATATCCGGCAGGATTTTTTCCTTGGCCTTACTTTCCGCTCTATGGATGATCTGAACAGGCAGTTCGACCAGTGGCTGCGCGCACACTGTAGTTGGGACAGCTGAACACCATCGTCCGGACTAAATTTTTGCAACTTCCAGACATCTATAAGGCGATCAGAAGAAGTCTCTCGGAAGTGTCCCGAATACTTCTCAGAGTCGCCTCAGGCGTGTAAAAAAAACCGCTAAAATGATTTGAGTCCAATCTTTAATGTAAAAATGTCTAAAGTTTACGCTCTATTCGCATATCGTATTGATAGCTATACCACCCAGGGCACTGGCGAGGCAGTGCCTGGGCGTGGGTTCCCGCTGAAGCACAATGAGATGGAACCAGTTCAGATAGCTGGCAAGGTTTTTCGTGGCGATCCCATGGCGGCGGGCAATAAATTCCTTGAGGCGTGAGTGACGGTTGTTGACGTTTTGGATGTGCAGTTCGCCATCTACGCGTTCGCCCGCTGACTGATTTAAGGCCTTGTGGCTCACCCCCAAGGCCGCTGCGCAGGGCGGATAACTTGTCCCACCGTCTGTCACCAAAAGTGTGTCCTTATCCACGACCGGCGCGAGAGCTTTGCGCAGGGCATCAGCGTTGATCGCTGGCAGGACTGTATAACGGTCGTGCCGGAACGGTCCGCCGCGATCAGGACAGGCACCTGTTCATCTGACACGCCGCGTTTTGTTGCCTTTCCCCCGCGTTTTCTGGCTTTACGCTCCGGTTGCTCTTCAGGGGATTTCCCTTCCAGGGCCCGCGTCCAAACGCGATCACCTTTACGGCTTTCCAGAAAAAAGGTCTCGTCAGCCTCTACAATGCCCGTCAGCTTTTTTGATGTGGTACGGATGCCTGCAAGGAAGCGATGTCGCCAGCGAAAAGCCGTGCTTACAGCAACACCACATCGGTTGGCCGAAACAGCTACAGTATCGCCATCAGCAAGGCATTCAGAAAATGTCAGCCAGAGATCTTTGCGGTGAAGCCCGCTTACAGATGTGCCCGTCACCGCTCCGAAGGTTCGATTGCAGGATTGGCAAAGATAGCGTTGCAGGCCGCGCGACTTGCCATTGGCTACAGCGCCATGTGTGCCACAATGTGGGCAGGTCCGATCTTCTCCAACACCCGTTTCAACTGCGGCAACAGAGGCTTCGCCCGCCGGACGGCCAGCCAGAAGCTCACCAGCCTCAGCCTTCTGCGCTTCGCTCAACCTATCGATCTCAGACAGCCATGCCAAAAAGGCTTTCCGCTCCATAACGCTTAATCCCTTTCAATTGCTGCCAATGTGTAGCACATCAATACTACTCGATAATAGAGCCCCAATTATGGATAAGAATTTGTTGAGAGGGATTCCCAAATCCCTGTTGATGTGATCAAGATCGTATCTGGTAACAAACGATCGGATCCCTCTCATGTCTCTTTCTACCACTGCGTTATTCTGTCTCTTGCTGCACAGCCTGTGCGGAGAGAAGACGGGCCTTTATATTGCCGACAGCACAAAGCTCGCTGTTTGTCATAATGCCCGCATCAGCCGCAACAGGGTGTTCAAGGGCCTGGCTGCCAGAGGGAAATCAACCATGGGCTGGTTCTATGGCTTCAAGCTGCATGTGGTGATGAACAACAAGGGGGAACTGATGGCGATAAAGATCACCCCCGGCAACGCCGATGACCGGGCGGCGCTCAAGACCATGGTGAACGGATTGCAGGGCAAGCTTTTAGGGGATAAGGGCTATATCTCAAAAGAGTTATTTGCCCGGCTCTGGAAACAGGGGCTGCATCTGATCACGGGTATTCGAAGAAACATGAAGAACTATCTCATGCCCATGCTGGACAAGCTGCTGCTTAGAAAACGTTTTATCATCGAAACCCTCTTTGACAAGCTCAAGTCCGATATGGGCTTGGAGCATTCAAGGCACAGGTCACCGACAAACGCCTTCGTCCATATCCTCTCATGCCTCGCAGCCTATAGCCTTGGTAAAACAAAAATCCAAATGACAGCGATCTCTTATCCATAATTGGGGTTAATAGAGCGAAGTTTAATGTGACGCTACAACTGGATTGATCGAATGGATCAATTGCTGAATACAAAGCCTGAGCCTGCGGAAACGACTGTTTCGCTTGCACGGTTAGTGCATGAGAACAAGACACACCAAAAAGTGTTGGTGACAAATGCCGATGGGGATTTTGAACCGATAGAAGGCGTTCTGGTTGGAAGCAACAAAGATTGTCGACTGATAAAACTGGAGAACGGCACCCAGTATATTTTTCACCGCTGGAAATGCAGGTTACCTCAATCGACTAATCACAACCAAAAAAAGAGGCGTCGAAGCACCTCTTTCTATTCTTTGTTTGAGGTCCTAGAAGTTGAAACTCATTTCAATCCCATAAGAGCGACGCGACCCAGGGTGGATAAAGGAACCACCAAATTCCGGCGCGGGGATAACCTCTTCCAGATATCGCGTGTTCGTCAGGTTGCGAGCAAATCCAGTGAGCGACCAGTTGTCACCTTGGATACCCACCCGGACATCCAACGTGGTGTAGGTATCGCGGCGCGCGTTGCTGAAATCTGCGACACCCAGCGCACCGGAGTCCGGTCCAAAGATGGACAGAGCAAACAACGGGTTAAAAATTGTCGCGTTTTCACCGCCCTGCTGGGTGTGGAACCAGGTTGGCCCTACCACGGTCACGTCTGCACGCGCAAGAAAGCGATAGTCATCGGTCACCTGGAAATCAAACTGGGAGCCGAAGTTCAGCGTGTAATCAGGCGTGTAGGGTGCGTTATTGCCAACAGTGTCTGGGCGCGAGCTATTCGCTTTGATCTCGCTCTCCGTCACACTGACCCCACCATAAAGGTTCCACCAGTCAGTAATGCGAGCATTCGCAGCAAACTCGACGCCATACAATTCAAGTTCATCGATGTTGGAAACCACTCTCAAGAGGCCAAATGTTCCAACAAAAAATTCGAAGAATTGGCTATCGGTCACGTCTGTATAGTAGGCGGCGCCTGCCAGACTCAGTCGGCCATCAAAAAGCCGCGACTTGAAGCCGGCTTCAAATGCGCTTGAGGTTTCCTTACGATAGTTGTCATCAATATTCGGCAGGCTATCGCCTATCTGATCAGCAAAATCGGAAATCTGATTGTTAATGAAATTATTGATGAAGATGTCAACGGTTGCAGCACTTCCAGCGTTGTTGAACCCGCCCGCTTTGAAGCCAACACCCCAGCTGGCAAACAGGGTTGTCGTATCACTCACATCCCACGTCAGGGAAAGCTTGGGCTGCAATTCTTCAAATGTGCGTTCCTGATCGGAGATGACACCCGACGGGTTCACAAGGCTCGACAAACCCGGGTTGAGCGGGTCATTAAAGATGCCGTCGAAGTTCAGATCGATCACAGTTGATGTCAGGTTCGTCGGCACGAGATTAGACACCTGCCGTTCTTCACGGTCGTAGCGAAGCGCTGCAGAAAACTCTACGTCATCGTTAAGGTCATATTGTATCTGCCCAAAAACGGCATAAACGGCGCTGTCAAAATCATCATATACCAGCGCTTCCGTGCGGTTCGGGCCATCAGCCTGCACAAGGCCGCGTATTGGTGTATTGCCACTGTCACGGTTGAGCGACACGCCCACCTGACGATCGATATCCAGGAAATAAAGTCCCGCCATCCACCGAAGGTCAGCAGAGTCGTCGGATGCGAGCCGTAGTTCAAAACTTAGGTCTTGCTGGTTCCTCACCTGTTCCTGAATGCCATCACATGTGGTTGGCGTGTAGGGACCAAAGAATGATCCGGAAAAATCAGGTGTGAAGATACTGCCAACGGGGGTGGTACCCAAAATCTGCGGTGCAGGCAAGGTAACGCCCGCAGCATTCAAGTCAGCTGTGGTCTGCTGGCAGGTTGGATCATTATTGAAGAAACCGAATGCGGCGGACGTACCATCCGCAATAAGGTCGTTTTCGATATCACTGTATAACACCCAGCCAGTAAGCGTCATACCATCTAGGTCATAATCGAATTTGGACGAAAACTCGAAGGCTGTCTGGTTATTGTCAGACACCACATTGGGCTGGAAAACAAACTCATGGTCCTTCACGTCTTCGTTGGCGAGCGGCGCATTTGCGCCTTGGGCAAAATTGGGAAGATGGAATGTAGCGTTGAAGGTGATAGAGCTTGCATCCACCTCGCCGTATCGAATCTTGGTATCGATTTCCACGTCTTCAGACGGTGTCCAGACCAAACGACCGTCCAGATTGTATCCCTCAAAACGATCTACAATCGCGGCATCGTTTTGGAAGCTGTTGCGGAAAAAGCCGTCAGTGGTGCGATAATCGCCACCAATACGGAAGGCGAATTTGTCTTCAACAAGCGGGCCTTCAATCGCGCCTGCAAAATCAAAACTCTCGTTGTTGCCATAACTGCCTTCAGCTTGAATATCCAACTCGTTCCCTGGTTTGCTGGTGGTGGCGATAATGGCACCTGCTGCAGCATTCCGTCCGTAAATCGCGCCTTGCGGCCCTTTGAAGATTTCAATCTGGCTGAGGTTGGTAAATTCCCGGTTGAACGCTGCAGGGTTGGTCATCAGAACACCATCCAGGATGAACGCAAAGCTGTTTTCAGCGTCACGTGAACCATTGATACCGCGAATGTTGACCTGGCTGTCGCCGACCTCAGCGGCATCGACAATGGAAACACCTGGCGTAAGGGCAATGAAATCTTCAGCCCGCTCCACACCGGCGTCCCGAATGGTTGCGGCCGAAACAACGGAAACCGTTCCCGGCACGTCTTTCAAACTCTCCGCGCGGCGCCTTGCCGTTACGACGATTTCCTCAAAGCCAACCTCTTCGTTGGCACTATCCTGGGCAATAGCTGAACCACTGACAGTTGAAAGAGCCACTAAGACCAAGCTTGACACACCCGACCTGGACCACACGCGAGCCCGTGTATAACTCATGGTTTTTTCCTCCACTTCTCAACGCGCTCAACGGCAATGTTGCCTGGACACCTGACTGCAACCAGGTTCCTTTGCGCATATTGTCTCCCGAAATCAGAACTGATAACTAAGGTTATCTATTACATTTTATGTATGATTGTATACATTTTATGCAATATCATACGTCGGAGTATACAAACTAGATGTCAAAAGCGACGGAAAAGGCCTATTCACTGATCCGAGAGAATATTCTGAGTGGTCATTTTGCGGCTGGCGCGCACCTTAAAGAAGGCGAGCTTGTGGAATTGTGCGGGGTGAGTCGCACACCTGTTCGGGATGCCCTGCGCCAGTTAGCGACAGACCGCTATGTCGTTATTCGCCGCAATCAGGGCGTTTTTGTCAATGAGTGGTCCATCGATGATATCAATGACATCTTTGACCTGCGCGCTATTCTCGAAGCTTTGATCGCCGAAAGGGCAGCCACCAGGATTTCCGATGAGGCACTGGCAGAGTTAAAGAGTATACACAGTGCCATTCAGGCCATGCTTGAGGATAATGACCAGCCGCAGGTGGAGTTTTTCCTGTCTCACAACAAGCGTTTTCACCAGATTTTGTCAGAAGCCGCAGCGAGCCGCATGCTTTCAGACACCCTGAGTCAGATCGTCCAGCCGCCGCTGATTGCTCAAACCGCCCGGCAATATTCAAGTGATGAACTGCAAAAAAGCAACGACCATCACCGCGAGATGATCAATGCCTTTGAAATGCGGGATGGCGCGTGGGCAGCACTGGTCATGAAGACCCATATCGTGGCAGCACAGCGGAAATTCATGAACAGCTACCGTGCTGACACCGACGATACTTCTGGAAGCTAGCGCGGGGTTACCTCCAACCGCGCTGGACCCGTTCAATAACTAAATTTGTGGTTATCAGATCAGCGTATTTCGCCTGCAAATCAAACAGGTTGGCGGCGTGCACCGTTTCATCCCGGTCACCACAAGCGTCCTTCACAACCAAAGGAATGAAACCATTTTGGATGGTATCAAGCGCGGTTGCCCTCACACAGCCCGATGTGCTGACACCTGTGATAACAACCGTGTCGCAGCCGAGAGAAGACAAAGTACTGGCCAGCGTTGTCCCGAAGAATGCACTCGCGTACTGTTTGGTGATTACGACCTCACCTTCTTCAGGCCGTAGCTCGGATGGCGGATCGGCCAACGGGTTCCCCCGATCGAAACAACGAAGTGCTGCAACCTTTTTGTAGAAAAGCCCACCGTCAGCACCGCCTGACACATACTCAACCCTGGTATGAAAAACCGGTCGACTGGCCGCCCGGAATGCTGTCAGTAACCGTTCTATTTGCTCCGCCTCAGCCTCCACTCCAGCATAAAGAGGTGCAGCTGGATCCAAATAGGCCATACACATATCGACAACCAGTAGCGCCGGTTTTTCACCAAACCCTAACGCGCCACCAAAACCAGCGTTGGCATAGTCTTCCTCGATTGCTGCCTTATCGGACGACATCAGATGATTCCGGCCTCACGCATGCTTTCGATCTCTTCAGGTGACTTACCCAGAAGGTCCGCATAAACCTCACCATTATGCTCCCCTAGAGAATGCGGCCCGGCCCAGCGGATTTCCCCAGGTGTTTCAGAAAGCTTCGGAAAAACATTCTGCATATGCAAGTTTTCATATTCCGGATGATCAACTTTCACAACAGCCTCTCGCGCCGTAAACTGAGGGTCTTCCAGCATGTCGGGGGCTTTGAATATCTTGCCTGCCGGTACACCATTTTCATCCATCAGTGCCTGCAGCTCATCACATGTGAACCCAGCGCACCATGCCGCAATAATTTCATCCAGTTCCTCTTGGCATTCCCCGCGTGCGTGGTGTGTCGAATACTTAGGGTCGTCAGCCATTTCCGGGCGCCCCATCGCTGCCGCCAGTCGACGGAATACAGTGTCCTGGTTGGCGGCAATCAGGATATCACCGTCCTTTGCAGCATAAGCATTTGACGGCGCGACCTTTGGCAACACTGATCCTGTGCGCTCCCTTACAAAACCCTGCTGGGTATACTCAGGTACAACCGATTCCATCATAGCCAGCACAGCTTCATAGATGGCGCTGTCCACTACTTGGCCTTTGCCGGTTTGATCCCTATGCCGTAGGGCCATCAAGGCGCCAAGGCAGGCATAGGTAGCCGCGAGCGAGTCACCAATTGAAAGTCCGATCCTGCTAGGCGGGGTTGAAGGATCTCCAGCCAAATTGCGCATGCCGCCCATTGCTTCGCCAATAGAGCCATAACCGGCACGCTTAGCATAAGGGCCAGTTTGCCCAAACCCTGAGACCCTGATCATTATCAGTTTGGGGTTTATCTTCGAAAGCTCTTCGTAACCGAGGCCCCACTTCTCCATTGTACCTGACCTGAAATTCTCCAGCAGAAAATCTGTTTTCTTGACCATTTCCTTAAGAAGGTCTTGCCCCTCTTTTTCCCGCAGGTTGAGTGTTGCACACTTTTTGTTGCGGGATACCACAGGCCACCAAAGAGGCGCACTCTGCCCCCATTTTCGCATAGGGTCTCCAATGCCAGGAGCTTCGACCTTGATTACTTCAACACCGTGATCTGCCATTAACTGGCCGCAAAAAGGACCAGCTATCAGTTGACCCAATTCGATCATCCTGAGGCCCTTCAGAGCGCCAAAGTCGGGAGTGCTCGCCACTGTTTTTCTCCTAATGACTTATCTCAACGATCCTTATGATCTTATTCGCTATGAATCGTGTCGCTATGAATCGTTGCATGCTTTTTTGTATACAATTATGATTGTGAATTGTATATATCTTTCAACCTGAAACACTGCGCTAAATCAATCTGGCTACTGAGTATTAAATGTCCTCGACTGTTGAGATATTAGAGGTTGGTCCGCGAGACGGGCTCCAGAATGAAAAGGTTGTTTTCTCGACGGAAGACAAACTGAAGATGATCAATGGAGCTATCGCAGCAGGCGTGCGCCGGATCGAAGTGGCAAGCTTCGTTCATCCGGGACGCGTGCCCCAGATGGCAGATGCGGAAGCTGTGGTCGCGGGCCTTGAGGACAGGAAGGATGTGACTTACATCGGCCTTGTCCTCAACAAGCGCGGCTTGCTGCGTGCGTTCGCCACCCGTGAAGATGGCAAGCGCGGTGTGGATGAAGCAGGCTGTGTGGCGATCGCCAGCGATACCTTTGCCGAGAAGAACCAGGGCCAGACATCGGACGAATCTGTCCGGATCACCAAAGACATGATCAAAATGGCAAAGGCTGAGGGTATGAGCGCCCAGGCCACCATTTCTGTGTCGTTTGGTTGCCCTTTTGAAGGCCGGGTAGACCCCGGGAAGGTCATTGCCATAGCTGAAGAGATTGCAGAAGCAGAACCCAGGGAGATTGCCATTGCCGATACCATCGGTGTTGGCTCTCCGGTCCGGGTAACAGAGGTCATCAGCGCGATCCGGGAACGCATTCCCGGCATGCCGCTCAGGGCTCATTTCCACAACACCCGGAACACTGGCCTTGCAAATGCCTGGGCGGCTTATGAGGCGGGTGCGCAAACACTGGATGCCTCCATTGGCGGTCTTGGCGGGTGTCCGTTTGCACCGCGGGCCACCGGCAACATCGGTACTGAAGACCTGCTGTATCTGCTTGAGGAATCTGACATCACCACCAAGGTGGACCTGGATCAGATGATCAGGCTGGGTGGAAACCGTGCTTGGTCGCACACCACCCGCAATGGTCAGTCAGGCAGGTGGCTTTCCGGTGGTGGGAGCGTCATGAAACAATGCCATAATAAAGAGAATTTCTCGCACCGCGCGAAGCAGGGAGACTGAAACATGCCATACAGACTGGGCGTAGATGTGGGGGGCACCTTTACCGACCTCCTGCTTATTGACGAAGAAACCGGCGCCACTTGGCGGGACAAGGTACCCAGTACCCCACACGACCCTTCTGTCGCGGTCATAAATGGCACCAAGGCCATTTGCGATCAGGCAAACATCAAACCGTCTGGTGTGGGACAGTTTCTACACGGAACGACGGTCGCCACAAATGCGGTTCTGGAGGGCAAGGGGGCGAAAACAGGCTTGGTCGTGACAGAAGGCTATCGCCAGATTTTGCAAGTGGCCCGATCGCTTGTCCCTGGTGGACTTGCTGCCTGGATCACATGGCCCAAACCGGAACCTCTCGCCGCTCTTGAGTGCACTGTCGAGATTGAAGAAAGACTGGATGCTAACGGCGGTGTCGTGAAACCCGTTAATAAGGAACAGGCACGCGCAGCGCTTCAAAGCCTCAAAGGTGAAGGGATCGAAGCCCTTACAATTTGCACGATCAACAGTTACGTCAAGGGCGTGCACGAGCGCGAAATTGGCGAGATTGCAAAAGAGGTCTTTCCGGACATTCCCATTTCGCTAAGTCACGAAGTCTTGCCTGAGATGCAGGAATATGAGCGCGCCCTGACAGCCGTTGCCAACTCGCTCGTCCGTCCGATCATGGCTATGTATGTATCAAACCTCAGGAATGAGCTTCGCAAGCTCGGCATGGAAGGCCGCATCAATCTCCTTCGATCAGATGGCGGCTTGATGGGCTCCGAAAAATCAGCAGGTCATCCGGTAAACCTTCTGATGTCCGGCCCGGCAGGCGGCGTCACAGGCGCGCTTTGGTCCGCGAAAAATGCAACCCTCAAAAACATCCTGACACTCGATGTGGGCGGCACTTCGACAGACGTTGCCCTCATTGAAAATGGCGAGCCGCGTCTTCGCCGAGAAACCAGCGTCGGCCACCTGACAGTTCGCGCCTCTTCACTGGATGTGAAAACCGTCGGTGCTGGCGGTGGTTCGATCGCACATGTGCCCGAACTGACTGGCGCCCTTAGGGTTGGCCCTGAAAGTGCTGGCGCTGTGCCGGGCCCGGCAGCCTACGGCAAAGGCGGTGAGCTACCAACAGTAACAGACGCGCACGTGGTGCTTGGCAACTTGCCAGAAGCACTCTTGGGCGGCTCCTTCAAGCTCGATGTGGAAGCGGCACACAAGGCCGTACAAACCATCGCTGATGCCCTTAGCGTTACCATTCAGGAAGCAGCACAGGGTATCATTGATATCGCCAACGAAAACATGTTTGGGGCACTGCGTTTGGTGTCCGTACAGCAAGGCTATGACCCACGCGACTTTGCCCTGATGGGTTTCGGCGGCGCGGGCTCGCTGCATTCAAATGCGGTTGGCAAGCTGATGGGCAGCTACCCTGTTGTTGTGCCCGTAAGACCCGGGGTTCTCTGTGCCACCGGCGACGCCACCACACAGATGCGGTATGGGCATGCTCGTTCTTTTAACCGCACCATCAAACAAACTGACGACGCGGAAGTCGCCAAATGGCTCGCTGACATGGGTGAAACTGTCGCCTGCGAGCTTGAGGAAGAAGGCGTTTTACGCAACGAACAGACCATCACATTCGAAGCGGGTGTACGCTATGCTGGCCAAGGCTTTGAAGTAGATCTCGCGATCAATATCGCCGACTTTGAAGCCGGTAATGGCATCGCAAAACTGCAAGCTGCATTTGACGAAGAGCACAAGCGCCTGTTCACCTTCAACCTTGATGTGGTGCATGAGATTGTGAACCTGCGCGCCATTGCCCTTGGGCAGGGTACAGAAATGCCCGCGATCAAGGTGCCAGAAGGCGACGGAGATCCGTCACAGGCCAAGGTTAGCGATCATACCATGTGGGCGAACGGTGAGAAGCATGCTGCCGCCATCTATGGCCGTGCAAAACTTGAGGCAGGGGACAAAATCCCCGGGCCCTGTATTGTCACTGAAATGGACAGCACGGCTGTGATTTTACCAGGCCATGTGGGCACCGTTGATGCCTTTGGCACCATCTTGATTAATCCGGTCGCGTAAGGGGGAGAACGAACAATGCCTGCTACAATCATTGAAACCAACAAAACCCCTTTCGAAAAAGTCGCGATAGATACGATCACCCTCGACATTGTTGAGAATGCACTCAGGAACGCACGCGAAGAAATGGATGCAACGCTCTTTCGCACAGCAATGAGCCCGGGCATTCGCGAACAAGGGGATGCCTTTCCGTTGATAGCGGACCGAGATGGCCTGATGGTTGTCGGTCAGTTCGGAAGCTTCATCGATGGCTTTCTTAAGGGCTATAACGGCGCAATCGAAGAAGGCGATATGATCTGGCTCGCTGACCCATATTCATGCGAAGGCGCCGTATCCCACAACAATGACTGGCTGATCATTCGTCCGATTTTTGTGAAAGGTCGCCTTATTAGCTGGGCTTGCATGTTTGGCCATATGACGGACATCGGCGGTAAGGTGCCGGGCAGCTTGCCGACGGACGCTACAAGCATCTTCGAAGAAGGTGTGCGCATTCCACCGATCAAACTCTACAAAAACGATATATTGCAGGAAGACATCCTGACACTCGTGCTGCACCAAGTGCGCACGCCTGAATGGTGCCGGGCTGACCTGCTCGCAATTGTCGCAAGTTGCCGTGTCGCTGAAAAACGCGTGGTCGAAATTTGTGAACGGTTCGGGGATGATTTCTTTGCGTCTGCAACTGATGAGTTGCTTGACCGCAACAAACGCGCCATGGACCACCTGATTCATACAGCAGTCAGCACCGAAAAGGTGAGCTTTGAAGACTATATCTGTGATGATGGCCGCGGTTTCGGCCCCTACAAGATGAAATGTACCATGTGGCGTGAGGGGGAAAAAGTGATCCTCGATTTCGACGGCACTGACCCACAAGCTGTTGGTTCGATCAATTTTTACCTCAACGAGAATATGTTCAAGATGTTCTTCGGCATCTACATGGTGATGGTATTTGACCCGCAGGTCATGTTCAACGATGGTTTCTATGACCTCGTTGATGTCCGCATCCCGGAAGGCAGCTTGCTGAAACCAAACTTCCCGGCAGCGCTGTCGTGTCGCACGCATGCGCTCGGCCGCATTTTTGACATTCTGGGCGGCCTCCTGGGCCAGAGCCAGCCGGCGTTCCTGAATGCTGCAGGCTTCTCATCCAGCCCGCATTTGATGTTCTCCGGCTTCGACAAGGATAGCGGCGACTGGTTTCAGTTGTTCCAGATCGGTTTTGGCGGTATCCCCGGCAGGCCATGGGGCGACGGGCCGGACGGACACAGCCTGTGGCCTGGCTTTACAAACGTGCCAAACGAGTTTCTGGAACGTTACTTCCCGATGCGGATCACACGTTATACATCCATCGCAGACAGTGGGGGCGCAGGCCTGAACCGGGGCGGTAACGGCATCCTGATGACATATGAATTTTTGAATCAGGGCACCGTTTCCATCCACGATGATCGATGGTTTACATACCCTTGGGGGGTCAATGGTGGTGCACCCGGAGAACGCTCAACAAAAATTCTGCGCCGTGCCAACGGAGAGGAAGAAGCCATCCCGTCCAAATGCGATCGTATCGAGGTTTTTGAAGGGGATGAGCTTGATTATATTACCTGGGGCGGTGGTGGCTGGGGTAACCCGCTGGAACGTGACCCGGAACTGGTAGCCCTCGAAGTTCGTCGAGGCCTGGTCAGTGCCGATGGTGCTTTCAACAGCTACGGCGTAAAAGTGAACCAAGATGGCAGCATCGATGCCGCCGCGACAGAAACCAAGCGCGCAGAGCTTGCGAAGGATCAGACCGAAGGCGAGATATTCAACTTCGGCCCGGACATCGAAACGATCCGCGCCAGCTGCAAAGCGGAAACAGGCCTGGAGGCCCCAATCCAGCCGCAATGGTGAAACTTGGCGAGTGAAAGGGACTATTCAAAATTCTGTGTCACTTCACTAAGTTTTTCACGAAAGGAACAGACCAACGGACAAAGAGTTTACCTTCGAGCAAGCGCTCCAGGATTTACAATCAGGCAAGGCCCTGCTGGGCAGCGATGGTGTTTTGGCACCGCTTGTCAAGCAATTGACGGAAGCTGGGCTTACTGGATGCTCATCTTGCGGCAGAAGAAGACCCTAACCGCAAAAACGGTTACAGCAGCAAAACAGCCAAGTCAGCGTCGGACAGTTTTGAGCCCCAGCTTGTCAAAAAACACCAGACGCACCTGACAGATGAGGTCGAGCGTAAAATCCTGCCCAAACTGGTAAAATCCTGCCCAAACTGAAAGAATGGCAATCACGACCTTTGGCCTCGGTCTATCCGATTGTCTGGCTGGATGCCATTCATTATAAAATCAAGGAAGAGGGCCGGTATGTGAGCAAAGCCGTTTACACGGTTCTCGGTTTGACCCTTGACGGCAGGAAGGAAATTATCGGCCTGTATCTCTCTGAAACAGAAGGCGCGACTTTCTGGCTGTCCATGCTCACTGACCTGCAAAACAGAGGGGTGGACGATAGTCTGATTGCCTGAGATCAACTCCTTTCCATTTGAGCCTTCATCTCCCTGATTTTACAGCCTTTCCATTTATTCATGAAGCATACCCTGCTTCCCGGAAGTAATTGTAGCATTCTTCCGGGGTAAAGGAGGGCGTCAGGATTTTTGTGTAACTGTCCGGTGTTAAATTCCCTGATCGGGGAATCTGTCACCGAAGATGATAGCGAACTGGTTTATAGCCGCTTTCCAGTCGCTGATGGGCATTTTCCATTTTTCCTGAGCCTTTAGCAAGGCCAGATATATAATTTTAAGTGCCGCCTGTTCATTAGGGAAAGCGCCTTTTGTTTTGATGACCTTTCGGATTTGCCTGTTGGCGGCCTCTATGGCATTTGTTGTATAAATCACTTTCCTGATCATAGGATGATAAGCCAGGAACGGTATGATCGTCTCCCAGTTCCGCTGCCAACTGTCGGCAATGGTAGGATAGCGGTCATCCCATTTTTCCCGAAAGGCCTGCAAGGCCATTTCCGCCTCTTCCACAGAGGTTGCTGCATAAATGGCCTTCAGATCCCGGGTGACATATTTCTTTTCTTTCCCAAAAAAACTGGCCAGGATACAAACCGCAGGCTGTGGCGGATCATATGAACCACACAGAGCTGTACCTGGGTTTTGGGAAAGACGGCATTGATGGCATCCGGAAAGCCCTTCAGGCCGTCAACACAGGCGATAAAGATATCCTCCACACCCCGGTTTTTCATCTCCGTCACCACCTGAAGCCAGAATTTGGCCCCTTCATTCTTACTGGTCCAGAGACCCAGAAGATCTATGGGGGGCTGCTTCTCCCCTTCCATGGTGACGCCGATCGCCAGATAGACCGCCCCGATAAATCCTTCAGGTGCAGATATGGTCGGCCTCGCGCATTTTCACATGCAAGGCATCCATATAGATGATGGGCCAGATATCAGGAGATCAGGGGCTCTCAAGCGGCCTGGATTGCCAGGCCCGCACCTCCTCCATCACAGCATCGGTGACCTTTGAGATCAGCTCGGGCGAGACAGAGGTGCCGTACAGCTCCTCAAGATGCCCCTGTATCTCACGCATGGAAAGACCCCGGCTGTAAAGCGAGATCACCTTCTCGTCAAAGCCCTCAAGCCGACGCTGGTGTTTGCTGATCAGTTGGGGTTCAAAAGCACTTTCCCTGTCCCGGGGTACCTCAAAGCGAACCGGCCCGGTCTCTGTTTCCACGGTCTTGCCAAAGCTGCCATTACGGCGGTTGCTGCCCTGGCTCTCTGCATCGCCCCAATATGATCTCTGGGCGGTTCATAACCAAGATGATCTGTCATCTCTGCCTGCAGCATGCGCTCTACAAGCGCAGCCTGTAGCTGCTTGAACAGGCCATCGGGCCCGAAGAAATCCTCCGGGGTGCTGCGGCCATCAATCAGGCCGTCGAGAAACTCTTTACTGAAAGGGTGTTTTGTTTTGCTCATGATAGTGTACCTTTATGTTACTGGTTGTCGTTCCGACGATTGTTCCCCGGCCCAGCCGCTCGCACCCGAGGGTGCTCCCGTCTGTTCCAGGGAACAATCATCCTTTAACCAGTTACACAATCAATCTGATAGACCCGGGTAAAGAGGTCACATACTTCCCCAATGGCCTCTATCAGTTGCTCTAGACTACGGGCTCCAATGCGTCTCAGGTGCGCCTTGAGCTTGGAGAAAGCCATCTCGACCGGGTTCAGGTCAGGACTGTAGGGTGGCAGGAAGAGGAACCAGCACTTGTGCGCCTTGAGGATATCTGCCGCCCTGTCGCTCTTGTGCACGGCCAAATTATCTAAAATGACAACAGTGCCGGGGGTCAGTGTCGGTGCCAGCACCTTCTCGATCCAGGTATTGAACGCCTCCCGGTTCAGGGCACCGTCGATAACCCCATTCTCAAGAACCAAAGGGAGCCACAAGGCCGTCATAAGCCAGCCCGGCAATCATGGTCTGGTTTTTGCTGCGCCGACACGGGACAGTGCCAAACAGCCGCTCGCCTTTCAGGCTGCGGCCATAGAGACGGGTCATAGTGGTGTTGGTCCCCGTCTCATCGATAAAAACCAACCGGTTCGGCTGTGCCCGCATGGTCTTTTGGCGCCGCAACCAGTCATGCCGCGCGGTGCGAACCGCTGGCTTGTCCCGTTCCTGAGCGATCAAGCCTTTTTTTATATCTGTATCCATGGCGGCGCAGCACCCCGTCTATGCCGCTCGTGCTACAGCGCACCCCTTGCGCGTCCAGAAGAGCTGACTGTCACTCTGTCAGCGTGATGTCAGTGGGCCAACCCCTGCGGGGCAGACACAGCTAATACCGGGTGATACTGCCTCTCCCCAAAGTTGCGACGGCTTCGTGAAAGGCGCTTTTGCCTGACACCTGAAAGGCCTCAATTGTCAGTCAGCGTTTGAAACTGACCCGGTATTTTCATGTCATATTGATCCGCGGCAGGAAAGGGAAGCCGACCCATAATCAACACCCGGTTTTAAAGCCCTTCAGGGCGCGTCTCGACATTCTCCGGTTAAGGGTCGGATTGCAGGACAAGTACTCACACATCCGAAACAACGCCTGTATCGGCTTCTGGTGTCAACTTCCAAGGCATCAGGCCTTCGGCTCCTTACCTGAGCGGGGTAACATCTCCAGATTGCGCTTTTGCACCTTCCATAAAAGCCTGCATGAAGGTCTTTCGGGCCCTTGCATGCTCTCCTGCCGCCGCCGTATCATCAAAGCCCGCAGGCCTGAGCCGTCCTGCCGTGCAGAGAAAGCTGCCATCCATACTATACACCCGCACGCTCTCGGGGTGATCAGGATCAAACCGCACGGTTACACTGCTACCTCTGTGTTCCAGGAGTATCTCTGACCAATAACGCCTGCTGCCATATCCGCCATAGTGATCCAGATGCTTGCCTGCAAGCCGCAGGCTGCCGTCTGTGCTGTCAGATCGCATGCTTGCAGACGGCAGGCAAGGGGCAAGCTGTTCTGCTGTGGCTTTTCTTGTGGAAACAGTCTGTGTGGCAACAACCCCGTAAGAAGCATCAAACGCCTCATTGAAAGACAGTCTGCCGCCGCAGACGCCTGTGCGCCTGCCGGGCCTGGCATTATGCTCTTTTATCCCTTCGTCAACAACCGAGCGGAACAGCTCAAGCTCTACCGCCCGGCTGCCGTAGTTGGCGGGCTTGTCTGACGGACTGCTGCCCGTATAAGCCCCGGCCAGCAGCGGATGCTTTGCAATCGCATCACAGAAATCCCGGAACGCCCGCTCAATGGGCTTCGACTGCCCGCTATAGGGCAATGTCCGGTGTACCTGCACCCCGAGCATCGTCAATATCCCCGCCTGTTGCTGCGCCTGTTGGCCGGGCCCGCTCTGGCCTGATGGTGACCCCTCTGATGTTGGCATATCTGATCCTGAACCATGGCGCTCATAAAGAGGGGGCTTGCAACCCTCCGTATCCTCCTCCGTATCCTCTTGACAGCTATCAGCATCCCATGGATGGATTTTTTGCCGGGCGGGGTCCTGATGCCTGCTGTTGCCGGGCTTTTTAATGTCTGTTTGATCCCTGCCAATCCGGCTCTTGCTGCTGCCAGCCCGTGCGCCCTCCTGAGCGCAACAGCCCCTGAAGGGGTGGTTCAGTTGTTCACCTGTGAGGGGCTGGTCATCAGCATGGCCGCCACTCCTTTCTCCACCAGCCTGCTCTGTGACCTGATTGTTACTGGTCTGCTGTTGCAGCAGGCCGCCCACAAGCCGCTTGCCTCTGAAAGCTTTGCCATTGTCAAACCAGGCATGCGCCGGGATGCCATAATCTTGAAACAGGTCCATAAAGGTGAGCAGCACCAACTGCGTGGTTTCCCGGCGACCGAGACGCCAGGCAAGGATCTTGCCCGAATAAAGGTCCTGAATGGCCACCATCACCGGCCGTACGGGTTTCTTAACGCCTGTTCTGCTATCAGGCCACATGACAAACACATCCCAGACATGCCCGTCCGCATTCACCGCCTCCAGGGCCTGAAAGCACGACCGGTCCCGTTCCTGCGCCGGCCAGAGCCGCTTGAGCGCAGCCGGCCCCTCGCGCAAGAGCACTCTTGTGGCAACCGGCACATCTTCCATCATCTGCCGGTAGAGACTGCGCGAGCAGGGCAAGACCCAGCCCTTGTCCTTCGCCACAGCCTCAAGGCGGCGGTAACAGCTCATGAAAGAGGGCTTTTCATAGCGCAGCCAGTCCGCCTTCAAAGCCTCAAACGCCGCCTCAGGGCAGGCGCGCCTGCGGGGACTGCCTGTCCCGGCATATCTGACGCTCTGTCCGGCGGTGACATGGTTTGCAGGAGAGGGCTCTGGAGTCTCCCTGTCACCGGCGTGGTCGCCCCTGTGGTTTGGGTCCCTGTGGTTTTGGTCATTTTGTTTTTGAGGGCATGGACCGGTATTCAACTGCCTGCCAGAACCCCTGTTGCCAGAATATTGGTCAGAATATTTACTGGCACGCCTGTCCACAAGAACCGGCAGCCAGTGCTCACGGGGCACAGCCGCTATTCTTTTAAACCATACATAAAAGCTGCTGCGCGGCAGACCGGTCATCAACGCCACATGCCGCACCGCCCCGTCCTTCGTCACTCTTCCATGCCGGTCTTTCCTCTGGCCATTGTCTCCCTGGCTTTCTGCCTGACGGGCAGAGGGACCCTCACAGCAGCTGTCGCAGCCGGCTTCACAGGGGCCTTCAGGACCCTCATACAGCAATGCCTCCACAAGCATGATCGCCTCAAGTCGCTTGTGGGCAATCTGTTTCTGCCGTGCGGGCAACCGCCCATACCGCTGCCACAGCAGCGCGTACGCCGCCAGCGTCTCTCCGTCTCCGTGCGGTCTCTTCGGCATCTCTGGCCTATCCCTGCCGGCAGAGGCCATAAGCGTAGCGGCAGGAGTGGCAGCCTGTTTCCTGCCTGAGCCTTCTTTTTCCCTGGCTTCTCTGATTTCCCTATCTTCTCTGGCCGATGTCGGCGCCTCACGTGGCCTCAGCCACTCATCTCGGGTCTTGCCTGACAGGTCTGCATCCTGTTTAGCCATGTGTGCCCGCCAGGCCGCGCGGGCAGAGGGCGGCAGCAGCGTAACATGATACAAAAACCCGCCACCCCGGCCACGGCGGTGTTTTATCAAAACCCTGCCGTCTCCGCCCGTCTGCCCGTCCTTCTGCCCGGCCCTCAGCCTGTCCTTCTGCCCCTCCTTCTGCCCATCCTTCTGCCCATCCCTCTGTCTGTGCCAGCCTTCCCTGCGGGCCAGACGGCGCACGCCCCTTGCTGTATGAGGCAGACCCGGCAGGCGGGCACAGGCTATCTCCCGCGCCGTCAGCCACGTTTTGCTGTCTTCCCCGTGATCCATTCCATGTCTCCCAAAAAACTGCCCCCGGATCACACCATCCGGACAGCTGCCATAACGCGCAAACGGCTGCCAGTAAAGCCCCTCCAAAAAGCCCCTGAAACTCCAGAGGAAAAACCCCGGGGAAATCGCTTCTGGCTCTCGCCGGGGAAACCCTGAAAGTCATCCCGCAGGGCTCCGGAAAAGCATCCTGTGTTTCAAAGAGCACCCCCCTTGCCCGATACAGTCAGCATAAGGGCCAGGCATGCAGCCCATGGTTGACAGTGTCGCCGGAGAGAAAAGACGGACGGGTCCGGGTTACCAAATCAGGGAATCCCCGTACCTGTTTTAGCCAAACCCTTGATGATAATAGAAAAGTCCCTTTCCCGGACAGGCAGGGTACAGATTTATTCAAGGTCCGGGTGACAGCGCATCAATCCGGACGCAGAGAAGCAGCCGGCAGGGTATTTAAAGGCCCGCCTCTTAACAGGGGCAGCTTGAGAGATGATTATAAGACAAGGACTTAAATGGCTTTAAAGGCAGCCAGGAGATGGTATCAAGACGCTTCCAAGACACGCCGGGGCACAAAAGCAAGAGGCCGTCTTTCGTATCAAAAAGCCGTTTTTAGGCCTCAGGTCCAATATTGAAAACTGTTGGAAGTCCGTTCAGATCATCACGCCAAAAACCGCAAAAACACTATCATTTCCCACCAAATCCCACCGGATCACACCTTATCCCGGGTATGTCTAATATATAGTGTCCACGTACAACTTGATTGCGGTAAATCATAGTCTTGGCCAGAGAGAAGAGGCTGTTCATCATTGCCTTGAGTCGGAACGATTTGAAAGCAGGCGAAATATGGGCCACTGGTATCCTATCTTTGACCCTACCGGTCGCCTAACCCAGTTTGACAAAGCTAAAACAGGCCAGATACTGGCAGGTTTCACACGAACCGACGACTGCCGCGCAACCAACATTGTCATTCATAAGGCGGTTGGCATTTCGAAGGAAGAAGCAGAAAAACTGATAGCTCAAGCCTACTTTACACCTAATATGAAGGACGGCCAGATCGTGACAGATCAGCGTGTCGATCAAATCAACATTGACGTTCACTAAGGCATTACACCTTTAACACGCAGTTTTCCTTGCATTTCCCATGGTTTCCTTATAGGAACGCGTGTCCTTTGCTGATGGTGATTCGAAACATGAACCACAGCGAGGGTGATTGAGAAAGCTGGAGGCCCCTGATCATGGTGACTGGGGAGCGATCAGCACAATGGAGTGAAGCATGGCTTTATATGAGCATGTTTTCATTGCGCGTCAGGATGTATCGACTGCGCAAGTTGAAAACATTACAGCCGATTTCTCGAAGATTCTCGAGGAAAACGGCGGCAAAGTTGCCAAAAACGAATACTGGGGCCTTAAGACCCTGGCTTACCGCATCAAGAAAAACCGTAAAGGTCACTATGTTCTCCTGAACATTGACGCACCACACGCCGCTGTTGCAGAAATGGAGCGTCAGGCACGCCTGAACGAAGACGTTCTGCGTTTCATGACTGTTCGTGTTGAAGAACTGGAAGAAGGTCCATCTATCTTCCTGCGCGCGAAAGCTGAAAAAGAAAACCGTCGCGGGCCACGCCCAGACAACCGCGGTCCTCGCGGTGACCGGAAGGAGGCATAATCATGGCTGCACGTCGTCCATTTTTCCGCCGTCGCAAAACTTGCCCGTTTTCCGGCGATAACGCACAGACCATCGACTATAAAGATGTGAAACTGCTGCAAAAATACGTTTCTGAACGTGGCAAGATTGTTCCAAGCCGTATCACTGCCGTTTCTGCCAAGAAACAGCGTGAGCTTGCAAAAGCAATCAAGCGTGCGCGTAACATCGCGCTGCTGCCGTTCATCGTTCAATAACGCCTAGAGAGAAGGAGACATAAAATGGAAGTCATTCTCTTGGAACGCGTTGAAAAGCTTGGTCAGATGGGTGACGTTGTCACCGTGAAGGACGGCTTTGCCCGTAACTTCCTGCTGCCAAGCAAGAAAGCCCTTCGCGCTACAGACAGCAACAAAGCTGCTTTCGAAGCTGACCGTGCTCGTCTGGAAGCTGAAAACCTTGAGCGTAAAACTGAAGCTGAAAAAGTGGCTGCGGCCATGGCTGATGTAAAAGTTGTTATGATCCGCGCTGCTGGCGAAAGCGGCCAGCTTTATGGTTCAGTATCTTCTCGCGATATCGCTGAGGCTGTTACTGAAGCAGGCGTGTCTATCAACCGTAACCAGGTTGTTCTGGACCGCGCGATCAAAACTCTGGGCCTACATGATGTCGTAATTCGTCTGCACCCGGAAGTTTCTGAGACAGTTGTTGTGAATATTGCTCGCAGTGCTGATGAAGCTGAAACTCAGTTTGCAACAGGTGCTGCTGTTGTCGCTTCTGACGACGAAGACGATTTCGACGCTGATAACGAGTTTATCGAAGAAGTTGCTGACGAAGAAGCAGGTGAAGAAACTGCTGAAGAAGCAACTGACGAAGAAGAAAAAACTGAAGAGTAATTTTTCTTCATTCCCAATTCAAAAGGCGGCTTTCGAGCCGCCTTTTTTTGTTAGCGCACCCACCTACAAAAGTTATCCCCATAGTTATACCCCTGTGGAAAAAAAGAGTGTGGAAAACCTGTTTTCCAGCTTGCTGCTGGTGCCGCTTCGCAAGTATGACTGAAGCTCAGGCTCAGGGGTAGAAAATGGAAGCTGTTGCAACCGAAAATGCGGCGAACGACGAGGCAGACAACCTCAGCTATCGCCAACCACCGCACAATCTGGAAGCAGAACAAGCACTGCTTGGCGCTATTCTGGTTAATAACGAAGCTGCGCAAAAGGTTCAGGGATTTTTAATGCCCGAGCACTTCTTTGAGCCTGTCCATGGCCGGATCTTTGAATCTGTTCTCAAACTGTTGGACAAAAACCAAATTGCAGACCCGGTAAAACTCAAGCCCTATTTTGAGAATGATGAAGCATTAGCAGACGTTGGCGGCGCACAGTATTTGGTGCGCCTAGCAGCAAGTGCAGCCACAATCATTAACGCCGAAGATTATGGCCGCACGATATATGACCTGGCCACACGCCGCTCCCTCATCCAAATTGGTGAAGGGATCGTTATTGACGCCTATGATGCACCTATCGATAGCGAGGCATCGGAACAGATATCAGACGCGGAAAAACAACTGTTCGACCTTGCTGAGCTGGGCCAAGCAGAGTCAGGGGCTCAGTCCTTCTCCCGCGCGCTTAGAACAGCAGTTGAAAACATCGAAAGCGCTTACAAGGACCCTGACAGCCTGTCGGGCATCACAACCGGCCTGACACAGCTCAATAACCAGATCGGTGGCCTGCATCCATCTGACCTTGTTATTCTCGCTGGTCGCCCTGCAATGGGAAAAACAGCCCTTGCCACCAACATCGCCTTTAACGCAGCCAAGCGCTGGGACGATGATAAGCAAGCAGGTCGAGATCTGGAGCGTTCAAAAGGCGCAGTTGTTTGTTTCTACAGCTTGGAGATGTCAGCCGACCAGTTGGCCGCACGTATCCTTTCTGACCGCGCAAACCTGCATTATCAAGGCCCAGACCCCATTCAATCGCACGCGATGCGGCAAGGTAAGCTTACCGAAGAACAGTTTCAGGCGATTGCCCGTGCCTCTATCGAACTTGAGGATATGCCGCTCTTCATCGACGATACGCCTGCCCTCACAATCGCGGCCCTCCGCACTCGTGCACGCCGTCTGAAACGGCAGCATAATCTCGGCCTCGTAGTGGTCGACTATCTGCAACTCCTGCGTGGTTCTGGCAAGGGAACAGCCAGTGAAAACCGTGTACAGGAAATTTCTGAAATTACCCGCGGTCTCAAAGGCTTGGCAAAAGAACTTCATGTTCCAGTTATAGCCCTTTCGCAGCTTAGCCGTTTGGTTGAACAGCGTGAAAACAAACGGCCAATGCTTTCCGACCTTCGGGAATCTGGCTCCATTGAGCAAGATGCGGATATGGTGATGTTCGTCTTCCGGGAAGAATATTATAAAGAGAAAGAAGAACCATCCATGTCCGAAGCGGACAAGCACTCCCTGTGGCAGGCAGAAATGGCAAATCTCTACGGTAAAGCTGAAGTCATTATCGGCAAGCAGCGGCACGGCCCTGTCGGCACAGTGAAGCTAGCCTTCAAGAAAGAAGTAACACGCTTCACCGATTTGGTTGAGGACGACCACCTGCCTGACCACTAGGGCGGCCCGGGCTAACACTCAATCCGAGTTTGCGACCCGTCTTTACGGGTCACGGTAAGCGCATCTTGCCCGTCGTCGCAGGAAAATTTGCCCTCTTCCGTATAGATAACCGTCTTGCCGTTGCGCGATTTGATGACGATCTCATCATCGTCTACTTCCACATCGACAGCCACTTTCCATTCGCTATCGTCGTAGTCGCGGTAGTTCTTATCCTCGTCAGAAAACAGGCTACCAACTGCCATAAAAACGACAATTGCTGCGATGCCTGCGCCAAATATTTGATTTCTTGTCATTGTTTCCTCTTCCCCAAAAGGACTTGCGTGGAATCATGTTCCATTCCTGCATATGGGTACCAAAACCGCATTTGCAAGTAATGAGACCATTAGAGGCCCATCATGTTCCTGCTTTCGCGCGGCACACGAAGCCGCATGCCATCAAGTTCTTGCGTCACCACAACCTGGCAGCCCAGCCGCGAAGTAGGCTTAAGGCCACTTGCGAGGTCAAGCATCTCTTCTTCGTCCTCTGAAGCTTCTGGTAGTTTTGGGAACCAAGCCTCATCCACCACAAGGTGACAGGTTGAACAGGCCATATTCCCTTCACACGCGCCTTCGATATCAACACCACCAGCGTGTGCGAGGTCGAGCAGGGTAGAGTTTTCTGAGCCCGAGGCCGTAACCTCTTCACCATCATGCAGTTCAAATGTCACCGAAACTGTGCTCACCGGCACCCTCCCTGTTTCTCCACCGCTGCTGCGATGTGCTCAATAGCAAAATCTACTTCTTCATCTGTGGTCATACGGCCAATGCCGAGACGAATTGATGCTTTGGCCTCCTTTGCGGAAACACCAATCGCTTCAAGAACATAGGAAGGCCCTGCAACTGCAGAGGCACATGCAGCACCCGAAGAGACCGCCAAGCCGCGAATGTCCGCAAAAAGCCGGTCGCCGTCCAGCCCCAGAAAACAAACATTCAGATTACCGACCCAACGCGCTTCCGTGTCACCATTTATTTTCATTGCTGGTGCAGCACTGTACAATCCAGCCATTAGGCGCTGTGCCAAGCTCTTCAGTCGGCCTTCTTCTTGCGCCATTTCAGCAGCGCAAATATCCGCCGCCCTGCCAAGACCTGCCACGAGCGCGGGCGCCTGCGTGCCAGCCCTTAGGCCCTTTTCCTGACCACCACCATGCATTTGCGGCGCGATACTCGTTTCTCTGGCTTGCCTGCGGTACAAAGCACCAATACCTTTTGGGCCATATATTTTGTGCCCGGAGATACTCATCAGGTCGATATTCATGGCATCAACATCAAGGGGGATTTTACCAAACGCCTGCGCCGCATCTGTATGAAAAATAACACCTTTTTGCCGACAAATAGCACCAATTTCCTTCAACGGTTGGATTACCCCGATTTCATTATTGACCGCCATCGCAGACACCAGCGCTGTTTGGTCAGAGATGGAATCAGCAAGCCGATCAAGATCAATAAGGCCGTTTTGCTGAACAGGTAATACCGTCAAATCAAACCCGGCTCTTGAACAAACCTCTGCAGCCTCAAGAACGCATTTATGCTCGGTTGTCACAGTGATCAGATGTGGCTTTTTTCGCCCCCAAACCTCCATTACACCTTTGATAGCGAGATTATTGGCTTCCGTCGCCCCTGAAAGGAAAGTGATTGAGTCTGCGCCTGCATTGATCACGCCTGCGACCTGCTCACGCGCAATATCAAGGGCAGCATCCGCTTCCCAGCCAAACCTATGCTCCGCGGAATGTGGGTTACCAAACTTGCCTGTAAGATAAGGCATCATGGCGTCCAAAACCCGCTCGTCGAGCGGTGTCGTAGCCTGGTAATCCATGTATACAGTGGTGGACTTCATACATTCACTTCTAAGGTGCAGACGTTCGCTGATACAGTTTTTGCCAGGCGTCGATAAGCTTATCCACATCAGCTTCTGTTGTATTCCGGCCAAATGAAACTCTAATCGATGCTTCCGCAAGCTCTGCCTCGTACGCCATCGCCGTAAGGACATGGCTGACCTTCACTTTGCCGGACGAGCATGCAGAACCAGACGACAGACAAATCCCGTTTAGGTCAAAATGCATGACCTGCGTTTCGCCTTTCACACCCGGCATGGCAACGCAGCTGGTGTTAGCAAGCCTGTCACTGCTTGCGCCAATGATGACTGCATCATTGGATGCCTGCCTGACCGCTTCTTCAAAACGGTTCCGCATCGCGGTTAACCTCTGGATGTCTGCCAACTCTTCAAGGGCCTCGAGTGCCGCGACACCAAAGCCAGCTATGCCTGCCACATTTTCCGTACCGGACCGTCTACCGAGTTCTTGGCCGCCTCCGGCAACAAGTGGCTTCAAGGGTGCGGTTGGCGCGGTAATAATCGCCCCAACGCCCTGAGGGCCGCCAATCTTGTGGGAAGATAAAGTCAAATAATCAACGCCAAGATCAGTGAATGAAATATCCACCTTGCCAGCGGCCTGCACAGCATCAGTGTGTACGCGGGCTTCAAACCCCTTTGCGATTTCAGACACCTGAGCAACCGGTTGCACCACACCGGTTTCATTATTCGCAAGCATCACTGAAACAAGCGCTGGCCTCGGCGCCTGTTCAAGCCGAGCCTTTAACGCCGCCAAGTCCACAACGCCGTCACGCGTTACCGGCAGTTTGAACACTGGCACACCAGCCAGCTCGGCAGCAGCAATACCGCAATCATGTTCGATGGTTGAGATGATGATACTTGCGGCACCTGTCCCGCGAATAACCGCATTATTGGCTTCTGTACCACCGGAACAGAAAGTCACATCCCGCACCCGCGCAGCTGCCAGCGCGGCAATTTTGCTCCGTGCTTCTTCCACCCTTTGCCGTGCGCGCCTTCCATACGCATGAACGGATGAAGGGTTACCGGTCTCAGTCATCACACTTGCAACGGTTTCGATCACGCTTTCCCGAATCGGTGCGGTAGCGTTATAGTCCATGTAAATCGTTGGCTTCATAGCTCGTCAAATAGGCACAATATTCGGCTTGATCAATCGAATTTACAGGAAATCAACAAGATAGCTTGCGATTCGCTGCAAAAATTCGATATATCGGTGGCAGATTATAGTGAAGTTCGCGTTACTTCACTCCAACCATAGCGCAAAGAACAATATCTATGCCCGAGATTATTTTCAGTGGCCCAGCCGGTCGGCTTGAAGGTCGCTATCAGCCAGGCAAGTCCCCAACAGCTCCTTTAGCTCTTATCCTTCATCCCCACCCGCAGCATGGTGGCACGATGGATAATAAGGTTGCCTATTATCTGTTTCATGCTTTCTCTCACAGAGGGTTCGCGACACTTCGGTTTAATTTCCGGGGTGTTGGCCGCAGCCAAGGCGAATTCGACAGCGGTGTTGGTGAACTTTCCGATGCTGCCGCTGCATTAGACTGGATGCAGTCCATGAACCCAAATTCTACCGGCACGTGGATTGCCGGATTTTCTTTTGGGGCATGGATTGGTATGCAACTTCTGATGCGCAGACCAGAAATTAAGGGCTTCATTTCCGTTGCACCGCCAGCAAACCTTTATGATTTCTCATTCCTAGCACCCTGCCCATCTTCTGGTTTGATCATTCAAGCAGATCAGGATGAGCTGGTAACACCAATTTCCATCGTGAAGCTGGTGGAAAAGCTTAAAACACAGAAGGCAATCACCATCGAACATGATGTTATCAAAGGTGCCACGCACTTCTTTGAGACAGAACTTAATGCCTTGATGGCGTCGGTGAACAATTATCTGAACATGCGCCTGTCGTCAGACGCATAGGCCGCAAATAAATTGTTCTTAACAGTTTTAAAAGGCGCCCATGAGCGCCTTTTTCTGTAGCTGATAGTAATAAGAAACTTACAACTGCCTGAATGCTTGTCTGTTGTGTCACCGCAAATATCTAAGCGTAGCTCACGACCTCAAACTCAATGCCGTCATGGTCGTCAAAATAAAAACGCCTGCCAGGCTCATAATCACCATGGCTGGTTGGCTCATATCCCGCGTCAATGACCTTTTGCTCTGTGGTATCAAGATCATCTACCACAACACCAATGTGGTTTAGCCCACCTTTTGTGACATAGCTTGGCTGGCAACCATCTGAGCTTGGCCCCTTCGAATAAAGAGCGAGATAGTGCGTGTCCGTGCCCACGTGCACTGTATAGCCGTCATCTTTAGAAGGCCCCTCCCAGCGGACAGACCACCCGAAAATGTCCTTCAACATCGCCGCAGTTTTTTTAGGGTCCACCACAGTCAAGTTTACATGCTCGATAAAGTTATTATTCATTTTCTTGTCCTCATTAACTGACGTCGAAATTTCTTGATTTTCATTACATAGTTCCTCAACCTTACTTGAGGTCAAGGTATAAACTTTGGAAATTTCGACATGCATATGAATGATTTGATACCGATTGGTTATCTGGCACAGCGCACAGGGCTTTCGGTGTCCGCAATTCGTTTTTACGAAACCAAGGGGTTAGTTAAACCCATGCGCAACAATGGCGGCCAAAGAAGGTTTCTACGTTCTGACATCAGGCGGCTGTCGTTTGTTCTCATCGCACAGCAACTAGGATTACCGCTGAAAGATATTGAAAAAGTCCTCGAAGATCTCCCAAAAGGACGAACACCAACACAGGCTGACTGGACCCGTATCAGCAAACTGATCCGAAGTGAGCTAGATGACCGCATCGCAAAGCTTCAGCGTACGCGTGATAATCTGGATGGCTGCATAGGGTGTGGCTGTCTGTCCCTAAAGAAATGTCGCCTCTATAATGCAGATGACAAAGCAAGCGCCAAGGGTACTGGCCCTCAATATCTGTTACGTGACCGAGGTGCAGATACCTAGCGCCGGTGACTTGGACGTTTCTTGGGCAAATGAGGTTTACCGCCCGTTGCAGGCGCCTTACAGCCAGTTGTTTCGGGAAAACTGATAGGCAGGCCACGCTCGCTGCGCGCAGCAAGATATGCGAAGGCTTCCGCCTCCAAGGCATCGCCCCGCAACCCAAGAACTTCAACTGGGTCCACGAGCACCGGCAGCCTGCGGCGCAGACGTCGCATTAAGGTCGCATTGTGTCGGCCACCGCCACAAACATACCAAGCCTCAGGAGGTGTGGGAAAATGGCTTTGTGACGCTACAACCGACTCCACAACAAAATCTGTCAATGTCGCAGCTCCGTCCTCAGCGGAAAGCCCGCGTACAGCCTGCATATTGAAATCATCGCGGTCCAATGATTTTGGCGGCACCTCATCAAAGTAACCGTTCGCCATCATGCCCATCACTACCTCTTCATGGCTGATACCACGTGCGGACAAGTTACCATCCTGATCGTAATTTTGGTTGGTATGGAGCTGCGCCCAGTCATCAAGTACCGCGTTGCCCGGTCCAGTATCAAACGCTAACATCTTTGCATCACCGTCATCATCAAATGATAGCCAGGTTACGTTTGCCACGCCACCAAGGTTAAGCACAGCAACTGTCTTGTGTCGCTGCCTCCGCGCAAAAAGGGCGGCATGATAAATTGGAACCAGTGGGGCCCCTTCCCCACCAGATTCCATGTCCGCTGTCCGAAAATCATTGATAACCTTGATACCAGTTTGCCCCGCCAGGCGGCCACCATCACCAATTTGCCACGTCCAACCGCGATCAGGGCGATGGCTAATGGTTTGACCATGGAACCCGATTAAATCGATACTGTCGGCGGTTTGCCCAGTTACAGATAAAACTTCAAACACTGCATCAGCGTGCCAATCCGTTAGCTCCTGTTCTATAAGTTTTAATTCTGCGGGTGGATCACCGGGTTTCACGGACGCTGACGCGAGATTGATCGCCTCCCTGAGGCCATCACGCATTTCCGCGGAGTAAGGCAACGTTAGAGATGGGCCAAAACGTTCAATTCTTACGCCATCTGTATAGACCAGCGCTGCATCCACCCCGTCCATCGATGTGCCACTCATAAGACCAATCACACATTTAATGTCGCCGTGCTCTCCGAGTTTCGTCATCTTGGTCTTCATCTCCATTGCGGCTATGCAATTCAAGCCATATCACCACTATAAGGCGAAACAGTCTTTGTCTTTCTGCATTCGCATGCTACATCACGCCGCTAACCATTAATCTATAACCCTTTAAACCGTGCAGACATCGCAATGACAAGCTTGAAATCAGACTTTCTTCAAATCCTTAGCGAGCGGAATTTTATCCACCAGGTGACAGACCTTGAAGGTCTGGACGCCAGAATGACAGCTGTGGAAAAAGAAGGACCAATGTCTGCCTATATCGGGTTTGATTGCACCAGCACCAGCTTGCACGTGGGCAGCCTCGTGCAAATCATGATGCTGCGTTGGCTGCAAAAATGCGGTCATAAGCCTATTGTTCTGCTGGGTGGTGGTACAACGCGCATCGGTGACCCATCGGGCAAAGATGAAAGTAGAAAGCTACTTACCGACGATGACATCAGCCGCAACATGGTCGGCATTAGGTCTATTTTTGATCAGTTCCTGACATTTGGTGATGGCCAGTCAGGTGCACTGATGGTGAATAACGCGGAGTGGCTGGATGAACTTGCATACATCAATATGCTTCGGGACGTTGGCACCCACTTCACCATCAATCGCATGCTCACGTTTGATAGCGTGAAACTGCGCCTTGACCGGGAGCAACCACTTACTTTTCTTGAGTTCAACTACATGATTCTGCAAGCCTACGACTTTATGGAGCTAGGCAAACGATACGGCTGTCATTTGCAAATGGGCGGGTCTGACCAATGGGGCAATATCGTAAACGGTATGGAGCTTGGCCGTCGGGCTGCGGGCCTTTCACTCTTTGGCCTAACCACGCCTCTCATCACCACCGCAGACGGTAAAAAAATGGGTAAAACCGCCGACGGTGCAGTTTGGTTGAACGATGACGCCCTGCCCGCCTACGACTACTGGCAGTTCTGGCGCAATACACAAGACGCTGATGTTGGCAAATTTTTGCGTCTGTTTACAGAACTGCCTCTTGATGAAGTGCGTCGCCTCGAAGCGCTCGAGGGTTCCGAAATTAATGAAGCGAAGGTCATCCTCGCAAACGAAGCGACTAAAATGTGCCGTGGGGAAGATGCGGCGCGAGCAGCATACACGACGGCAAAGGAAACGTTCGAGCGCGGCGGAGCAGGCAGCGACTTGCCAACCGTTACGCTGTCTGCCGACGCTGTTGCAGGTGGCATGAATATTGTCGATGTTTTCATTGAAGCTGGCCTTGGTTCATCCAAGGGTGAAGTGCGTCGCCTGATCAAACAAGGTGGAGCGAAGCTGAATGACAACCGAGTTGATGATGCCGAAGCCTCGATTGATAGTTCCCAGTTTCAGAACGGCCAATTAAAGCTTTCAGCCGGCAAAAAGCGCCACGCCATCATCAAGGTGGGTTGAGAAGCACCGCAGATTGCCTCTAAACTGCATCTTGCCGTGCAAAGGAGGCAATCAGCATGTTCAACGAAATTGCGGTTTCAATTTTACTGATGGCAAGTGGTGCAACAACACCGGCACTTGACGAAGTTACACTGGTTGACCTCAGTCACACTTACGATGGAAACACTCTCTTTTGGCCAACATCGCCCGTAAAGTTCGAGCATAACAAATTAGCATATGGCCCTTCAGGAAAGGGTTATTTTTACTCAGCATACACTTTTTCGACGTCAGAGCACGGCGGCACCCACCTTGACGCTCCAATTCACTTTTCGTGGGGAGCAAAAACGGTTGGTGAACTGAAAATTGAAGATCTGTATGCACCGCTGGCAGTTATAGATGTTTCAGCAAAAGCCAACGCCGATAGAGATTACCGCGTAACCACCGCAAACATCGAAGCCTATGAAGAAGAGTTTGGCAAAATTGAGCCAGGCACAGCAGTTGCCCTAAGAACAAACTGGTCCCGTTTCTGGCCAGATGCCAAAGCTTACCTCGGTGATGATACAGAAGGTGACGCAAGCAACCTCAGTTTTCCGGGCCTTGGCCTTGATGCAGCTAAAATGCTTGTCGCGCGTAAAGTCAGTCTGATTGGCATTGATACCGCATCAATTGACTATGGAAAATCCGAACTCTTTGAGTCTCATGTCGCCCTTGCAGGTACCAACACGCCTGCGCTGGAAAACCTGACGAATTTGGAAGATTTACCGCAAAGGGGTGCGTGGATTTTGGCAGCACCAATGAAAATTGGGCGAGGTTCAGGCGCGCCTGCCCGTGTTATCGCATTTGTACCCAAATAGAACTAACGGTCGAAATTTCGTCTCTCTAATGGGTTGTCCGGGCTTTCTATAGCTTCCGGGTTTGTTTCCTGTTCAGGGACTTCAACATCTGCTACGCGCCCTTTCCTGCCTTCAAACAGTAAACGTAAAAAGCCTGGCGCAAGCCCTGAAAGAGCGTTCACGTTGACATCTGGCTCTGATATTGTGCCCTTAACACGATAAGCTACGCCAAAGAGCCCTTTACCGTCACCACCAGAGAATAGACCACCAACGAGCGGAATGTTGCCAAGAAGGGAATTAATACCATAAGCGGGAACAACAACACCGTTTACGTTGATTAGTCCCTGCCCGGTGGCAATTTCACCTTCCATGGTAAGCCCGAGTGTTGGCCCATTTGCCTTCAGTCCATCAAATTCAAGAATATCGCCGTCATAGGTAAAGGGTACCTCCAGAACGTCCAACTCCAGCGGTCCATCCTCCAGATAGCCATCAAGGCCCGACACTGTTCCTTCTGTAACCTCTGAGCCCAACACCGCCTTTGAAAGCAAGCTCGAGTCTTCCACCCTTAAGGCACCATCTATATCCCAATTATCTCCCCAACCGCTAGTTTCCGCCTCCAGGTTCAATTGCCCCCCGCCCACATGGGAAAAGAAGCCTAACCCTCGAAGTAATTGTCCGCCATTCACTGTCTGTGCCCTGAATGGACGCCTACCTGTTTCGGTATTGGGTTCATCCAAAACTGCCACGACCAATGGCGCGTTATTGTCGCCAGCCTTAGCGTCCAGGGTTAGAGATGTCGGTTCTCCATTTTCAAATATCAACTCAAGGTGTCCGTCATTCCATTGCTCGCCGTTGACGAGCATAAGACTTTCCGCCGACAAATTCAGTTCGAAGTCAGAGTTATCAGTCTGTTGTATCCCTTGTATGTTGTCCTGGGTGGCAATCGTCTGCGTTTGCTGTTGAGCCAGATATGCACCCAGATCAAATGAAACCGCATCAACATCAATGGCGAGACTTTCGCCGCTTTTCTGCTCAAGGGTCGCGACAAATTCATTCCGACCGATGTGACGGGCCTGAAGCTCTGCAGAGTATGTCCCACTACCTGCGAGGCCGAACTCCAAGCTGGCAAGCAGGTCAATCTCTTCCCCTTGTACGATTAGAGGAGCAACGGTTGAACCTTCGTTAGTAAACACGACACCGCCGGTGATATTGGCAGGTGATCCAACAGGTTTACGCCATGCTAGTTGTGGAATAGCAAGTATTGCAGAGCTTGCGTCGGCGGAAAAACTGCCCCTCGTAAAACGAAAGTTCCTGCCCTGAAATGATGCTTCTGCTTGCGCTTTACCTATCAGAAAATCACCTACGTCTACCCCTAGCGCAGCCATGTCCTCACCGTCGAGGGAGCCACTGAGGACAATCAGCGTGGTTTCAGCACTGGGATCAATACGGCCAGCTGCAAAGTCTTCTTCCCAGCGTAAATCTACGGGCACGCCATTGAGGGCTCCACTTCCGGCCGCGCTTAAGGCATCGCGAGATACCGTGATTGACAATTGCCCGTCAGAGAGCCCTTCTCCGTTCAGCAGGTTGGCAACCTTTGCGTCGGCGACCTGTGCCGTTACATCGTAAGTGACACTCTCGGGTGGAGCTCTAGCAATAAGTGGAGCTGAAACAATCGCCTTAACCACAGCGGTGCCGTCGAGACGATCTATATCAAGATTCGCTTTTTCTGCTACCCGTAAAGGCGGATTATCAATAAGTTCCATAACGGTCTTCACAGGACCGCGCGTAAAAACATTAAATGTCCCGATTGCCCCATTGCGAATATGAATATCCTTCAAGTGAGCACTGCTTCCCGCAACAGGCATTCCCATCAACTCACCGCCATCAACGGAGATGTCCATTTTGGTGTGTGTAAGAACCGCAGAACCGAACGCGCCCAATATAGGAGGCATGGTGCGCATAAACTTGGTATCGAGCTGTTCGTAATCGAACGTGAGCTGATAGGCACTTCCGTCTTCATAAGCGCCTAAGCCCGAAGGCGCTGTATCAACCGAAAACGTCGCATTTTTGGTAAGTCCTCCAATCATATGTTGACTGATCCAGGCTCGTGCCCCTCTGTGGCGGCCATCCGGGTGTTTTTTGATGGGCCAATAATCAAGCGCGTCCGCGATAGGGATATCTGTTGTGCGAAGTTCCAACTGAATGCCCGGCGTTGAATTGGCTTCATGCCAATAAATCAAGCCTTCTCCGTCCACTTTGTGGTCCCCAAGGGCCAGATCGACATTTTCAAAGACCAGAACATTTTCAGCAACATTGTAGGTTGCGCCAATCAATCCATACGTTACAGAAGCAGGTCGAATGAATGCATCACCACCATCGTAAATACTACCTTCCCCCAACACTGCTTCAATGCTCGCCGATTGAAGCCCAACACCTGCATTCAGCTCCAACCCCAAACTGACATCAACGGGCAAGTTGAAGTAATGCAAGGCCGCGGGAATGCCTGTATCCAGCGGTAAAGATGTTGGAAAAAAATCATTCACTGCAAGAAGTAGAGACAGGTCGCCCCGCGTCGGGTTTGCTTTTCCGGCAAGGCGCGTTGCAATGGGACTACCGCCGATAGACGCCTCAAGTTGCGCGGACAGCGACAGGTCATCACCGGCCTGTCTAACATCAAAAGTAGAAACCGAGACCTGCGCTTCCGAAAGGTCTTCACCGCGATAGATGCTGAGGTTCAAACTATCAAACCCGACGCGGTTCAGCGCGGGTGCGTTCGCGAGCAATCTTAAGGTAAATCGGTTGAAAGCTTCGGTAAGGGGGATGAAGATTTCCGGCTGCGGGATACCGCTTTCGCCAAACAAATCATCAAAAAGGCTATCATCTGTTGCGTCACTAAAGCCACCCAAATCAGTGACCCTTACGGACGCGTTATCAATATCAATTGTCGAAACCCCAAGGCCAGACAGGATACCGGAAAACCCAAGCCCGACTTCGGCCCGAGGCAGCCGAGCCGTCAAGCGATTGCGCCGATCGACCAGTTGCACATCGGTGATCACAACCCAAGGCCGAACATCGCGCCAATCCCACCCGACGGTAGCGGAGGCAAACCGGACATTCCATCCGGGAAGAACGTTAGAGGTTTGAGCAAGGATTTGCTCCCTAGCAAATCCAACATCGATGGGAGCAAAAAAAAGCCGGCCAAACAGGACACAGAGCAGCAAAACACTTGCTGTCACCAGCCACAAGCTGACCGAAACAATTGCGCCACCAACTTTTTTCAATTCTCTACCTTCGGTAGCTACTCAAATACTCGGCAAAAGCACCACTCTTTTGCCGTTGAACCAGTAAGTCGGTTAGAGCATGTCATTGCATTTACGTCTATACACAAGACCGTAATAGAGGCACAAAAGCGGTCAAAAATGAGGCGCGTTCTTGATTTTAGGGTAAATTGCGCAAAACTACTGCCAGCGAGACAGAAAAGGCCAGACATGATAGCTGCCCCACCCAAGCCACCAGTGACCACAAACATGTGGGTTTATGATAAGCAAAAACATGATGAAATGCTGGCTTTCCTTGCCCCGACTGGCCGCGCTTTTGAAGTTGACCTGCCAACGATAGACTTGCTGGCAACTGTCGCCAGCAACAGCCCATATCTGGCCAGCCTGATTAAAAGATATCCTGAACAGGCAGTTCAGTACGCTAAAGGTAACCCCGACCAACACATTGCCCAAATCTTTTACGCGCTGGAGGCCCCCAGGGACGCGGCAGAGTCGGAAGACGAGTTCATGGAATTCTTGAGGGAACAGAAAAACCTCGCTGCCCTGTTGATTGCTATTGCCGACATCACTGAACAATGGTCCCTAAACGAGGTAACGCTGGGCCTGAGTGAGTTTGCCAAAAAGTGCTTAGAGATATCTATCGCCAAAGCACTACGCAAACGTATGAACGCTGGCGACCTTGCCTGGAAAGACGGATACGGCAAAGAAAGCCTGATAGACACGCTGGCTAATCAAACCTGTGGCTTCTTCATTTTGGGTTTGGGCAAACTTGGCGCTAATGAGCTGAACTATTCTTCTGATATCGACATAATTGCCCTCTATGACCCGTCACGGATCGCGTATGTTGGTCGCAAGTCTGTATCAGATTGCTTTATCCGGTTAACTCAGGACGTTGTGCGCTACATGGACCAGCGCACAATGAATGGCTATGTTTTCAGAACCGATTTGAGACTAAGGCCCGACCCCGGCGCAACACCTGTCGCCCTATCGGCAGATGCCGCCCTCAGCTACTATCACAGTATCGCCGCCAACTGGGAACGGTCCGCCATGATAAAGGCGACCTTTGCTGCCGGTGATAAGAGCAGTTCTGACCTGTACCTTAAAGAGATGGCAAGCTGGGTCTGGCGAAAGAATATGGATTTCGAGGCCCTTAAGGACATTGCCGCCATAAAAAACCAGATCAACCGCCACTATGACGTTGAAGAGGCTCGCTTTGCCGGCTTTGACGTAAAACTAGGCTTAGGCGGCATACGCGAAGTTGAATTTTACGCTCAAATCAATCAACTCCTACACGGAGGGCGGTATCCAAGCCTTCGTTTAACCGGAACTCAAGAAACGCTGGCAGAACTTTCAAAGCTAAAACTTATTCCTGAGCCTGTTAAGGACGACCTGCTTGATGCATATCGTTTCCTTCGCGACATTGAGCATCGCATTCAAATGACCAACGACGAGCAATGTCACACAATCCCAAATGACGATCTGCAGCTTGCCCGTTTAACAGCCTTTATGGGTTTTCCTAGCCAACAATCCTTTGAGGCAGAAGTCCGAGATGTCACCAACCGTGTGAAAAGCCAGTATGATGCATTGCTACCGGACGCCCACGATGAAGACGCAATACTAACGGATAGCCAACTCTATGCCCTGCTTAAGCAAGGAGGCTTTGAAAACCCGGATAGTGCCATGGAACTTATCGCAGCATGGAAATATGGCCGCTATCGTTGTTTAAGGACGGCGCGGGCGCGATTGCTTCTTGAACAATGCCTACCTGAACTTCTTAAAGGCTTTACCTACTCGTCCTCCCCAGATGCGGCGCTGGCTCGTTTCGATAGTTTCCTCGCCGAATTACCCGCTGGCGTTCAACTATTTTCACTGCTGAGGTCCAACCCAACTCTGTTGAAACTTCTCGCAAAGATCCTTTCGCTTGCCCCCGCACTCGCGAACAGCCTCGCTAAATCACCCGGCCTTTGGGATTCAGTTCTTGATCGCCAGTTTTTCGGGCCTCCGAAGAGCACCGAAACGCTGAAAAGCGATCTTAGTGTGCAACTATCCACGGCGAGGGACTTTCAGGATATCCTCGATATCCACCGAAGGTTCGCCGCCGAACAGAAGTTTCGCGCCGACGTCCTGATGCTGGAAAGCATTGCTGGCTCCGGCGAAATCACCAAAGCCTTATCCGACGTTGCAGACGCGATTTTGCAAACATTGGTTCCCGCAGTGGAAAGCGATTTCGCGGTTAAACACGGCCGATTTAAGGGTGATGCACAGGGTATTGCCGTAATCGCTTTTGGGAAATACGGGGGTCAAGAACTGACCCACACATCCGACCTAGACATTGTGTTTCTATACCCGCCAACAGCGGAGGGAGAGTTTTCTGATGGTCGAAAGCCGCTCTCAGCAACGGTTTACTATGCTCGACTGGCTCAGCATATCACCACAGCCATAACAGCTCTTACGCCCGAAGGTAGGCTATTTGAAGTAGATACCAGGCTTAGACCATCGGGCAATCAGGGGCCTCTTGCTGTTTCGCTGCCAAGTTTGGTTGACTATTATGAGAGAGGCGCATGGACATGGGAGTTTATGGCGTTGGTTCGCGCTCGGTTAATCCATGCACCCAAATCCGCTGAAGAGGACATTCGCGCGTCGATACTTACCGCATTGTCCCGCGGGAAAAAACGGGCAGACCTCTCCGGCGATGTTTTGGAAATGCGAGCAAAGCTGGCCGAACAATTTACCACCGGCAATATCTGGAATGTCAAACATGCCAGAGGCGGGCTTATCGATGTGGAATTCATCTGCCAGTATTTGGTTTTGGTTCATATTGAAGAACTTACACCGCAGCATTTTGCGAATGTTCCGAGGTGCCTGGAGATACTTCTTGCAAAAGACATTATTGTAGACTGTGACTTTCAACATCTTATGGATGCCTACAAACTTCAGCGCACGCTGCAATCTCTGCTTAGGCTTTGTCTGGATAGCACCCCTACCGATATCTGTGGATTACCAGAAGGACTGATCAAAATTCTGACTGAAAACACATATTTTTCTACTCCGTCAGAACTCACAGAACATTTGAAAGCCGTGCAACTTAACTGCCTCAAGCTATTTGAAAAATACATTGCGTAAACAACCATTACGCAAAGAAAAAACAGTACCTTTGCCTTACCCAACGGGCAATATAGCTTGCATCTTTTAGGTACGCCTGTAGGTTCATGCGCAAGAATTCCATTCACGCCTAACGGAGGTTTTTATGACACTGTCAGTTGGCGACAAAGCTCCAGTTTTCTCCCTTCCCGGCAACGGTGATGCAATCATTTCCCTTTCAGATTATTCTGGAAAGAATGTGGTTTTGTATTTCTACCCAAAAGATGACACACCGGGGTGCACTACTGAAGCCAAAGACTTTACAAGCCTTGCTGACTCTTTTGCTAACGCCAATACAGTTGTGATAGGCATGTCAAAAGACACAGCAGCCAAACATGATAAATTTATCGCCAAACATGATTTGTCCGTTCTTCTCGCCTCAGACGAGGAAGGAACAGTGCTTGAGAACTACGGCGTATGGGTGGAGAAAAAAATGTATGGTCGCACTTATATGGGCATCCAGCGGGCCACTTTTTTGATTGATAGCAGCGGTACAATTCAGGAAATTTGGCCAAAGGTAAAAGTAAAAGGTCACGCTGAGGAAGTGCTTGAAAAAGCACAATCACTCTAGGAGTTAAGCGCGACCCATGGATCAGGACTGGGAAGATATAAGCGCGGCTGCCTGCGCTGTGCTTAAAACGGAGAAAGCAACGGAAAAGGCAACAACAGCCAGGACCGTTGCTGCGGCATGGCGTGAAGGAAACCTGCTGTTTGCCTTCAGTCAGACACCCGAAGAACGCCCTGCCCGCCCATCTACACCGCAATTATTGCCGCCTTCCGAGATGCCGCGACGCCGCAAAGGTGGTAATGAAGCCAACCGGCGTGCCCTGTTGCATGCTGTGGCTCATATCGAACTGAATGCGATCGACCTTGCGTTTGATATCGTTGCCCGGTTTGGCAAAATGATGCCTCGGTCATTCACTGACGATTGGGTCGGGGTTGGTGATGATGAAGCTCGCCACTTTTCACTGCTAAATAGCCGCTTAAAGGCCCATCAGAGTTTTTATGGCGATTTGCCAGCCCATGACGGCCTGTGGCAATCGGCAATCGATACTTCTGGTAACCTGGCAGCAAGGTTGGCGGTGGTTCCCATGGTGCTAGAAGCACGCGGCCTTGATGTAACCCCTGCGATGATCAAGCAGTTTGAAACAACAGGCGACAATGTTTCCGCCGACGTACTCCAAACCATTTATGACGACGAGATTGGTCATGTCGCGGTTGGTAGCAGATGGTTCAAATATCTCGCTGGTAAATTGGATAAAGAACCCAACGCCTGGTTCCAGCAACTTGTCACCAAATATTTCCATGGCCACCTGAAACCGCCATTTAACACCGGCGCCAGAAATCAAGCTGGTTTGCCTGCCGACTTTTATGAGCCTTTGGCATCGGGTAGAAAATCTTGAACCTGTTCAAATTCCGTCCTTGACCTTCACGGTAAAAATGGGTGGAATGCGCGAAATTTAATCTATTGTTGGCAAATTAGCGCTAAGCTAGCGCCAAACATTAGAAAACCATTCAAAAACAAATGGTTAAAAGCAACAACAAGGTTGAGACACAATTTTGACGGCACAACCGAAAGATTCATCGACCTTTGTTGAGCGTTTTCAGGCTTGGCGGCTGGCCTATTTTCCTGAACGGCAGCTATTCTTACGCAGCGAAGGGCGGGTTCGCTTTTTAACGATCCATAGCTACACACAAATGGCAATCGCTGCATCTGCACTTAGCGCATTGATCTGGGGTGCCGTCACCAGCTACGCGTATCTTACGAGAGACCATGTTCTTGAAAACAAGAACAAAACTATCTCCACAATGTCGAACCAGTATAAAGAGCTATCTAGTGATTTTTCTGCGCTGGAAAGTGAGGTCGAAAGGCGAGCGAGTTTACTTGAGGAGAGGCAGCGCTTTCTGGAAGAGATGCTGGATGCTCCGGCAGAAGGACTGCCAGAAGTAGTTGAACCAACTACAGATACCACAACAACATCTGAAACTGTGCCTGAGCAACAATCTTCCCTGCTGGACCGGCTATTTTCTGAGGCGAAAGCGAGCGCAGCAGTTCCAAATAATACCGACCGTCGTGCGCAGTTACTTGAGCAACTCAGGAAACTGGAACAACGACAAAGAACGGTGGCAGAGACTATTCACAATGACCTGCAAGCACAGCTCGCTTTTGTGGACACCTCACTAAGCGAAACCGGTTTGACCAGTAATGATTTGCTTCCTCAAGCCAGTGATGAAGACCGTGCTGCAGGCGGACCTTATATTCCTGAAATGAGCTTCGACGGTATCTTTCATACCAGCGACGGGAACACATTCGCGCAGATCATAGAACAAAGCGAACGCCTTGAAATGGTCACAAACGCGCTCGATAGTTACCCTGTCGGCAAGCCAACTGAGAAATACTATATTTCAGACCGTTTTGGGTCTCGCATCGACCCATTTAAAAAGGTTCGATCCAAACACTACGGCTTGGATATGGCTGGCTGGCCCGGCAGTGCCATTGAGGCGACAGCCCCTGGCACAGTTATTTATGCTGGCTGGTATGGGCCTTATGGCAACATGGTAGAAGTTGATCACGGAAACGGTTTTCGCACCCGATACGGTCACATGCGGAAACTCTCCGTCAAAAAGAATGAACAGGTAGAATTAGGGCAAAAGCTGGGAGAAATGGGCAAAACTGGTCGGGCAACCGGCACCCACCTTCATTATGAAGTCTGGTTCAATGATAAAGTCCGCGACCCCATGCCCTTCATAAAGGCAGCAGAGAATGTTCTCAAAATCCAGGGAAGACATGAAGAAACCAATGAATAACAGCACGCCCGCACCACGCAGTGGTGCTGCCCCCACTCCTTCAATCGTTGGATCAGACGTTCAGATTGAAGGCAACGTCAAAACTGTAGGTGAGTTGCAGCTTGATGGCGCAATCACGGGTGATCTTGTTTGCGGCAGCCTTGTAATGGGTGAAACTGGCAAAGTCAGTGGCACAATCGCCGCCGATACAGTCACTATTCGCGGTTCCGTCAGTGGTGAGATTCGGGCCAAGTCTGTTCGCCTGGAAAAATCAGCCGTCGTTGAAGGCGACGTGTATCACGAAAGCCTATCTGTGGAAGCCGGCGCAAAACTTACTGGTCGCTTTGCTCACACATCTGGCGCAGTTAAAGCGCCCGAGAAAGCCCCTGCCGAAACACCTTCATTCGTGGCCGCGAAAAAGCCTGCTGCTGAGTAAACGCCAGCAAGGCCAATTTCTGATTTTCTCAGAATGAGGATCATACAAAAAAGGCGCCCCAAGGCGCCTTTTTGATTCCTGATTGAAGCAAATTGCGAACGCTACTCCATTTCGCTTTCACACGAGATAATTTTACCCACAATGCCGTAGCTTTTGGCTTTCTCGCACTCCAGCCAAAAGTCCCTGTCCATATCACCTTCAATTTTCTTGAGGGTCTGGCCAGTAGCAGCAGCAAATATCTTATTCAGACGCTTACGCATTTTAACGATTTCCTGTGCTGCAATATCAATATTTGTGGCGTCGCCGCGCACGCCGCCGCTTGGTTGGTGCAAAAGAAACCGCGTATTTGGCAATGCGTAACGGTTTTCCTTATCTGCTGCGACATAGATCAAAGCCCCAGCTGATGCGACCCAGCCACTGCCAAGCATCTTTACCTCAGGTTTGATGAATTTGATCATGTCGTGGATCATATCGCCTGATTCCACGTGCCCACCAGGCGACGAGACAATCACAGTAATCGGGTCATCGGACACATGCGCCATTGCCAGCAATTGCGCACACGTTGTTCTGGCGAGTTTTTCGGTGATCTCACCAGTAATGAATATTTTGCGGGATTCAAACAATGCGCTGCTAATTTGCTCACTGATTGATTTTTCGCCTTTTTTGTCCTCGTTTTCGTCACTCATATCTGATGTCTCATGTTTGTTGGTCATATTAATCGATATCCGAAACCTCGGCAGATTCGCCGTGCACCCGGGCTGCCAATGCGGCAGCCATGAAGTTATCCAGATCGCCATCCAGCACTTTATCCGGCTGACCAGATTCTTCGCCGGTGCGTAAATCCTTCACCATCTGGTATGGCTGCATGACGTAGGAGCGAATCTGGTGTCCCCAACCGATTTCGGTTTTTTGAGCATTCACTGCGTTCGCCTCTTCTTCGCGACGGCGCAACTCTTCTTCATACAGCCGTGCTTTCAACATGCTCATGGCTGCAGCCCGGTTCTTATGCTGCGATCGTTCTGCCTGACATTGCACAACAATACCCGATGGCTGATGCGTAATACGAACAGCACTGTCTGTTGTATTCACATGCTGACCACCCGCACCAGACGCACGGTAAGTATCTACTTTCAGGTCACTTTCGTTAATCTCAATATCAATTGAGTCGTCAATAACCGGGTAAACCCAAACAGACGCAAAACTGGTATGCCGCCGCGCGTTGCTATCGTAAGGTGATATACGGACTAGGCGGTGCACACCGGATTCGGTCTTTAACCAGCCATAAGCATCTTCGCCTCTAACCTGCAAGGTTGCTGATTTTATACCCGCTTCCTCGCCCGGCATATACTGAACAGTATCAACCTTGAAACCTCGTCTCTCGGCCCAGCGCGCATACATGCGCAGTAACATATTGGCCCAGTCCTGGCTTTCCGTACCACCAGCACCGGAATGGATTTCCACATATGTATCGTTGCCGTCTGCCTCACCAGACAAGAGGGCTTGAAGCTCAGCACGCTTCGCGGCTTCCCCAAGTCCCGCGAGCTGCTCAACAGCTTCGTCTTCCATGTCTGTATCGCCTTCCAGTTCGGCGAGTTCCATGATCTCTAGGGTATCGGCCAAATCACCCTCAATGCTCAACACCGCCTTGATCGCATCATCAAGCTTGGTGCGTTCACGCATGAGTTTTTGGGCGTTGGTTGGGTCGTTCCAAAGGTCTGGGTCTTCGGCAAGAGCGTTCAGCTCTTCCAGCCTCAGTGTTGCACGATCCCAGTCAAAGATGCCTCCTCAGCAGTGCCATTGACTGCTGGAGTTGGTCTACGGTTGCCTGAGCTTCCGCACGCATAAGCTACTTCCTCTACCTGAGGCACACGGATTATAGTTATCCATAGCGGCGAACTTAATAGATACCGCCTGTGCCTTTTCGAATTGAGCTTTTCGTTTTACCGATTGGGAGCGAGCCGTCAAGCACTGCGAGTTCACCAACACGCGGTTCTGTACCCGGTTTGAAGGCTTCAAGGATGATACGGGCATCGCCCGGCCCTGCGGGAGCGCCGGTTTCCGCGTTAACCCGAACAAGCCGGATACCCGCAGGTGTACGGAACGGAACACCAGGCTGACCTTTCATAGCTTCGGCCATAAAGTCCCGGAAGACAGGTACAGCCACGCTAGAACCTTCTTCGTATCGACCAAGGGAACGAGGCCGGTCAAACCCTGTAAACACGCCAACCACAAGGTCCGGAGAGAACCCAATAAACCATGCATCAAGCGAATCGTTTGTCGTGCCCGTTTTTCCCGCGAGTGGTTTGCCAATGGCCCTGATTTTACGGCCTGTTCCGTTTTCCACCACGCCCTGCATCATGGAAACCAGTTGATAGGCGGTTAGAGGGTCAAGAATTTGTTCTCTGCCATCCGGCACCGGTGGTTCGTTTTCATTTAGCTGCCAGTTCAGGCCACACGCATTACAAATCCGTTCGTCGTGACGGAAAATGGTTCTGCCACGACGGTCCTGAATACGGTCGATCAGTGCGGGTTTAATTTTCTTTCCGCCATTTACGATCATTCCATACGCGGCAGTCAGCTTAAGAAGCGAGACTTCCCCCGCCCCAAGGCTAGCGGCGAGCGAAGGCTCCATATTTTCATCAAGATCAAACCGTTTCGCGTAATCCAGAATAGTGCTCATGCCCAGATGCTGGGCCAATCGCACTGTCATCAGGTTGCGAGACTTTTCAATGCCGAGGCGTAATGTGCTTGGCCCGTAAAACTTGTCTGAACTGTTTTTTGGTTTCCATTTACCAAGGCCCTCGCCCTGATCAATCACAAACGGCGCATCCAGAACCAAGCTCGATGGGGTAAAGTCACGGTCGAGGCCCGCCGCATATACGAAAGGCTTGAAGGCCGAGCCCGGCTGTCGCTCTGCCTGCGTGGCGCGGTTATATTCGCTAGACGCATAGTCATAGCCACCGGCCATCGCCAGTGTCCGTCCTGTATGCGGATCCATCGCGACAAGCGCGCCCTGAATTTCCGGTATTTGGCGCAGACCATACTGCTGGAAAAGGGTAATTTCTTGGCCGTTGATATCGTAGAAATCGTTGAGAGCCACTAGTTCTGTGTTCGGCAGCGCTTCAACCGCTATCACATCACCAAGTGAAAGCACCTCACCAATATCCTTAACCTTTGGACCAAGTCGTTCACCTTGCCGCCATGCCCTGGCCCACTCAACTTCCGCAAAAGGAACAAACCCGAACGAGCCACTCTTGAGACCAACGATAGCACCTTCAGCGCGCACCTCATGCACAACAGCGTGCATCCAGCTCGGTACACCCAGCGGGGTTTTCACCGCAGCTAGTCGTTCCTGCCAGACATCATCCACATCCAGTCTGCCAAGCGGGCCGCGCCATCCGTGCCGTCTGTCGTAGGCAATCAACCCATCACGCAGCGTCCGCTCCGCAACTGCCTGCAATCGGGGCTCCAGCGACGTGCGCACTGACAAACCGCCCTCATACAGAACTTTGGTGCCATACATGCGGCCAACGCGGCGGCGCACTTCTTCAGCGAAATAGTCTGCTTCAAACCGAGCATCTCCATCACGCTTGCGCATGACAATCTCTTTCGAGGAGGCATCCTTGTATGTTTCCTCGTCAATGAAGCCGAGAATAAACATGCGCGACAGTACCCAGTTTCGACGTCCAAGCGCACGTTCACGTCGTCTTACTGGGTGATAATTATTTGGTGCTTTAGGCAAAGCGGCGAGATAGGCCATCTCGTCAACAGTCAGTTCATTAAGCGACTTGTTAAAATAGTTAAGCGCCGCAGCCGCTACACCATATGACCTATTCCCAAAATAAATTTCATTCAGATAGAGTTCCAGAATTCTATCTTTGGAAAAGGCGCGTTCAATCCGCAAAGTAAGGATCATTTCCTTAATTTTACGATCAAGCTTTTGATCCAGGGTAAGCAAGAAGTTGCGCGCAGTCTGCTGCGTAATCGTCGACCCACCCTGAAGCGGCCTGCCTTGAATAACATTCCAGACATTGCGGATGTTACCCCTAACCATGCCCATATAATCAAGGCCGGAATGCTCATAGAAATTCTTGTCTTCCGCCGCAAGAAAAGCCTGAATCAGCTGCTCTGGCACAGCCTCAATTGGCACAAATAACCTTTGTTCCCGCGCGAACTCTGTCAGCAAACTACCGTCACCGGCATGAATACGCGTTACAACCGATGGCTCATAGTTGGCCAACTGACGATAATCTGGCAGATCACGGCCATAATGGACAATCGCCCACAGAATCAGGACACCCGCAGCAACAACACCAACACCGCCAGATATAAGCGCAAACTTAAACAAGCGCTTCCAAAGCGGCTTCTTGGCCACTTTCTTCTCGCCCTCATTCACCAATGTATCGGTTTTATCGTTCATGTAACTCTGCTGGCTTTGCCTAAATTTCACGCGCACATATGCCTTCTTTTCACATGACAATCAATTGTGACGAGCTTAAGGCACTCACCTGCTTTGCATGACCACAGTAGAAAAATATTTATCAATCGCTCTTCGCGTCGCCTCGGCGATTTGCTTGCGACCTTGACTACTGTTTAGAAAACGCGCGTTTCTGCGGTTGGTCAAGTACCCTGCTTCCAGCAAAACCGATGGCACGTCAGGGGCTTTGAGAACACCTAGGTTGGCAAACCTATGCGCCCGCTTCAGCGTGGGTACTTTGCCCTTCATTTCACCCACAAGAATTTCGGCAAACTGGGCGGAATAATTCATGGTTTCCCGCTGAGCGAGTTCAATAAGAATGCCGGAAACTTCATCTTCGACCACATCCAAATTTACGCCCGCGATGAGATCCGATTTATTCTCTCGCGCGGCAAGCCGCTCTGCTTCGCGGTCAGACGCCGTTTCAGAAAGGTTGTAAACACTGCCACCGCTTACCTTCGGGTTTCTTATCGAATCCGCATGAATGCTGATGAACAGATCAGCATTTAACCGCCGGGCAATCTGGAATCGCTCGCGTACTTTGAAGAAAATATCCCGATTCCGCGTAAGGTGAACTTCATAACGACCCGTTTTATTCAGCTCATCACGGATCGCTTTTGCCAGGGCAAGTGTTATGACCTTCTCGTGGACACCAATGACACCAAGGTTGCCGGGATCAATACCGCCGTGGCCGGGGTCAAGTACAATGATATGTTTACCATCACGCCGCCTGCTATTCGACACCTCGGGTGTAGCCGCCGCTGTCTTCGGGGCGTAACGAGACCGCTGCGCCTTTGATGACTGAACCGCTGACAAAAACTGGTCCCGCCCCGCAGACTTGATATCAACCACATAACGCCTATCTCGCCCCGCACTTGCCGGAATAGTGAAAGCATTAGAGACAACTGCGGGCTGTTTTAGGTCCAACACGATGCGATACATGCCATCCGTGAAAAGGCCGTGCCTGTAGCCCTCCACCAGTCCGGTTGATTGGACCGCCTCCCCTCCTCGCCACGCGACGTCAGGCAGATCAATTACAATACGGTATGGATCCGCAAGAAGAAAAATTGCCGGTTGCGTTTCTGCTGAAAGGTCAATGACAAAACGCGTTGTATTGCCGTTCTGCCCAAACCGAACACCTGAAACATCAACCGCTTGAGCAGTGTTGCCGCTTAAATTTATCGAAAAACAGGCAGTTATGGCCGCAATAAACAACAGCGATCTGACAAGGTACGATTTTTGTAACATCAAAAAATCTTCACTCTTCTTATGCCAGCGGCCTCTGCCAACAACTTATCTTGTTACAGTGTTATATAAAAATACTAAATGCAGGATGAATCGATCACAAGGGAAACTGTTACTTTATAGCTAAATTGACCGCAAACTGGGGCAGTGACAGCTTGAATAACCTATTAGCTACCTTGGCCAAACAATTTATTTGTAATCATCAGGATTGTCCCCTATCTTTGCCATGCGAGTTTATCGACTTGCCGCGAAATGCGGCGGGTCGCGGCTCCCGCACTAATGATGGCAGCCCTATATGATGGATGCGCCACGCGGGAAGCCCAAAAAGGATAAGAACAGGCAATGGCCAACAGGCTTTGCGTATATAGTGTGACAGAGTTTCTGCGTCAGCTTTTTGCTTACTGCATGCAATTTTTTGCGCCTTGTCACTCGGCTCTTATCCACTCCAATCCAACAACTTTATCTAGAACACCGGCATATGCCAGCGCGCCCCTCAATCGAGGGAGAGAAACAGCGCGGCAAGCCGCTTGGAGTAATCTTTTATGTCAACCAGAATGCTTATCGATGCGCGTCACCCTGAGGAGACGCGGGTCACCGTTGTTAAGGGAAGCCGTGTAGAGGAGTTTGACTACGAATCAGCCGCCAGGCGCCCCTTAAAAGGAAACATCTATCTTGCACGCGTAACCCGCGTTGAGCCTTCTTTGCAGGCTGCATTTGTTGAATATGGCGGTAACCGCCATGGCTTCCTCGCCTTCAGCGAAATTCACCCGGACTATTATCAAATTCCTGTAGAAGATCGTCAGGAGTTGATTGAGGCTGAAACGAAGGCTGCCCTCGAAAGAGCGCAGGAGCTTGATGCCAAGCTTGAGCAGGAAGCTGAAGAGGCCGAGAAAAAGAAAAAGCCTCGTCGTGGCCGTAGACGCCGTAAGAAAGACAATGAAGCAGAAGTAGCGGAGGAAGCTAATGCTGAAGTAGACGCCAAAACTGATGCTGATACAGAAAACGCAACTGAAGCAGAGGCTGAGAGCAAGGAAGAAGTAGAAGAAACGACTTCTGAAGACGGCTCCGACAAAGCAGTTGCTGATGCTTCCGCTGAAACAGCTGAAAACTCTGATGACGAAAAAGCCACAGACGACGATGAAACCTCTGGCGATGATGAAGACGGCGATGCTGATACCGATGGCAAAGACAGCGACGAAGCAGATAAAGACGCCGAAATTGCAGAAGCTGCGGCACGCAGACAGGCACTGCGCGCGCTAAAACGCCGCTACAGCATCCAGGAAGTTATTAAACGTCGTCAAGTGCTGCTGGTGCAGGTCGTTAAAGAAGAGCGTGGCAATAAGGGTGCAGCGCTTACCACATACATGTCGCTTGCCGGTCGTTACTGCGTATTGATGCCAAACAGCACCCACTCCGGTGGTATTAGCCGCAAAATTTCAAACGCATCCGACCGCCGCAACCTCAAGAAAATCATTTCAGCTCTGGATGTTCCTGACGAGATGGGCCTGATTGTGCGTACCGCGGGCATGGAACGCACGAAAACTGAAATCAAACGCGATTATGATTATCTTCTCCGGCTTTGGAACGGCATTCGCGACCTAACGCTTCAGTCTGTTGCGCCGAGCCTGATTTATGAAGAAGGTAACCTGATCAAGCGCACCATCCGCGACCTATACACCAGAGACATTGATGAAATTCAGGTGGAAGGTGAAACTGGGTACCGTGCTGCGAAAGACTTTATGAAGCTTTTGATGCCGAGCCACGCCAAAAAGGTTCAGCATTATCAGGATCCTATTCCCCTATTCCATCGATATCAGGTGGAAAGCCACCTTGAGGCCATGTATCAACCGATCGTGCAGCTGAAATCCGGCGGCTATATCGTGATCAATCCTACCGAGGCATTGATCTCGATTGATGTGAACTCTGGCCGGGCGACAAAAGAACACAATATTGAAGAAACTGCGGTTAAGACCAACCTCGAGGCAGCGGAAGAAGTAGCACGTCAACTTCGCCTGCGCGATATGGCTGGCCTTGTGGTTATCGACTTCATCGACATGGAAGAACGCTCCAACAATCGTGCCGTTGAACGCCGAATGAAAGAGGTTCTGAAGTCGGATCGTGCACGAATTCAGGTTGGCCGCATTTCCAGCTTCGGCCTTATGGAAATGTCTCGGCAACGCTTGCGGTCTAACCTGCTCGAAGTATCCATGGAAACCTGTCCTCATTGCAGCGGCACCGGTATTGTGCGTTCAACCGAGTCAGCGGCTCTTATGGCGCTGCGCATGCTGGAAGAAGAAGGCATTCGAGGTCGTAGCTCTGTTGTACGCGTTTCGGTGTGTCCGGATGTTGCGGTTTATCTGCTGAACAAAAAACGTAAAGTGCTCTCGGATCTGGAAAGCCAGTATAATTTAGAGATCGAAGTACTAGCTCAGCCTTCTATGAGGCCATCAGAAATCGATATTTCTCGTGAAGCTCAGGCGGACGGAAACAGCGGCTCGACAACCGTGCAGGCTGTTAAGCCCGATACCAGTGCTGAAGAGATGCCAACCACGCCTTCTTCCGACGAGGATGGTGAGCGTCAGCCTCGCAAACGCCGCCGTAGACGCAGGCGTCGCAGAGGTGGTGGTGATCAGCAAAACGAAACTACCGCTGCAAACGAGAATGAAACTGGCGAAGTCAAGGTTGCAGACGGCCAGTCAGATGACCAAAAGACCGAGGCTGGCGATGATGAAGAGCGCAAACCGCGTCGTCGTCGTGGCAGCCGTGGTGGTCGTCGTCGTAACGAACGCTCGAAGCAATCAGATGAACAGACTGCAGACGGCCAGGAAACCGCAGAAGTAGCAGAAACACCTGAAGAAAAACCCGCAGATGGTGACGCAGAAAAACCACGTCGCCGCCGTAGGGTCAAAAAATCTGAGGCAAGCGACGTCGAAACGCCAAAGGAAACTGAAGACGCTGCAACAAGCGATTCTGGTGATGCTGCGGAAGAAAAACCCAAGCGCAGAACTCGGCGGAGAAAAACCGAAACTGCCGCTGAAAACGCAACGGCAGAGAGTGCAGAGGTGAAATCGGACGACAGCGTCGAAGAAAAGCCGAAACGCACCAGGCGCCGGACAAAGAAAGCTGAAGACACGGCAACAGATGCACCGACGGAAGAGAAAAAACCTCGGACGCGCCGCAAGAAAGCTGAGCCAAAAGCTGAAACAGAATCTAGCGCGACTGCTGACGCTGAGAAAACAGAGAAAAAGCCTACCCGCAGACGCACTCGCAAGGCACCGGAAGCAAAACAGAAAACTGCTTCAGAAGCGAAGGTTGAAAAAGCTCCTGCTCCAGCGCCAGCACCCTCTCCAGCTGAAACCAGCGAGTCTGGTGGCGGTTCAGGAGATAAGCCTAAAAGAAAAGGCTGGTGGCAACGCACCTTTGGCTAAACAAAAAAGCGGTGACTTGTTCACCGCTTTTTTTATGGGCGATTGCTGGCAGGCATGAAGGAAATACCTTAGAATCACCGTATTTGGTTCACATGCTTGTTAAGCGATATTCATTGACGGTTCAGGCGTTGATGCATAGCTTTGCCAACAATCTGGAGCACACATTGATTAAACGAGTTCAACAATTCCTGGTGGCAAGCTCTGCTACCATTCTTCTGGCTTTCAACGCATCGGCCCAGTCCATTTTGCGTGATGCAGAAACGGAAGCATTTTTCAAACAGGTCTCCTACCCTGTTTTTGAGGCAGCCGGCCTGACGCCTCAGTCAGTTGATATCTATTTGCTGAATGAAAGATCAATCAATGCGTTTGTAACGGGTGGACAGAATATCTTCTTCCATTCGGGGCTTATTCTCGCTGCGGACGATGTAGATGAATTTTTGGGCGTACTGGCTCATGAGACCTGCCACATTTCCTGCGGGCACCGTATCAGACGAGGTGAGGCCGCAGTTCAAGCTGGCACTTTTAGCATTCTGTCTTTGGTCTTGGGTGCAGCGGCTATCGCCCTTGGTGGTGGTGACGCAGGCATTGGTATTCTGTCGGCAGGCCAAACGGTAGCCCAGCGCCAATTTCTTGCCTACACACGCGGTGAAGAAGCTGAGGCAGACCTCGCGGGCGCGCGCTATCTGGATGAGGTTGGCGTATCAGCCTCTGGTATGATCCGTTTCTTTGACAAATTACGTGATCAGGAAATTCTGGCTCAAATCCGCCAGGACCCTTATGTACGCAGCCACCCCCTGAACCGGACACGTATCCTAAACCTTCAGGAAGAAACTGCGGACGCAGCCCATATCAATACGCCCCCTAACGAATTCATCAACGAGCGCTTCAAAAGGCTTCAGGCCAAGCTTGGCGGCTATCTCGATAGCCCGCGCCAAACCTTGCGAAAATACCCGCCAAGCGACAAAAGCATACCTGCGCGTTACGCTAGGGTTTATGCCTACCACAAAGCACTTGAGTGGGACTTAGCCCTCGAGGAAGCAGACGCCCTCATCGCACTGGAGCCAAACAACCCATACTTCTATGAAATTAAAGGGCAAATCCTTTTCGAAAATGGCCGCATCAAAGAAAGCGTGCCCGTGCTTGAAAAGGCCATGGAACTTGCCCCCCGTGAACCACTGATCGCTACCGCCCTCGGGCAAGCCCTCGTGTCGTTTGAAGACCCGAGGGAAATGGAACGGGCAATTCCCATCCTTGAAGCCGCCACCCGGCAGGATCGGCAAAACACTTTTGCCTGGTTCAATTTGGCCAAGGCATATAGCTGGCTGGAGAGGCAGCCCGAAGCGAATCTGGCAACCGCAGAACGCTTCTATTCTGCTGGCATTGCAGCTCAGGCACTTACTCATGCGCGCAGAGCAATGGACGGCCTTGACCACGGAAGCCCGGAATGGCTGCGCGCCCAAGATATAATGATTGCCGCAGAAGCCGCGAACCGGAATAGCCGACGCGGAAGACGCCGTTTTCAATCCGCATTTACAATAGAGACCAACAGTAACGAGTAGAATTATGAAGACTTTTGGGACAAAACTGATTGCCCTATTGGCCTTTTGCGCAGCACTTTTCAGCCCAGCAACCGCGCAAGACCAACAGGTGAACCCCGAAGAACGGGAAAAAATTGAGCAAGTAATTCAGGAATATCTGCTTGAAAACCCTGAAATCCTTGCTCTTGCCTTTCAGGAACTGCAACGCAGACAAACACTGGCACGCATGGGCCCGGCGATTGAAAACTATCGGGATTTTCTGGAACGCGAACCAAATGTCGCGGTTCTGGGCAACCCGGACGGTGACGTTACGATTGTAGAATTTTTCGATTATCGCTGTGGTTTCTGCCGCCGTCACTTCCCCGAAGTGATGAAACTGGTAAAGGAAGACGGTAATATTCGTTTCATTCCACGTCAGTTCCCGATTCTGGATCGGCCCGGCGATCCCCCCGTATCCAATCTGGCTGCACGCGCAGCACTCGCTGCCCATAAACAAGGGAAGTTTGAAGAGTTTCATGTTGCGACCATGACTTCAAACGGCACCCTTACCGAAGAAGGTATCTATGATATAGCCCGCAAACTCGGTTTGAATATCGCACAGCTTCAGGCCGATATGAACGACCGCCTGGTTGTAAAAAGCGTGCAAAACACGCTGGCAATTGGCCAGGACATAGGCTTTGAAGGAACACCGGGCTATATTATCGGCGACGATGTTGTTACCGGTGCAGGCGGATATGGCAGACTGTTACAAGCTGTAAACCGCGCACGCCGAGAGAAAGCAGCAGCAGCCAGCCGGTAAGCCTACATAAATATCAAGAAAAAGGCCGCTAACTGCGGCCTTTTTTGTTTCTAGATCAAACCGGAAAGTGGCGAACTTGGGTCCGCATATTTCTTTTTCGGCATGCGCCCTGACTGGTAAGCAAGCCGACCACTCTCGACCGCCAGTTTCATGGCTCGTGCCATCTTAATTGGGTCTTTCGCTTCAGCAATCGCTGTATTCATCAGAACGCCATCACAGCCAAGTTCCATGGCGACAGATGCATCAGAAGCTGTTCCAACACCTGCATCCACCAAAACTGGTACCTTCGCCTGTTCAATCATCAAGCGAATTTGCACTGGGTTTTGAATACCAAGGCCCGAACCGATGGGTGCACCAAGTGGCATGATCGCAACGCAGCCCATGTCTTCAAGTTTCTGCGCAGCAATCGGGTCGTCACTGCAATAAACCATCACTTTGAAACCATCCTTGATCAGCGCTTCCGCTGCTTCAAAGGTTTCAAGCATATTTGGATAAAGTGTTTTCTGGTCCCCCAGAACCTCAAGCTTCACCAAATCCCAGCCGCCTGCTTCACGGGCAAGCCGCAAAGTCCGCACTGCGGACGCCGCATCAAAACAACCTGCCGTGTTGGGCAAATAGGTAATTTTCTTTGGGTCAAGATAATCAACCAGCATCGGTTGCTTTGGGTCGGAAACATTCACACGGCGTACCGCGACAGTTACGATTTCCGCACCGGACGCTTCAACCGCCTGCGCTGTTTCCTCAAAGTCTTTATATTTCCCGGTACCAACAATTAGTCGGGAACTATAGGTTTTCCCGGCAATTTCCCAGGTATCATTGCTGTTTTCAGTATGCGTATCAAGGGGAGCCACAGACATCATCCTCCGCCAATAAAATGAACAATTTCCAATTGGTCACCATCTTCAAGAACCACATCTTTGAACAAAGATTTGGAGACAATCTCTAGATTACGCTCAACCGCCACTTTTTTGGGGTTCAGTTCCAAAGCCTCCAGAAAAGACCAAACTGTTTGGCCTTCATCTATCGACTTCTGGTCGCCATTGACTGTGATTGAAACGCTCACGATGGGTCTCTCTTCTTGGATAGTGCCGAACGGCAGCAGAATTCTCGCGAAAATGTGCGGTTCCTGCTTTGCATGCCATCATTATGGCATTATACAGGTGGCTTCAAGCGATCTGTCGAAAAGGTGGTCCGCAGATGACAAAAAAAATTGCCGTATTGAACGGCCCCAATCTGAATTTATTGGGTACGCGCGAACCGGAAACCTATGGTTCCACAACGTTGGCCGAGATTGAAGCACTGGTAAAAGGCCAGGCTGGCAAGCATGGCTTCGATGTGGATTTTCGGCAGACCAATATTGAGGGCGAACTGGTTGACTGGCTACAACAGGCTGGAAAAGGCTGTTCAGGCATTATTTTAAATGCCGCAGCCTACACCCACACTTCAATCGCATTGCATGACGCAGTTGCCGCGATCAGCACGCCTGTGATTGAAGTCCATCTTTCAAATGTATTTGCCCGCGAAGACTATCGCCATCACTCTTTTATTTCCGATGTGGCGGTTGGCGTTATTTGCGGGTTCGGAGCTAATGGATATCTGCTTGCGGTTGACGCAATTGCCAGTATGCTGCGCGAAAATTAGCGGTCGGCTGACCGTCACCTTTACTTGGTACTTTAAGGGGAAGACTGAATGTCTAAGATTAAAGAGTATAAAGAACTGATCCGTGAACTGGCGGAGCTGTTGGATAAATCCAGTCTTTCAGAGATTGAAGTAGCAGAAGATGATTTCAGCATTCGTGTGGCGCGCGAAGTCCCCTCTGCAGTAAATTACACAGCACCAGCTGCTGCACCTGTTGCGCCCGCACCAGCGGCCCCGGCTGCACCTGCTGCGGTAGCGGCGCCTGCTGCCGCTGAAGCACCTGCGGCAAGCGCGGCAGACCACCCTGGCATGGTGCCATCACCAATGGTGGGCACAGCATACGCATCCCCAAGCCCTGACGCCGATGCATTCATCAAAGTTGGTGACAAGGTGAAAGAAGGCGACACCCTGCTTATTATTGAAGCAATGAAGGTTATGAACCAGATCGCCTCTCCAAAGTCTGGCACGGTCAAAGAGATTCTCTTCTCGGACGCTCAGCCGGTCGAGTTTGGTGAACCTCTCTGCATCATTGAGTAGGAAACCTGCCGATGATTAAAAAGGTCCTTATCGCCAACCGTGGTGAGATTGCTTTGCGCATCCATCGTGCTTGCCATGAAATGGGCATCAAAACTGTCGCGGTCCATTCCACAGCTGACGCCGACGCGATGCATGTACGGCTCGCTGATGAAAGTGTTTGTATTGGCCCGCCTGCCTCAGTGGACAGCTACCTGAATATGCCGGCGATTCTAACAGCCGCCGAAATCACAGGCGCGGACGCCATCCATCCCGGTTATGGCTTCCTGTCTGAAAATGCACGCTTCTCAGAAATAGTTGAAGATCACGGTATCGTTTTCATCGGTCCATCTGCTGACCATATCCGCATGATGGGTGACAAAATCACCGCCAAGGAAACGGTCAAGAAACTTGGTATTCCAGTTGTTCCCGGCTCCGAAGGTGGCATCACTGACGACGAAGAAGCCTTCAAGGTTGCCAAGGAAATCGGTTTGCCGGTTATCATTAAAGCCTCCGCCGGTGGCGGTGGTCGTGGCATGAAGATTGTGCGTGAGGAAAGCGAACTTTCAAGCGCCCTGAATGCCTGCCGGACCGAAGCGAAAGCTGCTTTTGGGGATGATGCGGTTTACATCGAAAAATTCCTGACCAGGCCACGCCATATCGAGTTTCAGCTTATCGGTGACAAACATGGCAACTGTATTCACCTTGGAGAGCGGGATTGTTCACTGCAACGCCGGCACCAAAAGGTTCTTGAAGAAGCCCCTTCCCCAGTTATCGATAGCGAAACTCGTGAGCGCATGGGCACCATTGTCGCAAATGCTATGGCCGAGTTTGGATATTGCGGCGCTGGTACAATCGAGTTTCTGTACGAGGATGGTGAGTTCTACTTCATCGAGATGAACACTCGTGTGCAGGTGGAACACCCCGTAACGGAAATGATCACTGGGATTGATATTGTCCGCGAACAGATTCGCGTCGCCTCCGGTGAAAAGCTTTCATACACCCAAGACATGGTTCGTTTCTTTGGTCATGCGATTGAATGCCGTATTAACGCAGAAGACCCCTTCACCTTTGTGCCGAACCCCGGCCAGGTGACCCAGTATCATACGCCGGGTGGTTTGAACGTGCGATGTGACAGTGCCGTTTATGCGGGCTACCGTATTCCTCCATATTATGACAGCATGATCGCCAAGCTGATTGTGTCTGGCTACACACGTGAAGGCTGCCTGCTCAGGCTTAAGCGATCGCTTGAGGAATATGTGATTGACGGTGTTATCACCACCATCCCGCTGCATCAGGCATTGATGGAAAATGAAGACTTCAGAAACGGTGATTACGATATTCACTGGCTAGAGAAGTTTTTGGAGAACCGTGAAGGTTAATCCGCAAAAAAATTCTCGGGTGGTGTAGCATGAGTGACCGCTCCATCACCCCGGAAATCCTGCTAAACGCCTATGCTTCGGGCGTTTTTCCAATGGCGGACAGCCGCGATGATGCTGAGCTGTTCTGGGTAGACCCTCACGAACGCGGTGTCCTGCCTCTTGATGGCTTTCACATTCCGCGTTCCCTCAAAAAACTAGTTCGGCAAGAACCGTTCACGGTAACAGTCGATAAGTATTTTTCTGATGTGGTGCGAGCATGCGCAGCCCCAGCTAGAGGCCGCAATAACACTTGGATTAGCGAACGCATTGAAGAGCTTTACACGACACTGCATCAACTTGGTTTTGCTCATTCCGTCGAATGCCATCTGGGAGGAAGGCTTGTAGGTGGCTTGTACGGCGTTTCTCTTGCCGGTGCTTTTTTTGGCGAGAGCATGTTTCACACCGAGACCGGGGCAAGCAAAGTTGCGCTGGTGCACCTTGTTGGCCGACTGATAAAAGGCGGCTTCACCCTGTTAGATACGCAGTTTGGCACAGAGCATCTATCTCAGTTTGGCGTGATTGAAATTCCGAGGGATGAGTATCATCAACGACTTGATACCGCATTGCAGGTTGATAATGTGGATTTCTACCGGCTACCCGCAGGCACTTCTGGTTCAGCCGTTTTGCAATTGATTACCCAAACATCATAAACCGCGTGCTCAAGCGCGTTCAGCGCTGGACTGGAGGCAACCATCCATCCCTCAAAAACACGCTGACGATCACCAGAGCGCTTCAGATCATCAATTTCAAGATAAGCGAAAGTTTCCGGCGTCTCGATTGGCGGGCGTGTGCGGCAATATCTTGCTCGAACGGAAAGCGTACCAAACCGGGCCTCTTCTTCAATCGGCAGTTCAACTTCAGTAATACGGGCCGTAATCTTATCCAGCGCTCGCAACACAACAATATCACGGTTTTCTGAAGCTAGCGCATCTGGTGCAACACTCTGCTGCATCGCAACTGAGGCGACCGCAATAAAGCTTGCGAATGTGGCTGCTAACAGCCCGCAGAATATATATTTACTTGCTGCTGCCATCATCGCTGTAGATGAATTTTCCAATAAGACCCAGCAAGTCTACCGCGTCCTGCGTTTCACTGATCTCATCACCGTCCGCCAGCATATCTTCCATGCCGCCGGGCAATAGATTCATATAGGTTCCGCCCAGCAGCCCCTCCGCTGTGATAGCAATCGCAGTATCACTTGGAAGTTGAACCTCATCTTCCACAGATAAAGTCACAACGGCTTGATAGGTGTAAGGGTCCAGTTCGCTAGAAACAACTGTACCCACTTTGATGCCGGCCATGCGCACATCACTGCCAATACCAATGCCGTCAATCCGGTCAAACCGGGCGGTGAGCGTGTAGCCATCACCTGCACCCATGTCGGTGCGCTCATAGGCAAAGACAAGGAACCAGCCCGCAACAAGCAGCACGAGTGCACCGATCAGAGACTCAACGAGATTGCTGGACATTCGTTCACCCGTTCTTACCAGACACCATCAAACTTTGGGCTCTAAGGTCGCCATGCCTCATAATCGGAAGCGGTCGCTGTACGTTGACCGCCCTCTTGTGCGCCACCCGGAAAATACGCCTGATCCGAGCCGGTAAGGTTCGGCGCATGGTCTTTTTCCCATGACTTGGTTGGCAGCGGTTTTTCACTTGGCGTTTCATCAATTGTATAATGAAGCCATCCGTGCCAGTCCGCCGGCACGCGGGATGCTTCAACAGGGCCATTTTTATAAATCACCCAGCGGCGGCGGCCATTCTTCTCCTGATAATAGACATTGCCCTGATCATCTTCTCCCACCTTGACACCTTTACGGCTTGTGAAAAGAAGCGTCCCGAATGTTGCGCTATTCCACCAGGTAAAGATCGGGGAAGAAAATAGTTTCAATATCAAACCAGCCATATGCCTATTCCGTTATCATCAGTCGAATATAAACTCACCACTATAAAAGCGGATTTTGCGCCGTTTATCACGTTTATTCGGCAAGGGAAAGCAGCAGGATAAAAGAAAGCACTGATTCTTGTTTGCACAGCTAATCTTTTGAGTCGCGCCAATCACCAACCTAATTGTTCTTCGACACCTTTCTTACGGGTCCATTATGGGCAGATTAAGGCAGATTTTTGCGACTCATTGAACATCAACGATTCGTGACCTGAACTCTTGTGCCCCCTTGCCTGTCAACTACAACATATTGAAAAAATGGCTTGAAACTGGCGGTTTTGCTACCTTATTCTTGTGGCCAAGCAGGCTGAAACCCCTAGATATTGTGATTGGGTGTTAGCTGAAATAAGGGAATATCCCGCCGGAATTGAGGGCATTTCCGGAACAACAATCGAATTCACGCATCCATTGGAAATGCGTGCAGTGCAAGACATAAGGTCTTGTTCAGGGGGAAATTGATGCGCATTAACCGCCGTTTTACTGAAGATCACCCATGTCCATATAGCGCCCTTGAGTGGCGCACAGCGGTTAGCGAAATCCGAAACCCCGACGGCTCTATTGTTTTCCAGATGGAAAATGTTGAAGTTCCTGAAAGTTGGAGCCAAGTAGCAACCGATATCATTGCCCAAAAATACTTCCGCAAAGCCGGTGTGCCTCAAGCACTTAAGCCAGTAAAAGAAAAAGACGTTCCCAGCTGGCTGTGGCGCCAAACCGCTGACAAAAAGGCACTAGCCAGCATGCCGGAAGACAAGCGCTACGGTAGTGAAAGCTCGAGCAAACAAGTGTTTGACCGGCTTGCCGGCACCTGGACCTATTGGGGCTGGAAAGGCGGCTACTTCGACGGTGAGCAAGACGCGCGTACATTCTTCGATGAAATGCGGTTCATGCTGGCCAGCCAGATGGCTGCACCCAATAGCCCGCAATGGTTTAACACTGGGTTGCACTGGGCGTATGGCATTGATGGCCCAGCGCAAGGCCACCACTATGTCGATTTTGAAACAGGCAAACTGACAAAGTCAAAGAGCAGCTATGAGCACCCGCAGCCCCACGCCTGCTTTATCCAATCTGTTGCCGATGACCTGGTAAATGAAGGTGGCATCATGGATCTTTGGACGCGCGAGGCGCGCCTGTTCAAATACGGGTCAGGTACTGGGTCCAACTTCTCCAATATCCGTGGAGATGGCGAGTCTCTTTCTGGTGGTGGGCAATCATCCGGCCTGATGAGTTTCCTGCGCATCGGCGACCGGGCCGCGGGTGCGATCAAATCAGGTGGCACCACCCGCCGTGCTGCCAAAATGGTCGTTGTGGATATCGATCACCCGGATATTGAGGAATTCATTAACTGGAAGGTGATTGAAGAGCAGAAGGTATCCGCCCTCGTCTCTGGCTCCAAGCTGAATGAAATTCACCTCAACCGGATCATGAAAGCTTGCCACGATGCAAAAGCTGACCTTGGTGACGCTGCTTTTGAGCCGAAAGCTAATAAAGAGCTTAAGAAGCAGGTTATTGCAGCCCGCAAGGTGATGATCCCTGAAAACTATGTTCAGCGGGTTATCCAGTTTGCAAAACAAGGTTATGCGTCAATTGACTTTAAAACCTACAATACCGATTGGGATTCAGACGCTTACCTGACAGTGTCGGGCCAAAACTCTAACAATTCCATTCGCGTGTCTGACGAGTTTATGCAGGCAATCGCCGCCGATGACATCTGGGCCCTGCGCAACCGCACCGACGGCAGCGTTAAACGTGAACTGAAAGCCAAAGAGCTTTGGCGCGACGTGGGTCAAGCAGCATGGGCATGCGCTGACCCGGGCATTCAGTTCCACACGACTATCAATGATTGGCACACCTGCCCTGCTTCGGGCGACATTCGGGCGTCCAACCCCTGCTCAGAATATATGTTCCTGGATGATACGGCCTGCAATCTGGCGTCCCTGAATCTGATGACCTTCAGGAACGACGATGGAACATTTGCTGTTGAGAACTTCAAGCATGCTGTTCGTTTGTGGACCATGGTGCTCGAAATTTCTGTGTTGATGGCTCAATTCCCATCCAAGGAAATTGCCAAGCTGTCCTACGAATATCGCACGCTTGGCATCGGCTATGCGAACATCGGCGGCCTGCTGATGAGCAATGGCCTAGGCTACGATAGTGACAAAGGCCGTGCCCTTTGTGGTGCCATTACTGCGCTGATGACCGGCGAAAGTTACGCAACCAGTGCCGAAATGGCTTCCGAGCTTGGTGCCTTCCCCGGGTATGCAAAAAATGCGAACCATATGCTGCGCGTTATTCGCAACCATCGGCGTGCCGCTTACGGCCAGAAAGACGGCTATGAAGGACTTAACACCAACCCGGTTGCGCTGGATATAGCTAACTGCCCTGACCAGCTAATCACGATCGCTGCAGCAGATGCATGGGACCGCGCTCTGGAAATTGGCGAGGAACATGGCTACCGCAACGCCCAGTCTTCCGTTATTGCCCCGACGGGCACCATCGGTCTCGTCATGGACTGTGACACCACAGGTATTGAACCTGATTTTGCTCTGGTGAAGTTCAAGAAGCTGGCAGGCGGCGGATACTTTAAAATTATCAATCGTATTGTGCCGCAAGCGCTAAAGGTTCTTGGCTACAAAGACCAGCAAATCGAAGATATTGAAAAATACGCTGTTGGCCACTCCACTCTCATAGATGCGCCGGGCGTTAACCACGCAAGCCTGCAAGAAAAAGGGTTCACCGCGCGCGAGATTGATCTTGTTGAAGCACAACTCGCCAACGCATTTGATATAAAGTTTGTCTTCAATCACTTCACACTCGGCACTGAATTCTGCAAAGAAGTTCTAGGCTTAAGTGATGAACAGTTAAACGATTATACCTTTAATCTTCTGGAAGCACTTGGCTTCAGCAAGCGCGAGATTGATGCAGCAAATCTATATTGTTGTGGCTCGATGACGTTGGAGCGCGCGCCTCACCTGAAAGAAGAGCATTACCCGGTGTTCGACTGTGCCAACCCTTGCGGAAAAATTGGCAAGCGCTCCCTATCTTGGGAAAGCCATATCCGCATGATGGCTGCGGCACAGCCTTTCATTTCCGGTGCGATTTCCAAAACAATCAATATGCCGAACACTGCGGAAGTTGAAGAATGCATGGCCGCTTATGAGCTGAGCTGGTCACTTGCCTTGAAAGCAAATGCACTATACCGCGACGGTTCAAAACTCAGCCAACCGCTGAACGCTGCCCTTCTTGATGATGACGACCTTCAAGATGAGCTTGAGGACAAGAGCCTTCCTGAAAAAACCGAGGTGGTTGCAGAGCGCATTGTAGAGCGTATTGTCGAAGTAGAACGCGAAGCCGCTCAGGCGCGCCGCCGTCTGCCGGAACGCCGCAAAGGATATACCCAAAAGGCAATTGTCGGCGGTCACAAGGTATATCTTCGCACCGGCGAATATGATGATGGTTCAGTTGGCGAAATCTTCATTGATATGCATAAGGAAGGCGCAGCTTTCCGGTCTTTGATGAACAATTTTGCCATTGCCATTTCAATTGGCCTGCAATATGGCGTACCGCTTGAAGAATTTGTGGACGCTTTCACCTTCACACGCTTTGAACCCTTTGGTCGCGTTGAAGGTAATGACACCATCAAAATGGCAACATCTCTTCTGGATTACATCTTCCGTGAACTGGCTATTTCCTATCTGGGACGTGAAGATTTGGCGCACGCGACGCCAGCAGACCTGTTACATGACACTACCGGGCGTGGTGACAAAAACGATGGCCTGCCTGAACTGGATGAAAATGTGTCCGAAACCCTTGAACGGGTTAAGAAACTTGCTTCAACCGGCTATATGCGCGGCACCAACCTTGTTGTGCTTAACCAACCCAAGAAAACCACCAAGGATACCGAAAAAGAAACGGTTGCCATGGCAGTTGGCGCGGAAACGGCAACATCGGTTTCCATGGGGTCAGCAATGGCAAACGGCGGTACAGACGCAACCGCAGACGCACGCACAGCAGCTCGCATGAAAGGCTATGAAGGCGATGCCTGCGGCGAATGTGGAAACTTCACGCTTGTGCGCAATGGCACCTGCATGAAATGCGATACATGTGGATCCACCAGCGGCTGTAGCTAATCAAATTTATCGAATCTACCACCCACTAACCCGTCCCTGTGGGTGGTCATCTCGGGGAAGGCTTGCCTTCCCCAATTTTTTTGCCGTGCAACACGGCTGTAATAATCTTGTTAACAAATTCTAGCCAGTTTTTTACGAAATATTTACCCGATCGACCGACACTCTATCGGCTTGCGAGAATCGTAATCAGTTGGGTTTATTAATTGGATATGTACGTGGCACACAAAGCAACAGAATCCGCAGTTAACGTGATATCTGCGGAAACCGACGCTCATTCCACAACTGTAAAACAGCTCAGTTCGGTTACCTCCGACCAGATCCTCGATTCCTTGCCTTTTGGGGTGGTTTGCTTCGACGTTCGTGAAGATGGCGACGTGACCATCGTTGCAGCAAACCCGCAGGCTAGAAATCTTTTTGATATCCGAGACAGCCAGTCTCTGCCGCTTTCGCTGGAAGCAATTTGGTCTGGCGAAGACACGAATAAGCTGGCAGACAACATTCGCCGCTCCCGTGCAAGACGGCAAACCAAGTCCCTTGACTGGATTAAAACAAGAGACCATCACGAACTTTACCTGACAAGCCAACTGAAACCAGTCTTCAACGAAGACACGAAAAGCTATCAGGTTTTGTGCACCATCGAGGATCATACCGCAGAAAAGCTCGCGGAAAAAAACATCATGCATCATGCTTTTCATGATGCATTGACGGGTCAGCCTAACCGCGTTTTGTTCCGCAACAAGCTTGAAGAAACTGTACTGGATGGGCAGCGGAGCGACGCACCGTTCGGCTGTGCTGTGCTCATCATCAACATTGATCGCTTCCAGCAGATCAACGAAAGCTTTGGTCACAGTGCCGGTGATCGTTTCCTGATTTCCATGGCCTCTACCCTACGGCGCTGTATCGCCAGCTCTGACATTCTTGCTCGCTTGTCCGGTGATGAGTTCGCTGTCCTTGTCCCCAAGATGGAGAGCATCGACGCGGTGACTGAAACATGCGACCGCATTCACGAGGCGATGAAACAACCATATGATCTTGACGGCAACGAGGTTTTCACCTCTGTCTCTATCGGCGTCGCATCAACCATCTCCAGTGCAACCCACCCGGAAGACCTGATTCGGGACGCGGATTTTGCTATGCACCGCGCCAAAATTGCAGGGAAAGCACGGACAGAAGTATACCAGCGCGACAGTCACCAAGTGGCACGCTCGCAATTCCATCTGGAAACGGAATTACGGCGAGCGGTGGAGCGCGAGGAGCTAAAACTCTATTACCAGCCAATCATTGACGTAAATACCGCCGAACTGCGCGGATTTGAAGCCTTGACCCGCTGGCGTCACAAGGAACACGGCTATGTCTCCCCGGTCGAGTTCATTCAACTCGCAGAAGAGACGGGCATCATTGTGCCTCTTGGCCGCTGGGCCATCGAAGCGGCCTGCACTTGCCTGAAAAAATGGGAGATGGAGGTTGGCCGAAACCACCTGGTGCCCGTGAATGTTAATGTTTCCGGTGTTCAGTTTGCCCGCGATGATATCGCCGCCGTGGTAGAAGCTGCCCTTGAAAAGTTCAAACTACCCGGAAGTCTTCTCCGAATTGAGTTAACTGAAAGCTCAATCATGGCCAACCCGGAGCACATATCCGAATCGCTTAACCGCATTAGGGCGCTGGGCGTTAAAGTTGCCCTTGATGACTTTGGAACAGGTTATTCTTCACTGAACTATCTTCACCAGTTCCCTATCGATATTATCAAGATCGACCGCGTTTTCATCAGTCAGTTAGAGCGTGGCAACACGCAACATAAAATTCTGGATATGATTGGTCGGCTGGCTCATAGCCTAGGTCATGAAGTGGTCGCCGAGGGTCTTGAAGATACTGATCATATCGACATGGTATCTGAACTGGGTTTTGCGTTTGCCCAAGGCTTCTATTATTCTGCACCTGTTACGAGCAGTGCAGCTACAGAGATGGTTCGCGGCGAGTTGCCCTGGTCCAAATAACCCTTTTCAAACCACTATAATTCACCTCTTGACGACTACACCGAGCATGCCCAGATATTGTGGTAGGTAACAGTTTCGCAAAGAGGAAAGCCATGAGCGAGGAAACCGGTTCCGGAGCCGACAAAAAAGACACGCCCAAGAAAACGACGACACGGCGCCCTGCAGCAAAAAAGACAGCAAGCTCCGCTCGTAAAACAGTGGCTAAGCCGGCTACAAAAAAAACTCCGGCTAAGAAAGCACCTGCGCGAAAAAGCGCGGCTACGAAAAGCAGCAGTGCGAAAACCAGTGCTACCAAAAAGACAGCCGCTGCGAAATCTGCATCAACCGCTAAAACAAAAACGGTGACAGCAAAAGCAGCCCCGAAACAACAAACCGAAGCGGCTGAGCCGCCCGCAGGGCAAAACGAGGACACGACAGGAGATACGAAAATGAACAGTGAGGCAGAAACAGCCAAAAACCACAGCAGTACATCTCAGATTGTTGAAGACCTGAAAGGTCGCGATTGGCCTCAAATCATCAAACGCGCTCTATTGATGTTTTTCTTCGGTGTTTTGGGCTCCATGGCTCTCTATGTCGCCTTTTTCCTGGCAACAGCGCAGGTCGTATTTACCATTTTTGCCGGTGAAACCAACCCAAGCCTGACACGCTTGATCAAGCAACTCGGGAACTATATCCACGATGTTCTGCATTACCTGAGCTTTGCAACGGAAGAATGCCCGTTCCCATTTGGCCGCGGTTGGCCAGATGCTGATTAATCTGGCTTTGCCTAACCGAAAGAGACTGCTGTTGGTCTATTGCATACCAACAGCAGAAAATAGCATCCGCACGCCAACATAAAGCACGATCATCGCAGCGATAGCGGTAAGCATTCCTTTTGCCAAATCCAGCATAACAACCCCTTGGTCCTTAGTTTCTCAAACTGTCCCTAACTTCAACGGCAGTGCCGGGAAAGTCGGTAAACAGTCCGTCGATACCGGTTGAGAGTAGTAGTTTAAGCTCCTGCTCCGGGGTTGCAATACCATTTGGCAGGGAGTCGCTCCGCACCGTCCACACGTGTATTACCTTCTCCGCCTGATGCAACTGCTCAACTACCCCGCTTGGGAACAGGTCTTTGTCGAAAAGCAGCGCTTTATATAGGCCAAAGCCATCCGCAACATCATAATAGTCGGATAGGTTTGCCCCTATTTCAAACCATTGCTCTTCAGGGTCAAAAACTCCATCGACTAGCAGTACCACGGGGGCCTCGGTTTTGGGTGCAATTTCACGCACGAAATCGCCGTCAAAACACTGAAAGAACATCGGAATACCTTGTTCTTGTATACTAGCGAAAGTGGAGGCTAGCTGGTCAGAAAGATCAGGCGCAACCTCCGACTTGAACACATCTGGCCGCTTCATCTCAATGTGCAAACCAACAGGTTTCCCCCCCTTTTATTTTCAAGTACGAGGGCAACAATTTCGTCCAATGTGGGAATTTCAAGCAGATCGTCAAATGACTTGTCCCTGCCCGGGAATGCCTGGCGCGCACGGAGGGTCTTTATTTCGTCCAAAGTGAAATCCATCACAAACCAATCTGTTTTGTCACCGATGGTCCGTTTTCTGTCCGCAAATTCGGGTTTACTCGCCACATTGGTGGTGGAGGAAAGGTAAATGTCATGCCGGGCAACCAGAACTCCATCTTTGGTCATGACCAAATCGGGTTCGATATAGTCTGCGCCCTGCTCTATACCCAATTTGTAGGCCTCTAGAGTATGTTCTGGCAGATAGCCGCTGGCACCGCGGTGCGCAATTACAATGGGTTCCTCCGCCACCACTTGCACAGATGCACCCACCGCTACCATCGCCAAAAAGACTTTAAACAAACGCTTCATAATCACTCACCTTCAATGTTGCTCAGGCCCCAATGTTACTCGCCAAGCATGTGTCAGTTTAATCCTTGCTTGACCAAAGGCAAATCATGCTATTTTTAAATTGCAGGAGGGGGTATGAATGAATAGTGATCGGTCAAACGCCCCGGATTTGGTATTGAATTTGGGGAGGCGGATAGGTCTCAGGCTGAATGTCATCTTAGGGCATTGTGACCCTGCACGGGAGCTTAGCCTTCGCCTGTTTCCGAACAGCCCGCGTAAGGCCCGATATATGTCGGTGACCTTGTATAGGAGCTTGCTTTGGCCGTTCACACCCCCTATGGGGCTCCGCCTCCCAACAAATGGAGTATAGTCATGTCTTATATCGGTGTCGATCTACATACCAATTCTTTTACGAGCTGTCGTCTTGAGGATGATGGAGCGGAAGTTTTTGAGACCTTTAATCTGAGTGCCAGCGATCTGAGCCGCTTTTGTTTCAGTCTTGATGCGAATGATGAGATTGCTGTGGAGGCGACGGGAAACACGGCCTGGTTTTGCGATGAAGTTCGCTGCTGTGTCGGACGGATTGTGGTGGTCAATCCCCGTCAGTTTCAGGTGATCCGCAAATCGGTGAAGAAGACCGATAAGAACGATGCGCGCGCTCTGGCTTTTTTCCTCTCAAAGGATATGCTGCCGGAAACCCGCCTGAAGACAACAGCGGAATCAGAACTGAGTTCTCTGGTCTCAACCCGCGATGTGTTGGTCAAGCAGCGCACCATGCTGCTGAACAAGATCCATGCCCTGTTTGTAAAACGCGGTATGAAGTTGAAGAAAGAAGGACTGAGCAGCAGGAAACGTCTGCGCGACCTGGATCTTAGCCCCTTCACGCCTCTTGAAAAAGTGGAACTGGGCGTCCTGCGCGACCAAGCCCTCAGTCTCACTGCAAGCCTGAAGTCTCTTGATAAGGCCATTGAAGAGGCTGGATCCGATCTCCCCGGATACGAAGGGATCAGTTCCATCAAGGGGGGCGGGCCGCGGTCTGCTGCTGTCCTCTTGTCAGGTATCGGTAATATCAATGACTTTGAAACGGCTGATAAGCTGGCCGCTTATATGGGTATCGTTCCAAAGGTGAGCCAGTCCAATGAAACGGACAATCGGGGGCGGATCACCAAACGCGGCAACAAGCTGATGCGCACCACGCTGGTGCAATGCACGCTTATTGCTATCCGCTACAATGGCTATCTCAACAGCTTTTACCGGAGGATTAAAGAACGGCGCGGGTCGGGAAAGGCTATTATCGCAACCGCACGCAAGCTGTTGTCAATCATTTATGACACACTGAAAAACGGCTGGGTCTTCGAGGATTTTACCCACTTTAAAATCAAACAAAATCAATGTCATGCTGGACATTCATCATAGGAGGTGTTATGGCCTCGCCTTTACCGAAGTATCCAGCGCAGTCCTCGCCTGTATGCTTCGGACAAAGGTGAAAAATGATTATGTCCCTCCAGCGATTCCATCTTCAGTTTCCAGGGTATGTCGCCCTGCCCTTTCCAGTAATCCATCCATGCCAAAGCTGGTCCTCGGAATTGAGGCTCTTCATTTGTGCCACTCGAAACATAGAGTGAAAGCCCGGATGCTTCTCTAGATGACGGAGGGACAAGAAAGTAATCCAGATTTCTGTGGAGCGCAGGATTGCTGGCAATGAGCCCTGCAAATGCTTGCGGAGCATGCAAGGCAGCGTAGAGGGCAAATTGCCCACCAAGTGACTGCCCGAACAAGATTCGTTGATCCGGGGATGAGCGGTATGTCTGCTCTATTTTCGGGAAAAGCCCGGATTTAAGAAAATTCAGAAAAACCGGTGCACCGCCATAATGCTCCCTGCTCACGGCAGGCGCGGTGAAGTCCGTGCCGCGTCGGTTTCCTTCCTCTAAAGAATCAGCACCATAAGATATACCAACCAGAATCGCGGCCGGGAGTTCTTCTGCAAACACCTGAAATCGATGAAAGGGTACGAGTTGTGGAAAGGAATGACCGCCATCCAGCAAATAGATGGTTGGATAGTCTTGGTCTGAATCTTCGTAACCGTTGGGCAGACTCACGTATATATGAAAAGCCCGGTTTAGCTCTGCTGCTTCCATATGATGATATTCGGTACCAGACAGACCTTGCAGGAACTGAGCTGGATAATCGGCGCCAATAACAGCACTAGGAAAATTGATTAAAAGACAGAAAGACAGAAACCAGCGCGCCAACATCATTCATCTCCAATTTAATTAGAGATTAACAGAATATGTCGCTACGGATATTGGACCTTGGTTTAACAGGTCTGTTCAAGAGATGGTGGGCGATGACAGGCTCGAACTGCCGACCCTCTCGGTGTAAACGAGATGCTCTACCAACTGAGCTAATCGCCCGTTCCCAAACGGTGAGCGCGCTTTTAGGCAATATTGGGCGTGGTGTCCAGTCCTATTTTTACGAAAATGCACACAAAAAAAGAAAAACGGCCAGAATAGCCAATCTGACCGTTTTCCCAGATACTCTTGTAAACAGAATTAGCCGTTTACAGCGTCTTTCAGACCCTTGCCTGCCTTAAATTTAGGCTGCTTGGATGCAGGAATATCAATTTCCTCACCCGTGCGTGGGTTGCGGCCTTTAGTGGCTGCACGTTGAGCTACGGAAAAAGTACCGAAGCCAACCAGGCGAACATCGCCGCCAGAAGCAAGAGCGCCGGAAATGGCATCAAATACAGCGTCTACAGCTTTACCAGCATCTGCTTTGGAAATATCTGCTGCATCAGCAACGCTTGCGATCAAATCGTTTTTATTCAAGGTATCCCCCTCTGAGTTGAAGAGTGATTTCGGGAAGAAGCCCCGAAATGCGAACGCAGTTTAATCTCGATTTTTTCCCTATGTCAAAGCAAAAAACCGCAGAAAACTGCGGTTTTTAGCTTTTTTTTGCTTGATATTTTTTTAAATCAGCACAAGGGGCTTAATGAGTCGTCACTTCGTTGTCTTTTGAGCCACCATCAGACATCAATTCTTCAAGCTCTTTTGCTTCATCCCACTCAATAGGTTCAAGCTCTCCTGCAAGAGCGTGAGAAAGCACCTCGTCAACGGTAGAAACCGCAACAATTTCAAGACCTTTCTTAACATTGTCGGGAATCTCAGCCAGGTCTTTTTCATTCTCCTGAGGGATCAAAACCTTGGTAATGCCGCCCCGCAAAGCTGCAAGCAGCTTCTCTTTAAGGCCACCAATTGGTAAAACTCGACCACGCAACGTGACCTCACCGGTCATGGCAATATCTTTCCGCACAGGAATACCTGTAAGAACCGAAACCATGGATGTGCACATGGCGACGCCGGCTGATGGTCCGTCTTTTGGTGTCGCACCTTCTGGAACATGAATATGCAGATCGCGTTTTTCAAAGATTCTTGGATGAATGCCAAAATCAACACCACGAGAATGTACATATGACCATGCTGCCTGAATCGATTCTTTCATCACATCGCCAAGCTTACCTGTCTGTTTAACCATGCCTTTGCCCGGAACAACGACAGATTCGATGGTTAGCAACTCGCCGCCAACATTGGTCCATGCAAGGCCAGTCGTCGCGCCAATCTGATCATCCACCTCGGCCTGACCAAAACGGAAACGCCTCACACCGGCGTATTGAGAAAGATTGCGAGATGTCAGATTGATTTTCTCTTTCGAGCCGTCGACAATTTCCTTCAACCCTTTGCGGGCAAGCTTGGCGATCTCCCGCTCAAGACTACGAACACCAGCCTCCCGAGTGTAATAGCGGATAACGTCCTTGAGAGCGCCATCTGAAATAGTCCACTCACCGTCCTTCAGGCCATGGTCCTTGACCTGCTTGGGAATCAGGTGACGTTTGGCAATTTCCAGCTTTTCGTCCTCGGTATAGCCTGACAGGTTGATGATCTCCATCCGGTCAAGCAATGGGCCTGGCATATTCAGTGAGTTCGCTGTTGTTACAAACATCACGTTCGACAGGTCGTAGTCGATCTCAAGATAATGATCGTTGAACTTGTTGTTTTGCTCTGGATCCAGCACTTCAAGAAGCGCGGAAGCAGGATCGCCACGGAAGTCCTGACCCATTTTATCTATTTCATCGAGCAAAAATAGAGGGTTAGTCGTGCCCGCTTTTTTCATGGACTGCATAACCTTGCCAGGCATTGACCCAATATAGGTGCGCCTGTGGCCACGGATTTCAGCTTCGTCCCTTACACCGCCCAAAGAAAAGCGGATGAATTCACGGCCTGTTGCCTTCGCAATCGACTTACCCAACGAGGTTTTACCAACACCCGGAGGGCCAACAAGGCAGAGGATAGGTCCTTTGAGTTTCTTGGCACGTTGTTGCACCGCAAGATATTCAATGATGCGTTCTTTGACTTTTTCCAGACCATAATGATCAACATCCAGAATATCCTGAGCCCGGTTGATATCTTTGATCACCCTGCTCTTTTTGCCCCACGGCACAGACAGCATCCAGTCAAGGAAGTTGCGCACCACTGTTGCTTCGGCAGACATTGGGCTCATGGATTTCAGTTTTTTCAATTCGGCCAAGCTCTTCTCGCGAGCTTCCTTGGTCAGTTTTGTTTCCTTGATCTTATCTTCAAGCTCAAGAATTTCTTCACGACCATCATCGCCCTCGCCCAACTCTTTCTGAATCGCCTTCATCTGCTCGTTCAGATAATATTCGCGCTGGGTTTTCTCCATCTGGCGCTTCACACGACCGCGAATCTTCTTCTCAACCTGCAGAACACCGATCTCGCCTTCCATGAAACTGAAAATCTGCTCCAAGCGTTCTGTTACCGAAATCGTAGATAGCAGCTTCTGTTTATCTTCAATTTTTAGAGCAAGGTGACTGGCAACAGTGTCCGCGAGTTTTGCCGGTTCTTCAATCTGTCCGATCGTTACCAAAACCTCGGCGGGAATTTTCTTGTTCAATTTCACATAGTTTTCAAACTGAACAACTACAGTCCTGGCGAGAGCTTCAACCTCCTCATCACCATCGTCTTCCGCCGCGAGCAACGTTGCCTCTGCTTCGAAATAGTCATCTTCTTTCACAAAGCGGTCAATGTTGGCTCTGTTGAACCCTTCGACCAGCACTTTCACCGTTCCATCTGGTAGTTTGAGGAGTTGCAGTACCGATGCGACGGTACCTACTTCAAACACATCTGTTGGTGCAGGGTCATCCTCACTGGCTTCTTTTTGCGCCACGAGCAGGATTTGTTTGTCCTTTGCCATAACTTCTTCAAGCGCGCGTACGGATTTATCGCGCCCGACGAATAACGGAACGATCATATGTGGGAAAACCACAATATCACGCAAAGGAAGCACTGGGAGAGTGATGGAGTTTGAGTGTTCGAGGTCGGTTTCAGACATGTATCAGAACCTTTGATAAGAAAAACTGCGTTACTTGGCTTAAAACTATGCGAATTCTATGCCTTAAGGAACGGAAAATACGCTCAGGCATTCAAAAATAGCAAAAAAGAAGCCGAAAGAAACAATTTGGGGCCTGAAAACAGTGTTTCAAGCCCCAAAAACAATATTAAAACGTGAGATTAGGCGGGTTGGTCTGCTTCTTCACGTCTTTCCGCATAAATTTGCAAGGGACTCGACTTTTCGTTCACAACATCATCGTTGATCACGATTTCTTCGACGCCGTCATACGTTGGCAAATCAAACATGGTGTCCAACAGTGTGTTTTCCATGATTGACCGAAGTCCTCGTGCGCCTGTCTTTCTCTCAATTGCTTTTTTGGCAACAGCAAAAAGCGCATCTTCAGTGAATGTCAGGCGAACCTCCTCCATGTCAAACAGGCTTTGATACTGTTTGAGCAAAGCGTTCTTCGGTTCCGCCAAAATCTGAACGAGAGCGTCTTCGTCCAAGTCTTCCAGTGTCGCAATCACGGGCAATCGACCAACAAACTCAGGTATCAGGCCGAATTTCAGAAGATCTTCCGGCTCTGTCCCAGCTAGCAGCTCACCAATCCCACGATCATCAGGGGCGCTCACAGTCGCGCCAAAACCAATGGATTTACCCTGCATGCGGTTTGCAATCACTTTATCCAGGCCGGCAAAAGCGCCACCACAAATAAACAGGATATTGGTAGTGTCTACCTGAAGGAACTCTTGCTGAGGGTGTTTGCGGCCACCTTGTGGTGGAACACTTGCAACCGTACCTTCCATAATCTTCAACAAGGCTTGCTGAACGCCCTCGCCTGACACATCACGCGTGATTGATGGGTTATCAGACTTACGGCTAATCTTATCGACTTCATCGATGTAGACGATGCCGCGTTGGGCCCGTTCAACGTTATAGTCAGCCGCCTGAAGAAGCTTCAGGATGATGTTTTCAACATCTTCACCAACATAGCCTGCTTCGGTAAGAGTTGTTGCATCCGCCATAGTAAACGGCACATCAAGAATGCGTGCCAATGTCTGGGCTAGCAAAGTCTTACCGCAGCCCGTGGGCCCAACAAGAAGGATGTTAGACTTTGCTAACTCAACGTCATTACCGCCCGTGGATGCATGATGTAGTCGTTTGTAGTGGTTGTGAACCGCGACAGACAAAACCTTTTTGGCTGCAGCCTGTCCAATAACATAGTCATCAAGAACCCCAAGAATTTCCTGGGGCGTCGGCACGCCATCACCGGTTTTGGAGAGGCCGTTCTTGCTCTCTTCTTTGATGATGTCGTTGCACAACTCCACACATTCGTCGCAGATGAACACAGTCGGGCCCGCAATCAGTTTACGCACCTCATGCTGGCTCTTGCCACAAAAGGAGCAATACAGCGTGTTCTTGGAGTCGTTGTTGGTCAAATCTGTCACCGTTTCATACTCTCACTTCTATCCAAGTATCGTAGACTGGTTAAAAAGAAGCTTACAACAAAAAAAACTTTTACAATTCGTGATCGGCTCTAGGCAGGCGGCCAATCTTACTTATCGCCCTCTGGCTCCTCCCGGGCGGTATAAACTTCGTCAATCAGGCCAAAGTCTTTCGCTTCCTGAGCACTCATAAATGTGTCGCGGTCCATTGCCGCTTCAATAGCCGAAAGCTTCTGCCCAGTATGTTTTACGTAAATATCGTTCAGCCGTTTACGCGTATTGAGAATTTCTTTTGCCTGTATCTCAATATCCGATGCCATACCCCGGGCACCACCTGATGGCTGATGGATCATAACGCGCGAATTCGGCAGGGCGTAACGCATACCGGCTTCACCACCGGTAAGCAAAAGCGACCCCATTGAGCTGGCCTGTCCAATACAGATTGTTGCGACTTTGGGGCGGATGTATTGCATCGTATCATACATCGCAAGGCCGCTGGTCACTACGCCACCAGGGGAATTAATGTAAAAGGAAATATCTTTGCTGGGGTCTTCAGCTTCAAGATAAAGAAGCTGTGCAACCACAAGACTTGAAACAACGTCATCGACTTGCCCAGTGAGGAAAACAATTCGTTGCCGTAACAGCATGGAATAAATATCGAACGAGCGTTCACCCCGATTGGTTTGTTCAACAACCATCGGCACCAAAGCGTTGGTGAACTCACTCATAATATCTTTCATGCATAACTCCTGTCAGTGACGGTTACTCTATACGGGCGTCAAAATCGCCTTTTAGAAGCTGTAGCAAGCCCCTTAAGGGCCCGCAAGTGATTATCCGGTCGGGTGGATAATGTGGTGTTATTTGCGCAGTTTTAAACCCAAAAAAGAAAGGAAGCTCCGAAGAACTTCCTTTTCCTGATTCCTAACCCACAATTTGTGGGGCTTGTTAAGCTTATGCTTTCTTGGCAGCAGCCTTCTTAGCAGGGGCTTTCTTCGCAGCAGGTTTTTTAGCTGCCGCCTTTTTAGGAGCTGCTTTTTTCTCTGTTGTTTTCTTGGCCGGAGCCTTTTTTGCGGCAGGTTTCTTAGCAGCAGCCTTTTTAGGTGCAGTCTTCTTTTCTTTTGCTTTGCCGGGGTTAGCTTCTTCTTCGTCAAGGGCGCGTACAGCAGCTTCCAAGTCTTCCCGGCTAACGGTTTTGTCTGTCAGTTCCGCTTGCTCAAGAACAAAGTCTACAACTTTTTCTTCAAACACTGGGGCACGAAGCTGAGCGCGGGCTTCTTCGTTATTCTGGAAGTATTCGAACACTTGCGCTTCTTGGCCCGGGAAGCGACGTGCTTCCTCAATGATGCGACGGTTCACTTCTTCCTGAGTTACCTCTACTTTATTGGCAACGCCAATTTCCGAAAGCAACAGGCCAAGGCGAACGCGACGTTCCGCAATGGAACGGAATTCTGCAGCTTCATCTTTGTCGGATGGCTCATCCATGCCGTCAAAATCTTCTGGCTTGGCTTCGCCAGACTGAATTGCATCGCGCTTGATCTGTTCCCAGATCTGCGCGAACTCAAGGTTCACCATACCTTCTGGAACACCAAAATCATATTCGCCAGCAAGCGCATCCAGAAGACCACGCTTCAGATGAGCACGCGTGAGGCTTCCGTTATCAGCTTCCAGTTGGCCTTTTACGCTTTCGCGCAGACCAGCCAGGTCGTCAAAACCCATATTTTTGGCTAGATCGTCATCAATCTTTGCTTCGGTAGGTTTGCGAACTTCCTGAACATCAACAGTAAATTCAGCGGCTTTACCAGCAAGGTTTTCAGCCTGATACTGCTCAGGGAAAGTTACCTCTACAACTTTATTGTCGCCAGCTTTGGCGCCAACCAGCTGCTCTTCAAAGCCTGGAATAAACATGCCAGAGCCAAGCTCAAGCTGGAAGTCTTCGCCAGCACCGCCTTCAAACTCTTCGCCGTCAACGCGACCAACATAGTTGATCAGTACCGCGTCACCTTCTTTAGCTTTGGTGGTCTTCGCAGCTTTTTTGAACGATTTTTGCTGACTGGCAATGCGGCCAACAAATTCATCAACAGATTTTTCGTCTACTTCAGCAACCCAGCGCTCTAGTGCCGGCGCTTTGAAGCCTGAAACATCAACTTCTGGCAGCACTTCTACTTTGAGAGTGTATTCAAGATCTTTACCAGTTTCGAAATCACCTTCCATATCCACTTCCGGGCGAAGGGCTGGCTTCAGGTTCTTTTCTTCAAAGAGCTTGGTAGACGTTTCCTGCATTGTTTCTTGCAGAAGCTGTCCTTGAGCACGTTCGCCATGCATCCGGCGCAGCAGCGAAAGTGGTGCTTTTCCGGGGCGGAAACCTTTAATGCTTACATTCGCACGGAACTCGGTAAGGATTGCATCCATACGCTCATCAAGGTCTTTTGCGGGAACAGTAATTTTGTATTCGTGCTTCAGGCCGTCTACCTGCAGTTCTTCGATCTGCATGATCCAAGTCTCTCTTTACTAAATTTCATCCCGACACGCACTTAAGAGTACCTCGGGGAATGATGGTGCGGGCGGAGGGACTTGAACCCCCACGTCCGAAGACACTAGAACCTAAATCTAGCGCGTCTACCAATTTCGCCACGCCCGCAAACCAAACAGTATCCTTTCAGGCGCATTAACCTGTATCGGATACCTATATCAATGAAGTGGATGAACCACTGCAGCTACATGATCTGTATAGAGATATGCATTGCTGTTTGGAGGGGCTTATAGCAGCAGCGCAGCAGAGCACAAGTATTTTGTTATCATAAATTAAAGATAACGTTTGAGGATGCCTTCCAAGAGGCGTGTATCAAGGTAAGACCTTTGGTATCACCGCAAGCAAATCTGAGGCAATCAAGCCTTTTCCGGCAACCATCCCGGCCTCGCCATGCAGCCATACGCCGGCAGAAGCAGCTTCGAACGCAGACATGCCTTGAGTGATCAGGCCGCATATCATACCGGAAAGCACGTCTCCTGTGCCGCCTACCGAAAGCCATGACGGCGCATTGCTGGAAATGCTGGCCCGCCCATCAGGTGACGCAACAACGGTGGATACCCCCTTAAGAACGACGACAGCACCGGTCATTGCAGCTGCTTTTTTTGCTGCCTCGAGACGGTCAACCCTATAGTCAAGCTCCGGGAAAAGCTTGGCAAATTCTCCTTCGTGGGGCGTTAGCACCACTTCCGGTGATTTCAATTCCTTAATGATGTCTACCCTGTCGACCAAACTTGCAAGCGCGTCCGCATCCAGAACTAGAGATTTCTTTTTGGCACCAACCTGCTTAACAAGATCAAAAGTCTTTTCACCTCGCCCAGCACCGGGGCCCACCAATACAGATTTTATCCGTGGGTCATTGACGATTCCCATGAACCCAAAAGCACTATCGAAGCGGCGCACCATCACATCCATCAGAGCTGAGGCTTGCACAGCATAGGTTTCTGTTGGCGCCGCAAGTGTTACCAGCCCTGCCCCAACCCTCAGCCCGGCCAAGCTAGCCAGACGGGAGGCACCCAACGTTGGTTCTTTGCCACCAAGGACAAGCATGTGACCACGGCCATATTTGTGTGTTTGTGGGCCGGAAAACGGGAACTGCCTTCCCCATAGAGTTGGAAGATTCTCAAATGTAGTAGCTGCAATACTCGAAAGACCCTCACCGTTCAGGCCAATGTCGGCGATATGAACATTGGCATTGCCTCCGCAAAAATATCTACCAGGGACAATAACTTGACCTGGTTTTTTAAAACCAAATGTTACTGTTGCATCGGCTTCGACACACTCGCCAAGAGGTTTGCCAGTTTTTGCGCACAAACCTGAAGGCAGGTCTGCTGATATGACAAAGGCATCTGATTTATTGATGGCTCTGGCCAAGGAAGCCATTTCACCTTCCAGGGGTCGGCTTAAACCCGTGCCAAACAAACAATCGACAATCGCCGCAGCATCTTTGAAGCCCTTGGTTGAAATTGGCTCGACCTCGCCGCTCCATTTCCCTGCGGCTTTTTTGGCATCGCCTTTAAGTTCACTTGGCAGAACAGTGCATCTAAGAGAAACAGGATACCCAAGTTCATCAAGGTGCCTTGCTGCGACAAATCCGTCCCCACCGTTATTACCCTGACCACACAATATGATAACGGCCCCGCCCGCCTCCAGCGGCGTTCCAATATAGCTTGTTAGCGTTGAGGCAAGGGAACTGCCAGCGGCTTCCATGAGGGAAGCACCAGAAGTCCCCTGATTAATGGTGAACTGGTCTATGTCTCTGGATTGCTCAGCATCCAGCAACACATGGACATATTGACTTAAGCTGTTTGCCACGGTTTCCCCCACAGGCAGTTTTTGGCGCAAGCCTGCCGTGTTTATCACACATTTGGGGAACGCCAAGAATCGGCGCAGTTTAGCAAAAGAAAAAAGCCCCGGAAGGGGCAATCAAAAAAAAACTTCAGTATGGGGCGAGTGACCGGATTTGAACCGGCGACATCCAGTACCACAAACTGGCGCTCTAACCAACTGAGCTACACCCGCCGCACAACTGAAGGTGCGCCGTTTTATGCTGAGGTTTGGCGTTCGTCAAGCGTCATTGTTGGATTTTTGAGCCATATAGAGGCTCACCTGCTTTCTCTAAGTGCTTTGTTAGAGTGCACCTGCCTATTTTTTAGGCAGAAAGGTGACGGGGCTCGGTTTCGTTTATCAAAGAAATCCCTGTTTTCCGGGCTTCTTGGCACCAATCCGAATTGGCACGACTTCTGCTAATGACCCCTCAACAAAATAATAAGGTTTTTGGGAAATGAAGAAGATCGAGGCAATCATCAAGCCGTTCAAGCTCGACGATGTCAAAGAAGCTTTAAGCGAAGTTGGCATTTCGGGAATCACCGTTATCGAAGCCAAAGGCTTTGGCCGTCAAAAAGGTCACACCGAACTCTATCGAGGAGCGGAGTATGTGGTCGATTTTGTACCAAAGGTAAAATTGGAGGTCGTGGTTGAGGACAATCAGGCCGAACGCGCTGTCGAGGCGATAAAAAATGCAGCTCATACCGGACGCATTGGCGACGGGAAAATTTTCGTCAGCACAATTGACGACGCCATCCGTATTAGGACCGGCGAAACCGGGTCTGAAGCAATTTAAGAATTCGCAACATCTTGTTGCAACCAAGGGATTTAAATAAGGAATTTAAACGATGCCTAAGTATAAAGACTTAAACATTGAAAGCTTTTTGGAACTAGTAAAAGAAACCGATGCTGAGTGGGTGGACCTGCGCTTTACCGACCCAAAGGGCAAGTGGCAGCACCTGACCATGTGTGCAGATGTTGTTGACGAAGATATGCTCACAGACGGTGTGATGTTTGATGGTTCTTCCATCGCTGGCTGGAAAGCAATCAACGAATCTGACATGATTCTTATGCCTGACCTTTCATCAGCAACGCTGGACCCTTTCACTGCAGATGTCACTCTGGTGGTGTTCTGTGATATTCTGGAGCCATCCACCGGCCAGCCATATGGCCGTGACCCTCGGTCCACTGCTAAAAAAGCAGAGGCTTATCTGAAGTTCTCTGGTATCGGTGATACAGTTTATGTAGGCCCGGAGCCTGAGTTCTTTGTCTTTGACGATGTCCGCTTCAAAGTGGATTACAGCGGTGCCAGCTATGAACTGGACGATGTTGAAGGCCCTTACAACGGCGCAAAAAGCTATGAAGGCGGCAACTATGGCCACCGGCCACGTGCAAAGGGCGGTTATTTCCCTGTAGCTCCTGTGGATTCATGCGTGGACCTTCGTGGTGAAATGGTCAAAATCATGAAAGAGATGGGCCTCAATATGGATAAGCACCACCACGAGGTGGCAGCTTCCCAGCATGAGCTAGGCATCACTTTCGCAACGCTGACCGACACCGCAGACAATGTGCAGGTTTATAAGTATGCAGTTCATCAGGTGGCGCACACATACGGCAAAACCGCTACTTTCATGCCGAAGCCAGTTGCTGAAGACAATGGATCTGGCATGCACGTGCACCAGTCTATCTGGAAAGACGGTAAGCCAACATTTGCTGGCAACAGTTATGCCGACCTTTCGGAAACTGCGCTTTATTACATCGGCGGCATTATCAAACATGCCAAAGCTATCAACGCTTTCACAAACCCTTCAACCAACAGCTACAAGCGGCTGACGCCAGGTTTTGAAGCGCCGGTTCTTCTGGCCTACTCCAGCCGTAACCGCTCTGCATCATGCCGTATTCCATATACTGCCAGCCCGAATGCAAAACGTGTTGAGGTTCGTTTCCCTGACGCCACAGCGAACCCATATTATGCGTTTGCTGCCCTGCTGATGGCGGGCCTTGATGGAATTGAAAACAAAATCCACCCGGGCGACGCTATGGACAAAGACCTCTATTCTTTGCCACCAGAAGAGCTGAAAGGTGTTCCGACCGTAGCAGGCTCTCTGCGTGAGGCCCTGGATTCCCTCGATGCGGATCGTGAATTCCTTAAGCGCGGCGATGTGTTCAGTGATGATCAAATTGACGCTTATCTCGACCTCAAGTGGGAAGAAGTTGCACGTCTCGAACTGACACCACACCCTGTCGAGTTCGACATGTACTACAGCGCCTAATCAGCTTAGGTACAACACTGTTTCAACCCCGAAGGTTTGGCCTTCGGGGTATTTTTTTTGCGGTTATCTTCGAATTCACACACTAAGAAAAGTGATCTGCCTGTGTCTTTACTTTTTGGAAACCCGTCGATACTAGAGTGATTTTTGGGGGCCGGTAATTAATAGGCGTTTAGCAGGTTCGCACGTTAATGCATGTAGAGTACACAGACGAACAATTGGAACTGCAGCCAAAGCTGGCTGCAGCCAACATTAACCCGGACAGTTTTCTGGCAACTGACTATCTCAATCATTTCAATGAAATTGTCATGTTGATGGAGATGATTCCAGACATGCCCGAGTTGGTGGAAGAGGCGCTGGAATGGTCTCCAAAAACTTACTGTGAACATTTCGAAGAAAGCGGCTTTCAGGCAAAAGACCTCGCGGTTCAAGCCTATGGCATGGCACCGAGTATCTTTAAAGCACCTTTTGAAGATACCTGCTCTAAGATGCAAAGCGTTATACAAGGCACGCTAAACGGCCTGGTTGCGGTTAATGTTGTTGAACGCGGCATGTCTGCAGCCGCACAGGAACTCATCCGCGCGCGCATCGATAACTTGCAGGCGTTGTTGATGGACCTCAACCAGCTGATCCATGGCAAGCTCAGCGAAACCACCAAGGTGCAAAAACAAGATATCCCCGCCGAAGATGTCCAGTCTCAGGAAGAAATCGACAAGTTGTTCGATTGATAATGGGTGGAATTTATCAGTCAGTTTGTTGGTAGAAATTCATCTGTGTCCGATAGCGTCGACAGTGAGATTATTTTCAGCAAATCGGGATGGTTTTCCCTAGTCAGTCTCACCAAGGGGTGACTGCTCGCACTTACATTCAGTATATTTTCGACAACCCAGACAGGCCCGCCGTCTGATACTTGTGCGAAACGTTCACCAACTTCTGGAATATCGCCGACAGTATTTTCAGGAGTGTTGCTTGTCCGCTGACTGGTGAAGGGCCCCGCAACGCGATGCCAGATATTTGCAGCAATTGATTGTGCCATCTGAAGCCCTCTCTCTTTTCGTAGACTAACCTAGCTGAATATTCTTTCACAAAAATTAACGGCGAAGGATGTATTCGCTAAACCAAACATTGAGTCACAAGATATAGTATTCCGAATGACTTCGCAATACCACATACGGTAAGCATTGAATCTCTTGACCTTTTCGGTCTGACGGCTTGACGTTCGCACATGCGCGAGCTAGTCCTTGACTGTAAACAGCATGGATGGGGCTATGAGCGATCTGTTCGAAGTATCACAAACAAAAACCGATTATTCCGCTAAAGACATTGAAGTTCTTGAAGGACTGGAACCTGTTAGACAGCGGCCCGGCATGTATATCGGTGGCACAGATGAACGTGCGCTTCATCATCTGGTAGCGGAAGTTCTCGATAACTCCATGGATGAGGCCGTCGCCGGCCATGCGAGTCGCATCAATGTCACGCTTCATGAAGACGGATCTATTTCAATAAGCGATAATGGTCGCGGTATTCCAATTGATCCGCACCCTAAATTTCCCAACAAGTCCGCCCTGGAGGTTATTCTCACCACCCTGCACTCTGGTGGTAAATTCAATTCTGACGCTTACGCAACGTCGGGTGGTTTGCACGGGGTTGGTATCTCAGTTGTTAATGCGCTGTCGGAATGGCTCTCGGTTGAAGTTGCCCGTGACAAAAAGCTATTTCGCCAGAGTTTTGCACGCGGCCTTGCCATGGGCACCCTTGAAGATAAGGGGTCAGTTGCCAACAGGCGCGGGACCAAGGTCAGCTTTTTGCCCGATCACGAAATTTTTGGCGCAAAAGCCAAACTCAAGCCTGCCCGCATTTATGCGATGGTGCGGTCAAAAGCTTATTTGTTCCGCGGTGTTGAAATTCGCTTTAAATGCGCGCCTGCCCTTATTGCAGATGGAGATACCACACCAACTGAAGCAACGCTTCACTTTCCCGGTGGGTTGGCTGACTTCCTGACGGATACGCTGAAAAAGCGAACTTGCGTGACTGAAGAGCCCTTTTCGGGCCTTGCAAACTTCCCTGACGAGCAAGGCCGTGTTGAATGGGCTATTCACTGGCCGGAGTTTGGCGATGGGTTTTCCAACAGCTACTGTAACACTATCCCAACACCGCAAGGGGGCACGCATGAAACAGGGCTTCGCACCGCTCTGTTGCGGGGGCTGAAGGCATATGCCGATGTTGCAGGGAACAAAAAAGCAGGTAACCTGATTTTGGATGATGTGTGCGGATCTTCCTGCAGCATGCTCTCTGTCTTTATCCGCGAACCTCAGTTCCAAGGCCAAACCAAAGATAAACTGTCGACTCCCGAAGCTCAGCGACTGACCGAAAACGCAATACGGGACGCTTTTGATCATTGGCTGGCCGACCACCCGGACCGCGCCAATGGATTGCTAACGTGGGCGCTGGAACGCCTTGAAGAGAGACTTCGTCGGAAGCAGGAAAAAGAAATTCAGCGTAAAACCGCTGTCAGTAAACGCAAACTTCGGCTGCCCGGCAAGCTGACTGACTGCTCCAGCGACGAGGCTGAAGGCACCGAAATTTATATTGTAGAAGGCGACAGTGCGGGTGGGTCCGCGAAACAGGCACGAGATCGCAAAACGCAAGCTATCCTGCCCATTCGTGGTAAAATTCTGAATGTTGCGTCCGCGACAAGAGACAAGATTGCAGCCAATCAGGAAATTCGCGACCTTATCCAAGCGCTCGGCTGCGGCACAAGAGAACACTATGACGGTGACGCTCTGCGATACGAAAAAGTGGTTATTATGACCGATGCGGACGTCGACGGTGCCCACATTGCTACCCTTTTGATGACCTTTTTCTTTCAGGAAATGCCAGGCCTTGTTCGCGATGGCAGGCTCTATCTGGCTCAGCCTCCGCTTTTCCGTTTAGCTAAAGGCGGGACCGTTTTTTATGCGCGGGACGATCAGCATAAAGATGAGCTGCTAGCCACAGAATTTAGAGGCAAGTCCAACATCGAGGTAAGTCGTTTTAAGGGCCTTGGTGAAATGCCCCCAGCTCAGTTGAAAGAAACAACAATGGCGCGGGAAAACCGAACTTTGCTGAGGGTGACACTTCCCCCCGAGTATGCCGACCGTTCGCAAGTCAATTCACTCGTCGATGATCTGATGGGTAAAAAGCCTGAGAAGCGCTTTGAGTTTATCCGCGACAGCGAAGCCAATCTGGAAGCGCTGGATATCTAAGCTACGTAACTGTCACATAATTACGCCAATTCGCGGACAACTTTGCCTCTTCGCTTGAGCGTATAGCTCAACGACGCATTGACTTTGCATTCGCCCTGCCTATGCTGCGCGCAAATAGTGTAATTTTTTGATGAGCAGAATATGGGTTTTGAACTTCTAGGTCTAAGCGAACCAACGCTGAAAGCGGTGGCTGATGCGGGCTATACAGAACCAACTCCTATTCAAGCACAAGCAGCACCTCAGGTCTTAATGGGCAGAGATGTGCTTGGTATCGCACAAACCGGCACAGGCAAAACTGCAAGTTTCACTTTGCCAATGATCGATATCCTTGCCGAAGGCCGTGCCCGCGCCCGCATGCCGCGCTCTCTTATTCTGGAACCAACACGCGAGCTTGCTGCTCAGGTTGCTGAAAACTTTGAGAAATATGGCAAAAATCACAAGCTTTCTATGGCTTTGCTCATTGGCGGGGTTAATTTTGCGGATCAGGAGAAAGCCCTGGATAGAGGCGCAGATGTTCTGATTGCAACGCCGGGTCGTTTGCTGGATCATTTTGAGCGGGGCAAGTTGCTGTTAAACGGCATCGACATTCTGGTTATTGATGAAGCGGACCGCATGCTCGACATGGGTTTTATTCCTGATGTGGAGAAAATCTGCGAGCGCATCACCAAAAACCACCAGACCTTGTTCTTTTCTGCAACCATGCCACCAGCGATCCAGCGATTGACTGACAAGTTTCTGGATGACCCAAAGAAAATTGAAGTTGCTCGCCCCGCCACAACAGCAACAACTATTAAGCAGATGCGTATCGAGGTTAGCCCACGTGAAAAACGCCGGGCTCTTCGCCAGTTGCTGCGTAGTGAAGACATCAAGAACGGCATCATCTTTTGCAACCGCAAACGGGACGTGAAGGAAGTTTATGCCTCTTTGGGCCGTCATGACTTCAGTGTCGGTCAGCTTCACGGCGACATGGAACAGCGTGAGCGTATGGAAACGCTTCGTCAGTTCAAGGAAAATGAAATCCAGCTTCTGGTCGCATCAGATGTCGCTGCACGGGGCCTGGATGTTCCTGACGTAAGCCATGTGTTCAACTTTGATGTCCCTGGCCATCCCGATGATTATGTACATCGTATTGGTCGAACAGGACGTGCAGGCCGAAGCGGAACAGCTTACACAATCGCAACAAAGTCCAAAATCGACACGAAGATGCTGGAAGCGATTGAAAAACTAACCAAAGGCAAATTACCGCGCGACAATGACTTTAAGTTGGAGCGTGAACAGCGCCCAGTGCGCAAACGAGACGACTATTCGCACGATAGTAGGCCGCGCCGGAACTTCCGGGATGTAACGCCTGCTGCTGATGATATGCCAAAAGAGCCATTTGTTGGCATGGGTCCGCACGTGCCCGCGTTTTTATTACGCGACCCCCAACAAAAGTAACAGTTTTCGGTCCGCTTTCTTCCCAAGCCTTGTCGTCTTCATCCCCTGCTCTAGTTACAGTTTATCAGGATGGGAGAAGTCACATGGCCACATATGAGAATATTAAATTCGGTATTGAAAATGGTTTGGCAACGATTGTCTTCAATCGGCCTCAGACACTAAACGCACTTTCTAGCGGCTTGAAAAAAGACCTTCTGTCAGCCCTTCGGGAAATCCGTAACACCTCCAGTGGTGCCAGAGCTTTGCTTCTTACGGGAAAAGGGCGTGCTTTTTGCGCCGGGGCTGACTTGACCGAAGGTGACATGGGTGGCTCAGAACGCGATCTTGGCCAGAGCTTGATGGATGACTATCACCCTATTCTGCTGGAGCTAGCCAGTTTGAAAATCCCGGTTATTTCCGCAGTTAATGGCGTAGCCGCCGGCGCAGGTATGTCCATCGCCATATCGGCCGACATCGTCATCGCTGCAAAGTCGGCATACTTCCTCCAAGCTTTTGTAAATATTGGCCTTGTGCCGGATGCTGGCAGTACTTTCCTTTTACCGCGCCTTGTCGGCGCAGCGCGTGCGCGCGCGATGATGATGCTGGGTGAAAAGCTTCCGGCTGAAACAGCCAAGGAATGGGGTTTGATCTATGAAGTTGTTGACGATGAAGGTCTCACCGTTCGTGCCAAGGAGCTAGGAGAAAAGCTAGCATCAGGGCCGACGGCAGCTCTGAACGGCATTAGACAACTTGTGAATCAGTCACTGAAGAATAATTATGCAGAGCAGCTCCAGGCAGAAGCCATTACACAACGTGAAATGGGCAGCACTCACGATTGTGCTGAGGGCGTTATGGCTTTTATTCAGAAACGGGAAGCAATTTTTAAGGGAAAATGATCATCAAAGCCGGTTAATCTGCCCAATCACATGAAATAGCCACTTTTCATTTCCATCTAGGATGGGTAAACAAGGTAAACGCCTTGGAACAAACTGGCAACAAATGGACACCCCTGTGAATAACCCGTTGGCCGTTATTGGCCGTGTATTTTTGAGTTCTCTGGCAGAAATTGGCCGATTATCGCGGTTTGCTGCGGTAGCGGTTGCGCATATCGCGCGCCCCCCAATTTACTGGCGGCTAGCCCTGCAACAAATGTGGTTAATTGGCTATAACAGCCTGCCTGTTGTTGGCCTAACAGCACTGTTTACAGGGGCAGCGCTTGCACAGCAGATTTTCGTTGGTGGCAGCAGATTTAATGCAGAATCTGTAGTACCTGGAGTTGTTGTGATCGCGATAGTGCGGGAACTCGGGCCTGTATTAGGCGGCTTAATGGTCGCTGGGCGTGTGTCTTCAGCGATGGCAGCTGAGCTTGGTACTATGCGTGTCACCGAGCAAATTGACGCTTTGACCACACTATCTACCGACCCTATTAATTATCTTGTTGTTCCTCGGCTTATTGCTGCAGTGATTACCCTGCCCCTTCTGGTATTGGTTGCCAATATCATTGGGGTTCTTGGTGGCTTTATGATTGGTACAGAACGGCTTGGATTGAACGCGGGCACGTACCTGCAGGTAACAGCGGACTTCCTTGAACGCGCTGACGTTATTTCCTCTCTTGTTAAAGCTGGCGTATTTGGCTTTATCATTGCCTTGATGGGAAGCTACCATGGCTACAACAGCAGTGGCGGTGCGCAAGGTGTTGGTAAGGCGACAACAAATGCTGTGGTGTCTGCTTTTATTCTTATTCTACTGGCAAACCTTATTATCACTGTCATTGTTTTTGGAGGTGCCGGATGACGCCCTCTCCAATGATAGAAATGAACAGTGTAACCAAAGCCTTTGGGCCTAAGAAAGTGTTACAGGGCGTGGACCTTAGCATCGAAAAAGGCCAGTCACTTGTCATCATTGGTGGCTCGGGCACCGGGAAGTCAGTCACTTTGAAATGCATTCTTGGTTTGCTGAAACCAGATACGGGCTCCATCAAAGTTGATGGTAACGAAGTTACCAACCTTGGCCCATCTGACCGCAAGAAGATTTTAAGCAAGTTTGGCATGTTGTTCCAAGGCGCTGCTCTTTTTGACAGTTTACCAGTTTGGCAGAATGTTGCCTTTGGACTGATACAGGGCAAAGGCATGAACAAAACAGATGCACAAGAGATTGCGATTGAAAAGTTGCGCCGTGTCGGCCTAACCCCCGACGTTGCAAAACTGTCGCCGTCTGAACTATCTGGCGGCATGCAAAAGCGTGTTGGCCTCGCCCGGGCCATAGCGACAGAACCAGAAATTATATTCTTCGACGAGCCCACCACCGGGCTGGACCCGATTATGGCTGACGTTATTAATGATTTGATTGTTGAGTGTGTGACTGATCTTGGTGCAACCACTCTTTCCATCACGCATGACATGGCAAGCGCACGAAAAATAGCGGACCGTATAGCCATGATTTATCAGGGGAAAATCATTTGGGAAGGCGACAAGTCCGAAATCGATAGTTCAGGCAATGACTATGTGGAACAATTCATTCACGGGCGGGCCCAAGGCCCAATCGAAATGCAGTTGTTGAAGGCATAATGGCTAAACCACAGAAAACTTTCGCCTGTGGTTCGTGCGGCGCCGTTTATAGCCGGTGGCAGGGCAAATGCGATGAATGCGGCGATTGGAATACCATTTCTGAACAAGCTGCAAGCGTGTCAGGTGCGCCCAAGGGTTTAAGTCAGAAAAAAGGCTCTGCGGTCAATTTGGTTTCGCTTAATGAGCCTGTTCCGATGGCACCAAGACTCCTGTCCGGCATATCAGAACTTGACCGTGCTCTTGGTGGCGGCCTTGTACCTGGCAGTGCCATCCTTATTGGCGGTGACCCGGGCATTGGCAAATCCACCCTCTTGCTTCAGGCTATGGGAGCGCTCTCCCTCAAAGACGAGGACTGTGTTTATATTTCTGGCGAGGAAGCGACCGCTCAGATACAGATGCGCGCCAACCGGCTCGGCTTAAAAGAAGCACCGCTTAAGCTTGGGTGCGAAACAAGCCTGCGAAATATTCTGACAACGCTGGATGAAGGCATTGCCCCTAAAGCAGTGGTTATCGACTCCATTCAAACATTGTTTGCTGACCATGTGGAAGCTGCCCCCGGCACGGTGAGCCAGGTCCGGGTATGCGCACACGAACTTATCTCCTTCGCGAAGCGCCGGGGCACCGTTGTACTTATCGTTGGGCATGTAACAAAAGACGGACAAATTGCCGGACCCCGAGTACTGGAGCATATGGTAGATACAGTCCTCTATTTCGAAGGTGATCGAGGGCATCAATTCCGTATTTTACGGGCGGTTAAGAACCGGTTTGGCGGCACCGATGAAATTGGTGTTTTTGAAATGACCGGAGGCGGCCTTAATGAAGTTTCCAACCCATCAGAGCTGTTTTTAGGGGATCATTCCATACAAGAACCTGGCACATGTGTGTTTGCTGGGGTTGAGGGGTCACGCCCGCTTCTTGTAGAAATTCAAGCACTTGTTGCTCGTTCTTCAGCTGCAAATCCAAGACGCGCAGTCGTTGGCTGGGACTCTGGTCGACTTGCCATGGTGCTTGCCGTACTTGATGCACGCGCGGGCCTTGGCCTGAGCGGTTGCGATGTTTATCTGAATGTTGCTGGCGGGCTGAAGATCTCGGAACCTGCGGCGGACCTCGCTGTAGCTGCTGCTCTTATGTCGAGCCTCTCGCAAACAGCCCTGCCCGATGAAACCGTTGTATTTGGCGAAATCAGCCTTTCCGGTGACGTTCGCAGCGTCGCACAGACCGAAAACAGACTGAAAGAGGCAACCAAACTTGGTTTCACTCGTGCTATTATGCCGAAAGGCAAAAAACAGGGAAAAAGTGAAATAAAGCAGCAAACGGTTGCTCGTATCAGCGATCTGGTTTCTCAATTTTTTCCCGACGCCACCTAACCACCACGAACAAAGGACAAAAAATATGGATACGACAGCGCTAACCGTCTTCGATATCGCCGTCCTTATTGTTGTTGGGCTTTCTGTCATCATGGCGTTTACCAAGGGTTTTGCGACTGTTGCACTGAGTTTACTGGCTTGGGTTGCAACAATTTTTGCCGTTGTGTTCGCAGGCGAGCTTATAACACCCTATCTAAGGCCCTATGTTCAGCCCGAATGGCTAGCTGATACAATCACCTACGCCGGATTGTTTATTGGCGGGTTGTTCGTTCTAAAATGGCTGGCTGGTCTGATTGGTGGCGCCATTAAGAACAGCCCGGTTGGCTTTCTCGATCGTTCACTGGGTGCACTATTTGGCCTTGTTCGCGGCATGGTGCTGGTCTCCGCACTCTATTTTGGCTACACAAAGTTAGTTCCAGGCGATGAGCCTGACTGGGTAGAAAACGCCCAAACCAAACCTTTAGTGGCCTGGGGCGCAGAAATGTTTGCATCTATCGTTGGCGATGCTCTCGGCAAAGAACCAGATGAATTTGGAGCAGACTATCTAGAAAAGGCGAAGGAAGCCGCGGCAAGTCAGTTCATAAACGAAGCAAGCGAAGAGCTTGCAGGCAAATATGGTGATGAAGTCCGCCAACGGCTGGATCAGCTTGTCGACGAGGCTGAAAAAGATGGCAGTACCCGTTAACCTTTATTTGGCAACAAAAATGTAATCTCCCCTATGCAGAAGATTGCTTTCCCTATATAGGGAAGGTGGTTTTGTCAGAACACACCAGATGGTTCTCAGCGGGCCACTGGTCATGATACTTGGGGTGCTCAAATGGCCGATGCAGCTTCTTTTCTCTCTAACCCGTTTGATGACGATAAACTTAGAGAGGAATGTGGTGTTTTTGGAATTTACGGAACCCAGGACGCGACAGCCCATACCACTTTGGGGCTTCATGCTCTCCAACACCGTGGCCAAGAAGCGGCTGGCATAACGGCATTTGATGGTGACGAATTTCACACCAAACGGGTACTGGGTCACGTAGCCGATAACTTCACGAATCAAACGGTCATAGATAGCCTGCCAGGTCACACAGCTATTGGGCATGTGCGCTACTCCACAACAGGCGATACGGTATTGCGGAATTGCCAACCTTTGTTTGCTGAGTTTGCCTCTGGCGGTTTCGCAGTTGCGCATAATGGAAACCTCACAAACGCCGGCCATCTGCGTAAGTCACTTGTACAGCGCGGTTCTATCTTTCAGTCTACTTCCGATACCGAAGTGATCATTCATCTTATTGCCACAAGCCGGTTCCGTACCTTGATGGAGCGCATCATTGACACGCTACGTCAGCTGGAGGGGGCTTATTCGCTGGTCGCCCTCACGCGAGAAGGTTTGATTGGAGTGCGTGATCCGCTCGGCGTTCGCCCACTGGTTTTAGGCAAACTTGATAAATCCTATATTCTATGTTCGGAAACCTGCGCGCTGGATATTATCGGTGCAGAGTATGTACGAGACATTGAGCCCGGCGAACTTGTGGTGATTACTGAAGATGGCATACAGTCGTCCAAGCCGTTTCCCGAAGAAAAAGCCCGGCCCTGTATTTTTGAACATGTCTATTTCGCCCGTCCAGACAGCTACATGGACGAAATGAGTGTCTATGAGGTTCGCAAACGCATTGGCGCAGAACTGGCACGCGAAAATTCCGTTGACGCTGACCTTGTGATCCCGGTTCCCGACTCTGGCACTCCTGCTGCAATTGGGTATGCTCAGGAATCCGGCATTCCTTTTGAGCTTGGCATCATCCGAAACCATTATGTTGGCCGTACTTTTATTGAACCCAGTGACCAAATTCGTCACTTCGGTGTAAAGCTAAAACACAATGCTAATCGATGGCACATTCAGGGCAAACGTATCATTCTGGTTGACGACTCTATTGTTCGTGGCACCACATCCATGAAGATTGTCAATATGATGCGCGAGGCTGGTGCAACTGAGGTGCATATGCGGATTGCATCACCACCAACCGCCCATAGCTGCTTTTATGGTGTAGATACGCCTGAGCGGAAAAAATTGCTGGCCGCACGCATGGATGTTGAGGCCATGCAAGAGCACATCAACGCTGACAGTCTTTCATTCCTGTCCATCGACGGCCTGTACCGTGCTGTTAATCACGAAACGGGCCGCGATCCTAAACAGCCGGCTTATTGCGATGCCTGCTTCACCGGCGATTACCCGACATTCCTAACAGACCAGTCAGAAGAAGATCAAAACTCTCGGCAACTGGATATGGTCGCGCCAATTAGCGCATAGAACTGGAGCTTTTTCATGAGTAAACGCCTTGAAGGACGTTTGGCGCTGGTCACTGGCGCGTCCCGCGGGATTGGCCGCGCCGTTGCCCTCGCTCTTGCCAGTGAAGGTGCAGACATTATCGCTGTTGCCCGTAACCGGTCCCAAGCGGCGCTGGAAAGCCTGGATGACGAGATTAGAGCAAAGGGACAGAATTGCACCCTCGTTCCCTTTGACCTTAGAGACGGGGATGCCATTGATCGTTTGGGTGCCTCTATCTATGAACGCTGGGGCAAGCTGGACATCTTTGTAGGCAATGCCGCCATTCTGGGGCCCTTGTCTCCTCTCGGGCACATTGCACCAAAAGAGTTTCAGGAGCTCTTGGATATTAATGTCACCGCGAACTACCGTTTCATTCGCTCGCTGGACCCTCTTCTGAGAGCAAGCGACGCTGGCCGCTCTATCATCGTATCATCCGGCAAGAATGGTAAATCTAAAGCCTACTGGGGCGGTTACATGATGACCAAAGCCGCGGTTGAAAACCTCGCACTGACATATGCCAACGAAACTCGCCAAACCGCGGTAAAATCAAACGTTGTTAACCCTGGCCCTATCCGTACAAGCATGCGCGCAGCAGCTGTGCCTGGTGAAGACCCAATGACCCTGCCAACACCAGAAGCAATCGCAAAGCTATTCGTTGAATTGTCGCTGCCTGAGTGTGAAAAAAGTGGCGAAGTAATCAGCTTTTATGACTGGGCTAAATTGGGTTAAGAGCCTTTCCCGTAGTGAAAGGCAGCCAACAGTTTTTCCACGCCAGAAGAAACGGTCGTCGAGCCCTCTTTTAGGGCTTCCTCCACGCCTTCAAGGGCAGATGCCACGTCTGAGTTGGCGTGAAAATCATCCATCAGTCTATCGCGCAAATGGTTGTGGAGCCATGTTAGGCGCTGCTGCCGACGGCGGGCATCCCGCTCACCATTTTCTCGCATGATCCGGTGGTGTTTTTCAATGCGTTCCCAAAGTTCTGAAACACCCATACCCGTTAAGCCCGAGCAAGTAATAACTGGCGGATGCCAGTCAGGGCTCGCGTCACTCATAATATGAAGCGCAGATTTGTAGCCATTAACGGCCTGCTTAAGTTTTGCCTCAAACACATCAGCCTTATTGACAGCAACCATGTCGGCGAGTTCAAGAATACCTTTCTTGATGCCCTGCAGTTCGTCACCGGCGCCGGGCAGCATGAGAACCAGAAAAAAGTCTACCATGTCTGCAACCATTGTTTCTGACTGGCCTGTACCTACGGTTTCTACAAGGACAGTATCAAATCCGGCAGCTTCCAAAATCACGATGGTCTCTCGCGTGGCCCGGGCTACCCCGCCCAGCACACCTGCGCTCGGGCTTGGGCGAATAAAGGCATTCAGGTCGGCGGACAGCTTATCCATACGGGTTTTATCGCCAAGAATGGAGCCGCCTGTTCGCCCACTTGACGGGTCTACCGCTAAAACAGCCACTTTTTGCTGCCTGCCTGTCAAAAAGGTACCGAGGCTTTCAATGAAAGTTGACTTTCCAACACCCGGCACGCCCGAAATACCGACGCGCTGGCTTTTGCCCGCATGCGGAAGCAGCCTATGCAAGAGTTCTTGTGCCTCGGCTTGATGTGTCGGATTGCGGCTTTCAACCAATGTTATCGCTCGGCCAATAATTGCCCTGTCACCGGCTCGAACACCCGCATAAAAGTCTTCGACTTTCTTGGTAGACACCTTTGTGGCCTCAGGCATAGCCAAGCCGCTTGTTCAGCTTATTCAACAACTCTATTGCGGCTTCGCTGATAACGGTACCGGGCGGGAAAATAGCTTCTGCACCAGCAGCATAAAGCGCATCATAATCCTGCGGCGGGATAACACCTCCAGCAATAACCATGATGTCTTCGCGGCCAAGTTTAGCAAGTTCTGCTTTCAATTCAGGCACCAAAGTCAGATGACCAGCGGCCAGTGATGACGCACCAATGATGTGTACGTCATTTTCTGCGCCTTGGCGTGCGACTTCTGCTGGGGTCTGGAACAATGGGCCAATATCAACATCGAAACCCAAGTCAGCGTACCCGGAAGCAACCACCTTTTGGCCGCGGTCGTGGCCATCCTGACCCATTTTGGCAATCAAAATACGGGGCCGGCGGCCATCTTCCTTCTCGAAGCTATCTACGAGTTTCAAAACCGTTTCGATGGATTCAGATTTGCCGACTTCCCGTCTATACACGCCTGTTACTGCCTTAATATCCGCCTTATGGCGACCATACACTTTTTCTAGCGAGGAGGAAATTTCACCAACCGTTGCCTTCGCTCTTGCAGCATCAACCGCAAGGGCGAGAAGGTTGTCACCACCACTTTCCGCTGCATTGGTAAGAGCCTTTAGGCAATTCGCTACTTTTGTATCATCTCGTTCGGCCTTGAGTTTCTCAAGCTTAGCGAGTTGAGCCGCCCTAACCTGCCGATTGTCCACCTTCAGAACGTCAATTTCTTCCGTTTCATCGAGTTGATACTTGTTCACCCCAACAACAGTTTGCCTGCCACTATCGATACGAGCCTGTGTCCGGGCGGCGGCATCTTCAATCCGCAGTTTAGGAATGCCCGCCTCAATGGCTTTGGCCATGCCACCCTCGGCTTCTACTTCCTGTATGTGAGCCCAGGCTTTTTCTGCGAGGTCGGCAGTCAAGCGTTCCACATAATAGCTGCCACCCCAAGGGTCGATAACATTGTTAGTGCCTGTTTCCTGCTGGATAAATAGCTGTGTATTACGGGCGATACGCGCGGAAAAGTCTGTTGGAAGTGCCAAAGCTTCGTCGAGTGCATTTGTATGGAGCGACTGGGTATGACCATGAGCAGCTGCCATCGCTTCGATACAGGTACGTGTCACGTTGTTGTAGACATCTTGGGCTGTTAGGGACCAACCAGAAGTCTGGCAATGCGTACGTAATGATAGTGACTTATCACTTTTGGGGTTAAATTGCTTCACCAGCTTGGCCCAGAGCAAACGCCCTGCTCGCATTTTGGCTACTTCCATAAAATAATTCATGCCAATCGCCCAGAAGAAGCTAAGACGCGGCGCAAAAGCGTCCACATCAAGCCCAGCTTCCACACCAGCCCGGATATATTCGACACCGTCAGCAAGCGTGTAGGCCAATTCCAGGTCCGCCGTCGCACCCGCTTCCTGCATATGATAGCCAGAAATTGAGATGCTGTTGAACTTTGGCATATTCTGCGATGTGTATGCGAAGATATCGGAGATTATTCGCATCGAAGGCGCAGGCGGATAGATATAGGTATTTCTGACCATGAACTCTTTCAGAATATCATTCTGAATAGTGCCGGAGAGCTTTTCGGGGCTAACGCCCTGCTCTTCCGCCGCAACGATGTAAAGAGCAAGAATCGGTAGCACAGCGCCATTCATGGTCATGGATACTGACATCTGATCAAGTGGAATACGGTCAAACAGCGTGCGCATGTCATAGATGCTGTCGATGGCCACACCAGCCATGCCGACATCACCTGCTACCCGCGGGTGGTCACTGTCGTAACCACGGTGTGTTGCCAAGTCGAACGCAACAGACAAACCCTTTTGACCTGCTGCGAGGTTCCTGCGATAGAATGCGTTTGATTCTTCCGCCGTGGAGAAACCAGCATACTGCCGAACGGTCCAAGGACGCATTGCATACATGGTTGGATAGGGGCCGCGCACAAATGGTGCAATCCCAGGAAAACCGTTTGTAAAATCCAGTCCTGCAACATCGTCCCCAGAGTAACGTGCCTTAACAGGAATACCTTCCGGGGTCTCCCAAGGTGCAATTGTGCCGTGCTGCTCACTAGTATTAGCGAGGCTTGAAAAATCGAAGAAAGAGAAATCAGGGATTTTACTCATGACTTATCTCCTCCAACACCAATGCCTATTGCCTTATAGGCCCTTTCAACGGACGCGATAACATCAGCGCCCAGGTAGATACAGTCATCAATCGTTTCGATTTTTTCCACCCAGTTCTGTGCTCCCGCGATGAATGTGCGTTTGCTGCCAACTCTCTTAAGCGATTGGGCTATATCCGCTCCAATATCTTCATATTGGGCATCTTGGCCGCATAATACGACGATATCGGCACCTGACGCTTTAAACTGATCGGAGATATCTGATGCGGTTAGACCGCCCGTGCCCGGAATGCTTTCTATACCCCCCGCTTCAAAAAAATTCTTCGCAAAAGTCGCTCTCGCGGTGAAGTCGGCAGGTGTGCCCAAATTGGCTAAAAAGATGGTAGGACGCTTACCTGTGTCCTGAACTGTGCGGTCGCTTATCTCTCTCAGCATCTCAAACATACCGGCGTTTCTTTTCATCGTCAGGGGTTCTATTTCTTCGGCAAACTGCCGAACAGTCTCGGTATCCATATCCTCGCCATATTGCGGTATGGGGAAGAGTTCTTCTTGAATGTTTGGAAACTCCGAAACACCTGTCAGTGGCTGTTTCCGATTTCTGATGGCATTTTCTCGTTTCTCTGCCTTGACCGCAATGGCCTTGGCTAAACCACCATCTCTTAACGCGACCAGAACACCTCCATTGGTTTCCAACCCCTTGAACGCCTCTAGTGTTTCCGCAGACATGTCCGCTGTTAGTTTCTCAACCGCATAGGCTCCAGCAGCAGGATCAATTACCCGGCCAAGGTTGCTTTCTTCCTGCAAAATGATCTGAATATTTCGCGCTATCCGGCGTGAAAAGTCGTCGCTGGTACCTTTCATCAGGTCATGAGGCAGGGTCATTACAATGTCGGCTCCACCAACCACGGCAGCAAAGCAGGCCGCCGTGCCGCGCAAAATGTTCACCCATGGATCATAGACTGTCATCGCGTGGACTGACGAAACGGCATTTATGTGCATTGGCACGCCTGAAACACCGCAAGCTGCCAGAATATTTTGCCAGACCCGACGCGCCGCTCTTAGTTTCGAAACAGTCAGCCACAAATCAGCACTTGCTGTGAAAGTGAACTGAATTTTTCTGGCGGCAGTGTCGAGCGCTATACCTGCTTTTTCCATGGCTCGCAGATAGGTTACGGCACAGGAGATGGCAAAGCTAATTTCATCAACTTCCGAACCACCTGCGTTGGCAACAACAGTTCCGTCGGCAGTGAATATAGTTATACTAGGTTGGTTGGCGTGCCAGCTCTGCGCAATGGCTACCGCCTCTAATAAATAGTTCTCTACGGTGTTATTAAGTGCGCCCTGTCGCGCTAAGGTTCCGATAGGGTCGATACCGAGGCAACCTTTTATCCCGCCTTCACTGTGCCCCTTATCTTCGAGCAGTTTTGCAAATTGTTGAGCGGCCTTGGAAAATCCTTCGCCTGCCATAATATTGATAGGCACAAGATCAAGATAAACACCATCCAGTGCATTTGGCATTTCTGTTGGTTTGATGCCCTGCCCATGTGTATCAATTGTTAACGAAATTGCCGACGCACCGCGCTCCAAGTCTGTCAGGATGTCGGAGTTAACCTGTTTGGCATCCGCAGCCCAGTTTGGAGATGTAATCAGCCAGTTTTGCTCCTGCCGGAAAGGTTGGGCTTGTGGTTCAATCTCGGTTTGCATGCCGAGTGCTGGTACTTTCAGACCATCAGCGGTTTCACGCACCATGGCTTTTTCAAAAGGTTTTCCTTTCAGGGTTTTCTCAACAAGCTCTAGCCAATCTTCTTCGCTGGCTTGTTGAAACTCTTTTGAAACAGCGTGAACGCCACTAGCCATTCCCATTCTCCTTTGCGCCATAACCCAGAAACCTGAGGCTTTAGCGAGAAAACCAAGCTGCTTTACACAGCACTAACCAGTCTAACTGTCGCAACCACCAGAAAAATACCAAAAGCAATACTAAGCAGCGCCTTTGGCATTCGATGTGCCACTTTTGCACCAACTGGTGCCATCACAACCGCGGCCATCGACACAACAAGCGCAGACGGCATATGAATAAAGCCAATCGAGCCCTCAGGCAAACCTTCTAGTGACAACCCACCAAGCAAATAGCCAACCCCGCCAGCAACGCTGATAAAGAGCCCAATCAGTGACGCAGTGCCGACAGCCCTGTGAATTGGCACACTGTAGAGTGTCATGTAAGGTACGGAGAAGCTTCCGCCCCCGATTCCCATTACAGAAGAGAAGAAACCAATCAACGAGGGGTTAATATAGCGAAATACACCGGATGGAAGCTCTTTGCCTAACTTCCAATTATCAAAAGGAAGTAGCATCTTCGCGGCAAGGAATGCCGCCAACGTAGCAAAGAAGTAGACAAGCTCTTGAGTTTTCAGCGTTTTGGCAAAAAAACTGCCTAAAAATGCGCCCAGTACGACCGCGAGCCACCAACTTCTCACCAACTCCCAGTCAACGCCGCCCTTTTTGTTATGGGCTCGAACACTTGATATGTTGGTCGCAACAATTATGGCAAGCGATGTTGCGATGGCTGCATGCATGCGCCATTCGATGGGCGTACCAATCTCACCAAATAACACAAACAATACGGGGATTGTTACAATACCCCCGCCTATGCCCAGCAAGCCCGCAAGAAAGCCTGAAACAAGCCCGGCACCAATAAGGCTGACCCCAAAAACCAAAAAAGTTTCCACAAGCACCTCAGCTTAGCAACAAAGGATGATCGGTTGGGCGGACATTAGCGAGTTTTTAGCCTAAGGCAAGCTTCGCGGGACAACTTATTTCAAACGAAAAATGCCGCACCTTATTGAAAGGTACGGCATTTATTGGTCGGGAAGACAGGATTTGAACCTGCGACCCCCACACCCCCAGTGTGATGCGCTACCAGGCTGCGCTACTTCCCGTGAAACTGACGTCTGTCAGCGCGGCGCACTATACCCATCGCAATTTTGCGGTGCAATAGCCATTGTGAAATTAAATGTGTGCGCTTAACTATGTCTTTGAACGTTAAGAAAGGCGGTTCCGCATCGCTTTAAGCTTGCGAATGCTATTTTCTATTTTCATACTACTCGCAGCATCAGGTACAGCTCCAGCCGGTGTCTCTGCAACAACCGTTCCGCCCATAGTTTGAACTTGCTCCAGCGTTGCTTTAAGCCCCTGGGATTTAAACAGTTTTTGAACGCCACGAATGGTGTAGCCATCCGAATGCAGCAGCTTTTTAATCGCTGTTAAAACCTGCACGTCGTCAGGGCGATAATACCGCCTGTTACCGCCTCGTTTTAGCGGCTTGATCTGTGTAAATTTACTTTCCCAAAACCTTAGGACATGTTGGGGTAAATCAAGCTCATCAGCAACTTCAGAAATGGTTCTAAAGGCTTCACGGCTTTTAACGCCGCGGCCACGACCGCCCTCTTCAGACATTACCATCTATCGGGACTCCAGCAGCTAGCTGTTGATCCGGTCTTTCATAACCTGACTGGGGCGAAACACGAGAACCTTACGAGGCTCAATAGGAACTTCCTCACCCGTCTTTGGGTTACGGCCCATACGGCCATTCTTCTGGCGCACCAGGAAGCTTCCAAATGATGAAACTTTTACATTCTCACCATTCACAAGGCAGGATGCCACTTCTTCAAGGACAGACTCAACAAGGTCAGCAGACTCGTTACGGGAGAGACCTACTTCTTCATATATAGCTTCGGTCAAATCAGCACGTGTTAGTGTTGAACTCATTGCGCACCCCCTATTGATATAGTTTTAGACAGATAAAAACTTTAATCCAACTTTCCCTACAGAGTCAAACGATGTCACACTGCAAATACCGAAAAACCTCTAAAATGAAGGGAGTTAGGCTGTTTTTCTACAGTAAAATAGCTGCTTCCGGCTACTGAATTTACGCATCCGAGGTTGAAGCGTTGTTTTCTTCCTCCAGCGGTATGTCTTGAAGGTTCTCGCTAATCAGTCGAATCAAATCATTTTGCGCCATATCAATGGCTGATGTAACAGCAGATGCGAAGCCGTGCGCATTTGCGCCGCCATGGCTTTTCATTACCAAGCCGTTTAGGCCAAGGAAAACCCCGCCATTATGGTTATTTGGGTCCATATGATCCCTGAGCGAGCGCAAGCCATGCTTGGCCATCAGATAGCCTAGCTTGGTCATAAAGGTTGAACGAAACGCCCTGCCCAATAAGTCGGTCACAAGCCGGGCAGTTCCTTCTGCGGTCTTGAGAGCGATGTTACCGGTAAAACCATCCGTAACCACGACGTCAACAGCCCCTGTGGCGATATCGTTGCCTTCAACGAAACCAACAAATTGCATGGGTAAATGATCAGCGTTTTTCAGAACGTCCGCTGCGGCTTTAATACTATCCTTGCCCTTCAGTTCCTCTGTACCAACATTTAGCAGCGCAACTGAAGGATTTGATAGCCCTAGAACCGTGCGAACATAGGCAGAGCCCATAATGGCAAACTGCACCAGATTATTGCTGTCGCATTCAACATTGGCCCCCAAGTCAAGCATGACACTTTCACCGCGCAACGTGGGCAACGGTGAAATTAATGCGGGCCTATCAATACCGGGCATGGTCCGCAGCAAAAACTTCGCGAGCGCCATCAAAGCGCCTGTATTACCCGCGGAAATTGCCACGTCTGCGGCATCTTCCTTTACCGCCTGAATGGCAAGCCCCATTGATGACTGTCGCCCTCGGCGCAGCGCCTGAGAGGGTTTGTCGTCACTTGAGACGATTGAATCGGTATGGATAAGTTCACTTGCCGCACGCAATTCCGGATATTTCTCCAGCAGTGGCTTGACTTGGTCCTCAACACCAAAAATCAGGAACTTGGTATCAGGAAATAACGTTCGCGCCTGTGCCACGCCATCAATTACCATTTCTGGCGCATGATCGCCGCCCATCGCGTCAACTGCGATTGTTACTTTGTTGGCCACTCAGAAATCCTATCTAACAATCATCAAACCAGCACTTCTTTAGGTGCAAGCCCAAAGGGTTACCGAAATTTGTTTAAGAATATAGATTTACGCAGTTAACTCAAGATTTGTCACGCAACTGCGACAAGACCGCGAAGGGGTTTGGCTTTTTCTCGAGCTCTTCGTTTACGCTAACGCCGGTACCCTTAACACCCTCAATGGTCGCCCCTTCTGCTCTGGGGTAAGGTTCCATCATTACAGAGACGGTCTGGGCGACAATTTCGCCGAGTGGTAATTCGTTCCCCTCAAAAGCATCATAATCTGGCGCGCTTGGGTCAGCATACAGTTCTTCTTCATCGAACGCTTCAGCTTGTTCAGGCGAAACCAGTAACAGCTCAAAACTCTCTCGGATTTGTTCTGGTGCTTCCCTCAATGTCACAATGCACTTCTGAACAAGGTCGGCTTCAATAGACCCGGCAATCCTAAAGCCCTTGTTCTGCCTGTCGGCGACAACATTCACTTTTGCAAGTAACTTACTCATGCCCAGGATATCAAATCGCTCTACCAAAACAGAAAGCTGGTCTGCGGTCGCTTCAATCCTGTAATCACGGCCTTCAACCTGAATCTCATCACTTTGGAGAGTTACAGAAAGCGTATGTTTCTCTGACATTGGTTTCCCCTATGTAAATAGTCCGGGCCTAGCGATTAGAAGTTTCGTTTTTATCAGAAAGTTCTGTGACTTGCGCATCGAGATATTTGGCGAGGTGAAGAGCGCCCTCCGGCATGGAAAAGTCGACATTTCTATCTAGTATTTCCACCAGGCTAGCTAATCTATCATTCTCGCTATCTTTATCAAAAACCGCCTCGATAGAGGCCAAACGAGCGATCAAAGCTGCGCCCACCTTTTTCATTTGTTTGCTAATGCTCATATCGCCTATCCCCATTTCCCGAAGGGATCGGTCCATATCTTTCACAAGAATTTCCCGGACCGTGCGGCGAACGGCCACATTGATACCATCCTGCGCCATTTCCCTATCCGTCAGAAAAAGGTGCAACAAAATCAGCTCAAACCGGCCCTCTACCGTATCCTCCACGCCATAGGGCTCCAGATAGAACTTGGGGTTTCGTGCCTTCTCAACAATGGCATTATAGGTTGCATGGGCTTGAATATTAAGCTTGCGATTGGGAAACAGTTTTTTAAACAATCTGGGGTTCCAAACTTTTGCCACCTTTTAGTCGATAACTATCAAGCAGCTTAACGGCATAAAACTGTGCATGGCTCTAACACGCACCCTTGCACTTATCAATGCTGGTGAGTAAGAATGCAGGCAACTCAAAGAGTATGAAGTTTGAAAGGCGTATCCACTATGAAGCGACCCACGCATTTATCGCTACTGAAATCAGGCATCGTCCTTACCGCAGCGTTGGCAACAACGGCCTGTGGTAACTCGCGTGCCGTTCGGGGATATGTCTTTGACACTGAACTGGCCGATGCAATCCAACCCGGTGTTGATAACAGAACATCTGTTGAGTCCACCTTGGGTACGCCTACCATGGCAGCAACCTTTGACCCAAACACCTGGTATTATGTATCAACCACCGTGCGGGTTCGCCCCGTGTTCTGGCCTGATGCCCAGCAACATCGTGTTTTAGTTGTTGCTTTCAACGACAGAGGCGTGGTTTCCGCAGTGAACAACCTTGATATTGATGACATGCTGGAGGTGGATGCAGTAGCGGACAGAACGCCGACCAGAGGCCGTAAGCAAAACTTCTTCCAGTCCATTTTCGGCGCAATTGGACGATTTGGCGGCGCCGCGCCAAACCAACAGCGCGGCAACCAGGGCGGCAACACTCCGCGTGGCCCGAACGGTTAGAGCCTAATTTTCAGGCAACAAAAAAAGCCCCGGCAAAACCGGGGCTTTCGTTTTTCTTGGCTTAAGCGCTACCTAGTGCGCCAACATCGCCAGCAACAGTAAAGCAACGATATTGGTGATCTTGATCATCGGGTTTACTGCTGGACCAGCAGTATCCTTATAAGGGTCACCAACGGTATCGCCGGTTACTGCGGCTTTGTGCGCCTCGGAACCTTTACCGCCATGATTGCCATCCTCGATGTATTTCTTCGCATTATCCCACGCACCGCCACCGGCAGTCATGGAAAGCGCAACAAAAAGACCACCAACGATCACACCAAGCAATAGCGCACCAACCGCAGAAAAAGCAGCAGCCTGCCCTGCAATGGCATCAATCACGAAATAAGTGACAATTGGCGCCGCCACTGGCAGCAAACTTGGCACAACCATTTCCTTGATCGCTGTTTTTGTCAGCAAGTCGACAGAGCGGGCATAATCAGGCTTCGCTGTACCTTCCATAATACCCGGATTTTCACGGAACTGAGTACGAACCTCTTCCACAACTTCTCCACCGGCACGGCCAACAGCTGTCATGCCCATCGCACCAAAGAGGTAAGGCAACAGCGCGCCAAGAAGAAGACCAACAACGACATATGGATTCGATAGATCGAAGTTTACCTCAACACCGGAGAAGAATTTCTCCAGATCGGCTGTATAGGCGCCAAACAACACGAGAGCCGCCAAACCAGCAGAGCCAATCGCATACCCCTTCGTTACCGCCTTTGTAGTGTTGCCAACAGCGTCAAGCGCGTCAGTGCGGTTACGCACTTCCTCATCAAGACCAGCCATCTCGGCAATACCACCAGCGTTATCGGTAACAGGACCATAAGCGTCAAGCGCCACGACCATGCCCGCAAGCGCAAGCATCGCGGTTGCCGCAAAACCAAGGCCCAGCACACCAGCTAGTTTGTAGGCAACAATGATGCCGGCAACGATCACGATAGCAGGCAATGCGGTTGCTTCGAGAGAAATCGCGAGACCCTGAATAACGTTGGTTGCATGTCCCGTCTCGGACGCTTTCGCAATCGAGCGAACCGGACGATATTCGGTGCCAGTGTAATATTCCGTAATCCAGATGATCACGCCAGTTACAATCAAGCCAACAAGCCCACAATAATATAGCGCTCGGCCAGTAAATTCCGTGCCACTCGCATTGAAGGTTGCGTTCATGTTGCCGCCAAGAGCCCAGTCCATGGCAAACCACATCGCGCCAGCAGAAAGTACAGCTGTAACGATGAAGCCTTTGTAGAGAGCACCCATGATCGAATTATTGGAACCGAGTTTTACAAAGTAAGTTCCGATAATGGACGTGATGATACATACGCCGCCAATAATCAGTGGCAGAGCCATAATGTCCGCAGCGCCAGAACTAATGAACAGCGCAGACAGAACCATGGTAGCCCCCACCGTCACAACATAGGTTTCAAAAAGATCTGCCGCCATGCCAGCACAATCGCCAACATTGTCGCCAACATTATCTGCAATCACAGCTGGGTTACGGGGGTCATCCTCAGGAATACCGGCTTCCACTTTACCAACTAGGTCAGCGCCAACGTCTGCACCTTTGGTGAAAATGCCACCACCCAAACGGGCGAAAATGGAAATGAGGGATGCGCCAAAGCCCAGAGCAACCAAAGCGTCAATCACGTCACGTGACGTTGCTTCAAGCCCCATTGGGCCAATAAGAATCGCATAATAGCCGGCAACCGCAAGCAATGCGAGACCAGCCACAAGCATGCCTGTTACAGCACCAGACCGGAATGCTAGCGTAAGGCCAGCCTGCAAACTGTTGCTGGCTGCTTCTGTTGTGCGCACATTTGCCTTTACGGAAATAAGCATGCCGATATAGCCGGCAACACCCGACAACACAGCACCGATCACAAAACCAATCGCAGCCAGCATGCCGATGGCAAAAAACAAACCGACCGTCACAACGACGCCTACAATCGCAATCGTACGATATTGTCTGTTCAAGTATGCCTGAGCGCCAGCCTGAATAGCCCCAGCGATTTCCTGCATTTTTTCATTACCTGCGCTCGCAGCCAAAATGGAGCTACGAGTAAACCATCCATACAGGACAGCGAGAATGCCGCACGCAATGGAAACGTATAAAACGTCCATGGGAATCCCCCTCTAAACTTAATAAATTTAGACTGTACTGTCGGATGATACGCCCCACATATCAGTCAGCCCCTACTTCTTTTGCGGTCGAGTAAACCACAAAATCACTGTAGGAAGCAAAATAGGCGCTTGCAAGCCTGCAATCGCCTATCATCATTCCAGAGTATGTTTGAAACAGCTCTAGTTCGGTATGCGCATCGCTTCGATAACCGACACATTTTCCACGATATTTGACCCGAGAACCGCGTTCGCTCTTTGCATCAAAAGCCTGGAAGTTTTTTCCATATCAAGCTGTTGAGGCGAATTTTCCTGCATCAGGTCGGCGCTGCTAATGGCGGAAATAAATGCATGCTGCAATTGTGGTTCCGAGCGGCGTACAGCGATTAAGTTGTCGTCACCATCAACCAGCACATCAATATTGATGAAGAAGTTACCAATATATCGTCGGCTATTACCAACTCGCTGGTAAATAGGCACCGTCAGACGCTCGAACCTTACGGCTTGCAACTCCTTAGCGGGTTCAGGCCGTCTTTCCACTTCCTCTTCTTGCCCCTCCGGTGCGGCGATCTGGTCTTTCATCAGATAGTAAGCGACGCCACCTCCAATAAGCAGTCCGCCCAACAGTCCAAGTATCAGCAGTCCTTTTGCCGAACCACCACCCTGCACGTCTACATCTGATTCATTGCCCGACATATGCACCGCCTCCTTTTTTAGAAATGGGTATAACCGACGCTATTAACCTGCATAATTTTCCCAAGTTTATCAAGCATTTGAACACCTTTCCCCTTATAAACTTCTCCGATTAAAGAGATTCGTGTTTCCGAGCGTGCGGCGGCTTCTAACAGTTTGGCCCCGGATGTCTTGGGAGCGCTGAAAACAATTTGATAATCGTCCCCGCCAGCCCACTGCGTCCATTTCAAGTCTGGTTGTCTTTTTATCAGTTCAATGCCTTGCTCACTGGCCGGTAATTTGTCACAAAACACTTGGATACCAACACCGGACGCATTTGCGATATGCCCAATATCAGCAAGCAGACCATCAGACACATCTGCTGACGCATTTGCCAAACCAATAAGCTCTGGCCCAATGCGCGTAGCGGGCTGAGGTTTCTGATAAGCTGATACAAGCTGGCCGTGCTGCAGCTCATCATTTTGCAAGCACCATAGGCCAAGCGCCCCGTCACCCAGCGCCCCCGTAACATACACATCGTCGCCAATGGCAGCCCCCGACCGCTTAATCATCCGACCGGTCGGAACAAGACCGACCAGTGTAATTGATATCGTCAACGGTCCTCCCGTTTTTGTCGTATCGCCGCCAGCCAGGTGGCAGCCAAATTGGCGCTGTGCGGCCTCCAATCCGGAAGAGAAACGACCAAGCCAGTCTTCATTTACGTCTGCGGGTAAAGCTAGCCCCAAAAAATACGCATGCGGACGCGCTCCTTTTGAAACGCAATCAGATACGTTAACCGCCAGCGCTTTATGAGCGATCAGCTCCACAGGGTCTTCCTGACGGAAGTGCACCCCTTCCAGCAAAAGGTCTTTGGTGATGATAAGATCAAAGCCGTCCGGCGGCGAAAAGTAAGCAGCATCATCCTGTAAGGCCAGCGCCTCAGGGCCACAAAGTGGTTCAAAATACTGTTGAATAATCTGGAATTCACCGGGCATCGTCACCTGCCCCGTTTTCAGCTACGTACCTGTTTAGCGATCTTGTCCAGAACGCTGTTTACAAACGCAGCTTCCGCGCGCTCATAAAATCCGTGAGTAACATCAACATACTCGTTGATAATCACTGCTGTTGGTACATCAACACGTGCGCTCAATTCGTATGCACCGGCAGACAGAGCGGCCATGAGAATCTTGTCCACACGCTCAAGTGTCCAGCCAGCACTCAGGTGCGCTTCAATCAACTGACTCCATTCATCTCTGCGCCCCCAAGCACCTGCGAGAATGTCTTTAAATAGCTCAGCATCCGCTGCAACATACTGGTCGCCCTCAAGTTCCGCGCCCAGACGATGTTCCATATATTCAGCAGCGACCTTGTCGCTGTTCGGTTCATCTGCCATGAGAAGCTGATAAAACGCTTGAACTACCGCCAAGCGCGCCGCGCTTCGTGGGCCACCTTGCTTAACGGGTTTCTGTGTGCGTGTGGGCATTACTCAGTTACCCCAAAATGCGTCTTCAGTTCAGCCATGCGAAGAGCTGCGTTTGCTGCATCGGCACCCTTATTCTTTTCAGAACGGTTGGCCCGGGCCCACGCTTGCTCTTTGTTTTCAACGGTAAGAATACCATTGCCAACAGCAAGAAGGTCTTGCACACCTAGGTCTTGCAACGCACGGGCACTTTCACCGCAAACATAATCATAGTGACTAGTTTCACCGCGAATAACGCAGCCAAGCGCTACATAGCCGTCATATTCTTTCGCTTCACCCGCGTCAGCCATTGAAATGGCTGCGGGAATCTCGAGTGCTCCGGGCACGTCAAGTCGGTCCCAAGTGCCGCCAGCGGCTTCGATAGCCTCGACAGCACCGGCGACCATTTCATCGGCGAGGTCTGCGTAGAAGCGGGCTTCTACAATAAGAATATGGGGATTAGCCATTGCGGCTCCAATCTATAGTTATGCCGACACAACGTCAGCCGGGGATTTCGCGCTGTTCTACAATGTCCAGCCCGTATCCTTCAAGCCCAACAATATGACTTGGTGAATTTGTGAGCAAAATCATATGCCGCACACCAAGTTCACGAAGGATTTGTGCACCAATACCATAGTCTTTCAGCGTGCCTTGCTCTTTATTCTCTTTTTCAGCTTCGCCTACCTGAGACGGGCGCATGCCAACAAGACCGGGGAAGAGAACCACAACGCCAGCACCAGCTTCTTCTACAACGCTCATTGCCCGCTGCAACTGTCCTGTGCGCGGGTGATCCATGCCAAGGATATCTTCAAAAGGGTTCAAAGAATGCATTCGCACACAAACTGGCGTCTCTTCAGAGATATCCCCAAGAGACAAAGCAACCGTTTCGCGCTGGTCGGCAGTTGACTGGAAAACACTGACTTTCCAATCAAAGCCACTCTGCCGTTTAAGGTCAGTTTCTCTTACCTTCTCTACCAAGCGGTCATTTTTTAACCTGTACGCAATCAAATCACGGATAGTCGCAACTTTAAGACCATGTGTCTTCGCAAACTCAACCAAGTCGGGCAAGCGTGCCATTGTGCCATCTTCGTTCATGATCTCGCAGATCACCGCAGAAGGGTTCAGGCCGGCCAAGCGGGAAATATCGACGGCAGCCTCGGTGTGCCCTGCCCGAACGAGAACACCACCGTCACGCGCCACGAGCGGGAATACGTGCCCGGGCGTGGCAAGGTCGTCTTTACCTTTGGACGAGTCGATGGCAACCGCGATGGTATGGGCTCGGTCTGCCGCAGAAATACCAGTCGTAACGCCTGTCTTGGCCTCAATCGCTACGGTAAATGCCGTCTGGTGACGTGCTTGGTTATTTGAACTCATCAAAGGAAGTTCAAGCTCTTCCACCCGGCGGCGACTAAGCGGTAGGCAGATCAAGCCCCTGCCGTATTTAGCCATGAAGTTGACTGCCTCAGGTGTCGCCATCTGAGCTGGTATGATCAGATCCCCTTCGTTTTCCCGATCTTCGTCATCAACCAATATGAACATGCGCCCGTTGCGCGCATCTTCGATAACGTCTTCAATCTTGGAGAGAAAGCGATGCGGCATGAATACTACCTTTGACTTTGCAGACGCGAAACATAGCGAGCAAGGACATCAAACTCTATGTTTACGCGGTCGCCTGCCTTGCTGTTTCGGAAACTGGTTACAGCCTGAGTATGCGGGATAAGATTGATAGAAAACTCAGTCGAGCTTTCGCTATCCGCAACTTCATTTACGGTTAGAGAGGCCCCGTCCACGCAAACACTACCTTTTTCAGCTATCAAATGCCGGTATTCAGTTGGGATAGCGATAACCATTTTGACAGAACCGTCTATCGTATCAAACGACACAATCTCTCCAACACAGTCCACATGGCCTGTAACAATATGGCCACCTAGTTCGTCACCAAGCTTGAGCGAACGTTCGAGATTAATCTCAACGCCTTCTTCCCAACCTGATAATGTTGTGACGCGCATGGTTTCTTGCGAGACATCAACAGCAAAACTCGACTCAGTTTTTTCTACAACCGTAAGGCAAACACCGCCGCACGCGATAGACGCGCCAATATCGACCGAGGACATATCGTACTTTGTCGTGATGACAAATCGCTTGTCGGCAGGCCCGCTTTCGCTGGCCAAGGTGCCAACATCTGTAACAATTCCAGTAAACATGACGCTCAGTTACTCCGCCTTGGCGTAGGATGCAAGAAGATCAAGTCCTGGCCGCCTTATTTTCCTCAGACTGAAATGGGGCGCATCCGCCAGCCTGGCAAGGCCAATGTCGGCAACCGCACCAATTCCGTTAGACCCAATCAGTTTACCAGCAGTAAAGACTTCCAGCCGATCTACCAACCCTGCTCGTAAAAAGCTGGCTGCGACTTCGCTTCCACCTTCGATCAGAACAGAGTTAAGGCCCTTCGCTCCCAACAATCCAGCAACATCGTGAAGACTGCCATCAGCCTCAACCGTAAGGGTTTCAAAGTCCTGCGCATCTACCTGCGCTTGTTCAGTCACAACAACGGTACGCACATCTCCCGGCAGTGGATTGGTCCCATCACCGACAGTCCGACCACGTCGATCAAGGATAATTCTTACCGGATCACGTTGCGTAATGCCATCCAGGCGGCATGTTAAGCTCGGACAGTCTGCCAGAACGGTCCCTGAACCCACCAAGATAGCATCATGCTCCGCTCGCAAACGATGACCAAACCGGCGTGCATGCTCGCCAGTGATCCATTTGCTTTCGCCATTTCCTAGCGCGATTTTACCGTCAACTGTGGTGGCAAGTTTCAGGGTGAAAGATGGCCTTCCCCGAGAGACCCGACTAAAGAAAGGAGCGGTGACGCTGGCAGCTTCATGCTCCAGAACACCTGTTTTAATTTTTACTCCCGCATCAATCAGCTTTTCGATGCCCTGCCCGTTTACTCGCGGGTCCGGGTCGCCCACAGCAACAACAGCTCGCTGAATTCCGGCTTCAATTAAAGCTTCTGCGCATGGAGGGGTTTTACCCGTGTGGGAGCAAGGTTCGAGCGTTACATAAGCTGTTGCGCCGGAAGCATCAGCCCCAGCTTGTCTTAATGCCACAACCTCGGCATGAGGACGTCCACCAGCTTGAGTATGTCCGCGTCCAACAACAATGCCGTCTTTAATGATGACACAACCCACCGAGGGGTTTGGCGCTACCTGCCCTAACCCACGCTTCGCGAGCGACAAGGCCACCCGCATCCAGCGTTCATCATTCTTGTCTTCATTCGCTAACATCAGTCGTCGTGATAGTGATCCTCAGGGCCTGTCATTTTCCCCAAAAACTTCTCGAAGTCCGAGGCTTCACGGAAGTTTCTGTAAACGGAAGCATAACGAACATAAGCCACCTGATCCAAGCTCTCCAGCCCTTCCATGATCAGGCGCCCAACCTGTTCGGACTGAACTTCACTTTCACCCATTGATTCCAAGCGGCGAACGATTCCATTCACCATTCGCTCCACTTGCTCAGGGTCTACGGGGCGCTTGCGTAGCGCAATGTCTAAAGACCGCTCCAACTTGTCTCTTTCAAACGGAACTTTACGCCCACTTTTCTTGACAATCGTCAGCTCACGGAGTTGCACGCGCTCAAAGGTCGTAAACCTCGCTCCGCATGCCGGGCAAAAGCGGCGGCGGCGAATAGCGGCTTTATCCTCAGAGGGACGGCTATCTTTAACCTGAGTATCCTCATTCTGACAAAATGGACAACGCATCGGCTAAAAACTCCCCTATTCCCAATTCTTGTCTCAAACCCTGTTGGTAACTGCCCGGCCCTAGTAAATAGGGAACCGGTCACACAGCACAGCTACATCTGCTCTTACAGCTTCTTCCGCGGTGCTATTGTCATCTGGATTGGCAGCAAGCCCATCGATCACTTTGGTAATCATATCGGCAATCTGGATAAATTCAGCTTCACCAAAACCACGTGTTGTACCCGCAGGTGTACCAAGACGAATACCGGACGTGACAAATGGTTTTTCCGGATCAAATGGAACGCCATTCTTGTTACAGGTCATGAAAGCACGCTCCAGTGCTTCATCCGCGGCCTTGCCGGTGATTCCTTTTGGGCGAAGATCAACAAGCACCACATGCGTGTCCGTCCCGCCTGAAACAATGTCAAAACCATTTTCCAGAAGGCGTGCCGCAAGGGCGCGAGCATTTTTAACCACTTGCGCAGAATACTCTTTGAACTCCGGACGAAGCGCTTCACCAAAGGCAACTGCTTTAGCGGCAATCACATGCATCAGCGGGCCACCCTGCAAACCAGGGAACACAGCGGAATTAATCTTCTTCGCGATGGCTTCATCATTTGTCAGGACCATACCACCCCGCGGCCCGCGAAGTGTTTTGTGGGTCGTTGTTGTCACCACGTCAGCATAATCCAGTGGATTGTCGTGGACACCGCCTGCAACCAACCCGGCAAAATGCGCCATATCAACCAAGAATATCGCGCCAACACTGTCTGCAATTTCACGGAAACGCGCAAAATCAATGGTACGTGGGTAAGCGGAACCGCCGGCAATGATTAATGTTGGTTTATGTTCCTTCGCAAGCGCAGCAACTTCGTCATAGTCTATCAATGCGTCTTCGCGGCGCACACCGTATTGAACGGCATTATACCATTTGCCGGAAAGGGCTGGTGCTGCACCATGTGTCAGGTGCCCGCCAGCATCAAGCGACATTCCCATAATGGTATCACCAGGCTTGGTCAGCGCGAGCATCACGGCGCCGTTGGCCTGCGCACCCGAGTGCGGCTGCACGTTCACAAAAGACGCGTTAAACAGTTCTTTCGCACGTTCTATTGCAAGACTCTCGGAGATATCGACATGATGGCAACCTTGATAATAACGGCGACCAGGGTAACCCTCGGCATACTTATTTGTCAGGACTGACCCCTGAGCTTCCAGCACCGCCTTACTGACGATATTTTCTGACGCGATAAGCTCAATCTGGTTTTGTTGCCGCTCCAACTCTCCATTCAAGGAGTTTTTCAGGTCAGGGTCTGTTTCTGATAAAGAGGCAGTGAAAAATCCGGCCTGGGTAAAATTACTCATCGTATAATAATCCTAAATAGCTGAAGCTTAACCAAGTTGATCGACGCGTCGCTGATGACGACCGCCTTCAAAATCTGTTGTGAGAAATTCGTCGAGACAATCCAAAGCTGTTTCTTCGCCGACTATTCTAGCGCCGAGCGACAGGACGTTTGCGTCGTTATGCTGACGAGCAAGTCGCGCAGTGAGCCCCGAGTGGCATACAGCAGCCCGGACCGCCGGATTACGATTCGCAGCGATAGAAATTCCGATACCGCTGCCGCAGATTAAAATACCTTTATCCGCTTTTCCTTCTTCGATAGCGGTAGCCAGCGCAGACCCATAAGCTGGATAATCAACAGACTCTGTACTATTTGCGCCCAAATCGAGAACAGATAAACCTCTGTTTTCAATGTTTTTCTTTAAAACTTCTTTGAGGTTAAAACCGCCATGGTCGCAAGCGATAGCAATTACATTGTCTGACACAAAAACCCCTTTCCCGCACTGGGCCAAATACAGAGAAAACACGCATAGTCAATGCGTTGAAATTGAGGAAGGTATTTATCACATTCAAATAGGCAACCCAAGGTACGATTGCGTTATTTTGTGCGTGTAAGAAAAATAAATGGAATATATAGCCCGTTAGCCAATGATTGAGGTCTTACGCCTCAATACCGCGTCGCGACGAAAGCAGCTTGGCATCGCTCTTTTGCATCACATAATTCAACTTACGAACTGCAAGTGCTTCAAGCTCAGTTTTACTGGCACGTCGGTCGCCTACGATAGACACTTCCGTACCTGTCTCTTCGCAAATCGCGCAAACTTTGACGTAATTCCCCTGAGGAACAAATTCGATGATTATGTTTCTGGATGCAGGCATCAGCCTCAGGCAACAGACCGCGTGATGTTCAACCGCGACCACACTTCTGTTAGCGCTTCCATCAATCCATCCATTGCATTGTCATCATGCAAGGGGCCCGGCGTAAACCTGAGACGCTCCGTCCCCTTCGGCACAGTTGGATAGTTAATTGGCTGGACGTAAATACCAAACTCATTGAGCAGTATGTCAGATACATCTTTGCAAAGCACCGGGTCGCCAATAAAGAGCGGCACAATGTGGCTAACACTATGCATCACTGGTAGATTAGCCGCCTTCATGCGAGCTTTCAGTTTTGCAGCACGGGTTTGCTGTTCTTTACGCTCACTATCACTGGCGCGTAGGTGCCGTACACTTGCAAGCACCCCTGCCGCAAGAACCGGGCTGAGCGCGGTGGTGAAGATAAATCCGGACGCATAGCTGCGCACAACATCAACAAGTGATTTTGAGGACGCGATATAGCCGCCCATAACGCCAAATGCTTTACCGAGGGTACCTTCAATAATTGTGATGCGATCCGCAACGCCGTCGCGCTCAGCGACACCCCCGCCCTGATGGCCGTACATGCCAACAGCATGCACTTCGTCAAGGTAGGTCATGGCGTTATATTTGTCGGCCAGGTCACAAATGGCTTCGATCGGCGCAATGTCGCCGTCCATCGAATAGACAGATTCGAAAGCAATGATTTTTGGCGCTGTTGGTTCAGCGGCGGAAAGTAGTTCCTCCAAATGAACCAAATCATTGTGCCTGAAAATATGCTTCTTCGCACCGCTGTTACGAATGCCCTGAATCATGGATGCATGATTAAGCTCGTCAGAGAAAATTTCACATCCTGGCATCAACTTGGCGACGGTTGATAAAGTTGCTTCGTTAGAAATATAGCCAGATGTAAAGAGAAGCGACGCTTCCTTACCATGCAAATCAGCGAGTTCGCGCTCCAGCAAAACATGATAATGATTGGTGCCAGATATATTTCTGGTGCCGCCTGCTCCTGCGCCCGTTTCATCAAGCGCTTTGTGCATCGCTTCGATAACCTTGGGGTGTTGCCCCATGCCCAAATAGTCGTTGCTGCACCAAACCGTGATCGTTTTGGCGTTATCGCCAGCGTCATGGCGATGGGCCCGCGGAAAGCTACCACGCTCTCGGGAAATGTCCGCAAAAACGCGATACCTGCCCTCTTCATGGATGGCGTCTATCGCGTCAGCAAATATTTTTTCATAGTCCATCTGACAGTCCGGTTGACTAGTTTTGGCCCTGGTCAATGCTATGTCACACATAGCTATATTAGCATTTCTGCGTCGCTAACTACCCCATTATTACATCTTTCGTCCAGCAACGAAATTGTCGCAGGTCAATTTTTGCAATAATTGGCTTTATCTTAGCGATATTTGGACCCGATGAAACAACCGATTTTTACGATATATTTGATCGACCAAAGCAATTACAGGCCAAAATGTATTTTATCGGACCAAAATCTCTCAAGATTGCGGAGGTTTTTGCGCAGATGTTTCAACTCATCTTGTGATGTCAGATCATCCCGCATCATTTCTTGCAAATGTTGCTCATAGAGCTGATCAATCAAATCCCGAATCTCATAGCCCTGATCGGTCAAAGAAATACGAACCGCCCTGCGGTCATAGTCCGAGCGTTCATGGCGCAGATAACCCATCTCAACCAGTTTCTTGAGGTTGTAGGAAACGTTAGAGCCTTGATAGTAACCCCGGGTTTTCAACTCCCCAGCAGTCATTTCATTCTCGCCGATGTTGTGCAAAAGCAAAGCCTGCACAGGGTTCAAGTCATTGCGCCCGATATGTTCCAGGTGATTTTTCAGTACGTCCAGCAACCGCCGGTGCAACCTTTCAACAAGAGATAGGATGTCAAGAAAGAGGAATTTTGGATCATTAAAGTCGTAGCCACTCATGGGTCATAGCCCTTTATGCTGTATTTTTGCCTGATATATTGATCCGTGGTGGCATTTCTCTGCCAAAATTTACATAATTTTTCCGCGAATCTTTCGAATGGCAGTTTCAGGCAGAAGCCCTAATGCTTCGTTAATGCTAAAATTATCGCTAAATTGTTGCTTTCGCGCGCCAATCAATGAAAAAGAATATAAAGCTGACCTAATGGCAGAAAAGGACGTGTTTATGACTCGACAATTTCCTAACACCCGTCTTCGGCGGACACGTGCCACCGACTGGTCCAGGCGTCTGGTTAGGGAGAGCACGCTGTCTGTTGATGACCTGATATGGCCGCTGTTTATTTGTGACGGAAACAACCATGAAGAGACAGTGGCATCCATGCCAGGCGTATCGAGGTTAAGTGTTGATCGTGCCGTTAGCTCAGCTAAAGAGGCCGCAAACCTCGGCATTCCGTGCCTTGCCTTGTTCCCTTCAACACCAGCAGCACTTCGATCTGAAAGAGGCGATGAGGCTTTAAACTCCGACAACCTGATTAACAGAGCCCTGTCTGAGATTAAGGAACATGTACCAGAGATTGGTTTACTTGCTGACGTCGCCCTTGACCCTTACACCAGTCATGGTCAGGACGGTATCGTTGAAGATGGTATAATCCTGAACGATGAAACTATCGGCGTCCTCGTGCAGCAGGCGGTTGTTCAGGCGCAAGCCGGTGCAGATATTATTGCACCGTCCGACATGATGGACGGTCGTATCGGCGCAATTCGGCACGAGCTTGATCGAGCTGGTTTCCAGCATGTCCAAATCATGTCCTACGCAGCAAAGTATGCATCCGGCTTTTATGGGCCGTTTCGTGACGCAGTGGGAAGCGGCGGCATACTTAAAGGGGACAAGAAGACCTACCAAATGGATCCGGCCAATCGGCTTGAAGCGTTGCAGGAGGTTGAACTAGACCTGAATGAAGGTGCCGACAGCGTGATGATAAAACCGGGAATGCCCTATCTCGACATCATCCGAGAGGTAAAGAACAGCTTTGGCGTCCCCACCTTCGCGTATCAGGTTTCAGGCGAATATGCGATGTTGGTTGCCGCCGCACAAAATGGCTGGCTCGATAGAAAAGCCGTTGTTCACGAATCCTTGCTGTCTTTCAAACGCGCGGGCGCAGACGGCATTCTCACATATTTTGCGAAAGAGGTAGCTGAAGACCTGCAGTAACTTTATCATTCACCTGCTTCTGCCTCACCCTGTGCCTCGTCATCGCTCTCTTCGGGCACAGGAAATTCCACCATCATATAGCGGAGGTCTGTCCTCGGTCCACCAACCTCCCAGCGCACACCAAATTCTGTTGGATCATAATATATTGGCAGGTCAGTTCCTGTGTCCTGCAACCTTTTGCATTCGTCTCTGAAGGTTTTCTGTGCCACAGGGCTCCAGGCACGAAAACTACCATCGATAAGCGGTGTATCATCCGACCAATAAAGCTCTGCTGTCTCGTTACAGCGGGCACTCAAACCTATCCACATTCTCTCGGTGCGAAGCAGGTCAAAGTTAAGAACCAGAAAAAAGTGAGTCGCTCCGTCTTTCACATAAGCCAGGTGGCCATCCCTGCCCTCATGCCTGTAGCCTTTCACCATGCGGGCCGCATGCCGCCAAGTGTGCGGAGGCCTGCCAAAAAACTCGAACACCTGAAAATAGCTACCAGAGATAGGTTCCAAAACAGCATTACCGATTGGCCGCGCTACCGCGATACCCGTATCGTCCTGAAACATCATCATTGCTGCGACTAGAGCACCAAACATCTACATTTCTCCAATTGGCTCAATGTATAATTAATCACTTCTATAAAGCCGTCAAATGAAGGAGAAATTAACATTTCGTTCGGGTTAAAGACTTTATGACCCCGCGCAAGGTTTGAACTTGCTGGGAAGAGAAGTTAGCATTTTGCATGAGGTTGCGAAGAGTCAACTGCTGGCTTGCCTCTCGACCGGCACTTCGGAAATACCCTCTGGGCTCCAATTCTGTCACAAGATGATTATGCAATCCCTCAAGCTCCTCCCCTGTGGCTTTTTCAGCAGCTTGACCTAAATCGGCCTTAGACGGAGCATCCGTTTGAAACAGCTCATAAGCGACAAGGATAACGGCCTGTGCCAGGTTTAGGCTCCCAAACCCCGGATTCACAGGTGCAGTAACAATCTTTCCTGCATGCGCTACATCTTCGTTGGACAGACCGGACGCTTCGCGTCCGAACATAAAAGCCACTTTCTGACCGTTTTCCAATGATGCCTTTGTTTCTTCTGCCGCGATGCGGGGCGTTACGACATCCTTCACCATATCCCGGGTGCGAACGGTGGTCGCATAAACCTGATGGCAATCAGTGACGGATTCAGCAACAGTCTGAAAGACAGACGCCTGATCCAAAACAATGTCTGCACCAGCTGCTGCCGGGCCAGCACTCGGATTGGGCCAGCCATCTCTCGGGTCAACAAGCCGGAGGTCAGTCAGGCCAAAATTTAGCATGGCCCTTGCTGTTTTGCCTATGTTTTCGCCCAGCTGTGGCTGGACCAGAATAATGGCAGGCGTGGCGGACATTAGTTTGACCGCCTCCAGGTTGTTCCACTTGGTCCGTCCTCAAGAATCACGCCTTTGTCCACGAGTCTATCTCTGATTCGGTCTGATTCGTCGAAATCCTTATTCAAACGAGCCTCAAGTCGCGCCGCTATCTCTGCTTCAATTTCTTCAACTGTGACACCATCAGGTGCATCACCTTGAAACCATTCGCCTGTGGACTGGTTCAAAAGGCCCATGAACTGAGCGGCTGCTTTCAACTCCGCTGCGGTATCGCTGGATGCCAGAGCATCTAGGGCCGCGATCGCTTTTGGTGTATTCAGGTCGTCTGCAAGCGCATCAATGACAGTTTGTGGAACAGTCGACGCAGCTTCAGCACCATCGGTGATACGATACCAACGATCCAGCCTGCGCTTCTGTTCCGCAATACTGTCGAGCGAAAAATCAATCGGCTGACGATAGTGAGCCGTCATTAACGACAGGCGCAATGCCTCACCCGGATGGTATTTCAGCAATCCTTCCACCGTGTGAAAATTTCCAAGAGATTTGGACATCTTCTCACCGTCTACCGTCAAATAACCGTTATGCATCCAGTATTTTACGAATTGCTCACCATGCGTGCATTCACTTTGGGCAATCTCATTTTCATGGTGCGGAAAAATAAGGTCCTGGCCACCACCATGGATATCGATGCTTTCGCCCATATGTTTTTCGATCATGCAAGAGCACTCAAGGTGCCACCCCGGGCGACCACGGCCCCAAGGGCTGCCCCAGCCGGGTTGATCGTCTGTTGATGGCTTCCATAGTACAAAGTCAGCCGGGTCGCGCTTATAGGGTGCAACCTCTACGCGGGCCCCAGCAACCAGTTCGTCCCTACTATGGCGCGACAGGCGTCCGTAGTTCTCCATTGACGGCACATTGAACATCACGTGCCCTTCAGCCTCATAGGCATGCCCTTTTTCGATCAAGGTGCGCATCATCTTGATCATCTCTGGCAGATGTTCGGTCGCTTTTGGTGTCAGGGTCGGATCAAGCGTGCCAAGCTGCGACATATTATCTGAGTAGGCTTTGATGTAACGCGTTGAAATGGTCTTGATGCCAACGCCTTCTTTGGCCGCCCTATCCATGATCTTGTCGTCAATGTCTGTAAAGTTACGAGCGTAGGTGACATGCTCATCGCCGTATACATGACGCAAGAGCCTAAACAACATATCGAAAACCACGACAGGCCGGGCGTTGCCGATGTGTGCATAATCATAAACCGTTGGCCCGCACACATACATGCGCACATTGGTGGGGTCGCTCGGCTCAAAAACCTGCTTCTCTCTTGCAAGAGTGTTATATACGCGAATTTCCGTGCTCATCTGGCTAGCCGTCTAATCTTTCCAGTACACGCTCACGGCCAATCAATGGAAGCAAAACGCCCATATCAGGCCCATGGTCTTGACCAGTGATTGCCTGCCGCAGTGGCATGAAGAGCGCCCTACCCTTTACACCCAGTTCTTCTTTGATGTTACCGGTCCAGATACCCCAAGTCTCTGGCGTTATGTCGCCTTCGGGCAGCAAGTCACGAACCTTCGCAATATGCCCAGCGTCTTCAATCTTAGGCACTACAGGGCCTTCAACAATTGCCTGCCAGTCTGCCACATCTGAAAGTTTGGAAACGTTCGGCTGAACCACGTTCCAGAACTCTTGGCTAACACCGGGCAAGCGTTCTTTCACCGCTTCATATGAAGACGCGTGCAAAATCTTCGCATTGAGCACATCAAGGTCAGCCGGGTCGAGTTTTGCTGTTGAACGGCTAAATTTACCAAAATCAAATCCATCAACCAAGGGCTGGACTTCTGTGAATGGCTCAATGGGTTCACTTGTCCCTACACGTGCTATCAGCGATACAATTGACATCGGCTCAAGCCCGGATTCGGTCCGGTACTCCTCAATAGACATGGCACCGTGTCGTTTTGAAAGGCCCTCACCTCCCTTACCCGTCATCAAGGCAAAATGAGCCATTTCGGGTGCTGTGCCGCCAACGGCTTCGAAAATTTGCACCTGAACGGCTGAATTGGTCACATGGTCTTCCCCTCTGACAATGTGGGTGATGCCATAATCTACATCATCAACCACACTAGGCAGGGTATAAAGAAAGCTACCATCCTCGCGAATGAGGATGGGGTCAGACAGAGCCTCAAGGTCAATTGAAACATCGCCGCGAATTAGGTCTGTCCATTCCACGCGCGCAGGTGTGTTAAGCTTGAAACGCCAATGCGGCTTGCGCCCCTCCGCTTCCAAAGCTGCTTTTTCTTCATCTGTGAGTTCAAGCGCTGCTCGGTCATATACTGGCGGCATGCCACGACCCATCTGGATTTTGCGCTTCATATCAAGCTCATCCGCGGTTTCGTAGCATGGATACAGGCGACCAGCTTCTTTCAGCATGGCAACAACTTCATTGTAGCGCTCGAACCTTTCACTTTGGCGAAAGGTCTCATCCCATGACAGACCCAGCCACGTCAGGTCAGCGCGGATAGCATCCTCATTTTCTTTGGTGGAGCGCTCAACGTCAGTGTCATCGACCCTGAGAATAAACTCGCCACCCTGTTGTTGCGCGAAGAGCCAGTTAACAAGCGCTGCGCGGATATTGCCTACGTGAAGTTTTCCGGTAGGTGATGGGGCAAAACGTACTTTTACGGACATGAAATTTTCCAGGTATCAAACTAGTTGTCTTTGCGTGCACTTCGGAAGCCATTGGTAATGGGGTACCGTCGGTCGCGACCAAAATTCTTTCGGGTGATCTTCACGCCGGGTGGCGCCTGTCGCCTTTTATATTCCGCGATGTACAGCAGGTGTTCAATTCTTGCAACGATTGATGCATCATGACCTCGCTCTGCCGTCTCGGCCACCGACATTTCCTCATCGACCAAACACTTCAGCATATCGTCAAGGTCATCATAAGGGGGCAAACTATCTTCATCTTTCTGATCATCACGAAGTTCAGCTGTTGGTGGCTTAACGATGATATTTTCAGGGATTACCTCGCCAGATGGCCCTATGGCTCCAACGGGTACATTCTCGTTACGCCAACGCGAAAGAGCAAACACATCCGTTTTATAAACGTCCTTCAGCGCGTTATAGCCGCCACACATATCGCCATACAAAGTAGCATAACCAACTGATACTTCTGATTTATTTCCAGTCGTTAGCACCATTTTCCCAAACTTGTTTGATATGGACATCAAAACAAGCCCACGTAGCCTCGACTGAATATTCTCTTCTGTCGTATCCGCTTGGGTGCCAGCAAATACATCAGATAACATCTCATCAAATGCTTCAACACCGGGTTTAATTGCAATTACGTCATACCGAACACCCAAAGCCTTTGCGCATGCCTCTGCGTCCCCAAGGCTTTCTCCAGAAGTGTAGCGTGACGGCATCATAACGCACTGGACCTTGTCGGCACCAAGCGCATCAACTGCTACGGCAGCAGACAGAGCACTATCAATTCCCCCAGAGAGCCCAAGAATAACGCTAGGGAAGCGATTCTTCCGAACATAGTCACCCAGGCCCAGCACCATCGCCTGATAAATAGATTCCTGCCGGTTGGGCAAATATCCTTGGTATTCTGTACTACATATTAGATTGCCGTGAGCGTCTCTGGCCCATACCGAGAGCAATTCCTGTTCCCTGAAAGCATCCATCTGAATTGGTATTGAGCCATCGGCAGCTATCACATAGCTTGCCCCTTCAAAAACCAGTTCATCTTGGCCGCATATCTGGTTGCAAAACACGAGCGGTAAACCGCTTTCCGAGACTCTGGTCTTCGAATACTGTTGTCGCTCTGGGTGCTTTTTCTCGTCATACGGACTGCAGGTCGGCACAAGCAAAATATCCGCACCTGCCCCAGCGAGGCTTGCGGTACACTCCGGGAACCACATGTCTTCACACACCATGGTTCCCAGCTTAAAGCCCCGGAACTCCATAGGTTCAGTAGACTCGCCGGGTTCAAAAACCCTGATCTCATCAAAAACACCGTAGTTTGGCAGATTGTGTTTGAAACGAATTTCCGAGATATTGCCGTCTTCCAACAAGAGAACAGCGTTGCGCAATGATGTACCATCTTGCCACGGCGCACCAACGATCAGCCCCGGGGAGTCACCTCCAGCCGTGATCTCCGCAAGGCTTTCAAGCGCCTTCTTTACGGTCCGCACGAAAAATGGCTTAAGCACTAGATCTTCAAGCGGATAGCCGGTCGTTGACAGTTCAGGCGTAAGGATAAGGTCCGCGCCAGCAGCCATACCGCGAGCATATGCAGCGGCAATACGTTCGCAGTTTTCTTTAACAGCACCAACTGTCGGATTTAACTGAGCAATATATATAGAAAGTGTGTCTGTCATGAGCCGCTTTTACTCTTGTTGTAGCGACTTCACAAGCTAAAGAAAAGGCGGCAAAAGCCGCCCTTTGTCATGTACCTCTATACTACCTTTTAGGCAGCGGCATTTGAAGACAGCGTTTCCCGTTCTTCTTTCAGCGCTTCTGCGATCAAGAAGGCAAGCTCAATTGCCTGATTGGCATTCAGCCTCGGGTCACAGTGGGTATGATAGCGCGAAGAAAGCCCATCTTCCGTAATTGCTGCAGCACCACCCGTACATTCCGTCACATTTTGGCCAGTCAGTTCCAGATGGATACCACCTGCGTAGGTGCCTTCGGCTTTGTGCACAGCAAATACACGCTTCACCTCCTGCAAAATACGTTCAAATGGACGTGTTTTCAAACCGCTTCCAGCGGCTAATGTGTTGCCGTGCATCGGATCACATGACCACACAACATGACGGCCCTCGGCCTGCACTTTCCGCAAAATCTTTGGCAGAAAAGTCTCCACCTTATCGGCGCCAAACCGTGTGATAAGGGTCAAACGTCCCGGCTCATTGGTTGGGTTTAGGGTGTCGATCAATCGTATCAAATCATCCGGGTCCGTAGTGGGACCAACCTTGGAAGCGATAGGGTTCGCCACCCCCCGCAGGAACTCCAGATGCGCGCCATCGGTTTGACGCGTGCGATCACCGACCCACAGCATATGAGCCGATGTATCATACCAGTCACCAGACGTGCTATCCACACGAGTAAGAGCCTGCTCGTAACCCAGAAGGAGTGCTTCATGGGACGTATAGAAATCTGTTCCCTGCAGTTGTCGGACTTCCGCTGGGTTAATGCCGCAGGCTTCCATGAATGAAAGAGCTTCTCCAATCCGGTCGGCAAGCTCCTGATAGCGCTCCCCTGCTCCGCTCTGGGTCACAAAATCCAGATTCCATTTATGGACGGATAGCAAATTTGCATAGCCACCCTGTGCAAATGCGCGTAGCAGATTAAGAGTGGCTGCGGCTTGGCTGTATGCGCGCAGCATTCTTCTTGGGTCCGGAATGCGCGCGTCTTTCTCAAAACGAATGCTATTGATGATATCACCACGATAGCTCGGAAGCTCAACACCATCTTTAACTTCAACGTCACTTGAGCGCGGCTTGGCGAATTGACCAGCTAGTCTTCCCACCTTAACAACCGGGCAGCTTGCTGCGAATGTGAGCACGACAGCCATTTGCAGCAGGACTCTGAAAGTATCCCTGATGTTATTTGGATGAAACTCGGCAAAGCTTTCTGCACAGTCCCCACCTTGAAGCAGAAAGGCGTTACCGGACGCAACATCAGCAAGCTGCGCCTTCAGGTTGCGCGCTTCACCTGCGAACACAAGCGGCGGGTAGCTAGATAGCTCTTCCTCTACTTCTTTCAAAACCGCCTGATCAGGGTAGTTTGGAACCTGAACGATAGGCATGTTTCTCCATGTATCCGGGCGCCATTCACTCATCACATCACCTTTTAATCAGCTTTATCAAGCTTTTCATAAATTTCAAAAACACAGAAATTTGCGCAATTTCATATGCTCTTATACGCGCCTTCGCTAGGAAGCAAGGACAAAGGCATCACAAATGGCGTGATACTTGATTTTTCAGGGTTTTGGCAACTCTATAGGCTGCTCTTGGCCCGGGCGCCACCTTGCCGCTTTGCGGAGCAAATGCGGTATGAGCAAATAAAGCGGCATTCTTAGGTAATGGCTGCGCACATAAAGATATGCTTTCCCCAGCGGGGCGGTCCAGCCATCTGCTGCCTTGATCAGAATAGCTCGCTTTGTTAAAAAATACCGCCAATCTGGCTGCATCGTGGCAGCAATATCAGACGCAACTTCTTCATCAAACAAACGGCCAACCAGCCAAAGTGCAGTCGCAACAGCGCTGCTTGCGCCCAACTCTTTTGCTCTGAGTGGAAGTGTGTCTCTGGCCTTTTGCGACAATTCAGAAAATAACAGATATTGCTCCACCAGCGTCCGGACGGGGGCATCAACCGCACCGTCGGCATAGGCATGCACTGCTGAGTGAATGAATATATCCACATCTGTAAATGTATAGAATGTGCGTCCAGCCACCTTGTCCGCATCTTCATACATTGCTGCACTGTCTATATTTTGCCGCGCCGTTCGCGGCAATATCGCATGATGCACGTCGATAACAGTTCCTCGGCTTTTATGCCTCAACGGTGGCAATTCATGCATATGCTGTCGGTAATATTGCTGGTCGTATTCGTTATCTGTTTGCTCTTCGGGCCCCCAACCAGCGGCAGTTAAAAGTTTTTCAACCTCTGCTAGATCATTCGATGCAACCAAAATGTCCAAGTCGCTGACCCGGCGGCCCTTTGCCGCCTTGTAAGCATTGGCCACATAAGCACCACCCTTAAGAACAACCACTTTCAAACCTGAACCGCTAAGGGCCCGTTCAAGTCTATTAAGTTCAAAGGTTAGCATTGTGTGGTCATGAGCGGCGCGAAGCTTTGCGTTATTCAGGACATCACCCAGTCCGCCTTCGGGCAGCTTTGAAAAACAGTGCGCCCACTGCCCCAGCACATGATTGGCATCCGCAAACACTGCGAGTCTGATACGCTCCATTGTTGTCTCTGGTAAAGGGCCTTTGCCAATAATCGTCTTCAATTTGGTTAGCTTCATCGCGCTGCCCCCAACGCAGACAGCTCTTTGACCAGTTCCAATCCTTGCTCAGTAGCACCGTATGTAATTTCATAGGCTGGTGCTCTTTTGACGATCTTCAGCAGCGCCTTGAAAGCAGGCTCCCCGAGTAAGGAATAATTGGTGGACGCTGGAATCAGCCGCATAACAGCCTCGGCAGGACTTAACTTGCGTGCTTGAGCTTGCGCGCCCAAGGCAAACTTGGGCAACAGAATCAATCTGGCATCTGCTGTCTCATGTGCACGCCGCAAATCGCTCTCTGCAACTTGATAGTATGCGATATTTCCCTTTGGTGTGCCGGTCAATGCTTTGCTAACACGGTCAACGCCCGCAAATTCCTGAACAATCGGTATCGACTCTTGCTTTAACGAGATTGGCCGTGGGTAAGGGTTAAGCGCACCATCATCGAGGCTAATCAGAGCAAACTCATCAGAAAACAGGCGATACCCGTTGCAGTTCAGTGCTGCGGTGAGAGTGCTTTTGCCCCCACCCGATTCTGCGCTCATGATGATCGCGCCCCGGTCATCCGCAACAACGCCCGCATGCACCGTAACAAACCGGCAGCATTTCAACGCGACAGACAGATTAAGTCCCATTTCATAAGCGAGAGCCGCCATGCTTCTGGGCAGCGGTACGGTGGGAACCTGAAAACCCGGGTCTGGCGTCACTTGAGGTCGAATAAAGCGGCGTAGGACGTTAGGCGCCCGAATGTTTAGAATTACCTCTGTAACGTCGGATGGCGTTAACTCAACATCGCTGTGCCGGTACATATGGAAAAGATGATCCAGCAATGCGTCGCTATACCCAGAGACCAAATGCGAAAACGGGCCCAGATGGAGAGTGAAAGTCCCAGCTTTCAATGCCGCCTTTATCTCCGCAGACTGAAAGTCCTTAAGTTGTTTTTGTGTCATGCCGACATCTCTGGTTTGATCATGCCTGCATCATCCAACTGTTCAACTACAGTCTTGACCAATGAGACGGGAAGTTCAGCTTCGGTAAGCGAGAAAACCTCGCGGAGCCTATGTGCCAAATCATCGGTGGTCATGATCGCCTCGGACAACAGTTTCAAAGCACCAAAAGAGAGGAAATTCAGAAAATGGCTGTCAGCGGACGGGCGAAAAAACACCAGATGGGTATCGTCATGTTCATGAGAGTACCAGTCTTCAGCATTGGCTGACCATTTCATGGATTCAGCGATAGGCCCAGCTGCCATCAATGTCTCCGTTACAATGGTGAAGCTAACGGCGCGCTATAATTGGCCAAGGTAGCTCAAGATTGAAGCCACACAGGAAACACCCGGCCACGTACCAGACTTTCCATATGAGTTTGCATATGACATGGACAGGAGCAGATATAACCCTCTGGTACCAGTAGGATTCCAAGATGCACCATTAAGATAATTAACGGGTTTGATCTCAGTATTGCTGTTCAGGGTATAGAATGCATAACCGCCGTCCTGCCAATTGGGGTCACAGGAATCATCATCTTTTCTGGATCGGCTGTTGAAGTTACCGAAATCGGCGGCATTTGCTGGCATTGGCGCATTCAACAAAGCATCCAATTCCGAGATACCGTCATTATCGTAATCTCCGGAATTTCCTTTACCTTTACCGCCACTATCGTCGTCACATGGCTCAAACGGGCAAGAGGATGGGCGATAACTATTGGGCACTGTCCCTGCCGGGAATACATAGTCCGCATTATCTTTAAAATAGGTGACATGGGGAACATACCAACCATACCCGTTCCAGTAGGTAATGTTACTGGAACCGACCCATGCCGTACCGTCACAGTCCACAAGAATGCGAACGCGGCTTGAAAGAACAAAAGCACATTGCAACTGGGAAACTACAACCTGCTGTGCAGATGCTTTGAGGGTCAACACCATCGGCAAACCGGCCGCCCCCATTTTCAAAAGTTGACGACGATCTGAAAGGCGCTGTTGAGTCTTGTTTTCAGTCTCTGGTGTCTGCTGTCGGTCTGTCACGATCTATCCAATATGATACGAACCTAAACAATCGCGGCATTTGCAAAGTGCCATTCCCCAATTTGCAAGGCGTTATATAGACCATAATGCTATAATTTTCCTAATAAAATATCAATATTTCGCCCGTTTTGCACATCGCTTTATACATTCTTACATAGTCATTTAATTGTAACTTTGTTGTTTTTTACTCGAGCGCATTCATGTAATGCCATATTTAACTATTATTGCGGACACTCGCGAACGTTATGAAACGTAAAACATTCGAAAGTTCTGGGATCCAGGCTCTATTGAGTGAACGAACGATTATCGTCGCTTTGCTGGGCCTGCTAGCTTTGTTTTGGTCAATTGATCAAATCGATACGATTGCCGCATTATTGATCTTCTTGATTATAGCAGGGCTGCTTGTTCGCCTTGAGTTCAAGCGCCACCGGATGTCTTTGAAGTTACGCGCGGCGGACAGAGCCAAGCTTCAGTTTAACAAGCATGGCGGCATCAAATCCGTTCGTGCAAACGCCCTTAATGCAGTTCCCCTACCTATCCTGATTATTGGTGAAGACCATCAGATTTCTTTTGCAAACAGTGCAGCCGGTGATTTGTTGGGCAAAGATATTGTTGGCAATGATGTGTATATTCACCTTCGGCAGTCCAAAATTGTTGAAGCAATCCAGGCAATATTTATTGATGGCCAGAAGCATGCAGGCGTTGTTCGCTATACCAATAAACATAAACGCAGCTTTGACGTGACGATTTCCCGGGTATCCGGCACCAGCGGCGATGATGTACCAACACAAGCCATGGCGTTCTTTTATGAAATTACCAGCATGCTGCAAACCGAACAGATGCGTGTAGATTTTGTTGCAAACGCAAGCCACGAACTTCGCACGCCTCTTTCATCGGTAATTGGTTTCATTGAAACGTTGCAAGGCCCAGCAAAAGATGACGAGCCCGCCCGCGATCGTTTTCTCGATATCATGCAATCGGAAGCAGAACGTATGGTTCGCTTGATCGATGACTTGCTTTCGCTTTCGAAGATTGAGATGTCACGGCATGAAGTACCTGACACTAAAGTGAATGTGGAGACAATGATCCAAAGCGTTGTGCTGACGGCCAGTGCCGCAGGCAAAGAACGCGGTGTAACCTTTGAAACATCCATTGACCCCAAAGCAAAAACTGTCATCGCTGACCCTGATCAACTGCTTCAAGTATTACTTAACCTGGCTGTGAATGCTGCCAAATATGCTGACAGAGACACAAAGGTGCTCATCGAAGCAACCGTAGCCAAAAACAAAAAAAACATAGTTCTATCAATACAGGATGAAGGGCCCGGTATTTCGGAAGAACATCTTGCACGCCTTACAGAGCGATTCTACCGCGTTGATGATGCGCGGTCTCGTCAAATGGGTGGCACCGGCCTCGGTCTTGCTATTGTGAAGCATATTCTTATCCGGCACGACAGCATACTGGATGTAAAAAGCAAGGTCGGCGAAGGCACCTCTTTCAGCTTCAAGCTTAAGCGGAACTAGTCTCCACGCGTGTGGCCATGCGCTTGGTGTGTCACAAAAGGGACATTTGCTCGCAAATCTCGCCATTAAAATGTAACATAGCCTCAGTATCAGTAGGCAGCATGAAATGCCCTTGAGTTTGGGCGCAACGAAACCGGAAAATAACATTTATAGTCAGTTAGCTCCGGCGCGGTTAAAGGAATTAGCCCTGTGAAAACAAGAGTTTTGTTGATTGAAGACGATTTGAACATCACGGAACTGGTTCGCTACAATCTGGAACGGGCAGATTACAAAGTGGAGGCCGTAGCTGATGGTGAAGAAGGGCTTTACCTTGCTGCGCAGGACACTCCAGACGTCATCTTGCTTGATTGGATGCTTCCAAACCTTTCCGGGCTGGAGATTTGCCGTCAACTTCGCCGTAACAACGAAACGGCCAATGTCCCAATCATCATGCTGACAGCACGCGCTGATGAGCCTGATCGCGTCAGGGGGCTTGAGACAGGCGCAGATGACTATGTTGTTAAACCTTTTTCACCAAAAGAACTTATCGCCCGAATTCAGGCAGTTTTACGCCGCGTTCGCCCTGCTCTGGCTGGCAAAGAGTTGCGTTTTGAGGATATCTGCCTTGATAATGTCTCGCACCGCGTAACACGTAACGGCACTTCTATTCACCTTGGCCCAACAGAATACCGCCTTCTTCGTCACTTTATGGAAAACCCGGGCCGTGTCTTCTCAAGAGAGCAGCTTCTCGACTCTGTTTGGGGACATGATGTCTATGTTGAAGCGCGAACTGTTGACGTTCATATCAGACGACTCCGCAAGGCCATGAATGTTGGTGGCAAAGACTATATTCGCACCGTTCGATCAGCAGGATACGCGCTGGACAACAATAAGTAGGTAGTGAACAGGCTAGCCTGTTGGCATTTCAAGGTTTAGCTTTTTCATGCTGCGCTCCAGCATGATAAGCGCCCAGAGACTGGTGTGATGATCCCGCGAACCAATCACATGCTCCTCTGCCATTTGCTGAATTCCCACCATATTGAACAAGCCGCTATCTGCGAAGATTTCGCTTTCCCCAAGTGACATGGTGTCATCTGCAAGCTCGTTGCGAAGCCAGCTTATTGTTGGAACATCAAAACCTTTTTTGGAACGGTCGAGCGTTTCGTCAGGAAGAAAGTTCCGAAGAGCTTTCTTAAACACTGCTTTCCCTTCGCCTTCAACAATACGTTCACTCGTAGGTACTCTAAACCCCCACTCGACAAATTTGTGATCAAGGATCGGAACCCGAACTTCCAGACTGTGCGCCATGCTTGCTCGATCAACTTTGGTGAGAATATCGCCGCATAGGTAGGTCTTTAGATCAATATACTGGATGACTGATAGCGGATCGGCGCCCTTCACCTCGTCCGCCAGTTCTTCAAAGCGATCATGGGGGTGATAGCCAGCCAGCAGTTTCCGCATCCGTCTTGAATGCCAACGCTTACGGTCTCTGTCCGGAGTCCGGCTCACGCTTTGGCAATAGGCTTTTGCCGACGTTCTTGCCAATGCTTCAAACGTAGATTTGGCCCGCAGAAATTGAGGCGCTCGGTCCAGCTTTGGATAAAGAACACTGAGCGGCCCAAAAACGGCACGTCTTACAACCATTGGCAACGAGCCGCGAAGCGATTCTTCAGCCATATGGAAACGATGACGCCTGTAACCAGCAAACAACTCGTCACCACCATCACCTGACAAGGCGACTTTCACTTTCTCACGCGCTAGGCCGCAAACCCGATAGGTCGGCAATGCAGAAGGGTCAGCGAAAGGCTCGTCATATACATCAACAATCTTGTCAATCAGTGTCCTGTCCGTCGCTGAAACCAAACGCCATCTGTGATTAGTCTTGAAATGATCTGCAACAATCTGTGCGTAACCGCTTTCATCAAAATTTGGATCCTCAGAACCAATCGCGCAGGTTTCGACGGCACTGTCGCCCAAACCTGACATCAAGCCGACAATCGCACTGGAATCCACCCCGCCGGATAAGAATGCTCCGAGCGGAACATCCGCAATCATCCGCATTTTCACTGCATCCTCGAGGCGACTGATCAGATCCTCACTTCGAGAAACAGATAGCCCAGTCACACCGATGCCCGGTTGCCAATAGGTCGCGATACGCGGTGTAGAGGTCCCCTTTTCCAAAGTTAGGGTGGTAGCCGGCGGTAGTTTCATCACACCGTCAATAATCGTCTTTGGGTCAGGCACATAGCCTAGCATGAGATAGTCTTCAAGCGCGTCTATCCTGAGCTGTCGCCTTAAGGATGGAGCGCAAAGTAATGCTTTAAGCTCCGACGCGAAACAAAACTGACCGTTAGGCAGGAAGCAATAATACAGAGGTTTTATGCCAAGTCGATCACGCGCAAGAAACAGCTTGCGTTTCGGTCCATCCCAAATAGCGAAGGCAAACATGCCGCGCAGACGTTCAACACATGCTTCGCCCCACTCTATGTAACTCGTCATCAATACTTCAGTATCGGAGTTGGTGGAAAACTTGTGCCCTAAACCTTCAAGTTCTCGCCTAAGAGACTGAAAGTTGTAGATTTCACCATTGTAGGACAGCACGAACTCTTTACCGGGGCTGTACATAGGCTGGTGCCCGCCAGCAAGATCGATGATTGATAGCCGCTTGTGACCAAACGCAATATCCCCGCCAAAGAAATAACCATCACCATCTGGTCCCCGGTGATTAATGGCCTGGGTCATCCGCCGCAGCAATCCTTCATCGACAGCTGAACCATCCTGTGTCATGCAGCCGGTTATTCCGCACATAAGCGAGCGCCCCTTTGATCAAATACCCCGTTTTCAGTTAAATCCACCCAAGGGTCAAATGTCGACAAAAATTCTGAAAATATTTGGCGAACTTCGTCGAGATCGCCGTTTAGCGGCGCACTTAGTACCAACGCTTTCCCCGTCAACGCTTCGCCTTGCATGCGAAACAATGCGGTTTGTAATTTCTCTTCGACACTATTGGCAACAGGCTCTGGCCCGACCAGAAATCTCGACCAGACAATTGTCTGATCGTCTTCTCGTTTATAGACGGCTTCAGTAAATCCAGCACATGCCGCGGCCCCGCTGCGGCCTGATGAAACAAGCTTCCATTCCTCGTGCACAACGCTATTACCCGGTTGAAATAACCTCTGCCCAGACGAAAGCCCATTGAGCGACGCTTGGTAAGCGTTAAAAACGCTCCCTCCCTTTCTAATCAATGACGACAGTTCATCATCAGCTGACAAAAAACTTGGCCGAGCCACTAGCCCAGTTTCAGGTAACACTCGGTATCCTGGGAGGCTCTCTGTGATCAAGGGCTCAATATTACTAGCTGATTTCAAGAACGCTGTGCGGGTAGCGGCAGGGGGGAAAACCACAATAGAAATAAGAGGCAAAAGACTAATCAAAAACACGGCTACGGGCAAAATAGAGTTAGCTACTGGCCTGTCAGCTTTCACAGGCATTTGGCTCCCCTCTCCTTCGAGGGAGAAACTATTATCCGCAAACCGGTAGGCAATGCTGATAAGCAGAAACAGTACGAAGGAAAGAAACACCCAGCCGTAAACAAGGTGGTCAAACCCCTTCGCAAGCGCCTGGTCGGACAGCTCTGCAATCAAAAGAATCAATAAAACCCGAGCAACATTAGCAAATATTGGCAGGGCCAAACTTACCGCTACAATCAGCAGTTTGCGTTTCCAACCGTTATAAAGAAGATGAGATAGCAGCGTACCCGTGAACACGCTGGTGAACAAAAATTTCACGCCCGCACATGCCTCGGCCACCTCGTATAAGCCACTGGGAAGCATAATTAGCATGCCCTCAGCAGAGTAATTGGCACCAATCACGTCCAAAAACGAAATAACCATTGAAGCGGTTATTCTTTGAAGTGGCCCAACAACCTCATATCCGAACGGTACCGAGAAAAACAAAAAGAGCATGGGAAACAGGATGGTTCGATATATTTTCCAACCAAGCTGGCCAAGAACTATACCTTGAATCGCCCCCACCAAAGCGACATGCCTGAATAACGAGATATCAAGTAGCTCGCCAACCAACCACAACAGACTGGCACCCAATATAATTGCGCCACCCCAAAATGAAGCCTGCGGTGTCATTTCCGCAAGCTGATGGCGCTTTACCCAAATCAACGTGATGGAGACAAATGGTGCGAGCAACCCATGTGCAAAAACATCCACGCTCCAGAGTATGCCGACCATATGGGTTAAGGTGGACCACCAGGAAACCAATACAACGAGCACTGCCACGCCAATGAACGCTAACGGCCTAGCCCATATCCCTCTATGCCCTGCGCTGTTCATGTGCCTTCCTCCAAACATTTGGAGATTATGCGGTCGAGCTTTTCATAGGCCGCTTGCCAACTAAAGTTTTCGGCAACAAATGAACGGGCAGCGTTTCCAATTTCATGGGCCACATCTGGCTTAGCAAGTAAATTTAAAGTCGCCTGTATCGTTTCCTCCGGCGTATCGGCAACATGAATAGCCACACCATCCGCAGCGTTTATACCTTCATTTGCCAGGCTACTGGCGACAACCGGTTTGGCCATTGCCATGCCTTCCAGTACTTTGTTCTGGATACCGCGCGCGGTTTGCAAAGGCGCGACCACGATAGCTGCCCTTGCAATTTCGCAGGCCATATCGTCCACACCGCCCAGAACTTGAACACCTGGTCGCTCGGCAAGCTTTGAAACTGAAGGAGCGACTGGCCGTCCAGCGATAACAAACTCAATTTCCGGTCGAAGTTCCATCAATTTGGGCAGAACATGGTCAGCAAACCAGACAACAGCCTGCACATTGGGGGCATAATCCATCGCACCGGTGAAAATGAGCCTGTGGCTCTTTCCCGGCTCCTCCATATACCTTTCTGGTGAAAACACCGTGATATCCACACCGTTAGCAATGCCCTCAATGCTATCGCCTTGATTTGGGTTCGCTGTCGTTTCAATAAAGAAATCAGCCTCATCCTGACTAACCAGAATTGTAGCACAGCTTTTATGGGCGGCCTGTATTTCAAAACTCTTCAGCTTATCCGCCTCGCGTGCATATATGTATGACATGGGAAAACTACGTTCCCGTGCATACGCTCCCCATTTCGCGGAGTCCACGTCCACGAGGTCAGTTACCACTGGTGGAAGCCCTTTCCCTATTGGCAAAAAGGTCCAGGCTGCAGCGGAATATAGGAAAATCAGGTCGATATCGTTGTTGGCAAGGATTGCTCTAAGCTGTTTGCGAAGCTTTTTTGACGGATAAGCATTCTCTGTCAAAGACGTACCATTCAGTAAACCACGCAAGGACACAAGCTTTTGGACTGCTGGCGAACAAAAGGCCCAGCGCACGCTGCTACAGCGCTTTTCAAGGAGAGCGATATGCTTCTTGTCCTCCTCATCATCCACAAAGAAACCTAAATGAACCTCATGTTTCTCCAGCAAATGCTTAAGGAAATTCCAAGAGCGTATCTTATCCCCCTTGTTTGGCGGATACGGTATTCGATGCGAGAGGAACAGAATTTTTGCCACTTCCGTTACCCCAAATGGCGCGCCAAAGGTGGGCCTAGAATCTTGGTCACAGGCAACGGCAACCTTTTCCAAACCTTACTGAGGTGTGCAAACATGCCCGATTGTTGCGATACGTTGGGTACAGCGGCCCCCTCCTTCACTCTAAATTGATACTCAAGGGGCGTAGGTTCAAAGCCCCAGTTTTTCTTAAAACGGTATGGGCCACTATCAAGCTTGCTACGACCAAAATCAAAGATGCTATACCCCTTTGCTCTAGCATGAAGCATGAGCTGATAATACATATGATCATGTGCAGCAAACTGCCTGGTGGCTGAGCTACCACCAGCATAGTAAGGCATTACAGTATCGTTAAAGTAAAAGCTCATTAAACTAGCAACCGGGTTTCCCGCAGCGTCAGACGTTATCTGGATTTCAACCTCAGGACCGAAAACCTCCTTAAGCATGCTGAAGAGTTTTTTAGGGAAGACAGGCGTGCCTAGACCATGAACGCTTCTAGCATATAGGTCATAGAACAAATCTAACGAACCTGCCCAATCTGTCGCCAAGCCATGTTTGAGGCTTTTACGAACAACCGCGCGCTGTTTTCTGGGAATCGCAAGCAGTTGCGCTTCATCATCCTTTGCCAGGTTGGTCCGGAATGTAGCAGCAGAGGCCACGCTCTCCCAATTGCCACAGCCAGGCCCGGAAGACTTTTCAGTTCGAAGCTCTAAAACTGGTAAACCCTTTTCTTCTGCTATGCGCCAAGCTTCATCCCGCAACTGCTGCTCTACCTTTGTATCGACAGTTACAGGGCCGCCATAAACACAGAACATATTAGAAATCAGCGCTCTTCCGAAAATAGGGTGCTTCTTCACCGACAAAGGCAACACACCGACAATATCGCCATCTTGCTTCGCGACAAGATAGGGGCAAGATTGGCCAGCCCCCTGCTCTATAACCTGTTTCCATCCCGATAGGTGACAAAAGGTGCCAGCCTTATGGCCACGGACAAACTGGTCCCACGCAGCCGCATCGCCTTCAGTGAGAAAAGTGACTTTAGCGCCCATTCTCGACTGGCCTTTCAAAGTATCGGTCCAAGAACATATCCATACGCATATGAGGCCGGCGTGCCAACAACGATGCTATCTTGCCTGGCATCTTCTTTTGTCCGGTATAGTGCCTAAATCGTGACAGCCAAGGCGCGTTAGCAATGAATGGCTGATCAGGGTCGAGTTCCCACGGGTGCATGTAAAAAATGGCACCAATGCCTGTTTGGTTATGGGCACGCTTTGCCAACCATTCAGAAACAAATTGCGGCAACAAGCGAAAATAGCCGCCCCCCGATGCGGGCACGGTTTTCCCGCCAATTGCAGCTACTGTCATTGGAACTTCTATCAACGCGGAAGACTTCAGGGGATAAAATGGAACACGAGGAATGCCTTCACTGCCATAATGGTCCGTTTTCGCCGGCATAATACTAGAGGAATAAGCAAACCCTGCTTCCTCAATCATTTTATAGTGTCCCCAAACTTCCTTCGACATAGAAAAACTCGGTGCACGATACCCCTTCACTGCCTGCCCGGCGGCATCCTCTAACAGGGCTTTTGCTCGCTGAATGTCAGCTAAAAATTCTTCACGAGAAAATCTAAAAATTCTCTCATGGTCCATGCCGTGACACCCAATTTCATGACCAGCGCTAGCGATCTGTGAAATCAACGCAGGGTGTCTCTCAGCAACCCATCCGAGGCAAAAGAAAGTTGCAGTAACTTTGGCTTGCGACAGAATCTCCAGAATTATGTTGGTTTGCTGAACCACTCTGCTTTCAAGGTGAGGCCAGTCCTCACGTTTCAGCGTGTTTTCAAACGCACCGACCTGGAACCATTCCTCAACATCGACCGAGAAGACACTAGCGCTCGCTACCTGCCCTTCAAGTGCGCGCCTTTGCACCAGTTGAAGGTTTTCCTTGGCAAGCGCCGTCATAACTACTCTTCGCCTTTGGGTCCACCACTCGCAAGTTGGGTCATCAGCTGTGTTAGTTGCTTGAGGGTTTGGTCCTGAGATTTCATCATATCTTCGAGCTTGGTGATACGGTTATCCATCTCTGTGGACGCTTCTGGTGCCGCAGCAGACCTGGACCTCGCTTCAAGCGGCACTGTCGCATCGTTTTGCGAACTTGGCGGTGGCATGGAAACAGCGGACGATACTGGTGTTACAGGCCGTGTATCGCTGGTCATGTCAGAAACAACGGCATCGATGGTTTCACCATCAATTGTGTGAAGTTCTTCAAGGGCACCATAAAGCAACACCCTGGAACACAGAGTGTTCAAGCGACGCGGCACGCCGGCAGATTGATTATAAATGGCTTCCACAGCATCAGCGGTAAAACATGGATCATTGTCCCATCCAACAAGACTAAGCCTGTGCTGAATATAGTCCGCCAGCTCTTCCTTCTCCATCGGCTCCAGATGGTGAGTAGCAATCACCCGCTGGCGAAGCTGTTCAAGCTCCGGTGCAGCAAAGATGCGCTCTCTGAATTCAGGCTGGCCAACAAGGAAGCTTTGAACAAGTGCTTTGTCACCATCCTGAAAATTAGACAGCATACGCATTTCTTCAAGCGCAGCGTTAGACAGGTTTTGAGCTTCATCGACAACCAGGAGAGCCCGTCGCCCGCGAGCAAATTGCTCACGCAAGTGTTTTTCAAGGCGTGCAAGTAGCTGGCCTTTATCCTCTGCCTGGGCATCAAGTCCAAATGCCGCAACAACGCTCCGCAGCAAATCTTCGGCACTTAGCTGCGTACTAACGATCATGGCAGCGATGAATTCGTTACGGTCAAGTGTATCAAACAAATGCCGAACGAGCGTGGTTTTACCTGTACCAATATCACCGGTTACGATGATAAAGCCTTCACCCTGATTAAGCCCATAGGTCAAGTAGGCCATGGCCTTCTTGTGAGTTCGCGAACTGAAATAAAACCGCGGATCAGGCGTTAACTGGAAAGGTCTACCTTGTAGATTGTAAAAACTTTCGTACATGTGGCGCTAAAAAGTCCCTCTAAGGTACAGTGTTAATGCGTTTTCGACCAAGTCCAAGCCAGCCTGGTTAGACCGCCTCTGAGTATGATCGTATGAAACTGCTAGCCTAAAATATTTCGATACAGTTTTCGACCAACTTACGTTACCTACAAAAAAGTCATCTACTCGTACCCTATCTTCAAATAAACTTTGACGGAAGCTAAGTCGAGCATTTAGTGAAGTTTTTTCATTTATTTGATGATCCGTGCCTAATGTCAGGCCCCAGGACCGACCTGTTCCGGAATCATCGTCAAAAGTTCGCCATTCATAGTTGCCTGTCAAAAACGATGTCGTTCTTTTATGGCGCAAAGTAAAAGTACCAGATGCGAGTCGACGCCTGAAGTCCACATCAGAGAATGAGAAAGTCGGGTCGGTTTCGTCGATCGGCAATCCTTCGGTGTTGGTAATTCCTAGTTCATCGTTAAATGATAGCCTGTTTAAGTTATCGTTTGAAACGATGGTGTTCGCGGTAATGACATCGGTGTAACTCCCCCGGAAGTCGAATCTCGCAGAGAAGAAATATTGGAGCAGTCCGTTCCAAGTATCGCGATTGCCCACTTTGCCGTATGACCCGCTAAGGTCAAGCTTGGGACCCGGTGTCCATCTGAACCCGGCATTCCAACCAAGCCCCTGCTGAGCCAGGACCGCGTTTTGAAAATCATTGCTATTGCCGCTTACGCTACCGTTAAGTTGAAAGAATCGATTAAACTTAAACGTTAATCGTCCACCATAACTGTCTGATCTGAAATTATTAACATCCAGAGACCTTTTAACAATTGAACGGGTACCAAACAATTCCCACTGTAGGTTTCTAAACCTGTCACCTGACCCGAGAGAAGCTGTCCATTCCTGACTGGTAGAATCAGAAAAATTGATGGGGAGTGTTTCATCTTCCAGATTATCAGCAGGACTACGCTCAATACCAATCCGGTAGGTTATTCGCAGGTCAGCGTAATCCCTTATACCACTTCTGAAAATTCCGGTACCAGTATAGGCTTGGACAAGCCGGCGGTTAGCGGTCCTGTTCGCAGCGCTGCCTGACAGGCTTCCGCGTTGATCAAGGAATTGTTGCCTCAAACTAGCCCTACCATTAATGGTTAGATGATTTTCCCAAACCTCCGCATCAAGCGTGCCAAACATATTCTGTCGAAGGTCATCGGTTCCATCTGTAATGAAGTAGAAGTGGTCCAATGAATAATCTAATGCCAAGCGGAGTCGATGCCCATCGATACGGGCATTAAGCCCTGCCGCACTGTTTAGAACTGCTTCATATTCTCGATCAGTGCTGGACAAGTTCGCATTATCAGTACCTGTAACCCGCACTTCGGCGCGAGGGTCGATATAAATATGCTGAGCAAACACTTGGTTGGGTAATAGAATTAGAAAGGCTAAGAAAGCCAGTATAACCCAACAGCTATACGGGACGTCTTTAAGCGCCCTCTGTGGCTTTGTTGCCCTTTCCACAAGCCGCCCTCTAGCGTCCGCCGTAGCCGTAGTATGAAGCAAACTTTTTGTTGCTTCCATTGTATCTTGTTTTATTGAGCAGCAGATTAATATTCTCGCAGGCGCTTATCATGCCCAGGCTTTCTTTAATCTGAGGTTCAGTTGTCTTTTCTGCTTCAATAACAAAAACAGTCTGCCCCATATAAAGAGCAAGTACGGACGCAGCAGAACTGGCCAATACAGGTGGCGAGTCAAAAATAACTATACGATCAGGGTATCTAGTTGAAATCTCGGAAACCATATTAGCCATCCGCTCACTCGCGAGCAGTTCTGTAGTCAGGTTATGCTGACGACCTGCAGGCAGCAAAACAAGATTAGGGATGTTGGTGCGAACTAAACAGTCGCCAACATCCATATTGCTGTCAGCAACTACATCCATCAGCCCGCGTCCGCCTTTAACACCAAGTCTGTTGAATATCTCAGGTTTGGAAAAATCCGCGTCGACGAGAAGAACGGTTACATCTTGCTCGGTAGCAATCGATAAAGCCAAATTGATCGTGCAAAAGGTTTTGCCTTCACTGGGATTAGAGCTTGTTACCAAAATAACATTGTTATTGTGACCCTCGCCATCCTTTCTGAAGGCGTGCAAAAGTAACGAACGTTTGATAATTCGAAACTCTTCCGACATCAGGTTCGGAGGCATATCAGGGCTTATATAACCCGCCTCACGCAGCGCTGCTAAATCAATTTCTTCTGGAGGTCGACGTTTCTTGGCTTTGCGATCAACAGAGGCGCCTTTAGCCGCGCCAACTCCGTCCCCTATCGCCAGAGACCGCGGTCTATCGTCAGAGACTGGGCGCAGACCATCCAAAGCACTCGCATCGTTCGCTTTTCCCGAATCCGGTGCGCCATCTTCATTAGCTGGGCGTTGTTTTGGAGCAGCTCCTGGCGCGCCAATACCTTTGAATGTATCCGCCTCAGCGCCCTCCGCCTCCATAGAAGGGTTTAGTGATGAGGGATCAGGCTTTTTTTCCTGCGGCACGCCGATGCCACCCGTCACGGCACGCTCAAACGGGCTACCACCAGCACTCTTGGCGGCACGCTCAACCAGAGAGCTACCTTTTTCCGATTGCTTCTTTTCTTTTTTTGCCGCGCGTTCAATTAGGTCCATTTAACAAACTCACTGCGAATGATGATGGATCACTCGATCTAACCAGGGCCCCCAATTATGTCGATAACGACAAAACCCGCAAAAACGATAAAAAGTAATACTGTGGCGCCCGCGAACATCAATAGTTCCATACTGCGCTGGCGTGTTTCTTCCTCAGAAAGGGATCTAGAAACATTACCAAGAATATTCAGATCGAACTGGGCTCGAAGCTGCTCGACAGTCAGGACAACCGGGCGCAATACAGAAAGCACGAGAGCGAAGCCAACACCAGCCATCAGCGCGAAAACAAGCATGCCACTCATGAACAGTAACCTGTTTGGGCCGCTCGGCTGTGTGGGTAAGCTAGGCTGCTCTACAACGCGCAGACTTACGGTTCCGTCTGCGCTCTCCACATCAGTTTGCAAGTCCAGGTCTTGTTTACGGTCAAGGAGGTCGTTGTAAAAGCCCCTTAACTGCGCAAAGTCACGTTGAAGCTGACTTTCACGCGCTTGAATTTCAGGAACTCTCTTTGCCTTCTCTTCAAGCTCTGCAACAAGCTTTTGCTGTTCCACCTCGCGCTGCTCGAATGTTTTTATCTGAGTGCGAGTATCGATGATATTAAACATCAATTGTTCATAGAGGCGGTTTGGCGTTTCAGTTGTGTAGTTGGAGGACTTTCCACTCTCAGCAGAGTCAGAAAGTTCTGCTGCAATCGCCTCTTGCTGGTCTTTTTGCTCCTGCAAAAGCACATCAAGCTGTCGCTGCACATTCTTCACGTCGGGATGCAGATCCCGGTAACCGAGATTTCTTAGATTATCGAGTTTTTTCTGTTGCTCGTTGATCCGTTCCTGTAACGGGTCATCAGACACTGCGCCCGCCGTGCGTGTAGAGCGTGCCTGACGAATAGTCGCAGGAACGTTTGCAATTTGCTCGTTAAGCGTTTCCAACGCGACTTGAAATTCCGCAAGCTTACTACGCGTTTGCCGTAGTTCTTCTTTTGCAGAATCCCGACGGGCAAGGAAAGCACCCTCACCGCCGATAAAATCAATATTCTCTTGCTTGAACTGGGCGTGCAACTGCTCTGCAGCGCTCAGTCTTTCTTCATAGTCCTGTATCTGCTGGTCAAGAAAATCAGCCGCATTCTCGGTATCGCCTGATGTACTTTCAGAACTGCCTTCAAGGAAAATAGACAAAAGGTTATTAACCACATTTCGGGCCACTTCGGCACGCTGACGGTCACTCAATCTGCTATCGCCGTTTTCGTACTGGATACGATACTGGCTACCCTGCAGTGGTAAAACAGTAATGTTTGACTGCATATCGGATATTAGCTGGTTCAAAGCCGTATCGTTGGCAGCCAATCTTTCGAGATACTCCGAACGCCTGATAATTTTTTCCAGATTAGGACGTGTGACAAGTTGGGCACGCACAGCCTCAATTCGACGTGATATGTCGATATTAATACCAAAATCCTGCACAATTGTAGGCAGGATCGTTTCGGTATTGACAAAAATCTGCGCACTCGATTCGTATCGGTAAGGCATTGTCGAGACGGCGCCCCACCCAACCAAACAGATAAGCCATGTCGTTGCCATCATGTACCAGCGTTTACGCCAAATACCATAGACAACAGACTTAATCTGTTGATAAATCTCATGTAATCCAAAATCTGCAGATGCCACTGCTACGCCTCCGCTGCCGAAAAACGCCTACTGTTTAGCTCAAAAGAACTACAGGAAGCTTTCCGGAATGATGACAACATCACCGGGTAAAATCTTAACGTTAGCGTTAATATCGCCGTCTTTGATCAAACTTTCAATCCTAAGACGATACTCGCGCTGTTCTCCGTCCTCGAAACGAACCAGAGTTGCCCTGTCACCAGCAGCAAACTCGGTCAATCCACCAACCTGGATCATTACGTCTAGCAATGTCATATTGGCACGGTAAGGAATTGCTTGAGGCGTGCCAGCTTCGCCGAGCACACGCACCTGCTGAGAGAACGGACCAGAGTTGCCCTGTCACCAGCAGCAAACTCGGTCAATCCACCAACCTGGATCATTACGTCTAGCAATGTCATATTGGCACGGTAAGGAATTGCTTGAGGCGTGCCAGCTTCGCCGAGCACACGCACCTGCTGAGAGAACGGACCATTGAAGCCACTAACAACAACAGTTACTACCGGGCCCTGAATATATACGCCAAGCTCTTCTTCGATATCTCTCGCCAGCTCGCTTGGTGTTTTCCCGGTAGCCGCAAGGTCATCAATCAAGGGCATAGAAAGCCGGCCATCAGGCCGAACCGTCACGCCAACCGTTAGCTCAGGATTTCGCCAAACGAATACGTTTAGAGAGTCCAGAGGGCCGATCAAATAATTTGGTCCAGGCCCCTCATCCGGCGGGACAAAAGGCGCCGGCGGCAATGAGCTAAAAGGACGAAATAAATCGCACGCGGTCAAACCAAAGCCAATAACCAAACATGCTACGATGCGTATAAAATTTTTAAGTGCCATAAAACCACTCTTACGGTTGCTGCCTCCCCAAAAGCATCAACTACAATCTATTGCTCTTCTATTTGGCCATTTTTTTGATCACAAATCAAGTCGCAAAATGTGTCAAGAATAGAAATTAGATTAATAATTACAGAAGATTAGCCTTTGGCTCATCATCATCGCCATCATTTTTCACTGGAGGCTTGTTACTATTCTTTGTCAGAGAAAACTTTTTCTCCTTGTTGCTTCCAACAAATTCAGCAAAGTCATCATTGCGAAAACCCCAGAAAATGATCACCGCAATGAATATACAAAAACCAACAAAATAGAGCGTTTCCATCTAACTTATGCCTCCCGAGCCACTACCCAATCATAGGCACTCTTGAGCATTTCAGCCACATTTTGATATCTGGGTTGCCAATCCAACGTTTCTTCCAGTCGAGCAACATCCGCAATAACAGATGGCGCCTCACCTGGCCTTGGCTCACCATACTGATGAGGCACATCGCGCCCGAGCAAGCCTGCCAGTTCCTTAACCACCTCCAGTACGCTGCTTCCACGACCATATCCCAGGTTCAATAGTCTCGATTGCTGATTTTGTTGAAGGTCTTGCAAAAGCGCCAGATGAGCACTTGCCACGTCAAACACATGAATATAGTCCCGTACCCCCGTACCGTCAGGCGTTTTCAGGCTGCTGCCGAAAATTGTCAATGACTCAGTTTTGCCAAGCGCGGCATCGATCGCACGCCCCATCAGGTGAGTTGGCCTCTTAAGAAACTGCCCGTGCCTTAGCTCCGGGTCGGCACCAGCCACATTAAAGTATCGATAAATCCCGTAGTTCATCTGAGATACCCGACAGGCATCCCTCAGTTGCTGCTCTGTAAATAATTTGGACGAGCCATAAGGGTTCAGTGGCACAGTAGGGTGCTCTTCCCGAACCGGACCTTCGCCTGTTTCACCGTAAACAGCTGCAGTCGACGAAAAGATAAAGCTTTTCACCCCTGCCAAAACGGCTTCTTCAATTAATACTCGGCTACCCTCTGTATTATTATGGTAATATTTCATGGGGTTACGGACCGACTCATCTACTTTAATTGAACCCGCAAAATGAAGAATCGAAGAGATTGAATGCTGCCCAAAAATCTGTTTAAGCAGCCCAGAGTCGTGAATTTTACCTTCATAGAATCTCACGTCCTTGTGAAAAGGTCGCATAACACCTGTGCTAAGATCATCAATTACACAAACGTCCATCCCGGCTTCAAGAAGCGCCAGAACCGTTTGCCCACCAATGTAGCCAGCGCCGCCCGTGACCAACACCGCCCCCCCAATTGAGATACTCATTTACCTAGCCCGCTCTTTTGTTCATGTTGCGCTATAGCGTTTTTAAAAACGCGCATCTGAGCTGCAGAGGTTGGCCCCCAACCATATCCAGCAGCAAAGTCTCTAATTTCCTGCCTTGAAAACCTTCTATCCACTACTTTAGCGATGGCCTCGGCATACCCTGCAGGGTCACTTCCTTCCACCAGTTCTCCATAAGGTGTTTCCTGTAACAACTCCATTGCCCCATCTACCGCACGAGACACCACCGGAGCGCCGCAGGCCAGTGCCTCCAACATAACATTGGCCCACCCTTCTCTCTCCGACGGTAAGCACATAACATCAGCGGCTCCAAAATAGTTCGGCATTTCTTCAGGTGTTTTTTGCCCAGCGAATGTCACTCGTTCGCTGATCCCCAATTGTCTCGCTTTCGTTTCCAATTCTTCGCTGAGAGGGCCATCGCCGACAATTACACCACGATAGTCTGGGAGCAACGCCAAAGCACTCAGAACGATATCCACTCGCTTTCGAGGAATTAACCATCCGGCAAACAAGACCACTGATCGATCTTCTCCTCCTGTCCAGGTTTTTCGTAATGTCTCAGCAACCGTCGTATCGGGTTGAAACTTATCGATATCTATACCATTGCGAATACTGGTAATTTTCTCTGGCGGCACACCCATGTCGCTCAGTTTTGTCTTCAGGGATCGGCTAACTGTGATTAAATGAGCTGCCGCTTTAGCTGCCTTCAAAATCATCGCTCTTGGTCTATCAAGCAAGGCGATCTGTGTAACGTCGCTGCCTCGGGCAGTTGCGACGAACGGCAGATCGCATTTTCGGGCAACTTCTGAGACGGCAACAGCGTCCGGATACAGGTAATGAGCGTCAACTATGTCAAATTCGCTACCCGCTGCTCTCAACTTCTCAATCACGGCCAGAATGGAGTTGGCAAGAAATTTGGGTGTCAACAACATGCCAACTTTAGGAATCACTAAATACCTCGGATGATATATTTCTACACCATTCCAGCTAGTTGTTCTATCGGCAGCAGCCGCGCGGCCATAGGCACCAAAGACCTTCCCTTTAAAAGGAAACCATGGCACGGGTGCAATCACCGTTGCTTGAATGTTTTGGTCCTTTATCAGATGCTCTAGGCGATTCCTGACAAAAATGCCAAGAGTCGGCTCCCCTGCGTGAGGGAAAAGAGCTGATATGAGCAAGACACGAAGCGGCTTTTCACTTTTAATTTCCACTTCCATTAAACCCCGTTCCATCCAGCCCAAAGAGAATTAGTCCGCCGCTATGGCGTCAATTCCTGTAGCTGTCGTCGCGCATCTTCCACGCCTTCAAATTGATCAGATAGATTGAGCGCTTGCTGCAAAACCCGCCTGGCTGAACGAGTGTCGCCCTTGGCAACATAGGCCATTCCGAGGTGGTACTTATACAGAGCTTCTCCCGGTGCGCGCCGCACCGCTTTCTCAAGGTATTCAATAGCTTTAGTTCTGGCAGTTTGCTTGTTATCAGCCTGCAGCGCAATCCAGCCTGCCACATCCAAAATGGCCGGGTTTTCCGGCGACATCAGATAGGCACGCTCCGCAAGCTCAATGCTCGCTCGATTCTCCAAACGGTAATACACCAGCGCAAGCTTTGCCACTACGTCAGCATCAGCAACACCCGACTGTAGCAAACGCTCATATTGCAGCGCAGCATCCGCATACCGTTCGGCTTTTTCATATCGTCCAGCAAGCTCCAGGCGCGCCATCCTTACCACGTCATCGATGCGCAGATAATCCTCAAGTTCACGAATACCCTCATCACCATTACCCATTGCAAACAATGCGCGAGAAAGTCCTATCACAAGAGAATCTGTAGCCTCAGTTCGCAGGGCATCCCGAAACGCATTTGCTGCAAGCTCAGGTTCATTTTTATCGAGAAACACCTGTCCAATTAGGCTGGCAGGTACATCTTCCGGCCTTTTGCTATAGGCGAGAGAAGGTAGACGACTTTCTGCTTCTTCAAGTTTTTGGCCCATTGCCTCCGTCGCAAACAAATACCAATTCAAAACTTCGGGGTCCACAGCCTCAACATTGGCTTGACCTGCCCTCTGAAAAGCCATCCTAGCCCCAGTAAAGAGGCCGGTTTGCAACAAGGATCGTCCGTGGAGCAGATTAGCATCACCGCTATTGTAATTATATGCCGCGTATCTGGAAAGAGGCCGCTCAGCAGCTCTCGGCTGCCCCAAATCGAGCAAAAGTTCACCCATGCGTTTCAATAACGCCGGTGTTTCGGACGCTTTAACCGCTGTCGCCCTGGCCTCTTCTATGGCTCGCGTAGTATTGCCTGAATCAGCCAGCGCCTGAGAATAATCAGCCCACAGTTCCAAAGACTGTGGCACTAGCCGTACGGCCTCACGAAAGTAAGGCACCGCCTCCTCTGCTTTTCCATTTTCAAGCAAGGCTTTACCAAGGGCTGCTTTGGCACGGGTATCTGTTGGCTCTTCTTCCAGCAGCCGCTTTAAGTCGGATTCCGCATTGCCAAAACGGTTCAGCCTCATTGATGCAAGTGCCCGGTTGCGGAGCGCTGTGTAATAATCTGGTTTTAGCGTCAGCGCTTGTGTGTATGATTCGATCGATCGTTCAAATTGCTGCTGCTGAAATTCAAGTGTGCCCCGCATATTGTACCCAAGGGCACGTTGTGGGGCGATCTCCAAAATCTTATCGATTGTAATTTGTGCACCGTCTAAATCCCGCGTACGCAACTGCATACTGCCCATTACACCCAGGTCACGAATTTGCGCTTCCTGGCTGGAAGTCGCGAGGGACAAGGTATTTAGGGCATTTTCTGAGTCACCCGCAACAAACTGAGCAAGCGCCACTTTGGAAACAAGGTCATCAACAACGTCCACACCCGATACGCCAGCAAGTTCAGCCACACGTTCATACATCGCGCGCCCACGCTCTGTTTCGCCCTGGGCGATTAATATCGCTGCCGCCATGGCGAGTACGCCGGCGTCATCCTGCCCCTGATTTATCAAGGGCAACAGTACATCATAGGCCGCCGTGGGTTGCTGAAGCCTCAGGTGTGCACCTGCCAGAGCCAGCCTAGCCGTTCGGTTGGATGGTCTAGCTTGCAACACCTTTTTCAGAAGCTCAATTGCGATGCGGTTATTTTCAAGCTGGTAGGCAACAAGGCCACGAACATAAAGCGCAGGCAGGTAATTTTCTGTAACAACACGCGCGCGGTTCAGCAGTGCCTCCGCCTCGTCATACTCCCCCCGGCTCGCAAGAATAACTCCCGATAAATAGAGGGCCATAGGATTTTTCGGAGCCTCAGCATAAACACGATCAAGATTTTGTTCTGCTTCTTCGTATCTTTGCTGGTTAATACGAATACCTGCCAGCTCCAAATTGGCCATCATGTTGCCGGGGTACAAACGAATTGCATCTTCGAAATACTGTTCTGCCAGAGCACTGTCACCCTCGTATCTGGCAAGCAGCCCACGGGTATACTGAACCATGGTATTGTCGCTTGAGCGTACATATGCCTCGTCAGCATATCGCTTTGCCTCGTCCAGCATTTCTTCCCGCAGCGCCAATCTGGACAGCCCCAAATACGCCTGAAAATCGTTTGGATACTCGGCCATGGCGGTCTCATAGTACCGACGTGCCTCCTCATAGTTTCGGCGGGCAAACTGAGCATCACCATTGATTATAAGAGCATCGCCGCGATCAGACTCGGGTACATTCACGCCGCGCAAAGTTGCGAGCGCCCGATCAAACTGCCCTTGAATCAAAAGGCTCTTAGCAAATGGTACGGCAGTCGAAGCAAAATCAGCCCCAAGTTGCCTTGCTCGGTCAATAGCTGCTTCGGCGGGGATACCACTGCCTAAGTTCAGATATGTATCCGCAAGAAGGCGATAACTTTCAGCCGTGGCCAAACCATTTTCATGAGCCTGTGAAAGTACAGCAAGAGCCGCTTCATACTCTTTTGCGCTAATATGTTGGCGTGCTTGCTCTACCGCCCCGTCTTGCGCAGCAAGCGGTAGAGAAATCACAAGAAATAGAAGCAGATGCCGAAGATATTTATGTAACTCAGATAAACTGCTTTTCATTGGCTTAACGCACTCCATGCGGCAAAATGATAACTCTCAAGGTCTGTAGGATTATTAGCAAATCCAGAAACAGCGAATAGTTCTTTACATAATATAGGTCATATTCAAGTTTGCGGCGACTGTCTTCAAACGAAGCTCCGTAAGGGTAGCGTATCTGCGCCCAACCCGTTATTCCCGGCTTCAAACAGTGCCGCTCGTTGTAGAAAGATAGCTGTTTACTTAACTGATCTACAAAATAAGGACGCTCCGGTCTCGGGCCTACAAAACTCATGTCCCCTCTAAGGACATTGATTGCTTGAGGAATTTCATCAGCGCGTGATCGCCTAAGTATACGACCTACTGCCGTTACACGTGGGTCTTTCTCAGCGGCAAACTGGGGTTTTCCGGCTTCTTCGGCGTCAACACGCATACTTCGGAATTTTAAAACCTCAAACACCTTTCCATTCAAACCAACCCGTTGCTGTTTATAGAGAATCGGCCCTTTGCTGCTTAGTTTCACAGCTAACGCTGACATAAGGAAAAGTGGCGCTGTAACAACGAGAAAAACCAGGCTGATGATCACATCCATAGTTCTCTTGAGAGCACGTTCAAAGATAGACCCACCTTTGAACCCTTCTGCAAATATAATCCAGTCCGCTTTCACGGATTGCAAATCAACATACCCTCGGACCTCTTCAAAAAAGGTCAATCGGTCCATGATCTGAATGCCGGAAAGTTTACAGGCAATAAGGGCATCAATAGGAAGCGGCAAGTCCTCAAATTTATCACCGATAACAATAAGTTCAGCGTCTAACTCGGACGCAAGTTCTGATAGCTGCCTCATATCCTTTAAGCTTTTAGCTTCTTCGAGCACGGCTTCCTGCCCGGGAACGGCAATAATATCAACTATCTTAAGAGCCGCATCAGGTGTTTCAAGCGCTTCATCGCGAACTGCTCTGGCACCCTCACCCGCCCCCAAAATTATGACCCGCCGACCAAGAAAACTATTTTCCGCAAAGAGAGTGAATAGGGCATGCGACAACATAAGAGCAACGCCAATGCAGGCGAATGACAGGACCAGTATTGAGCGCCACAGGGGAATAACCGGCAGCAAATAAGCAATCGCCGCAAGCACGAGAATGCTGACGAAACATGCCAACACCATCCTGAATGCAAAAACCCGAAGGTCACCCATTGCATCGGATTGATAGGCACCAAATCCTAATAGGATAGGAAACGTAACAACTGGAATGACCAGCTTTGCAACAACCCCTACTAGCGAAGGTTCTAACTCTATTCCAAGCCAAACGAGACGCTGCCATTCTGCAAGGAAGGCGCATAAACCAATCAGAACCACATCAACCGCAGCGAGGGTCAGTTTAACAGGTGAAACATGATGGCGAAAAATACGCGCCATAAACGCCCCTTCGATGCTTCAGCGTCAGCTTTGCCGACGTCGCGCTAGCTCCCCCCGAAACAGCAACCAACAAAGTTGGTCACCCAAAACGTGCTGTTGCACACTAGATGTGCAGGCTTGGCAACGCAAGTCATTGATTTAATAAACCACTGTAAGCTTATTGCTTTGTTGAGGCCAAGGTTTTGAGAGCGGACATTGCAATCGCCAGCCCGCACCCCGGTTCAAAATTGTTTTCAAAACCAATGATGGGGGTTTTGCCGACCGTCTTCATAACAGTAGCAAACTGGGCTGAGACTTGAGTGGCAATTTGGACATGATTAATGCTACGGGGGTCAATCAACCATAGCGCATACAATGCGGCAACTGCCGCATCGCCTTCTATGACAATTGGCAACCGGCTACTGCGGGCCGCTGTAATGGCTCCCACCATCGCAGCAATTTCACGCCCGCCTCTTTCTCTAAGGCAGTGGAGAATCTCCAGGCCATTTTCGCGATCAATCTGTCTGACATCACTTGAGAGGCCGTTTGCATCTGAAGTTCGCTCAAGCGAGTGTACAAAATTATCTACTATTTTTTCAGACCCACCAGCCAGTGCGGTCACGCCCAATATCGTTCCGCCTGCCGCGGCTGCTTCCATGCCAAAGGCGCAAGCAGCCATACAATCCCTCTCCAGCCAATCTGCCATCACATCATGCGGGACGGTTGGTGCCATCTCAAGCACTCTAAGCCCTACCCCTCTGTCTTTGCAGGCTTCGTTCAGCAAAGTTTTCCCTTTACCGGCACGTTCGGCAAAGCCATTTGCCAGTTCAGGGTTTTCAGCGTGATCATAGTTGCTCACAAAAAGGCATATGTGATTTTCGCCGGAACTCGAACTGGCACTACCACCATCGCCATATGTCATCCAATCGGCCAAATTATCGAGATTGGCACTATCACCTGCCTGCGAAACAAGGAAACTGGCAGGCAACTGTTCGTCTTCTGCATTCCGCAATTGTACCAGAAGGTTAATGAAGTCATCAAATGGTGTAGCAGGTAACATTTTATTTAGGGTCTCAGTCTATTATGGGAGAGTAGTTGTTAAATTTGCATATCAAGAGCGCTGCAACATACCGGAAATTCTTGATTATTATATATATTTCAGGCATAAAACGACTTATATTAGGGGTCGAGTGAAATTGCATCAGGTATGTTCGAAACACTGATGTTACTAATTGAGTTGTACAAAACCAGATAAGGTCGGCACCTAAATGGCTACTAGCAATAAAACTCTGATCATTTCAACTTTGTTGACCGGTACCGCTGTGGCTACGGGAACGCTACTTTACGGTGTGATGGAACGCCAACCTACAAAGCTGGTCATTCTTGACGATACATTGCCGCCAGTTTTGAATAACGGATTACTTCCTCCACCCTCAACATACCGGATGAGCACTCCACCACCTGTGGACATTCCAGGTATACGCCGACTTCAAATTGCGCGGCCCAGCCTGTCAAATGACGGAGGCGATGGTGATAGCGATGCAGATTTTTATCTTACAGGCACCAGAAGTGCGGAACTAATCCGTGCGCCTGTGGAAGCTCGAATTGAAACCTTCCCAACAGTTACACTTGATGAAGCTGTTGAAGGCGCGCTGGCTGTTGATGAATGGGGTTTCCAAGTTGTCCAATCATACCTTAACCAAGCAATGGGCGACAGTGAAATTCTAAAGGAGCGCATGGATGCCCTGCTTGCGCGCATTGAAGCTGCCGCAGGTGATTATGACCTGGCGACCATTTCTGATGCAGCCAATTTAATTATTGAAGCTGGAGCACGCACACACTGGACTGCCTTCATGGCGCCATTTGTGCTCGACCCAAGTTTTGAGTTGACCGACGATGCAATTGGTTGGGACCTTGGCCCCAAGGAAGACAAGCCATACACAGATTTCATTCGTGTTTCGTCAGACAGCAAGATGCTGACCGGCGAAAACATGCAATCCGAGGCGTCGCAGGGCGGCCCTTCCATCATGTCCAAGGGCGTTCGCAACATCGAACAGTTCGTTGCAAATGGCCTTCCTAATGGCCGTTACCGGGTGGTAATTCTGACTGCCCCACGTCCGAATGGCCAAACACCTCTTTATCCCTTCGGCGTGGACCTGAAGCGGAATGGTGCAAAGGTTAACATGGTGGATGCACGGGCAACCGATGATCTTGTGCCTGTTATGAAGCTGTCTCGTGATGGTGTGGGTCGTCTATCAGATGGTGGCAGCATTGATCCGTCAGAAATCACACTTAATGACAACGAACCTACATATTCTCTGCATGCTGCGGCCAATGGCGGCCTTGTTTCCAGCACAGAGGGTATTGATGCAGTTGTAACTCAAGCATCCTATGAAGCTTTAACTAGTTCGGCATCCAGTCTTGTTCCAGATGTGGCACCATTCGCACAAGCATTTGGAGGTGGTAACGCCCCTTCATCAACCGGCCATATTCTGGTTACAAGGGCCGAAGTTGTAGACGGCACTCTGCGGATTAACTTTAGGCAACTTGGTGGCCAGGACACATACGTTACAGCTGTTATTGTATATCCTGAGCCCGCCGACGATATTGAGCAGCAACTTGCGGAAGAAGTTGCTCAATTTATCAATCGGGTCGCGCCTGCTGCTGGCGAAAACATTGCAGCAGATGTAATCCAAAGCCTGAATGTGCCGATTGTGGACCCTGTTACCGTATTTGCCGACAACAGCGGTGGCTTACCAACACCAGAAGCAGTCTCTGCAACCCCGGTGGTAGATGTTGTCACATCTGACCCTGACGACGGCCCTGTTGTTACAGGCACGCCTGCGCCGACATCTGCGCCAACACCGGAGCCATCAGCCGAACCAACTGCTGCTCCCACTCCTGAAGAGCCGGACAGGCTTGGCGCACCGAATGAAACACCGGCGCCATCACCGGAGCCGACGTCACCACCTGATACGGCAGCGCCGACATCTGCGCCGACGTCACCACCTGATACGGCTGAACCAACTTCAGCCCCAACATCACCACCTGATACGGCTGAACCAACTTCAGCCCCAACATCACCACCTGATACGGCTGAACCAACTTCGGCCCCAACATCACCACCTGATACGGCTGAACCAACTTCAGCCCCAACATCACCGCCTGATACGGCAGCGCCAACATCAGCGCCGACATCACCACCTGACACTGCAGCGCCAACATCAGCGCCACCGACAAGTGTGGAGCCAACCCCTGCCCCGACATCTCCGCCAACCTCGGCAACGCCGGAGCCTGCACCAACACTCGCCGCGGAAGCAGGTATTTATGAGCCACAACCGCTTGGAAGTGACTTCACCCTCGATGGATGCGCCTCTGAGTTCCAGGATCAACTGTTCTGTCAGTTGGTTGATACTGGAGCATTCGAACTGTCCTGGATTCTACTTGGGCCAGATGGGAACAATGTTGTACTTGGCACAGGCGACAGGCTGTTGGTCCAATCGGGTGAAAACACTCTACTGACCGAGGCTAGAACCAATTATAATGTTCAACTTACCGTTCGCTACGACGGTAATCTCGGCAATGATCGATTTGTCAATTTCGTTACCGGTGGAAACCTGTTCTTGCCGGGCGATTTTATTTTGACAAGCGTGGATACCGCAGTGCTGAGATTGACGACGGTACCTGAGCCATCCAGCCTATTGCTTCTTGCGCCAGGGCTTGTGTATGTAGCCAGGCGGCAATCGAAAAAGAAAAAGAAGACTAAGTCTTCGGCTTAGTGCTTTGCTAGATATAAAAAACCCCCATCAATATGATGGGGGTTTTTTTATAGTATATTCAGTATCTTACATACCGTATTCATCTACGCCTGCTGACAATAGCCTGGCAAGGCCCAGAACTTTCTTTCTGATCCTAGGATCAGAAATCCGGTAATAGGCATCAACGAGTTCACGTGTTTCTTCGCTCTCCAGAATATTCCCGTCAAGCGCATCTGCCTGTTCCTGATAACCAGGCATTTTTGTTTCGGCGCCTTCAAAGAAATAGGCGACAGGAACATCTAATGTCGTCGACATGCGAAATAGTCTACTTGAACCTATACGGTTTGTCCCGCGCTCATACTTTTGTACTTGCTGGAATGTGACCCCCAATTCCTGTCCAAGCTGCGTTTGCGAAAGGCCAAGCATCTTACGCCTTGCTCTTACGCGTTGCCCAACATGAACATCAATGGGATCTGGCCCGTTAATCATGTCACGTTCTCCAAAAAAGTTGAGATAACAGTATAGGCTGTAACGTTTGCTATCTCTAGTATATTGTTCGTTCAAATCACTGCTAGACCAACGGCTACCATAGAAAATTCGCAATATTGACGATTCATTGACCGCAACTGCTATTTTTTGAATGGCCGAGCCATGTCCAAAATCTAAATAATAACGCCTTAATGACATTATCATCATTAGTACATTAAGTGATTCGCAAGCTAGAGTAGCGATTTTTCCGCTAGCTCTCTAACATCGTCGCTAATGCCATCTGCTAACACTAACCGCTCTAACGCTGCCAACATTTGTTTCCGTCTGCCCTCGTCAAGCCGTGCCCAACGCCCTAACGGGGCTACCATCCGAGCAGCTGTTTGTGGGTTTATCTTGTCAACACGGCTGACAACATCACTTAACAGTCTGTATCCCTGACCACTTTTTTCGTGAAAATTGAGTTGGTTAGCCATAGCAAACATTGAAACCACAGACCTCAGTCTATTGGGGTTGCTCAATGAGAAGGCTTCATGCTCCATCAGTTTACTAATGCCGTCGACTGCGTCATAAAATGGGCTCTGAGCCTGCACAGCAAACCATTTGTCTATGACAAGGTCGTCTTCTTTCCAAAGCGAATAGAATTGCTCAAGGGCATCTTCCGTGCATTTCCACCCTCGATGACACATAATACTTAAAGCCGCAAACTGGTCTGTCATATTACTGGCAGAGGCAAACAGTTCGGTAACCAACGGCACCAATGTTGTCTCGCCCTTCGGTGCATAAGAAGCAAAACCCAAGAGCGTGTTGCGCAACTTTCGGTTGGCAGCCACTTCACTTCCTACCCCAACTGACAAGGGGGCTAGTTGACATATTCGCTCCAACAGCGAATCCCAATGGGATTCTGCCAGGTGGCCCATGGTATTTACCCGCGTTTCATAAAGCGCTTCAGGGGTCAAAACCTCCTGCTGCTGCCCGAGTGTTACTTCACTGGGTATAGAGACAAGCTCGGCAGCAAACGCTGGGTCAAGGGTGTCATCTTTAAGAATTTTTCCGATAGCGGCGCTGAGGTTGCCCAACTCCTCTGCTTGACGCTCACGACAGGCGGACTCAACCCTCACCTCTCCAAGTAGATACTCTGTCAACAGTTCCTGCCCTGCCTGCCATCGCACATACGGGTCTGTGTCCTTCGCAAACAAGATGTTTTTTTCAAGGTTACTCAGGTCGGAACTCAGAATAACAGGAGAGCAAAAACCGCGATGCAAGCTGGGAATTGCGTTTTCCGGGCAATCGGTAAAAACGAATTCCTGCTTGTCTTGGGTGACATGCAACAAGCGACCATCAGCTGAAATTTCTCCCGGGCCACCTACCTCGATTGGCTCTCCCTCTTTATCGTACCAATCGATCACTAATGGAATGTGCATTGGCAGCTTCTCGTCTTGCCCCGGTGTCGGTGCAAGACTCTGCTGGACGCTCAACGTCATTTGACCGTCCTCATAGTGGCGCTTCACCTCCAGTTTTGGCGTGCCCGCTTGCGAATACCACAAGCGAAACTGCTGAAGGTCAATGCCACTGATTTGCTCCATGCTGACAACAAAGTCTTCACATGTGGCAGCTTGACCATCAAAAGTACTTAGGTAATGCCCCACACCTTTTCGAAAGTTCTGCTCAACTAGAATTCGCGCCATCATCCGTATGACTTCTGCGCCCTTATTATAGATGGTTGTCGTGTAAAAGTTATTGATTTCTATGTAGCTTTCGGGGCGCACCGGATGAGCAAGCGGTCCAGCGTCTTCAGGGAATTGAAGCATCCTAAGTGCGCGAACATCTTCGATGCGCTTCACCGCCCGGGAACCCATATCACTGGAAAACTCCTGATCCCGATAGACGGTCAGCCCCTCCTTAAGGCTTAGTTGGAACCAATCCCTACAGGTAACCCGGTTGCCAGTCCAATTATGGAAATACTCGTGACCAATAACACCTTCAACATGATCAAAATCACTATCTGTCGCAGTTTCCGGGCTTGCGAGGACATATTTTGTGTTGAAAATATTGAGGCCTTTATTTTCCATGGCCCCCATATTGAAGTCCGAGACAGCAACAATATTATAGACGGACAGATCATATTCCAGCCCGAATACATCCTCATCCCACTTCATCGACCGCTTTAGCGACTGCATGGCATGATCACATTTATCAATGTCCGGCTCTCGAACATAGATATTCAAATCAACCTTGCGATTGCTTTTGGTTACATAAGTGTCGCTGACGACAGCTAGATCACCTGCAACAAGAGCAAACAAATAACAGGGCTTTGGGAAGGGGTCTCCCCACTCAGCATAATGACGGCCTCCCTCAAGATCGCCACTTCCTACTTTGTCCCCGTTAGACAGCAGAACCGGATATCTCGCTTTATCGGCTTCAATTCTCACGTCATAAACGGCAAGAACGTCAGGGCGATCAATATAATAGGTGATATGGCGAAAGCCTTCTGCTTCACACTGGGTACAAAGGTTCCCCCCAGAGGCATACAAGCCTTCCAACCTGGTATTTTCAGCGGGCTTTAACTCTGTAACAACAATCAGTGAAAACTCATCTGGGACCGAGGCAACAGTTAGACTATCGCTTGTAAGCCTATAGTCCGCTTCAGGCAGTGGATGTCCGTCCAAAGCAACACTTTTAAGTGCCATATAAGGCCCGCCATCCAAAATGAGGTCAGCTACTTCCATGTCTTTGTTCCTGCGGTACTGACCAACAGCAGTTACCAAAACCGTGTCCTGACCGATATCAAACGTAAGATGCACGTTGTCCACGAAAAAGGCCGGCGGTTTATAGTCCGCCAGCCTAATTTCGGTTTTGGTTTGAAGGGCAGTCGTTCCCCCGTCCATATTCCTAGCTCCGTCTACGTCGTTGGCGACCGTTTTCGCTCGCGTAATCAAGTGGTAGCGCAGTTGTATATTTGATCCGCTCCATCGCAAACGAAGAGCTAACATCAGTTAGTTGAACCTTTTTGATCAACTGCTTGTAGAAAGTATCATACGCAGCCATATCAGGAACAACGACCCGCATCAAATAATCGATCTCACCGCTCATTCGGTATAGCTCAACAACCTCGGGAAACTCGCAAACAATGCGGGCGAACTGGTCTAGCCAATCAAAATTATGTTCGTTGGTGCGGATCGCAACAAAAACGTCCAGCGGAACATTAACCTTATTGCGGTCAACCAGCGCAACGCGTCTGGTGATATATCCTTCCTGCTCCAAAATCTGAATACGTCGCCAACAGGGCGTGGTCGAAAGCCCCACCATTTCAGCAACTTCCGCCGTCGAAAGTGTCGCATCTTTTTGCAACAACCCTAGAATTTTACGATCAATATCGTCCATTTACAGCCTTTTACGAAACTAATTATCCAACATCTGCATATTTATTAGCAGATTTTATCAATAAAGAAATAAAAAGCCGCAATCGAACAGATTACGGCTTTCTAAATTCCTGAGTTTTACTTCAATCGCGGCCCGATAACGGAGTCGAGAGAGATTTTACCCGGCCCCATCAAAGTAATTGCAGCCAGCGCAGCAACCCACACAATATGGTCCGCCCACAGCTGCGGCATAACCAATTGGATAACGGCAGTCATCACCAGAAGGCCGACAGCAGCAAAGCGTGATGCCAAGCCGAAAATTAGCATCAGTGGCAAAAATGTTTCGCCGTACAGAGCGAGTTGAGCGGCAGTTTCAGCTTCTAGCCCCGGTACCGGGTGCTCATACTCGAATAGATCAGGCGTAAAGCTGTTCAGCTCAAGATAGCCTTCACCAGCTTTGGTCCGGCCTGATTTGTAAAAAATACCAGCGACCCAAAAGCGCAGCCACAATAGTGTTAGATCTGGCATCGTTACCAAACCACTTAGTTTTTCATAAATATTCCTGATCGTCTGAACAAAGTTCATGATTGACCCCTTTTGATAAAATTGTACCAGCTTTTCCCCCGAAAATTACGCTGGCAAGATTATGTTCTTTTCTTGAAGCGACTTTATAATTTGCGCATCAAATTCCGTGATTTCAGCATCTTGCTGGTCATCCCTGACAGCCTCAGCCAACCTGCTTTCCTCACTTGTTAAGACCAACAAGTTTACTTCACCCCGTGATAGTAAGACTGCGAACGTTTGGCCGCCCTGGTCTAGAGAAACCGCCTCTGGCGGCAATTGCCCATTCGCAACGCTCCAAAGCGTCAAAAGCGGAAATTCACTTTTGATAACACGCACATTAGAGCTAATTTTCCACGCACCAGTTGAAACCGCGTCACCATGCACTTCATCAACCAGCTGCAATTCATGGATCGCCCATTCAAGACGGACAATATCTGACGCATAAGGGACTTGCTCACCTGCCGGGTGATTGGCCAGAAATTCCGCAAACTCTGCACCGTATCCACTCAAAGCAGCTTCCACAGGTGGGTTGTTAATACAAAACTCCCCTAGGGCCCCGCGCACAAACGCTGTTCCGACAAAAGCCTCCAGCGCTGGAAAAATACCCGCGAGACTGCTGGAAAGCGTTTCGCGAAAGTTGTTTTGATGAATTTGCAGTCGCTTTTCAGCCGTTAAACCCTTGGTCTGTGTTAGCTCGGCGATCAGGTCTTCACTTGGCTCGCCAGACAGGATGGCCGCTTTCATCTTGGCCTGAAACTTTCCAAGATCATGCCGCTCCATTATACGCCTCCTCGTTAGGAAGCGCGGCTTGCGCAACGGCAATAGCCTTTTCCACTTGCTCAATAAGCACAGAAAATTCTGGAATATCCGTATCCCACTCCATCAAAGTGGGACGGGCACCAATTTTGCCCAAAGTGTAGCCATACAAGTCCCAAACATCATCTATGACAGGACTGCCATGATCATCAAGGCGAAGCTCAACGCCTTCGATCTCTTTAACAGTGTGTCCGGCAAGGTGTATTTCACCAACCTGATCACCATCAATAGCGTCAACATATTCTGTTACGCTGAAACCGTGATTTCTCCCGGATACATAAACGTTATTTACGTCGAGCAAAATACCGCATCCCGTGGTTTCCGCCAGCAGGTTAAGGTATTCGGGTTCTGGGATATCAGTGGCATTGAAAGACACATAGGTGGATGGATTTTCAACCAGTATCCGCCTACCTATCGTATCCTGCATCAGCTTGATATTGTCCGCCACCACATCCAGTGTGATTTTATTCAGTGGTAAGGGCAACAAATCGTTCAGATAGTTCCCGCCTTGAACTGACCATGCCAAATGTTCAGACACAAGCGTTGGGTCAAAGCGGTCAACAATCTTCTTGAACTTGGAAAGGTGCTCTGCGTTAAGGCCCTCTTCCGACCCAAGGGACATACCAACGCCGTGTACCGACAAAGGAAACTTTTCTCCGATGGCTTCCAGAAAACGCAGGTGGTTACCCCCCTGCATCATGTAGTTTTCTGCATGTACCTCGAAGAAAGCCAGCGGATGCTGGCCAGAAAGAGCTTCTTGATAATGCTGGGCCTTAAGCCCCACCCCCATGGGAGGATGAACCCCGGCGGCATTGAATGATCGATCAATTGTCATTTTAGGCGTCCGGGGTTCAAATTAGTTAGGCTTTTTTAGGGCTCGTAGAACCACCAGCGATACGATCGCAAAGACCTTTTGCAACGTAGATCCACTCTTCGCCGTGGTTGTCTACTTTAGCTTGGCCAGCACAGCTGTGTGTAGAAGTTGCACAGTCGTTCATGCCTTTAGCAACAATGCCGTAGCACTTTTCTTTTTTAGCTTGAGCAACAGCGGCACCAGAAACCATTGTCATTGCGAAAGCAACAGCACCAGTCGTAGCTACAGCAGTTTTAGCAACACGATTGAATTTCATAACATCAGTCCTTCTATTCGATTTTCCCTGCCTTACGGCTGATGAGACACCGGCCCCATCAATTTGCCCCCAAATACACGAATGGGGAGAACGGGTTGATCCGTCTGCTGCATATATTACCCTCGAACCGGGTTTTGAAAAATGATATGCCAATCACGAGTTGGTGAGCCCTTCATGATTGGTTTTTTACAATACTTTTCAAGGCATTAACAGACTCACCCCGTAAGGTCATCTTAACGATGAGGATTGTTTTGCTTATGTAAAACAACACAATATCAACACGATGACAGATACGTTACTGGTACACCAAAAGTGTTAACGACCACTAAAGTCGTCTCGATAATCGCGCAGGAAGGATTGGAATTTCTCAACGCTCGCGATCTCGGTTGCAATAGCACCAAGCTCACGACCACTGAGTTCTCTGTCATTGGTCAGCAATTCAAACGCAATGGCAAAACCTCCATCACGCATTTGATTGCTATAGCGACGGCGGGCTTCAATCAGCCCTGCCCTGTCTTCGGTAAAGGTCATCGCAATTGACAGGCGTATCAGGTTTAGCCTTTGCAGCTCCGTCAACGATTCATTGCGGCGCCAACCATCCCCAAGCAACCGACGAATTGTCGGAACGAGCTGAGTCCAGTTTTTGCTGCCCCAGAATATATCCGCTCGAAGCACCTCAGCATCCGCACTGCGGTCTTCCTCAAGAAGCACTTCGGCTTCTTCATAACGCCCCATTTCAACAAGTGCTCTGGCTTCAACATGGCGGCGATTGCTTAAAATATCCTGCGGCAAACGGGGCTCACGCGTTGCACGCAATATTTCAAGTGCAGCATCTGGTTGACGATTCAAAATATGAATTTTAGCGAGGTTTGCGGCAATCTGTGCCCGTGCGGCGCCTTCGGTTCTTGCTTTTACTTGATAATCCAGCAGGTCCGCAGCCCGGTCCAGAAGGTCAACAGACACAAGCCGATCAGCCAGCCGTCTAATCATTAAGTCGCCTTCCGCACCAAGCGGCGTTAGCTCCCGGAACTTATAATAAAGACTGATCGCGGCAATTGGCGTCATTTCCTCTGCCATGCCGTCAAGGAAGAGCGAACGGAACACACGGCCCATCTTCAGCGACATGCGTTTTTCACGGGCTAGGTCCGGGTAGTAAGAAACACCCTGCCTTAAGGTTTCCAGACCAGTTTCATACTGATTGGTTTCAAAATAGAGATCAGCCAGATCATCCAACAGCGTGCTTTCGAACCTGTCTCCTCGCCATGCGTAACGAAGCCGCTCCAGTTGATCAATTGCAGTTTCAGCAGAAATATCACCATTGTTGAGATTAAAGAGTGTTCTGGAGTATCGAGCACGAGCAGCTATCCAGCGAACCGGCGATTCAGTCAGGTCATCAAACTGCGTTTGCGCGGTATCATTTTGGCCTTGAACCTCGGCAATACGGGCACTTTGATAAACAGTCTCCGACAGTTGCGCTTCCGTCAGTGTTAGCCCGTTCATCAGATCCAGTTCTTGCTGTGCCAACTCCAAATCGCCGGTATCAATCGCTGCTCGAACAACGGCAAGCTGCAGTTCAGCCCGGTCCGCTTCGTCATAAGTACCCATCACGTCCTTGCCACGACGATAATATTCAAGGGCATCGTCATTCAGCCCTCGGGCTTCGGCAACCATGGCACGCCAAAGTTCCGCGTCCTGTTCTGATGAAAGTTCAGGAGCGGATAGATCAGCAGCAGCCTCGTCCAGCCTGCCCTGCTTAAAGTTTGCGACGCCACGAACAGCTTTAAACTCACCGTTCTGTTCAAGGAGTTCGTCATGCAGCTTCATAACTTCAAGCATACCGAGGGCTTCAGCCCCCCTACCATGAGCAAGATAGTAGCGTGCCAGTTTCCATCGAACCGCATTCGCATTTTCTAGCGTAGACAGCGACAGCTCGTACAGCAGTCTGCTTTTGTTTTTGCGATACTCCCAAGGCTGGCCAATGCGCCACGCTTCAAAGTCCACAAGCCGGGCGAAGCCGGTTTGGGCATCATTGCCAATGCCGGTTGATCGGGAAAGACGTGAAGCTGAAAGAAGGCTGTTACCGGCAGAGCGAATGGCAACACCATCCCTGAAACGATCAATCAACACACCGTCTGAAAGCGGGCTGATAGCAATACCTTGTGATGTTTCAAGAAGTTCAGCCGCCGCATAACTGTATTTCTGAGCGACACCAGTGCTTTGGCGCAGCACCGGCAATACCACCAGCAAATCCCCGATATCAGGGTCTTCAAATTCAACCTTTCGGCCCAAGTCAGAAGCTTGAACAAATATTTGCTGCCCTTGGGCTTCATCATCACGGCGGGTGGGGCGCAATGGAAAGCGCGGTTTGGCTGGCGTGTCTTTTAGATACACATGCCAGGTGGTTTCTTCACGCTCTACAACAAAATTTTGGTTAGCGCGAATATTCATCCGAAGGATGAGCGCGTCACGATGCACGAGCTGTTCCAAACGCCGAATACGGCGGGAAACTTCATTACCTCCATCCCTTAAACCAGTAGGGTCAAGAGAAAATGGCTTATCGATGACAGTCCAAAGCGAGCCACCACGCTCAAATACTGCGACAGCGGCTTCGTCCGGCATGTTAAAGCTGAGCTTCACGCCCTCTTCTAACGATTCCGTGCGAACAGAAACAGTCGTTGCGGCGTCAGCTGCCTGCTCCATGTTACCGATTTCAATCGCGCTAACCCGCTCTCGCAAGGTTGGGTCAACATCCACATCGCCGAACGAACTTGGCGCGTTATTCAAATCACGCGGACCACTCTCAGCAACGCCATCAACCATCGGCTCTTCATCATCATCTGTGTTCGATAAGCTGTTGAGCGGTGTATCGGTTGTGTTGGAAGCGTTGTCCGCCAGCGTATCAGCGGTACTATCTACCGGCGTGTCACCTGCAGGGATTCCTTGCTGTGCACTATCATTCTGGCTTGTGTCAGGCGCATCGTCGGTTTCAGCGGGCAGGTTTGCTTCGCCATCGGTTTCCGGTGTCGCCTCCGGTGGCTGGGCAGCCCCATTACCACCATCATCGGCATCAGCAGTATCTGTCGGGTTTGGCTCTGTTGTGGTGGCAACGCGCCCCGCCCTGTTCCTGATTGTTGCGGACAAGTCACCGCCATAAACATCAAGGATAACATATCCGCCGGAGCGGAAGTCCCTGTGCGTAACGCCCGGCAGCACATCAAAAATCAATCGGGTACGGCCCCCAAGCTGCCGGACAACGACATTACCCACTCGTTGAAGGCTGGTGCCGCGAAACTCTGCTGCATCAATTGAGAACTGTCCGTCTAGCTCCAATGTCAAAAGCCGACTGTTTTCAGAAATGGAGTAGCTCACATTGTCTGGCAAATTGAGGACTATCCGGCTGTAGTTTGCCTGGGTAGCCCCCTGCAACCGCAATGATGCCTGATTTTGCGCCTCAACCGCAGACACAAAAACAGCACCGGTTCCAACAACAACTGCTGTTGTGACCATTAAAGCAGGAATAAGCTGCCGAACTGTGCGCTTAAAAGACATCTAATACTCCGTTGGAGCGTCGTTCATCCAACAATACAAAGTCAATTCTTTCCTGTCCGTCAAGACGATCAATAGTCACACGTCCGTCATCACTTGCGCTAAACTTGCTGTCACCATGGCCAACAACCGTGATTGGCTGAAGGTAACCAGCATCAACAAGCACCCCTGCGACCAATTGTGCCCGTGTAAGGGACAGCTCCCAGTTTGACCTGAACTCACCATTTTCAACCGGAAGGTCATTTGTATGGCCGGCAATTAAAAGCCTGTTCCGGATTTGCAGCAAAGAACCGGCAAGCCTTGTTATTGCGCGCGGCCCTCCGTCTCTAAAATGCCCGGATTTGTTTTGAAACCAGCTACTCGCTGGAACAGATATGATTATTCTGTCGGCTTCCTGTCGAACCTGCGCTCTGTTTAAGCCTTCGTATTGCGCAATATCGCGTTCAATCAAAGCCCTGAGATAGTTCAGATTCAATCCACGAGGTGCCGTGCGGGCAACAGCCTCGGTATTTTCAAAACTTTGCTGGGTGATGGCGCTGTAATTAGGGTTGAACTGGTCACGCATGGTGTCGACCACTTCCATCCAGCTTTGTACATTGAGTGTACTCATGGAGAACACGAGCACGAAAAAAGTCAGCAACAAAGACAGAAGGTCCGCAAACGTTAGCATCCAGCCAGCGTTGTTAGCCAGCTCCGGCTTTGAGGTTGTTGAGCTTTTACTCATAGCGTTTCCCGATAAGCAGCGTTACGGAACACCAACATTATCTCTTCAGTGCCGATATCAGCAAAGCCAGCGGAAAAGTTGCTAAAACCGCGCTCTTCCATGAACCGCCCGAAAGAACCAGCGCGGCGAATGGCTATCTGCTGTGTCCGAGTAAGCTCTCTATCTACCTGCCCTTCCTGACCGCGACCAAACAACAATGCCAATTCTTGCCTGCCTTGTGTGGGTGCTTGCTGCAAAACCATCAACAGTTCTTCAAGTGCAGGGTGCACCGAAGGGCGCACCCGAAACGAACCCGGCTCGAACAAATAGTCAACGGGCATCAACACCTGATAAATATTGCCGCCGGCAACCGCAAACTGTCCCTGTACATTGAAGGCACTGGTAAAGGCACGTTGTATATCAATCAATACGGGGTCAGATGCAGCACTTTGAACCGCATTCTGGCTCTCACCGTTGCGGGCGGGTGTCAGCTCTTTAAATGTGGTGTTTACGCTCTCCAACGCCTCAGACGCCCGCATCGCGGACTGTCTGGATACGGATGTAAGGATTATGAAGAACGCAAGCAGAATGAGGTACAGAGCGACAAACAAACCCATTGTGCTGTCGCTACCAAATACCTTACGTGTCTGTTGTTCCTCAATATACATGGTGACATTCGCGTTAGTTAACCGACTTAATCAAAAGCCGCCAGAATAGCGTCAATCTCATCCTGGCTATTACCTTCACCCTCAAGCTGTGGGCCATGCAGAAGGTCGGTGTCATTTACGGCAACGCCCTCGTCATCTGTTTCTATATCGTCTCCAGGAGGTGCAACATAATCATCACCAATCGCTTCGGCGAGTGCAGCCAGACGTTCTTCAAGGTGGTTAAGAGTACGCGTTACCTTGGTAATCCGTTGTCCGGTCAAGTCCTGAAAGCTGGACGCTTGAAACAGTTCTGTTGAAACGGCTTCAAGGCGTTCCGCCTGTTCGTTTTCAACTTCACCTGCAATTTCCATCACACTGTCAGCCGCGTCCATAATAGTGGACGCTGCATCTTCGGTGGCTGCCACGATTGCATCAAGCTGTTCACCCGCATCAGGAATATCGCGGTGAGACAGAGACTTGGGTTGCATACCAACCAGCTCTGCTTTGGCAGCACCAATAAAGGCCAGCAAGTCTTTCAACTCAGACGCAACCGTATCAATTTCATTGTCCTGGGTAGTGCCTTCAACCAGCGACAAAACAACGCTACCGATATCATCAACGGAAACAGAGTTTCCTCGCTCTTTACGAAGGTTTTCTGTCCGCTCTTCTATTGTTACCGCTATCGCTTGCTTAGCCATAACCTACTCCTATACGCTTAAATGCCTGCCAGCTCGCTCAATTGCTTCCAATATCGTTGATGCTGGGCGGTTGCGCTTTGGTTGCCAGCTCGGTTGTTAAAACCGATGCTTTTTGAGGGGTCATTTTTTCCATCATCGCGGCCACTTTCCGTGGACTCATAAGTTGAACCAAATCCAGCTGCGTCTGAAGAGCAAGTGCTTCAAATCGCGGAGCAGCATCTTTTGGCTTCATGGTTTCATAAATGCTTACAATGCTTTGAAGTTGCTCGGTTTCTTTCTCTTCAAAAAGCCTTAAATGGCTTTTGATACGGTCTTCCAGCAACTGCAGTTGAGCAATTTTGTCACTAATGCGCTTTTCGGTGCTTTGAAGCAGTTGCTCCTGCAAATCCAGCTCGGTTGCTCTGGCTTCAAGCTCTTCGCGTCGTTGACGCAACTGCGTAATGAGTTCCATTTCTTCGTCGTCAGGAAGGCCTACCACAATCGGTGGGCGTGATGCAGGTACCGCAACGGCGGGTTGTTCCTCAACAGCGCTATCATCATCGGTTGCTTCAGCAGATTCAGCGCTTTGATCAGCGTCTTGTTCCTGTGCTTGAACAGGAGCATTCAAAAGCTCCAGCCCTGTATATAGGTCAAAGGCCCTCACGCCCAAGGCAACCACAGCAACCGTCATCAGCAATGGAAACAGTCGCAACCTACTTATTACATTGGCACTCATATCGGTTCTTTCCTCAATTCCACCTGCAAAAGCCTAACGGGCTTCACGCAGAGCGGATAAAATCTCTTTTTGCTGCTGCTTCTCGCGAATCTGCTCACCACTCGCTGGTGCTTGATTTTCTCGCAACGTTTGGCCAGAACCAGTCAGGCCCTGTTCAATACGGTCAGCAAGATTGTTACCTGCTTCCGTGATAAGGCCAAGCTCGTCAGCAAGCGCGCTGGCTTTACTGGTTTGAACTTGCAGGCGCCCTTCCACTTCAGCAGCCGACTGTTTCAGGTTAGCAACGCTTCGTTGTGCCTCAACAACAGCATTGTTGAGCTGATCCACAAGCAAACGAAGTTCAGCCTGCCCTTCCTTGATCGTCCCAAGTCGACGATACACAAAAGAACAAACAATAATCACGGCGATCAGCAACAAGGCCAAAAAACCGTCGATCATCAAAGCAGACATCGCATCCATTACAACTCTGCTCCCATAGCTTCTTCAGTGGTAAGTCTATCCGCAGTATGCCGAACCATAACGGCCACATGCTGACCAGATCGCCCAATCGCTCCGCTCACCATCGGCACATCGCCAGCCTTCAGAACAACTTCATCGTTTGGGGTTTTATTGAACATCACGGTCTGACCAACCTGAAGGTTCATCACTTCACCGAGCGACATGCTGACCTCGTCCATAATGGCACGTAAATCCACGTTGGCCCGCCAAAGTTCGGTCGCGAGGTGGGTTTCCCAAATGGTATCCCGGCCAAACTTTTCCCCCATAAAGCGTTGCAGCAACAGTTCACGCACCGGCTCAAGCGTCGCGTATGGGAACAGAACCTCAAGGCGCCCGCCGCGGTCTTCCATATCAACTCGAAGTTTGATTAAAACAGCCGCATTCGGCGGACGCGCAATGGTCGCAAACCGGGGATTTGTTTCCAGTCGATCAAAAGTAAAGTTAACCGGGGACAGCGGTTCAAAAGCACCGCACATGTCTTTCAGGACAACTGAAATCATACGCTCGACAAGAGTTTGCTCAATCGTCGTATAAGGCCGGCCTTCAATCCGCATCGCAGCGGTACCCCGGCGGCCACCCAGCAAAACATCCACAATTGAATAGATAAGGCTGGAATCAATGGTCATCAGACCATAATTGTCCCACTCTTCCGCCCTGAATACGCCCAGCATCGCTGGTAGCGGGATAGAGTTGAGGTAATCACCAAAGCGCACGGAGGTAATATTATCGAGAGATACCTCGATATTATCTGACGTAAAGTTACGAAGCGACGTAGACATCATCCGAACCATTCGGTCAAAGATGATATCAAGCATCGGCAAGCGTTCGTAGGAAACAAGGGCGCTATTGATAAGCGCATGAATGCCGGTCATCTCGCCAGCATCGGCATCCCCATCGAAACCAAGAAGACTATCAATTTCATCCTGGTCCAACACGCGGCCTGATGATGGGCCGTCTTCATCATCTTCATCTGCAGAGGTATCAGACTCCGCCATAGCTTCCCATTCGGCAGCCATTTGCTCGTCATCGCCGCCATCCGATGAATCAGAATCTTCTTCACCTTCCGCAGCCATGGCCTCCCATTCGGCCATCATTGCTTCTTCGTCAACTGGTTCGTCTTCGTCAGCCATTTCTTATCCCTGCACCAAGAACTGCTGGAACAACACGTCTTTAACGCGCGTCGGAGCCACTGCCTGATTTATCCGCATCAGCAGCTCTTCCTTCAGACGGAAAATACCTGCTGACCCGTCAAGGTCTTCGGGGCGCAGTTCACGCATGTAAGTATTAAATTCATCCAAAATCCGTGGCAACTTCGCTTCAAGGTCGGCACGGTAGCTTTCCCGGTCCACCTCCAGAATAATCTTGGCGCTCAAAAAACTATTACCCTGCCCGCCGGTATTCAGGTTGAAGCGCTGCTCATCTAGTTCAACGAACAACAGTTCCAATTCTTCGTTGGAACGATCCGCCTCAAGCTGTGCAGCTTGGTCGCGGCGATCAGCCGCTTCTTGCGCAAGGCGGTCTAGTTCCGGGTCATCCGCAGGGTCTAATTCCTCTTCGCCGCCACCGAACAAGCTCATGACGCCGACAACAATCAGCAGGCCAGCAACAGCCGCACCACCTAGAACGACAAGTGTTTTGCCGCTAAAACGTTTCTTCTCAAGCCCCTCAACCAGTTCTGCTTCGCCGAGAGTTTCCTCAAGATTATCCGCCATAAATCAAAGTCCTTTATGAAGCCGAAAGTAAGCACCAATTGCACCGAGGCGCATAAATTGGGACAAACCATTCTCAACTTCACCTTTCACCGTTTCTTTATAATTAAGTCAATATGGTTAACAAGCCGTGAAACTTTAGCAGTAAAGCGCAGAAATAATAGCGTTATTTGCATTAGCACCTTCTACCCGAAAAATCCTGCCGCCCTCGGCAATTCTGACAGGGCAGTTCTTTACCTTCCCGGCCTCACACAATTGCCGGTCAGGCACCTACCCCTTGAAATATATAGGTTTTCTCTTTTGGCACGCTTCCTGCTGATACGAGAGCAACAAAACTCGTGACAAAACGAGTGATCTGCAAACGCAGGAGAAAAACGATGGATACCGCACTTTTAGTCGGGTTGGCTCATAAATCAGCGCTGAGAAGGCGCTTGGATGTTGTTGCACATAATATCGCAAATATGTCGACGGCAGCCTACAACAAAGAAAAAGTCGCTTTCAGACAACATCTGGTCGATGCACCAGGTGCTGCTGCAACCAGCGGCGGAAAGATATCCTATGTCATCGATCATGGTGTCCTTAGGAATCTTGAAACCGGGACTATGATCCCGACCAATAATCCACTTGATGTTTTCATCAATGGCCGTGGCTATCTGACTGTTTCAGGCAGCGACGGTGAAACGCTCTACACTCGTAATGGCAGGATGACGATCAATAACGAACGTTACCTGACCCTTCTGAGCGGCGAACGGGTCCAGGACGATAGCGGCCAGGACATTCAGTTCGACGATGATGAAACAGATATCCACATTGCAGATGATGGCACGATTTCAACCAACAACGGCGAAAAAGCCAAGCTTGGGATCGCGAAATTTGCCAATGAACAGGACATGAAGCGTCGCGGTTCGTCTTTGTACGAAACTACGCAGGCGCCGCAGGAGACTGACGACCTGACGGATATTTCCATAAGGTCCAAAGCTTTTGAAAGCTCAAATGTCAACACAATCGAATCGATGGTCGAAATGATCGACGTTCTTAGGGCTTATCAGGCCGCCGACAGAACCTCGTCAGGCTATGAAGATCTTCGTGAAGACGCCATCAAACGCCTTGGCCGCGTCAATTAGTGACAGCGCCAGAGTGATGCAAAGGATTGAACAATGAAAGCATTAAGCACAGCAGCAACGGGCATGTTGGCACAACAGCTAAACATTGATGTAACCGCCAACAATATTGCCAACTTAAACACAACAGGTTTCAAGCGCCAACGCGCCGAGTTTCAGGATCTGCTTTACCAGAATATTGAACGTGTGGGAGCAAACTCCTCTGACACAGGTACAGTGGTCCCAAGCGGCATTCAGGTAGGCGTAGGTGTTCGGACCGCAGGCGTTTACCGGGTAACTGACCAAGGCAGCCTGCAAAATACCGGCAATACCTTTGATTTGGCGATCAATGGGCGTGGTTTCTTCCAGATTCAGCTACCAGACGGGCAAGATGCTTACACCCGTGCCGGATCATTCCAGATCGACCAAACTGGCCAGCTGGTAACGCCAGAAGGCTATGTGGTTCAGCCAGCGATTGTTGTGCCGCAAACCGCCACAGACGTTTCAATCAACCAGCAAGGTGACGTTGAATTTCTTGAGGCTGGTGCTACGGCACCCGCAAACGCAGGCCGCTTGAACCTAGTAATCTTCCCTAATGAAGTTGGCCTTGAAGCAATCGGTGGTAACCTACTGCTTGAAAGTCAGGCATCGGGGGCCCCTGTTCTGGGTGTTCCATCGCAGAACGGATACGGCGCCATCCTGCAGGGTTTTCTGGAACAGTCCAACGTGAACGCTGTTCAGGAAATTTCTTCCATGATTTCTGCACAGCGCGCATACGAGCTGAACTCGCAGGTTATCCAGACCGCGGACGAGATGCTGCAAGCCGCTAACAACCTTCGCTAGTGAGTAGGAGCAGGTAATGAAATACCAATTCACTCATAAGCGAACACTTCTGGCGGCGGCTATGGCCTTCACCTGCCTTTCCGCAGGTCAGGTAAATGCAGCGGACCTGAAAGAAAATATCGCAGTTGAAGGCCGGACCGTTACAATTGGTGACTTGTTCACTGATGCCGGAGATAAAGCAAATATATCCGTACTGGAAGCACCAGACCCCGGCAAAGCCAAATATGTGTCTGCTGCCTCCCTCGAGCGGATCGCAAAAAAGTATGAACTGGATTGGGCACGCCCTGATTACCTGAAACGCATCAGCTTGTCTCGACACTCGGATACACTTCCCATGAGTGATTTGGCTGACCTTCTGCTTGAGCTTGCGATCACAAACGGTGCCAACGAAGATAGTCAGGTACGCCTGCTTGGTCGCAATGATGGTCTCACTGTGCCTGTCGGCACATTGCTAGCCGACATCGAGGTGACAAGTTTTACCCTGTCGGACCGCAAAGATCGTTTTTCTGCGGTATTCAGCGTGCCATCTGGCGGAGATGTCCCAACCCGGCTTAGCCTATCCGGCACGGTTGAGGAAGTTCGCGATATCCCGGTTTTCAACCGTAGCGTAATGCCCGGTGAGGTCATTCAGCAATCAGATATCAGTTGGATCAAGTACCCAGCAAAACAACTGTCCGCTCGTGCAATTATCAACACCACTTCTGTCGTGGGTATGACCGTGAGACGACCTACCCGCACGGATAAACCGATAAACGCCAGCAATATTCTTGCGCCGGTTGTCGTTGCTAAAGGTGAAGCTGTCACCATGATGGTTAGAACAAAGGCCATGGTGCTTACTGCCGCAGGCCGAGCGCTTGAAAATGGCGGCATTGGTGACACCATCCGGGTCTTAAACCCGAAATCAAGCCAGACAATTGACGCAAAAATTGTTCGCGCTGGGCAAGTTGAAGTTCTGGCCGGCCCCACACTCGCGCTCGGCTCTCGATAAGCCAGGCCCTTGCTGACCAACAGGAGACGTGCAATGCACAAGAAACTGATTAAATCTCTGATAACCGGCTCGGCACTGGTTAGTCTTGCAGCGTGTGGAAGCCTCGATCGGGTTTCAAACATTGGGCAAGAGCCGGACCTCACACCCATTAAAGATGTGAAGGCCCCCCTCGCCCAGCGTTCAATCAGCTTGCCTATGCCAACAAATGAACCAACCCGTCATCAGGCGAACTCTCTTTGGCGTACAGGCGCTCGTGCCTTCTTTAAAGATCAGCGTGCTTCCCGAGTAGGCGATATTCTGACCGTTAACATCGCAATTTCTGACAATGCTCAGATTGGGAACACTTCAACGCGGGCCAGAACAACCTCTGAAGATGCAGGGCTAACCAACTTCCTCGGGTTTGAACAGCAACTCAGGAACCTGTTGCACGGGGCTGCTCCGACAGGCGATGGTGTCACTGATAATAGACCAACGGTCACGCCCGGCACGCTCGTTGATGCAGATTCAACCACATCCTATAACGGCACCGGTACGGTAAACCGCAGCGAAGCGATCAACCTGACGCTCGCAGCTATCGTCTCCGACGTGCTGCCAAACGGGAACCTTGTTATCCAAGGGCGTCAGGAAGTCCGTGTGAACTTTGAAAAGCGTGAACTCTTGCTCGCAGGCATCGTCCGCCCTGAAGATATTTCATCCACTAACACAATTGCGCATACCCAAGTCGCCGAGGCTAGAATTTCCTACGGTGGCGAGGGTCAAATAACTGATGTCCAACAGCCTCGTTATGGGACCCAGCTGTACGACATCATCTTCCCATTCTAACTTACACAGGAGGTGTCAACTTAAGGAAACTACTTACCTATTATCGAATAAAGCCAACTTGAATTCTGCAAGTGTATGTATTGCAGTGGCCGGCGACCCAACATTGGGGCCGGCCTCTTTTTTTGGGCAACAAAAAAGGGAGCCTAAGCCCCCTTCATCAAACCGATAGCGGATGACCCCGGATTAGTCGTCGCGGTGAACCTTTTCAGCGCGCTCGTGCGCTTCTTGTGCTTCAATGGTCATGGTTGCAATTGGTCTTGCATCCAGACGGCGCAGGCTTATTGGTTCGCCCGTCACTTCACAGTAACCATATTCGCCCTCTTCAATACGACGCAGTGCTGAATCGATCTTGGAAACAAGCTTCCGCTGTCTGTCACGAGTACGCAGCTCCACCGACCAGTCTGTCTCCGAAGACGCGCGGTCTGCAATATCTGGCTCGCGCAGATTATCCTCTTGAAGATTGTGAAGGGTCTCAGCTGATTCCCGGAGAATATCGTCTTTCCAGTCCATCAGTTTTCGGCGGAAGTATTCAAGCTGGGTTGGGTTCATAAATTCTTCGTCAGACGACGGAAGATATCCTTCTGGCAACTCGATCGCCGTATCTGTGTCGGACATAGTCACTCCCTAACAAACGCAATTACGATTGCCTCCCTGATCCCCCGAAAGGCACGGCGATATATAGTGTTTTATCCATGCGGAAACAAGTTCATTTATTGGCACATGTGCCCAGGCAAAAATGAACGGATTTAGAGAGTAACTAAGGCTTTGATTTTAATAGCCAAGTTTTGCAAGTTCCACTTCGGAACGCAGCTCAATTTCTGACAAAACTTCCCGTAGGCGCGGGTCCGTTCCGGAGGAATCACCGTTTGTCAGTCGTTGATTACGCGCCAAGTCAGCGAGGACCCTAAGCTTAGGTCCACTGATAGCTCCAAGCAAAATGCCCTTACGAACTTCCTCAAGAAGATCAAGCATCTCATTTGCTCGTGCCAGACCTTTTGACCGGCCATCCGTGGCATCAGGAACCTCCTGCAGCGACAACAGAGCATCTACGGATGTGAGAGGCGCAGCACCACCAACAGACTTACTGCCCTCGGCTTCGTCATTTTGAGCAACAGTACGCGCAAAAACACCACCGTCAGAACCACCCTTTTTGGATGTTTTCTTGATGTTGCTGGATTGAATTTGCCCTGGTCCGGTAATCTTCATGTCCACCAATCTATGCGCTACCCCACCCGAGAGCAAGCCCTGCCGGGCAAGGCGGGTAAAATATTCCAACAATCTTTTCCAATATTCGCAAACCTCAGTTTTCTTTCAGCGTTTACAAATACTTAACTGAAAACACTTCTTGGCATGTTTTTCGCTTATCTAACAGCAAACCAATAGGCTTTATCAGCTACCGAACCAAAAGGACTGCAAAAATGCTGCTAGCAGGCAAAACATTCCGTTTCTCTTTACTGGCTCTATTGATCCTTGTTATTGGGTCGCCAGCTAGCTTTGCAGTTCCTTCCAGAATTAAGGATATTGTTGCCATTGAAGGCATCCGGGAAAACCAGCTGATCGGCTATGGCCTGGTAGTGGGTTTGAACGGAACTGGCGATACATTCCTGAACGTACCCTACACTCAACAAAGCCTGACAGCCATGCTTGAACGTCTTGGTGTGAACACCAAGGACCAGATCATGCGACCTGAAAATATTGCCGCGGTTATGGTAACGGCAAACCTGCCAGCATTTTCCCGCCAGGGTACACGCATCGATGTAAACGTTAGCTCGATGGGTGACGCCGAAGACCTGAAAGGCGGAACACTAATTGCCACCCCCCTTCTGGGTGCGGACGGAGAAGTTTACGCTGTGGCACAGGGCGCAGTTGCCGTTGCAGGTTTTTCCGCACAAGGTGAGGCCGCATCGATTGTACAAGGCGTGCCAACCAATGGCCGTATCGCAAATGGCGGTATCGTAGAACGGGAACTACCGTTCGAACTTGCTGACATGAATAATGTGAAACTGTCACTGCATAACCCCGACCTGACAACAGCCCGCCGCATTGCCATTGCGATAAATGACAATTTGCAAAGCGACATGGCGCGCACGCTTGACCCTTCGACCGTACAGATCGAAAGGCCCGTGGGCTTTCATCTGGCTATGGTCGATATCCTGACCAATATCGAACAGATTTCTGTGACACCTGATCAACGTGCCCGAGTGATTATTGATGAGCGGACAGGAATTATCGTGATTGGCTCCGAGGTACGCATCAATTCCGTGGCTATCGCACAGGGTAACCTGACGATAAGCATCACAGAAGAACCACAAGTTTCGCAGCCGGGCGCTTTTGCCCAAGGCGGCCAGACGCAGGTGGTCAACCGTACCGGCATTGAAATTGACGACGGTAGTGACGAACGCCTGACCATCCTTGAACCAGCGATAACGTTACAAGACCTAGTTGACGGACTAAACGCGCTGGGCATTGGTCCACGCGATATGATCTCAATCCTGCAAGCCGTTAAAGCCGCAGGCGCGATGCAAGCTGAAATTCAGGTGATGTAATGCAAGCCATAACTGTCAGCGCAGCACAGGACCAACTCGTCGAGGCTCAGCTTCGCGCGAGCCAGTCCGGCTTAAGCCGGGAAAATGTTGGTGGCCTTGACCGTCAAACTGCACGCGAAGTGGCAGAACAGTTTGAAGCAGTATTCCTTTCTCAGATGCTGGCGCCAATGTTCAACACGTTGCCAACGGACGGTTTAACTGGCGGCGGACATGCTGAAGAGATTTATCGCGGCATGATGGTTGAAGAGATCGGTAAACAAATGTCTGCTCAAGGCGGGATTGGTATTGCCGACAGCGTTTTCCGCGAAATCATCAAGTTGCAGGAGGGTTAGATGGCCCCGATGGAATTCTTGCCTCCTCCTGAGCTAAAACCATATGCGGACATTCTGACAGGCGCTGGTGCAAAACTTGTGCGGCTAACGCGGTCGCTCTGCGATCTGATCTCTCGCGAAACCAGTCTGCTACAGGAACGCAAAACACAGGACGCACAGTTGCTTCATGGTGAAAAAAGCAAACTTATGGCCGAATATAAAACCACGATGAATCAGCTTCAGGCCAATGAGCATCTATTGGGCGAAAAAGATTCCGGCCAGCGCAAATACATCAAATTTATTACTGACAAACTGCGCGAGATATTGCGTGACCATGCGCGCGTTGTTTTGAGACTTAAGTCGGTAACCGAAGGACTGGTAAAAAGCGTTGGCGAGGAAGTCGCGAAACAGCAGCGACCTGTCACAAGTTATGGCCGAAACGCAGCCTATCAGGTTTCCCGTGCGGCACAGCCCATGTCGCTTAGCCTAAACCAGGTTATATGATATGGCCGCGCCTACAGTGCCAACGGTTCCAAACCTTACACCAGTTCATAACACACCTTCGCTCAACCCACTACCAGCAAACCTAAGGCAAGCTAACGCGCTGTTGTTTGCAAAAGAACTGGTTCTCGCTAAGCAAATCAAAAGCGACAGTACCAGCACTCAATCGAGCACGCTGGTGTCTAACAATCACCATCGGCCTTCGGTATTTGCCCCTGCAAGCCTGGGCCTGGCCACCAACCCGAACACAACCTCTGCGGGTTCACCAAAAGCTTCTGCTGGCAAGTCAGCTAAACGCAAAAAATCATCAGGCGTTTCTCATAAGCGCTAATATTCCATTGTTTTCACGACGCCCTCTCATTGCCACGAAGTTGCGTAAGACTTCAGACCGGCAGAAGTTGCTTCCCAAAAGATTTCAACACCGATCTTCTCACGATGAATCTTTTGCCCAGATTATACTGATATTTGACGTCTGTATTTTTTCTATATATTTTTCATATAGTTAACTAGACAAAAAACTGGCACACCCCTTGCTTTATTAGTCTCAAGCCGATTAAGCGGCATAGATAGAAACGTCATAGCAGGAGAGGTTAAATGGCCTTTTCAATTAATGTAAATGCAAGTGCGCTGAGTGCACTTCGTAACTTGAACCAGACCAGTGGTGAACTCGAAGATGTTCAAACTCGGATCAACACAGGCTTAAGAATTTCGTCCGCACGCGATAACGCAGCGGTTTTCTCAATCGCGCAAACGTTGCGTGGTGACCTTCGCGGATTAAACGCAGTACAACAGTCATTGGATCGTGGTATTTCAACCGCTGACGTGGCACTTGCTGCGGCAAATGCAATTTCCGACCTGCTGCTGGAGCTTAAAGAACGGGCAGTTGCAGCGTCTGACCAAGGTCTTGATACCACCAGCCGACTGGCACTGTCTCAGGACTTTACCGCCCTACGCGACCAAATTACCTCCATTACCAGTAATGCGGAATTTAACGGCAGTAACCTGATCGATTCTGGCACGGACGCCATCGTTGCCATTACAAATTCTGACGCAACCCAAACACTGACGGTAGGCCACCAGAACCTTACTTTGGGTGGCGGTAATATCCTCGTCACGGCTGCTCAGGATATCAGTACGCAGGACCTCGCTTCAGCGGCTGTGTCCGACGTGAACACATCCATCGACAACCTTAATGCCGCTCTCACTCGACTGGGCGCTGGTGCGACTTCGCTAGAGCAAAGTCGAACCTTTGCCGGTCAACTTTCCGATGTGATTGAAATTGGTATTGGTAACCTTGTAGACGCAGACCTTGCGGTTGAAAGCGCCAACTTGCAGGCATTGCAGGTCCAGCAACAGCTCGGTATCCAAGCATTGTCTATCGCCAACCAGTCTCCACAATCAATTCTCGCCCTCTTCCAGGGCTAATAGCGGCATAAACCGCAGAGAATATGACGTTTCTGGCCTTGGCCTTTCGCTAAAAAGCGATAAGGCCGGGGCTTTTTATTTGTCTCGTTCACTCGATTAACGAAGACGGCAAGCCCGCATTCGCATCAGCACATTACAATATGGTGGAGAGAGCCTCGATTACACGCTCAACATCGGCTTCTTCCATCTCAGGAAAAATTGGCAGGCTCAACACCCGGCCATAATAACTTTGAGCGCCCGGTAATTCCTGCCGTCCATAGCGATCTTGATAGTAGGGTTGGTCCGAAACCGGCACATAATGAACTTGAGTGCCGATACCAACATCAGACAGCTCACGAATTACCTGCCCTCTGCTTTTACAACCAGCGTCAAAATCAATAAGTACCGGGTATAAGTGCCATGCAGACAGGCAATCCCCCGAGCGTCTGACCGGGCGCACTTTATTGCCCAGTTTTTCTATGTATTTGTCATACCAGCCGGCGACTGCTCTACGCTTGGCTATAAACTCATCCAGCTTCTTGAGCTGACTTATACCCAGCGCACATTGTAAATCCGACGCACGATAATTGTACGCCAGCATCTGCATTTCATAGTACCATGGGTTGGGTTGCCCGTTTTCATCATGGCCAGCATCTCGAGCCCATTGATCAGGGTCTTTTTCCATGGCATGACCTCGCAACTGCCTTAGCAAATTTGCCTGCTCAAGGTCGTTGGTCGTGACTACACCCCCCTCCCCCATGGCTATAGATTTCACGGGATGCAGAGAAAAGGTACCCAGGTCTTCAAACTGGCCATCGCCGGGCCGTCCGCCAGCTTCATAGTCAGCGCCAAGCGCATGGCAACAATCAGTGACAACTCGGATACCGTGTATTTCAGCTGTCTTTTTTATTGCAGCCATAGCCTCGGACTGCCCATTCATATGAACCGGGAAAACTGCCTTCACAGGGCCTTTCGCGCGTGCAAGTGCTACCTCAAAATGTTCTGGCGTCATCAGGCCAGTTTCAGGGTCAACATCGGCAAAGCAAACCTCTGCCCCAGCCATGCGCACGGCATTCGCAGTGGCCAAAAACGTAATGGAAGGAACGATCGCATAATCGCCTGTCCCTAGTCCGACTGCCATCGCAGCCAGATGCAAAGCAGTCGTTCCGTTCGAGCAAACAACAGCATGCTGCACGCCAATTTTTTGCGCGAAATCCCTCTCGAATTCGTCAACTTTGGGACCGCATGTCAAAGGACCGTTTTGAAGCACATCAACAACGGCTTTGATATCATCGTCATCAATGAAATGGCGCCCATACGGTAAGAAAGAGTTGGACAAGCTTTTTACTCACCCTCTGCTGGAATAGATTTTAGCGTTTCCCGCAGCTCATCTACGGACATCCACCAGTCATTTTTATCACTGGTATATTCAAACCCCTCTTCAACAACGGGATGACCGTCGTCCTGATGGGCCGGGCGAGACCAGAAATTCCATTCTGGTTCAATAACATAGCGATCACTCATATCAAGGGTGGTCGGCGCATTATGTTCTGTGATCATAAGTTCATGCAGCTTTTCACCGGGTCGAATACCAACAATGTCTGTTTCGATATCAGGCGCAAGCGCAGTAACAAGGTCCGTGATCCGCATTGACGGAATCTTGGGAACAAAAATCTCACCACCACGCATGGTATCAATACAAGTGATCGTAAAGGCAACGGCCTGTTCAAGCGTGATCCAAAAACGTGTCATGCGTTCATCGGTAACAGGTAGAACCATTGCACCATCTTTCAGTAATTGCCTGAAGAACGGGATAACACTTCCGCGGGAGCCCAGCACATTGCCATATCGCACGACGGAGAAACGAGTTTTGGTTCCTGCGGCCAACGCATTTGCCGCCACAAAAATCTTATCCGATGCCAGTTTGCTTGCACCATACAGATTGATTGGGTTAACCGCCTTGTCTGTTGATAGAGCGATTACCCGCCCAACATTCGCACGTATCGCAGCTTGCACAACATTTTCCGCACCAATCACATTGGTTCGAATACATTCAAAAGGGTTATATTCAGCGAGCGGAACCTGTTTTTGTGCAGCAGCGTGAATGACAATATCGATCCCCCGCATCGCCATAACCATCCGGTCCAAATCTCTCACATCACCAACAAAAAAGCGTACCTTATGGCGCTGGTCTTCCGTTAACGAGTTTTGAAGCAGGAAATGATTATATTCGCCTCGGGCAAATATACTAACTCGCTTGGGGTTATGCTTCTCAAGCAACTGCTTAAGCATCTGTTTCCCGAAAGAACCTGTCCCACCTGTTATCAGGATAGACTTATCTTCCAGATTAACATGGTTGCCATCAAAAACCGTCTGTGACATCGAGTTAGCCCTCCCAAGAGCAAAAGCAAAAAAGCACCCAATACTTGAAGGCACCCTACCGGTTGCTTACACATCAAGAAACGTACCATTTTCAACGCAAATGGCAAAGACTTCTGTAATCATAGATAGTTAGAGCATTAGGAAATGCCTATTGCTCAAGCTCGATTGTGTACCGTACCCTAACGGGGGTAAGAGCTGCAGCAATCACCTCCGGCTCTTTACGAGCCGTTTCATCTGTTTCCCCAAGGCTGATCAAGGCACGGACAAAAAAACTGTCTTTCACAGGCTCACAACTTACCATCCCAATACCCGCCGCATCGGTTCGCTCCATGGATAGCCTAACGCGTCGGCTCGCGTCTCCCAGAACCAGTGATCCATCGGTCATGCCTAACCCCGCAGAAGCGGAGACAAGTTTATTCACTGGTTTACCGTGATCAATAGAGAGGAGATGACCATCACCACACAAGGTATGTCGTTCCGGCTGCTCGCCTCCGTTAAATGCTTCAAAGTATAAAGAAGAAGCGTCAAACGATCGTGGGTTGAGTGTAACGTGAGCGACCCGCAGGCTACCCCACCGAGGTTTATCATCAGGTAGATCATATTCTACTGTTAGACGGTGCGTGACTAAAGACAAACGCATACTTTTCTTTACCAGGCCAAGACCAGTGTGCACTTCTGCGTCGAAAACAAGTTCGGCAGTTGCTGCATCATATGAGTGCTTTATCTCACATCGTCCCAAGTCAGACACTTTTCCAGCGTCAGACGGTTCATAAACCATGTGTCCTGAGTAAAAATCAGCGCCATACTGGATATCGTCAAAGAACCCATGCGACAGAGTACCTATCAAACTGTTTTCGCCGGGCGCGCCAGCACTGGCACCCTCGTATGCGCCAAATCCAAACGCCTTAATCGCCATGCCTCGGTAACTATTCAGGACAAGGTGCCCAATACCGGTATGAACAATTAGGTTATGACCCTGAGTTTCAAAACGGCACCCGATAGCATCGCTTACCTCATTCAAGCTGGATGTATTATCCGGTTCATGGTCTATGGCCAGAGGCTGCAGTCCTGCTTGCAATTTCTTCCATCGTCTTGACGTTATGTGCGTTCTAAAATCACTCGCCCAACAATGTAATAGGTGCCGCCATTCATTGTCATTCACTGCAGGCTGGCCAAGCATCTGCTCAAACAGTCGCCAACAATAAGTATTCAACAACAGATCATTTTGGCCGGTAAGAGCCCAGCGTAAAATATTGTATTTTCTTTGTTTTTTAACAGTGACTGGCGCCGCAGCGGTTTCTATTTTAATTGGCAACTCCGGCGTCGAAATATGGGTCAGCACGTCCCCAGGCTTGGCAAGTTTTGCGAGCCCGCTCTTTTCAATCGCAGTCAATAGTGCCTTTATTCGCTCAAACTCAACCGAACTATCAAGTGATGCCTCGCTTTTGAAACGTCCGGGTCGATAGTCGAACACCTCAGCATCACTAGTATACAGGGGCAGCGCTTCAATACCTTTTTCGCACTGTAATGCTAAGAATTCAAAATACTCATCGGGGCCCAACTCCCCATGCGCATATCGCTGGAATTTTTGAAAACTGATAGCATCCGACCAGATAACAGGCATTTCCACGCCATGAGCTGACACGATTTGTGGCCTGCTTGCAAGGTCAGACGGCCATTCTGGGTGATGGCTTGCAGCCTCCGACCAATCCATCATCACGGCTTCAAAACCTGCCTCCTTATAAAGAGGCAGCAGCCCTGGAGAAAATGCCTGTTCGTTAACAAGCGCAATGGACGGCCTGCACCCCACATATTGTTCATAGTCCTGTATGCCAAGGCGCAGGTTTTGCCTCGTCACCTCGGATGGAACTAAAGGCCCAATGATCTGGGCGGCACCACTACCCACAAGCTCCGCCTGTCCGCTTGCAATTAAGCCTCTGAGTTTTTCAATCCATTCGGGACAGAACTTTGCTATTGCCGCAAGCGTGTATCCTGTTGCTTCAATCCCAATGGGGAATTTTTCAGCAAGCTCGAGTATTGGCCAATAGCAGCGCTCTATAACCTTCGGGCGCTCGTCTTCCTCTATGGCAGAAAAAGCCATATTCAAGTGGAAAACTATGTACGAAAGGGGCCAATTTGACTGCCCATCGCCTGTTACATTCAAACTTTTGTTTTGACTAGTTGCGGTCAAAAAATAAGCTTTCACCTGTTGTTAATGCCTCCTGCACGCAGGAAACCACATCATCGGTTTTTGCAGCTTCGACCAAGAAAGGCAAGGAAGGGTTTGAGTACCAGTCCTGTCCTTCTATTACCATATCCAGGAAGGTTGAAATACTGTCGTAGCCATAGCCCTCAAACCTTCGCTTTCCAAAATGATCTTCTGTTTCGCAAAAAAAGTAAGGGTTAATTTCAGCTACGCCACTATCATCCCAAACATGCACGCCACGCCGTGTTTGATCCAGTTCAACCAGTCCCTTCTCGAATTGAACTTTCAAGGTTTGCAAACTCTTGGTTGGCGCCCCTAAGGGGTTAAACCAACCGATGTTCATTGGCGATACGATAGGCCCATCATTCGTTTCGAGTTTTAAAGTTGCCAAAACACCATCGAATTGACCTGTTTCTCTAAAGACAACGCCCTTCAAGGGCTCTGCAACAACAGATTTGAGTCTGGCCTCGGGATAAAGAAAAAACAACTGATCAACATAATGGCAGCCAATATAGGTAAAGACGTCTACTTCACTAGACCAGTCAAACACATCCACGGGAAGAGTTCGCGGTTGATGATAGTCCACTGAATAGGCCAGCAACTTACCATACGTGCCATCGGAAACCATTTTCTTTAATAGCAGGTTCGATACATCGAAGCGTTTATGATAGTCCACCCATACCATAGAGTTAGTCGCCTCTTGCAACTGAACCAGCGCCTGGCTTTGTGCTGATTTCCCAGTCAAAGGCTTTACTACCCATACTGGAATGTCATGCTTCATTGCCGCCTCGACGTAATCCCTATGATATTTGTCAGGCACCGAGACAAAACAGGCGTCAACCTCGCCACTTGCAAGCAAGTGATCGATCTGTTCAGTACCAACAAACTGAACCGATACCTTCTCATTTGGAATACTCAATGACTTCTGGATAGCGGCCACTTCTTCCTGCTTTGCTGCGGCGGTTGAAGGTGTATTCAACGTCATTGAAACAATGCATGGTTCATCGATCGATTTATTGGTCTCCAGCCATTGCAAAATAGATCGCAAAACAACACCGGGCCCATACAGATCACCAAGAACATAAGACCCGGAACCTATGATCAAGATATGCATGGCTATTTCTCCATAACCAACGCAGCAGCAATTTCTGCTACAATTCTTTTTGCATTTTCGTCTGCTTCAGCTTGTGTTGAGCCCGTGCAAATGACATAGCCAAGGCGGTCGCGGTGTGACCGTATCGCTGGGGCCGCTACAAGTTCCTGAATATCGTCACGAAACCAAGACCCAACGACACTAGGCTGCAACAGTATGTTTTCAATGTGTTTTTGTTTTCTGAGAGGAGTACCCTTTTCCAAAAACACAAAACGCTGTGACACACCATTGCAGCGAAAGGCCTGCAAATATCTGGTATCTGCTTCCTGTCCAAGCGCGTACTGAATTAGAGGGTACAGAATATTCACGCCACTACTAAGTGGCACAACTGTGTCACAAAAACGCCCTCCAGAGGTACGCACCGCCATTTCCAGAACAATAATCTCATCACACTCTGTTACGACCAAGTCACCTTTAAGAACCCCGTTTTGCATTCCAAGTGCCATGCAACACTGTTCCACAACTGAGGCAATTCTACCTCGTATTTCCGGGCAGCCATTCCAAGGCATAGAGTGACCATCCTCAATCTGAAACGGCCACAAATTCCCAGTTGTATCATAATGTCTTAGGGCAATGGTTGTCTCTTCTAACCTGCCCTCAATAACAACTGTCTCCGTACTTAACTGTACCCCTTCGACAAATTCTTCTAACTGAAAATCTTGAAATTCGAATTCATTCTTGCGTTCATAGTAAGAATCAAGAGCCGCCTCGTCCTCAATAAATTCAACACCGCGTGCTCCCGCCATGGCGGCCGGCTTAACAATAAGCGGATAGCCCATATCGGTGGCTTTTTTTCTCCACACTAAATGAGTTTCGTCATTTGCCAGGCCGCAAAATGCGGGGACTCGCACCCCTGCTGTTTTGAGACGGGCCGAGCGCTTGGTTTTGTCGGTCCCAAGTGCCGCCAGTTCAAGACTAATTCCCGGTAAGTTTAAATGTTCCGCAATCGCCGCACATTCTACCGCCAATTCCGCGGCATGAACAAAAACTCCGTCAATATTGCAACTAGCTGCTTTTTCTATCAGCTCTGTCCTGTTTTTGATGTTCACTTGAAAAAACTCAGTCGCTTCATAACTACACGGCGCTTTGGCATTACCATCGAAAACAATAACATCCGCGCCAAGTTCCCGAGCGACACGGACGGCGTTGATTTGCTCATACCCGCCGCCAAGCAGCAATAACCGTTTCTTAGTTTTTTCATCCAAAGCTGACATAAAACTCCAGCTCATAAACTGCTAAAGGGTGGTGCCCAACACTGATATATACGTCGTCAAAATTCTTGTATAGAAAATCGGCAATTTTCTCTGGGTGATCTCGGTGATGATATGCGCTTATTGCCAAGTGTGGCTGCCATCGACGAAGTGTTTCGATAGCCCCTTTCAGGAACTCCAGCTCAAAACCTTCAATATCAACCTTGATCAAACTAACATCATCTAACCGCAACGCATCCAAGGGAAAAACTTCCACTTTTTCGCCGCCGGTCATATTAGCATCGTGAACAATGCGGCTTCGGCTTGTTACATCCTCTGTACCCTGAAAAAAAGTCTGCCGAGAGGCACCAATTGCAATCTGCCTACCTTCAATTAGGCAATCAACGTCCTTTGCTTGAATGTTGTTTTGCAACAATTCATAGTTTTTCTGAAACGGCTCAAACGCATAGACTTTGGAAAAAATTTCGGTTTCAGCCAAATCGATACTTGTTTCGCCATCAAATGCGCCAACATCAACCGCCGCTCCACCAACTCGAAGGCTGTTTAACCATTGCTTGTGTTCATATTGCTTACCAATTGAAGGCATCGGTTTTAGCGACAGTAAATTCCCGGTTTTCTTAAACAACCGCCAGCTCGCAAAATAGTCTTTTTCTTCGTCGTATTTTAGTTGACCTGCTATGTCGTCAAGGATTTGACTGTTTAGAAAATCCCCTTGATAGGTCGGCAGGAACATACCGTCCAAGAGTGGAAAAATATTTTCTGCTGGCACGCCTACTTCAACAAGGGCGTTGGCGATTTCCAACTGGTAGGCAGAGACAACAATTACGCCGCTTTCCGGGTGCCTGTTTAATGACAAATCCTCCGGTGCGATGACAGAGTACCCCAAAAAAGGAATTTCCTGTTTTGCTGCACTTTTATCAACAAACGCAATAACTTGCTTACCGTGCACGGCGAGCAGCTCCATCACTGCCTCGGCTGCCGGTGTGGCACCATATAAATAGAAATCACGAGTTTTAAAGAAACGCTCAACCAAGGTCACCGGCTAATGCTCCTCGGCTTTTTGCGCGAAAACTATTGCTAATCTACCGAACCCGCGTTTGCCAAACTGGAGTAAAACCGGCGCATAGTTTCGCGGTTCATTGCAAGGTTAAGGTCGAAGCCTTTTCTCCAACCATGAAGCTCCCTGCCTTTTTCCGGTGCCGAAGTATAATCTTGTCCCATCAAAAGAAACATTTCCATCGGGAAGTTAGTGAGTTTCTCCTGAACCATGCAGCCCGTTTCCCCGAGAAGGGCCGTCAAGCTTTCAAAGTCAAAATAGTTTAGGTGATGGTCTGGCACCACCCACCAACTGCCTTTTTCCTGCTTGTCCGATATCATTAATTGTAATGGGTTAAAATCATTTGGTGCAGAGACACAGATAACGCCACCCGGCTTGAGAAGTGAAACCGCCAAAGACAATAATTTCTTCGGTTCTGCGATATGCTCCAGCACTTCACTCATATGGATAAAGTCAAAAGTACCAAGAGTTGAGGCAAGTGCTTCATCAAAGAAGCCCTGAGTTATATCTAAACCTCTATTTCTTGCATAGTTGCAAGCTACTGTTGATGGTTCGACACCGACACCTTGCCACCCAAGTTCAACTCCAACGGCCAGAAAGTCCCCCGGGCCGCTACCGATATCCAGTAATCGCTTTCCCGAGGTACCCAACAAACCACCTGCCATTGAAAACCGCAACTCCAACTCGGCCTGTTTCCATTCAAAATCTTCATCTGCCTCCGTCAGATAGTTGATTTTTTCAGCCTGATAGAACTCTTCTTCGTAAAACTCTTTCTGCCGCTCTGCGCTAGGCAATGGAACGATATGCTTGAAACCACAGATTTTGCAGTCGATGACATCTATGCCATCCACTGAGGCCACAATCTCCCCCTCATGCAACCCATATTCTGGGCTTTCCCATCTACGCTGCGGCATCTGGTGTCTCCCTGCATTGCAGGATGCCCTGTGAAACAGCTTTAGCAAAATTCTCTGGACCGAGGGCTAATTTGGACGCCACTTCAGGTAACTCAATTTTATCAGATGAAGACAGCAAAGCCTTGGTGCGATCAACCGCGTCTTCAAAACTATCGGCAATTAGCGTCGGGGCCAACAACTTCAACTCCCGCCACTCCTCATCTGTCGCAGCCCCTATTGGGTCAAATGTAACAACAGGCGTTCCAGCATTTAGGCATTCAAAAAATGAAACACCAAATACGCAAAGAGCCAAGTCGTAGTTGGCAATCCTTTGATGCAGGTCGGTTGGAGCGTCCAGAACCTTGAAGCGCTCCAATTTAGATGGAAGTAGCGGCTCTTCCGCATATGGGCCTTTCACCCAATCAATACGAACACCAGACGGCAATTGATTATCCAGCAGCTCGGGCAAAAATTTAGACAGTTTGGCTGGGTCTGCGCCGCCGGTCAGTACTATCAGAGATTTTTCTTGAGAGCTTTCTTCGCGACGCTCGATTGCAAGCGGTTTCCTTAAAAGAAAACAATCAGGACCGTATTGCAGTTTCTGTAAAACATCCGAATCCAGCTCTCGTTCATTGGCGTAAACAGATGGCCCCCAAAGAAGATCAAAAAGCCCTGCGGCATCTTCAAAAATATCAACCCCGACCCGATAGCTGCCGCCAGCTGATGCACGCAAAGAATTGGCCAAGTTTTCATCTATGCTCTTTACATCGACAACCAGACTATCAGCGTCACGAAAATCAACGTCAAACTCTTTCACCCATCTATGGCGAAGCAAGTTCAAGGCTTCAAATGCTGTTTCTTCACCCTTAATCAGCAACTCTACATCTGCCGCGGCATGCTCCAGCAAACTTTGCGCTGCAACACAGGCACGGGAAAGATGACCAAGACCAATACCGGGGCCAGCCTCGCATAGAATTTTAATAACCGGTACAATTTCCTTAACCGATTTCTGGTGGACATGAGCATTCAGAGAAACCAACTTTTTGTCGGCCTTCAGCTGCTCAATAACCCATCGCAAATCGACGATAGTTGAAGCATCGTTTTGCGCATACCAACGGTGATACAAAATGGTGGCAAAAGCATAATCCTGTTGCGTGTCTACGGACAATCGATGCTGAACTTCTGCAAAAATTGCATCTTCCTGCACAAACAACAGCTCTGCTGGTTCTAGTTTTTTCAGATGATGGTAGACAGCACCAATATGCTCTCGTTCAAATGGCTCGTGCGCAACTGCAACCATTTGGCTCCAAAACACGTCATTGTAAACGTCAAAGCCTTCATGGATATGTGCCCCACCGTTTTTGGGAGGAGCAAGGCCAACCAAACCGGCCTGAGATACTTGTTTCGATACCGAAATCAGTTTCTCTATAGTGGTGGGCTCAATGAAAGGACAGTCACCACAAACATAAACAAAGTGCTGAGCACCAGATGCTTTGAAGGCAGCATCAACGCGACCAACCACGTCATTCTGGTCGCCATCCCACGCAAAAGCTGTCACTGCCTCGGCATCGGCCCAATCACACAATGGCTGGTTAACTGGTTCATTTGTCGTGGCCACGATAATTTCACCAATTTGCTCCACTTGTCTTAGGCGCGTAACGATATGCGAAATAAGCGGTTTCCCGGCAAGCGGCAGAAGCTGCTTACCCGGCAAGCGTTTGGAACTCAAGCGAGCCCCAATAATCGCTACTGTTTTGCTGCCCATTCTTCCCTCACTGGCCTGGTAGGCCGCAAGCCATCTGACGGGTCAGCCCGCCAAGCTCTGTCAGGCTCTTCCGCCGGCACCGCTTGCTTAACGCCATCGCCGTCAGCAGAGAAAGCAAGGCGCACATCTTTAATAACGGGCGCTATTTCCTGCGGTAACCAGCAGTGCCCCGTTTTATACTCGGCTCCGTTTTCATCTAAGTCCAAATGAAATTCGATCATCTGCGCTCCATACCGGTGGATAGCCCGGTGCAGCACGGCAGGCTGGCGGGAATGGTCCGACCAACCAACTTTCTGGCCCGTTTCATCAGCAATGGCCTGGATTGCTGCAAGGTTACATTCTTCGGCTGGTGCCGGATACCCGGAAATACAGTGTAGCAATGTCAAGTCTTTGCCTCCAGCAGCCTGAAAAGCCCCTACAGCCAACATAATCTCGGACATATTCGCCATGCCCGTAGATAGAACCAGCGGCAAGCCAGTCTGGGCACACGCCTTTATAAGATCCAGCCACAACAACTCGTATGAAGCGACTTTGAAGAAATCCACAAAGGGTGCCAGTTCATCAACCGCATCCAGATAAAAAGGCGTACAAGAGAACTGTATGGCGTGTTCATCACACGCCTTTTTCAAGTCTGGCAGAAAATCGGTGGGCAGTTCCCATGCCTCGCGATTGCGGTGCTCTTCCGACTTAGCCAAAATTTCCGGCGCAAAAAGTTCATCTACTTTAAAAAGCTGAAATTTTACGGCGTCACACCCAACTTTTGCTGATGTTTCGATAAACTCGACGCATCGCTGTAGATCACGAGCGTGATTGCTGGATACTTCAGAAATAAAAAAAGGAGCGCTTGTCATTCACTAAGCCTTGATCAGTTCCTGGGTACGATCGGCGATTTCTTGGACGACCTTTTCCCATTCGTTTTCCGACCTACAGCTAAACAGTTCGGCATTCGTTGCAAATGGGACTCTGTTCTCCTGTCCGAAACACCACCACGGTTTGGCGCCTGCCATGAAGAGAGTTGGAACACCAACTGACATGGAAAACATTCCCGGCGCAGAACAGGACGAAACAACTAGGTCGCAATTGCTGGCAATTGCCATATTAGCCTCGATATCCTGCTTCAGGTTCACATCATCAAACGTATGAATAGTTACATTGTATTTATCTTTAAACGCTGCAACTTCGTCGCTTACTTCACCATATTGTAAATTAATAAAATCAACTTTATCTCTCAGCTCCATCAAGGGAGCGAGAGCTTCAATACTGGCATACAAATACGCACGCTCAGAACTTACAATACCGCTACGCCAAGCAATGCCAACTTTCGGTTTGTTGCCTATGTCCGCAAAACGTGATTTAAATCCGCCTAAACGCTGCGGGTCAGCGCTTAGAAACCCCTCTGGATGCGGCTGCACGTCTTCCGGTCTCAGCCAAACATGTCTGGGTCCGCTGGCAACCGGCACATAGTAATCAATATTAGCTTCACCATTTTTCATCAAGTTCTCTACACCGACAAAGCTCCGGTAACGGTAGCCAGACACTATTTTGTCAGAAAAACTGGCCACACAAGCGTCAGGGAAACGGCGTGTATAGATACTAACCAGCCTAGGGTCACAGCCGATATAGAGCTTTTCGGCTTGCTCATAGAGAAATGGCAGATAACTGCCCCACATCACTTCGTCGCCAATACCCTGTTCTGCCGTTACAAAAAGGGACTTTCCAGTCAGGGCCTCTCCCTGCCATAGCGGTAGCTTGTGCGTATAATGCTGTGTTTGGTTTGACTTGCGCCGACTATCAAGGCGGAACTCGTAGTGTTCCCAGGCTTCAGACAAACGGCCTTTCAAAAATAGAAACTGTGCTGCCCCTATTCTGGGCTCGGCCAGATCAGGGTCAGCCTTGATTGATTGAAGGGATACCTCCAGCGCTCTATCGATCTGGTTTCGCCTTGTAAAACTTATCGAGTAGTTGCTTAATATCTTCGGGTCGTTCGGGCGTAGTTTCAGCGCTTCCTCAAAAAAGATATCTGCTGCATCCACACCATCTCGTTCGCGCACTTGCGTGGCAAGAACATTCCAAAGGTCTGCATTTGCTGGAAACAATGGTATCGCTTGCTGCAACATAGAGATGCTCTCGTCATATTGCTTGGCACCCGAGTATGCAGTTGCAAGGTTTACATAAGCAGTGGGGTTACCCGGATCCAACAGGATAAGCTGCTGACCCAGCTTCACGCCTATATCATACATGCCCATTTCGATAGCGAGCCTGAGGATGATGCCAATCAGTTCCTCGTTTGGCTCATGGACCTCTAATGCCCGCTCCAGAACATATATGGCTTGCTCCCGAACACCTAACTGCACCAACGCATGTGAAAGGATTGTAAGGATAGCCAGATCCTCTGGCATTGCCTCCCAAGCTTTCAACAAATGTTTCACTGCACCTGCCCACTCGCCATTCTGTGCATGCGCCTGCCCTTTCCTGAGGGACTTCTGAAGATCAGCAATATTGTGGCCTGGTTTTACATAGCGCTGTGCCCCGCCGTTATTTTGCGGCAAAAACCTTTGTTTCTGGGGATTTTTGTTCTTCACCTGCACCTCACTCGCCTCCGCCGCATCTTGCACCGTTGCATTTAATACTTTTGCACACCAGAAACTTACTGCAAAGCTGGTGCCAATAATAAATCTGGCATTAAATCTGCAAAAAGCCTTATGGTATAAGCGAATTTTAAGGAAATTGCTTCAGCGTTGCCGGGAAAACAGACGCGTTTCATGCCTAGAAAGGCAGTATTTACCGGCCCGAAAGCTCGGGAGATGACAGAATGGCTCTTAAACTTTCTTTGAAACCAGACGAAAAACTGGTGATAAATGGCGCGGTTATTGCAAACGTGGATCGACGGACAACTTTGATTGTCCACAACAAGGCTTCGATCTTACGAGAAAAGGACATTTTGCAAGAAGAAAACGTTAATACGCCAGCAAAGAGGATCTATTTCCCGATAATGCTGATGTATATGGACCAGGGCAACATCGACAAATACTATGATGAATTTGTCCGCCGGATGACCGAGTTTATGGGCGCTATTTCAACGCCAGAGGCAGTAAACAATTGCGTGCAGATCAGTCGCGATGTCATGGGCAAGAACTATTATAAAGCGTTGATGCGATGCAAAAAACTTCTTGAGTTTGAAGAAAGCCGCCTTGGAGATGCAAGTTAAGTAGAGTGAATTGGGAATTTAATGTCATATCAAGCATATCAAAGAGCCCAAACATCGGCGGAAACCCCAAGCCAAACAGAATATCGCCTGTTTGCCAAGGTAACGAATGCCCTACTAGAGATCAAAGATAAACCTGTCACAGATCCGGCAACGATAGAAGCACTCGACTGGAACCGACGCATGTGGTCAGTCTTTTCAACTGACTGCGGAGCAAAAGGTAATCAATTACCCAACGAATTGCGCGCCGCAATTATTTCATTGTCGATTTGGGTATCGAAAGAAACCTCCCGGATTATGCGAGGTCAGGGTAATGTCGACAACATAATCAACATCAACAAAACGGTTATGGAAGGTTTAGCCGACCAGGCAAAACTTCAGGAAGCTGCACAATCCGAGGCACAACAGCCTAACCTAGAGCCAGTTAACGCCAGCCTTTAAGCTTTATATATATACCGATCCATACACTCCGCCCTCCCTCCTTGCACTCTGCAAAACCATAACTTGAAATTTCGACAGTCAAGTACCGGCATTTTTTTCCTGCCGCCTGGCATATTTTGCCTAGCCAAATTGTAGCGCCTTAATAACTGGGCAATTTTTTCCGAGCTAAATCCAATGCGATAGCTTCCACTATCAGGAAGCTCGATCCTTATTTTTCAATATATTTCAATATCTTGTAAATTTTTCGCAAGTTATGCGAAAAAACTGGCACGCCATATGCTGCAAGTTCTGCCGGAAGCAAAAGGCTTCTGCGAGCAAAAGGCTCATACAACTCTCAGAATGGAGATACATAATGGCGTTTTCCGTAAACACCAATGCAGGTGCGCTTACAGCCCTGCAAAACCTCAATGCAACAAACCGCGAGCTCGATACCGTACAAACCAAAATTAATACTGGTTTGGACGTATCTTCCGCGCGTGACGATGCCGCGACTTACGCAATTGCCCAAAACCTACGTGCTGACCTGTCAGGATTAAGTGCTGTGTCCTCATCACTTGATCGTGCACAGTCCTCACTTGATGTTGCAATTGCCGCAGGTGAAGCAGTTTCTGATCTTCTGATTGAACTGAAAGAACAAGCTGTTGCCGCGTCTGATACTAGCCTTGATACAGCTAGCCGGAACGCGATCAACAACGACTTCACTCAGCTTCGTGATCAGATCACTTCTATCGTAAACAACGCTGAATTTAACGGCACAAATGCTGTTGAAAACGGCGGTGATGCAATTGTTGCGATCACAAATGACACAGGCAGCAACACAATTACAATTGCCGCACAAGATCTGTCTTTGGCGGGCAACACTGTAACTCTTACTGCTACGCAGTCTATCAGTAGTGCAGCACTGGCGTCGTCTGCGATTCAAAATATTGAATCATCCATCACTAACGTGAACACATCACTTTCAGAGCTTGGTTCAGGCGCAAACAGGCTTGAACTACAGGCCGAGTTTGTAAATCAACTTTCCGACGCCATTGAAGTTGGTATCGGTAACCTGGTTGACGCCGATCTGGCTGTCGCAAGTGCCGACTTGCAGTCCCTGCAGGTAAGACAACAGCTTGGCCTACAGGCATTGTCTATCGCAAACCAGGCCCCAAGTACGGTTCTATCCCTATTCGGGTAAGTAGTTCCAAACATAAGGAACACTTCTTTAAGGGCCCTTCGGGGCCCTTTTTTTTCATGGTCGCGCAGCAGCCGACCCTGACTTTACTTCACCTCAGACACACGCAAACACTTAGCCCCCATCACCCCGTTGGAGCCAGCAAGTCGCGGCATAAATTGCCTTTCCCCAAAGGAAAATAATGCCTCAACAGTATTTTCTCTATTTTTTATCTATATTTTTCAACGGCTTGCAATGGCACGCTCCTTGCGGATAACGGACCCATGAGCAGAACGGCTCAATATTATTCTCAAAAGGAGACGACAAATGGCTTTTTCAGTGAACACAAATGCAGCGGCTCTCGATGCTCTTCAGAATTTGAATCGTACAACTTCTGAACTTACAACGGTGCAGTCTGCGATTAACACGGGGCTTAGCGTGGCTTCAGCAAAGGACAACAGTGCAGTTTTTGCGATCGCTCAAAATCTACGAGCGGACATCGCAGGTATTAATGCTGCCAATGGCTCGATTGATCGAGCGCTGTCTACCCTTGATGTAGCTATCGCGGCTGGTGAAGCTGTGTCGGACCTTCTAATCGAAATTAAAGAGAAAGCTGTTGCGGCATCTGACACCAGTTTGGATACCGCCAGCAGAAGCGCGTTGAACAATGATTTTACGCAACTGCGTGATCAGATCACTTCTATTGTGCAAAACGCAGAGTTCAACGGCACCAACGCGGTGGAAAGCGGTGGCGATGCGATTGTTGCAATCACCAACTCGGATGGTAGCAACACCATCACAATCGCCGCTCAAGACCTCTCGCTAGGTGGTAGTAATGTAACGATTTCTGCTACGCAATCGATTGGATCGGCTGCACTGGCCTCATCTGCGGTTCAGAATGTTGAATCTTCGATACAGAACATCAATACGTCTCTGTCTCAGCTAGGTTCAGGTGCAAACCGCCTCGAACTTCAAGGCACTTTCGTTTCGCGTCTTCAGGATGCGATCGAAATTGGTATCGGTAACCTTGTGGATGCCGACCTCGCCGAAGAGTCTGCAAATCTGCAAGCGTTGCAGGTTCGGCAACAGCTTGGGCTCCAGGCCCTCTCTATTGCCAACCAGGCACCGCAGGCAATCACTGCATTGTTCCAGTAAGGCTTAGTCTGCCGGGCTTCGGCCCGGCAGGTAATTTTTGCCTAGCATTTTGCTACCGGGTAGAACATATCTGCCGGGTCGGCAATATTTACCTATGGAGACAGCGCCCAGTAAAACCAGGCACGTTCCTATTTATTTATATATTACAACACATTACAAGGTAGGTAATTATTTCCTCTTTTGGCATCGTTATTGCAAATATGCGTTCGGGACAAAAAGTCCTGACGAGCAAAAAGCTCGATATAAACTCCAAAAAGGAGAAGCAAAATGGCTTTTTCGGTAAACACCAATGCAGGTGCGTTTGCAGCCCTGCAAAACCTTAATTCGACAAACCGTGAACTCGAAACAACTCAAAACCGTATTAACACGGGTTTGAACGTTTCTTCTGCGCGTGATGATGCAGCAACATTCGCAATTGCCCAGAACCTCAGGTCTGACCTGTCTGGCTTAAATGCAGTGTCCTCATCACTTGATCGTGCACAGTCCTCACTCGATGTTGCGATTGCAGCAGGTGAAGCAGTTTCTGATCTTCTGATTGAACTGAAAGAACAAGCTGTTGCCGCGTCTGATACTAGCCTCGATACGGCTAGCCGGAACGCGATCAACAACGACTTCACTCAGCTTCGTGATCAGATCACTTCTATCGTGAACAACGCTGAATTCAACGGCACAAACGTTGTTGAAAACGGCGGCGATGCGATCGTTGCGATCACAAACGACACAGGCAGCAACACGATTACAGTTGCCGCACAAGATCTATCTTTGGCGGGTAACACTGTAACTCTAACAGCTACGCAGTCTATTAGTTCTGCAGCACTGGCGTCGTCTGCGATTCAAAACATTGAGTCATCCATTACGAACGTGAATACCGCTCTGTCTGAGCTTGGTTCAGGTGCGACACGTCTTGAATTGCAAGGCGATTTCGTGAGCCAGCTTTCCGACGCTATCGAAGTTGGCATTGGTAACCTTGTTGATGCTGACCTCGCGAATGAAGCAGCGAACTTGCAGGCTCTGCAGGTACGACAACAGCTTGGCTTACAGGCATTGTCGATCGCTAATCAGGCGCCGTCGACAGTACTCGGCCTCTTCTAAAGCTTTCCTGGGTGAACTCTCACAAGGGTTCACCCAGGGCCTTGAGGCTGATAGCTAAACGCAGAATAAATATCCCTGCTTATAAGAAACTTATACATTGGATATCTGTGACATTCACTAAACCGTTCGGAGTGGAACGATGACTGAAATTGGAAGCAGTGCTAGTGGACCGAGGGTAGAGCCCCCGCAATCCACTGAGGTGCGTAGCCCAGAGTCAGACAGCGTTGAACGCAGAACGACCGAGGCAGTTACGCCCCCTAACCTTCGGCTTATTGGCGAAGGCAACATTGGATCAGAAGGTTCAACACCTACGTTGACCGGCGATCCATTAGAACAAGCAGCGGAACTTCTTGCCGAATTCATTCCTGAAGTCGAGCAAGTAGCAAACACAAGCCTGCGCATCGATAGAGATGAGGAAACAGATCGCTTTGTTTACTTCAGCGTTGATGACGAATCTGGCGAGATTGTGAGACAGTTTCCGCCTGAAAACATCCTTAGATTCCTGTCTTATTACAGGGGTCTGGAAGGCTTGTTACTTGATGAAGATGCATAGGTCGCGGTACACCTGCGGCCTCTGAGACCGATGCCATGATGGCATCCATAGCTTGCTTTGCGCTCAGTTTGGGTTAGCGAAGCGAGGCATTTTTACATGGGCAGATGAGTAAATAAGCCTTCCGGGCAAATTAACTTTATATTCCGTTGGAAAAGCCGAAGCTTCGCGCTACCTCTAGCCAAAATAGATATTGTTGCAGGAGTATAGGTCCATGCATTTTGCAGGAACTGACAATTATGTTGCCACTGACGACCTGAAGGTCGCCGTGAACGCCGCCGCCACATTGCGGCGCCCACTTCTTATCAAAGGTGAGCCCGGCACCGGTAAAACTGTATTGGCCCACGAAATTGCTGACGCATTTGGCGTTGAACTTATTGAATGGCATATCAAGTCCACAACCAAAGCACAGCAAGGCTTGTATGAATATGATGCGGTATCCCGCCTGCGCGACAGTCAACTTGGCGACGAAAAAGTTAAAGATATCCGCAACTACATAAAAAAAGGAAAGCTTTGGGAAGCTTTCACCAGCGAAAAGACGCCAGTGCTGTTGATCGACGAAATCGACAAGGCGGATATCGAGTTTCCAAACGACCTGCTCCTGGAACTGGATCGCATGGAATTTCATGTCTATGAAACCGGCGAAACAATCAAGGCGGTCAATCGCCCCATTGTGATCATCACCTCTAATAATGAAAAGGAACTGCCTGACGCTTTCTTGAGGCGGTGTTTCTTCCATTTCATTAAGTTCCCCGACGAGAACACGATGAAAGAAATCATCGATGTCCATTATCCTGATATTTCCAAGAAACTCGTTACACAGGCCCTTAACATTTTCTTCGAGATTCGCGACGTACCAGGCTTGAAGAAAAAACCTTCCACCAGCGAGCTGCTGGACTGGTTAAAGCTCTTGATGGCGGAAGAACTACCTGAAGAAGTTCTGAAGTCGAAAGACCCATCCAGCCTCATTCCGCCGCTGCATGGCGCGCTGTTGAAAAATGAGCAAGATGTTCATTTGTTTGAAAGGCTTGCCTTCATGAACCGCCGCAAAAACGCCTAAACAAGTAAAGCTTTAGAATGTTCATCAATTTTTTCTACGCCCTGAAAGACAATGGCATCCCGGTCAGCATCAAAGAGTATTTGACATTGATGGAAGCTATGAAAGCGGGTTGTGCTGACTATAGCGTTGATGACTTCTACTATCTGTCCCGGTCAACATTTGTGAAGGACGAAGGAAACCTCGATAAATTTGACCGTATTTTTGGCAAGGTTTTCGAGGGCATCGAATTTATCGCGGACGATGAGACCGCGGAAATTCCCAAGGAATGGCTGGAAAAACTTGCAGAGCTATACCTCAGCAAAGAAGAAATGGAAGAGATCAAGTCCCTCGGCGACTGGGACGAGATAATGGAAACCTTGAAAAAACGCCTTGAGGAGCAGGAAAAGCGCCACCAGGGAGGCAATAAATGGATCGGAACAGCAGGAAAAAGCCCCTTCGGTGCCTATGGTTACAATCCTGAGGGCGTTCGCATTGGCCAGGATAAAGGTCGACATGGTCGGGCGCTCAAAGTCTGGGACAAGCGCGAATATAAAAACCTTGATGACAGCGTAGAGCTGGGCACTCGCAACATTAAGGTGGCCCTAAGAAAACTGCGCCAGTTTGCCCGAGAAGGGGAAGCAACTGAACTGGACCTTGAAGACACAATCAAGTCAACTGCACACAATGGCTATCTGGATATAAAGATGGTACCTGAACGGCATAATGCCGTGAAACTATTACTGTTCTTTGACGTAGGCGGCTCGATGGACCCTCATATCAAAGTGTGTGAGGAACTGTTCTCCGCTGCCAGTTCAGAATTCAAACATCTGGAATTTTTCTACTTTCATAACTGTCTTTACGAACGCGTCTGGAAAGACAACAGCAGGCGCCACAATGATTACAAATCTACGATGGAAGTGCTGCACACCTACCCCCATGACTATAAGGTTATCTTTGTGGGTGACGCCTCCATGAGCCCGTATGAAATCACCTACCCTGGTGGGTCAGTTGAGCATTGGAATGAGGAATCAGGCGAAGTCTGGATGAACCGGGTTACCAATATCTATAACCGTGCCGTCTGGCTGAACCCCATCCCTGAAGAACATTGGCGCTATAGTCAGTCTATCCAGATCATGAAAACACTGATGCATGATAAAATGTTCCCGCTCACTTTGTCGGGTATAGACGGTGCTATGAAAGAATTGCGCAGATAAAAAAAGGGGCACCAACTGTGCCCCTGTACTCTTTACCTTTGGCCAAACTAGTTGCCGCTGTTTGTCGTGATCAAGATTGAGCCACTGGCAATCTGCCCAGACGAAATCGTCTCACTTTCAACGCGTGTACGCCGTTTCAAGGCTCTCGCCTCCATATCAGACCCGGCAATGATATAATTCAGTCTCAAGCTGAATGTTAGGTGATCACCGCGGTAGTCTGACGGCAAAGCCGGAAACTCAGCTTGTTCAACCACCTTACGGGCGGCTGTACGCAACGACCGATGGCCAGCGCTCTCAATAAGGTCGGCATCAACAAGGTTGCCGCTTCGGTCTACTGTCACTTCATAGACTGACCGGCCTGATTGGCTGCGTTTTGCGGCAAAACCCGGGTAGACCATCACTTCATCTACAGAGTTGTCAGCTGCTCGCGCACAGGCGTAAAGGCCATTATCGTCACCGGCATTTGCAGCTCCGCTGGTTGCTAACCCCGCCAGTACAGCAAGCGGTGCAAAAAATGCTACTTTGAAGGTATTCCTTGGGGAATGGTTTTGAACGTTTGTCATGTTTATTCTCCTCACTTACGTTCGTGTCGTGCATATTCTGGTTGATCATTTATCGCCAACCATAGAGAAAGCATGCGGTAAAATGGCGATTACACCTAATACAAGACGACCAACAGACAGCAGTTTGCGACCTGTCGCTAAACCCTTAAACGCAAGACCTAGACCTTTCACATAAATGTCACCAATACTGCCGGGACTAACCGATGCTAAAGAGTTGATCTCGCCCGTGCAGAATTGCCTTTTAACTGCAACAGAAACTTGCTAGGCGTTTCGCCTAGACCTTCATCTTTAAGGAAAATTGATGAGCAGAGCAAAGATGGTTACCCTGGCAAAGTCGTCTCTTCTGAGCACCACAATGCTACTTTCTCTTACAGCAGGTGGCTTGTCTGCGCAGGATCAAAACGCGCAAGATCCAAACCTTGTGCCGCTGACAACCCAGATGCTGGGAACCACAGAAGGTTGGCTTGAAAGCGGCGCTCAGGCGATCGCCGACCGCCTTGCCCGTCAGAACAATACTAACCGCGCCAAAAACGTTATCCTGTTTGTCGGTGATGGCATGGGTATTTCAACCATTACCGCCGCGCGCATTCTGGAAGGCCAGCGAAACGGCAACCCGGGCGAAGAAAACTATCTAAGCTTCGAGAAATTTCCCCATACCGCCTTGATCAAAACCTATAATGTGGATGCTCAGGTTGCAGATTCAGCTGGTACCGCGACCGCCCTCAATACTGGCGTGAAAACTCGCATCGGGGTTATCAACACCGGCCCGGAACAGGTTCAATCAACCTGTAAAGATTTGGCCGAAAATACCCTAACACCAATTGCCGTCTATGCGGAGCAAGCTGGTATGAGCACGGGCGTTGTCACCACGACCCGTCTAACCCATGCCACACCCGCAGCTGTTTATGCTGTTTCCCCCATGCGCAACTGGGAAGCAGACGGTGACCTTCCCACAGAAGGCACAGAAGGCTGCGTGGATATCGCGCAACAGATATTAGGTGACTTGGGTGGAGACGGCCTTGAGGTTGCTCTCGGCGGGGGCAGACGCAATTTTCAGCCTGAAGAAAGCAAAGGAGGCCGCCGCAAAGACGGACGTGACCTGACACAAGAATGGACTTCTTCCGACGCTGGGGCCGTCTATGTTGAGACCAGAGAAGATTTAAACAATATAGACATCAATTCCACCCGCAAGCTACTCGGATTGTTCGATGATAGCCATATGGACTATGAGCTGGATCGGGAAACCCACCCTTCAACACCCCAAGTTCAGCCCTCGCTCAGCGAAATGACTGAAACTGCCATTAATATGCTGTCAAAAGACGAGGATGGCTTTTACCTGATGGTCGAAGGTGGCCGTGTAGACCACGCCCATCATGGCGGTAATGCACAGCGGGCACTCACAGACGCTATCGCGCTGTCTGATGCCGTGGCCAAAGCGGTTGAAATGGTAGACCTGTCCGAAACCCTGATTTTGGTGACAGCCGACCACAGCCACGTGTTTACAATTGCGGGCTATCCTCGGCGCGGCAACCCAATTTTCGGGCTCGTTACGCCGATCGCACTTGAAGGAAACTCACCAAGGCTTGCTCAAGATGATAAACCCTACACCACACTTGGTTACCACAATGGCATGGGGGCTTTTGAAGGCGAACGCCCAGCCTTGACGCAGGAAGAAGCGCAAGCACACGACCATAAACAGCAGGCAGCGATTCCACTGCACAGCGAAACGCATGGCGGTGAGGATGTCGGACTGTTTGCCATCGGGCCATGGTCACACCTAGCCGCAGGAACCATGGAACAGAATGTAATCTTCCATATCATGGATCACGCCCTTGGCCTTAGGGAACGCGCTGCAAAGAAATAATGAAGCTTCTATAAGGTCGGGCTTACCCGGCCTCATATTTCGCGATGGCCTCGTCGAGGCTTTTGGAAAGTTCCGCCCCTATTTCGCCGCCATCACCTGAGACCCTGCCCCGTATAACCGCACGCATCGAGTCAACATGGCTCTTCACCAGTTCGATTTGGTTATCAGAGATTTCGCCGGGCCGTTTGATGGTAAACCCATACAGGCTATCGGCAAATTTAGTTATCAGCGGATACCCAAAGGTACCGCCCTGCCCCTTCATATCATGAGCGATATGATTGATTTCCTCAAAAAATTCGTGGCGTTTTTCTGGTGTATCAACGCAGCGCCCATGCTGTTCCTGAAGTTTCACAATCAGGCTGGACACCCAATCCGGATAGTCCTCTGACATTTTATTCAGTGCCTTTTCTGCTTCAGCAAGAGCTTCCGGGCTAATCGTTGTTTTACCGGGCGCGAGGCCAGCGGTCTTTTCCTTCAAACGGTTTTTGAAGCGATAAAAGCGGACAATTACTTTATTCTTATCCACGAATAATCTCCACGCCTTCGCTCTTGTCATTCAAAACCCGGCGTTCGGGGCCGCCATGTTCCAACTTCTGGCGGCGCCTGTCTGGGCCAAAGAAGTCTTTCGTATGCACAAATTGGCGTGGCCGCTCGATGATTGATATCAGCTTCTCACCGATATGCTTGATGGTAAATGGCTTCGCAAGCATGTCAGTCACGCCCATTTCACGGGCCTGCAAGATACGGTCTGGTTCGGTGTAGCTAGTGATCAGCATAAAGGGAACAAACCGATCAGGGCTATCCTTGTGCCGGCGGACCCAACGCAAAAACATCATGCCGTCAATTGGGTGCATATCCCAATTGGAGATAACAATATCGATTTGCTGGACCCCCACTTTCATGGGCTCGTTCTTCACACGCTGCAGGAAATGGATAGCATCCCCGCCATGCTCAACAGCGTAAACGTTACCAACGCCTAATACTTTCAAGGAGTTAACCAAGAGTGACCGAATGAAGGGGCTATCTTCAGCAAGCAGAACATTCACACGGTCGAAATCATAATCGCTCATACACAAACCTTAGCTCAGCTTGGGCAAATATTGTCAGCAATCTTAGCTGCCAACAGGCCGTAGCGTCAATTTTATAATATATTACTTGCTGTTACGCCGTGCACGAATGACAGAGATTGTCTCTTCAAGACGGAGCAATAATTCCCTGCCAGCTTCCAGTCGCCTTGGGTCATCAAGCGGGGGGTATCCCATCGCCTCCGCGCGTTCCGCTTCACACGCGAGCCGCCATGCTCCGATACTTCTGGCTGCACCCTTCAACTTGTGGGCGTCGCTGCGCCAGTTCTCATTGCCCGGCTGGCACAGGGTTTCCAAATACTTTGGTGCATTGTCCATAAATATATCCAGCACCTGTTCCTGTAATCCACGGTCAGCGCCCGTGAACTCTTCAAGGTGTTTTTCATCCAGATATATTTCTTCGTTCCAGGAAGGATTACTCAAAACTATTTTACTTTCAGTATTTTCTTACCCGCCGGCGTCAGCTTACACACGAGCCAGTCAGGTTTAATCGGGTTTCTATACCAATGCTCCGCCCAGCCATGCTTGATACAGGACCGGATTGTCTGGTCGTTAATCCGCTGACCGTTTTTATCAAACAAAGGTAGCTTGCCACCCGGCTCTGATAAGCCTCGCTGCAAGTAACGTCGCTGTGCAGCGCTGGGGGAAAGCGCTTTGCTTGCCTTCAATTTTGTTTTCAGCATGCCTGCCATGACCGTCCCCTCCGTCCCTCGGGATAATGGTCGAACAAAGTGTAGAATACCTTATTTCCACTTTTTTGCCATATCTGTTCGCCATAAAGCCTTTGCAGCCCCATAAAACAAAGCCAACAGTTGACGCTTTGTCATGAAAATGAAACTGTGGTCCAAAGGCTTGTTGGGGAATGAGGACCACAGGAATGTCGAGAGTTGAGCTGGATTTTCCAGACGTGAATAACGAGAGCGAAAAACCGACAGCAGATACTGGCAGTGTTGATAACAAAACACTCGCTAACCAGCGTGCACGCAACTTGAGACGCCTGGCACCTGTCATCGCTGCTGGTGCAGCATCAATGGCTTGGACAGGTGTGGCTGCTTACTATCTGCTAACCGCAATGCCTTCCTCTCTTCCAACGGATATTGGCGGTCTCGCAAGTTTGGTCGCCGGTTACAGTACACCCATCGCCATCTTCTGGCTTATGGCGCTTGCGTTCCAGCGAACCGACCCATTGCTTGAGCGCCGCTTGGCGATATCGCAAAATCTGAACCGCGCCGTGGCCCCGGTAGAAGTGGCAGAACAACGGCTTGCCGCCCTCAACAAAGCGCTGGTTAAAGAAATAACCAATATTGATGCTGTTGCCGACCTGGCGTCGGACAGGCTTGGCAATCTGGAAAACAGGTTCCAATCCCAGATAAGTGACCTGTTTTCCGCTACAGCAGATACCGAAGCCCGGACCGCGAGCATTCGAGAGCTGTTGGAGCGAGAGCGCACTGCGATGCAGGGCCTTACGGCTGAAATCGAAGGGCGTATATCTGCCCTCGAAACCAATGTTAATGACATGAGCGCGCGCGTTGAGGGGGCTGGAAATGCCGCCGCTGCCTCCGCCGATCATGCGCGAGAGAGAGTGAACAGTAGTCTGGAGGCTTTCGGCAAAGCCACTGAAGATTTCGAGCACCGTCTGGACCGCGCAGGTGACCATGTAAGCAGCCGCGTTAATGAGGTGCAGGATATCGCTGTTGATGTAGAGCTTCGCCTGCAAGCCGTTACCGATAAAGTCCTCGGCGGCATGGAAAAGTTCCGACACGATGTAGAAGGACTGGAAGGCCGTTCGGCGGAACTATCCGACCATATGACGACACAGGGTACTGTCCTTAAGGAGTTGGCGGAACTTGCTGCTGCAGAATCCGCCAAAATAGAGGAAAGCCTGCGCACGCATGTGGGCGAAGTTCGCACAGCGGCTACAGAAGCACTTGAGAGCACCAATGATGTTTCCAAAGTCTTCTCAGAGCGGGCGCAGTCTATGTCGGACCAGATTATCGAAACGGTCGGTCGCGCTAAATCCATGCTTGAGCAGGCCGGACAAACGCTGGAGACACACAGTGCATCCGCACTGGAAACCAGCGAGCAAGTCAACACTCAGATGTTGATGGTTACCGAACAAACAGGCAAACAGGTGCTCGATCACGCCAAACAGGTCGACCTCGTGCTTGAAGATGGTCTTGAGCGCGCCAAACGAGCGCTGGACGCCACCCTCGCAACAATCGCCGAACAAAATACAGCAGCAACAGAAGAAGCAGAAGCAACCGCTGAACGCACACTCCAGCATATCAGGCAGCTACGCGCTGGTGTTGAAGACCAGATGGCGGAACTTGCAAGAGCTGGCGAACAAGCGGGCGAAAAACTGGCCAAGACAGCCGACGAGATCGGTGAAAATGCCAACCAGCTCAAAGAACGCTCCCAAGGTGCCCAAGAAGAAATTGAGGGCGTGCGGGAGAAAATGGGCGAGCAAAGCGATGTGCTTTCCGACCTGTTGAGTGATACGCGGATGAAACTATCCCGCCTTGAAGAAGATTTGATCCGCCAACGTGATGCCCTGAGTGCTGCGTCCGGCGAAGCAGCAAACAAGGTGATCGAAGCTGCGGAACGTTTTACTAACCAAACGACCACCTTGCAGGATCAGGCCGGTGAGGTAGAAAACATCATCAGTGATAAAACTGCCTCGCTTCAAAACGTCGTCGAACAGTTGGATGAAAAAGCTGCAACTGCCAGCGATAAACTGCAACAACAAAGCGAAGGCATAAGCCGAAATGCTGCTGCGCTGGACGAACAGCTTCATGAAACCAGCCACAAGCTTGGCCTAGCCTCCGACGCATTTGCTGGTGAACGTGAACGCATCATGACTGAGGCAGGCGAAGTTATTCAAAGCCTTGACCGTTCCACCGAACGGATGGATGCACAAATCGCCCAGTTCGCAGAAAGTTCCAACGAAGCCGCCAACCGGCTGGATGCGGCCAGTCAGTCCCTTATGGACCAGACTGAACGGGCGCAAACCGAAATGCGCGCCTCTGTAGAGCAAGCGGCTGACGAACTGTCGTCCAATATCGGGAACATCAGCGACAAAGCTGGTGAGCGCATCACCTTCTTGCAGGAGCAGATGCAGGCCACCCTCAACCGTGTATTATCCGACTATGAAGACAGCGCTGAACGGGCTGAGAAGGAAAGCGCCTTGCTTGCGATGCGACTCGGAAACGAATCGGATAAAATTGCCCTTCAGGCTGAGCAATTTATAGAGAAAACTGCGGAAGTGGAGAAACGAATCGTTTCCGCCACCCGAAACGAGTTTGCACGCACCTCTGCCCTGTTGATGGAAAGCCTCCAGTCTGTATCAATTGATATCAACAAGGCGCTATCACAGGATTTACCCGACAGCGTTTGGCAGGGCTATCTGGACGGCGACAAATCGGTGTTTATGCGCAGAACCCTTAAGATGGGAGACCGGGCAACCCGCAAAGCAATCGCCGAAAAATATAAGCTAGACGGCGAGTTCCGCGAAACTGTCACCCGTTATTGCCGCGACTTCGAAGGGTTGATGGAACGGGCCATGCTCGGTGACAAGGGCAGCGCCCTATCGGTCACGCTTATCTCATCTGACATGGGCAAGCTCTATATCCTGCTTGGTCAGTCACTCAAAAAATTCAGTTAATCCCTTACGTGTCGGGGGACCTATGACAATCAAACATGTTTCAATTGCTGCCGCATTGATGGTTTCCGCATGCAGTGCAGAAGCGCCGCAATCCACCGATAGCGCAGTTGAGAACGAGCCTGTGCGCTGGCGCATGACCAGCACCTACCCTTCGACCCTGCTGCAAATTGGTACGCTCGGAAAGCGGATATCCGATGAACTAATGCTGATATCGGGTGGCGACATTGAACTGAAGTTCCATGAGCCCGGCGTGCTGGCCCCACCGTTTGAAACTTTTGACGCCGTTAGTTACGGTGCGGTTGAAGCTGGCTGGTCCACTCCCGGTTATTGGGCCGGTAAAGAACCATCACTTCAACTTTTTGCATCTGTCCCTTTTGGCCCATCAGCACCAGAGTATCTCGCCTGGTTTGACTTTGGCGGCGGGAAGGAACTGTTTGATGAGATTTACCATAAGCATAACATCCACAGCATTATTTGCGGCCTGACACCGCCTGAGGCTTCCGGTTGGTTTAAGCGCGAAATCACATCACTCGAAGATTTTCGCGGGCTGAAAATTCGCTTCTTCGGTCTTGGTGGCAAGGTGATGGAGAAAATTGGTGCCGCGCCACAGCTTATTGCTGGCGGCGAGATTTATCAGGCACTCGAACTGGGCACAATTGATGCCACCGAATATGCCATGCCAGCCGTTGATGAGCGCATGGGCTTTTATGAAGTAGCTAAGCACTATTACCTGCCCGGTTGGCATCAACAGTCCACCTTCTTTGAGTTGATGATTAATCTGGATGCTTGGAACGCGCTATCTGAAAACCAGAAGCATCTGATTGAAACCAGTTGCTCTGCCAATGTTCGCCACGGCGTTTCCGAAGGTGAAGCCCTGCAAGCTGACGCCATGGCACGGCTGGAAGCAAAAGGCGTGCAAATCCACACGTGGCCGCCAGAAATACTGGATGGGCTTGAAAATGCCTGGAACGAAGTTGCTGAAGACCTGCAGCGCGAAGACGAGAATTTCGCCCGTGTCTGGGCATCATTATCCGCCTTCCGCGCAAAATACAAAGGTTGGGCCGAACGCGGCTACCTGAAGAACGACTAGGGCCATGATGCAAAGCCTCTTAATCCTGTCCAACACCTGTAAACAGATTGCGACACTGCTGGGAAAGGCATCTGCGTGGCTGATCCTCGTGCTTGTGTTTGTGATTATGACCGATGTCACGCTGCGGCACTGGTTTGTAATCGGCTCGACAAAACTTCAGGAGCTTGAATGGCACCTACACGGTGCCCTCTTCCTCCTCGCTCTCGGTTGGGCCTATACCCGTGACGCTCATGTACGTATTGAATTGCTAAGTGATCGCTTCAAGCCAAGAACCAAGGCTACAGTTGAACTTTTGGGCTGCCTTGTTTTTCTAGTTCCTTATGTGTTTGCTGTCATTTGGTTTGGCATTGATTATGTCGGCTATAGCGTTGAGTATAACGAAGCCAGCTCCTCCGCCACCGGCCTACCGAACCGCTGGATAATCAAGGCTGCAATTCCTATTGGTTTCGTCACCCTTGGCCTTGCAGCGCTTTCGCGTGCCCTTCAGGCCATTATATTTCTGTTTGGCGATGATCGTATCAAGGAACAGACCGATTTCGCGCCTCAATCGGTGGAGGCCGCGTGATGGATATGCTGATTCAGTTTCTACCCTTTCTTATGTTCATTGTGCTGGTTCCACTGCTGTTCAGTGGCTTTCCTGTTGCTTTTATATTGGGCGGCGTTGGTCTCGCGTTCTGGGGCTTTGCGGTTTTAATTGGCCTTGAAAACCCAAACAGTTTCTTTTTGGTGGTCAGCCGTATTTTCGGCGGCGTTGTCAACAAACAGATACTGGTTGCCATTCCCATGTTCATTTTCATGGGCACCATGATGGAACGCAGCGGCATTGCCCGTGATCTTTTGAATACCCTTCAAATCATGACACGCCGAGTGCCCGGTGGTCTTGCTTTATCCGTTACGCTGCTTGGGGTTATTCTTGCCGCGACCACGGGCATTATCGGTGCAAGCGTTGTGATGATGACGTTGATGGCCCTGCCAGTAATGCTTGAGCGCGGGTATGACAAAGCTTTGGCAACCGGTACAATCGCAGCATCTGGTACGCTCGGTATTCTTTTGCCGCCATCAATTATGCTGGTGGTTATGGCTGACCTTTTGGGTACATCTGCTGGTGGGCTTTTCCTTGCTGCGGTAGTGCCAAGCTTGATGCTGGCGGGTCTGTATATGCTCTACATATTCGTTCGGACGAGCTTGAACCCGTCGCTTGCACCAGCACTAACGAACACAGAAGGCGAAGCAAGCCTAACAATGGGATTGGTGCTAAAAAGCTTCCTACCCCCTCTGTTATTGATCGCTGCTGTCCTCGGTTCGATTTTTGGTGGCTTCGCAACTCCAACCGAAGCAAGCGGTGTTGGCGCGTTTGGGGCAATTCTGTTGGCTGCATTCAGGCGCGAACTCACGCTACCAACGCTGAAGGCTGTCGTTGAACAATCCACCCTCACAACCACCATGCTCTTTGGCCTGTTTGTGGGCGCAACCGCCTTTTCCTACGTATTCGCCTTGCTTGGTGGCCATGATCAAATTTTACATTTGATCCAATCAAGCGGCACAGGTGCCTGGACCGTATTGCTGATTTTAATGATCGCTGTTTTCGCTCTCGGTTTTTTCTTCGACTGGATAGAAATTACCCTGATCATCCTGCCCGTATTTGCGCCGATTATCGCTCATCTGGATTTTGGCGGACATTTACCCGATGCCAGCCTGACCACAATGTGGTTTGCCATCCTTATGGCCGTAAATCTGCAAACCAGTTTCCTGACACCGCCATTCGGCTTTGCGCTCTTTTATATGAAGGGTGCAGCAGGCAATCAAGTCGCCCTAAAAGACATATATAGGGGCATTGTACCCTTCGTTATTTTGCAAGTGATTGGCTTGCTGGCGGTGTTGCTGTGGCCTGAAATTGCCTTATGGCTACCGATGGCGGGTAAATAAGAAAAAGCCCGGCAAAACCGGGCCTAAGCTTCTTGGGTTGGTATGCTTTGTTTGCCTATTGAGCCACAGGCGCTTCCACAACTTGTGCGGAACCAAGCTTTCCGATCAAATAATCGAGATTTTCGGTATCGATCTCGTCTTCAATCTGGGTCAGCACACGCTCGATCATAAGCTTGCGGTATAGCTCGCGGTCATCACCACCCGTTTCCATCATCTCGCTGGAGATATCGAGTGCAGCCCGTACCATCACAAGAAACTGCGGCGGCATTTCTGCAACTTCAAAAAGCCTTTGCAGCCCAAGGTCACCACCATCATGCACCAGTTTGTAGGCGTTCAGTACAGGAATGCCTGCCTTTTTCGCCAGTGCAACTTCAAAGAAGGTAGTGTCCCCCATGCATAGCGCCCTCAGCAACAGGGTTGGTGTCAAGCGGCCATTGGCAGCAAGTTGATCAACCAGTTGCTGAACCGTGCGCTGGTCACCACCTTCAACAAGGGAAACAGTGGCTTTCTCTCGGCTTTCAAGTAGAAGGTCCGTTGCGGTTGTCGGTGAAATCTCATGATGTGTCATGATGTGGTCGCGCAGCTTTTCGGAAACCATTGTGACCAAACGCTCGGACACACCAACCGGAAGGTCAGCCCGGTGCGCCATCGGCGCATTGACTTTTTCACTCTCGCCAAAGCGATCAAGAACCCGGCCAAAGGTGCCTTCATCAATCTTTGCACCCTCGTTGCCAACCAGAGTCGCTACGACCTCTTCGTTATCACTTTCAACAAGCGCATCAGCAACACGTGCAGAAACAGACGAACGGCCAGCTACGGCTTTTTGAACATCGGCACTGCGTGTACTAACAATTTCCACAAGGTCTTCATCTGTCAGCACTTCCGACGACTCAATCATCGGCATGGCCACGCTTTCCACATCTTTTGCAAGAGTAGCGGCCACATCATGCGGCACCAGCGGGTTGTCCTTCAGACTGTCAGAGAGTGCTTCGCGCACCCGCACTGCTGCATCCTTTACCATGGCCCGAAAGATATCTTCCGCGATCGCCCGTTCACTATCTGACAGGCTTTCACCAGAAAATGTTGTCGCTACTTTCTTGGCGGCTGCGGCACGATTATCGCTGTTGGGGTCTTGCAACAGCTTGGCAACATCAGCACTGGAAAGAGTAGTCTCGTCTGCCACGGTTTTTATCCCCTCAGTTACAAATTACGCGGGTGCTTCGATACATGTCCCAAATCTTAGAGACAAAACTAATCAAAACTAGTTAATTGGCCGTTAAAAGCTTATTAAAGTTTTATTGTCTTTAGCCAATGGTTCCCTTGCCAGGGCGACCGCGCCAACACAGATAGCTTTCCTGAGGCTCTAGTTCCCGTCGGCACGCGATTTACTCATCGCCATCTCCCCCCCATTGCCCATGTTTGCTTTGACGGCATTTCCTTTGACCTCGGCGCAGTATCACCCTTTTTTGAGTTGGGAAATCTTTCGTTGAGACTGCAGCCCATACGGGCTAGCATGCGCGACAACTGTGCCAAGGGTGGGTATCCGCGGCATCAAACCGAAACGGCCTGTTGCCGTTTCACCAGTGTCCAGTATTCAGGGGGAGTATTTATGAAACGCCTTTTGGCAATTTTCGCGTTTGCAGGCGCATTTAGCGCTCTTTTAACGCCAACTGTTTTTGCACAGGAAAGCACCACTTTTTCAGACACAGTTAATGGCTTCATGGGGCCGATAAGTGACTTTGTATCAGGTGTTATCTTTTTTGAGCTTTCAGTTTTCTCTAGTGCGCTTCCCCCTATTCCCTTCATCGTTCTATGGCTATTGGGCGGTGGTATTTTCTTCAGTTTTTACATGGGCTTCCCCAACATTCGAGGTTTTGGGCAATCCATTAAAATTGTAAAGGGCACGTATGACGACCCTAACGACCCCGGTGAAGTAACTCACTTTCAGGCGCTAACAGCTGCTGTTTCAGGAACTGTTGGGCTCGGCAACATTGCAGGGGTTGCCATTGCAATTTCTGTGGGTGGCCCCGGCGCTACCTTCTGGATGATCCTTGCCGGCCTGTTCGGCATGACCTCCAAGTTTGTGGAATGTACGCTCGGCGTGAAGTACCGGAAGATCGACGAAAATGGCGTCGTTTCCGGCGGACCGATGTATTATCTGACAGAAGGTTTGGCCAATCAGGGTTTCCCAAACCTTGGCAAAGTGCTCGCCGTTATTGCGGCGATATTCATCATTGGCGGCGCTTATGGTGCCGGTGCAATGTTCCAGGTGAACCAGTCTTCAATCCAATTCACCAACGAACTTGCAGCTCTCACAGGTGGTGAAAACAGCTTGTTCTTTGGTCGACCATGGCTGTTCGGTATGGTGTTTGCCGTTGCTGTTGGCCTAGTGATCATCGGCGGTATTCGACAGATCACCCACGTCACTGAATTTCTGGTGCCAATCATGGCCATTACCTATGTAACGGCATCCATGTTCGTCATCCTTGGTAACTTTAGCGATATTCCAGCTGCATTCGGTCAGATTTTCGCAGGTGCATTCACCGGCGAAGGCGCTGCGGGTGGTATTATCGGTGTGCTCATCCAGGGCTTGCGCCGGGCAACCTTCTCGAACGAAGCGGGCCTTGGCTCCGCCTCAATCGCGCACTCCGCCGCAAAGACAAAGGAACCTGTTTCCGAAGGGCTTGTCGCGCTGCTTGAGCCGTTCATTGATACGGTAGTGATTTGTACAATCACCGCACTTGTAATCATTCTGACTGGCTCGGTTGACCCGTCCGCATCCGGCACACTTGCCGGTATCGCACTGACATCCAAAGCATTTGGCACAGTGATTGACTGGTTCCCATATGTTCTAACGGTTGCGGTTGTGATGTTTGCTTTCTCAACTTCCATCACGTGGTTCTACTATGGTCAGCGCTCCTTCCTATGGCTGTTTGGTGACAACAAAAGCGCTGATCTGGCCTTCAAGGTTTCATATCTTGTCGTTTTGATCATCGGCTCCGCCATGTCTCTCGCGCCGGTGATGGACATGGCAGATGCCCTTCTGTTGGCGATTGGCTTCCCGAACATTCTGGGCCTTTATCTGATGCGTAAGGAAGTTCGCGCGATGATGGACGACTATTTCGCCCGCATTAAGTCAGGTGAAATCAAGCCCTATGTAGCGGACAAGAGCTAACAACGTAAATATCAGGGCCTAGTTCGCTGGGCCCTGCCTAACCTGCGACGGTTTGCGTAATAGAATATCAATCTTTCGGGCCGCATGTTCACCAAGGGTTCATTATGAAGCCCCCAAAGTTGCCAAAAAATGGCACCTCCACTAAACATACCAATGGATCAAATTGGAGTAACTGATGAAATTCCTTTCAAAGACAGCCCTGTTTCTGGCTCTTGCGACCACCCCCGCCGCAATCGCCACAACTTCAGTGTCTGCAGACCCATCCGACACCACAATTTCGGCGCAAGGCGACGCAGAAAAAGGCAAACGCCTTTTTAACCGCTGCAAAGCTTGCCACAACCTGACCGCCACTGCACGTCGTCGGATCGGCCCAAACCTAGATAACCTTTTTGGCCGCCAAGCTGGTGCCCAGGACGGTTTCAAATATTCCAAAGCCCTGATGGAAGCTGATTTCATTTGGACAGAAAAAAACCTGGATGAATGGCTTGCTCAACCCCGGTCGTTCCTGCCAGGCAACAAAATGGCTTTTGCCGGCCTGCGAAAAGAACAGGACCGCAAAGATTTGATGGCTTACCTTAGAGTGGCCACAGTTGAGAGCGAATAAGCCAAGGCAATAGCTCTGAAGACGGCAATATGAGGACAATGATGAAAAAACTAACCCTCTTCCTGACCATGTTATTTGGTTTAACGTCAACAGTCTGGTCGCAAGACAAGGCAGTAGATGACACCCGTGGGGCCATTGAGTTTGTTCAGGGCCTCGCAAGTGAGACCATTGCCGTTTGGAGCGATAGCAAACTAACCGAAGCGGAACGCACCCTCGCGTTCCGTGACATCTTCGAACAAGCTACAGACATCAACCTACTTGCCCGTGGCATGCTGGGCAGGCATTTCCGCACCGCAACCGCTGACCAGCGCGCGCGCTATATGCAGGCGATGAGTGACTATATTATCGCCGAGTTTGACAAACGCATGACCCAAATCGGTTTCAAAGAGCTTGAAGTTATCGGCACAAAGCCGGCATCTGGCCGCAACGGCCATGTCTTTGTCCGCACAGAAGTTCAGCGTGACGATGGTGCCCCTATCCTTGCGGATTGGCGTATCAGGAAGAAGAACGGCAAGTTCCAGATCGTCAATCTGGAATTTGAGGGTATCAACCTGATGATCACCAATCGTGACGTCTTCTCTGCCAAAGTGAAAGACGTGGGCGTTGACGGCCTGATAGAATGGCTTAAGCAGGAAAGCGTTACGCCAGTAGCCTAGTTCAAGCTCCGGCACTCAAAAACAAGGCGCTTTTTCAGCGCCTTTTTTTATACGGGCTCCAATGTGCACTCAAGCCGCAAGCTACCCGCGGTGTTGTATAAGGCTGCCTCAACTGCGTCCGCACGCGCACCATCAATACACACAGCAAAACGCGTACGGTAATGAGCCTCGCCAGCATCATCGGTATGGCGCTTGCTGCTCATGCGAACGATATTGGCGTCATAATCCACCAATACTTCACTTATGCGCGCTACAAGGCCCGGACGGTCACCGCCTGTGATTTCCACTGTATGAGTGATAGTTGCACTATCGCCGCGCGCGGTCGCAAAATCAAATGGTACAACCGTCACCCGCGCGTCAGCGAGAAGCGGCAGCGCTGACAGGCCCGCTGACACATCTTCAATCGCTTGCCCTGCCCCAAAAGACGCAACAGCGGAAAATTCAAACCCTTCGCCCAGAACAGCATAAGAACTGTCAGCAAGGTTAGCGCCGATATCGAACAGAAACCCGGTAACTTCGGACACAACGCCCACTTGGTCCCGGCCAATGATGGAAATCAAAAAATTCTCTGAAAAGCTCATCTGTCGCAAAATCCCTGCTGTAAAGTCAGAAAAAGGTGGAGTTTTGTGCCGAATTTGATACACAGGCGCCGCGAGATTACACCGAAAGACACCTAAACGCTAATCCAGCGCGTTTGTTATTGAATAGGAAACATTGCCATGGCCGACAAGCAACTTCTTCATCTCGTATTCGGAGGACAGGTTGATGACCCCCAGTCCCTGAACTTCAGAGACCTCAGCAAAGTCGATATTGTGGGTATCTACGGCAGCTATGCCGAAGCCGAAACCGCGTGGCGCAGCGTTAGTCAGGCAAATGTCGATGACGCCATGACCAAATATGTGATTGTGCATTTGCACAAACTTCTGGAACCGGAAGAATAAGAAAAGGTCTAGTGCTCTGTTGAAGGATAGAGCGCTGCAAAATATGAATTGATACCGGCGGCAATCGCTGTCCCGTCGGTGTCATAGGCGCCAACCTTACCTTCAAGGATGCGTCGCGCCTCTACAGGGTCAGACAAGCCCAAACGGGATAGTTCTAGGTTCACAAGCCGCTTCAGGCCCTCATGATTGATCGAGTCAGTCATTTCATTTTTCCAATATCTCTTTTCATCTGCGCATCTTTAGCGGCCAAAATCGTCACTTTGGTTGCTTATTCATGACGTTTTTAAGAAACAAGCGCCGCACTACTTTCGGCTAATTGGGCCATGGTTTGGGAAACACATCGAATCACTTCCTATAACGCATGCGCGAGACCGACATATGGGAAGCCCCCACAAGCATTTCAAATACCTGTTGCCAAAGACTTAAGCTGGATGATTGACAAAGCCTGCCCAGGTGCTTATCTGACCGGATGGTAAGGAGTAAACCATGAACCACGAAACAACATCACCCAAAACACCAATCTATAATATTGGTCAGGTAGTGCGTCATCGTTTCTTCCCGTTTCGCGGGGTAATTTTTGACGTAGACCCGGAATTCGCGAATTCCGAGGAGTGGTGGCAGTCTATCCCGGCGGAAATTCGCCCGGAGAAAGAACAACCTTTCTACCATCTGTTCGCTGAGAATGAGGAATCAAGCTACGAAGCGTATGTTTCGCAGCAAAATCTGGTGCCTGAGGTAACGGATGAGCCGATAAACCACCCTGATGTAGATGAATTGTTTGATGACTTAAAAGACGGTAAGTATCAGTTGAAGGCTTTTTCCCGTCACTAAGAGTGATAAATGACTTCAGCAATAAAAAAAGCGCCTTGAAGGCGCTTTTTTTGTGAACTCTGCAGCTTTACTCAGGCGATGAAAATAGCCATCAGAATCAACACAGCTACAATCGCGATCGTTGACCGCACGCTGTATCTGATAAAAGCGCTATATGTACCTTTTTGCTCGTCGATTTCCATGCTCACAGCAAAATCCCCTTTTTTGGCTGGCCCTATGCCAAGATTGCCAATTCTATAGCGCAACCCAGTGCCGCCGCCAAGACAGAATTCCAAGGAACAGCGCTTAAATCGGATAATTTTCGATACAGTCGTTCAACATCACCGGGTCTATGTTTCCGCCAGAGATAATGCAAACGGTAACTTTGTCTTTAGTTGGTAGCTTGCCCGCCAGGACCGCCGCCAAAGACACAACACCACCAGGTTCACCAACCAGTTTCAGGTAACGGGCAGCAAAGGAAACAGCTTTGCGAGCCTCTTCGTCGGTTACTGTTAGTCCGATCGCATCACTAGCCTGTAAAATCGGAAAGGTCAGAGAACCTGGGCTTGGCGTCAGGAGCGCGTCACAAATCGAACGCGCGCCAAAGTCTACGGTTTGAATTTCGCCGGTCTCAAGCGAACGTTTGACATCATCAAACTCTTCAGGCTCCACCACATAAGCATCGGCCTCCGGGAACATATCACCATAAACAGTAAAAGAGCCAGACGCGAGCCCACCACCACCACAGTTAATCGCCACACTGTCGGGCGCAAGCCCCATTGCCTGCAATTCTTCCGCTGCTTCCAGTGCCGACGTACCCTGCCCGGCCATGATGAAAGGATCGTTATACGGTGGCACGACGGTTACGCCGCTGTCGCCAGCAACACGAAGAGCGACCTCTTCCCTGTCTTCATTATAGCGATCATACAGAACAACATCTGCCCCATATCCTCGCGTCGCTTCCAGCTTTAGTCTCGGTGCGTCTTCCGGCATTACGATGGTTGCCTTGATACCAAGAATTTGTGCTGCTCTTGCAATACCTTGCGCATGATTGCCACTTGAAAAAGCCAGAATGCCGTTGGCTTTTTCTGCGTCGGTTAGCCGTGACAAACGATTGTAAGCGCCGCGAAACTTGAAGGAGCCGGTATGTTGCAGGTTTTCTGCTTTTACAAACACACGCCCACCGGCAATTTCATTCAGCTTGATATTCTCGACAAGCGGTGTGCGCACGGCAACACCACGGATTTGATCTGCCGCTGACCGTATATCATCGATTGAAATAGCCAAACTCATTCACTACTCCCTGCTTTCTGCTGTTTTTTTGCCTTGCGCTCAATCCACCAGCGGCCAATCCGCACTTCCGCTCGTCTTCGCCACCTTCTGATGAAGGGAAAGTCGACCGAAAGGATAATAAGTCCAAGCGGGATCATCCAGAAACCAAGAACTGGCAAAAAACCCAGTACTCCGCCGATGATCAACAGTATCCCCACAATTAGCCTGCCAAGTCGACTGCCCGGCATGATCTTTTTGGCACTTTCTTTCACTGTAGTTCTATACCCATCGAAACTTTGTCAGCATTACATATGGTTACGCGCTGATCATCCGCAATTGCATGAGCCATATTTTACTGAAACCTTATGAGATGCACAAAAAACAAAGCCAGTCAAAATGACTGGCTTTGTGCACATTGTTAGCTACCGAAACTGTAACGCAAGCGGGCGCCAAAGGTTCTCGGTCGGCTTACCCCAAAGAAATGATGGGGCTGCACATCACCACCTTCGTTGGTGCCATCAAAATAAACAGCATCAAACAGGTTTTCAACATAGGCGGTAATGCCCCACCCCGCGTCATCCTGATAGCCCACCCGAAGTGACACATCTGTGTAGCCAGGGTTTCTTGCGATCGCGATATTTTCAATACCACCAAATGCGGATGACTGGGTACGCCAGTCTACAGACGCGTTGAACTCTCCCGTATCGCCAAGCGGCGTATGGTACGTCAGCACGCCCGACATGACCCACTTGGGTACGTCGCCAAGTCGGTTACCGTCACTGCCCTCTGCGATTTGCTCGGCACCGGTTATCTCATTCTCGTTGAAAGAACCGGTGAGATACAGGTCAAAATGCTCGCTAAGAAGCGCAGTCATGCTGGCTTCAACGCCGTACGCGTCAACCTTACCAACATTTTCCACGCGGCTACCGTTATCGAAGAAGTTTAGCTGTAGGTCTGTATACCGATAGTAATAGGTCGCTATGTCAAAGCGCAAACGGCTATCAAGCAAGTCTGCCTTGGCTCCAATTTCATAAGACCAAACGGTTTCCGGATCGAATTCGTTAAGCGTAGCACCTGGCAGAACTACAGAGTCGTCATCTACACCCGCAGGGCCTGGCACAATCGCGAAACTACCAAACCCACCCGCCTTGTAACCTTTGGTCACGCTTGCATACACAGTCCATTCGTCAGACACGTGATAACGCGCAACAAACCTTGGTGTGAAATCATCCCAACTGGCTTCGCTGCGAACAAAGCCATCAGTCACAATACCGAAGATGAATCGTGGTCCCAGTTCACTGTCAACTGGCAGCACGTTTATCTCTGCGTCTTTCTTGTCGTAGGTGTATCGAAGCCCAAGCCCCAACTCCAAACGGTCATTCACCTGATAATTCAGGTCCAGATAGGCACCCCAGCCTTCATAATCTCCACGAACGCGGTTACTTTCGGTCAGCTGGTTCGGGCTCGCGGTAAACTCAGGGTATTCATAATAGGCGAACAAATCAGCGCAGGTGTAATAATAGTATGCGCCGCAAATTACCTCTTCTTCAATGCGCTGAGAGAAGAGCGCATCAATATCTTCCTTGTAGTATGATACACCCGCATACCAGCTAAGCGGACCATCTGTGTCACTGACTAGGCGAAGTTCCTGCTCAAAGTAATTTCCATCCTGATCTTGCCTATAGTCGTTCACCGATATCGGCAGAGCATCAAAATCTTCCGCATAATCATAGGTATGGTCTTTATATCCGGTCAGGGACGTCAGCGTTGCAAACTCAAGGTCGATATCAACCTGAGCCGTCACGCCAAAAATCTCGCCATTGTCGAAATTGCCAAGCGCTGAGTTACTATCTGTATCGCGAAGATTGCCGCGCTCCGGCAGCGGACCGATCACATCTTCAAGAGCCGGGATAATTTCATCGTCAAAGATAGCGCGATAAACAGTTCCACTCTGGTCACGGTCTTCATACTCAACAGAAAGCCACGCATCCACACGCTCGCCCCGGTAAGCAATGGTGCCCCGGAAGGCATCTTTATTGTGGGCGATCAGCGGATCGTCATCAGGGCGGGCGAAATTGTCCACATAGCCGTCTTCCTCGCTGTGATAACCAGCCAGGCGCAGCGCCCAGTTGTCATTCAAAACAAGATTCAATGCGCCTTCAAACTCAAGAATATTTCGTTCGCCAAACCCAGCTTCCACATATCCCTCGGTCCCGTCAAAGTTCGGTTTAGCGGTGTGCAGACTGATGGCGCCGCCAATAGCATTACGGCCAAAAAGGAACCCTTGCGGACCACGAAGAACTTCAGCGCGTTCCATATCGAACAAGGAGGACACAACAACACCGTTGCGGCCCTGATAGAATCCATTTTTGAAGATCGCAACCGATGGGTCACCCGCCACGCCAAAATCATTGGTCAGAATGCCCCGAATACTGATGAGGTCAATGAAGCTGTCTTTACTATCGCCCGCGAGGCCCGGCGTAAATTTTACCAGATCTTTCACGTCATCCAGGTTGGTGCGCTTGGTAAAGGCAGCATCAAATGCCGAAATGGCAATTGGCACATCTTGCACCGACTGCGCCCGCTTTTGCGCCGTAACGATTACTTCCTCAATGACATTATCGTTGCTTTGGGCGTTAGCAGCTGCGGCAAATGCCGTTAGTGCGATCAGAGATACGCCTGCTCTGAGTGAGCGGCTCTTTTGAATGGGAGACACAGCTTTTTCAAAAAATGCGTCCACGGCTTCCTCCAACAGTCCGGGTCTTAGCGTGAGATCGCTAAGCCCATATTATCATAACCACGATACACAGTTTAACTGTCACGAACAGACAGTGATTTACAAGTTTCCGGTAACACTAAATCAGTTGGGCGTCTGCCAAAAATGCTTCACCGGCTCTAATTGCCTTGCATACCGTTGCCATAATCCCACAGAGCGTGTGTGCGCCTTTTCGCGCACCTGAGCAGCGCTTGCAGTGGTAACACTGCTATCCTGCTCAAAGAAACGCAGACAGTCATCCTGCCAAGCCAAGTCTAGATAATCAATCAATCTTCTTGCACTTGGCTCAAAGTCTTCAACCGTCTTTTCATAGGATACAGTCAACATTCTGTTGCCAAGAAGAGCCCGCCAACGCGCCATGAGTTTTCGGTATCGAACATGGTGGCGCGCCATCTCCTCAAGGTCATAGGAATGATAGTAGGCTTCAGCAAAAAGCTGCTTGAAACTGGAAAAACAGCTATCCATTGGATCGCGGGTTACATGGACAATTTTCGCATTGGGCAGCGCAGCAGCAATCAAAGGCACATACATATAGTTCACCGGCATTTTATCGACAAAACGCGGTGTATCACCCTGTAACGTGCGCGTTGTATGCAGATAAAGCTGCCCAAGCTCAGCAATATCAAGATCACTCGCCTTACGAATGATCTCGGCAGTCATCGGCTTTGGGGAAACAACCCCACTCATGCGCTTAATCGCCATGGCAAATTGCTGAAGTTCCCCCGCTGACGAAACATCGCTGTGGGCTGTCATGATACGCTCAATCAATGTTGTTCCAGTGCGGGGCTGGCCAACAATAAAGATTGGGGCCTCACTTTGATCACCATCACCCGCTGATGAAAGCCAGTTCTCACTGAATGTGTCGACAAGAGCGTCGAACATGTCCTGTTCCGCCGCTTCGTCAAAATCAACACTTGCTCGCCGCGCCTTGGCACCGCGCGCATAGGCTTCGAAAGCCGCGTCCCATTCACCAAGGTCTTCACGTTCCTTACCAATGGCATAATAGAGGAAACTGGCAGGCTCGCTGACCTCAGGCACATGTCCGGCCAATTGCTCCATTGCATCAATATGGCCATGGCTATCCGCCCTCTTCAGGCGGGACTTCATCCAGTGCGCCTGCGCCACGCCGGGGCGTTCTTCCAGAACCTTTTCAAGCGCAGCGTCCGCCTCATCCAACCGTCCAAGGAAGGTCAGAGCCTTCGCCCTGCTAAGTTCAAACCTGTTATCACTAGCCAGACCCGCAGCCTTATCGTACCAGCCAAGTGCGGCTGGCTGGTCGCCAAGCAAGCTGTTGACCGTTCCGATCACATCAAGAACCAAAGGGTCTTCACTCGGCAGACTTTCCGCATGCTTCATCGCAGTTTCCGCATTCGCATACTGACCGGAAGTGACAAACGCCCGCGCGAGCTGCGCCCAACCAGCCACATGTTTTTTGTCTAGCGCGACAACATTCTTGAAGGCCCGCGTTGCGGTGCCCCAATCCCGACTTTCAATGCCAATAAGCCCAATCAGAAAATGAGCTTCAACCATCTTGGGCATATACTTCAGGATAAGTTGGCTACAAGCACCCGCTTCTTTGAAATTGCCCTGGTTAAGCGCATCATACCCCCGTTTCAGAAAGGTCTGCGCATCCTGAAAGGTAAATTTGCGTGGTGGTTGTGGTCCCTGCCCCTGTCGCATCCCGCTTTTCAGTTACCTCACTAAAGCCCGACGATTTCTTTGAAGCGTTCAAACGCCATACCAGTTGCCAAAATTGGCTTCCGCAGCAAACTTCCGCCCGGGAAAGGTCTGTGCTTTAAACTTTCCATAATGCACAGCATTTCGTCATCCCCGGTGATCCCATCTGCAATCATCTGGGCCGCACTATGACTTGGCGCGACGCCGTGCCCGGCAAAAGCCTGCGCATAATAGGTGCGCTCATCCAGTCGACCAACCTGGGGAATGCGATTTAACCCTACTGAAAGATAACCGCCCCACTGATAATCAATCTGCGTCTCTGCAAGTTGTGGAAAAACTTTAAGCATTTTGGGGCGCATTTTTTTTAGAAGGTTTTTTGGGTGCTTCCCGGTGTATGTAGCAACGCCGCCAAAAAGTAGCCGCTTGTCAGCGGACAGCCTGAAGTAATCCAGCGCCCAGCGCTGATCGCAAACGGCATGATTACCGGGCAAAATCTCGTCAGCAAGCGCCCCGAGTGGTTCGGTAGCAATGATGTAGCTGCCCACCGGCAGCATTCGGTTTGCCAATTTTGGCACCAAATTACCCAAATAGGCATTGCAGGCCAGAACCACCTTGTCAGCGGTTACCCGACACCAGTCCATATCCACCACGATATGGTCTTCGTGATAATCCAGCTTGGAGACGCGCGCATCTTCATAGATCTGCACTCCAAGCGCTTCAGCAGCTTTTGCTTCACCTCGCACAAGGTTTAATGGATGGCAATGGCCCCAGCCGGTGTTGATGACACCGCCGATAAATCGATCCGAGCCAACGATGTTTTTAATTGTGCTAGCGTCTACGCGTTTTAGTTTATGAGGAAAACCGTTGGCTTCGAGGGCAGTCTTACCCTCCTCCAGTTCCTGCAACTCGCTCTCTGACATGGCAGCATCAAAATAGCCATCAACATAATCGCAATCTATGCCGTAGCGTTCGATATTCTGCTTCACCAAATCAACGCAGCGAATACCTTCCTTCCACAGCCTTGCTGCGTTTGTCTTACCATAGGTTTTTTCGTATTTCTCATACTCGCTTTGGTCAGGGCCAAATCCGCCAAGCACCTGTCCACCATTGCGACCGGACGCCCCCCAACCAATTTGGTTTTGCTCAACAAGCGCGACACTCACACCCTTTTCCGCCAGTGCAAGCGCTGTTGCAACACCACTATAGCCGCCGCCGACCACGCACACCTCTACACGCAGATTGCCTTCAAGCCGCCTGAAGGGCTCAGGGTAATTGCTGCTTGCTGCATAATAGGATGGTGGCAAACGGTCAGTATGGATCGAATCTCTAATGCGCATAAAGTCTTTTAAAGCCCTGTTATAGTTACAAAACCCTTAAATATTGTTGGTGATCAGCCGAAAAATAGCTGCGATGCGCTTCTTCTTCTTCGCTTTCCCGCACCTGAAGATATAGCTTGATAAAGTCTTCACCAAAATAGTCTGCCAGAACTGTATCCGCCTTCAAGCTCTCGAGCGCCATCTTCCAGCGCGGCGGCAACACATCAGCAAAATCCACCAGATCAAATTCACCGAGGGGCTTTGGTGGCGATAAGCTATTAGCGAGGCCGTAGTGTGCGCCTGCTAAAACAGCGGCCACGACCAAATGCGGCGATGCATCAGCCCCGCTTACCCTATGTTCAAATCGACGATTTGCCTTGTCGGCCATAGGCAACCTGATGGAAAGGCGGCGGTTATTTTCGCCCCAATTACGCACGACAGGCGCAAACCATTCCTCATCAAAGCGCCTGTAGCTGTTGGCGTTTGGGGCGAAAAACGGCGTAGCAGCAGGCATTGTTTCCAGCATCCCTGCAATGGCATTCTGAAGCAGTTGTTCGCCGCCAGCCCCGGCAAACACATTGTCACCCTTGTTGTTCACCAAGCTTACATGAGCATGCAAACCACTACCAACCTCATCATTGAGTGGCTTCGCCATAAAACTGGCGAGAAGGCCATGCTTGTGCGCTACACCCCTGATAACCCGCTTGAGAAGCATAGCTTCATCACAAACGCGCAGCACATCAGTACTGTGCGGCATATTCACCTCAAACTGGCCATTGCCGTATTCGCATACCAGTCCATCGATCTTTAGTCCTTGGGCATGTGCCGCAGCTTCAATCTCCTGCATCAAAGGCTCGTAATCGCTAAAAACCTCTAGGTTATAACAGTTTGCATCGGGTGCATGCGGCAGACCATTCATCGGGGAAACAGGCTCAGGCGGGTGTGTTCCCACCTTAAAGAGGAAAAATTCATACTCCAGCGCCACCACCGGCGTTAAGCCATTTGCCGTTAGCTGCCTAAGCACGGATTGCAGCACTGTCCTCGGGCTAGCCCAGAAAGGCGCGCTATCGGTATCAATCATATCGATCTGCAATTGCGCTGTTGGGCGCGTTGCCCACGGTACGGTTTTCAGTGTGCCCGGAACAGGCATGCACACCCTGTCGGGATCACTGCCAAACTCATCCAGTGTTTTTTCTGCATTGGCACCGTTGGTTGTCAGAAACGGTGTGGTAATCGGGAAATACAGCTTGCCGTCAGCGATTTTGGAGAGCGAGCTAATCGGCATTTGTTTGCCGCGGAAAATCCCGTTCATGTCAGCGAGCAGCACCTCCAGATACTGAATATCTGGATGCTCTGACACAAATGTCTCAAACTCGCTTGCGGCCAAATCTTCCAAAATACAAACCTTTGCCATTATTTTCTGCAGATTACATTCAGAAAGACCGGGGTGGTTTGTCAAGGTTACATGCGCATTACTCCTTGAATGCACTGTGGTTTTATGATCAGTTTGTCACAAATATGAACGATTTCGAGTAGTGGTTGCCCAGAGCGAACACGCTCTTGGGGACACGACCAATGGCCTTCTCCGGCGCAGTTTTTGGCATAAAGAAAAGCACGCTGTATCAGCTGGTCAAATACAGCATCTATGTGGTCATCCTCTATAATGTGGTCTATTTCACCTACGAAGATTATGCCGCTGCAGCGCATCGGTTTAGAGATGGGGTTGGCTGGCAGGATTTTTACGACGCCTTTCCGCAGGCAATTGACAGCATCTCCTGGTTTGTCCTGCTGTTGATGCTGGAGCTTGAAACCTGGGTAATAGAGGATGAGAAACACAAGGGCCTTGTCCGCTGGTCGGTGAATGCCGTCGCCGGTGTTTGTTATTTCTTTATCGCCCTTGCATTCTTGGGGTATTTCGAAAAACTGATGTTCGTGCTTGCCTTCACACCTGTCGATTATGCAGCTGCCTGTGAAGCGGTAGGCACATACGCCAGCTATATGATCGAAATAGATGAATATGCTTCATTAACGGCGGAAACTTGCAGCCAGGCAGGCATTGCTCCCTACTTCGTCAATGAAGCAGACAAAATCCTTGCGGCGGACAAGGTTTATGCCGATGCGATCCTGCTTGGTTATACAGAAGTCACCAATGCTGGCACATGGATGCTCGTGGTTGTTGTGTTATGGATCGACGTATTCCTGCAACTGCGCGGGAAATTGACCGACAAATATCATCGCTACAGCACATATGTTAAAGTGTTGCTCTATCTTATCCTGATCACAGCGGCTGTGATTTGGGGCATTTACGGCAACTTTATGGACTTTTGGGACGCTTTCATCTGGATCGCAGCTTTCTTCTTCATTGAGCTTAACCTCATGCAATGGCAGGAAGAAACTGAAGGCACCCAGCCAACAAACATGACAGGAGAACAAGCATGAAACCTGTCATTGGCGTAATATGCGACACCAGCAAACAAGGGCTTCACTTGTACCATCAAGCTGGTGACAAATATTTGCAGGCAATTGCCCGGTCGGCGGACTGTCTACCCGTCCTTATACCGGCCCTTGCAAATGATGTGGATATAAGCGCGGTTCTACCTCGATTTGACGGCATATTGTTTACTGGTGGCTACAGTAACATTGAACGAGGTCGGTATGGCCTCCCCCCAGCACCCGAGGGGGAACATGAAGACCTGGCGCGCGATGCAACAACACTAGGTTTATTGCCCAAGGTGATAGAGGCTGGCCTGCCGCTTCTTGGCATTTGTCGCGGGTTTCAGGAACTGAATGTGGCGCTGGGTGGCACCCTGCATCCCCGATTACAGGAAGTGGACGGGCGGTTTGACCACCGGGAGAATACGGAAGACCCGATAGAGGTACAGTATGGCCCTGCCCACTCAGTGACGGTGGCAGAAGGGGGCATGCTGCATTCCATCACGGATGAGATTGAATTTATGGTGAACTCTGTCCATGGTCAGGGCATTGATGAGCTTGCACCGTCGCTGAAAATTGAGGCTGAGGCTGACGACGGCACCATAGAGGCCGTGACAGTAGCAGATGCAAAGGGCTTTGCCCTTGCCGTGCAATGGCATCCGGAATGGCGTTCATGGGAAAACCCGCAATCAGACGCGATATTCAAAGCTTTTGGCGAAGCCGCACGAAGCTATCACTCCAACACCTCACGTGATATATAGCCATCAAATCAGAAGGACGGTTTCCAGTAATGGCAACCGAAATGGTGTTCTATGGCGGATGCGAAACGCATCAAAGAGCTGGATCACTGGTTAAAAACCAACGACATTGACGATATTGAGTGCATGATTGCCGATAACGCTGGCATTGCCCGCGGCAAATCCATGCCCCGCGTCAAGTTTATTGAGGGTTTGCAAACAGATGGTTTGCGGCTGCCGGAAACGGTGTTTGGCCTGACAATCACTGGCGAATATGCCCTTAATGACTATCTCAGCGAGATTGAGCGGGATGTTATCCTGAAGCCCGACCTTGATACCATTTGCATGACACCGTGGCAGTCTGAACCAACGGCGGCGGTTATATGCGACGCAGAACTGGAAAACGGCACACCTGTCGAGTTTTCACCACGACAGGTGTTACGCCGTGTTCTGGAACTCTATGAAGCGGAGGGATGGCGCCCCATCGTGGCCCCAGAGTTTGAGTTTTACCTGCTGGAGAAGCAGGAAGATGTAGAAGCACGCCCCATTGCCCCCAAAGGTGCATCAGGGCGGCGTGACAGTGGTTCTGCGCCCTTCTCCATCGATAGCCTGGACGAGTTCTCCGCCTATTTTGATGATGTTTATGACGCGTGCGAAGCCCAGAACATCAATGTGGACACTCTGATCCATGAAGCTGGCCCGGCACAGTTTGAATTTAACGTGTTTCATGGACCTGCCCTGAATGTGGCGGACCAATCGTTTCTGTTTAAACGCATCCTCAGGCAGGTGGCTATCCACCACAATATGTTTGCCAGCTTTATGGCGAGCCCCTACCCGGACAGTTTCGGCAGCGCGATGCACATCCACCAGTCTATTGAAGACATGGAAACCGGCAAGAACATCTTTGCTGGTTCCGATGGCCAAAACACGTCTCTGTTTCTGTCGCACATCGCCGGTTTACAAACATACCTGAAGGAAGCCATGCCGCTGATCGCACCGTTTGTGAACAGTTACAGGCGGTTTGCCATGGGACTTTCTGCGCCCACAAACACCCACTGGAGCCGGGAAAACCGGTCCGTTGGCTTGCGGGTACCATCTGGCGCGCCGGAAAGCCGGCGTATTGAGAACCGGGTGGCCGGGTCCGACGTAAACCCCTATTACGCTATCGCGGTGTCGCTGGCGTGCGGCTATCTGGGTATGAAAGAGGGCCTGAAACCATCATCAGAGTTCAAAGGTTCTGCCTATGATGTCACCAGCCGCGCCCTGCCGCGCCACTTCCTTGATGGTATCAAGAATATGCGCAAAAGCAGCGCGCTGAAAGATGTGCTGGGTGAAGCTTTTGTAGAGACATATCTGGACGCCAAGGAGATGGAGTATGACAGTTATTCGTCCGTCCTCAGCCCTTGGGAAACTCGGTACTTGTTACTGTCAGTTTAAGCTAACCTTTGACATCACATTACCAAGATAACTTATTATTTTATTTGGAAATTAAAATATTCTGCAGGAAATGGTTCCGGGTCCAGCGTGAAATGCCACCATTCTTCCGAATAGGGGCGAAAGCCATGCTTGGCCATAACATCAGACAGTATTTTCCGGTTGGCTTGGGCCTGTGGACTCACCAAGTTTGAAGCGGCGTGAGACCTTTCATCAAACAAGTCCCATGGGCTGCCCATATCCAGCTCTGCCCAGCCCTCATCAGTTTTTGCAACAATGGTCAGATCAATAGATCCGCCCCTGCTGTGCCCTGACTTTTCAGCAATGTAACCAAGAGGCACAAGGTCAGACTTTGCAACATCGGGATAATATTGTTCCTTCATGCGGGTATCGTCTTTGTCAGCTATCCAGCGCATGAAATGATCAACCGCCTGCTGTGGCCTGTATCCGTCAAACAGTTTTAGCGCCATACCTTTTGTCGCTAACTCCGCCTGCACTTTTGCAAGAGCAGCGCCCACTTCCTTTGAAACAACAACCTTTGGCGCCAGATACCCGTCAACCGGGGCGCCAACAAAATTGTCATGGCCTGCATAGCGCGCATCGATAATCGCACCCGGAACCGCGACAGCTGCGTCCACAAAACCTTCATGCATCGTATCACCTTCCGCCGCAGCCACTTTTGATGCGAGTAAACATGTTAGAGCGCACGCCATAGCTAGGTTTTTCATTGTCAGAATAGCCATACGACCCCCGCAAATGCCTCAAGCTGCTCTCTGGAGCCACCGTCAAGCTGTACAATGGGGCTATCTGCTGCACCATGTAAAAGTTCAGAAACCCGCATACTCCCTTTAAGGAGCCAATTTTTACCAAGTCTACGTTCCGCTGCCAATTCACCATATATCTGGTACAGCCCACCTCTTGGACTGTAAGCCTCAACACCCGGAACACCTTCAGGTACACCAAAGAAGGTTTGCTGGTATCGGCTAGAACCCCAAACAGCGCCAAGGATAGGTGTTAATCGCCATTCAGAGTCTGGTTCAAACGTATAGCCGGCTTCCAGTTCAAAGCTGCTGCCTTTCAGCTTATCGCTTACTCCAAAATACATCTCACCGGTCAGGAACAATTTGTAAAGCGATGTGGCCGCGAAAACGCCGACCTCAAATGCCTGGTCAACATCTGTAATATTACCAAAAGCGTCGATACCACCCGCGTCGCGGCGCCCCAAATTCCAACGCCCGATAACACCGGTGCGCAAAAACCGAGACCGGTAAAGCACAGCCCCTAGCCGATTATTCTCTATGAATAGCCAGTCTTTATAACTGATTTGAAGATCCAGACTTAGGGCGGAAGTATGGTCTGAAGCCCCAATAAACTGAGGCTCCACAACAAACCCCAAACCAAGCTGACCAGCCCAACTATCTCGCTTGCGCTCATCTTCAAATTCATCAGCTTGAATGTATATCGGTTTACCGCCAAATCCCGTACCCACATCATTGGCAGAAGCCGCAGCACTAACAAAAGCCCCAGCGCACAAAAGCATAGACAACCATTTAGTCATCAGCGTTCACCCGGTAATGCACTTCATAACCCAAATGGTCTGAAAGGGGTTTATCACCCAGCATTTCGTCAAAGTTCCTAGCCATCCATATGGGTTCCAGGCTCACCGTTTTTCCGTTGCCATAGAATTGCTTGTCGTTGGTAACATACAGAATTTCCTCCTGCTTCGTTCCTGCAGCAAGCGCACATGGCAGGGCCCCATCGATGCAAACTTCACCGGCATCAAATAGTGGAATATGTTCCCTGAAATAACTGTATCTTTTGTCCTGCTTGGTATTGAAGTCGCCCGCCACCACAATCGGGTACCCTTTCTGAAACTGGTCCAACAGGTTCGCGAGCAAGTCGGTCTGGCGCTTGTGCGCTCGCAAGACAATTTTGCCGGGAGCCTTGGCGGAACTGCGGGAATTGAAGTGCGAATTCACAATGTCAATTGGGTCGCTGGCAAACGGTGTTTGTACGCGCACGAACTGAATGGCTTTATTTGACAGGCAGTCAAACCCGGCGCACGATTCGCTATCGAATGCCTTGTAGCGCGCATCCATCAACGGAAAGTCCGACAATATGTAAAGGCCGCTTCCTGCAATTTTTTGCGGGATCGGGCGCTGCGCGTAGGATTTGCGGGTTTCCGGCGTCCAGTGCACGTTGCCGTTCTTCACCGTGTCACGCCTGCCCGGCCCTTTGAACACATAGGCGTAGCCTGTTGTGTCAGCGATGATGGCACTACGTTTATCAAACGCTTCCTGTAGCACAACAATATGCGGCTGAGTGCCTTCGGCGCGCCGCTCGCGCAATATTTCGGCGATGCGCTCAAAATGCGGGGCCTTGCCCTTCACCAGTGCTGGCGGAAGACCATTAATATTATAGGATAATACCCGCAGCACCGGCTTTTCACCCGTGTCCTGCGCTGTTGCGGTATTAAGTGCAACCAGCACCAATACCGCTGTTGAAATAAAACTTTTCATGCCTCAAACCTCACGCCCGACTATACGAGTTGTTTTCATGTATCCACAACTTCTTAACGACCTGATGCAAAGAATTTATGGCAACAAACGGGCGTAGCGGAAAATCGAACACATGGTTGTGAAAGAAGGTGTCTAAAAATGCGAGAAAAAGCCCCAATATGGCTGCGTAAGGAAATTTAAAGCATTGCTCTGTAGGATACAGAGATTGGAGGTCAGCCATGAAACACCAAAATCAAGCCACATCAGCCCTGCTCGTCGCCTTCAACCTTGTTGCTGTGTCCGGCTTTCTGGCCTTTATGTTTTCGGTTTCTTGAAAGCGGAAAAGAGCTGGGCGTCCTGAAAACTAGGCAATTGAGGTCAGAATCGCGGAAATGACTGGCCATGAGTGGTACAAGCAAACAGTAGTAATAACCAGTCCGGCCAAAGCCCAGTAACGGTTTTCATACTTAATAGGCTCTAGCCTTCTATAAAACTTCCTTGGCATAGATATTCCACAATCGGCCAGTTTTTCGCTGGCAATAATCTTGCCTGATATTCGATCGAAAACAACAAAAAAGCCGCCCGAAAAGGCGGCTTTTTGCAAGAAGATGGTGATCCCTACGGGACTCGAACCCGTGTTTCCGCCGTGAAAGGGCGGCGTCCTAGGCCACTAGACGAAGGGACCATACTGGTCAACTTTGGCCAATGCGCTGCTGATGGTGATCCCTACGGGACTCGAACCCGTGTTTCCGCCGTGAAAGGGCGGCGTCCTAGGCCACTAGACGAAGGGACCATCGCGTCAGCGCAACGGACGCCTAGATACCTAGCTGCCTGCCCCCGGTCAACCGTTTTTTACTTTTTTATTATGGTGCGCCGACAAGCGCCACATCATCGAGCGTGATCTCCACCTTGCCACCCCCGGCCCAGGTGTCTTTCTTCAGCTTTCCAGCGATATGAAACCGCCTGCCAATGCCGGTTTGCAGCAAATGGCCCAGTGGTTCGTCTGCCTGACGGAAAGCCATGGCCTTTATGCTACTGCCGTCTTTGGCCTTGAAGATACAGCGCAGGTGGTTTTCACCGACACGGTCCGCTTTCAGGAGGTCAACTTCGGGAATCGCAAAATGCGGGCTTGGGTTACCGGCGCCAAACGGGCCAACCTGCTCAACCTCGTCCACAAGGTCTGCTGTGGCACCCGAAAGCGCTATAACGGCATCCAGCTTCAGTGCGCGGCCCTGATGGGCCTTTTCAACTGCCTTACGCATATGATCGCGCAGAAATACGCTTAGCGCCTCTACCTTGCCAGCCTCCACGGTCAGGCCCGCCGCCATGGCGTGCCCGCCGCCTTTAAGCAGCAAACCCTGATGCTGCGCTTCGATCACCGCTGCGCCAAGGTCAACACCGGAGATAGAACGCGCGGAGCCCTTCCCCTCACCGCCCTCAAGTGCGATAACAAGCGCCGGCATGTGGTATTTGTCCTTCAGCCTGCTGGCAACAATACCAATAACGCCCGCGTGCCAGCCTTCGCCCGCAGCGATAACAATCGTATCAGGGCTGCCGTCAAGGCCAACGTCTGCTTCGACCTGCGCAAAGGCGTCTTCAAGCACCGCCGCTTCAATCGCCCGGCGTTCTTCATTGTATTTATCAAGCTTTTCAGCAATTTGCCGTGCTTCAACCGCATTGTCAGTGGAAAGGAGTTTGGTACCCAAACCACTTTCACCCACACGACCGCCAGCGTTCACCCGTGGCCCCAGCACGAAGCCCGCGTGATAGGTTCCCGGTGCCTCTGAAACACGCCCCACATCTGCAAGGGCAGTAATGCCAACGTTACGCCGCCCGGCCATCACCTTCAGGCCCTGTGTCACGAGTGCCCTGTTAGCGCCAACAAGCGGCACCACATCACATACGGTGCCAAGCGCCACGATATCCAAGAGCAGGCGCAGGTCGGGCTCTCGCCTGCCATCCGTGAACCAACCAGCGTCCCTTAGAAGGCGGTTGATCTCCACCACAAGCAGGAAGGCAACGCCGACAGCAGCCAACTGCCCCTGCCCGCTTTCATCGTCCAGCCGGTTGGGGTTAATCACTGCGACAGCCTCGGGTAATGTGGGTTCTGCTTTGTGGTGATCGACGACAATCACATCAAGGCCCGCATCTTTTGCGGCCTTCAGGGGTTCAAAGGACAGGGTACCACAATCAACCGTAATCACCAGATCAATGCCTTGTCCGCGAAGGCCAACAAGTGCGGGCGCATTGGGGCCGTAGCCTTCGGCCATGCGGTCAGGGATATAGGTACCAACTTCCACACCCAGCATGCGGAAATAGCGCACCAGCAGCGCGCTGGAAGTGGCACCGTCCACATCATAATCCCCAAACACGGCGATCCGCTCACCGGCCTGCATGGCACCGATGATGCGCTTGGCCCCTTTGGTCATATCAAGCACGCTTGCCGGGTCCGGCAATAGGTCTCGCAGTGAGGGTTTAAAAAACTGTTCTGCATTGTCGGGCGACACACCGCGCCCTGCAATAAGTTCCCCGACTGTCAGTGAAACACCAAGCCTGTCTGCAATCGCCTGCGCGTGCCGCTCAAGAAAAGGGCGCTGCACCCAGCGCTGGCCCAGCGCGGAAGATGCAACGCCCAAAACTGCTTCTGTTTGTTCCTGGCTATGATCCGTCAAGCCCGCACCGCCCTATTTGTGGCCATGCTGGGTTTGAACGCGGCGGATGGTTTTAGTTTTCGACCGCATGGTAACCGTATCCGTGGTGATACCCTCAGCGGTACGGTGCACACCCTTAAGCATACTACCATCGGTTACACCAGTGGCGGCAAAGATCACATCACCGGACGCCATATCCATCATGGTATATTTGCGATCCAGGTCTTCAATGCCCCATTTGCGGGCACGACCACGTTCGTCATCGTTACGGAACAACAAACGGCCTTCCATCTGTCCACCGATGCAGCGCAGCGCCGCAGAGGCAAGCACACCCTCTGGCGCGCCGCCAGAACCCATATACATATCAATACCGGTTTTTTCGTCAGTAGTTGCAATAACCCCGGCGATATCGCCGTCTCCAATCAACGCAACACCACAGCCAAGTGCCCGCAGTTCCTGAATGATTTTGGCGTGACGTGGGCGGTCCAGCACGCAAACCATCATTTGGTCAACGCTTTTGCCTTTTGCCGCCGCTACTGCTTCAACATTTTCAGTGGCCGTTTTATCGAGATCAATCACACCATCCGGCAAACCGCCACCAACTGCGATTTTATCCATATAAACGTCTGGCGCATTCAGAAGGCCACCACGCTCGGAAATTGCAACAACTGCAAGAGCGTTTGGCATTGCCTTGGCACAAATTGTTGTGCCTTCAAGCGGGTCAAGTGCGATATCCACTTCAACACCGCCTGCGCCAACTTCTTCACCGATGTATAGCATGGGAGCTTCGTCGCGCTCACCCTCTCCGATCACAACCCGACCATCAATTGGTAGGTCGTTGAAAGCTTTACGCATCGCTTCAACCGCAGCCGCATCCGCCGCTTTTTCGTTACCCCGACCGTTCAAAGCACTGGCAGCAATCGCACCAGCTTCCGTGACCCGCACAACTTCTAGAACCAGTGTACGATTAAGCCCTTTAGAAGACATCACAAACCCCTTGGCAGAAAACCTATTCAGCTGCTTCGATACGCAGCATTGCGGGGCTCTCTAACACACAATCGAGCCGGTTGAAATGGTTGAGTGCCGCATTTGCGGCTTCTTCTGTCGTTTCATGCGTGGTGAGCACGATATAGACGCCGCCATCATCCGCGTGGCCCCGCTGAAGCATGCTGTCGATTGACACATTTTCCTGCGCAAGCGCCTTGGTGATATCTGCCATCACACCGGGTACATCCTTCACCTTGAGGCGGATATAATATTCACCAGCATGGCTACTGGCATCAAGCTGAGCGGGTGAACCAAGTGTCTGAGCTGGTACACCAAACGGCGGGTACCAAACACCCCGCGCGACATCGACAATGTCTGCAACCACGGCTGAAGCGGTTGGCCCTTCACCCGCGCCTGCGCCCTCATAGCCAGTAGGCCCAACATGATCACCGCTAACAACAACTGCATTTGTAGCATCCATTACCTTGGCAAGTGGCGACGAAAGCGGCACCATTGCGGGATGCACGCGCACCTCAACGCCGCCGTCACCCTGGCGGGCTACACCAAGCAGCTTGATGCGATAACCAAGCTCCCTTGCGTAATCAATGTCTACTGTAACGATATTGCGGATACCTTCTGTTGGCAGAGCGTCGATATCTGGCGCCATGCCGAAAGCAATTGCTGCCAAAATCGCCGTTTTGTGCGCGGTATCGATACCGTCGATATCAAAGGTTGGGTCTGCTTCTGCATAGCCAAGCTTTTGCGCATCCGCCAGTACTTCATCAAACGGTAGCCCTTCGCGCTCCATTCGCGTTAGTATATAATTACATGTTCCATTAAGAATACCATGCAAGCCACTGATATTATTGGCAGACAGACCTTCCGTAAGAGCTTTAATAATCGGAATACCCCCTGCGACTGCCGCCTCAAACCGCAGGGCAGTTTTCGCCTGTTCCGCAAGCATGGCCAGTTCCTTGCCGTGGGTCGCAACCAAAGCCTTGTTTGCGGTCACAAACGGTTTGCCCCCTGCAAGGCAAGCCTTGGCAAGAGCATAGGCTGGCCCATCACTGCCCCCCATCAGTTCAACCACCAAATCCACAGTATCGTCTGACGCAAGGTCAACCGCATTATCATGCCAAGTGTAACCACTTAGGTCCATGCCTCTGTCACGGCTTCTATCACGCGCTGATACGGCACTGACGCTTATCGCTCTGCCGGTGCGCGCAGAAAGCAGTTTGGCATTTTGCTCAATGATTTTAACAACCCCGATACCAACGGTACCAAGGCCGGCAATACCAAGCCTCAAGGGGGAATTCTGTGAAGACGTCATGAAGGGTTACTTTCCGGGACTAAACTAAAAATTACTCTGTGTTCTGTGACTGCTGCCAATTGGCGATGTGCTTGTCAGCATCTGCCATAAACTTCTTGATATTACGAATAGCCTGCCTGATACGGTGCTCGTTCTCAACAAGCCCGATGCGCACATACCCTTCGCCGTATTCGCCGAAGCCCGCGCCGGGTGATACAGCCACCTTGGCATGCTGCAACAGAAGCTTGGTGAAAGCCATGGAGCCCATCTCACGGAAAGCTTCCGGTAATGGCGCCCAAGCAAACATGGACGCTTTAGGGCTTGGCACAGGCCAACCAGCGGCAGCCAAGCCTTCAATCAGGATATCACGACGCTTCTGATAGGTTTGCCGGTGATATTCCACACAGTCCTGCGGACCATTGAGGGCCGCAGCAGCGGCGACCTGAATGGGCGTAAAGGCACCATAGTCCAGATAGCTTTTTACGCGTGTGAGCGCCCCTACCAGCTCTTTATTGCCTGCCGCAAATCCAACACGCCACCCGGCCATTGAATATGTTTTAGACATTGAAGTGAATTCTACCGCAATTTCCCGTGCTTCCGGGATTTGCAAGATGGATGGTGGCGGGTTTCCGTCAAAATAAATCTCAGCATAGGCAAGGTCAGACAGGATCCAGATGCCACGTTTGCGGCAGTAGTCCACCACCTCTTTATAAAAATTCAGGTCAACCACTTCAGCCGTGGGGTTAGATGGATAGCACAAAATCACTGCTGTGGGGCTGGGCACGCTATGCTGTACGGCATGGGCAAGTTCGGTCATGAAATCATGATCGGGGCCCATGGGCATATGGGTCACCGATGCACCGGCAATCATAAAACCATAGGGGTGGATCGGGTAGCTGGGATTTGGCACCAGTATCGTGTCGCCCGGGGCGGTAATTGCCTGCGCGAGGTTCGCAAGCCCCTCTTTAGAGCCGAGAGTCACAATTGCTTCGGTTTCAGGGTCAATTGTTACGCCAAAACGGCGGTCATAGTAGCCTGCCAGTGCTTTCCTAAGCCCCGGAATACCGCGCGAAGTGGAATAGCCATGTGCCCGCTTGTTATCAGCCGTTTCTTTCAGCTTATCGACAATATGCTGCGGCGTTGGCAGGTCCGGGTTACCCATACCAAGGTCAATGATATCTTCGCCGCGCGCGCGTGCCGCCGCCTTCATCTCATTAACTTCAGCAAAGAGATAAGGGGGCAAACGCCTGATACGATAAAAGTCTGTACGCGACATGATAAAACCTGTTTCTATAGTATGCACAAACCGTCATCCGGTTTCACATTGTGTTTCAATGATAAAAGTTGCTTCAGGTCAAGCCTGAATAACGTTAAATGCTAAAATAAAATTACCCTCAAGATTATGCACAAAAGCAGACCTCAAAAGTTTTTGGGTATTTTTTGTTATTTTATTACGCCGTTATCTCCTTTCATTTTCACGCGGCAATAAAAAAGGCGGGGAAAATCCCGCCCGCCTGCTCTCTTGAATTTCAATCAAATCAGGGGGCTAGCTCAAGGGCAGCTTCCGCCGCCATAAGGGCTGCTTGCGCGCTTTCCATCATTGCTGCACGGTCGGCCATATCCGCCTGAACAATATGCTGTTTCAGGGAACCAATTGTTGAACGAACCTGCTTTGCTGCCTTGCTCACGGCAACATGCGCTTTCTTAATGGCAACCTTTTCCGGCTTGGTAACTGCCTTGGGAGCACGCACCTCGCGCAGTTCAACAGCTTTGTGCTTGAGACGGCCATAGGTTTCATGCAAGCGCTGCTTCATGGCTTCGGCTTCGCATTCGCTCTGGTTGTAGGCAATATCCTCGCCCTCACGTTCGCGGTCCATATCCTGAAGCAATGAACCAACACTATCAAACGTTAGCGGCGGGCCCTGTTCATCACCAACTGCCGGAAAGCCAAGACCAACGAGCAAAACCGCTGCGGACACCATTGGCGCGCAGTGCTTTATCGTCTTTTTGTTCCAAACGGAACCTGTCATGAGGTTTCCCCGACCAGTGATCTAGGGCCAAATTGCCTGAATTGTTAGACAATAACAAGCTTTGATTACAGTTTACAGTCAATAACAGGTGAAAATTCAAGGAACCTGAAGCAAGAGAGCAGCAACATTCCGCCCTTCAATGGCAAGTACGTTATAGGTACGTGCTGCGGCACCCGTGCTCATCACATCATAGCCGATGTTGTTTTCTTCAAGGTGTAGCCTGATCTCTTTTGGTAGAAGCGTCATCGACGGACCGGTACCGATCAACAATATCTCTGGCATGCCATGCTCATGGACAAGCGCATCAATATTCACCGGTGTCAGATCAGCCAGAACCTCGGCTTCTACAGGAAAAAAGCCGCTTTCCTTAACAAACAAGCTGCCCTCCACACGCCGCTCCATAAGACGGAAACCGCCATCACCGTATGCTTCTACAAGGAGAACCCCTTCTGGGCTCTCCAGCGTCACAGACATGCCGTGGGATTGCAGCTTATCCGCCATGTGCCTCTACCCTAAAACTGGCCGAACTGGCTGGGGCGAGACTTATCAACCGTTGGGTCGTCATCTTTTTCATCCAAAATCATGGCTTCGCGCCTGATTTTGAAGAACATCAACAGAGGTGATGCAACGAACACCGAGCTGTAAGTACCAACAACAACACCCCAGATCATGGCAGCAGTGAAGCCCTGAATAACATCACCACCGAGGAAAAACAGCGCAAGCAGCGCAAGCAAAGTGGTGACAGACGTCATCACCGTGCGGCTCAGTGTCTGATTAAGTGACAGGTTCAGCACATCCTTCATTTCCATCTTGCGATACTTGCGGATGTTTTCACGAACCCTGTCATACACCACCACTGTATCGTTGAGGCTGTAGCCCACGATAGTCAGCAGCGCCGCGATGATCGATAGGTTGAAGTCAAGCCGTGTAAGCGCAAAGAAACCGATGGTCAGCAGCACGTCGTGAACCAGTGCGATCACCGCACCCAGCCCAAACTGCCATTCGAAACGGAACCAGATATAGATCAGGACCATGATAACAGCGACAGAAACGGCAATGATACCATCGCGCTTCAATTCACCTGACACCACGGGACCAATGATATTGCCCTGACGAAACTCAATCTCCGGCATTGCCGCTTCAAACGCCTGACGCACACGCAAGGTCGCGTCTGATTGCGCCTGATCGCCACCTGGCTGGCGTTCAATACGAATAAGGGCGCTGTTACCGCCATCAATGGATTTGACCGACACATCACCCATTTCAAGCGGGGTAACGACAGCCCTGATATCTCCAATATCCACCAACCGGTCCGGATAGCCGAACTCAACTTCGATACCGCCTTCGAAATCGATGCCGTAGTTGAGGCTATTCACCGCAAACAATGCGATAGAACCGATAATCAGCAGGACAGAGAAAGCAGCCGCAATCTTGCGCATGCCAAGAAAATCAATCTTTGTTTCCTGAGGAACAAGCTTCAATAACATTGCCTTGCCTCCCTATATCGGCAGCGTGGCCCAGCGCGCACGCTTGAGCCAGGTTGCAAGAATGAAGCGGGTAAGAACAACCGCTGTAAACATGGATGTAAGAATACCAATCGCCAGCGTTACCGCAAAACCTTGCACCGGACCGGTACCAAGGAAATACAGTATAGCCGCAGCGATGAAGGTGGTGATATTGGCATCCAGAATAGTGGAAAGCGCCTGACCGTACCCCCGCTCCATGGACTGGAACGGTTTGGCACCAGCCCGCTGCTCTTCTCGGATACGCTCGAATATCAGCACGTTCGCGTCTACTGCCATACCAATCGTCAGCACGATCCCTGCAATACCCGGCAGGGTGAGCGTCGCCTGAAAGAGCGACAGCGTGCCCGTAATCAGGATCAGATTGGTAACCAGCGCCACATTTGCCGCAAGACCAAATCGACCATAACTGGCAATCATGTAGATGATCACAGCAACAAAGCCCACGATAGACGCAAGTTGCCCCGCCTCAATGTTATCTGCACCAACGCCGGGGCCAATTGTCCGGCGCGACAGCACCGTCAGGTCAACCGGCAGTGCACCCGCTTTAAGCAGCGTTGACAGCTCATTCACCTCTGCCAAGTCGCCAACACCCGTAATGATGCCACTACCGCCAAGGATAGGGCCATTAATCGTTGGGTAGCTAATCACCAGATCATCCAGCACAATCGCAAAAGGCCGACCAACATTGTTCGCTGTGTGGGTGCCAAAACGCTTGGCTCCTGCCAGATTGAAGGTGAAGGAAACAACAGGCTGACCGCCTTGGTCATAGCTTGGCTTTGCATCGGTGAGGTCTTCACCAGAGACAATCACCCGTTCGTTAACTACAATGGTTGAACCATCGCGGGTGGGCAAAGCCTTTTGGCGTGGACGCAGACGGCCATTGGCAATATCGTCTGGCGACAAGCCGGACACCACATCATGGAAAGAAAGTTTCGCTGTACGGCCTACAAGACGGATGATTTCATCCGGATCACTCGCGCCCGGCACTTCAAGGATAATCCGGTCACTGCCCTGCGGCTGAAGCGTGATTTCCTTGGTTCCGTCCGGGTCAACCCGCTTACGGATCACTTCCATCGCGCGGCTGATAGCATCCCGTTTCTGAAGCTCAATGCCCTGTTCCGTCAGCGTCAGGGTGAAGGTGTCCCCATCACGGTCAAGCGTCATTTCCTGAACACCGCCACCGAGCACAGGGTTTGTGCCGCCAACCGTGCTCTGGGAAAACGGCAATAGCAGCTCCCGCCCACGCTCTGTCAAACCGGGGTTACGCAAACGTGCAGAAACTGAGTCTTCACCAATCCTGATATCAGTGAAGGTCGCACGCTCCTCACGCGAAATATCGCGACGACGCCCTTCATCACGGCTAATGTCACGAATCTGATCGGCCAGATTATTAAGCCGGGCACGAACCACATCATCTGTTTGCGCCGCAAACAGCAGGTTCACACCGCCGCGCAGGTCAAGCCCAAGGCTCAGTGTCTGGTTCGGCATAAAACTAGGCAGATTAGCCCTTGCTGACTCAGGTAAGAAGTTCGGAAGCGCAGTTGAAATGCCAAACAGGCATACAAGTGCGATCATCATCACTTTCCAACGGGGAAAGTTGAGCATTGAAAGTCCCCTACTCATTAGCGCACTCAATCGCACGCCATACAGAAACCGGGCCCTAGTGGCCCGGTTTTTCAGTTATTAGTCTTCTTTTTTGGCTGGCTCGCCTTTGGCGCGCACGTCAGAAAGTGTGCTTTTCAGCACCTTCATGCGAACACCTTCTGCGAAATCCACCTCGATTTCGTTGTTATCGTCCTTCACCTTGGCAACTTTACCAATAAGGCCGCCCGCTGTCACAACGGTGTCGCCGCGGCGAACGTTGTTAACCATCTCACGGTGTTCTTTCATCTTCTTGTTTTGCGGGCGCAAAATCAGGAACCAGAAAATCACAACGATCAGAATAAGCGGCGCAAGGCTTTCGAACAGGCCGGGACCAGCAGGAGCACCAGCAGCTTGGGCCATAACGGGCGTGGAAAACAGCATAAGATATTACCTCTAAATCATATGTAGCCTGAGCCCTCTCGCAGGGGCCAGACAACAATCCCTCAATCATCGGCGGACTATAGCCGCTTAAAGGTCAATTGCAACAAAAGCCCGCGCTTTTTAAGCGGTCAACGCTCGCATGCTGCAAAAACCCGTGATACATGTGCATGGAGATAGGAAACCATTAAGGCAGTTGCAAGTGACAGACGACAAGATGAAAGGTCTGGAGAGCCGAATTTCAGCCCTCACAGCTGCGGTTGATCGGCTTGCAACCAGCATTAGCCCGGCGAGCGGAGGCTATTCCGCACCCTTCACCACCGAAGGGCATGCCTTTGTTTTCGATGCGGAAACAACTGGCTTACGCCCAGTTGAGCATGTTTCCGCGCCACCACTTGATTTGCTTATTGGCATTGATCGCACCAAAACTGCTCTGTTGAACAACAGCGAGCGGTTCGCTGCCGGGCATAGTGCCAATAATGCGCTATTGTGGGGCGCGCGTGGCATGGGCAAAAGCACGCTGGTGAAGGCTGTTCACCGACATTTGACCAAAAACCACGAGAGTGCACCTGCGCTTGTGGAAATCCACCGGGAAGATATCGCCGCCCTGCCCCGGCTTCTCACACTGCTGCGTGGCTCGGACCGGCGTTTTATCCTCTATTGTGACGATCTGTCGTTTAACCGGCCTGATCAGGACTTTAAGGCGCTTAAAAGCGTACTGGAAGGTGGGCTCGAAGGAAGGCCCGCCAACGTGATTTTTTACGCCACATCAAACCGCCGCCATATGTTACCCCGTCAGATGATTGATCAGGAAAGCGCAACCGGTATTCACCCCAACGAGGCGATGGACGAAACCATTGCGCTTTCGGACAGATTTGGCCTGTGGCTTGGCTTCCACCCGTGTGATCAATCGGAATACCTGACGATTATTGAGGGCTATATAGCCGCCTTTAACCTGAAACCAACTGAGAATTGGCACCCAGCCGCCCTTGAATGGGCCAAAACCCGTGGCAACCGTTCTGGCCGCACGGCGTGGCAATTTGTACAGAACTTGGCAGGTGAACTAGGGCAGTTTGTGAAGTTCTAACGTGCTTCCGCCGTTTGGCGGCGAAGGTAATCCAACGGGTCCAATGCCCGGCGTCCTTTGCGGATTTCAAAATGGAGCTGCGGTTCGGTCACGCCGCCGGTATCGCCAACGCGGGCAATAACCTGCCCTTTGGCAACACTGTCGCCTTTGTTCACAAGCAAACGCTCATTGTGCGCATAGGCGGTCAGCCACCCATCAGCATGCTTCAACAGCAGCAAGTTACCGTACCCTTCAAGTGCATTTGAGGCATACACAACCACACCCGCCTCGGCAGAACGCACAGGCGTTCCCTGACGGGCGAGGATATTGATACCATCATTATGCAGGCCACCCTCTTTCGGGCCGAAGCGAGAGGCAAGCTGTCCTTGCACGGGCCAGTCAAACCCGCTGGCGGAACGCGCAGGCGGTGCAGATGGCGGCACAGTCCGGCCCCGCGTTGGCGCGCTTGGCGTCGCAGACGCGGTGTTTACCGCTGCCGGTTTTGCGCCGCCTGGCAACTTCAGCACTTGCCCAACCGCAAGGGTATAGGGCCGCCTGATACCATTAAGCCGCATAAGCGCCGACAGGTTCACGCCGTACGCCCGCGAAATACCATACCCGGTTTCGCCGCGCCGGACCGTATGAGTAAGGGCTGTTGGCACAGCCAGTTTCTGCCCCACTGCCAAGGCATAAGGCGGCTTGATACCGTTAGCGGCGATTAGCGACCGCAGTGGCACACCATTTGCGTGGGCAAGGCTGTAAAGCGTATCGCCACGGCGAACCGTAATGGTTCGCCCTGATGTTGTTGGTCTGACTGTTGGTCGGGCTGTCGTCGTAGACTGCGAGCGTGTTGTAGTCTGGGCTCGTGATGGTCTCGGCCTGTCAGGTCGGGCACGGGTTGGTGCATTCTGCACAACACGCCCCTTGCCCGATGCCACAATATATTCACGGCGCGGGTTCCAGCGCACACTAGGGACAGGAAGCGGTGAATTCATGATGCGGTACACTGGCTTTATCGCCGCAGGGTCCGGCGGGCCACCAAAACAGGCGGCAAGCGACAGGCACGCAACAAACACCAATAGTATCCTGAATTTACTCAAAAAACTTCCCACCATTTCCCTCCGTCTGGAAACGATACTAAGCCATGACATTCAGGGCAATATTTTGTCGTCAGTTTGCTGAAATTAACGCCTTAGAATTCCGCGTTAACCGCTTTAGCCAATTCGCGGCGAGTTTCATGATGGGTCAGGTCCAGATGCAGCGGCGTAACAGATACGCATTTTTCCCGCACGGCCTTCAGGTCGGTCTCATGCCCCGGCACACCCACTTCACGGCCAAGGCCAAACCAATAATAGGTGAACCCGCGTGGATCCACTCGCTCATCAATATTGTTGCCCAGCATTTCACGGCGGCCTTGCTCAGTAACACGGATACCCGGTACTTCGTCAGGCACAAAGGCCGGAAAGTTCACATTGATCAGCACATCTTTCGGCCACCCGGTTTCCAGAAGGCGCTTCAGCACAACCGGTGCAAACTTTTCCGCTGTTTCCCACTTGGTACGGGCTGGCGGACGAATGCACTGGCTCATGGCGATTGAGGGAATACCACACAGCGTGCCTTCCATCGCAACAGAAACCGTGCCTGAATAGGTTACATCCTCAGCCAGGTTACCGCCCCGGTTCACGCCGGAAAGCACAAGCGTGGGCAGACTGTCTTTCATAATCTGGTTCACCGCCATCATCACACAGTCTGTCGGGGTTCCATCAACGGCAAAGCGCTTTTCCTCCAGCTTGCGCACCCGTAAGGGACGCGTCAGCGTGAGCGAATGCCCCGCACCAGATTGCTCGGATTCAGGTGCAACTACCCATACGTCATCCGATAGCTCGCGTGCGACTTTCTCCAGAATCTTCAAACCCGGCGCGTTGATGCCATCGTCATTTGAAATCAGGATACGGGCGGCAGAAACACTCATGAATTGGCTCCAATCACCTCAAGGCCGCCCATGTAGGGTATCAACACGTCTGGCACCCGGATGCTGCCATCCGCCTGCTGATAGTTTTCCATAACAGCAATCAGTGTGCGTCCAACCGCAAGGCCGGAACCATTCAATGTGTGAACAAAGCGTGTTTGCTTCTCACCTTTCGGGCGACAACGCATTTTCATGCGGCGTGCCTGAAAGTCACCACAAGTGGAACAACTTGAAATTTCACGGTATTTGCCCTGCCCCGGCAACCAAACCTCAATGTCATAGGTACGGCGCGCACCAAAGCCGATATCGCCCGTACATAGCTTCACAACACGGTACGGAAGCTCAAGGCGTTTCAACACCTCTTCCGCGCAGCCTGTCATGCGTTCCAGTTCTTCGTCTGACTGCTCTGGTGTTGTCAGGGAAACAAGCTCCACTTTTTCAAACTGGTGCTGACGGATCATACCGCGTGTGTCGCGGCCCGCTGCGCCGGCTTCGGCCCGGAAACACTGGCTGTGGCCAGTTAGGCGGATGGGAAGCTCTGCTTCATCCAGAATTTCACCAGAATGGATATTTGTCAGCGTTACCTCGGACGTGGGTATCAGCCAGTGGTCTGTGTTCGTGGTGAAAGCATCATCACCAAACTTCGGCAGTTGGCCGGTACCAAGCAGCGCGCTTTCGCGCACCAGTGCTGGTGTCCATGTTTCCATGTAACCATGGTCGCGAGTGTGCAGATCGATCATAAACTGACCAAGTGCGCGTTCCAGCCTTGCGACCTCTCCTTTGAGGATAACAAAGCGGGAGCCGGAAAGCTTCGCGGCGCGCTCAAAATCCATACCACCCAGCGCTTCGCCCAGGTCAAAATGTTCCTTGGGTTCGAAGTTGAAGCTGCGCGGCGTTCCGAAGGTACGTACCTCATGGTTATCTTCTTCATCATCGCCGTCCGGCACGTCATCATAGATGGCGTTCGGTAAGCTCATCAAAAGCGTATTGAGCTTTTCCCCAACAGCACGCTCACTTTCTTCAAGTGAGGCGATTTTACCTTTTAATTCAGACACTTCTGCCATCAGGGCTTGGGCTTCTTCTTCGTTTCCCTGCCCTTTGGCGCGGCCAATCAGCTTGGACGCCTCGTTACGACGAGCCTGCGCATTTTGCGCCTCTGTCAGAATGGCCCGGTGTTCTTCATCCATCGACAGAATGGACACTGACTGCGCCTCTTCACCACGGCGGGCAAGGGCTGCATCAAAGGCATCAGGGTTTTCACGGATGAACTTCAGGTCAAACATGGTTTCTGTCCAGGCTGTGTTGGCGGGCTAAAGCCGCATAAAACAAGGGTTGTTAAGCGTTTTCTTCCGCTTCCCGCTCCGCTTCGCGCTTGCGCTCTGTCGCGGCAATCAGAAGGATGGAAAGCTCATACAGCAGCAGTATGGGAATGCCAAGGGCGATCTGGCTTATGGGGTCTGGCGGCGTTAAAAATGCTGCAATCAGGAAGGTACCGACAACCATGTAGCGTCGCTTGTCCCGCAACCCCTGCGCGGTGACAATGCCTGCGCGTCCCATAAGGGTAAGCGCAACCGGCAGCAGGAAGGCAACACCAAAGCCAAAGATCATCTGCATGACAAGCGAAAGATATTCGCTCACCTTCGCTTCTGCGGTGATCTCGACCGAGCCGATACCGCCGGATTGTTCGAAACCTAGCAGAAACTCCCAAGCCCATGGAATAACAACAAAATAAGCGAGCGATGCCCCCATCGCAAACAGGATAGGCGTTGCCAAAAGAAAGGGCAAAAAGGCACGTTTTTCATTGCGGTACAAACCGGGCGCGACAAACTTCCAGATTTGGGTCGCCAGAAGAGGGAAAGTAACAATGAACGCGGCATAAAGCGCCACTTTAAGGTTCACGAAAAAGCCTTCGGTCAAGGCCGTGAAAATCATGCGGCGGCTATGATGGCTCGCAGCTTGGGCATCCATATAGGGTTTGGCAAGAATGTTGAAAATTTCATCGGCAAAATACAACCCAATCACAAATGCGATCATCATGCCGATGATCACTTTAATGATCCGCGCGCGCAGTTCTGTCAAATGATCAAGCAGCGGTGCCCGACTTGCATCAACTTCGTCTTCATCATCGATAATATCGGGTGGGTTATCAGCAGCACCTAATTTTTCCGGGTCCATCATCAGTGCCCTCCCTCAGCAGGGTGGCTATTTGACCCGTCACTATCGGTTTTCGTGGCTTTTTCTTCCTTTTTTAATGCTTTTTCTTCTGTTTTTTGAGCTTTTGGTTCGTCTTTTTCAGTGGTTTGTTCTTTTTCCGGCAAGCCAGCATTTTCAACCGCTTCACGCTCTTTGTTGGCGAGAATATGCTTGGTAACCTCTTCCGGGCTCATGCCCGGGCGCAGCCCCTCTTCTTTACGCAAGTCGGAGAAGGGGTCGACCTCGCGCTCCACTTCGGCGGCAAGGTCTTCCACGCCCGACCTGAACTCAGCCGCCATCATGCGGACTTTGCGCATAAAGCCACCCACTGTCCGAAGGAGTTTGGGCAACTCTTTTGGCCCTACGACTACAAGCGCAAGCACCGCCACCACAAAAAGTTCCATGGCACCAATATCAAGCATTCAGGCTGCTCCGGGAAAAGACTTTGGTTTAAAGAGCTTAGGCGTCAGCCTTGTCTTTTTCTTCCGCTTTAAGGGCGTCGCCATCAATTACCCGCGCGTCAGAAACGGGCTTTGGTTCCGCATTTTCTTCAGCTGGCTCTTCTTTCAAGCCCTTGCGGAAGCTCGTGATCCCTTTGGCAACATCACCCATAAGGTCGGAAATTTTACCGCGGCCAAACAAAAGAATGATCAGCAACGCAACCAGTGCAATCTGCATCCAACCAGGAAACATACTTACTCTCCAATGTATTTTATGACTTTATCAGAATGCATTAGTGCGTTTTCCTAAAGTCAAAACTTAACTCAAGTCAGCTTCGTCTTCGGCTGGCTCACTGTCTATATCATTGCGATCAACCGTTGCTTCTCGCTCACTATCGGCAATCGCTTCCTCAAGGTCAATCTGACCATCGTCATCTTCATTCTCACCCGGTGTTGGTATACCACCAAGTTTATCAAGCGCAACATCAACACTGTCCAACAGTCCGGCTGCCTTCAGTTCCTGAACGCCCGGCAGGTCTTTGATGCTTTCAATACCGAAGTGAACAAGAAAGTCTTCGGTCGTACCATAAGTAACCGGGCGGCCCGGTGTCCGCCTGCGGCCCGCCATACGAACCCACCCTGCTTCCATAAGAACATCAAGTGTTCCTTTGGATATGGTAACACCGCGCACTTCTTCAATCTCTGCTCTGGTCACAGGCTGGTGATAAGCGATGATTGCCAGCGTTTCAACCGCCGCGCGGGAAAGTTTTCGGGGTTCGTCCACCTCCCGACGCAGAAGGAAGGAAAGGTCTTCTGCGGTGCGAAACATATGCTTTCCAGCCAGTTTTACCAGATTCACACCCCTGGTCGCATAATCTTCCTGAAGCGCTTCGATATGGGCGGCAATGTCCACGCCCTCTGGTACCCGCTCAGCAATATCATCAATAGACAAGGGTGTTTCGCTCGCAAACAGGATGGCTTCGACCATGCGCCTGTGCTGCAATTCCCGATCAATGGGTGCAGAAGTCCCTGTTGCCTCGGTCTCTTCCGGCGCTTCTTCTATATGTTGATTGTCTGACATCTGGCCCGTCCGTTACCCAAGTCTTATTCTTGTTTTTGCCGAAGGTAAATCGGCCCAAAAGTTTCCATTTGCCTCAAATCTGCGTTTCCCTGCCTGGCAAGTTCAAGGCTTGCAGCAAACATGCTCGCCAGTGCTGATTTTCGCAAGCGTTTATCTTGAAGGTCATCCGGCAGAAAAGTAGCAAGCTGAGACCAGTTAAAGGCTTGACCAATAAGGCCATTTAAGCGTTCGAGCGCATCCTCAAGAGAAAACACCGGCCTACGTTCAATCTTTATCTCGGTAATAGAAAAACGCTGCCGATTATCAGCATAGGCTTTCAACAGCTCATATAGGGTCACATCATAATGGCCACGCTTCAGAAGCTTGAGCCCTTCTGGTCGGCCACGGCGGAATACATCACGCCCCATACGGTCCCGCGCCATAATTCGTGCCCCCGCTTCCCGCATGGCTTCCAGCCGCTGAAGGCGAAGCTGTAAGCGGAAAGCCAGTTCTTCAGCAGAAGGTTCATCACCCTCTTCTTCCTTGGGCAGCAACAGCCGCGACTTCAGGTAGGCAAGCCATGCCGCCATCACGAGGTAATCCGCAGCAAGTTCAAGCTTGATACGACGCGCCTCTGCAACAAATTCCAGATACTGTTCAACAAGTTGCAAGATAGATATCTGCGCCAGGTCAACTTTCTGCGCCCGTGCGAGCGTAAGAAGCACATCCAGCGGCCCCTCGAAGCCATCAATCTGCAAAACGAGGTTTTCGCCTGCTGATTGGGTTCCCGGCGCTTCTATGTCTTCTTCAAAGTCCATCAGATGACTTTAAACCCCAACCATCGCCGCGACCAGTCTGATAATGAAGGTTGCTGGCACAACAATCAGCCCTTGTGCAAAAATGAAGATCGCAATGACGATGAAAAACCCATAAGGCTCAACGGAGCGAAAGCTTTGTGCTGCTTCATAAGGCAGAAAATGTTCAACAATTTTACCGCCATCAAGGCCCGGTATGGGCAACAACCCAATAACCATGAAAATACAAGAAAGCTGAATACCCGCGATAGCCATCTGATATAGCCAATCTGCCGGAGTGAAGCCAAAACCAATGCCAAAACGCAAAATATACGCCCAGACAATCGCCATCAGGAAGAGTGCCACCGGCCCAGCAAGAGATACATAAAGAATGCCTTCCGTAATGGGGCAGTTGATGTCAAGCACCTTTATCACACAATTAGCCGGCGCGACACGGTTGACGGTTCACGGGAGAGGGTCTTGTCGGCGTCCCTGTATACAGGGGGAAAGCCTGGATTTTGACTGTGTGGATCGTTGCCTTTGCCTTCTGGAGTCAGGTCACCTTCCTGTATCACCGCCGGGTACGTGCTTCCGTCCGTGGTCGGCGCCATGCAGGGCAAGGGCCGCCAACTTCATACCTTCCGTAATGGGGCAGTTGATGTCAAGCACCTTTATCACACAATTAGCCGGCGCGACACGGTTGACGGTTCACGGGAGAGGGTCTTGTCGGCGTCCCTGTATACAGGGGGAAAGCCTGGATTTTGACTGTGTGGATCGTTGCCTTTGCCTTCTGGAGTCAGGTCACCTTCCTGTATCACCGCCGGGTACGTGCTTCCGTCCGTGGTCGGCGCCATGCAGGGCAAGGGCCGCCAACTTCATACCTTGTCCAATACAGTTCCCGAGTGCCTATCTTTGGGGCGTGCTCGAACCCTGCGCTACATATGTGCGGGGTCCGGCGACAAGGCATCCTGCGTGCATCATCGGGGACTGCGTCCCGGCAGGGACACTGGTGGCCGACCCCTGTCAGACGCGGCCAAACCTCCTGTTTCTTCTCGTACGCTGCTTGAACGGGTTTATACAGAGCGGACAGCCTCTTCGCGGGTGAAGCAGAACACCGTTGCGTCCACCATCATCCGGTGCAGCACCACACCGATGCGTCGGGCAAGGGCGACCGTTGCACGTTTCTTGCCCCGCAGGGCAGCAAGACGCAACGCCCAGGCTTTCAGCCAGTTGGATCTGCCCCCGTTCAGCATGACCGTCGCCGCCTGATACAGGGCGGTTCGCAGGCCGACATCGCCAGCCTTCGTGATGCGGCCGGTAACATCCCGTTCCCCCGACTGGTCCCGGCCCGGCGTTAGCCCCACCCATGGACCGATATCCTTCGATCGGCGGAACTGCCCGGGATCATCCACTGCGGACAGGAAGGTCAGCGACACGACCGGCCCTACACCGGGCATGGTCATTAACAGGTCACAGACCGGGTTCGCCGTCGCCAGCCCTTTAATCTTTTTCTCCAGACCTGCCATCTCCTTGCGCAGCGTGTCGCGCACGTGCAGGACAGGCTCGACGGCAGCTTCCAGCATAGGGTTGCCGGTCACAAGCTCGCGCACCCGTGCCGCGTACCGCCCCTTCGACACCTTGCCCATCTTCAGACCGAAATTGCGCAGGATACCCCGCACCGACAGTTCGAGAGCCTTCAGGGCCTTCTGGATGGCATGGCGGGTCGTCAGCAGCGCCCGTATCTCCTGCGACGAAACGGATTTGCAGTGGACTGGCCGGAACCAGCCCAGATGCAGCAGGCGGGCAATCCCTTCCGCATCCCGGCGATCTGTTTTGATCGGCATGGCCTTCAGCGCGGCCTTCACTCTGCGTGTTTCCATCAGCACCGTCTCGAAACCCGCTTCCGTCAGGCCCTTGTACAACCACTGGGACAGGGGCCCTGCTTCAAGACCAATGCTGGCGACATCGCACCCCAGGCTGTGCACAAAACCCACAAGCGCTGCCGGCTCGCTGGGCACCTTTGCCTCCCTGAGAATCTCACCCTTACCCGTCAGTACACAGACTGCCGTGCTTGCCAGAGAGACGTCTAGTCCTATAAATACAGTCATGTTGTTGTTCCTTTTTGATTGATAAAATGGCGCAGGCCTCATGGCGCGACGCCGTAGATACAGCTTACTGCATCAGGAGCAACGACACCCCCTTCCTATCCACCGTCACGACACGCCGAAACGGAGCAGGACGTGCCAAGCCCCATTACGGTATCTTTGGCATGGACAGCAATCTGGAACTGAACCTTGGTGGTCGTTACACAGAAGATACTCGTAATTCCACCATCTTGCGGCGCACCTTCATCGGCGGCAACTCGGCGACTTTTGGCGGCAACGCAACGCTGATTGCAACTACATCTGACTTTAACGGTGAAGAAACCTACACGGACTTTTCACCTCGCGTCAGCCTGTCATGGCAACCAAATGATGACCAGACGCTATATCTTTCCTACAGCGAAGGCTTCAAGGGCGGCAGCTTTGATCCTCGGGCCCAAAGCACCGCAGCTCCTGACCTGAACAATGACGGCACCACCTCAGCTCAGGAAATTTTTGATTTTATCAATTTCGACCCTGAAGAAATCACCACTTATGAAGCAGGTGCAAAATCCTCTTGGGCTGAAGGCAGGCTTACCACCAACCTCGCTGTTTTCTACAGTGACTATACCAATGTGCAGGTGCCCGGCTCGATCGGTGTTGACACCAACGGTGACGGCATAAATGACAGCTTCTCTGGTATCACTACAAACGCCGGAGCGGCTGACTTCTTTGGTGTTGAACTTGAAGGCCGCGCCATCCTCGCTCAGGATACTGGTGTAGACGGCGACAGCTTTATCGCTGACTTCGCTCTTGGCTGGATTGACGCAGAATATGACGAGTTTATCACTGCGGTTACCGACCCTGTTACAGGCGCAACCAGCCTGCAAGATGTGTCTGACCAGCGTGTGATCCAAAACACGCCGAAATGGAGCACCAACCTGCGGCTTTCCTACAACCGCCCAACAGAGCTGTTCGGCAACGGTGGCACGCTTACTGTGTTTGGTTCCTGGTCCTACAAAAGCTTGACGCACCAGTTTGAGGTAGCAAATCAGTTCCTTGATCAACCGGGTTATTCGCTCTTCGATGCCAGTATCGTCTGGATTTCAGATGATGGCCGCTATGAAATTGGTCTGCACGGCAAAAACCTGACGGACAAAGAATATCAGGTAGCAGGCTATAATTTCGCGTCGCCGGACGGCACTGCATCCACGCTTGGCCTTGAGGGCATTGCATCTGCCTTCTTTGGCCCACCACGGACGGTTACAGCCACAATCGGGCTTCGTTTCTAAGAAGTTTTGCACAGCTTGGCCGGAGAGTTCTCTTCCCATGAGCGCATGCTCTCCTACTCTCCAGCCAATAATTGACAATACGAGGATGATCAAGTGAGCGCATTTGACAGCCACGCCCCCCTTTTGCCCGAAATCCTGTCCCTGCACGGGAAATGGAAAGGCAACAAGCCAGCGCTGATCTGTGGTGACGAAATCATTAGCTGGCGCACCTTTGATGAAGACACAAACCGTATTGCCAACGGGCTAGTCGCGAAGGGCATCAGCCGGGGTGCGATGGTTGGTGTTGTCATGTCAAACGGTCGCGCAATGGTAGAAGCACTTATAGG
>CBDARB010000005.1:0-535107 GCA_965199355.1 Kordiimonas sp.
AGTTTTTCTGCATAGCGCATTATGAGCTCCCTTTCTGTTTCTGCTGTTTTTGGGGCTGTTTAGGGGATTGTGTTTCCGGTTGCTGCTCATCAGCCGTTTTTGCCCGACCCTGCCTGCTGGCAGCTTTCCCTGTCTCTTCCCCTGTCTCTTCCCCTGTTTCTTCCCCTGTTTCTTCCCTTGTCGCTTCCGCCCGGTTTCGGGTGCGGCTCAAAAGCGTCAGCTTGCCGCCCTTGCCGCGCACGTAAGAGCCGCCTTCTGTCGGGAGACGATTCTGGACGGGCTGGATTTCTTTATGGGGTGTCATGGGATCTTCTCCATGTCGGTGAGGGTTTCAAAGGTAAGCTGCCAGACGACCAGATTGTCGCCTGCCTGCAAAAGCCTGCCGTCGGTCCAGCTTACCGGCCGCTGGGTCCCTTTCAGGCGGGCACCCTGCAGCGCGCTGTAAACTTTCATATGCAGATCGCGCACTTTGGCTTTGTCGGTGGCCTTGAGGACAACCCCGACGCCAAACTGCTCCTCGGCTCTTGGGTGACGACTGCCGCCATCAACCGGCCGGCCGTGAGGGCGTGTCCGGAGCGGCAGCACAAAGCAGGCGGGCGAGCGCCTGAAGTCGGTCACCAGCCCCGCCGCCTTCTCCACACTGCCATACTGGCGGAACGTGGTTTTGAGGGTGGTTTCAAGATGCGTGAGGACCGCCGGCAGGACAATCATAAGACGCCTCCTGAAGAGTGATGATCTTGTGGGCCAAAATGGTCATCCAGCAGGGCGGTCATTTCTTCCTCGTCCGCCGCCGAGATACCAAATATCTCCCGGCGGGGGATGGTGACGGATCCTGCAAACACCGTCTCGCCGCCGCTGCCTGTAAAGACAAGCGCCTTCTTGGTCTTCGGTTTGATGGTACGGCCTTCCTGGTGAGTGACCGCCCAGAAAAAAGGCGTGCCCACATAGACCCCGTCCGGATCCACCCGGTAGTTGATACTGTCAGCAAGGTCGCCGCTCTCCTTGAGCGTCTTGCCGCCGTGGCGGGCAACCCGGATACTGGGCCGCCAGGCACTGCCTGACGGGTCTATGCCTGTATCGAACCGGTCACGGGTACTTTCCTAGACCATCTGGCCAAGGCCGTCATAAAGCGGTGTCATATCCTGCGCGGCCGCGATCAGCGCCTTCAGGGCCGGGGTGGCAGTATCGTCTGTGGTGACATGAAACCGCATCTCAGAACACCTTCAGCTTGTCGCTGGAGAAATGCGCGTCGCCCGCCTCAAACTCGGGCATGCCGGACGTGGCGGCAGTGCGCGCCTGAAGGCCCGTGAGCCCGCTCCCGGTGGTTGCCAGACGCCGCAGGTCGGCACGCGCCCCCTTGGCCGCTTCCGCTATATGCTCGGGGATAGTGTCCGCATACCTGTGCAGTATCTCGCGCGTCAGGGTGGCTGCGTGTGTCATGAGTATATCAGGCGGGTTTAGGGCCGGTACCCGGTAGCGGGCCGCCAGCACCGCATCTATCTCTGCCGTTGCGTCCTTGAGCGCCGCCATGAAACGGTCCCTGTTCACCCGAGGTGGGGTCACATGCGGATCCGAGGTCAAGAGCAAGAGTTCCTCCAGCCCGAACCGGTCCCTATAGGCCGCAGGGGCGATATAACTGTGCAGCCGACCCGTACCTGTCTTATCTGTATCCGGCAGAATGAAATCAAGGTCGAGCACATGAACCTCCACGGCCCGCTCCAGAATCTGCCCGTCCGCAAGCGTGAAGGTGAGGTCGATCCGGTAGACCCTGCCGTCCATGCCCGCCGCCAGCTCAAGCCGCGCACCGGCAGGGAGAGCTTCTGCGCTACAGGTCAGCACAGATTTTTGGGCGCCGTGCCGGGCAGCGACAACGGCCTCGACACCAGTCACGCCGCTTTCGCTCCCGATGTCATCCGAGATGTCGATATCGACGCTGCGGCGCTCTGCGGGAGTTTTGCTGACCAGCATCATGGGTTATGCCTGCTCCCCATCAGCCGTTTTTTGGGCGCCAGCGTTTGCTGTGCCGGTTTTGGGACCATTACTGGTTTTGGAACCCGCCGCTTTTTTAGCGGGTGCCTTTTTTGTCGTGGCCTTTTTGGCAGGCGCTTTTCCGGCAGCCGGTTCCGGCGCTGGATTACTGGCAGTATCCGCAGCCTCTTCACCGGCAGCGTCTGTCACCACCAGCATGGGCTCTGCCTCAAGACGGGCAATCTGCTCATCGGTGAAGGTGCCGGCCTTGTGGGTGACGGCCGTGTCCGGGTGGGCCATGCCGCAGCGGCGGAACCCGGCAACTTTTGAAACAATGGTGATGGCACGTGACATGATCGGTCCTTTGCTGTTGCGTCAATTTCTTCTGGATCGGCCTGCAGGGGGATAGCGCTCCCTTGGCACTATCCCCGCCGAGCTCCCTTTCGGGCCTGTGGCGGGCCGGTGCTCAAAACACAGATCCGGCCCTCTCTCCGGGTGTTTATTCCTGTTTGCGGCCCAATCAGGCCAACCCCCTTACGCCAACCACGGCACCACAACCACGTCGACCGCATCCTGCCAGACGTTGGTATTACCACCGTCGATGGTTTCCGCCTTGATAAGACGCCGTGCCTTGCCCTCGAGCGTTGGCGGCACGATCAGTTTCTTTGGCATAATGCCCAGCGTGCGGCCATGATCGCCTTTCTGGCTTTCCATAGCCGCCTTGGCCGCCTCGAAACTTTCCGTGTTGAGCGTCTCTTTTGACGCATAGGAAAGCTGCCAGAGCGCAAAGCCCACATTGCGGCGCGCGTGGGTGCCGTAGATAAATTCCTTCTTGTGGAACACATTGGCATCCTCGGGCTTGTCGAGCGCGACAAAATCCGCCGCCTTGCGGTTCTGGTAGACAATGGGCTTCAAGGCCCGGCTGTCATCAATCAGATACCAGGCAGTGCCGCTGCCGCCCTGGGAGTTGGAGACACTGTCCTCATCGCCGTTCCCATTGATAACCGGGTGGTCCGTATCAAAGAAATACTGGCCGTCATAGCATTTGGTCTCAAAGCCCTTCCTGAGGAGGCTGTAGACCATCTTGTCCACATGCTCGCCCGTCGAGCGGCCCATCTCGGTAAACAAGGGGTTATAGATACCGAGCCTGTCGTCTTCGATATCGTTTTTCTGGACGCCGATCGTCAGCTCATAATCCTTGTTCTTGATCGAATAGTCGCTGGCCGAGAGGTTATGGATAACCCGGTCACCAATCCATTCGCGCATGCCGGGGATCAGGTTCATCCAGCCATAGGCTTCTTCCGAGCTCATGGACATGACCTCCATGGCCACATGGTTCCACTGGCTTGGTGCCATCGAAAGCGCCCCGTCAAACAGCCGCTGGAAGCCTTTCGAGAGGTCGATAAGGGTCTGGGGTGTCACTTGCATTCTTCTGTTTCCTTGCTTTCTTGCCGGTCTGCTTTTCTGCCTAGCGGATTTCTACCCAGACGCGGGTGCCCTCCAGGCCGATAATGCGGCCTGCCTTCGAGCGGGTGTTAGTGCCGCTCGCGGGTGCGCCTGTGGCCGCAACCGTATGATCGTCGACAATATAAGCGTCCTTGCCGATATGGCTGGCCGTCACAGTGTCCGTGCCGTGATTGTCGAAAAGGAACACACCCACATCCGTGCGGATGGTTTTGGCGCCGTCGGTGCCACCTGTGTTATCCACCGTCTCAAGAGCCCGACCGCGGGCAGTGAGATCTGTTGCAACAGCCCCCTTGACTGCCTTGCCAGCCTTCAGGCAGACAAGGGCGCCCGCGAAGATCTTTGCGCCAGCCGCTACCGGGTCCTCATTGGTGGTATGCTCCCGGCGTTTGGTATCCCGTTCTTTTGTGAGGGTCATGGTCTAGCTCGCTTTCTTCCTGTCGTCCCCGGTGTCCTTGCTACCGGTGTCTTTATCCCCGGTATCCTTACCGAGAAAAGTGTCCTCGCTCATGCCGAGCTGGCTGCAGATCGCCTTCTGCCGGGCGGTGAGCGTCTCGCCCTCGCCGCCAGTGCTCGCCAGCGTCACCGTGCGGCCACCGTCAAGGATGGTGGGGGCGCCCTTGATATACCTGTCGAAGCTGTCAGGGTCGCTGCTTGCAAGCGACAGCGCCCACTGCTTCTGCCCCGGCACCAGCTTGCCGTCCTTGATCGCCGCCGCCACTTTCGCTTCGGCTGCATCCTTGCCCCGGTCCGCCTGCAGGGAGGCCAGCTCTTGTTTGACGCTGCCAAGCGCGTCCTGAACGCTTTTCATGACACCCACTTCCACATATTTGGCAGGGTCAGGATTTTTCAGATCAGGGTTTTTCGGGTCGGGAGTGTCAGATCCTTCATCCCCCTTCTTGAGGGAAGCAAGGATCACAGCTCCCGTAACAGCATCGTCTGTGTCCAGAGCCTCGCCGATCTCTTTAAGATCGTTTGCTGACAGCAGAGCTGCGCCCTTCAGCCTGTCGGCGGCGGCAAGAAGGGCCTGATCGTCCGTCTTCTCAGCGTCAAGGCCCAGCAGGCTGCAAAGCGCAGTCTTGAGTGTTTCGTCCATTGGTTCTTCCTCATCTTCAGGAGTGGTATGGTAAGCATTTGCAAGGGCCGGCAGGTCAAGGGCAGGCGTGTTCGTAAGGCCTGCGCGCAGGATACGCTGGACATGGACGACACCGCCGACAATTTTATCTGGCTTGATGCTGGGGGAGATATAGCGGTATTCGCCGGCCTCAATCATGGCGCGGGCCCTGTCGGTCCATTCCACCTCCGCATAAAGGCCGTCCACTTCTGCGGTCAGGTTTTTGATCCAGCCTGCCGCCGGGGCCATCTCACCCTTCGCCGCCTTCATTTCCGAGCCGTGCTCATAATCAATCACCAGGTCCGTACCGCGGCGCATGCTGGCGCGTACCACAGCCGCCAGATCGTCAAGCCCGAAGACCCTGCCGTCATGGGCGCGGTTGATACCGGGATCAAACAGCTTGATACGGTCGGGGGCCGTTCTGTCTCCCGGGCGGTCGCCGGACCCTGCTGCCAGGGTGACAAAATGATATGCCTTTACAATCTTGCTCATGGGACGCAGCATAAAAGCCCCGCACCATTAAAACTAGCCCGGAAGGATTTCCGCCCTGATGGAAACAGGCGGGGAACCAGACGCCGAAACAGAGGCACCCCACCCCTGATTTCCAAAAACCGACATCTCGTTTTAAAGCCCGTCAGCGCCCGTCTCCATGCTCCCGGCTATGGTGGGTGCAGGGACACCCGACTCCTAATGTCTTATAAATGTCTTAGACGTCTTATTTGCCATGCCAGAGTGGCAGAGGCGGTCGTTTTGGGGTCCGCAGCGGCATTTTGGGGCAAAAAGAGCGTTTTCTGTTGAAAGAGCCCACAGGCAGGCGGTATAAAAAATCACCGTCCGGGGCGTGTTTCCCCAGGTGTTAGCCATGACCTGCTTGTCGGTTGAAGCTTTCTGGCGCATAGAAAGACACAGAAAACCCGGCTGGATATCCAGCCGGGTTTTCGTTTCTTCGTCGCCGTGCCCTCTCCGGTATCATCCCGTGATGATCAACTCCCCGAACGACCGGCGGCCCTTTGTCTCTTTCGAGACCGAATAGCGGGCTGTCACGGCGTCCATCTCGAACCCGGCAAATATTTCCCGCACCTCCGGCCGGTCATTGAGTGAGAGAATAAAGCGGCCCTTAAGGTCCGCAAGCTGTGCGGCCATTTTCTCAAACTGATCGCGGGCAAAGATATCCCTGCCGTAATCACCTTCATTACCATAGTAGGGCGGATCCAGATAGAAGAGTGCCTGCGTCCGGTCATAGCGACGGATAAAGTCACTCCAGTCCAGGCATTCAATGGTCACAGGGGCCAGCCGCTCCGAGAGCGCATCCAGCATGGGGATCAGTTTGGTGACATCAAACCGGCTTGGCCGGTCCGGTGATACCCCGAAAGTATTTGAGCCCGGCCTGCCGCCAAAACCGGTGCGCTGCAGATAGAGAAACCGGGCCGCCCGCTGGATATCGGTGAGCGATTCGGCAGGCACTGTCAGTTGCCGCTCGAACTCCGTGCGCGCCGATACCAGAAACCGGATATATTCCACGAACGCCAGATAATGGTTCTGCAAGACACGGTAGAGGGTGGTGATATCCCGGCTCACATCATTGATCACTTCTGCCTTCGGGCGCTGTGAGCGCCGCAGAAACACACCGCCCATGCCGACAAAAGGCTCGGCATAGAGCCTGTGGGGGATTGCTTCAATCCGGTTGATGATGGTTTTTGCCAGACGGCTCTTGCCGCCCAGATACGGGGCAACAGGCGCGACAGGTGTCACGTCCATATAATCGGGTCTGGACTCCATGATCGAGGCCCTCCTACAGTGAACCCGCCTGTAGTGCAGGTGGCGGGCCAGTTAATGTTATTTTGGCATAGCTGGCCATGATGGTCGTAGGGAGCTCCAATCCCTGGTGCGCGCTGCTACCGACAGCGCAACCCCCGCCTGGCCCTTTATCAGGAGATCAGGGGCCGGGCAGGACTGTTTCTTACGGTTCCTCCCTTCGGTAGCCAAGAATGCTGCCACGCTGGCGCTCCAGGTAATCCTGCCCTGTCGCCCTGAAAGCGGTGACACCCTGCCAGCCGTCTCTGCCAAACTCTGCCGCCACAAGCGTCTCTACTGGTTTACTCTGACCTTCCACCAGCCAGCGGGCAAAATAGCGCCGGGTCAGCCGGTAGCGCCAGCGTGTCTGACCCCTGTCAAGCCAGACCCGCTCCCAGTGCCACCAGATCTCGTCCGGACTTTTGAGCGTGTCTGCCAGAAGAAGGGCGGCGGACTTGCGCACACCGCCCACCATCTTGACCGTGCCGTCCCCGTACCGGAAAAAATCCTCGCTGATCACCACAGGCTGGCCAAGGGCGTCCACATGCAGCACCGACCGGTTGCGGCTGGCGCCAAACTCGCCGAGAAACGCATCAATAGCCTCGTCGCCAGAGATGTTCTTCGGCAGCAGGCGATCCGCCGGTGCTGTGCGCGACGGCGGCATAGGCACCCAGTTGGTTTTTTCAGGGGCCGGGTCAATGGTTTTTGGCGGCCCCACTCGGCGGGGTGTGACGATAGGCCCAGTCTTCGGTAGCGGACTAATCCCGCGCATATGGGCCTTGCCCACATGATAGGCAAACCCCGGATGAATGCCCTCGGGCACCTTTATCCTCTCGCCCGTGCGCGGGTGCCGCTTTGTCACCCAGGTGATCTCAGGCACGTCGCCGATGGTGATCCCGTGCTCGGCGGCCAGCCTTGAGGCCTGGCCTTTGGTGAGCGCCCGCACCCGGCAGCGGCAGCGCCAGCCATTGGGCGGATAATGGGTGTTCCAGAAAGGATGATCCACAGGCAGGATCACCAGATGCCAGGGCCGGTGCTCGGCCCGGACCTTGTCGTCATCCGCTGTATAGTAAACCAGATAGGGCATAAAGCGCCTGTTGCGCTCGATCTTTTCCCAGCGGCCCGCCGCATTGGCCATACGAAGATTGGTTTCATAGATGATCCGGAGCCGCCGCGGTGTGCCGAGCTCCACCCGCCGGATCTCACCTGTGACGGGATCAGTCATCTCCCTGAAACCGGTCCAGCCGTATTTCTCAAGCGTTGGCATCAACGCGCGCGCAAACGCCCGGAAGGTGACCCCGTCCCGGAGCGCCCCATCCACAGCCTCGCGGATATCGGAGAGCAGGTCGCCGCGCATGACCTTGGCCACCGTGAAAGCCCGCCCATGCTCGCCCCGCCACACATCGGCCCAGTGATAGCTGGTCACATAGCCCTTTTTCTCGAAGAAGCTGATGGCCGCATCGTGCGGCAGCGGCTCAAGCGTCATGGCTGCTTCCCTCTTTCGGGGTATTTCCTTCTTCCGGCCCACCTTCATCAGATTCGTCTTCACCGTCCAGGCCGGTAAGGCCGCCCGCGCGCGCCATAAAGAAAACCTGTGTCATCAGCTCAACCGTTTCCGGTTCCGCCCCTGCCATGAGATCGGGCAGTCGCTCGATAAACGCATCAAAATCAGACACCTCATCGGCGAGCGCCTGCACAGGGGCCAGATACTCGCGGTCAAAGGCAGAACCGGCAGCCCCGAGCCCGGCCTCCAGCAGCCCCTCCAGACTATCAGGCAGACTATCAGGGTCGTTGTCGGATAGACCGTCTCTGCCTCCTCTGGCCAGAATCATGCTGGCAGTTTCCGTTCCTTCCTGGTCGAGCTGTTCTTTTTCGGGTTGCTCTTTCTGTGGCTGCTCTTCCTCTGGCCCCTGCGCTTTTGCAAGCGTATCTTCGTCTGTCTCCGGGGGTGTCAGGCCGGTGGTGCTGTAAAGCTGGTTCTTCGAGAGCGGCAGGCCAAGCGCATGGAGGGTTTTCGCGGAGCTGGTGAACTCTTTCAGATCAATATGCTCGGCCCGGCCGATCCGGAGCCGCGGATATTTTTTCTGTTGGCCGAAGTTGAGCTCAATCATCGGCCTGACAAGATTCTGGTTCAGCGCAGCCGCTAATTGCCGGGCGTCCGAGCGCTCGATATCCTCCCGCACCTCATTATGGACCGTTGCCTGGGCCTGGCTGGAGCCGTCGTCTGTGGTCATGGTCTGCCCCAGCACCACCTTGGATATCTGCTTGTCCAGATACGCGGCCTTGGCTTCAAACAGCGCCCCGGACGTGCCCTTGCCCGAGGCCTCGACAAACTCCACATTCATGCCCATCGGCAGGATGCCGGCAAAATCCCGACCGATCGACGCGATGGTGCGCAAGAGCTCCTTCCGCTCGGCGACGGTGGCGCCGGTACCGAACCGGCCGATCCTGACCGGCTGGCCGTAGGTCTCCAGAAACTGGGCCCAGTTCTTGATATCATAGTTTTTGAACATCCAGACAAAGGCAATGGCGCGGGCCAGCCCCGAGCGCATGGGAATGCCGGACTTGGCCCGGAGCGTGAAGGGAATGAACTTATAGGGCGCCAGCGGCATGGGCCCTTCGGGGGATTTGATATAAGGGGTCGTCAGATCCAGTTCGTCAAACTCAAGCCAGGTGGGGTCGATCCAGTGCAGGCGCTTTGGCATCCACTGGTTCTCCGACGTTTCCCAGACGATCTCGGTCAGCGAAAACGCCTTGCCGACCGCATCCAGCATATCGAAGAGCTCATCTTCGAGGCTGTCGCGGGAGAGGAAATCCTCGACAAAACGGGCCTGCACATCCGCCTGATGGCTCTCGTCCGCCCGCTCTACCGTGATCTCCAACTGGCTGACCGCCCGCTTCCGTGTGCCGAGGGTTGACAAGTATTGCGGCTCTTTCTCTTCCATATCCTCAGCGAACGCCAGATAGCGCTTCGGGTCCTTTTGTTCGCCGTCCTTGAGGATTGCCGCCAGCGACACCAGATCAAGGCCCTCGGAGGGGTGCTCGTTCATAATGCGCCGCACACTGGCATACTCGGGGCCTGCAATACGGCCGGTCAGTGTCTGTCTACTCGGGGCCTGTCTACTCGGGGCCTGTCTACTCGGGGTCTGTCTACTCGGGGTCTGTCTACTCGGGGTCTGTCTACTCGGGGCCTGGTTGCGGCTCACGCCCCCGGGATAAGGACTTGCCTGCTGGCGCTGGTATTTTTTGGTGATATGTTTCACTAGAATGTTCCTCTGATCCCCATGCCGCCGCTCAGCCCGGGCATCTCATCCTCCCGATGGTCCGGCCGCATGGTCAGGCGTTGCTCCTGCTCGCCGGCGATTTCACCCGGTACCGTCTGTGCGCCTTCATAGGCGACCGCATCGCGGGTGGTGCTATATTCAGCGAGCAGGTGCGCGATAAAGGCGTCGCCGTGCCGCTTGCCACCGCCCTCGTTATCCTTCCGTTCCGGCGGCATCTTGATCACCCCGCCAATCCGTTTGGCCATCCGGTGATCGCTGATAATATCCCTGTCCTTCGGAATGCGCGCCTGGCCGTCGGTGAAGCTGGCCACAAGCCGCGGGCTGTTCTCCCGGTAGAATGTGTCCGAGAAATGCACCGCCACCATCATGTCGGTGCCGTATTTCATCTGGGCCACCTCGGCCAGATAGGCGCCGTTGCCGGTAGCATCCAGCGCCCCGCCCGAGAAACGGGGCAGCATGTCAACGACGGCATAAAGGATCATCTTCTGGGCCTCGAACGGCACATCCGACAATTCGACAAGGAAGGGCGGCCTGCGCGTCAGATCATCCGCCACCTGCAGCGGCCAGAAAATGGAGAGATCAATCTTGCGCCCGAAGTCACCGCCCAGATAACTGGGCCAGCCCTGGTTGAGACGCGAGGCGTGCGGCCGTATCTCCCGGTCAATAAAATCCCGGACCACAATACGGCGCACCGCCTCGCTCACCAGCATCAGATCCTTCGGCGCCTTCCAGCGGATAACCGGGATATCCCTGCGCGCCGCTTTTTCGAGCACCGCAAGCGGTATGGCTGTGCCCGAGCCCGGCTGCGGGATCGCATCCAGCTCCTCGTCCGCCGCGTCGCCGTAACTCTTCCTGATATCCTCGACCCATGCCGCCTCGGCCTCAGGGGACGGATCAAGGCCTTTGACCAGTGCGATCCGCGCGTAAAGGCCTTGTTCCACAGCGTCTTCAAGAGTCACCCGGTGCACCACACCGCGGCGGCGCCCCGCGCGAATGTCCTCAATAAGCTCGTTAAAGGCGTTGTCGTCACCGTCATGGGTCGAGATAACAATCACCTTGCCGCCCCACATCAGGAGCGCGAGCGCCGCCTTCAGGACCTCATTCAGATTATCATGGAAGGCCGCTTCATCAATGACCACAATGCCCTGACGGCCGCGGAGGCTTCTGGGGTTGCTCGTGAGCGCCACAATCTCGAAGCCGCTGGCAAACTCGATGCGGAACGCCTTGATCTCTCTGGTGTCGCCGTCCTCACCCGCGTAGGAAAACACCGTTTCCTCAATCTCGCCTGCCGCCCAGTGGAAGGCTTTGGCGAACAGGGCGCAGGCATCAATAAATTCCCGGGCCATCTCAAGGTTCGGCCCCATATAGAGGGCGTCCTGGCCGCCTGCGGACCGGACTGTGGAGGCCGTGAGCGTCACATAGGCGGCGACCGCCCAGGTATAGCCGATGCGGCGGGACTTCTCGGCGACAATCAGGGCGTTGAGACTGATCAGCGACCAGGCTTGCTGCTGATAGGCAAGCAGCACATCGCCGATCCCCGCCGCGGCCTGCACCAGCTCCGCAGAGCCCGGCTCCCCGACCTTAAACTCTATCTTGTTATCCGGTAGCACCGTCATCCTGTAAGCACCGTCATGACCTGAGGCCCAGGATCTTGGCCTTGATCGCCCCTGCAGCTTCTGCGGACAGACCTTGCTCCTTGGCCGCCCTGGCCGAGAGGGTGGCGGCTTCCCTGAGGGCCTCGGTTCTGATTTCCCGCTTGTAACCCAGATCCTTCATCCGGGCGTCAGACAGGTTCTTGATCGAGAGGGTCAGTTTCATAAAGTCGCCTGTGTTAAAGGCTTCCTTCGCTTCCTCTACTGTGTGTGAGCGCATCAGCTTGAACATCAGGTGCGACAGCATTTCTGTGATCAGCCCGAACGTCTGGTCGCCTTCCTTCTCCCCCAGATCAAGCGCCAGTTGCCGGGCAAACGCCTGGGTCTCCGACAGGCGGCGGGTCGCGTCCTTCAGGGTCTTGCCGTAGCGGCCAACAGAAGACCGGGAAATGCGGATATCAAGACCCGCCGCCTCAAGCTCGCTGTTCATCATATCCGCTATCTCTTCATAGCTGACATGATCTTTTACCATATCGGCAATCCGGGTGCGGAAGCGCTCATCAAGGAGCTCAATCTTCGAAGGGACAGGCATACGCTCACTCCTTAAGACTGGATCTTCTGGGCGGGCGCACGCCCTTGACGATCCGTTGCCGCCGCGCCACCTCAATGCCAGCGTCCGTAATAGTGGCGCTGATGATATCGAACATATCGTGCTCTTTGAGCGTCACAAGCCCTCGTTCTTCCAGCCAGCGGAACTCCCGGACCACAAAGGCCCGGTTCACGTCCAGACACATATCGCGCAAGCCGTCGGTCATAAGACCCGCCTGACAGAAACCGGACGGCATCTCGTCAAGAAGCCGCAGGATGGTCAGCCGTACATGTTCCTTCAAGGCTTTCGTGGTCATGATCCGTTTCCTTTTCTCATTTGGCTTTCCCGTGCTGGTCCACCAGAAACTCCAGCGTACTCCTGATGCCGTTCACCGCTTCACCAATCGCTTTTACGTCCCCCTCCAGTTCCTTCACCGCCAGCTCCACCTTGTGCACATCGGCTTTGGTGGCAAAGTTTTTCATATCGCTCTTGAGGTCGGCAAAGCGCTGCTGGCCACTGTCAAGCCGCTGGTCATGTTCTTTGAGCACACTGTCGATCTTGTCGGCGCGGCTGTTGTGCTCGTCGCGCGTGACAAACTTGTCCTTGAGCCGGTAAAAGAGCCAGCCGACAAACAGCGTCGCGATGGTGGAAAGGAAGGCGATGATATAGCCCAGGTTCCGCGCCGCCGCGCCGATAGCGTCAAGATCACTCACCGGAGGTTCCTTTCTGCTTGTGGTTTTCTGGAAACGGCTGTTTCACCGCTTGTTCTTCTTTCTTTTTCTCTGGCTGCTTTTTCTGTGGCTGCTTTTTCTCTGGCTCTGGCACCGGCCAGCTTATCCGGCCCGTCCCGGCTGACGCCTTTTATCTTCTCAACCGTCCTGAGCCCGCCAAGACCGAGCAGCGCCAGCAGCACGGTGACAAGCTCGCCGGTGCCGGTCGGGGACGCAGGGACTGCCCTATGAGGGGCCACGATCGCCACGGCCCACAGCAGCAGGTCAAACAGGAGAAAGTGCCAGGCGAGCGCCAGCACACAGATCCAGCCAATCGTGGGCCGCCAGCTTGTATGAAGCAGACCGCTCATGCGCGCACGCTCCATCAGGGGACCCCCTCATCAACCGCGAGCCAGAGCAGGAGGATGAGCACTGCCAGCACCACAGTGGCGGGGAAACTGAGGAAAAGCCACCAGACGCTATAGCCCAGCATCAGGGGGATAGCAGTCAGAACCGCCACAAACAGCCAATAGAGCAGGACACCCCACCAGGCACAGACCCACTGGTGAGCCGAGGCAATACCACGGGCAGAAAACTCTTTGACACAGGCGATGAAAAGCATGGCTGTTCCTTTTCAGGGATAAGGGGTTACACTGCCGGAAATTCACCGTGCCATCATGCCTCACAGCCAAAATCAAAGATAGCCCGGAAGGATTTCCGCCAGCAGGAAACGGGGCCGGAAACAAGGCAGGAAACGGGGACGGGCGGGAGCGGGAAAGGGGTGCTGTGGGCGGGGTGCCTGTGAGCAGGGTGTCTGGGGGCGGGGCTGGCCGGTTACAGGATCAATCCTTATCCGAAAAAAGGTCCGCCTGCCGGGGTCGGGCGTGTCCCGCATGATCTGCCGGATGCGCGGGGGTCGGGCGTGTCCCGCATGATCTGCCGGATGCGCCGGGTCGACAGGCCCAGTTGCCGGGCCGCCTCCCGGTTGCTGAGCATGCCGCGCTGCAGCTTCTTCAGCACCGGTGCCCGCTGCCAGCTTTTGGCCATGGGGATCTCATAGCTTTCCGTGCCATGCGCACCGGCCAGCTTGCGCGCGGCGGTGATGCCGATCGCTCTGGCAAGCGGATGCGCGGGCTCAAGCGCCGCCCGCTTCGGGATATACAGCCGGTCCAGACCGCCAAAGGTTTCGCAGAGCCTGAGAGCCGCGCGCACGCCCATCAGCTCGATCAGATAGCCGATCGGCAGGGTATGGGTGGTCTGAGGGCCAGCGTGGTTTTCAGTCTGATGGTCGGGTTGGCGTGTCACGGGGTTTCCTGCTCCCCGTTCTGAGCTGTCTGCCGGGTTTCCTTATGCTGGCGCACAAGCGCCCCCAGGTCCTGGATGATGACATCAAGGCGGCTCGCCGCCACCCGCTCGTCCGCCTCCAGCCCCGCAAGGTCAGGGACTGCCTTGAGGATATCCCTGCTTGGGATAGGGCTGAGCATGGTGAGCTGCGCCATGATGACCGCCCGGCGCGGGTCACGCCATGCGGACCATTTGACGCCGGCCCGCTCGCCCATCTTCTTCAGGCCCTCAATCACCTTCCAGGCATCCCGGCCGCGGATCCAGGTGAGGGAGGCAAGACCCAGCTCCCTGCCGCCTGTCACCCGTCTGGCGTATGAAGTAAGGGCTTTCTCGGACGGGTCCTGGACAACACCAAGATGGTATAAAGACAGCCACAGCGCCCGCATCTTGCCCGCTTCGGCGTGATCAGCGGCACGGCGAGACGGGTTGGTGGTTTTCTGGCCGCCCGCTTTGTCGGCAGATTTCCCGGAGGATTTGAAGCGAGCCGGTTTGGCCCGGAACCCCAGGCTTTGAAAATGCTCCGCCAGATCCACAAGCTGACGGTCAGAAAGACAAGCAGCGCTATCCTTCCCGTAGCGGGCCGCCAGTATCTCCCGGTAGAGCGTATCGTCAAAGCCGAGCTCTTTTTTGCCGATATGGGTTTTGGCAAGCAAGGCCCGGCGGCGCGGCGTAAGAGGAGGTTTGCGTTTTGCGGTCATGCCCGGACCCCTTTGTCAGGCGCCCCGGCCTGCTGTTCAGCGTACGGCCCGAGGCCCATCCAGGCAAGCCAGCGATCAAGCGCTTTTTCCGGCGTATCGTCCGGGTTGCAACTGAGCAGGCCGAGCAGGCGCTTCTCTTCAGGGGTTTCGGCGGCCTCGGCGCGCCAGGCGTCATAGACACTGCCGATCACATGGCGGCCGTCATACATCAGCCGGCAGCCGGCGGTGATAGCCTCGAAATCTTCTGCGCTCCTGCCGCTGGCCAAAAGGATCGCGCCCTCGGGCAGCTCGCTGCCATGCTCCACGCGGCCCGTGCGCCAGACATAGCAATAGAGATTAGTGGAGGGTGTCATGGGATTTTCCTTTCTATGGTGGTTACCGGGAAATAGGGGCGACAGGGAGGGGCCTTGCCCGTCAAAGCAAAATAGAAGCCAGGCATTGACCGCGAGTGGCTCACTGGCAGGTCTCCCTGGGCTTTAATGGGCATGGAGGCTCTCCTCTTTCTGCTCCAGAAAGCGGGTCATATCCGCAAGGGACTGGCTCTCAAGCCAGTGGCTGACCGTCAGAGCGCCATAGCCATCATAAAAGTAGACCTCTTCAGGGGTGTTCAGGTCCGCGTTCAAAAGGAACCGCCCCCAGATCAGCGAATCGATAACGCCGTGCGCAACATGGAAAGCAAAACAGGGTTTTGACCAGAGACAGCCGGGGTCAAAATCCGGATGATGGTATGCATCATCCCTGTCGGGCAGCCGGGCCCGTACAGGTACCAGCAGGCCGCTCACGGGCAGGGTGCCGTCAAGCGGGCTGTCTGCGCCTGCCTGGTGAGAGACTGTGGTTTTACCGGCTGTCATGCTCACACCCCTTTCCGGGTACTTGACCGGTTCGCTGATCGGTTACGGGCCTTGTGCGACAGGTATGCCGGCAGTTCGGTCACAGTGCTCTGGGGTGTGATCCATCCCAGATACTCAGATGCGACCGAACGGGCGCCCTTGGCGTGGCGCGCCAGCACAATCACCGATTTGCCGCGCCAGTTGGTCACCTCAAACAATCTGTCCGGTCGTTGCCTGCTCATGTCGCTGTTTCCTGTTTCTGTCTTTTTTCCTTCTGCATCTGGTACCTGAGGCAGCTTGCCTCGCCGGCAAAGCGGTTGACCGCCGCCACGAGGCAGCGCCAGTCACCGCCCGCCAGGATATAGGCGCGGAAAAGCGCTTCGGGGTCTGTGGGCGTGCCGTCATAAATGACAGGTTCCGGCACAGGCTGTTTGACAATCCCGCGCGCCCTGTTCACCGCCGCCAGCAGCCGTTCCTGTGTCCGGTTGCGCCCTCTCCCGAACGAGCGCACATAAGGCGCGGCACAGAGCATCAGCTCCTCCAGCACAGTCCTTTCCTCGCGAGCCGTATGCTGGGCGGGCTGTGCGGGCGGGGAGATATGCCGGGGAGCAGGCATCAGTGCAGTGTCTTCCCTGCTTTATGGCCTGCTTTATGGCCTGCTTTATGGCCTGCTTTATGGCCTGCTTGCCGGTTTACCTTGAGCGCCGCCTTGAAGGCCGCCCTGAAGGCCGCCCTGAGCTCGCCGGTGTCCGAACTGTTGGTGATCAGATGGCACTGGCCCCTGTCGAAGATCACAAGACCGAAACCCACCGATGCGCCCGCGTGGCCTTCAAGCGTCTGCGCCAGATCTTTCGCGATCGCCGGCAGGTGGGGTACCAGTGTATCTATAGGCTTTTCAGCAGGCTTTTTCCCGGGAGGTTTTTTCATACCCGCCCCCTCACACCGCTGCCAGAGAGAGCGGCACCTGCCGGAAGCGACCTTCCGCCGTATCGCGGGCATAGATGCGGATATAGGTCTTGGAGCCGGCGATGCGGATACTGTCGGAGATGGCTTCCATGGCCCGCTGCCAGCGATCGTCGTCCACCTCAATCTGCCGAAGGGCAAACAGGGCCTCCCGGTTGACCCGGCCGGGTTTTTCCACATTGAAGACCTGGTTGATAACAGCGCGGATGGCGTCGGAGGCCGTCTTCGCTTCGTCCGCCAGGAAATCGTCCAGCAGTTCCTTGGCCACCTGCAACTCCGGGCCGTAATCCAGATGGTCAGAAACCGCCACCACAACCTTCATCCGCCCGTCAAAGCTGGTGAAACTCATATTGCCCTTGCCGGTGCCTTTATGGGCCCCGCCTTTGTCGGCGCCATATTTTTCACGCAGCAGATCGGTGAGCGCTGCCAGGTCATCATAGGTATGACCCTTGAAGCGGGCGATCTGCGCTGAAAGATCATCGGCATAGTCAAAAATCTTCCTGACCGTCTGGTCCATCAGCTTGTGCTGGTCGCGGACCTTGCTTTCCGGGATAAGGTGGCCCTTCCCGTTCATCATATAGCCGTGTGGTATCTCTGGCGGCATCTCCGGGTGTAGGGCGGGGATGGTGTCTGCTGTTTCTTCTATTGTTTCTGGCATTTTCTGCTCCTGAGGGTTGGGGGTTTACCAAAACGAGTGACCTGCCAGCGCCACTGCGCCTTGAGCCATTTGAAAAAGGGTCTCATTGCAGCTGCTCCGCCATGGACGGCACGGGTGCCGGCTGCGTCTCTGAGTGCTTCTTTGGGGCGTCCCTGCACGGCTCCAGCTGTGTCTCAAGCGCGGTCACAGTGGCCGCGAGCGTGGTGAGCCTGCTGTCGGCGGGCAGGTGCGCCATCTCGCCCGCCAGGATACGTCCGGCCAGATCAAGACCGTATTCAAGGGACCGGGGGCCGTGCCGGATCACCGCAAAATAGTCATGATCCTCAATGTCCCTTGCCCGGAACCAGAGGTGTCTGCCGCCCGCCCGGCGGACCTGCAGCTTGAGGGTATCGCCGCAGGCCCTGTAGGCGGTCACAATGCCTGACAGGCGCCTGCCATGCCGCCCGGCCCAGGCCACCCGGGCGCCAACAAGGATGCCGTACCGGTTTGTCGGGAGCGCTTGCATGCCAGTCTCCCGCTCAGCTCTCGATACTGCTGATCTGGCTCCAGGCGGCGCGGATCATATCCGTATCAAGAGACGTGCCTCTGCCGCCCGCCACCATGGTCGCCAGCTTGAGGGTCTTGTCCATGTTCCTGAGCGCCCCCGGCTTGCGGGCGGCTGTCTCAAGAAGCGCCCGTTCTTCACGGCCCGCCACACCCCAGGCATCCAGCATGGCCTTGATGTCGCCCGCCTTCGGTTTCTTGCGGTTGAGCCGGAGGGCTATGCGGCTATAGAGCTGGGCGTAGGCCGCGTCTCTTTTTGCGCCCTCGAGGCGGGTGTGGATATGCCGGTTGCCAAAGAGCGCGATACCCACCCCCATCAGCTCGTTCCAGGCCTTCAATTGGTTCAGCTGCTGCAAGGAGAGATTCTGGGCCTCGTCAATCACCATCAGGCCGCCCGTATCCCTGAGCCTGTCCTCCAGCATCTCAAGCCTTTTTGCCGGGTAGCTGCCGGATACGCCAACCGCTTTTGCAATCGCCGCCATCATCTGCGGCAGGGTGGCCATATGGGGCTCGACCATCAGATACCAGGCGCCGGCATGGGTTTTTGTATAGTGCCTGAGCGCTACCGATTTGCCGAGGCCCGGCTCGGCGGCCACCACCACAATCTCGCTCATGCTCTGGGCAAAGGTCAGCGTATCCATAAACCGCAGCGCCGATGGGGTCTCGACAAACCCGGGCCCCGCGGCAGAGACCGCCTGCAGTCGCTGGCGCTCGGCCCTTGTCCTGAGCCAGTTCTCAAGGGCGGCTGCCACCGGCGCCTTGCGGCCTGTGTAGGTGCCGCCCAGGAAACTGGAGCTGGTGCCGGGCTTGAGGCCGCTCTCGCTGGCAAGCTGCCGGTGGGTGATCCCCTCCGCCTGCATCACCGCCCGCACGCGGTCGCGCAGGTCGAGATCGCCCTTATCGGCTTCTGCCGCTGCTTTTTCCGGAAGACTTGCTGCCGCCAGTTCTTTTGTCTCTGTCCGTTCTTCTGTACCCAATTGGGCGATATCAGGTGCCGGCTCATCCGGTGACAGGGCTCTGGTTTCCAGGGTCATCTTTTGTCTCCCTATAAAAGATCATCTTCAGGTTTCACGAGCTTGAGGCCGCTCCTCAGCGCATCCATAAAGGCGTCCTCCTCGCCTGCCGGTGCCTCTTCCTCTTCGGCCACGGCTCTCTCTTCGGCAACGGCTCTGGCCGCCCCGTTACCGGCCGCCACCAGGCGCACAGGGTTCCTGGTACCGGACGGCTTACCCAGTTCATCCACTTCAGGCAGGAGGCGCTGGAGCTCGGTGAGCGGCAGGCTGCGGAGGGTATCCGCCTGCTCCCTGGTGAGCCTGGCCATGCGGCGGCGCTTGCGCTCATGCTCCCGGGCCGCAGCTGTATCCGCAAAGCCCACCGGCTCCACACAGTCCGCCGTGCACACATAGGAGCCGTCAAGCCGGTAAAGGCGGGCCCCCGCGTGCAGATAGTCCGGGTCAAAGCGGATGGTCATCTTGTGGCCTCTGTGTTCATGAAGCGCCTGCCGCCAGTAGCGGTTGCCGTTGATGCGGAAGCTGCCGTCCTTGCGGTCGAGCGTCACGCGTTCCATGGCCAGCATGCAGGCAGCGATCTGGTCAGCGCTGGCCCGGCGCACCGGCAGGTCGCCCGCCTCTTGCCGCGCGGCCAGGGATGTCTCGAACGCCTCATCGAAACTCAGGGTGCCGCCGCAGACCCTGGTCCGGCGCCCGGTGCGCGCGTTATGCTCAAAGATGCCCTCGCCGACCACACGGATGAAGGTGTCATAGGGCACAGGACGGATGGTGCCGCCCGGATAGTCGGGCTTGTTTTCAGGGCTGTTGCCTGCGTAAGCCCCCGCCAGCAGCGGGTGTTTGGCAATGGCGTCACAGAAATCCCTGAAGGCCCGCTCGATGGGTTTCGATTGTCCGCTATAGGGTTTGGTCCAGTGCACCTCGATGCCCATGTCGGTCATCACGCCCGAGGGGTCCTCCGGTTTGATCTTGTGCCGGAAACGGCTGGTCTGCCGCCCGGTGATAAATTTGCTGGCAAAGGCCCGCCCGTTATCGAGCCAGGCCGCTTCCGGGATGCCGTGTGCGGCCACCATATCCGCAAAGGCGAGGCGCACCAGATCAGCGTTCTCGGTCCTGTCGAGGCGCCAGCTGAGGATTTTGTTCGAGTAAAGATCCTGAAAGGCCACCATCACCGGGCGCGCGGGTTTTGCGTCCGGCTTGTCGCCCGGCCAGTCCTTGACCCACACGTCCCAGATATGACCGTCCGCATTCACCGCTTCCATGGCGCGGAAGTCCGTGCGGTCCCGCTCCTGGGGCGGATACATGCCCTCCAGCGCCCGGCGGCCCTCGCGGCAGAGGATCATCACCGCTTCAGGGAGCTCCCGTTCCATGCGCCGGCGCAGCGTCGGCTCAGGGGGTATCTGCCAGCCTCGCATGGCCGCCATGCCTGTCAGCCGGCGGTAGCAGGAAGAGAAGGACGGCGCTTCGAGCCGCAGCCAGTCGGCCTTCAAGACCTCCCAGGCCAGGGGGTTGCACGCCGTGCATCCCGTATTGCCGCCTGCACGCCGGTCGGCAAGCATCGGGAGCCGGTCGCTTTTGGGGGTGCCGTCTATGCGTTTGAACCAGCCGTAGATGCTGGCAGGGGAAACACCCTTCATGGCAGCCATATGCCTGACCGCCTCGCTCTTGGTCATGGTGCGGTGGGCCACAAGCTCCTCTATGAGGGTGAGCGTCTCCAGCCGGTCGCGGGCAACCGCTTTCTTTTTGTCAGAGAGCCGCTCGAAAGCGTTCCACAGCTCGTACCTGCTGACTGCAGGTTGCTGCGGCGTATCTGCTGTGCTGGTGGCCCCTTTTTTGTCGCTGGCGACCTTTTTTGCCATGGCAGTGCGGCGGGCCACGGCAGCATTACGCATAAGCGCCGTGCGGGCGCTCCGGGGCAAAAGCGAAACATGATAGGCCATGCCGCCACCCCGGCCACGGCGCCTGCGGGCAAGCGGGGTGCCGTCTGTGTCTTTGCGGCGAGCCCAGCCCTCACGTTTTGCGATTTCGCGGATATTCCTGTCCGTCCGGGGTAGCCCCGGTAAGCGGGCCTGCGCCAGTTCTGAGGCTGTAAACCAGTCCGTCATACTGTATCCCCGATCCGCTTCATCTGGCCAGTGTCCTGGAGGTAATAGAGAAACTGTTTCTGTGTGGCGGCGGGCGCGTGGGCATAGGCGCTTTTAAGGTGCCTCAAGAGCGTGTCCAGGTCCGGATCAAGGGACCCGCCGCCCACCAGTTTGAGGGCAGCGCCCACGGACTTGACCGCGCCGGGCTTGTGGCGGCTGCCGTCTTTGAGCAGCACCTCCACAATCTGCTCCTGCGTGTCCGGGTCCTGTTTCGAGAGATAGAGGAGCTCGCCCTGTTTCCTCACGAGCCAGGTGCCGGCGATCTGGCGGCGCAGGCCGGCGGGGATGTTTTTGGCGATCTGGCAGATATCGCGCACAGCCCGTTCAGACAGACCCATCAGTTTGGCGGTTTCCTTTGAAAATCGAGTGGCATTAAATGCCATTTGATTTTCCTTATGGAAATCAACGCTCTTGCGGTCCCCGCCGTGGCGGGTGTGCGGATACATCTCTTCATATATCTTCTTGCGCTCATACAGAAAGACAGCCCGGTCAAGAGCTGACAGCTCATACCGCATCAGATTGTCGTCAATCTCCCGCAAGCGGCATTCGATATCAAAATCAACAAGGCTTTTGCCACGCCAGCGCAGGATGCTGCAAGCGACCTCTATCCCCAGCGCCGCGCAGGCGGCCAGCCGGTGGGCACCCGCGATCAGCACATACGGCTGGCCATTTCTGCGCGGGTTCAAGGCCACCAGGGTGGCCTGCATCTGGCCCTTGTCAGCGATAGAAGCCGCAAGCGCTGCTACATAATCCTCATCCGTGAGGCGCAGGCGCTCGGGCACCGCGATATCGGCTGTGGCCAGCAGCTTGTGACCTGCGTCCCCGAAACTGCCAATAACAGGATGACCCGTCACAGGATGACCCGCAACACTATCCGGGGCGGCGGTCATCAGGTCGCCTCCTGCGCAAGCGCAGGGCGGTAACAGAGCGGCGCCTCGCCGTGGACCTGGGCCAGAAAATCAGCGGGCAGGCCCTTGTCCAGATACCAGGTGATACGCCCGGCAGCACCCTCAGGTGTGTTGTCCACATGCTGCCAGCGGGCGGCAAAAAGCCAGTGAAACACATCAGTGTCCGTGCAAAGCCTGCACTCAACATAATCACTCCAGCTAAGCGTGCCCTCGGGGTCGATACCAGCAGCGGGTCCGTGGCCGACCGCACAGGCCACGGTGCCGCAGGCATGGTTGCGGGGTGTGACCTTTATTTTGCCAGGCTCACAGCAGTAGGAGGCCATGTCAAACCGCATGGCGGTGTTGCCTGCGGCCAGATAATCAGCAAGCTTCTTCAGGTTGTCACGCTGGCGCTCTGTGAGGCCTGTGAGGTTTGGGAGGTCTGTCATGACAGGGACCTTTCCTGTTCTTCAGCCGCAAGGATCCTGTTGCGGCGGGCGACGTCACCCGGTTCCATCCATTCCACTTCCCAAAAGTCAGAGACCATGTCACACCAGGCTTCGGCCTGCGTGCGGGAGCGTGTCGCCATCAGGCCGCCCTCGTCGACGGCATATTCACCAAGCTCGCTGTCATAGATCACCCACATGGTATGGTCTCCCTATCCAGCTTGATGATGCCCTTGAAACAGTCCCGCCGGTTAAGGGCCCGCTGTGCCTCGCGGGCAGTGCGCAGGGCAGCCCAGCGGCTGCCGAACAGCAGGTCTGCGATCGTGCGAGCGTCCTCACTATCCGCCGCCTCAATCTCATAGAGATGATCGTGGTCTGTGGTGACAGCACCTATGGTATGCCGGTGGCCGGGTGACGTACCGAATGAGATATAATATTTAGCCATGGGCGTCCTCCCCGCCATCTGGCGGATCAGCAGGCATGGCCTCAATATCGAAAACCTCTATATCGTCCGTCTCCACTTTATCCGGATCAAGGTCAGTGTTTCCCGGCAGGCTTGCATGCCTGAGAGCCTGAGCGGCCATCTTGTCTGCCTGGCCTATAGCCTCGTCCTCGCTTGTCGCTTCTATAACGGTGTCAACAAGGGCGGAAAGCGTGAGCCTGAAGGTGACGGTGAATTTTTGCTTTTGCTCAGTCATTGGCGGGCTCCTGTTTATGCCGGGTGCCAGCTGCCGGGGACGTGCCGCTGAGGCGCTCGGAAGGTTTAAGCTCGGAGAGAGGGATGGCGCGGTTGAGCAGGGCGGTAAACTGCTCTTGAAGGGCACGCCGGGCAGTCTCGCGGGTCACCGGCTCGGTGGACGCCAGGAACCAGGCATCAATCGCCTGGACCATATAGTGCCGCGCTGCCTGATCACGCATGAGCGTGGTCATGTCAGGGCGAAAGCCGTCTTTATCCGACTCAGGTGGGCGCGACTCAGGCATCACAGGGTTCCTTTTGTGAGGGCGGGACGGGGAATGTCTTCGGGCCAGGCAAGATCAGCAGGCCAGTGGTCGGAGAACCACTGGAGTGCATGCTCGAATGATCTTGTAGTAAAGTCGGCCCCCGCTCTAATTTTTGATATCCGTGCACCGTGATTGAATATCAACGTAGATATACGAGCCTCGCTGCGACCAACATGTCCGCAATAGCGATCGAAAAGCAAAATTAAAGTGATGCGGTGATTCATACCGCACATTATGCGGTAAATTAACCGCAAAGCAAGTTTTTTTTGGTTAACCCGGAAAGTTGCGGTACATAAACCGCATGAGCGCAATAAGTAAACTTATCAAATATATTGACACAAGCGGCCTATCAGACCGCAAAGTCTCTATGCGGGCTACTGGTAGCACAGACACAATTAGAAACATTCGCAGAGGATCTTCGCCGAGGACAGATACACTTGAAGCTCTCTGCCGCGTGCTAAGTCTAGAGCTTTACATCGGCCCGCCCCGCAACGGCACATCCATGCCGTCAGCTGATGCGCCTGAGCCCGATACTGCATATAAACCAGCTTCCACCTCGAACAGGGTCGCCTTCGCTCCCTTCACGCCCGACATGCTGATGCCGGCGCGGGGCTATGCACGCTGTTCGCTGGTGGGGCATCTGGAAAAAGAAGGAGAGTACCGAGAAATGCCGGCACCGGAAAATATAAGAGATATCGACCCCGAAGCTTTCTATGTCATTGCCAAAGGCTCCTCCATGATCCCCGAAGGGATAAAGGAAGGGGATTACTGTCTGGTCTCGCCAAACACCCCGCTCACGACAGGCTTTCGGATCTGGCTCAAGGACAAGGGTGGCAAGGCCTGCATTAAAAGGCTCATGGAAGACACGGGCCGCAGTTACAAGCTGCAGGGCTGGCAAGGGCCCTCTCATGGGAAGCAAACCAACTATACCGATGAGTGGATGAAAGGCTATATCGCGGAACAGGGCGTGGTGCTCGCCGTCTGGCGCGGCAAGCCGGACGCGGACAAGCCACCCGAGCTTATACCCGACCCGAAAGCGAAACTGGTGCAGACGCTGCCTGCAGAGATTGTCGAGAAGCTGGGCCTACCACCCGGTGCCGGCATGGAGGATGCTATCAAGGCGATTGAGGACCTTGTGAAGTTCCGGGAGGACATCACCAGCATTACTGCGATTTCGACAAAGGAACCGGAGTGAAAATATTATTTGGGGAGATAGTCATATGAAAATAATGGAATGGTTAGAAACAAAGCGGCGGATCATTCTGTGTGTTTTGGGAGGACTTTATTTATCTGTCATGGTTCTCTGGCCACTTTATAAAGGTGGGCGGTCATATACGCATAATGTTTGGATGGATTGGCAGACGTTGAATGCAGCTATTCTGGCGCTGGTCGCTGCCTATATAACTGCTAGGCTTATACAAAATCAGATAAAACAGACAGCAGACCTGGCTGAACAGAGAAGGAAAGCCAAACAGCGAGCGGCACACGCAGTTCTCCCGTATGCCCTTCAAGAAATTATCGACTATGCTGAAAAATGCATTGAAGTAATTTACGATCTTAAACGCACAAGTAATAATGAACGGCCTATACTGAATCTGGATGTCATCAATATCATCCGTGAAGCGGTTGAGTATGCTGATCCAAAAACAGAGGCGGATTTCTACGCCCAAGTGCCCCGCTGGGCACGAATACAGATAGTAACATTTGAGCATTACTTCGATCACTTAAAGTATAAGAATAAATTAAAGAATAAGCATGGAAGTGGGGAGTATAAGAATCGCGAACCTTTACCACAGGAATCGGCTGCTGTGATTGATGCAGCTATTCTTTTGGCGTTGGCGGGTGAAGTGCTCGATTACGTGGAGAAAGAACAAGAGACGCTCCCGGGCAAGCTCTGCGAGCAGAGAGTCACGAAAGTTTGGGAGCGTTATAAGCGGAAGTTTTTGTCGACATCTGAAAGTTATCCTCATATTGAGGAAAAAATTCCGGGAATAGTGCAGAAATATAACGAAAAGTATTTTGATTGTGACGCTGATGCAGGACAGGATGTGTGATTAAGGCTTTATGCCTCTTTTGGTTGTATAAATTGGCAGCAAAAGTGCCAAAATCATCCGAGTTAGCGCCGCAGGCTGACAAGCCGATATTTTGCCAAGCGCCTGTATATATTGGAGTAATCTCTTTCTCGGATGTTTTGTGACAGTTTTGTTAAGTATCCGAGTTCCACAGGCCTTAACTCGGATGCTGGAACAGGCCTGCGCACGTGCTTTAAGGCCTACGGGCTGAAAACCCCCGTTTTTCGAGACAATTGTATTTCAAGGGATTAAGATGCTTTAGGGACGATTTTAAGGAGGTTTCAAGACACTTTCGAGACGCTTCAAGACATCAGAGGTGAGAGTCCAGTGTTTATTATAAAAAAGCCGGTTTCGGGCCCTGAGTCCAATCTTTAAAGCTTTTGGAGGTCCGCCCAGATCATCACGCCAAAACCCGCAGAAACACTATCATTTCCCACTAAATCCCACCGGATCACACCTCATCCCGGGTCTGTCTAATATATAATGTAAACTAACACCCAACGTTTAATTCCCGAAGTTCAGTATTATTACTGATCAGATAATCGTCCCTGTCGGTTTGGTCGCCTGTGCCACCTCGCACACCCAAATTCGGGTTTGCGTAAGCACCACCACCGTTAAAACGATAGTTCAATTGGTTTAGGTCTGATACGCTACGCCCTTCCAAGAACAAGCTGCTATCGCCACCAGTATTAATCAAAACACCCGTACGTCCATTTTGCGTCACGTCAGATGAGGCCATAATCACATCGTCAAGATCAACAAAACCTGCGCTTATAAGGCCGGTAAAGTCTAGTACGTCAAAAGCATCTAGTGACCGCACTGTATCATTGCCGTGACCGTCGGCTACAATCACCGTGTTTATGCCAAACGACACATCGATCAGATCATCGCCCGCACCGGCAACCAAGGTGTCATTGTCTGTAACGTCATCACCAATAACGGTGTCATCACCACCAAGGAGGGTGTCGTTGCCTTCGCGACCGTCGATGTAATCAGCACCACGTCCGCCAGACAGAAGGTTGTCTACATTTGATCCAAGAAGAGTGTCATTTGCAAAGCCGGCCAGGGCATTCTCAACCCCGCTCAGAATGTCGGTATCAGAATTACCTCCTTCCGTCGTTCCAAGTAGCAAATCGACTGTCCGGCCACGGCCCGTAGCTGAGTAATCTAAAGTGTCATTGCCAGCGCCGCCATCAACAGTATCAGCGCCACTTGAGTCCAAAACTATTAGGTCATCACCAGCGCCGCCTACAATTCGGTTATTGTTATTGCTATTGACATAAAACCCGCCAACCAGCGTGTCATTCCCTGCACCACCAATCAGGGTATCGTCACCACCCGCACCTTCAAAACGCACACCGTTGTCGGAGCCAACCAAAGAATCAGCGTGAATTGTCCCGCCGATGCGACGGATATTGACAAGCACGTCACCTTCAGCAAACCCGCCGCTTGCTGTTCCGGTTGAAAGGTTCACACTGACGGCAGCGTCTGAGTCTGCATAATTGACTGCGTCGCCAATGGTCGAATCTACCGCGCCAATCAGCGTATCCATTCCAGCAGACCCACGGAACACGTCACTGCCGCCATTACCAATAATCAGGTTGTCTGCGTCATTACCTGCAATAAAATCCTGAAAGGAAGTGCCTGTAATATTCTCTATGTTCGCGAAACCAAGAATGCCTCCGAAGAAACGACCAGCAACAAAGGAGTTAATTACATTAATGCCTTGGCTCAAGTTGCTGAAATCTATCGTATCAACACCTTCACCACCATCAACATCGCCGCTGATATCCGAGACAACGAAATAGTCATCTCCCGCTTCACCATTCAGGATGTTGACGCCCTCGCCACCTTCAATAGTGTCATTCCCTGCCCCAGCGTTGACCTCGTCATTACCACCGCCGGTGGAAATCACATCATCTTCAGCCGTTCCATTGATCGTTTCATTTTCGCTGGTGCCGTTAAATGTAGCCATAGTGGAAAGCTTTCTGTGAAGTCGTGATTAATTGTAGATGTAACTTGAGAGGTTGGTTTGGCGGACTGGGCATGGTCGCCGGGCTGAGGAGTGTATCCCCAATGGCCAACGCTTCAGTTTCGCTACCAGAAGACCAAAATTGCCGCGGTAGTTCGGCGTCGCAAGAGTGTGGACCATGGATGGTCGATCGAATTCGGGAACTTTTGCCGGCAGAACCTAGCTTGACATTGCAATGGAACAAAGATTCAGCACGAAGCACTCTCGAACCATTGTGCGACCAAGCAAAGCTGAGATGAAAGAGACGCAAACCGCCGCTTTTTGTTGCCATAGTAGTTTTTAGCTCTGCAACCACCCTCGCTGGTTCGAGCCACCCCCAAAACGTACATCAAACATTTAAGTCAATACGTCCTTAATACATAATCAACCTATGAATGCAAATCAATTTTCAGGGTTTGTTGCTTAGTCAATAACTAAACAGTCACTGTCTCGATTTAATCATTTAAAATCAAAAGGTTGAAACTTTCCAACCTTCGCAGAAGCCTCAACCGTCACACCAATTTAGAGGAGAGTGCACAGCCTGGTGTTACGTGAAGAATTATACAGTTATTCAAGCAATGAAACTGTAAGCCCGGATGCCATGCACCAATCATTCGAACACTGCATACCGCATGACCGCCGAGCAAACAGCGCCCCTCAGAAGCCAGCAGGCAGGCACTTGCCGGGCTCTAACCAGCCGGCTTTTCTGACTCAGGTTGTTGTGTAATCATCTTTGCCGCACTGCCCTTCAAGTTTTGCCAAAAGTTTAGCTTTGAATATTCCTCAAACAGTTCTGGTGGCAGGATGGTCCGTCTCGGTTTTGGCGCAACCTTTTTGCGCACCTTATGCAAACCTGCTGCACCAAGGTTTTCATCAAACTCTGGGGCGTCATAAACCACGTTGTCGAAATCATGTTCAAACGGCTCCTCCTCAAGGAAACCATATATCAACCCCATAACCTGAGCTGGATGAGTTACCAGCAGGTCATAATCGATGATCAACAGCTTATCCGCATGAGGGCCATAAAGTGCTTCGTTCAACGCCGACCACGCATAACCAACAAGGCCATTCCGGTTTGCCAGTGCCTCCAATCGGGTGAATACGGTGCTGCGCTGCGCAGCATCGCCAAATAGCCGTGTATGCTCAAAGGCATTAGAACGGAACTGATGTTCCATACTGTCCATAATCCAGGCAACATTGCGTACACAGCAAAGCAGTTTACCGGCAGGGAACAGATCATCGAGCGCAGCCAAATTTGCGGTCCACATCCGGTTGGTGTCAAACACCACCTCTTCTTCGTGGTCCGCATAGTAGCTATCGAACAACCCTTTGGAGAGGCGCTTACGCTGTGCAGTATTTACCATAGGCGCCATCTCAGAGCCTGCGCTTACAGACGCAATCAGATTGGAAAACAAGCCCCCAACCGGGCTGGTCATGCCTGCATGAAAACGAGGGTTCTGGCGCAAGATCGCCGACAGCAATGTTGAACCCGAGCGCGGCAAACCTGATATGAAGTGAAAGTTGCGCTGCTCTACCGCTGTTTCTGCCATCTTATCCCCCTCACGCTTTTTTTCATTTATGACACATCAGAAAAGCCGTATCACGCAGCCTAGAAAGCATCAATAGTGCATTGAAAATACTGGAAAAACAATCATCCTAAAAGGTGATGTAATCGATTGCAGAAGTCCATTATCGCCGCCAAAAGGGTATCAACAGGATAGCCGCAATCAGATTTGCCCCTGCCATCAGTTGAAAAACCTGGTTCATATCCAGCTGGCCCGGAATCCAGCCGCCCAATATAGCCCCGATAGACCCAAGCCCGTTCACGAACCCAACAACTGTTGCACCATAACGTTCTTTTCCTGTGTCAAGCGCGGCGGTGCTGCTAATGATCGCATCTGGTCCGTATAGGGTAAGTCCGATTAGGAAAAAGCCTAGCGCGAGAAGTGGCAGGTTGCCTGTCTCCGCAAGACTTGAAAAACTCAGCAGGCAGACAACAAGCGCTAAAAGGCTGATCACACAAACAGGTACACGGCGAGCACCGAACAATTTGTCGGAGACAAACCCTGCAATAATAGGCGCAGCTATGCCCGCTAGCTCAAAACCGGAAGGCACCAGCGTCGCGATCGCCTTACCGCTCGCCTGAAATTTTTCATAAACAAAAAACGGCCCCCAGAAGAGGATGGCATACCGCGCTGGCTTAAGCAGGAAGTATACCGCGCCATAGGTCAGGATAATTCTGTCACTTAGAATATAGCGAATAGTTTCTTTGAGCGATGGTTTGTCGTGAGTGTCCACGGTGCCTTCCCCGACCATTGGCTCTTCGCGCTCAAGTCCCGAATAATTTTCCACAGGCGGCAAACCAGCCTGCTCCGGGCTATTTTTTTGCAACAACAAAATCAGAAGCCACACCAGCCCGACAATCAATGAGGAGGCTGCAAAGGCCAAACGCCAACTATCGAACAAACTATAAGCAACCCACCCAAGGAAGGGCGTTGCGATCAGGCTACCCGCGGCGTAAGAGGTGCACCACAGTCCCATTATTCTGCCGCGCTCAGGCACCGAGAAGAAGCTGGAAACATTACGGCAGAAAGCCGGCCAGCCAGTTGCCTGAGCCACACCTTGAACAAGCATGGCCGGCACAAAAACCCAAAAGCTGGTGCCTGCCCCCATTGCCAACGCTGCACCGATAGAAACAAGCATACCGGCCAGGATTACCTTGCGGCTACCGATACGGTCTGCCAGCACACCAAAGCAAAATTGACCAGCCGCATAGGCAATTAGGTAAAGGGCATCCAGATGCCCCATCATTGCTTTGGTGACCTGAAGGTCACCGTCGGACTCCATACCAATCTTTGCGACGGAAAAAGCTTTGCGATTAAAGTAATAGGCTGCGTAGCCAAGCCAGGTTACAGCGAATACCTGCCACCGCAAGCGCTCATACTGGTTGAGTTTGGCAAACATATTGTTGGGCATATGCAGCCACCTTCACAACGGCTATTGGCAAATATCAGACGTCGGCATCGTGGTCGACCCAAATGGGAGGTTGAATGAGCAGCAAACCGAACTGCCACGAATCTCCAGAGCACTCGGACTGGTTCGAATAGGCACGCCAGCAACCTAGTTGGCGTAGTAACCGCTTTTGGTGCCGTAATAATACCCTTGATCACCGTAGCCATAGCTCTGGTGGCGCTTGATATTGACCTGGGTAATAACAGTACCAGCAAGCGGTGCGCCCGCCTCGCGAAGCTGGTTTATACCTGCTTCAACTGATTTCTTCGGTGTCGTTTCCCATTGAACCACATACAGAACGGCATCAACCTGATGCGACAGGATGACGGCATCGGACACAGCCATAACAGGCGGTGTATCTAGCACCACGAGGTCATAATTTTCCCGCGCCCAAGACATCAGGCCATTAAACTTCTCACTTGAGAAAAGCTTTTGCGGATCAGAATGGCCGCGCCCACTCAGGATGTGCAGACCCGATTTCTCATCTTTGTGCAACTGTTGGCCGCCAACATCTTTACCTTGCAATACGCCAACGATATCAGCCTGACTATCCGGCAAGCCCATGCGGGCCTTAATAACCGGACGGCGTAAATCAGCTTCAATCAATAGCGCTTTCATACCAGACTTGGCCATCAAGCGTGCATAACATAGTGAGAATGTAGACTTACCCTCACCCGGGACCGAAGAGGTGGCCATGATAACCTGCGGAGTGTTTTGGCGCGGGCCCGAGTACAGTAGAGAGGCATGCACGTTACGGTGCGCCTCAGCAAACGAGGAAGAGGGTTTTTCGATCAGGTAATCCTCCACGCTAACCCCTTGCAGTTTGTTGGTGGCCAGCATCGGAATAATACCAACACCGCGTATACCAAGGTCTGCTTTAATTTGGTCCAGCGTGCGGTAGCCGTTATCCAGCATCTCTAGCAGGAAGGCAAGGCCAACACCCAAACCGGCAGACGCAAAAACAACCAGTGCCAGAATGAGCTTTTTGTTAGGATAGGATGGATCCAGGGGTACGTCAGCACGAGAAATAATCCGGGCGTCTGCTTGCTGGATATCCTGCTGGTTTGTCGTTTCCTTAAAGCGGGCAAGGAAAGTTTCCAGCAAAACTCTGTTCGCTTCAGCTTCCCGCTCCAGTTCACGAAGCTGAACCTGCGCACGGTTGAGCGCAACGTTCTCATTTTTGAGTTGGTCAAGACTTTCTTCAAGCGCAGCCACACGAGCGCGCGCAACGTCAACTTCGTTCTGAATACCTGCAACTACTTTACGGATTTCGGTTTTGATATTCGCGTCAATATCACCAAGTTCCGCTTCCACATTGATCATACGCGGATGTTTTGGCCCATAACGGGTAGCCAGCTCCGCCCGGCTCCGCAGTACTTCTGATTGTTGTTCGCGTAACCGCTGAATAAGCGGACTGTCCAGAACCTCTGTAAGCCCGGCATAATCGGTAGTTTCAACGTCAGAGATACTGGAAATTTGGCTGAAACGAGCCTGTGTGCGAGCAAGATCAGTGCGGGCGTCAATCAGTCGCGTATTCAACTGTGTAAGCTGCTGGTCCGACACAAGCCCGGCATTCTGCGTTTGAATAAGGCGGTTTTCTTCCCGAAAGCGCTGTGCCTGCACCTCAGACGTTCGCACATTTTCACGCAGATCAAAGATACGTTCATTCAACCAATCATTGGCACGCTGTGTTGCCTCAAACTTGGCTTCAAGCTGGTCGGTCAGGTAAAGATCTGCAAGGCCGTTGGCGATACGCGCCGCTTTTCTGGGGTCTTCAGACTGAAATGACACGGAAATACTATAAGACCGAGGTGGGTTGCTGACAGACAATCGGCTGATGACTGCATCAATAACCCGCGCCCGTTCTCTTGATAGTTGCTCCGCTTCCGGTAAAACCTCAGGCTCACCAACAATGGCCGTCCTGAAGCTTTCAGGAATCCAGTTGAGGGGGTTTAGATACGACAGCAGGCTTTTCTTGGTGTTAAGCGCACTGTTCAGCTCTGGATCACGAACAAGATTGAGAGTGTCTACGGTCTTACCAACGAGACGGCGAGACGTCATGACATCAATCTCGGTTTTGATTGTCGCCGCGTCCGCGTTAATGCCAGACACAACAGCTTGCATATCCACAACCTGGTTCTGCCGTGTTTCCAGCGCGAGGGTAACGTCGGCGGTATAGCGCGGCGTTAGCTGGAACAATATGAGTACTGCCAGTGTCGAGCAGAACAGGACAGTGTTGATAATGATCCACTTGCGGCGTAACAGCACAAGCGCAAGCGCACGAATATCAATCACACCATCGTCGCCAGACTGCGCTTGATTTGGCTGGTTTGTGGGCAGCTCTGTCTTGTCCTGATAGGTCTGATCGTACATTTACTATCCTAACGCCTGTCGCAAATGGGTTTACCATCGCGCTTATCTATATCGCGAGGCGAAGGCCATGCCAATAAATTCATGAGGAAACACAGATTTCCAAAATTTAGAAGAAGCGCTCTGGCACGCGAATAATATCGCCCGGCAAAACAGCCGCAGTAATATCAATACGCATTTCGACTTCCTCGCCGTTAACCTTGCGTGTGACTTCAATTTTAGATTCACTCGCACGGTAGGTGAAACCTGATGCCAGCGCGACCGCATTCAAAACTGTCATACCGCTAACGTAAGCGTAGCTGCCCGGTTCCTTCACCTCACCGAGAATGTAGAAAGGACGGTAGTTCAGCACTTCGATACTGACACGAGGGTTGACCAGATACCCATCGGCCAGTTTCTCGACAATCAGTGTTTCAGCGCTTGTCAGCACCTGGTTACCAAGGGTGACAGCACCAATCAGTGGCATGGAAATTGTGCCCGATCCATCTAGTTCAAATTCACCGGAAAGATCATCTTCCCCATAGACTGTCACTTTGATCTGATCACCGGAACCAAGCTGATAGCGAGGCGCTTCAGCAGGGGCTGCCACACCTGGGTCTCTGTTGTCTTGGGCAGAAACGCGAACGGCACCTCCTAGAAGAAGTGCCGTGAAAACTAAAATCTGTATCGTTGTCTTTATCATTACTCTCAACCGTCTCGTTAGTGGTTCACGCAGCCCGATACCGAGCTGCGTGACATGATATTACCACTGAGCGGTCAAATTTAACATGAAGATATGGCGTTTATAGTCCTGCGTTGCAGCATTTGAACTACGATAGTCCCAGTCGTAATTAGCGTTCAGGCTAAGATTACGGTTCATCAAGTAACGTACGCCAAACCCTGCCGCATAAAGATCATCATTACGAACGGAACCTTCAAAATTAGACGTCGTCAATCCGATGCCGCCTTGCAGTAACACATTGCGCTGAAGTTCGTGCTCGAAATCAACGCGGTAGCTTGTGCCAAGAATACCGGACACCAGCGCTGCATTACCTTGGGCATCCTGCGCAAATGCTACAGTTTCCTGAACACCCCGGTCCACTCTGGCACGAACTGAAGTCAGGCCAGTCGGGTTCCAAAGCATTGACGCACCAAATGTGAAGCTATCAATGTTGGTCAGTGAATTAGAGTCGTAATTCTGTTTCAAGTAACCAACATAAAATTCGCCGTACGAAGTGCCCGTGATATCGAACGCTGCACCGCCGGTGATTTCCCAACCATCAGAGTTACGCTGCGGGCCACCGTCTGCCTGTGAGTCATCATACTCAACCCGGTTCGCTTCCAACTGAACATAGGCTTCATAATACTGATCAAGCTCGTACCCAAGGCGAACGCTACCAGCATAACGCTCACGGTCCCGGTCGGTGTTGTTCAACACGCCACCACCAACAAGAGCCGGGCTAGAAAAGCTCAGGCTTTCATAATTCACTTCTGCGGCGAAAGACGCGATTGACTGGTCACGTTCAAAACCAACATTAGCAGTAAAACGATCAAATGTAGTCAGCTCGTCCTGTGCACCATTGGTATCTGGTGAACCACGATCCTCGTGCTGGTTCGTGAAGCTTGCACCATATGTAATGTTCATACCGCGTTCGATATCGATGCGACCATTCGCGCCGATATTAAAATCGGAATAATCTTCATTTGGATTGTCAGTGTAACGGGACAGGTCAGCATTACCAGTAAGCTGGAAGAAGTTTTGGCTCCAGTCAGATGACAGGCTGAAACCCGGCTTCACAGACCAAATGAAATCATCAATTTCGCCCGGATTCTGAACTGTTGCACCAGCCCGCCGAGCAAAGATGTTTGAGTTATACCGGCCACCCGCATCAATAGTCGGATTAAAGATGAAGCTGCCACTGCGCGCGCCAGGTGCGGAAAAGTCCGGGCGGGCACGTTCGTAAACAGACACCACCTGATCCTGGGCACCATCCTGTGCCACAACAGGTACGCTTACGCCTGCTGCAACAGCTACTGCGAGCATCGAAGTCATTGTCTTAATATTCATTAGGTATCCCCATCAAACCGTCATGTCCGCACAGCGTGAAATGCGCCGACAAATAAAATAACTATAACTTGAAACAAATTACTGCGATAATTTCTACAATGTCATAATGGATTATCAGTCAAATATCTAGCGATCAGATAATCTTAGCCACTGTTGCAGCAAGGCAACAAAAACTAAGCGTAATACCAACATTTTTTAATAAAACCTTAAGATTTAGGTCACAATGAAGTCCACATCATTGCCTTGCAACACTGCAGCGGTTAGCTGACCTGTGGCATAGGCAATGGTATCCACCGCGATTCTGTTGGGCAGTTCAAGCGGGTTCTGGACCCCTGTATGACCATGCACCACACGCACACCAAAATCCCGTTTGCTTTCAGTGAATTCGTCGCGAATGAAGGTCAGGTCATGCGGATCCTGTGCCGAAAGCGGCACACCGGGCCGTATGCCTGCATGCACAAACAAATAGTCGCCCGACGCATGCGTCAGCGGCGCATCCCGCAGGAAAGCAAAATGGTCGTCCGGCAGTTTTTCCTGCAATTCCTTCGATGCCTTTACCACATCAGGCTGACCGTCTTCGCCGTCAACCAGCTTCACCCCGTAACTGGCGAGGGTTGCTAGGCCACCAAACTGAAGCCAGCTCGCGTTATGAAGCGGGTCGAGCATAAAGTCGATCATCATGTCTTCATGGTTGCCCTTCAGGCAAACAACGTCTGCCCAATCGGGTTTCAGCGCAAGTAACCGGTCAATCACCCCTTTGGAATGGAAACCCCGATCCACATAATCGCCCAGAAAAATGAGAGTACAGGTTTCATGGGCCGGGCGCGTCTTCGCATCGACTTCCATCATGCTGATTAACCGTTCGAGCAGGTCATCCCGGCCATGAACGTCACCAACGGCGTAAACCAGCGCCCCCTCAGCCACACTGAACCTTGGCCCTTCTGCCTTTGGCTTACGGCGAAACAGCGCCTTTATGCGATCCATGCTGAAGCGGTTTTTTGCCACTTCATCTTCTGTTACAACCTGAGCAGGGTCAGTGGGCGTGTCGTTTTTTTGGGATGGAGCCATTGTTGTTTTCACTCGCGTCGGTTGGGCCCTGCGGTTATCGGCAAAGCCAACCTTCTTATGGGGCAGCAATCAAACAGCACGCAACAAAAAAAGGTGAAGGAAACCCTTCACCTTTTCAAAATCTTTTATGTCCGCCTGATGTCAGGCGTAAACAGCCTTATTGACTACCAACCTCATTAACAGGCGTTCCCACAACCACCACTGTAACAATATCTTCAGTAGCAACCTGAAGCGGCAGAAGGTTTACTGCAGGGTTCTCTACAACAATTGTAGGAACAGTCGGAACACTAAAGGTCTGAAGCAAAAGTGTGGGAGCTGGAACTTGCGATATAGGCCCCGGCGTCGAAATCTGCACATTTTGCGAAGCCGCAGAAGGGGTTGCATTCTGCTGGTTAGCCTGTGTAACCGCAGAGTTATCGTTCACACCTGCGCCCGAAGAGCCACCTGCACCATTATATGCCGCTGTTGTCGCGCCACCAGCATTTTCTGCCACTGTGTTAATCTGTCCCGCGACAGCCGCGTTGCCGTTTGCAGCAACAGTCGTCGCCACCGCACTTACAACCGCACCAACGCTTTGTTGCGTGGCAGCGCTACCGTTATTGATCGCTACAGTTATTGCCTGCACAGACAACGCCCGCGCCGCGTCCGCATCAGTTTGGGCAACCTGTGATGCAGCTGCCGCTAGTGCCACAGCAACAGCATCTGCGTTGCCTGCCGCAATTTCAGCGTCAACAATCGCCTGCAAGGCAACCGGGTCATTGGCTGCGTTCACCAACAGTGAATCAAGGCTCTGTTGCCCGGTTATAAACTGAGAAGAAATAGCTTGCGCCTCTGCCGTGCTCATCAAACTTGTTGGCGCCAAAACGGGGGCACCGGTTACCAAACCAAGGGCCGCAACTGCAACTAACAAACGCATATCAAATGCTCCATCAAAAAAAGCTTGCCAAAAATAAATCGGCATACATTCAATTTTCTTATCTCATACTCACATCAAGAAGTCAAAAGCGAATATGGAAAAATGTGCCTTTGTGATCAAAATACACCAGTGCCGCGCCGGTTAACATTATTTTAATAAAATCAAACGGTTGATTCGCGCGCTTCATATCACGGATTCAAAAGTTTATTGCATCGCCAGGGCGGTTGGCAATTGCCCTGAAACCGGGTTTCGGTTAGTTGTTCTGATTGTTCTGCACCGGCCCTCACCCCATCCGGCCACCCAAGTATAATTCTGTGCGGTGGCCGGGTGGGGGTGAAGGCCGGCAATGGCTGCGCAACAAAAATCAAAGGACCAATCGCCCATGAAAATTCTCGTTACCGGTGCAGCAGGCTTTATCGGCAGCCATATCAGCCAGCTTCTGATTGCGCGCGGCGACGATGTGGTCGGGCTTGATAACCTGAATGATTATTATGATGTGAGCCTGAAGGAAGCGCGACTGGCGGCAACACAGGCGTTTGCCGGTAAAAGCGGCGAAAGCTTTTTCCCTGATTTGAACGATAACAATAATGCGCGCGGCAGTTTCCGGTTCGTTAAAATGGATGTGGCGGACCGTGACGGCATGCCGGACCTGTTCGCAGCTGAGAAATTTGACGGTGTGGTGCATATGGCGGCACAGGCAGGCGTGCGTCATTCCCTCAACGCGCCATTTGATTATGTGGACAGTAATGTCACAGGTTTCCTGACCATTCTGGAAGGTTGCCGCCATAATGGGGTCGGGCATCTGGTGTATGCATCCACCAGCTCTGTATACGGTGCGAACACCAATATGCCCTTTTCGGTGCATAACCCGGCGGACCATCAAGTGGCCTTGTATGGTGCCACCAAGCGCGCGAATGAGCTGATGGCGCACAGCTATAGCCATTTGTTTAACATACCAACCACAGGGCTTCGGTTCTTTACCGTATACGGCCCGTGGGGGCGGCCTGACATGGCGCTGTTCCTGTTCACCCGTGCCATTTTGGCAGGCGAGCCAATCAATGTGTTCAACAACGGCGAACATATGCGCGACTTCACCTTTGTGGAAGACATCGCCCGTGGGGTTGTGGCAGCTCTGGATAAGCCCGCACAGCCCGATGAAGCATGGGACCCCAATGCCCCGGCGAGCGCATCTTCAAAAGCACCATGGCGCATTCACAATATTGGCAACGGACAGCCGGTTGAGTTGCTCCGCTATATCGAGGTGCTTGAAGACTGTTTGGGTAAGAAGGCGGACATGCGCATGAAACCCTTGCAACCCGGCGATGTACCCGACACCAGCGCCAGCGTTGAAACATTATTTGAAACAACGGGTTATAAGCCTGCAACATCAGTGGAAGGCGGTATTCGCCGCTTTGTGGATTGGTATATGGCCTATAATGGGCATACCAGTTAAGCAACCACGCGGGTAATGTAAGGCTGGCACTTTTGGGGCATGCCGTTATTTTCCGGCATTAAATATGTGAAATCTAAACCAATCGCCCCATTTATCCGAACAAACCGAGGGGACTTGCCGCCCCCATGCACCAACTGCACGATACCTGAAAGAGTTTCTTTATGAACCGAGCGCTGAAAGCCATCCATGTTTCAAAGTCTGGCGAGAAGGTCAGCGGGTATTTGCAAATCCTGTTTGTTTTGGTGGTGGTAGGCGGCACCATCGGCATGACGCAACTGTTGAAGCTGACCGCAGATAGCGGCCCCGCCCTTTCGCCGGAGCCGGAGCAAGTGGTGGTGGATGTTCTGACACCTGCACCGATGAACCACACCGCTGTGCGCACCCTGTCTGGTCAGGTGGAAGCTCGCGCCAATGTGGCGATCAGCCCGCAGGTAACCGGGCGGGTTGTCAGCCTGAACGACAATTTGGTACCCGGCGGCACGATCAAGGCTGGTGAAACGCTTTTCAGCCTGGAAGCAACCGACTATGAAATCGCACTGGAACGCAGCCGCGCCGATGTGGCCGCTGCGGAAGCTGACCTTGAGCAAGCGCGCGCGGACGCAGACAATTTCATCAAGGACTGGCAGCGGGTTTACCCGGACAGGCCCGCCCCAGCGCTGGTGGCCAAAGAACCGCAAATTAGAGCCGTTGAAGCCCGGCTTGCCGCCGCCAAAGCCAGTGTGCGGCAAGCGGAAGTGAACCTTGAGCGCACAAAGGTTACGGCCAAAAAAGACATTCGCGTTATCGAAAGCAACATCGAGCTTGACCAGCTTGTGGGGCCGAACGGCCAGTATGGCAGCTTTTATGTGACAGACGCCTTGCGCATCCGGGCGAGTGCTGAAGCAGCAATTGTGGATGCACTGGGCCTTGCACGCGGTACTGCCGCGACCGTGCATCTGGACGGGCGCAACGGGGAGCTTGCCACCCAAATTGTCAGCGTCGGCAGTGCGCTGGATGACCGCACCCGCCTGCAGCCCATCATTCTTGCGGTACCCACTGGGGCCAATGTAACACCGGGCCAGTTCGTGACGGTAGACGTGAGTGGCAGGGAAACAAATGGCGTTTTCCTGCTGCCAGCATCGGCCATGGCAACCCGCACAAGCGTATGGCGAGTGGCAAACGGAAAACTGGAAAGCTTCGATGTCAGCATCATCGATACCACCGACGACACAGTGGTGGTGCGCGCCTTTGATGTGAAAGACGGGATTGTAGTATCGCAGGTGCCCACAAGTTTTGTGGAGCGTCCGGTGAAAATCCGCGAGACCATCACTGAGGCTTCGTCATGAGCGATCAGGCGAATGAGCGCGGGAAAAACGCTAGCGATTTGCCGGCAAATACATCTGGCATTATGGGGCTTGTTGGCCAGTTCCTGAACAACCCGGTGATGACCAACCTTTTGATGATTCTCTTTATATTCGGAGGGTTGCTGACTGCCGTCACCATGCGATCAGAAGTATTTCCGGTTGTTGATCAGGGTACGATTACAGTACGTGTCACCTACCCCGGCGCCACGCCGCTGGAGGTTGAAGATGCTGTCAGCAGGCGCGTTGAAGAAAGCGTGCTGGGCATTAACGGTGTGAAACGGGTTCGTTCCTACGCGTTTGAAAACCGGGCGCAGGTGGTGTTGGAACTGGAAGACTTTATCGACCCTTACAGGGTGAAAGATGAAGTGCAGGCTGCGGTTGACGCACTCGTGGACTTCCCGCCCGGCAACGCTGAACAACCCATTGTGGCGGTCACGGAACCGCTTTCAAATGTGGTCACGCTGGTATTGACCGGACAAGTGGGTGAAAACGAGCTGCGCCTTGCAAGCGAGACGCTGGAGCGTGACTTGCTCGCGCTCGATAACGTTACCGCCATTACCATGCGCGGGGCACGCACCCGTGAAATTGCAATTGAAGTCAGCGAAGAAACGTTGCGGCGCTATAACCTCTCCTTCAATGAAGTATCAGATGCCGTTCGGCGGTCTTCGCTGGAGCTGTCCGCTGGCACCATCAAATCATCCGGCGGGCAAATCCTGTTGCGGACAGATGCCCGTGCCCGCATCGGCGATGAGTTTCGTGATATTGTGGTGCGTGCCAGCAGCAACGGCCAAACAGTGTACCTGAAAGATATTGCCAACATCGTTGATGGCTTCATCGATGAAAATCTGCGCAATGAATATAACGGTGAGCAAGCCATTCTGCTTGATGTGCTCAGGAACGAAAGTGCCGACATCTTAAAGGTGAAACGCACTGTCATGGCATTTCTTGAAACCGCCACCCTTCCAGAAGGCATTCATGTGCAATTGTTCAGGGACCAGACACAGGTTCTGGCAGACCGCATCAGCCTGTTGACTGGCAACGCCCTGCTTGGTTTCGCGTTGGTGTTTTTGATGCTGGTGCTGACCCTTGACCTGAAGCTCGCCTTCTGGGTGGCGATGGGCATTCCGATCAGCTTCCTTGGCGGGTTCCTGTTCTTTGGTTCTGCTGACGTATCCCTGAATATGGTCACGTTGTTCGCGTTAATTGTGGTGATTGGGATCGTTGTTGATGACGCTATTGTTGTCGGCGAAAATATCTATTCGGAGCAGCAGGCGGGCTTTAAAGGTAAACGCGCCGCCTTTGAAGGTGTGCGCAATATATACGCGCCGGTCCTCGTGGGTGTCCTGACAACCATGGTCGCCTTCGCGCCACTGCTGTTTCAGACCGGAACTTTTGCCAAAATCACGCGCCCAATCCCCATTGCTGTGATTGCGATTCTCGCTGTTTCCCTGATCGAAGCATTTCTTATTTTGCCGCAGCACCTTAGCGATGAAAAACGCTGGTCAAAGGGTCTTTTACGCAAAATTCAGGTGAAGATTTCCCGGAGCTTTGACAGTTTTGCCTCCAACACAGTGCAGAAACTGACAGTGCTAAGCGGGCGCTTTCGCTATGTCACACTTGCCATCGCGATTGGCATCATCATGGTGTCCTCATCGCTGGTGAGCAACAACCATGTGCGTGTGGTTTTCTTCCCCAGTATCGAAGGCTCAGAAATTTCCGCCCGCCTTGCATTGCCGGAAGGCGCACCCTATGCGGCAACAGAACAGGCAATTGAACAGATGCTAACCGCTCTTGACGCGGTTGAAGCAGAGTTGAAGGCTGAAAGCGGCGAAGATGTGGTTCAGGCAATTGCCGTAACCGTTGGCGGGTCTTATTCCACCAGTCAGGGTCCGGGCGATACGTCATCCAGTTCAACCGCCAGCCATCTTGGCCAGATTATTGTTGAGCTGAGCGATACGGACGAACGCTCATACTCTGCCGCTGAAATTCAGCGCCGATGGGAAAATGAAACCGGCAATGTGCCGGGTGCAGAAACATTAAGTTTTAACTCCAGCCTTGGGCCGCAGCAGGCAGACCTCGGGTTTGAATTAACTCACTCTGACGAAGAAAAGCTGTTTGCCGCCACAGGCAGGCTCGCAGACATGCTGAGTTCCATCGACGGTGTAGGCCAAATCGATTCGAGCCTTGACCTTGGCAAACGCCAATATGAGTTCGAAATGAAGGAAACCGGTATTGCCGCAGGCTTGCAACCGGGTGACCTCGCGCGCCAGCTAAGACAGGCTTATTTTGGTGAAGAAGTGCAGCGCATTCAGCGGGGTCGCGAGGAAATCAAAGTGTTTGTGCGCTACCCTTACGAAGCGCGGCATGCCCTGTCTGCCCTTGATGAACTGCGTATCCGCCTGCCCGATGGCAGTGGTGTACCACTATCTGTTGTTGCGGATATCAAGGAAGGTCGCAGTCCAACATCCATTGACCGGGTGAATGGTCGCCGCGTGTTGACAGTCACGGCAAATGTGGATGAAGCCATCACAACACCCAATACCGTAAGCGCTATTGTAGAAGGTCAGTTCATTCCGGAACTGCTCGCAGCATACCCCGGTCTGCGCTGGCAGCCAGAGGGCCAATCACGTGAGCAGGCGGAAGATTTCGCCTCGCTGCTGCGCGGCTTTATGCTGGCGATTGTGGTGATCTATGCGCTCGTCGCTACACAGTTGAAAAGCTATATTCAGCCAATTGTTATCCTGTTTTCCATTCCTCTTGGCATATCAGGGGCCATCTTCGGGCACTTACTGCTTGGCTTTGACCTGTCGTTTGTATCTATGTTCGGCACCGTTGCGTTGGCAGGCGTGGTGGTAAACTCGTCTGTGGTGCTTGTCGACAGATTCAATCTGGAATATAGCGCCTCGGGTGTTTCCGCCATGGATGCAGTCGTGAAGGCAACAATCAGACGGTTCCGCCCAATTACCCTGACCACCATCACAACGGCGCTTGGCTTGTTGCCGATTATGTCGGAAACAAGCCCACAAGCGCAGTTCCTTATCCCGATGGCGGTTAGCCTCGCAACCGGTCTTGTCTTCTCCAGCCTGATGATGATGTTCGTTTTGCCTGCGCTCGTGCTGGTGGTTGAAGACCTGCGCAACCTGATTCCAGGCCACGAACATGAGGTCGCTGGCGATGAAGAAAATATCGAGCAGGCAGAAGAAAAGTCCGATCTTAGCTTAAAGGCAGGCGAATAGCCTCTAGCCCGGCCAGCTGGTTTGAATAGTTAGAAAATCGATCATATCGATACCATTTTTTTCCAACCAGCCTTCGCTCGGCCCATGCCAGCGGTGATCTGCCCAAATGACTTTGCCTGCCTTGGTGAAAGCCACGCCTTCTTCCTCAAGACGCGTGCGCTGGCGGGCGGCACCGTCCCGCTCGCTAATCTTCCCTTGGCTGTTGATCACCCGCTGCCACGGAATACCTTCATCTGACGGCGTCGCCGCTGTAGCAAAGCCTACGATCCGGGCGGTAGCACCCGGAATGAGGCTGGCAATCATGCCGTAGCTCGCCACCTGACCGGCTGGAATTTCCTTGATCAATTCATAGATGGCCGGAAATGTTGAATAGGTACGCACGCCAGCTTGCCCTCGGCTTAATCGGCCATAGTACCGTCACGATATAGCGCGACAATACCACCGCTTGTGTTGTGCAAGTCCACGGAAAAACCGGTGTTAACAAGGTGCCGGGTCATAGCGTCCGTCGCCTCACGGCCCGCGATCCCATAATGAATTTCCATGATGATCTTGTTGATGCCGGAGAGGTCCGCTTTTGTAAGCAGGTCCGTTTCCGCTCCTTCGATATCAATCAGCAATGTATTTGCGGCCCGATCAACAATGGTTTGCTCAAGCGAAGCCGTAGGCACCTTGAGTGTTTCAATCGTGCCGGGCCGATGCATCAGCGAAGACCCCCAAAAGTTTTTGTGTATATGGAAGTCAATCGTGTCGCCAGCAATGAGCGCTTCCGGCATTAGAGCACACTGGTTGACCGTAATATCCAAGCCATTGCGTTCAAAATTATACCGCGACCAGTCAATCAGGTAAGGATTAAGCTCGAAGGAAAAAATATTCTCGCCGCCAACCTGCTTGGCGACAGCCATTGCCGTAATGCCAATTCCCCCACCCATTTCCAGCACCCTGTCGCCGGGCTGGATGAATTTCTTGATAAGGTTGACCTCGCCGCCTTCGTACCAGCCCTTCAAAATAGCGCGCAAAATTGGTAGCGGCAGAGCATTCCTGTCCAGGCCGATGTCAAATCCATGCAGCCTGACAATATCTTCAGCTTGGAATTCCATTAACAGTCCACAACGGTTGCGGAAATCGGCACTGTGATCGCAAGGCCACCTTCTGCCGTTTCCTTGTATTGAGTTTTCATATCCCGACCAGTGATACGCATTGTCCGGATCACTTTGTCAAGAGAGACGAAGTGATTGCCATCACCACGGAGTGCGAGCCGCGCGGCGTTAATCGCTTTCACTGCGGCCATCGCGTTTCTTTCAATACAAGGCACCTGCACCAACCCGCCAACCGGGTCACACGTCAGGCCAAGGTTATGTTCCATGCCAATCTCAGCCGCATTTTCAACCTGCTCGGGCGTGCCACCCAAAACTTCGGTCAGGCCAGCTGCTGCCATGGAACAGGCGCTGCCTACCTCGCCCTGGCAGCCCACTTCAGCGCCGGAAATTGATGCATTCATTTTAAAGAGCAGGCCCACCGCCCCTGCGGTTAGCAAAAACCGCACGATACCTTCATCATTCGCCCCTGGCACAAATCGCGCATAATAGTGAAGCACCGCAGGCACGATACCTGCTGCACCATTTGTTGGCGCCGTAACAACACGGCCCCCAACGGCGTTTTCTTCGTTCACCGCAAGCGCATAGAGATTAACCCAGTCCATGATGGTCAGGGGGTCCGTAAGCGCACTTTCCGGGCGGGACGACAGCTGTGAATAAAGCTTGTGCGCACGCCTGCCAATTTTCAGGCCCGGCATATCACCGCCGCGCGCACAGCCACGCCTGACGCATTCTTCCATCACCGACCAGATTTCAAGCAGCTCTGCCTTCACCTGATCAGCGCTTCGATACACGCGCTCGTTCGCCATGGTTATGTCGCTGATCGATTTGCCGGTTTTGCTACAATGAGCGAGTAGTTCATCTCCGCTACTGAAGGGGTAAGGCAGTTTCACCTCCACTTCATCGAAATGGTCTGCTGCTGCCTCATCTTCATGGACGATAAAACCACCACCAATCGAGTAATAAATCGCCCGGGAAATTTCCTTGCCTTCACAGCAATAGGCCCAAAACTCCATGCCATTTGGATGAAAATCAAGGCGCTCTCGTGGTAGCAGTTGAAGGTCTGTTTCCTCTTCGAAAGCAACCGAATGTTCACCAAAAAGCTTTATGCTTTTGCCAGTGCGGACATCGCTGACCATTTTTTCAATGGCCTCAACATCCACATCACGCGGTGTTTCACCAAGCAAACCAAGGATCACTGCAGTATCGGAACCATGACCCCGCCCAGTTGCACCGAGCGAGCCGTACAGCTTTACCGCAATCCGGTTGATCTGTGCCAACTTGCCAGTATCAGCCAGCTTCTCCACAAACTCGCGCGCAGCCTTCATAGGCCCTACGGTGTGAGAGCTTGAAGGGCCGATGCCGATGTTGAAAAGATCAAGAACGCTTGCTGTCATATGAATACCCGGAACCTTGCTGACGACAGAGGGGCGATGCCTCTGCCGCACAAGCTAAATTGTTCAGGGGTGCGGTTCAAGCAGCAAAGCAGGCTACGCAACAATATTTCACAAAAAAATCCAGCGAAACCGCGCCCTGCAAAAAGCGGGTAATAAAATTACACGACGCACATGAAAGGCGGACTTCGAAATCAGCTTTCTGTCGCCACACCCGCCCGCATCCAAAGATACATTGGCAGAGCAAGGGAAAGACCCACAGCAAGCGTCGCAGGCAGTACAAACCACCAGTTTGCAACACCCACACGGCGTGCATCTCCATATGACCACACCCAAAAAACAGCGGCAGACACAAACAGGTCAGTCACCGCCCCACCAGCGGCACCATTCACATACATGGATCCAAAAAAACCAATAAGATCAACGCCGTTTGCGCCAATATACCCACTGAAGAAATACCAGGGCGCAATGGTGCCAACCAGCATCATGACTAAATAGAAAGACCGAGAATTGCTCATTTTATTCCTCCGATTCTCAACAGTATGAACCGGAGGCAGCAAACCTACTCCTGACTGAAACGATAGGCGGATATGCCGCGCGACCGTTCATCCAGCACCAAATTGCGCGTTAGCGGCGGGTTGGCCCGCTGCGGACACGCCGGGCGTTCGCACAAGCGGCAATTCGGCCCCACCGGTGTTGCATCCAGGCTTTCAAGGTCATGCCCCTTTGCATACACAAGCTCCCGCGCATAGGCGATATCACAGCCAAGGCCAATGGCCAGTTGCTGATCCGGTTGTCCATACAACGCCCCAACCCGACGAACGGTTCGCGCAACGGAAAAATAGGTGGTGTTGTCGGGCATCTGAATAATCTGGGTCGCAATTCTGCCGGGCATTGAGAAAGTGTCATGCACATTCCACAAGGGGCAGGTACCGCCAAAGCGGGAGAAATGAAAACGCCCGGCAGAAAAGCGTTTGGAAATGTTACCCGCCTTATCCACCCGGATGAAAAAGAAGGGCACACCGCGTTCGCCCGGTCTTTGCAGCGTCGTCAACCGGTGGGATACCTGTTCAAAACTGGTGCGGTAGCGCCTGCCTAAATGTTCTATGTCATACTTCAGGTCTTTGGCGTCCTTTAGGAAGCGCCCATAAGGCATAAGAAGCGCACCAGCAAAATAGTTAGCCAGACTTATGCGCACCAACCGTCGCGCTTCTTCGGTTTGGAAAGCGTGATTATCAGCGATTCGCTGGATCATCGGCTTAAATTCAAGCTGTGCAATCTGGATAGCAAGCTGGAAGATGCGCGCACTTGCGTCCAGCATTTCGCTAACCAGAAGTTGCCTGCGGTGCAAATCAAAATGCCGCAGCGTTTCCGGCATCACTTCATGAGGCATGATCCGCACCCGAATGCCATGCTCTTCATCCAGTCGCCCGGAAAGAACCATAAAGGCATCTTCCCGTTCCAGCCCCAGTTCGGTGTGCAGGCTCTCCGCCGCTTCATCAAGTTCAGCAAAATAGTTTTTCCGGTCATGGATAAAGTCACGGACCTCATCCACCGGGAAAACCGCATCCAAGTCCACGCCGCCTCGCTCTGCAAACTGGCTTGAAAGCTCTGTCGCATTCGTTTTGGCTTGCTGGAAGGATTTATAGAGCAGAGAGAAAGCTTCGATGGCCCGAGGTGCCGAATCAGCCATGTCCTGCAATTCACCCCGAGAGATACCGAGCGCCTTGAACATCGGGTCCGCCATGATCTCATTCAAATCAGCAAAGGCGCGTGCTTCATCTGTGCCCGCAAAGGCCGATAATTCAACGTCATAAACCTCCGCCAATCGCAGCAGAAACTGCGCCGAGACGGGCCGCTGGTTGCGCTCCACCAGATTGAGATAACTGGTAGAAAACCCCAGCTCAGATGACATTTGCGACTGCGACAAGCCTCGCTCCCGCCGTAAGCGACGGATACGAGGGCCAGCGAAAATTTTCTTTGTTGCTGTTTCCATTTTTACAATTTTTACATGTTCACATTTTTACATTTACAAAAACATACAAAAGAACACTTTTTGTATCAATAGTATTTTGTAGGCCGCAAGAATTGTGAAATACCAAGGTCAACAGCGCAACAAAGTTTCACAAGTGCGCCTTTGTTTGGATTTTGGCAGAAGAAAGAAAACTTATGGCTTACGCAGCAGAAAACAGAGAAACAGACCCTATTCTGGAGCTGACCAATACGGTTGATCCTGCGTATGCCCATATCCTTACCGAAGAGGCGCTGCGTTTTGTTGGCGCACTGGAAAACGCATTCGGTGAGCGCAGGCAACAGTTGCTTGATGACCGCATGAAGCGACAAGCCCGCTATGATGCAGGCGAACTGCCCGATTTCTTGCCTGAAACACGCGATATCCGTTCCGGCGACTGGGCCATATTGAATACACCAGAGGATTTGCGAGATCGCCGGGTGGAGATCACTGGCCCGGTTGACCGCAAAATGATGATCAATGCCTTCAACTCAGGCGCCAATGTTTTCATGGCTGACTTCGAAGATGCCTCATCCCCCACATGGACAAACATGCTCGATGGGCAGGTAAACATGTATGACTATGCTCGCGGCACACTTGAGTTCACCGACCCGAAAACAGGTAAACATTACTCAATGGGCGAAAAGACAGCCGTGCTGAAGGTTCGCCCGCGCGGTTGGCACATGGAGGAGGCGCACGCCACCCTTAACGGCAAACCCGTATCCGCTGGCCTATTTGATTTTGGCCTCTATGTTTTCCATAATGCCAAGGCCCTGATGGAACGAGGCACCGCGGCTTATTTCTATCTGCCCAAGATGGAAAGCCATCAGGAGGCCAGGCTGTGGGATGACGCCTTCACCCTTGCGGAACGCATGCTTGGCTTGCCTGTTGGCACTTTCAAAGCCACCGTCCTGATTGAAACGCTGCCAGCAGCGTTTGAAATGGACGAAATTCTATATGCCATGAAGAACCATATTGTCGGCCTCAACTGCGGTCGCTGGGACTATATCTTCAGCTACATAAAACGAATCGGCTGCAACGCCGATTACCTGCTCCCCGACAGAGGCCAGGTTGGCATGGGAGAAGCCTTCCTGAAAGCATACTCGCTTTTACTCATAAAGACCTGTCACCGTCGGGGAGCGCACGCCATGGGCGGCATGGCGGCTCAGATACCGGTAAAAAATGATGAAGCAGCCAATGACGCGGCCTTTAACAAGGTTCGTGCTGATAAAGACCGAGAAGCGTCCAACGGTCATGACGGCACCTGGGTAGCCCACCCGGCGCTGGTACCGGTAGCAAAAGGTATCTTTGACGCGCTGATGCCACAAGCGAACCAAATTCATCGCAACCGCGATGACATCACCATCACACGGGAAGACCTGCTCGCCCCGCACAAAGGCGACACCACCGAAGAGGGTATCCGCGAAAACATTCGTGTAGGTATCCAGTATATCGGTGCGTGGCTTTGCGGGCGCGGTGCTGTTCCGCTTTATAACCTGATGGAAGATGCTGCTACAGCAGAGATCAGCCGCACCCAAATCTGGCAACAGTTAAAACACGGTGCGAAACTGAACGATGGCCGTACGATCGACGAAGCCCTGATCAACAGCCTGTATGCAGACGAAATGGCAAAGCTGAGAATCACTCTCGGCGAACAAGCTTTTACTGCCGGTCGCTTGGATGAGGCGGGCATTCTGTTCCTCGACCTCATTTACTCTGACACTTTCACCGAATTTCTGACAACCCCAGCCTATGCGCTGATCAAGTAATTTTGCGCCCGCCGCAAACCACCAATACACACCAAGGAGAGTCCCCATGAGTAAAACCTTTGAAGACCTGATCCCCAACACCCCAAAAGACCGCTTCAAATATATTGAACGCAACTATTCTGTTGATGATGTTCTGCGCTTGCGTGGTTCTGTACAAGTTCAACACACCCTTGCTGATCGGGGCTCGCGCAAGCTCTGGGATTTGCTCCAAACCGAAGACTATGTGCACTCTCTTGGCGCGATGACAGGCAACCAGGCCATGCAAATGGTGCGGGCGGGCCTGAAAGCGATTTACCTTTCCGGCTGGCAAGTTGCAGCAGACAGCAACACAGCATCCAGCATGTACCCTGATCAAAGCCTTTATCCGGCAAATGCAGCGCCTGAGCTTGCAAAGCGCATTAACCGCACCCTGCAACGCGCTGACCAGATTGAGCATGCTGAAGGTGGTGCCAAGCGCGACTGGTTCGCCCCGATTGTTGCTGACGCTGAAGCAGGCTTCGGTGGCAAGCTCAACAGCTTTGAAATCATGAAAGCCTTCATTGAAGCAGGCGTTGCTGGTGTTCATTTTGAAGACCAGTTGGCTGCCGAGAAAAAGTGCGGCCACCTGGGCGGCAAGGTTCTGATCCCAACACAGCAGCATGAGCAAAACCTGCAAGCTGCCCGCCTAGCGGCAGACATTTCCGGCGTGCCATCTATCATCATCGCCCGCACAGATGCCGAGTCCGCAAAACTGATCACATCGGACGTGGATGAACGCGACCATGAGTTCATCATCGACCGCGACAATCGCACCTCTGAAGGCTTCTACCATCTGAATGCGGGTGTCGATCATTGTATCGCACGGGGCCTTGCGTTTGCTCGCCATGCTGACCTGCTGTGGTGGGAAACATCCACGCCTAATCTGGATGACGCGAAAAAATTCGCTGAAGCAATTCAGAAAGAATTTCCGGGCAAGATGATGGCCTATAACTGTTCACCATCCTTTAACTGGGAAGCCAATCTGGACAAGGCCACCATCGCCAAATTCCAGCGCGAACTGGGTGCGATGGGCTACAAATACCAGTTTGTGACGCTGGCTGGCTTCCACAGCCTGAACCACGGCATGTTCCAGCTTGCCACCGGTTACCGCGATCGCGGCATGGCGGCTTACTCTGAGTTGCAGCAAGCCGAGTTTGGTGCAGAGGACGAGGGTTACACGGCAACGCGCCACCAGCGCGAAGTTGGCACCGGCTATTTCGATGCGGTTGCGGAAGCCATCACAGGCGGCAACTCCTCAACCACTGCGATGGGTGAAAGCACGGAAACCATGCAGTTCAAAGCAGCCGAGTAACACACCCGCGACAAAGTTTGTCCCTCACACCTGATTTCAGGTGTACTTTATGGCCGATCCCGTTGGGGTCGGCCTTTTTTCTGGAAATTGTTAATTGTACTCTTAAACATTCGGCGCTAAACCTTTGGTGTATGAATCATACTAATTGGGGGCTGTATGAAACTAAGTACTATTTTATTATCCATATTCCTTGTTAGCTTTCCCAACGCCGCACAAGAGGCTGAGCCTGAATTTACAACATGGCTTTTTGAAGAACCGCTAAAACTAAAAAGGGGAAGCTTCCTATCAACATACCCTGAAGCTTCCTATCTGGATTCCGACCAGAGCTGTAAATTCGCCATGAGCCAATGGGGCTGGAGCGGATGTGATGGCCTGGAGTATATTGTAGTCCAGCACACAGAAAACATAGACACTGTCATACTGGAGGCACCTAACTCAGATGGCTATGTATCCTATGAAGACTGGAATAGTGAAAATCGTGCAGAAGAAATTGATGCCATTTGGTCGAGTCTCGAAGCAGATGTTGCCGCACAAGGTGAAAACCTAGGCGTCGAAATAAAGGCCGTGAAATGGGTTGTGTATCCAACTTTGGATCAGGAAAAAAATTACCTCTATTACGCGACACTACTCGAATGGGGCGGTGAGCCTACGATCAATATCAAAGCATCTCTGTTCGACAGAAACGGATATGCTGCTTTTCGAATGGTACCTGTGAATAGCAACGCACAACCCGACGAACTCAGGGCCATCATCGAAGATACTTTAAGTGCTTACACACCAAATGAAGGATTTGACTATTCAGATTTTCGGGAAGGCGACAAAGTCGCTGCCGCTGGCAGTCTTGGGGTGCTGGCAACCTTGGTGGGTGTAAAATACGGGAAAGCCGGTTTCCTTGCAATTTTACTACCGTTCCTGAAAAAGGCATGGTTCCTGTTGTTGATTCCTCTAGTCTGGTTACGCAAAAAATTCTTCGGCACAAAAGAAGATAAAGAGTCGAACTGACCGAGCCCGATCGCTATTCCACAAGGCCGATCCCGCTGGGGTCGGCCTTTTTCCTGTTGTAGCGCGGCAAAGTTTGCTAGATCGGTCCACATTGAATGCATCTTGCTGGTCACGGTTGCTGACCTATATTCACCAGAGAGAAAATTCCCCGTTAGGGCCAAATTAAAACGGAACATTATTTCATGGTAAAAATCGCTGTAACGAATCTGGCGGGCCAAACCCGCGACATTGAGGCCGAAGTTGGTCTTTCCCTGATGGAAAACATCCGCAACAATGACTTTGACGACCTGCCTGCAATCTGCGGAGGCTGCTGCAGCTGCTGCACTTGTCATGTGTTTGTTGACGCAGACGACTATAAAAAACTCCCCGACATGGAAGAAGATGAACAGTATCTGCTTGAAGATAGCGAGCACTATCAGGCTGGCACGTCACGCCTTTCCTGTCAGGTTGAAGTGGGTGACAGCCTTGATGGTATGAAAGTAACCATAGCTCCAGAATCTTGATTTTCTCAATCTTGATCTCCTGAGTCCTGTTCTCAAACTATCCGGAATATTGTCATGCCCTCGCCGTCCAATCTTATCTCATCCGCTAAACCTAAAGAGGGTGCGGTCGGCCTTTTACCGGTTTCCAAGGCAACCCTGGATGCATCGCTAGAGTCGCTTGGCAACGCATCGGCAACATGGGCAAGGGTCAACGGGTTTGATGGCACCAAAGGGGCTGTCTGCCTGTTGCCTGGCCCTGACGGCGGGATTGACAGAGCCCTTGTTGGCACCGGAAAATCCCTACCCGCAGCACATGACTGCTGGTGGCTTGCGGGCAGTGTGAAACATTTGCCTGAAGGGGACTATTTCCTCGCCGCAGATATGGATAGCGAAACGCAAGCATCCGCGGCGCTTGGGTGGGCATTGGCGCAGTATCAGTTTGACCGCTACCGCGACACGGACGCGAGCAGCAGGAAACTTGTTGGCCTTGGCAAGGCCATTGTCACTAATATAAAGCGCCAGGTTGATGCCATCAGTCTGGTGCGGGACTTGGTGAACACCCCTGCTGAAGACATGGGGCCTGCCGACCTGCAGGATACAGCAGAAGCGCTCGCGGAAGAGTTTGGCGGCACCTGCGCCACTATTGTCGGCGAAGACCTGCTTGATGAAATCTTCCCGGCCATTCACGCTGTTGGCCGCGCGGCGGCAGAAGGCCGGGAACCACGTCTTATTGACCTGCGCTGGGGCGATGAAAAGGCACCTGCGCTGACACTGGTTGGTAAAGGCGTATGCTTTGACACTGGCGGTCTGGACCTGAAGCCAAGCGCTGGCATGCGCATAATGAAGAAAGACATGGGTGGTGCCGCGCACGCGCTTGGCCTCGCCCGTCTTATCATGGCAAGCAAGCTGAAGGTAAATCTGCGCGTTCTGGTTTCCGCTGTTGAAAATGCCGTGTCTGCAAATTCTTATCGACCCGGCGATGTGGTTCACACCCGCAAGGGCTTAACCGTTGAAATCGGCAATACAGACGCGGAAGGCCGTGTTGTCCTGTGTGACGCGCTGGCCCTTGCCTGCGAAGAAGAACCAGCTTTGCTGATCGATTTTGCAACGCTGACCGGAGCAGCGCGCATTGCACTAGGCGGTGACTTGCCCGCAAGCTACAGCAACAGGGATGATCTTTGGCAAGCATTTGAAACCGCATCCGCAGAAACAAATGACCCTTTGTGGCGCTTGCCACTTTGGGCACCCTATAAAGCCAGTCTTTCCAGTTCTATCGCTGACTTGGGCAATGTTGCAGACAGCGGCTTTGCCGGTTCGATCACAGCAGCCCTCTATCTGCAAAAATTTATCAATGACGAAACCCCATGGGCGCACTTCGATGTGTATGCCTGGAACCAGAAAACAAGGGCTGGACGCCCTGCTGGCGGTGAAGCACAAGGACTACGTGCAAGCTTTGATGCAATAAAATCATACCTTGGCGTTTAATTGTCGCTTGGCGTTAGGACTGTTTTAAGGAACAGTTGCTAAACCGGGAAAATCGACAATTGCGCAAAGGGATTAGGGGTGACGGAAAAGACCAATCCACGGATGTTGAAGGTGTGGCGCGAAGCGCACCTGGCCTGTGTGCGTTCCAACGATCCGGACCTGACATCTAGGCAGATGTCCGTGCTCTTGAGCGTCTATATGACAGACCCACCCCACACGGTGCGCGGCCTTGCAGCCGACCTGAATGTCTCAAAGCCCGTTATCACCCGCGCGCTTGATACGCTGGGTAAAAAGAGCCTGATCAAACGCTCCAAAGATGAGCGAGACGGCAGAAGCATCCTTGTCACCCGAACAGTGAAAGGTGCAGTATTCCTGAGCGAACTGTCTGACAGAATCGTAGAAGCAGATAAATCCATCCCAAAAGATGACGAATAGCCAAAAGACAAAAACCACATCAAAAATGACCAAACTCAAGCAGTTTGGTCTTCCTCCCCTCCATGACCCATGCGGGGAGCTTGGAACCAATAATAGCCTGTCGGAAGCATCATCGGTTGATGCGGAATGCGCTATGCCATGGGCCGCCATCAAAAGCGAACCAAATATGGCCAGCGAAACAGTGAGTGAATTACTATACGGCGAGCCGCTTCAAATGTTGGAGCGGGTCGACAATTGGCTGAAAATCATTTCGGTAAATGACGGCTATGTCGGCTGGGTACGTACCGGTGCCACCGTACGCGGACTAAACCGGCCAACGCACCGTATTCGGGTTCCGATGAGCCATATTTATCGGGAACCAAGCCTGAAATCCGAGCCTCTATTGCCGCTACCTATGGCAAGCTATGTCCATATCAAAACACCGGCTTCTGTTGAGAAGGGGTTTCTACCCCATGAAAATGGCGGGTTTATCTATGCGGCGCACTTAAGCCCTCTTGGCGCTTTTGCTGATGACCCTATCCGTATCGCAGAACGTTTTCTGGGCGCGCCTTACCTTTGGGGTGGTCGCACTATGATGGGGCTTGATTGTTCGGCTCTTGTTCAGCTTGCCTTGTCCGCAGCGGGTCACCGCGTACTGAGGGACAGCAGTAGCCAATTTAAAAGCCTGGGGCGCACGCTTGAAAACGAAGAGCAGCCTATGCGTGGGGATCTTGCCTTCTTTCCCGGCCATGTGGGCTGGATGATTGACAGTGTTCATCTACTGCATGCCAACGCCACCAATATGGCCGTAACCATCAACCCCATCACCGAAGTTACCGAATGGGTGCGGGCAGAAGGTCACAAAACACCATTCCTCGGGTTCAGGCGCCTGACATAAAGCCTTTCACGACCAAGCAGCCGCAAACCCCCACAAAAAAAACGAGCCCGAAACCGGGCTCGCTTCTTAAATCTTGATAAGGTCAATCAGGCTTAGTTGCCAGTTGCAGCCTCAGTAGGTTCGTCTGTTATTTCTTCGATAACCTTTTCAGCCGCTGCCTCTGGTGTCGGGAATGGTACCGGCACATCTGTGAAGGTAGAAAGGTAAGCGATCAGGTCTGCACGCTGATCAGCCTTAGGCATCGCCAGAACCATCTTGGAACCTTTCGCCATGGCCTGTGGGTTTGAAAGCCACTCATCAACCCTGTCGTATGTCCATACATCAGTACCCAACGCTTCGAGAGCGCCTGAGTAGCGGAAGTCGTCTAGCGCGGCCACAGTCCGGCCAACGATACCATAAAGGTTCGGGCCAGTTTTATTCGCGCCATCTTTTTCAATGGTATGACAGGCTTTACATTTATTCCACTGGCGTGCGCCTTTGCCCGTGTCAGCAACAGCGAGCAGCTCAGCAAAGCTAGGTCCGGTATCAACAACTTCATCAGCGGCTGCTTCTGCGGCCACCTCAATGGTGAAGGCTGGTTTCACACGTTCCTGATGAAACGGAATTTCCGCAACAATGCCGACAACCATGATCAACAATACTGACGCAATCACAGCCGCAAATACTTTATTCCACTCAAAGGAATCCACTGGCTTTTCTCCTTGCAGGCAACAGGGCCAAGGTGCCCGGTTGGCTGGTTAGTGCGGGACTGGTTTTCAGTGATGTTAGCACAAAAAATCCATGGCCGCCCGTTTGCGCGCGACAATAGCCGCAGCAGGGTTAAAAATTCAAGTCGAGAATCGCGCAAAATTGGCGCAATTGGGAAATTCTTTCGTTTTTTGACCGCGACATATGACCGCAAGCACCTCTATTTCGCTTCAATACGTTTGTCACATTGACAGGGCGAGATGCAGTTGGCACAAATCATGACTTCCCCAAAACCCCACCTGACGGGCAAAAACATGTCTGACACCGACACGAAAAACACCAACAACATCATAGCATTCCAGGGTGAACTTGGCGCCTATTCCCATATGGCCTGCCGCGCCTGCTATCCTGATATGGACGTATTGCCCTGCCCCAGCTTTGAGGACGCGCTTGCTGCCGTTCGCAACAAGAAAGCTCGGCTTGCGATGATTCCCATCGAAAACTCGACAGCTGGTCGGGTCGCGGACATTCATATCCTGCTGCCCGGCAGCGGACTTTATATTATTGGCGAGCATTTTGAGACCATCCGTCACTGCCTGCTTGCGACACAGGACGCAAGTGAAGACACCTTGAAAACGGTCACAAGCCACGTGCAAGCGCTTGGCCAGTGCCGCAAGAACCTGCGCGCGATGGGACTTTCCCGTGAACCCTTTGCCGATACAGCAGGCTCCGCCAAACATGTTGCGGAAAAAGGCGACAATACCATTGCCGGCATTGCAAGCGAACTGGCCGCAGAAGTTTATGGCCTGAAAATCATCAAGCGTAACCTGCAGGATGAAGGCAACAACACCACCCGTTTTGTGGTGCTGTCCCGGTCCCCTCTCAATCAGGACGAAGTTGATGGCCCGGTGATGACCAGCTTCACCTTCGAAGTGCGCAATGTGCCCGCAGCCCTTTATAAAGCGCTGGGTGGATTCGCAACCAACTCGGTTAACATGACCAAGCTTGAAAGCTATTACGAATCGGACAGCTTCACCGCGACAGAGTTTTACGCCGACATTGTTGGCCATGAAGGTATGGCCAATGTGGCGCGCGCGATGGAAGAACTGCGTTTTCACACCAAACGGGTACGGGTGTTTGGCACCTACCCAATGGAGCGCCCCCGAGGTTTGGGTTAAGGGAAATGAGTTAAGGGGCATGAGTTAGAAGGCATTTAGGGGCACGAGTTAGACGGAGCACCACCACGTGAAAACTATTGGCATACTTGGCGGCATGAGCTGGGAATCTACGGCACTCTATTACCGCCTGCTCAATGAAGGTGTGAAAGAACGCCTTGGCGGCTTGCACAGCGCCAAAATTGCCATGCTGAGTGTAGACTTTCACGAGGTCGAACAACTTCAGGCCGAAGGCCGGTGGGACGAAGCAGGCGACATGCTCGCGGACTCTGGTTTGAGCCTGAAAGCCGCAGGCGCTGACTTTCTACTGATCGCCACCAACACCATGCATATGGTCGCGCCCAAAGTAGAAGAAAAGAGCGGCTTGCCGCTGTTGCATATTGCTGACGCGACAGGTGAACGCATTCAGGGCATGGGCCTGAAGCGTGTGGCCTTGCTCGGCACTGCCTACACCATGGAAAAAGATTTTTATAAAGGCCGCCTGATCGACAGATTTAGCCTTGATGTACTTATACCAGACGCGGCTGACCGGGCAGAGGTTCATCGCATCATTTATGAAGAGTTATGCCTCGGCATCATTAAAGACGAGTCGCGCCGCATTTATCTGGAAATAGTCGACAAGCTTAAAACACAGGGGGCGGAAGCCATCATACTCGGCTGTACAGAAATTGGCATGCTGATATCAGCGGATTTTACAGACATACCCCTGCTCGACACGACGAAAATCCATGCCGAGGCAGCGGTTAACCGCGCTCTTGAAGGCTAAAGTGACATCTTGTCAGGTAACGTGAAACACCGACGCGCGTGGTCACCCCACAGTGTTTCATCTGTATAATACTGCCCCAGAACGGCCTTGGCATCCTTCATGATATCAGGGTTCTTTTGCATAAAGTCTTCAAAAGAAAATGCAGGGTTCTTTGCTTGCCTGTCAGCAATCAGCAGAAGCATGAACCAGGTGACCGTTTCATGATAATTGGCAGAAACACCGTGCACTTTGTTAAGCAACTTCAAGTGACGAATAAAAACCTCTGACGCTTCTGCAAGGGGTCGGCTGCGCACATAAAGCCAGGCAACATTAACATGCACCTGATGGCTGAACTGTTTGTAGGTCAGCGTTCCGGCTTCAAATGAACTCAACAGGTCTTCATCTGTCATTGCGGACCCTCGCTTATCAGCGCTTAGAAAGTGAGCCAGTCACCACCAGCACCTTTTTCAATCACATCCGCGAGGCCGGAAACTTCCACAGCGGGCCGGGTCGTAAGGTCCACCGCATCAATATCATGTTCCCTGAGCGCGGTTTCACAGGCAACAAAGCGTACATCAAGGGCTGCAAGCCCGTCCAGCAGAACGCCTGTGTCTGCAACGCCTTTCCCTTCCAGCATCTTGTCCATAGACGTTGCCGGAACCCCAGTTGATGTACGGAAGGTTGCCCAGCCCTCTTTTTCCAGAAACCGAATCGCAGACTTGGAGAAAAAGAAAGTAACGGGCCTGCCCATTGCCGCAGCAGTTGCGCCAGCCATAAGCGCCATATGCAGCCGCTCTGCCTCCGCAGAGATCATCAGCAATGTCATGGGTCTGCGGTCAGCTTTCGCCATCACTCATTCCTTTTGCACATACTTGGCAGTTCGGATCCTGCGGCAGCTTGATCGTACGCGTGCTGGTTGAAAGCGCATCATAGAACAGCATCTTGCCCGCCAGGCTTTCCCCAATACCCAGAATTTCCTTCAGCACTTCGGTTGCCTGCAAGGTACCAACCACGCCTGCTACGGCACCAAGGATACCGATGTCAGAGCAGGTGCGCTGCATGTCTTCCGGCGGTTCCTCAGGCAGGAAACAACGGTAACAGGGCAACCCTTCCCCTGCATGGGGTTTGAATGTCGCGATCTGCCCTTCAAATGGGCCAAGGGCCGCTGATACCAGTGTTTTAGAAAGTGCTACACAAGTGTCATTCACTATGTGCCGGGTTTTGAAATTGTCGGTGCCGTCCGCCACAATGTCGTAAGAACCAATGATCTCAGCGGCATTGGCCGTAGTCAGTCGCTCTTTATGCAGCACCACATTCACATCAGGGTTTAAAGAGGCGATGGAAGCCGCCGCACTTTCCGCCTTGCTAACACCAATATCACCCGTGCCATGAATGATTTGGCGTTGAAGGTTCGTCAGCTCCACCGCATCATCATCAACAATGCCAAGCGTGCCGACACCAGCGGCAGCAAGGTAAGACAGAAGCGGTGACCCAAGCCCACCAGCGCCAACAACCAGCACTTTTGCTTGCAGCAAAGCGACCTGTCCGGCCCCGCCAACATCACGCAGTATGATATGGCGCGCATACCGCTCAAGCTGTTCGTCTGTGAAATCCATCCGCTAACTCAAAAAAACCGCCCAATATTTTAGAAGTCGCCAAGAGCAACCTGAAAGCACTGTATGCCTTCTTCGCGCCACATCGCCACCACTTTATTACGGTCATCATAAACCGCATCCGGGCACGCGTCGCAAGCATGTAGCCAGTTACGCTTGAGTTCATCATCAGGCAGATAATCATTGGCCCTACGCATATGTGTCAGGAGGTTTGGTTCAATACCATTATCGGAAAGCCAGTCCAGTGTTTCAGCCCGCACCTCGTCCGACCGGCCCGACCATATTTCCACCCTATGGCCCGCTGCGACATGCGACTTTAATGCTGCCACCACAGATGTGATCGGCTTATCCGTAACGCAGCTTTTATAAAAAGATCGCCAATCCGGCTTGGCACAATTCACAAAATGTCTGCGGTGTTCCACATCAGCAAGTGTGCCGTCCAGATCAAAAACAAAGAACATAGGTCTGATACTAGTTTCCAAAGAAGTCGACGACGTTGCCCAGTGTACTGGTGTCACCCTTGAACAGTTCCGTATAACCGCACCGTTTACAGCTCACTGCTGTAAACCTGCGATTCTGGATATTGAAGAACTTGCTGAACGTCGAACCAGTTGTCCTGATCTCGTCTCTTTCAAATCGGTCGTTACCGCATTTTGCACATTCATAGCGTGCCATTATTGATCCCCACATATTGTATTTTGATACGCTATAGGTGGGGAGCAACCGCCGTAAGTTCAACAAATAGGAAAACCTACTTCACGCCAGTAGAGCCAAACCCACCGGCACCACGGGCGGTTTCATCAAGGCTTTCGACTTCAACCCACACTCCTTGCGTAACCGGCGCGATGATCATTTGCGCGATACGCATGCCGCGTTCAATCGTGAAGGGCTCGTTCGACAGGTTCACCAGAATCACCTTCACTTCACCGCGATAGTCCGCATCAATCGTGCCGGGAGTATTCAATACCGTCACACCGTTTTTGGCAGCAAGGCCAGAACGGGGGCGCACCTGTGCCTCATAGCCCGTAGGCAATGCCATCGCGAGGCCGGTAGGGATCATCGCGCGGTCCAGCGCACCAAGCGTAATCACCTCACCTTCGCCAAGGGCTGCATAGAGGTCCATGCCAGCGCTTTGTTCGGTTTCATATTTGGGAAGCTTTAATCCTGCGCCGTGCTCCAGCACAGTGACATTGATTGATACAGTCGACATAAGTCTCTTTCTAAAGTGGCACCACCGGCCCTCACCCCCACCCAGCCACTCAATTATACTTGTGTGTGGTGGCCGGGTGGGGGTGAGGGCCGGTGCAGTACACTATTTAATCAAGCGCGTCAGCAATGGTTTTTGCGAGCGCTTTTGCTACGTCATCCTTGCTCATTGATGGCCAGCTTTCAACGCCCTTGTCCGAGATAATATGAACCTGATTGTCATCACCGCCCATAATGCCGGTTGCAGCGGATACATCATTGGCAACAATCATATCGCAGCCTTTGCGGGCGCGCTTGGCGGTTGCGTGCTCTATCACCGTTTCGGTTTCAGCCGCAAAACCAACCACAAGTGATGGTCGGCCTTCCTCCATGGCGGACAGACCTTTCAGGATGTCGGGGTTTTCAGTTAGATCAAGCGCAGGAATACCGTCTTTGGACTTCTTCAGTTTTTCGTCGTTACAGCCAGACCTCATGCGCCAATCCGCGACAGCCGCAACGCATACTGCGCTGTCGGCGGGAAGAGCGGACTTTACAGCCGCTTCCATCTCCACCGCAGTTTCCACATCAACCCTGTTCACACCTGCAGGCGTTTCCAAATTAACAGGACCTGACACCAGCGTGACATCAGCGCCAAGCTCGGCAAGGGCACCCGCAAGGGCGTAACCTTGCTTGCCAGACGAGCGGTTAGCGATATAACGCACCGGGTCAATCGGCTCATGGGTTGGGCCTGCGGTCAGAACAATCTTCTTACCCGAAAGCGGCCTTGCTTCACCCGCGAAAAAGCCCTCAATCGCCGCGACCATGTCTGGCACTTCGGCAAGCCTGCCGGGTCCAACCTCGCCGCACGCCAGCATGCCATCACCCGGCCCTACCATCAGGATGCCATCCCGCTTCAGGGTTTCGATATTACGCTGGGTTGCTTTGTGCGCCCACATTTCCGCATTCATCGCAGGTGCCACCAGCACTTGCTTGTCGGTCGCGAGCAGGATGGTGCTTGCCAGGTCGTTCGCAAGGCCATTGGCCATTTTGGCCATCAGGTCTGCTGTTGCAGGCGCGACAACCACAAGGTCAGCCTCACGGCTCAGGCGGATATGCCCCATCTCCGCTTCATCCTTGAGGGAAAACAGTTCCGTGTAGCATTCGTCACCTGTCAGGCTCGCCACACTCATTGGTGTGATAAACTGCTGGCCCGCAGGCGTTAACACGCCGCGCACGCTCGCGCCGCGCTCCATCAACCGCCGAGCCAGATCAAGGGACTTGTAGGCAGCAACCCCGCCGCCAATGATAAGAAGAATGCGTTTGCCGTTCAGCATATATTTTTGCGCCTCATGTCAAATCTCACAGACATATAGGCGGCTTTCCCGCTTGCTGCAAACATCCTCTCGCCGATGTGACATCAGCGAGAGGGAAACAGGCGACCTACTCGTCACCACTGGCCCGGTTATCAAGGCTGAATTCACCTGCTCCGAAACGAGCAAGAATCAGGAAACCGCCCGCAATTGCGAGGTTTTTCATAAAGAGTATCGATTGCGTCTGATCGGCAAAATCATTGTGGAACAAAACTGCCGTCAGCAGACAAAAACCTGCCAGCAAAAATGCAACGATTTTTGTTCTGAATCCAACCAGAATGGCAACACCCGCCAAAGCTTCAAAAAGAGCCGCCGGCCAGAACAACATGCCCGGCACACCTGCCGATTCCATATATTGCACCATGCCTTCGCCGCCACTGCCAATCTTGCTTAGGCCCGCCATGATGAAAATAACAGCCAGAAAAATGCGCCCAAACAGCGCAAAATATGGATCAAACTTTTCCATGATCCCTCTCCCCTAATTTGAGTTCTACTCAAAACTCCCCGCCCGGATTTTGGCGGATCGGGGCATTTTTCGCAAGTAACGAGAGAGTTCAGGGCCCCAGCGTGCCTACCAGAATTTGTTTTCAGCCATAAGAAGCACAGCGATACCAGCCGCAGCGCCTGAGATAAAAACATTCCAGTCCCAATGTTTGGTGCCAAGTATGTTCAGGAACAAAAAGGCAATACCAACGATGAAACCAACCACCATCAGCTGCCCTAGTTCAATACCCAGATTAAAGCCCAAGAGAGGCATTAAAATAGAATCATTCCCCATCAGCAATGCGCGAAAGAAATTGGAAAAGCCCATACCGTGAATAAAGCCAAAAAACAGCGCCATTACGTAGTTTTTACCCATCCCGGAGGCCGTTTCACTGGACGGCTTGCTCATCACATTATGCAGAGCCGTCAACAGAATGGTTGTCGGGATCAGGAACTCAATAATCTCTGACGGGATGGTAATGGTCCCAAGCGACGAGAGCGCGAGGGTTACACTGTGCCCCACTGTGAAGGCCGTCACAAGGATGAGCAGGCGGCGCCATTGCTCTATTTTATAAACGGCACAAAGCGCGACGAGAAACAAGATATGATCAAATCCCGCAAGGTCGGAGATATGCTCGAAACCAAGTTGCACATAAAGGCCAAATGACTGCATGTCAGAACTCTCCAAATGATCGCATATCAGAATGTGAGCGTGTGTACGGGTGTTTCTTTGCTAAGCATCATGCTGTCCGACTCGTCACCAACATGCACATAAACAATGTTGCTTTGATCAAAGAACAGATCGGTAAAAACCGCGTTCTTTATCTCCAGAGACGTTAGCGGCTCCTGCTGCCAGCTTTCAAAAACAACTGCAAGGGCAGTGTTAATACCCTCGCCTTTCAGTTTTTTGCTTTTAATCTTCAGGTCCAGTTTTTGGCCGTTAGCTTTCACGTAAAAAAACTGATTCACATAGTCCATCAGCATCTGTTCTGCGTTCGCAGCTTCATTAGGCTGAGCGAAAGCAAGTTCCGCGTTGTCGGGGTCAAACAGAAGCGCTTCGCGAATATCCATCAGAAACAGCCTAAGGCTGATGGTCAGCAGCTTGTCTTCAGATGAATATTCAATCTCGCTCAGCGAAAGCCTTAGAGGGTGCGCAAGCGTCCTGCCTGTCACCCCCAAAAGGAGGAAGAAAACACAAACGCACCTGACAACAGCTTTCACCTGCAACGCTTACGATGTGGTGCTGGCTTGCATCTCTGCCGCCACAGCCTGAACATCGCGGAAGACACGCATCAGGTTGCCACCCCAGATTTTCTCGATCTCTTCTTCGGTATAACCACGGCGAACCAGTTCAATGGTAATATTCATAACCTCACTGGCATCGAAAATACCCTCAATACCGCCACCGCCATCGAAATCGCAGCCAATGCCCACATGGTCAATACCTGCAATTTCCACGATATGGTCAATGTGGTCGACCACATCTTTCACCGTGGCCGACGGCACAGGGAACTGTTCGTTTATTGCCTGAAATGCTTCGCGTGCAGCCGCCCGCTCTTCCTGTGTCATTTCGCTTGCCGGCTTCATGGACGCACGCAGTTCTGCAATAGCCGCATCACGCTCCGGGTTTTCTGGCTCATCTCTTAGATATACGGAAAGCATGGTCAGTTGAACGACGCCACCGTTTTCAGCAAGCAACCTGAGCATATCATCTGACATGTTACGGTCATGGTCCGTAACTGCGCGAGCGTTTGAATGACTTGCAATGATCGGGGCCTTGGAGACGGCAATAGCGTCATAAAACACTTCTTCACTGCCATGAGAGACATCAACCATAACGCCCAGCCGGTTCATCTCGCGGATCACGTCTTCACCGAGTTTGCTTATCCCGCCATGTTCCGGGCCTTTGGAATCTGTTGCCGAATCCGCAATATCATTGTTTGTTGAGTGAACCAGGGTGATGTAGCGAACGCCCTTGTCGTAAAAAAGCTCGATATTCGACAGGTCGTCACCAACCGGATACCCGTTTTCGATACCAAGGTAGATGGCCCGCTTGCCTTCCTTCTCCAACTCATAGGCGTCCTCAGGGTCCAGCGCGAGACCAACAACATCCGCATTCTTTTCCGTAGAGTCGATAACAGCATCAATCATCTGCAATGCCAGTTTCTTGGCACGGCTGTTACCCTCATCGTCGCGAATATCCTGCGCCACAAAAGCCGCAAAAAAGATAGCGTCCAGCCCGCCTTCTTTCATTCTAGGATAGTCAACCTTAGACCCCGTCTCGTTAGGATCATGCCGCTCTGCCATATCAAAGCCGGGTTCTATCATTCGAAGCGGTGTATCCGCATGCGAATCGAATGTCAGCACCCGGTCATGTATTTCAAGGGCGCGCGCAATCAGCTCTTCTTCCGCTTCCTGAACCGGCGTATCTGCTTCCGATTCCGGATTGGAAGAGCAAGCAGCCAGCAACAGCGCTGCTACACATATAAATGAATTCAGTCTGTTAAACATGTTGAGAGTCCCCCCCGATAAAGACATGCGGGAACTATAAACGCCTTTTGCACACGAAATAAAGTTTTCAATGAGAACTGAGAGCCTCTAGGGCAGTCTTAACGTTTGCGACCAAACTTAAGTATTAAAGCGCAAGAATTTTCAGCAGCAATGCGCCAACAATCAAGCCAAAGGCAAAGGGCCACAAGCGACCAGAAGGCGTTGCAGGTGGTTGAACAAACGCAGGCTCAACTGGCTCAGCTGGCATGTCGTCTTCAGATAACCAGCGCTCAATACGGGAAGGCAAACGCTCAATCAGGCGCGGCAATTGATTGATGGCGTCTGCAAGCTGCACCTCCGGCGACAGGTTCGAGCGCACCCATTCTTCAATCACCGGCTCGGAGATGTTCCACATGTTGGATTTGGGATAGAGATGCAGCGCCATGCCTTCTGCCATCACCATCGTGCGCTGCAACAACAATAGCTGCGGCTGTGTCTGCATATTGAAGCGCTCGGTGGTGGCAAAAAGCTGGGTCAAGAGCTTGCCCGCCGAAATTTCTTCTACCGGCAAGTCCATGATCGGGTCCGCGATGGCACGCATCGCCTGTGCAAATTCCTCATGGCTTTCACGTCGGGAAACATAGCCTGCATCAAAATGCACGTCCGCCACCCGGTCATAGTCCCGACGGATGAATCCATAGAGAATTTCAGCCAGAAAACGACGTTCAAGTTTGCTCAGCCGGCCCATAATGCCAAAGTCGATGGCACAGATGGTGCCATCAGCCTCCACAAGCAAATTGCCCTGATGCAGGTCCGCATGGAAATACCCATCCCGAAGGGCTTGCTTCAAAAACACCTGCACAACCCGGGAACCAAGACCTTCAAGGTCATGCCCGGCTGCCTCCAGCGCTTCCCGGTCCGCAACGCGGATACCGTCTACCCACTCAAGCGTCATGACACGTTTGGCAGTCAGCTCCCACTCGATGGTTGGCAGGCGGTAACCGGGTTCGCCGTGCATATTGTCAGCAAGTTCTGCCGCGGCAGCCGCTTCAAGCCGCAGGTCCATTTCAGCAAGTACGGTTTCGCGAATTTTCCCGACAATCTGTATAAGCCGTAACCGTCGTCCTTCAACGGTGTGGCGTTCCCCAAGCCCGGCGAGCCATTCAAAAAGAGATAGGTCGCGAGTGAAGCGCACCTCAATATCAGGCCGCAGTACTTTAACGGCAACCGCACGTCCATCTTTCAAAACAGCCTTGTGAACCTGCGCGATCGATGCCGCAGCAACGGGTTCTGGATCAAAAGAAGAAAACAGGTCGTCCAGCGTTCGACCAAGCTGTTCTTCAATGGTGGCCTTTGCTTGCGCAAAAGCAAAAGGCGGCAGACGGTCCTGCAGGGTTGCAAGCCCTTCTGCAAGCGGGCGGCCAACCAGGTCTGGCCGGGTCGCCAGTGTTTGACCAAGCTTGATATAAGCAGGCCCCATGGCAGCAAGCGCCATGGCCAGCCGTTCCCCGTCTGCGTCAGGCAAACCACCCTTGCGGGGGATGTAAAATGTCAGCAAACGCAAGAGGCGCGGTGCCCAAGCTGGCACCAGTTCAATCCGGCCAAGGGCGCGTATCGCCCCAAACCGCCGGAAATAAGCAGCCATGGTGAAAAGCTGAATGAGATGACGCAAGCCCGGCATGAAACCGTTCCTAAATCCGGGTACCGCTGTGGATGGCAACAACACCGGCTGACATGCTGCGCCAGCTTGTGCGACTGAAGCCTGCACGTTTGATCATGGCTTCAAACGCGTCAGGTGCCGGGAACCGGCGAATGCTTTCCACCAAATACTGGTAACTGTCCCGGTCCTGCGCCACCATTTGCCCCATGGCAGGGATAACCTTGAAACTGTATTTATCGTAAGCTTCCTGCAACACGGGCACCACCGCAGGGCTAAATTCCAGACAGAAGAAACGCGCGCCGGGTTTCAATACACGGTAAGCTTCAGCAAGCGCTTCCTCAATGCGGGTTACATTCCTGATACCAAAAGCAATGGTGTAGGCGTCCATCGAACGATCAGAAAACGGCAATTTCATTGCGTCGCCACAAACGAACTCGCAGCGGTCCTGAAGGCCGCGTTTGTGAGAGCGCTGGTCACCCACTCGCAGCATCTCTGCGTTAATGTCACATACCGTTACGAAGGTTTTTTCTGCGGCATCCAGAAACCGGAAAGCGATATCGCCCGTGCCTCCCGCCACATCCAGAAGTTTCATGCCCGGGCGCGGGTTCACACTGTTGATGAGCGAGTTTTTCCAAAGCCGGTGCACGCCAGCGCTCATGACATCATTCATAATGTCATACTGATCAGCGACCGAGTTAAAGACGCCGCGTACCATGCCTGCTTTGTCTTCTTCCTTTACGGTTTGAAAACCAAAGTGCGTGGTACCCTGTTCCGGTGTACCTGTATCAGAAGGTTTTTGGTTACTTGCTGCCATTTCCGCCTTGTCTCTCGCCCGTGACCCGCTTAACGATGGTTACATCGGGTGCGGACCATAGCGAAGTGATGCGGTGAGCGCCAGACATCATTGAATTATCAAGGGAAAGCGCGACAATATGCCCGAATTGCCAGAGGTAGAAACCGTTAAACGTGGCCTTGAGCCTGTGCTGGAAGGTGTACGACTCGAGAAAGCTATCGCGCATATCCCAAAACTCAGGTTACCTCTGCCAAGTGATTTTAACGAACGGCTGACAGGGAACCGGATCAGTCAGCTAACGCGCCGGTCCAAATATATCCTCATTGAATGCGAAGACGGGCTGGTGGCTATCCTCCATCTGGGCATGTCAGGCCGCATGACCATTCACGCAAGTGACACCGAGCATCCGCCGCGCGCAAAGCATGACCATGTGACCTTGTTAACCGAGCGCGGCGATTTGGTTGTTTTTAACGACACGCGGCGGTTCGGCCTGATAGTTTTCAGTGACACAGATACGATTGCCGACCACCCCCTCATTCGCGACATTGGCCCGGAACCACTTGGGAACAGTTTCGATGCTGACTATTTCCATGACCGGATCAAAAACCGTCGCTCACCGATAAAAACCACGCTGCTTGACCAGAAGCTGGTTGCAGGGCTTGGTAATATATATGTGTGCGAAGCTCTTTGGCGTGCAGGCATTCATCCCGCCCGGCTTGCAAGCAGCCTGACCAGGGAGGAAGCAGATAAACTGGTTCCCATCATTCGTGATGTGCTTTCACAGGCAATTGCTGCGGGCGGTTCCACCCTCAAGGATTATGCGCAGGTTTCCGGTGAACTGGGCTATTTTCAGCATACTTTCAAAGCCTATGGCCGCGAGGGAGAGGCTTGTTTAACGCCGGGCTGTCAGTCTAAGATAGAGCGGATCGTGCAAAGCAACCGGTCTACATTTTTCTGCCCCAGTTGCCAGCCATAGTTTGGTAGCCGGCGAATCGCCGCTTAGAGGAATGACCTATGTCCATGCTGAAACAAGCACTGCTTATATTAAGCGTCGTTGCCCTCAATGGCTCGGGCTCGGCTCTCGCGCAAGACGGCGATGGCTTCATCGAAGGCTTTCCTGACGTTCCCTATATAAACAGTATAGAGAGAATAGACGGCGAGCCCATGGTTTTTGACACGCCAAGCGGCACGGTCGCCGAGGCTATCATTTTCTTTTCAGCCACAGCGACTCAGGTAATAGAAAGCTATCAAGCGGCCCTGTCAGGGCTTGGCTGGAACTGCCAACCAGACGAAGTTGCCCTCATGTGCAACCGGGACAGCGCAGGCGTTTCCTTCACTTTCCAGTCTAACACTCAAACAGGCTCCCGTTTTATTTTGCGCCTTGAACCTCAACGCTGACTAGATATGGGGTTGAGCGGTACAGCTGCGAATTATTTTCTTTTCAAATGCGATCCCGGACAGTAGGACTCGGTGTCTCGTGGGAAACAACAGGGCAATCCAATGAGCTTTGAAACAATCCTCCTTGACCATCAGGAAGGCGTTGGGCTGATCACTCTCAACCGGCCAGAGGCGCTAAACGCACTTAATAGTAAACTTCTGGAAGAACTTGGCGAAGCGCTCCTGTCGCTTGAAGCCAATGACGACATCGGCGCGATCGTTGTCACCGGGAGCGAAAAAGCATTCGCAGCTGGGGCTGACATTAAGGAAATGTCTGGCCTCGATTTTGCCGATGTGCTGACCGATGATCTATTTGCTAAAGCCAACCAGACGTTCGCCTCCGTGCGCAAGCCGGTTATTGCTGCGGTTGCAGGCTATGCCCTTGGTGGTGGCTGCGAGATCGCCATGGCCTGTGACTTTATTATAGCGGCTGAAAACGCCAAGTTTGGCCAGCCTGAGATCAAGCTCGGTGTTATTCCAGGCATTGGTGGCTCTCAGCGTCTCACGCGACTTGTTGGCAAATCCAAAGCGATGGACATGATGCTAACAGGCCGCATGATGGATGCTGCTGAAGCGGAACGCTCTGGCCTCGTCAGCCGAATCGCCCCAACTGAAGACCTGCTGGATACCGTGATGGAAGTTGCTTCAACGATCGCCGAGCTGTCCGCACCATCGGTTGCCCTTGCGAAAGAGGCAACCAATGCAGCGCTGGAGACAACCCTTCAGCAAGGGCTTCTGTTCGAGCGGCGCCTGTTCCACTCACTGTTTGCAACGCACGATCAGAAGGAAGGCATGAATGCCTTCATCGAAAAACGGCAACCGCAGTTCAAGAATCGGTAACGCCCGGTATAGCCTCAGAAAAAGGGCGGTTTGACTATTGACGCAGGCAGATTGTGCGTATATAGAGCCGTCCTCGAATTGATTTTCGGCTTCGGCAATAGCCAGAGGCCGGTTTGTAAGTGAAATGGCACCGCCGCCGATGCATTAAGCGAATGGCAGGCAGGCGCCGGAAAAAGGTAGTAAAATGGCAAATTCACCACAGGCCAAAAAGCGCATTCGCCGTAACGACCGCCGCGCTGTGATCAACAAATCGCGCGTGAGCCGCATCCGCACCTTCATTCGGAAGGTTGAGGAAGCAATCGCATCTGGCGACAAATCTTCTGCTGCGGATGCTCTCAAGTCTGCTCAGCCTGAAATCATGCGCGGCGTGACCAAAGGCGTGATGCACAAGAAGACAGCATCTCGCAAAGTTTCCCGTCTGGCGGCCCGCGTAAAAGCAATCGCCTAACACGGTCCCGATTCGCGGCTGCGAAACAGGGTTTATAAAATTAAAAAGGCTGCTTCAATCTAAAGCGGCCTTTTTTGTTGTTGACGATTATGGGAACAAAAAGAGCACATATCTTGTGCCTATCGGACCCCAAACCACATATTGTGTCCCACGCTGATTCAGGCCATAGGCTGAATCTTGAACTTTGTGTCAAGTGATAGATTCAGTTGCTGACCCCCATAGCGCTATGTAATCTAGCCGTCTGACCTCGGTGGGTCTTGTGGGCAACCATCCTCCCAGATTTGGGACTGTCCGCGGATATCCTGTGCATGGCTGTGTGGGGGATATCGCCATCGACTTTGAGCATAGCAAAACGAGCTTGGTGCATGTTTGCGCCATAAGGAAGATTTTGCTGTGACCCGGGCCAGGAGGGATGATGGCTCAGGTAAACAAGCACGACTGTCTGTGGCTCTTCAGGGCGGGCAATGGACATAAATTTCGGAATAAGCGGCGCAGTAGCGTTCGATAATGGAGAATAAATTCCGATGTCGGAAGGGGAGTTTGAAAACATGGGGGCAACTGGGGGTGCTGTAGCCAATCTTCAACAGGCAGGCGAGTCATCATGGACTCGTGTCTGCAACAAGTTTCAGAAAGAATTTGGCACAGAGGCATATACAACCTGGCTAGGGCAACTGGGTTATAATGGGCTGGACGGCGGCACAGTGGAGCTGACCGCGCCAACCAAATTTGTACGCGACTGGATTCAGCGCAATTACGGCACACGTCTGATGGATTTTTTCCATGCGGAAGATGCCCGAGTGAAAAGCCTGAGCATTCGTCTTGCCGCCAAAGGGGCCGTTCCAGCAACACCAGCCCAGGCCATTAACCGGACTTCAGAGCAAGCAGGCCCTGACACATCAGCGTCGACCGCTGATGACGAGAAAGCCGCGCTGGACCCAAAATACACCTTCGATAGTTTTGTTGTCGGCAAGTCAAACGAGCTTGCCTATGCTGCTGCAAAACGCATTGCAGAAAGTGATGAAGTATCCTTCAACCCGCTTTTCCTGCATGGCGGCGTTGGCCTTGGCAAAACTCATCTGATGCATGCCATTGCATGGGAAGTGAAGCGCCGTGCACCACAAAAGAAAGTGGCCTATGTGTCCGCGGAAAAATTCATGTTCGAATTTATCTCTGCGATCCGCTTCAAAGACACCCATGCCTTTAAACAGAAATTCCGCGCAGCTGACGTGTTGATGGTTGATGATGTTCAGTTTATCGCCAACAAGGACAGCACACAGGAAGAATTTTTCCACACTTTCAACGCGCTGATCGATAATCGCTGCCAACTTGTGATCACTGCCGACAGGTCGCCGACAGACCTCGAAGGCATCGAAGATCGTATCATCTCACGCCTCGGCTGGGGGCTTGTGGCTGACATTCACCCAACTGACTATGAATTGCGGCTTGGTATCCTGCAGTCCAAAGCTGATCAGGTGCCCGGCGTTGACGTGCCTGTTGAAGTGCTGGAGTTTCTGGCAAAGCGCATAATCTCGAATGTGCGAGAGCTTGAAGGCGCACTGAACAGGGTTATGGCGTACGCCACCCTTGTCGGTCGTCCAATCACCATGGAAATGACCCGTGACGTGCTGCAGGATTTGATCAGGGCGAATGACCGCAAGGTAACGATTGACGAAATCCAGCGCAGCGTGGCGGAATACTATAATCTGCGCCTTGCAGAGATGCTGTCACAGAGGCGCTCACGCGTGATTGCACGACCGCGACAGGTTGCCATGTATCTTTCGAAGCAGTTAACCTCCAGAAGCTTGCCAGAGATCGGCAGGCGGTTCGGCGGACGCGACCACACAACGGTAATGCACGCCGTCAGGAAGATTGAAGACCTGATCCGGGCTGACAGCCAGCTTGATGAGGATATCACGCGCCTTACACGTTTGCTGGCGGGTTAAACCTCCAGTATTTGCAGCGTTTCAAGAAGCCTAAAAGCTTAAGCGTTCCAGCGGCTTGCGACTCGGCAGAAAATCAATGATTCTTAACTGAAAAAAAAGCGGCAATTTTGGCGCTTTTTCGTTTGGTTTTACCCCGAAAACCGCTATTGTTGCTGGAAGCCTAGTTAGGGGGTACCGACGGGCCAAATCCAGGCTTGTAAACGCACGTCTCGGGGGAGAGGCAAAGCAAGCTTCAGGTGCCATCAAACAGGCAGCCGTTAATTGCAGCCAGACAAGAAGATATTTTCATGAAATTCACCATCGAACGGAATTCCCTTCTCAAAACTCTAGGGCACGTCCAATCAGTTGTTGAACGCCGCAACACCATTCCTATCCTGTCAAACGTAATGATCGAAGCAGAAGGCGATGGTATCGCCATGACTGCGACCGACCTTGATATATCAATCATTGAACGCACCGGTGCCGCAGTGGCGCAGCCGGGCGCGACAACAGTGCCAGCGCACACTCTGTTTGATATTGCTCGCAAATTGCCTGACGGATCGGAAGTGGAGCTGACACTTGAAGACGGTGACAGGCTGGTGGTGAAAGCTGGCCGCTCTCGTTTCACGCTTGCTTGCCTCGACAAGGAAGATTTTCCGGCCATGAGCGAAAGCGACCTGCCGCACAGGTTTGGTATCGTGGCCGAGGAACTGAAGCGCCTGATAGACAAGGCGCGTTTCGCGATTTCAACGGAAGAAACACGCTATTATCTGAACGGTATATATCTGCATGTGGCAAACGGCGATGCCGGCTCCACCCTGCGGGCTGTCGCAACAGATGGCCACCGGCTGGCACAAGTGGAACAGGATGTGCCAGAAGGCGCAACCGGCATGCCGGGCATCATTGTGCCGCGCAAAACCGTTCAGGAAGTACGCAAATTGATCGACGAGTATGAAGGGGACGTAATCGTCGCCCTGTCAGATACCAAAATGCGTTTTAGCTTCGACAATACCGTGGTCACGTCCAAGCTGATTGATGGCACTTTCCCTGACTACAGCCGGGTTATCCCGAAAGGGAACGACAAGATGATGGAAATCGACTGTCGTCTCTTCTCCCAGGCGGTTGATCGTGTGTCCACCATCAGTTCGGACAAAACACGTTCTGTGAAGCTTTCTCTGGCTGAAGATACTCTCAAGCTGTCGGTCAACAGTCCAGACAGCGGCACCGCCCGCGAAGAACTGGCCGCTGCCTATAGTTCTGACGCCATGGAAATTGGCTTCAACAGCAGGTACCTGATGGACATTCTGGCCCAGATTGAAGGTGATATGGTTGAAGTTCATCTGGCGGACCCATCTGCGCCTACTGTCCTCAAGGACCTGATGGACGAAGGTGCCCTCTACGTATTGATGCCAATGCGTGTTTAACGGTTTTGCGGGTACACAATGTGTGCCCGCACACCTGTTTGTTGCCGACGAGTAGCGGTTTGGGTATCTGCCAAACCTATCTGTAACCGGGAATATCCTGTTTGATGAACAATGCGCCCAACCAACATGACCTTGCCGCTGGCAACAAGCCTGCGGCTCAAGGTCAGGGCGTACATTCCCCAGACACACATACCCGTGGCGCACATATCCACGACGCATCAAACACCAACGCGCACGAGAAGATTTTTGTTTCACGCCTGATGATGACCGACTTCCGATCATATACTGCAAGCCAGCTTGAACTGGCAGGGGAGCAGCCCATGGTGGTGCTCACCGGCGATAATGGTGCGGGCAAAACCAATGTGCTCGAGGCCGTCAGCTATGCAGCACCGGGCCGTGGGCTCAGAGGCGCGAGCCTTTCAGATGTTGGCCGGGTTGGTGGCGGGCCATGGTCTGTGGCGCTCCGGCTAGAGCTGAGGCAAGACGACCTCTGTGAGACGGTGAAAGTAGGCACAGGGCAAGACCCTGCCCGCGCCGCCAATGACACAGGCAGCGAAGGCACAAAGCCTGCGCAGCGGCGCATTGTGCGCATTGACGGCGAGCAATCCTCGAACACAAGTGTGCTCGGGGACCGTTGGTGCATCAGTTGGCTCACCCCGCAGATGGACAGGCTCTTTATCGAAGGGCCGTCCTCCCGGCGGCGCTTCCTCGACCGGCTCGTACTTGGCTTGTTCCCAGACCACAGCCGGCAGGTAAGCGCATTTGAACGCACCATGCGGGACAGGAACCGCCTTTTGGGCGAACAGGGCCTATCCGCTGATGGTACATGGCTCAGCGCGCTTGAAGGCCGTATGGCAGAGCACGCTGTTGCGGTTGCGGTCGCCCGGCTTGAATTTGCAGGCCAAATCGCAGGCCAGATTGCAGCTGCTGCTGACAGCGCCTTTCCAAAAGCGCTGCTTGCGCTGGATGGCTGGATTGAAGCAAGGCTTGCAGACGGTGAGCAACCAGTGGACGTTGAGGCTGCCTACCGCGACCTGCTGGCATCTGAGCGAGCCCTTGATGCACGGGCAGGCCGCACCTCTTCAGGGGTTCATAAAACTGATTTTATCGTTACGCATGCAGGTAAAAACATGCGGGCAGACCTGTGTTCCACAGGTGAACAGAAAGCGCTGCTGATCGGCCTTATCCTCGCTAACGCACGGCTGCAAATCGCGCTTAGGGGCCAAGCCCCCCTCATGCTGATGGATGAGGTCACTGCCCATCTGGACAGTGACCGGCGCGCAGCACTCTTTGATGAGCTTGCAGCCCTTGGTAGCCAATGCTGGCTAACCGGCACAGACCGCAGTTTATTCAAGTCCCTGATGGGCAAAGCTGAATTTTTTGATGTGGCACACGGCGTGATCCAGCCGTGCGCTGTCTAGAGTTGGATCAACAAGGAACGACACCATGAGCGATACACCAGAAATGCTCGAAGAAGAAAATGAATATGGCGCTGATTCGATCAAGGTCCTAAAAGGGCTTGATGCGGTTCGCAAGCGACCGGGCATGTATATCGGTGACACGGAAGATGGCTCCGGCCTGCATCATATGGTGTTCGAGGTCTCGGATAACGCCATTGACGAGGCGCTTGCTGGCCACTGTGACCTTGTGACCATGACACTGAATCCGGATGGTAGTTGCTCTATCACCGATAACGGGCGTGGTATCCCAACCGATATCCACGAGGAAGAAGGCGTGTCCGCCGCGCAGGTGATCATGACCCAGCTGCACGCTGGCGGTAAGTTTGACCAAAACAGCTATAAGGTGTCGGGCGGTCTGCACGGCGTGGGTGTTTCCGTTGTGAACGCACTCTCAGACTGGCTCGAACTGCGTATCTGGCGCGACGGCAAAGAGCATTATATGCGCTTTGAAAATGGCGAACCGATTGAAGACCTGGTTGTTGTGGGTGACGCAAACGGCAAGAAAGGCACCGAGGTTACTTTCCTGCCTGCAATCAGCACCTTCAAATTTATCGAGTTTGATTTCGATAAACTTGTGCATCGTTACCGCGAACTGGCGTTCCTGAACTCGGGCGTGCATATCCAGCTGAAAGACATGCGTCATGCCGATGTGCAGGATGTAGACTTGTTCTATGAGGGCGGCATCACAGCGTTCGTGAACTATCTGGACCGCAACAAAAACAGCCTGATCGGCGACCCGATCACCATTACAGGCGAGAAAGACGGCATCACAACCGAACTCTCCCTACAGTGGAACGATAGCTATCACGAGAATGTTCTGTGCTTCACCAACAACATCCCGCAGCGGGATGGTGGTACGCACCTTGCTGCGTTCCGTGCATCACTGACACGTACCATCAATAGCTATGTGAACGAAAGCGGCCTTGCCAAGAAGGCGAAAGTATCGCTCTCAGGCGATGACGCCCGCGAAGGACTAACGGCTGTGCTATCGGTCAAAGTACCAGATCCCAAGTTTTCCAGCCAAACCAAAGACAAGCTTGTGTCCTCTGAGGTGCGCCCGGCTGTTGAAGGCTTGGTGAACGAAAAACTTGCGGAATGGTTCGGCGAGCATCCGAGCGAATCCAAAAACATCGTCCAGAAAATTATCGACGCCGCCACCGCGCGCGAGGCAGCCCGCAAGGCACGCGAGCTGACGCGCCGCAAGGGTGCGCTTGATATCGCGTCCCTGCCCGGCAAACTGGCTGACTGTCAGGAACGTGACCCGGCACTTTCTGAACTGTTTATCGTGGAGGGTGATTCTGCGGGTGGTTCTGCAAAACAGGGCCGTAACCGTAAAAATCAGGCGATTTTGCCACTTCGCGGTAAAATCCTGAATGTGGAGCGCGCACGGTTTGACCGCATGCTGGCATCTAATGAGATTGGCACCCTGATCACAGCCCTTGGCACCGGGATCGGGCGCGAAGATTTCAATATGGAAAAACTTCGCTACCACAAGATCATCATTATGACCGATGCGGACGTGGACGGCGCGCATATTCGCACGCTCCTCCTGACCTTCTTCTATCGGCAAATGCCGGAAATTGTTGAAGCGGGCCACCTCTATATCGCGCAGCCACCCCTTTACAAGGTTGGGCGCGGCAAATCAGAGGTTTACCTGAAAGATGACAAAGCACTTGACGATTACCTACTCGACATGGGCACCACAGAAGTGGTGGTGACCGATGGAACCGGCGCGCAGCACGCAGGCGAAGAGATCAAGCATCTGGCCGAAGAAGCCCGCGCCATCAAGGCACTGATTGGTGCCATGCCGATCCGTTACAACAAATCGCTTATCGAAATGCTCGGCCTGTTTGGCGGGCTCGATGTAGCGCTATGTAATGATGATGACGCCCGGCGCAAGGTGGGAGAAGCGGTTGCAGAGCATATGAATATGCTTGCTGATGGCCCGGAAGCTGCTGGTTGGTCAGCAGATGTCACCGAAGATGGTGGCTATAGCTTTGCACAGGAAGTACGCGGCGTGATCGACATGCACCGGATTGACGCGCACCTGATTGAAAGCCAGGAAGCCCGCAAGCTGCATAAACGCATGCAGGAAATACGCGGCCTGTTTGAAAAACCCGCGACCGTTACCCGCAAGGATGACAGCCATAGTGTTGGCACACCGCTTGAAATGCTCGCGCTTCTCCTGTCCTTTGGGCGCAAAGGCCTGTCGACCCAGCGCTATAAGGGACTGGGTGAAATGAACCCGGATCAACTTTGGGAAACCACGCTTGACCCTGAGGTACGCTCGCTGCTGCAAGTGAAGGTGACAGAAGCGGATACAGCAGACGAGATATTCTCCAAACTGATGGGCGACGTTGTTGAAGAGCGCCGGAACTTCATTCAGGACAACGCCCTTTCTGTCGCCAATCTGGATGTATAAGCAGACTTATTATTTGTAGTGCGACACATAAGATGAGAATTTTGACGCATAAAGTAAGACTCAGCGACACATAAAGTGAAAATAGGAATGGCTGTTTTCTGAGAAAAACGGCCATTTTTTACATCATTAGGAATTATTGAGTGTCGCAAAAATGCGCAAAAACGCTGTTTCAATCCTATTTGACCCTACAGCAATCGCCGTTGATATTTTCGATATTCATTCGTTACTTGGATGAACATTCTTCGGCCAACTGCAGACGTTCCTAATATAAGGTCATAGTCCTGCTTGGTTTTCCTTGCAGAGTCCTCTGAAATTTAGCCGTCAATTGCCAGATATTTCCTAAAATTCCTATTGTTACGAACCCGCGTGGAGGTGGTGCGCAGCTTATTCCGTCTCTTATGTATCCGTGCCCAATCCATTGGGGGAGGTCTGGTCCACGGTTGCAAATTGGAAAACAACGAACCGGAATAGGTACAACATGCAAAACCAATCGATAGAAACCACTTTTCCAAAATCAATCACGGTATTCGGTGTAACTGTTCGCGGAACCGCAGAAACCCCTGACGCCAATCTAATTCATGCAGCCAACATACTTGCGCAGTATCTGGACAACAATGGTGACGGAGTACCCGACAATCAAGCGGTTGTAGACAAATTGGCAAGCGAAAAAGCTACCCTGCAGGGGCTTGGTACACCTATGATGATCAGACCTGTGACTATGCCTGCCAGGTTGCAGAATACACCTACTGGGGCCTCACCTCCATCCTTGGTGCCCAAAGCGGCCAGGGTCGCCTCCAGGAGATTCAACAGGAATGGACACTGAACACCCGCGCGTTGGTGGAAAGCACTGACCCTGCGCTGTTTTCCATTTTAACCAACCCGCAGTTTTCCTTGCCAACAGTTATTCCTGACGGAAACTACCAAGCGGCAACCATTGCTGTAGGTAGTAATATCACCAGTGCTGCCCAGGACGGAACAGACGGGGATGATGCGTTAACTGGCAATGCAAACGCCAACAGCATCACTGGAACCAGCGGCAACGACACTATTGATGGCAATGGCGGCAATGACACGCTGAGAGGTGAAGCTGGAAGCGATGTCATCAATGGTGGCAATGGTGATGATTTCGTTTCTGCCGGACCGGGTGCGGACAAGGTGTCGGGCGGTGCGGGTGCAGACCAGATATTCGCCGGTGCAAACGATGATGGCAACGACACCATTATTGGCGGAGAAGGCGGTGATATCATTGGCGGCGGCGCAGGAAGTGACCTTCTCATTGGCGATGGCACCAGTTCTGCTGCCGTATCTGGCCTGGCCGCCGAGGGCAACGCGCTGGCATCAGATGGTGCCGACACCCTGTTTGGCGGTGCGGGCAACGATACACTGATTGGAAATGGCTTCAATGACACGTCGGGTAACGGCACCTACGACAGAGGCGAGGAGGTTACCAGTGGCCAAGCCGCGAACACTTTGTTTGCCGGTACGGGTGACGACTTGGTCTTTGGTGCAGCAGGCAACGACATTATTGGCGGCGGCACAGGCGATGACACTATCGAAGCCGGGGCCGGCAATGACATCATATATGGCGGCAAAAATGACGGCGCTGACACAGGTGTAAATGATCATATCAACGCTGGTGATGGCGATGACCAGATATTTGCCTCCGGTGGCAATGACAGTGTAGCCGGTGGCGCAGGTAACGACCAAATATTTACCGGCGTCGGGACCGACACAGTGGACGGAGGCGCAGGAGCAGACACAATCTATGGCGGTCAGGGTGACGATACCTTCACTGGTGGCTCGGGGGCCGACACATTTATCTTCTTTGCCAATAGCGGCAATGACACCGTGACGGACTTCTCTATCACCGAAGATGCATTGAACCTGCAATCAACGACCACGGACTTTACTGATGTCAATAGCGTGCAAGCCGCAACGTCCGAAACAACGGTTAATGGTCTATCAGGTATCATGATCGATACCGGTGGAGGCAACAGTATCTTCCTGCCCGGGCTATCGAACAGCGACCTTTCAAACATAAATATCGTGTTTTGATGGCCATCGAGAAACAAAGCTGAATAGAGAAAGATGCCTCCCTTAGTGGAGGCATCAAACGATCTTTCCGTCGAATAAAACAAGAAAAGTGCCAACCGAGATTTTGCCGTGAGCAATGACCAAGCCATAAAAGCAGCGCTAATCATTACACGTTTTCGCTGGATCATTATTGCAATTGTATTTGGCCTGTTGCTGCTGGCTCTTTCGGCTGCCACAAACCTTTCGGTTTCCACGAAACTTGAAGCATTAATGCCAGAGGGGGCCAATAGCGTCATTAACTTGCAAAAAGCCCTGAAGAAAACAGGCAGCTTTGCTTCTATTCAGGTCATCATTGAAGGCGATAACAAAACGCAAATAGAAGACGCCTTGTTCATACTGGAAGCTGTCATCCGGCGCTTGCCCTGGAGTGAAAGCGCACAATATTTCGAAGATATTTCCAAACTTGAAGAGCACAAACTTCTCGGTCTTGATGTGACGCAGCTGGAAAAGGTGGAACATAGGCTTGAACAGGAAATGCTCGGCAATTTCACAAAAGAATTCCACAAAGAGACCGGAATCCCCATCAAGGTAAATTTGATAGAAAAAGGGATCACAGCACAGAGCACTCCCCCTGATGCTGAAATGCCCTCCGCTGAAACGCCCGGTGATCCCGATATACGATCTGAACTGCTAAAGCCGGTAGAAACACAGAAACGTTTCGTGTCCGATAATGGCCGGGCTCAGGCGCTGGTTATATGGCCCCGGCCTGGTTACGAAGGCTTGGCACAAGCGAAGGCAATGATTGATGATGTTGCGACAGTCATTCGAGTGCTGGAGCTAAATGACCCCAGGCTGGGGTTAAAGGTTGGCATCGCAGGTCGCATACGCAACAAGGTCTCGCAGTTCGACGCCGTAATCAATGATGTTAAGGTTGGTCTGGCAAGCTCAATTAGTCTCATTCTTGCGCTTCTGGCCATTTATTACCGAAAATTTATCGCTATTCCCTTGATAATTCTGCCACTTACCACTGGCATCATCTGGACCATTGGGCTGGCCGCTATTGTCATCGGAGGCTTAAATCTGATCACGATCTTTCTCGCGCTTATTCTATTTGGTTTGGGCATTGACTTTGGCATCCATAATTTCAGTCGTTATCTGGAAGCTCGTTCTGAAGGCACAAACCATATAAACGCCATCGCAACCATCATCGGCCAGACGGGGCGTGCCTCAATCATCGCAGGCTTAACAAGCGCCATTGGTTTTCTCGCGCTCACACTAACCGAGTTCCGAGCATTCCGCGAATTTGGTTTTATTGCCGGAACCGGGATTTTGTTGATCTATCTGGCCATGTACACTTTTTTCCCCGCCTTACTCAGTGTCGTTGAAAAACATGTAAGCTGGCAGAGAGCGAATAAAAATGAAACAGGCGGAGGGCGGTCAATCGCGGCAACAGTGTTGGCCAAACCCGGGGCGACAGTTCTTGTCATTGCGGCCATAGCAGGTATGGCATCCACCATCGCGCCCTTTGTCAGCTTTGAGAAGAACTTCAAAAACATCCAGGCAGCAAAATCCGACGACCACCTATGGGCAGCAAACACCTCTAAAAGCATATTCAAGGGCGGCCACGATCGGGCAGTGCTTGTCGTCGACACCTTGGAAGAAGTGAAGAAAATCGAGGATTACTTCAAATCCTACACAGAACAGGATTTGGACACCCCAACCATCGCACAGGTCACCAGTATCAGAAGTTTTGTACCTGACGAAAAGGCACAGAAAGAACGGTTGGCTATTATCAACCGTATGTGGGAGAAAACGGATAAAGGCGAGACAATCCCGGCAGAACTCGCAAATGCCAGCAGATACCTGAATATTGATCTGTTGAAATCCGAAGAATTGCCGCCAGGAATGAAACGCATTTTTCTCGGAAACGAGAGCGAACCCGGTTATCTTGTATATATCTACAACTCGGTAACCATGGATGACGCTGACCTTGCCCGGCAATTCTATGATGATGCCGCACACTTCAAGATTGATGGCAAAAGTTATTACCCTGCGTCCGAAGGGTTTGTGTTTGTTGAAATGCTCGCCCTTATGAAGGCGGATGCAATACGGGCCATCACACTTGTTGCAAGTGCGACGTTCCTTATTGTTTTTGTGTTCTTTCGGTCCTTTATCGCCGCGGCAATAGTACTTTTACCAACGCTGATTGGCATGATCCTGACCTTGGCTGTCATGGCACTGTTCAACATACCGCTTTCCATCATCAACATGGTCATTCTGCCTTCAATAATCGGGATATCCGTGGATAACGGCGTGCATATATTATCGCGCTTTCAGGAAAGCCGGGAAGGTCTGTTGCAGGTCATGGCAACCACGGGAAAAGCCGCATCCATTACTACTTTGACAACACTGCTCGGATTTGGGGGCTTGATAACTGCTTCCATGGGGGGGCTCCGCTCCATGGGGGCAGTAGCTCTGATCGGCTTCGGGCTTTGTCTAATCCTTACATGGACATTGTTGCCTGCTCTCCTCGACATACTTGTAAATAAACTAGGGGCCAGCAAGGCCACCTCAACTGAAAGCTAAAAGAAAATGATAGAAGATCTGTTGATCGTTGCTGCCGGCAAGGGTACTCGCTTGCGAGCCAAAGGAAACCTGAAGCCTCTGGTGGACCTGGTGGGCATGTCCCTAATTGAAAGAGCTTTAGCCACGGCCTTCGAGGCAGGCATAAAACGCGCAACCGTGGTGACAGGATACAAAGCTGCTACCCTTGAAACTCATTTGCAGGGACTTTCGGACAAACATGGCTGGCACATTCAAACGCTCTTTAACCCTGACTTCGAAAAGCCAAATGGCCTGTCCGTTTTAGCCGCAGAAAACACCCTGGATGGCCCGTTCTTCCTTACCATGTGTGATCATGTTGTCGAAACCAGCCTTTATCATCGCCTTCAGGCTTTTGATCTATCCCCCAATCAAGTTGGCCTCGCCATTGATAGGCGACTATCGAACCCATATGTTGATTTGGATGACGTGACCCGCGTTTGCACAAATGGTCTGCATATCAAGGATATTGGCAAAGAAATCGAAAAATACGATGCTTTTGATACGGGTGTTTTTTCTGCTAATCCTGCCTTGTTCGATGCCATTATAGCCAGTGGCTCCACCAACCAGGACTATTCCATATCAGGGGGCATGAAAGTGCTTGCAGCCCAAAAACAAGCCGTTGGCATTGACGTGAGCGACAGCTTCTGGATCGATGTCGATAGCCCAGACATGTACGAAATGGCACAAAGGTGGTTACAAACTAGCTAGATCGCAGTTTTTTCAGAAGTGACTTATCTGACTCAGTAAGACCATAGGTATGCAGGAGCAGCAAGAACACTGTTATCGCGCCAAAAATCGTAAGGCCAGCGATAGTATGCTGCTCCGGCTGGATATAGTGCGACAAAGGCAACAACAGGCCCCCAACAAGAAAAGCAAAGCCCGTCGGCCACAAAAAAGCTCTATCCAGTAGAGCTATTTGGTAATATTTTTCAAGAACATAGAGACGTGCTGCCGCAAGAAACAGCATTGCCACGGCAAAGCCAATAGCAGCACCAACAACACCCAACATACCCGTCAGTATTGCGATTGCAGCAAACTCCACCGCTAGAGTCGACATTATCAGAATGGGGGGGATTTTCGGCGTAGCAAACACCAGAGGGGTTTCCGTCAAAGCGAAACTCCCATCCATCAGCTCAGCAACCAAAAGAAATGCCAGCACCAATACACCGGCTTCAAATTCGTTGCCAAAAATACCGAGGATAAAAGAGCCAAAAATCGCGAACGGAACGGTCAATGCCAGTTGCAAGGAAAAAACCCAGCGACAAACGCGCTTAAGAGTATCCCTGATCGCCTCTTTACCTGAATCATGGTGCAATTTGGCGAGCACAGGCGACATCATGGGTTCGAACAACTGATGGATTTTATGGGGCACTGTTACAATCTGCTGCGCCATATAATATATGCCGGTGGCTTCGTGGCTGGCGAAAACGGACAAAATGAGAATATCAAAGCGCCGGAACATCATGATCCCGACATCGGTAACACCAACCGGAAAGCTTTTCCGGGAAACCACCATAAGGCTCTTCATCTTCACGGGGGCCAGAATCAACGCCTTCAAGTCAAACGCCAAATAACACCCGACGAGAATCCCGATAGCCGCAGCAACCAGCGACAAAGAATAGGCGACAAGCAAAGCCGTTTCATTGAAACCCAAGCCATATAAGATCACTGCCATGGCAAGAAAGGTCCAAGGCTCAAAGATACACCGAGCTATCACCTCCCACTTGATAACACGCTTGAATCGGACCGCCGTACCCGCAACATCGGCAAAAGCAATACTGGGTATAGCCACATAAAGAATGCCCGGCATATCAATATCCGGAAACAGAAAGGGCCATGCAAAACCGAGGAATAGGGATGACACAGCAGCCAGAAAAAAGCTTGTGAGCAACGCTTGCTTGACCAAGCGCTCGATACTATCACCACGCTTCGACGCAGCACTGAGCATGTCGAGCAGGCTTCGGCGCAGACCGAGGACGGCAATGGCCCCCAGAATTTCAATGAGGGCAGCGACCTGGCCCAGAACGCCCAACGGACCAGCACCATAGAGCTGACCGGCAACAATCATCAGGGTCAACCGAGCCAGCATTCTGCCGCCAAAACCACCCAGCGATGCCAAAGCTCCTCGAAAAATATCTCGAAAGTCGTCTAGAGCGACCATCTAATCAGCTTTCATAGCTTTCAAGCAGCAACATCTTTTCCTGTTGCCTTTCCGCGTACATTAACAAGAACAGAACAAAATTGAGGACAATGAGTTCAAATGCAAAATAGTATAGAGCGGGCTGGCCCAGTAAAGCCGCAATAAAAATAAGTAGCGTGCGGTTGTTTGCATTCAAAATGCCCCATGAACGAACCATAGATGTGGTGTGTTCCACGATCGCCTTTGCTTTTTCGGGATTCTTTGTTCGCAATTCCTCAAGGCGATTATCCAAGCCATAGTCACCGCCTGAGACCAATGTTTGTCCCGCGTCATAAAGACTGGCCCAAAAGGATTTTTTTCCATTTACGACTAGAAGGGTATCTTGCACCTGCTTTCTGCCAATTCCGTCGGTACGCCGCTGATATTTCTGCCGACGCTCTTCATATCCGGCTGCTTGAATAGCATGCGAAACACCGGCGCCCACCACAAGCCACCACACAGAAAGTGGGTAACCTGTTTCAACAAGATGCAGCGCCAAAGCAATATAGACGAAACCGAAAACCAGGTGATCGCATATGCCATCTATAATCCGACCAAAAGCACTGGTTTTCCCCGTGGCCCTTGCCAACCTGCCATCTGCGCCATCAAAGACATGCCAGGCAACCATAAGCAGGAAAGCACTTATCACATAGCCGGGCTGTGGCAGGTAATAATAAAGAACGCCCGCCAGGAATCCGCACGCTAATCCAAGAAACGATACAAAGTTGGGGGAAACTCCTATTTTGATTGCGCCTTGAACAACAAGATCCGACAGGGGGTGAATGATGTAACGATTTGACGCGTCCTCAATGGTTTGTGGTCGCCCATACTCGTGAGGTTCTTTAATCGGATCAGTCGATTGGTTTGCTGATGTGATAGTCATGATGCTTCCAATATAGGGAAGACTCTCTGTGACGGGGGAACTCAAGAACTATCGGCCACAGAGAGTCTAGGGGTAGAGGGATGCCGTTACACAGCCACAGCTTCTCTCTCCCGCATTCCAGATGTCGTCGGCACCGCTTTCAACCTGCCAGCAATGAATGCTTCGGTCATCATACGCGCTTCATCATCGGTATGCTGGATCGGTGGATGTTTACAGAAGAACGCCGATGGCCCCTCAACAATGCCTGCCTGGCCACGGTCTAGCGCAAGTTTGGCACAGCGAATTGTGTCAATTGCAACTCCTGCCGAGTTTGGCGAGTCTTCAACAGACAAACGAAGTTCCAAGTTCATGGGAACATCACCAAAAAGCCTGCCTTCCATTCGCAAAAAGCACACTTTGTTATCGTTTTGCCACGCAACGTAATCGCTCGGACCAACATGAATGTTTTCGTCTTCAATTCGGTTTGCAGCGACCGACTGAACCGCCTCTGTTTTAGATGTTTTTTTAGATGCCAGACGGTCCTGGTTTTTCATATTGAGGAAATCGGTGTTGCCGCCAGTATTCAACTGGTAGGTCCGGTCCATTGCGACACCACGTTTGGCAAACAGGTCCGTTAATACACGATGCACTATAGTGGCCCCGAGCTGCGCCTTGATGTCATCACCAATAATTGGGATTCCTGCTTTTTTAAAGCGATCTGCCCATACGGGGTTGCTGGCAATGAAAACCGGAATGTTATTAACAAACGCCACACCGGCCTCAAGCGCGCATTCAGCATAAAACTCCGTTGCCTTCTGACTACCAACGGGAAGGTAATTCATCATAACATCGACATTGGCAGCTTTCAGCTCTCGTACCACGTCCGCTTTTGAGGGCTGAGGAGCATCGAGCGGTAAAAACCGGCGCTCATCAGGATAGTTTGCCATGTGGTCTGAATAACCGTCCAAAACGGCACCCATTTTAACTATGACATTCTGCGTTGGGATATCGCGGCAAAATACCTCTGTGCAGTTTGGTTCTGCAAACAATGCTTCTGAAACGTCCTTACCCACCTTGCGACGATCGATATCGAATGCTGCGGTTACTGCAATATCGGATGGAAGATACCCGCCCAGCTCTTCATGCATCAGACCGGAAGCATCTTTGTTTTGCGCTGCACCATAATAGTAGATGCCCTGCACAAGCGAACTTGCACAATTTCCCATCCCAATGATTGCTACATTGATGGGTGTTTTTTTTGTTGGTTTCATTTTTAATCTCCAGAGTGGCTGTGTGTCTGATGATGAAAACGAAGTACCTTTCGACATACCTCCAAAAAAAAATTAAAAAAAATATGCTCTTATTCCAGCTGTCGAAACTATCTGTTTCCAAAGAGGTGGGTTTTTACTAGGTTCACTCCATGTTTGACTGGGTGAAAAAAAATACGTCTTCCAAACGCGAAACACGCGTTCAAGATCGGTCTTTAGAAGACCTCTTTCGCCTACAAAAAGGGCCTCTTGTGAGGTTCGTTGCAGCAAAAATTAAAGACGCTGGTGAGGCTGAAGAAATCGTCCAAGAGGCGTTTATTCGTTTTCAAAACAAATATGACCCAGACGAAACAGCATCACCTGCTGCCCTGCTTGCCCGCATCGCATCCAATCTTGTTATCGACAGGGTCAGGGAACGTGATGCTCGCGCTGCCAGAGAAGACGCTTGGGGAAAACTAAACTTGTCGGGCGCAGAAGGCGACTTGGCGCCCCAACAATCCGTGGACCCGGAACGAGCCCTGAAAGCCAAACAGGAACTGAAGACTGTTCTTGAGGCCATCGAACATTGGCCGGAAAAAACACGACAAGTGTTTATGCTCCACCGCTTCGAAGGTTTAACGCATGCAGAGATCGCCAAACAAACAGGCATTCCCAAGAGTACAATTGAGAAGCATATGATCCGCGCCATTAAGGCACTATCTGCAATAAGGCCCAAAACATGAAACAAGCAGTTAATATGGAGGTAGTCGGCATGTGCTTACGTCTATATGATAGCTTGGCAGGCAGAAGATGACAGACACAGATGGTCAACATATCAAATCGTCGATAGAAGACGAAGCCGTAGCATGGCATGTAAGGCTGACATCCGGAACTTGTTCGGATGATGATATCACTCGCCATATGGAATGGATGCTCGCAGACCCGAAAAACCTGTCCGCATATGAAAAAGTGGCTGCCGCCTATCATGCTCTCGGCAAGAGTGAAGATGCCATACGTGCAGCATTTCCAAACGAAGGAATTAAGCTCTCGGCTGCTGATACAAGCACACCTTGGTATGTCAAAATATTTGAAGGCTGGGGCTGGCCACAAACTGTAAGTGCATCTGCAGCGGCTATTGCTCTATTGTTTTTTGCCACAGGCACGCAGAATCCATTTTACGACGATAGAGCAAACTCTCAATATTATACTTCCACCAGCGATGAAGTTCGCACAGTCAAACTAGCTGACGGATCGCGGGTTTCCATGTTTGCCAATACCAAGCTTTCGGTGGAGTTTGAGCCAGGCGAAAGAACAATTGACCTACTGGAAGGTCGTGCGTTCTTTGACGTTGTATCCGACAGAGGCAGACCATTTTATGTCAATACCGGCAACCGACAAATAAAAGTTGTTGGTACCCGTTTCGAAGTGGTTCGCGCCCAGAGTTTTGATCGTGTTTCGGTTAATGAAGGGCTGGTATCGGTGCAGTCAATTGTCGACAGTGACATGACAACCGCCCCGCTGCTAATTGAACCAGGCGTAAGCGCTCTTTACGAGCTAGATTCTGAACAGCCCATATTGACCGAGGTCAGCACTGACAGCGTGGGGGCGTGGAAAGAAGGCGTTCTCGCATTCCAGAACACGCCGCTGATTGATGTAGTCACCGAGATTGGTCAACTATTCCCTGAAACGACTATTTCTGTAGATGTCTCTATAGAAGGGGAGCTCTTTTCCGGCACGCTTGTAATTTCCGACGCTGTAACGATGACTGGTCAGTTGGCACGTTTCCTATCCTTGAATATCAGTGTGGACGACGCCCACATCGCGATACAACCCCAGTAGTTTCATAACGTTCCAATAGTGCCTTAAACAGCTACCAATCACTTATCGCTGTGACTTTGGCGAACCAATCAAAATTCATATTCTTTTTTTTTGATACCCTCGGCTTTTTTTCGGAGGTCATCGCACATTTGTTCCGTTGTTTTGGTGAAGCGAAATCAATGGGGTAAAGTCAATGGACCAACGACACCGCGGCAGGCAACTCTCCTGTTTATGCTTTCTGTCAATTCTCTCTTTTGGAATCGACTGCTCCGGGGCAAATGGCAGTGAGATTGGTGGCTCTACAGTTTTAGGCGGTACATTTGACGTGGTGCGCGATGGCGTTGACCTATTGATACCTGAGTATGTGAAAAGCGATGACCTACGCATTCGGTTGGGCGCCGGGTTTGGGTTTACGCCCGACTATTATGGCTCCAACGATTATCGCTTTCGCACTGCGCCTCTGATCGATCTGAGGTTCAAGAACCGACTTCGGTTGAGTTTCAACCAACTTTCCTTCAGCGCAATAAATCATGACGGTTTCGAGTTTGGCCCATTGCTGCGCTACAAGGGTGGCCGCAGCGAAACACGCAACCCCCAATTGGCTGGTCTGGGCAACATACAGTCCACAACTCAAGTCGGTGCATTCCTCCGCTATAGAACCGACCGTATGCTGTTGAGCATAGAGTTGCGGGAAGCGCTTGGTGCCAACCAAGGGACTCAAATACAGGCTATGGCAGGTCATGCGCTTTTCAAAAAAGGCGACTTCATATTCGCGGCCGCGTTAAGTGGTCGCTGGCTGTCTGCGGGCGCAGCCCAGACGAACTTCGGCATTACCACAGATCAAGCCTCTGATTCATCCAAAGGGCTAACGCCATTCAGCATCGGCAGTGGCCTGGCAAGACTTGGAACCCACGCATTGCTGCGTTACGATGTGAGCGAGGACTATCGAATTCTTGGTCTGGTGACCTACGAACGCCTTTTGGGGCGCTTCGCGGACAGCCCACTGGTTGCCGGTAGTGCCGGGTCGCCCAACCAGCTAAGGGTGGGCATTGGCTTTACAATAGACTTTTAACTGAACCCACCAAGCTGGCGGAACAATATCAGCGCCGTCGCCGACGCCGTTTATTTTTTTCTTCCTGACCTAGAAATATATCCTCCAGTAACGCTTTCCCAGCCGAGGTGATACTATTGTCGCCCTTGTGAACCGTAAGGCTATACTGCACCAGTGATCGTTCCCGCTGAATGCTTGCCAGAGAACCCGCCACCAGCTTTTCCAAACCAGACATATGGTCAGCTACGTCAAACTGCTCCAACTTCAATTTCTGCGTAACTTCGCCTTCCACTTTCAAATCTTTGTCCTGTCCGACAAATCCCCAATTTCCATTCTCGGTATTTTGGTGGAATGTAACATTGTCAAATCGCTTTATGGTACCGTCTTCCTGTATTAGCAGTAGGATCGTTCTCTCGTCCCCGCCGGGGGTCACGAAATGATGGATGATAGGGAAGTATGAACCACTATCAGTTTTTGAAAGGCTTGTTAGCCGATGCCAACTTTTTAGCCCGGCATTCGGCTTGGTATTCTGCCTGACATGAAGCGCATACCCGTTCCCGCTGCCAAGCTCCTGCCACTGACCATAACTGTCATCCCCGGTAAGCTCGGGGCCAACACGCCACCGACCTTCCGCCGAGGCCATGGGTACATACAGGGTGATATCCGGCAAACCTTTATCGTCGCCATCAGTGACCAGTTCGACGGCTCTTGCATGAGTTAGGAAATCAACATCAATTTCCGCCGCAGTATTTGCAAGGCGCATTTCATAACGAGAATATCTGTCAGACAGCTGATGGGTAAAAATTGATAGTGACAAGCCATCTTCAGAATTCTGCCAGCCTTTTCTACCTCGCCCGTTCTTGATGATAACAACTGGCTTTTCCGGCACTTTCAAAGACGCCAACATGATTCCGTGATGGCGGCTGAGAGGTAAATTTGTAACGAGGAACTGGCTTGTTAACAGTTCATTGTTTTCAAACAAAAACTGCTGCTCCCAATATTCATTATAATCGGACGACTTGCTGAGTTTTGGCTTAAATACATTCTGATCCTGTGCAACCACAAGGCCGCCATGAATGGCCAAAATCACCAAAGTCCCGGCAATTCTACTGATAATCTGCATATCCCGCTCCAACAAATTAAATCGTTTCTGTCAGAACGGAGCTGTATGGTTTGAACCTCCATCATCAATGAAAGTTATACAATAGAGTAATTGCCCTCAGAATTGATACTCGACGAACAAGCCTAAAGTGGCTGGCCTTGGGGGCACTATCTGGCGGCCTGCCGACAAGGTGAAACTGTTACCAAATGCAAATGTATTGGCCCTGGAGTCTGTAAGGTTTTGCGCAAAAAGTCCCAGCTTCCAGTTATTTTTTGCCACTTGAAACCTTGCATTCAAGATGCCGTAGTCACCCACTCTGGGCGAATTTTCTTCATCAAAAGTAAGAGAAGAACTGCCCTTGTACGCATAGTCCACAGTAAGAGTTGCCAACCAGTCATTAAGCAAATCAAATTGGTACAGCCCAGAAAGACTGTATGTCATTGTTGGAATATTGGGTAAACGGTCCCCTTCTTGTGCACCAAGGAAAATATTATCATTCTGCAACTCTGAAGCATTCCAGAACAACGACCCCCTCAATTCAAAGTCGGGAAACAGACGCGCCGAAAACTCCGCTTCCACGCCAACTGCGTGCGCGCTCCCCACGTTGGTAATGAAAGAGAACCCAACCGGGTCTAGTTGGTCAGACTGGATATCCGCCCAGTCCACAAAGAAGGTGGTCAAATTTACAGCCAGTCGCCTGTCAAACCAGTATGACTTCAATCCCAGCTCATAGTTGGTCAAGGTGTCTGACTGGAAGTTAACTATTTGGGCCGGTATGAAATCCGGTGGGTCTTCCTGAGATGCCAAAATAGCTTCAAGCGGTGTATTAATATTGATGCCGCCAGCACGATACCCCTGAGAGATTTGAACATACGTTTGGATATCGTCTGACCATTCGTACCGGAGAGCCACTTTGGGGATGACTCTTTCTGTGACTTCTTCGCGCTCCAGCCGTTGAATAGAGTCAGCAAAAACAGACTGGCTTTCATACCTTAAACTAAATACGTTCCGCGAAAATCTAAGCCCACCCGTTAAGCTCAACTTATCGGAGAGGTGATATGTCGCCTCGCCGAACAAAGCCAAATCATCAATTGTTTCCCTGCGGGCTTCAAGCAATGCGACCCGAGGCCCCAAATCGTCGGGGGCAACGGCCATCAAATTGTTGATAATTTGCACCCGCCCAAGATAGAACCCGCCGAGAAGCCATTGAAACCGGCTCTTGTCATCAGACTGCAATCGCGTTTCGTGGCTGAATGTTCGTATGACGCTATAGGTAAAATAAGCAATGGCATCAGAATCTGGAAGGGCCAGAAACTCTTCTGTGTCATCAAAGCCCAAGAGGGAAGCCCTGAGAAAGCTCTCAGATGGAATACCGACCAGGTCCTGTGTGAGGCTCGCCCCGTTGGAAGCATCAGCGGTTTCGGTGGTAATCCGGTCAATATAAGCGCTGGCGCTGGTGAACTGAGTGTTCCCTATACGCCCTTTCAGAGTTATATCCGCCCGAATAAAGTCGTCATCATAAGGCTCATCAAGGATGTTGGCTTTTTGATTTTCGCCCAAACCCTCGACAAAATACTGTGAGTCGTCATACTCGATTGTTTGAATATTAAATGCGCTGTCTACCAGCCAATTGTCATTAATTTTCCACCGAATATTGGACCTTGCGCTATATATTTCCAAGTCGTTGGTATTGTCCAAATCTCTTAGAACATCGTCAATGTATCCATCTCGCACATCGGCATGGCCAGTAATCCGCACACCGAGTTTGTCCGTCACGATTGGCACATTAACTACGGCATCAAATGCCCCGTTTGTCCCCCCTTCATTCGTTCCCGAAATAGCAAAGCGTGTTTTGCCGCTAAACTCACGCAAGTCAGGTTTTTTGGTAACAATCCGGTAAAGCCCACCGAGTGAGCCTGCCCCGTACAAAGTGCCTTGCGGCCCACGCACTATCTCAATTCGCTCAGCATCGTAGAGGCTAATATCAGGGTTGGTATCGCTGTAATTGATAGGGGTTTCATCGATATAAATGCCGACAATCGTTTGTGTACGATCCGCGAATGGGCCGTCAGACAGGCCACGAATGAATATCTTGTTGCGACCAGGACCCAGATTTGTAGTGGAAACTCCCGTGATATAACCAGACAGCGACTGAAGGTCGAACGCACCGAGGTCATCTAAAACCAGCGACGAAACGCCAGAAACACTTACAGGTAACTCGAAATTGACCGACGGGCGTTTGGTCGCCGTTACAACGACATCCTCGATAAAATCAACATTCGGTGTATATAGCTCATTTACACTGGAAACCTGCCCAGGCTCGGGCGTGTCTCGCCTGAATATCTGGACGGTTTTTCTATCAATGAACCGGAAACTAAGGCCTGTTTCCTCCAGCAATGCCAATAGTGCGGCTGACCTCGACCTAGCGCTTTGAACCCCGGGTGATGAAATATCGGCCATGTCGATACCAGAAAAACTGATGGAAAGACGAGCCTTTTTCGCAAACTCCAGAAGAGCGGATTCAAGAGGCTGGGCTGGAACCTGAAAGTCTTTTGCCTGTACTCCCCGAACACCCGATGACAGACAAAGGAGAGCTAAACAGGCAACTTTGGCACTTGCCATCTTGGTCAAAAATACTGGCAACAATGCCTCATCTTTTTGTTTTTCATTGTTATTTAGCCGTATAGCAAGCTGCTACCGTCCTGCCAAGCTCGACAATTTAGCGAGTTGAAGGCATTTAAAGAAAGAAAATTGCCGGGCAATAAGCTAAAGGGCAGATGAGTAATTAGTTTAGTCCGCTTTGGGTCGAAGCCTGTCATAGTTGAACATATGTCAAGCTGGCAAGGTACATGCTATTGGTGGGCTTGATATTCTCATCTTATGCGTCGCATATTGAGGATAATCTCATCAATTGAGTCGCACAGCCTCATTTTATGTGTCACTAAGGAAACGAATTTGGTGGAAAACGAGGGGAGTTGATCTCACTTATTTTGACACCCTACATATTCCTAAAAGTGACTAGCCGAACAGAAAAGGCCGAGCACGCCATGCGTCTCGGCCTTTTTATGTGGTCCAAATGTTTGAGCCAACCATAGCGAAAAGAATGGGGGCAAAGGCCCCCATCCAAATGATTAGAATGTTTTCTGCAAATCGATGAAGAAGTAACGGCCAATACCGTTATGCACATCGCCCAGGAAGCCAAAGCTTTCATCGGCAAGTGGTGGATCTTCATCAAACACGTTGTTAATACCAAGCTGAACACGGGTGCCATCCAGAATACCGTCTTCAATCCGGTAAGAGATGTTCGCGTTCACGGTGAACCAGTCGTCCACCCGGAAAAACTCGCCCGTGGTATTTTGGGTAACACTGGTATCGTTGAAGGCACCAACATAGCGACCGAACACACCCGCACCCCAGTTCTCATGAGACCAGCGCACAGAGGACGTGAAGCGCCATTCCGGGCGACCGTCCTGCTCAACAAGATCACCAATACCGGTAACAGCAACAGAGTCAGGAAGCTGGCCGGCTGCAATCGCATCCAGAAGCTGCTGACCAAGGGCCCCGGGTGTTTGTTCAAACTTGCTCAGTTTCGCTGCATTGAAAGCAAAGTTAAAGGAACCCAGATTATCGGTGTCCAATTGATACAGAACAGTAAAGTCCCAGCCTTCAACAACACGGTCATCAAGGTTGGTGTATGGGTCGCGAACCTCGAGGATTTCCCCTGCTGGCGCAAGGCTGCTGGCAGCAAAAATCGCCGCAAGATCAGCGTCCACAGCACCGCGAATCACATTCGGGTTTGAGCTGCCCTGACTGCGCAACAGCAGATCAAGGGCAATCTGGTTATTGTCACCAAAAATACCAACGATACCGCGCTGCTCAACACGCCAATAATCAGCGGTGAAGGTCAGGCCCGGGATGAACTGAGGTTCGAAAACAACACCAATATTATATTGAGTTGTGTCTTCATTCTCGAGCGCCTCGGTGCCTGAACGCACGCTTTCAACGCCTTCACCAGGGCACGCGCCCAGGTCTTCAAGGTCACCAGCTTCAACCCGCGCCTGACAGATCACCAGATCATCGCGTGTATTCACACGGCGAATGCCTGTATCGAAAATCTGCACAAGGTTAGGGGCACGGAAGCCTTCTGACCAGGCACCGCGGAACATCAGACCGTCAGTGACCGTCCATGCTGCCGCCACTTTTGGCTTGAAGGTAGAGCCGGAGATTTCAAAGTCCTCGTACCGACCCGCAACCTGAAGATCAAAGCTTTGCACCAGTGGAATATCCATGTCTGGGCTAACCAGAGGTACAGCTAATTCCGCAAAGCCGGAGAGCACCCAGCGGCTGCCAGATGTATCGGGTGTTGGGCTTGAGCCCAGAACATCACTGGTTGTCACAAAGTTGCCTGTAACGGCGTCTGTGAAGGTGGTGGTACCGTCCAGACGGTCATCACGATCATCAAAGAAGCCTTCGCGGCGAGCTTCAACACCAGTTGCGAAACCCACATCACCCGCAGGCAACGAGAAGATATTCGCATTCGACAGCTTGAAATCCGTCAGGAACAAGGTTGATTTATTGTCCCGTGTCACATTGATACGGAACGAATCGATGGTTGCTTCGCTATTCGCCGGCGCCGTTGTACCCGCCAGGTCCGTCAGGCTACCGCCTGCAAACGGGTTATAGGCTGTGGCATCTGTGCGGTTGATCGCCTGCTGGAAAAGCGAGAGCGAGATACGGTTTGCGGTCGAATCGTTTGTGGTCGCTTCAGAATAGAGGATCGCGGTATCGAAATCCCACTCACCCCAGTTACCACGGAAGCCACCAAGAACACGGAAGCTGTCATCAGTAACCGTTGTGATCCTGAGACCGGCATCAACCGGGCGAAGGTTCCGCACCTGAATGGCCACACCTTCGTCTGGCACATTGGTCAGGCCAGCAATACGGTTCGGGTTTGGAGACCCGTCCGGCAATGTTGTCGCGCCAAACGGGTTATAGAAAGCCGTTGGTGCGATATCAAACCGCTGGGACGAGAGCACAGAACCATGGGAACCAGCTTGCTCCAGCGTTGCGCGATAGTAGCTGGCTTCTGCATAAAACTCGGTGCCATTTTCAAACTCATGCGTCAGCATACCGAAGAAGTTATAGCGGTCCCGCGGTGAATGCAGGGTGCGGCGCACGTCGAAATCATACCGCAGCGGGTCTTCGAGCGTGGTACCATTATCGAAACAAACACCGTCACCGCGATCCACCAGACAGCTAGCAGCAAAATCGCCAGATGCTGGCTGAACGTGGAAATCATCATCACCAATTTCGTCGATGCGAATATCGGCGCGGAAACGGCCAAATGGTGAACTGACAGACGTGTTGCGGAACTGGCTGTCACCCTCAAATGGTGTACCAACCAGCTCTTCAAAAAAGCGGCGGTCCGAGGTTGCAGAGAAGAAGCGCTCGGTCGCAGCTGTGCGGTTCCGGTTAAGGTAACCACCAAAAAGCGAGATGTGCGTAGCACCATCGTTCAGCGCAAAACCGGCCTTGGCATTTATTCTAATGTCCTGGCGGCCTGTATTATCTGCAAAACCGAAGCGACCCTGAACAGAGAAGCCCTCATAGTCGTCCTGCAAAACGGTGTTGATCACACCGGCAACAGCGTCCGCGCCGTAAATAGCCGCCGCACCATCGCGCAGCACTTCCACACGGCTCACGCCAAAGGCAGGGATGGTGTTGGTGTTAGCTGATACAACGGGCACAAGGTTTTCGGTTTGGAAACCGGGGTGCAACACCATCCGGCGACCATTGATAAGGGTCAGTGTGTTACCGGTACCAAGGGCGCGCAGGTTGATGGAGCTTACGTCACCACGGGCACCATTGATGCCACCGCCTGTACTGTTTTCGTTGAAAGCCACAAAACCGGTTTGCGGGATCGAACGGAAAAGCTCGTCACCATCAGCAGCACCAGTTACAATGATATCTTCGGTGCCAAGCACGGACACCGGCAAGGTGCCCGCAATTGAGGCCCCCTTGATCTGGGAACCGATTACCTGGATTTCTTCAATCTCTTCATCGGCTGTGTTGCTGCTGGCGTCCTGCGCCGTCACAGCAAAGCTAGCAAAAGGTACTACGGTAGAAAGCAGCAACCCTTTCAGCGTTCTTGTCGTTTTCATTGGTTTCCTCCCCAGGATGTAGACGACGACAGTTGGTCTTCTGAGGATTCCAGTCTATTCAGTCAGGCAGAAGCGTCCATTTCTCATTGTTTGCTCGGGTATAGCCAAAAGCTATATCCAACATTGTATCGTCTGGGAAGGTGGGCTTATTTTCTGACCATATGAGCCACTGCTCAATGTCTTAAATTGGATAGAAACGCGGAAATAACCCCGCAATGGGCCATTTGTCCATCTGATTTTTGTTAGACCAGCAAGTTTTCTCCATAGAAAGCAGTTATAATATAGCCTGAACTGCGACACGTCATAAAACGAAGAAAAAAAACGCTGGAAGCAGTTAGTTACTGCCATCAATCCATGTCTGCTGAACATGGCCTGCCTTGTCCATCACAACAAAACTGGCCTTCATGCCCGGCTTAATATCGCCGTATGTGTCACCAAGCCCGATAAAACGCGCCGGGTTGCCGCTCGCCATGCCGATAGCGACTTCCAGCGACACATTCAACTGATCCACCGCAAACCGCACGGCTGACGCCATATCAAGGTCAGAGCCCGCAAGCGTGCCATCCTTGGTGATGCATTTGCCGCCCTCGACCATGACCTCCACACCCTGCAAAGTGAAATGCTTTTGAGCTGTGCCCACACTGGGCATCGCATCTGTGACCAGCATTATCTTGTCAGCGCCCTTGGCCCGAATAGCGGCACGCAAACTTGCCGGATGCACATGATGGCCATCGGCAATTATCCCGGCGTAGGTATCGCGTGCATCAAGCGCTGCGCCCACCACGCCCGGGGCGCGGCTGTCAAGGCCCGTCATGGCATTATAAAGGTGGGTGAAGCCGCTTAGGCCCGCCCCAACCGCCAGCATAATATCTTCATAGGGGGCAGCAGTGTGCCCGGCAGAAACAATCACGCCTCTTTCCACAAGGGCTGTGATCCGCTCTGGGGTTGTTTGCTCAGGTGCCAGCGTCACATGCGTGACCCCGCGCTGCAAACTGGACAGCAAATCAATCGCCGCATCGTCCAACACCCTGAATTTGCTGGCGTTATGGACGCCTTTCTTTTCCGCGTTCAGGAAAGGCCCTTCGATATGGATACCAAGAATTCCTGGCACATCCTCTGCGATCGCATCGTCAACAGCACCTATCGCCGCCTCTACAACTTCAAGGTCATCGCTGATCAAGGTTGGCAACAGACCGGTTGTGCCAAAAGCCCTGTGCGCTTCTGCAATGGTACGGATGGCATCCAAAGTCGGCGCACTGTTGAACAAAACACCGCCGCCGCCGTTCACCTGAACATCAATGAAGCCGGGCACCAGCAACAGACCGGACACATCAATCACGTCACCTTCACTGCCCTCGAAATCAGACGCTTCTTTTTGTGGTTGAACGGCAGCGATATATCCCCCTTCCACCACAAGGTTATGGTCCGGCTTCCATTCACCACCACTAAGGACCGTGGCCCCTCTAAACATCTTCTTCATCAAATAACCTTTGCGTGCCCAACCCTTATTCAACTTGTGAAAGGCAGAACCATAGTTAAGCACCAATGGCCTGCCGGTTAAACATCAAACATTATGGGCAGCGTTGAGCCGATTTTCTTTGAGCACGCTGAAAAGAAAAATGCCGCCTGACCATTTCTGATCCGGCGGCATTACAGACAGGGGATGAAGGTTACTAGGTTGGCATATAATCCACCATAACGCCTGCAGTAAGAGAGGCGTTGATATTGCTCAGGTCAGTGACCGTAAGACCGATAAAGAAAATCGAGGAGCCGTCGCCGGTATCAAGCAGCACACCTGACTGACCACCCACGTCGGTTGCCATCGCATTTGAGGTCAGATCCGCCGATGTGTTGAAGCTATTGTTGGCATCCGACAAATCGAGAATGTCATTTATCGTGTCAAAATTGCGAACGATGTCCATACCATGATCGCCTGAAAAAACGAATGTATCGGCGCCAGCTCCACCAGACAGGGTGTCATTGCCGGCACCGCCAACAATATAGTCGTCACCTGCACCACCAAATACTGTATCGCCGTCTTCACCGCCCATGATGGTGTCGTTGCCAGCACCGCCAAACAGAATGTCGACGCCTGCGCCGCCTGACACTTCGTCCTGACCAGCACTGGCAAAAATGGTGTCATCACCTGTACCACCACTCAGATTATCATTGCCGCCCTCTGCGGTTGGGCCACCAAAAATCTGGTCGTTGCCAGCACCCGCGTCCACGGTGTCATCACCCGTGCCACCACCAAAGACATCATCGCCGCCGCCCACATCCGTTAGCCGGTCAGCGCCCGGCCCAGCAAACCCGGCGTCGTTCCCTTCCCCACCTTCGAGCGTGTCTGTGCCTGTACCGCCGAACAGGATATCATTCCCCGCACCGCCGTCCAGATTATCATTGCCTGCTGCGCCGCCAAGGGTATCGCTGCCATCGTCCCCATCAATCACGTCATTACCAGTATCACCCGGGCCCGCAAAAATCTGGTCATTGCCATCACCGCCGGAAACAGTGTCGTCACCATCGCCGCCCGTAATGAAATCATCACCCGCGTTACCACGCAGCAATTCATCCGCCCCAGCCCCGCGGATGGAGTCGTTCCCTCCGCCAGCCAGTACAGCCTCAATGGAAACCAACACATCCTGACCGCCTTCGAAGTCAGTCACATTGCCAGTTGAAAGATTAATGTCGAGACCACCAGGTGTGCTGGTTTGCCGAAAGAAAAAGGTGAAGTCTGCGGTATCGAACCCGTCACCGCCATCAAGTGTGTCATTGCCGCGATCAACACGCAGGTTATCGTCACCCGCATCGCCATTTAAAACGTCGTTACCCGTTCCACTTGCCAGTGTGTCATTGCCGGCACCGCCGTTTAAAACATCGTCACCGCGCATGGCGCGAATATTATCATCCCCACTGCCGCCGGTTAGCGTGTCATTACCGTTTGTGCCTGTAATATCGGTCATGGTCGTCCCTTTCTTTCCGCCCAAAGAAACTGGCCAAAGAAACTGGCCAAAAAAGCTTGCCAAAGCGCATCATCCGTCGCAGCACGCCACGGTTTCCATCGCATTCATCGCTCTGTCGTCTGGAAACTTTGAAAGGTTCAAAAAAAGATCAGGCGGCTATGGGGTGGAACACCCCCCGGTGCCGCCTGCCTGTTTTGTATACAGCTTTGTATAAGGCCTAAAAGCTCACATTGTTTGCAGTGAGGTCAGTGGTTGTTATGCCGACAATGAAGACCGCATCTCCGCCCCCAAGGTCGAGAAGAACACCGCTTTGACCATTCTGAGTAGCATTCGTTGCGGCATCAGTCACCTCGCTCAGACTGGTGAAGTCCGTTGAAGCAAACCGCAGGTCGATGGTGTCCTCCCCTGCATCAAAGTCTGTCACCGTGTCATTGCCGCTTGTCGCACCAAAAACGAAGGTATCCGCTCCGGCACCACCAGACAGGTCATCATTGCCAGCACCCGCCCATATCTGATCCGCACCTTCACCGCCTGCAACGGTGTCATTGCCAGCACCGCCAAACAATGTATCGTCTCCATTGCCACCATTCAGATTATCATCGCCAGCACCACTGAATACCTGATCATTATCAGCTCCCCCGTCAACACTGTCGTTACCAGTGCCGCCGTAGATAGTATCGTCACCAGAGCCGCCATCAAGACGGTCACCACCGACACCACCACCAAGCGTATCACGGCTGTCATCGCCAAATACGGTATCGTTGCCCGTACCAGCCCAGATGGTGTTGTTACCCTGCCCAGTGTTGATCACCTCACGGGTTGTACTGTTGTAGGAGCCACCAACAATCAGGTCGTTACCTTCACCGCCGAACAAGGTGTCATCACCACTGTTGCCGCTGTTGAACTGGCTTGCGCTTGAAGAAAAAGTTCCTCCAACAATAATATCATCCCCGGCTCCGCCGCCAAGAATGTCATTACCCGCATTACCCTGCAGGGTATCCCGGCCTTCATCACCGGGCCCGGCAAAAGCAACGTCGTTGCCGTTGCCACCTGCGACAAAGTCATCACCTGCGCCGCCGGTCAGCGTATCACCACCATTACCGCCCGAGATTGTATCCCGACCACCTGTACCGCCAATACGGTCGCTTTGGCCCGTACCTGTCTGCGTCCCTCCAACAGTGTCATTGTCATCAACCGGGCGGTTAACCGGTGTAACAGGCTGGGTCGTCACAGGCGCTGCACCAATATCGATGTTAATAGTCGCGAGCAGGGTACCTGTTCTTGCATTAGCGTCTGTAATTGTAATGGTTGCAGCGTTTTCGCCGGTCACGCCGGAAGCACTGGTATATTGAATGAGGTTCGGTTCATCAAAGAAAGCATTAATATCAGCAGCGGTGCCCCTGATAGTTACGGTTTGCGATCCGGCGTTAATGCTTACACTGGTCCTTATCGACAAACCGGAGAGCGAAGATGGCAACATGCCAACAGACAAAGTGCCGCTATCCACCGTGATACCAAGGTCAACTGTACTGCTGTCGACATCCGCAATTGTGATGCTCGATAGATCAATGGCGGTGGCCGTTTCCACACCCACACGCACATCCGACGGAGCACCCGTTGCTGTAGGTGCATCCTGAACCGCGGTTACCTCAACCTGAATACGGGCAGAGCTTGCGGCAAAAGCGGTGCCATCGCTGACGCTGTGGGTAAACTCAAACGGCGTTGTGTTTGATGTTTGGTCCAGAACATTGTTAACCGGCGTGTAAACCAGATTGCCAGCGTTGATATCGGCGATGGAAATCACCTGACCGACGGTTACATCCGCGCCCGAAAGCCGGAAAGTACCGCTGGTCAGCGTAATGCTGTCTATCCTGACAGACTGCAGTGTGTCGCCTGTGTCGGCATCGCTGAAATTGAAGTTCGCCGCCGTGAACACATGGGTCGCGTTATCGTTGATAAGCGGGGAGAAATTAGTGGATGTGGGCGCATCATTAGCGGCCACCACAGTAACATCCGATGTGACCGCTCCACTTGAAACGCCACTACCGCTATCTTGAAACACGTCAATTGCAATGGTGCGAGGGTTTGTGGTTGTCGGATTATCACTGGTGTTGTTGTAGGTGATGCCATTGATGATGGTGTCAACTTGCGTGCCAGTCAGGGTTCCACCGGTTAGCCGAACCTCTAGGTTCCCGCCAGATGAAACAACCGAATATGAAAGCGAGTTACCGGATGTTGTGCCGCTGCTGCCAACAGCAATCTGAATATCGGTACCGTCAATGTTCAAAATCTCTGAAGCACCATCCGCAGCATTCTGAACAATCACGTTAAAGGCCGAGATTGTTTGGCTGCCTTCTACCGGGCTGATGCTTGCACCGGTAAAGGGAGAAACTGCAGCGCCATCTTCCGTAAAGGTGGGATTTGCAGCAGTGGCGGACACGGTGGGGTTATCTTCAACCTCGGCTATAGACACCGTGCGGGTGTCTGTTGCTGTGCCGCCATTGGTGTCTGTTGCCGTAATAGTGATGGTACGATCTGCCGAACCCGGGTCATCGCCGGTATGACCAAATCTTAGATTTCGCAACACCGTTTGCACACTGGCGTTTGTTGCATTGGCATTGAAAGTAATCGTGAGGGCGGTTCCACCAGTAACCGACGCTGTGGCGCCTCCCAAACCCATTGTAGCGGTTGCAGAGACCGACAGCGTACCTATCACCGTATTATCGACACTGATGCTGGTCCCGGACAGGGAAATATTCTCACTATTGGAAATCAGAATACGATCTGCAGCATTGGCATTGCCGGTGATTTGTGCAACCAGGGTGCCGCCATTCCAGTCTGCGTCACCGTCCGCATCCGAGAGTGTAGCCGTAGAATCAAGCTGCGGGTTGAAGTTTTGCCCTTCGGTATAACTGAGTGTGCCGTCTGCGATACTTATGCTTGGGGCCGCATTCCCTGAAACAACCGGACCAGCACCGGCGTTAGCGCCGCCAGAACCGGCACCTTGCGCGACCCCGCCTTCTGAACTCGGCAGGATAGCGATGGACTGTACTGTGCCGCCATTGTCAGCAAGTGTGCCTGTGGTCACGCCGCCAATGCTTTGTGTAGACGTAAAAATACTGGCGGGCGAAGCAACGGTAACATTGCTGCTGCTGCCAAACGGGGATGTCACGATAGTCGGGCCACTGAAAGTAATACTGCCGCCAAGATCAACTTGCCCGCCGCTGTTGCCCACAATACTGTTGGAAAAAGAAATAGTCCCAGAGAAACCAAAGGCCTCGTCAAAACGACTAGAGCTTGTGCCGGATTGCCGGTTGCCTGAAACCGTGCTGCCAGAAACATTGATACTGCCGCCACTGGTGAACAAGCCACCACTGCTAACACCAACATTTTGTGTGATGGTTGAGTTTGTAATGGTCGTAACGCCACCGAAGGCTGCAACCCCTCCTCCACCGCCAAAGCTGGATGTATTGCCCGATATCAGGCTATTGCTGACATTCAGCGTACCAAAGGATGCAATCCCGGCACCAGAGTCACCACCAATGCTGCTGGAAATGGTAGAATTTGTGAGATTCAGTGTTGCACCACTTTCAACCCTGACAGCACCGCCACGCCTTTCTGTACCAACTCTGGTGAGAGCTATATTTGTTGAATTACCGTTGGCGATGGTCAGCGCCTCAAGGTTCACCGTGCCGCCGGTTATATTAAAGAGCCGTGTGGCATTACCACCGCTGAGGGTAATATCTGCTGAATTGTCATTACCCATAAAGTCACCATCAATGGTGATATCGTCATTGATCGCCAGTGCACTTGAAAGCGTCAGCGTTTCGCCATTTAGGCTGCTGTGGAAGGTGATGGTGTCACCGTCACCCGCCAGCAGAATTGCTTCCCGTAGGGAAAGGCCACCGCCGTCAGCGGTTTCTGCTGCCAAATTACCTGTGACCGTAAGGTTGTCACCACTGTCGTTTGTGGTTGTTACGGTGAAAGTATCGGGCACGCCTGTGATATTGAAAATGACGGTTTCATCATCAGTGCCAAGCACGATGCCGTCACTTGTTTGCACACGAATAGAGCCTGCGTTTGTGCCATTCAGGTTCACAGTGGGGGAAAAAGTCAGGCTATCAAGTGCGTTGTTAACCTGCGTAAGCGTGCCGGTGAAAACAAGACTGCTGTCATCGGTTCCGTCACCTGTGGTGACATTAACGCCCGAACCTGACACATCAATGGATACCGTACCGCCCGTTGGGGTGATGGTTACGGTTTGGTTGTCACCATCGGTGTCTGCAATCTGGATCGTGTCCGCAATCGCGACATTGCTGGCATCTTCGAACACACTTGGTACGGCGGGCAGGGTAATCACCGGTGCAGCATTATCAGGCGCAGCGCCTGCTGTTACGCTTGAAGTAGTGATTGCGACCTGTACGTTCCCAGCAGTTTGCAGTGTGCCACCAACGACACTATCCGTTGTGGTAGTGCCGGCGAATATATTGCCGAGGTTGGTCTGAATATTTGGGGCTGGGCCACCGGTGGAAATACTTCCTGTAGCACCTGCAGCACTTAAAAAATTTGTACCTGAGAATGTAAGCGACGTGCCGGTATTTAACTGGAATGTTGATACACTGACGGAGGAGCTGGTGCTGGCGATAATACTGTCAGTCAACGTCGCGTTAGTGCCGGTACCGAATAACCCCAGAGCCACATTCGTACTGCCTGTTACGGTGCTATTGGTAAGATTAACAGTTGCACCGCTTGATGCCTGAATGGTTGCACCGCCCGAGCCAGAGGTATGCTGGGCAAACGTTGTGTTTGTTACATTGAGCGTGTCACCACTTTGGAAAATCGCTCGAACATTTCGTGATTTTTGTGCCAACCTTTTATGCGGTGGATATGGGCCTTGGTTTTGGCCTTGTTGGCGCGGTGTTTGTCGCTGGCCGTTTGTTTGATGTAATCACCGACCCACTCATTGGCCACCTGAGCGATGAAACTCGCACCCGTTGGGGCCCACGCAGACCCTGGATTGTGCTTGGCACCCCTGCTTTTGCCCTTGCCGCCTGGTTGTTTCTGTCACCACCAGAGGGCGCTGGGCTCGTGTATCTGTTGTTGGCAAGCGCGCTGTATTTCCTCACTTACACAGCGCTTGATGTGCCTTATTCATCCATCGGGCTGGAGGTTTCACCCCACACGCACGAGCGTTCTTTTCTCGCCAGCTCAAAAGCAGTGTTTCAGGTGATTGGCGCTTTGTCAGTATCCATCATACCACTCGTATTCACGCTTCAAGGGGCGGCAGCCCTTAGCGTGATTGCCATCACCATTATTGGGCTATGCCTGGCCGGGCTGACCAGTTTCCTTCTGTTTGTGCCAAGCAAATACCGGGCGGTGACTGCACCCAGAATTGGTATCAAACAGGCCCTGTCACTGGTTATGCACAGCCGGGCTTACAAGAACCTGATCAGCGGCTTTCTGATTGTACAGTCCGCCAATGCGCTAACGGCTGGCCTCTCGGTCCTGTATATCACCCATGTGATCAAGGCCCCTGAGTTAATCGGCGCTTTCATGGGGCTCTTGTTATTGTCGTCCGCATTGTTCTTGCCAGTTTGGGTAAGCCTGTCCAAACGCACCAGCAAATTGAAAGCATGGCAAGCAGCCATCCTTACCTGCTGTGTGCTGCTTGCTTTCGCCCCTTTCCTTGGCGTTGGCGATGTGACCTTTATGTTTATTCTGTCTGCGACCATTGGGGCAGCGTTTGGCGCTGACGCCATCATGCCCACCTCCATGCTTGCAGACATTGTGTATGCGGACGAGAAAGACGGAAAAAACCGGCTCGCCGGGCTCTATCTAGCCGTCAAAAACTCGGTATCCAAACTGGCTTTTGTCGTTCCCATGGGCCTTGCCTTCCCCATGCTGGATGTGGTGCAGTTCAACGAACAGGGAGACAATGGCAACACTCAGATTATGACACTGATTTTCTTTTACGCACTGCTGCCTATCGGCTTGCGTCTGCTGGTTTTTTGGCGTCTTGGTCGGGCCACCACCCTTTCACCGGGCATACAAGAAACGGCGGCGGGCTGAATGGATAGTCAGGGCAAATTCGATCTTCTGGACCTGCGCGTCGAGCAGGCAACCATGCTCAAAAACAGAGCTGGCGCCTCAAGCCTGTTCGTCAGCTTCATCATCCTTAACTATACCATCATCCTTATGGTCACATCGGGCGGGACTGACGTTATGGTCTGGTTCGCTATGGCCATGGCTATGGTCGGCGTGACCTACCTTTATGCCCGGTTAAAAGCCCCCAGCGGCATTAGCAGAAACAATGTGCTTGGCTACCTGCGTGGCCATGTGCTCATCAGTTCTGCAACCGGTATAATCTGGGGTGGGTTTGCGGTCATTCATCTGGACACCACATCCCTCAGCAGCATCTTTATTGTCACCCTGATCGTCAGCGGTATTTCCCTTGGCGGCATGCTGCCTGGGTCTGCCTACAGGCCCGGTTATATCGCCATATCCACCTTTACTCTGCTACCACTGAGTTACTGTATTTTATCAAGCGCCAGATGGCCGGACAGCCTTATGGGCTTTGCGCTGCTGACCTATTATGTCTTCGGCTGGATTACCAGCAAACGCGGCGAGCTGGACCTGCGAGAGAGCATTATGGCCCGGCAGGAACGCGAGCGGACGGTACAAATAGAGGCAGAAAACCAGATCATCCGGCGGGTGAATGAGGAAAAAAGTCGTTTCCTTGCCGCCACCAGCCATGACCTTTCGCAGCCCCTGCACGCGCAAGGCTATTTTATTCAGTCTTTGAAAGAAAAGCTATCGGACGCAGACCAACTTAGCCTGCTGAAGAAAATCGAACAAACCTGGCGCAGGCAAGGTGACTTTCTACGCGGCCTGATCGACATGAACAGGCTGGATAGCGGTGCTGTTGTTCCCAAACCAGAGACCATCAACCTGACATTTGAAATGCATGGGTTGGCAGAAGAGTTTATTGCTGCTGCGACGGAAAAACGGATTTCCTTTGAAACCAGTTTTGACGATGCAACATGCCGGATTGACCCCGTGTTGCTGAATCGTTTGGTGCGAAACCTTCTTTCAAATGCAGTTAAATACACCCCACCCGGCGGCGCCGTTTTTCTTGGGCTTGAAAACAAAGACGGCATTGCCGCCGTTACCGTGCGCGATACAGGCCCTGGCATCCCCGAGGCTGAACACAAACACATCTTTGAAGAATATGTGCAGTTGGACAATGCAGACGAAGCCGAAGGTGTCGGCCTTGGCCTATCTATTGTTGCCCGGCTGGCTGCCCTGCTGGGAGTTGACCTTCAACTATCGTCTGAACCGGGTGTTGGGTCTTGTTTCACGCTAAACATCCTGCTTCAGACGGAGGCAGCGGGCGATATCAAAACCGAAACCTCCGACAATCTGTCTATACACACACCCTTCAATGTATCTCCGCTGGTAGTGCTGGTGGATGACCAGAAAACCATTCGGGACAGTATGAGTAGCTTGCTAACAGGTTGGGGCTGTCAGTTGATCACATCGGGCAGCAGTGAAGAAGCCTTGGCTCTGCTTGGTGAAGCACCAGACAACCCTACCTTGTTGATTATTGATAAATGCCTTGAAGACGGGGTTGACGGGCCAGAGCTAATCATACGCCTTCGGGAAGAAGTGAATGAAAACACGCCTGCCATTTTAATGAGCGGCGACCCCGGCGAGTTTGAAGAACGCGCGGCAACCAGCAACATCCAGTATATCAGGAAACCGGTTGACCCGAATATGATCCACCAGAAGCTCTCTATGCTCGTTAAGAGGGGCGAGACGGCCTAGATAATACCAAGCGTTTGCGCCTTGCGCACACAGGCAGTGCGCTTATTAACCCCCAGCTCAGCAAATATCTGCCGCAGGTGGGTTTTGACTGTATTTTCGCTGATAGCAAGGCTGTTTGAAATTTCCTTGTTGGACGCACCCTGCGCAATCATCTGCAAAACTTCAACTTGCCGGTTTCCCAGAACGGGTAACAAGGGCACCTCGTCAAACAACAGATCGTCGGAAGGCGACGCTTGCGCCTGTTCCACGCCACTCGTCTCTGCTGGAAAACAGCTGTTGCCATCGGTGACCATATTGATGGCATTTAGCAGGTCTGCATTATCTGCCGACTTGTGAATGAAACCATTGGCACCCAATCGTTTCAATTCATGGAGCGGCGGGTTTGCATTGATGCCAGAAAGCATAAGAAGCGGCAATTTGGCTGTGCGAGACCTGACCGCCGCAACAAACGCCAAGCCATTCATCTTATTCATGATCAGATCACAGATCACCAGATCAAACGACCGGCCTGCATCAATATCATTCAGCAGCGTAAGCGGGTTGTCATAGCTCTCAACCTCAAGGTTTTTCGCCATGCCCTCAACCATAAGCGACAAGCCATCAAGAAACATACGATGATCATCAAGAACAGCAATGTGGGTTACAGCAGCCACCCGGTTAAACACCCCTATCCGCCAGCAGAAAGCATACCTTTGCCTGCGCCCGACATGAAGGCAATAAAAATCTGTTTCAGTTTGGGGCAGCGGGTCACCGCTGCGCTCAGAAAAAGGGCGCCCAATCCATTGGAGCGCCCTTTCAATTGCCTGATTTGGGCAGCTCTAAAATGCTGATAGAACCCGGGCCCCAATAAGCAATATTGCCACCCACGACAGCAGATAGACAGGTGTCCGCAGGAAGGGGATACCGGCGATATAAACAACTGCGTGAACCACGCGGGCAAAGAAGAAAATACCTGCCCATCGCGACACTGTTTCAGCGGCTTCGGCGCTGAGGTTTGGGGCAAGTGCTGCCGCTGCCACAACCGCAATAAAAGCCGGCATGGTTTCAACCATGTTCAAGTGGGCCCTTTGTGCCCGCTCCGCCCACAAGGGTTGCGCGGGCGCTTTGGCAGGAAAGCCTTCCGGATAATTTTTAAGAAAGGTGGGGATACCCCATACAAACGCGCGCGCTGCAATGTAAGGCGCCCACAAAAGCAGGGTTAAAATGCCGCTGAGGGCAAGGTAATAAAGTGCAGTTTCCATGTTTTTGTCCAATCCTCAATACTGCAGGGTTTACGAAGTGAAGCCGTTTGTGAGGACTTCGAGCTTGTGACCGAACGGGTCACGGATATAAGCGGCGTAAACCTCAGTATGAGGGTAGGCACGCAGCCCCGGGGCACCTTCGCATGTGGCACCATTTTCCATGGCGGCACTATGGAAAGCATGAACCTGATCTTGCGTTCCCGCTTTAAAGGCCACATGCATACCATTGCCTGCGGACGGCGTTTCGCCGTCAAACGGACGCATGGCAAGAAACTGGACGGCGTTTTCACCATAAGCCAAAAGGCCCGGCATTTCGGCGAGCAGGCCGAAACCAAGCGCACCCAAAACCTTGTTATAAAAACTCCTGGCGCCTTCAATATCTTCGACACCAACACTCATGTGATCAATCATCGTCTACTCCTTCTGTTCATCACGGATGAACAAATAGCTAGCAAGCATGGGCAGATTAACAATTCGCATTCGTCTGGTTTTTTTGTCTATTCGTCCGGCGACCTTGCAGACGGCGGAACAATTGACATAATTAGTTATGGAAAACCGATGGGGTAAACACTGTGGATGTATTAAGCGATATTCTTGACCTTCTGAAGATCCGGGGGTCGTTCTATTTTTCAACCGAATATAGTGCGCCGTGGGGTATTCAGGTTCCCGATTACAAGAATGTGGCGCGTTTCCATATGGCTGTTGGCGGCGATTGCTGGGTAAAAGTCAATTCAACCAACGAGCATCTTATGCTGTGCCCGGGCGACATGGTGATTATCCCGCACGGTGCGGCGCACACCCTGTCAGACAGCCCCGAAACACCGATTGTCAGCCTTGACCACGCCATGGAGGTCGGCAACCTGACTGACGATAGCCATTTTGTTTATGGTGGTGAGGGAAAATCAAAATGTCATCTGGTATGTGGGCATTTCGAGTTTGACGAAAATTTCCATCACCCTTTGTTGCAGGACCTGCCTGATCACATCCTCATTCTTGGCAAGCAAGCGGTTGAGTTTTCATGGTTTGAAAACGCCATGCGTTACATGAGTTACGAGTCTACCGGCAGCGGGCTTGGCAGTCAGGCAATTATCAAACGTCTGTCTGAAATCCTGTTTATCCACGCCGTTCGGGTTTGGGCCGCAAGCGGTAACCATCAAAGTGGCTTTCTGCGAGCAATCAGTGACAAGCATATCGGGCGTGGCCTCAAGAAGTTTCATGAACAGCCCGGCAATACATGGACCATTGACCAGCTTGCACTGGAAAGCGGACTGTCGAGGTCTGTTTTTGCCGACAGGTTTCGCGACATGATGGATATGACACCCGCCCAATATATGACTTTCTGGCGCATGCAGAAAGCCTGTGAATATCTGCTGGAAGGAGAACTTTCCACCGATGCAATCGCGGAGAAGGTTGGCTATCAGTCGCAAGCTTCTTTCAGCAAGGTCTTCAAGAAAGTGGTTGGCACAGGGCCTGGGCAATACAGACGGGTTGGTGGCAGCACAGGCTTGTCGGCCGCATAAACTAAAATCTTACAGTATGGACGAATTGACATAAAGTGAAGAGTTTTGCGCATAGATATAACGAAACGATCATTCTATCTAAGCATCATTAGCAAAACCAATGGAGTTTAGAATGTTTGGTTCGATCATTAAGAAACTAGCTGCTTTTCTTATTGCAGCTACTGCTGCAGCAACACTGGCTGGTGGCGCAATTGCAGCCGATACTAAAATCACCTCTAACGTGAGCGACCACGAACTTGGCCTTAAAGGCTATGACGCTGTTGCTTATTTTGATGAAGGGGAGCCAACCGCCGGCAAAAGCCGCTTTAGCCACACCTATAAAGGCGTTACATACCGTTTCGTCTCTGCAACTAACCGCGACAAGTTTGCCAAGAGCCCTGAAAAATATGCACCGCAGTATGGTGGTTTCTGCGCGTTTGGTGCGTCTGTCGGCCTGAAGCTTGAGGTGGACCCAGAAGCGTTCGATATTGTCGATGGCAAGCTGTACCTGAACAACTCTGCACAAATTCAGGATATGTGGCTTCAAAACCCTGAAGGCCGTATCAAAGCTGGCGACGCCAACTGGCGTAAAATTAAAGACGTTCCAGCTGACAAGCTGGAAGCACTTCCTTTCGAGGGGTAAGCCCTACCCCTTTAGCTCCATGGCTTTCCCCCGCTATGGAGCTTGCGCAGTCAGCTTAGCCTCATTCTCGCTGGCTGCGCGCTTACCCGGGTAACGGGTTGTTTCAAGGCAAACCTGAAATAGCTTAAGGGTTTGGTTGTTCGGTTGCCGTCAAGCGCCGAATTGCTTCTGTTTTCACGAAATCCACAGCGGGCGCAAGCATATCCAGCTTGCTGGCTTCACTGCCATAGGCGATCTCATCAAATGTCACCTTGGTGCCCTCACCGTCTGGCTCCAGCGTTATGGTCCAGGTGGTCTTTGCGCCGATGTCCTGCAACGGCCCAAAAGGCGCATCAAGCCGGAGTTTCTGCCCGTCCTGCACCAGCAGCACAGAACCATGCTGAACTGAGCCCCCGTCCCAGTCTTCACGCCACAAACCACCGGCTTGCGGGTCAAGCGACAAGTTAGCAGCAGAACCGGAATAGGTATGGTCCGGGTGCCACCATTTGGCGGGCTTGATCAATCTTGCCCAAACCTCAGCCGGGGCAAGAGAGGATGTTGCTTCCGCCTTCAGCACATATCTGTCTGGTGCAGCCTCAATAACATCGGCTGATACAAATTGTGACGCCCCCGCAACAAATGCCGCGACAGCCAAACTTTGTCTTGTAAGTTTTTTCATCACCACTTCCTCACTCCACGCAATCCTGATTGTTATCACCATAGCAAATTTGTCCGCTGATCAGGCGAAAAACACCGTCAGCATGAAAACGACGCATAAGCCATACTGTTTTTGACGTTTTCAAAGCTATTTTTGACCAGTTTCATTCCCTTTTTACCTCGGATTTCTCTATTTTTCCTGAATGTTTACACAGTCTGAAGGTACCACCGCAGAAGATAACAAGATTGGGCTTTCCCGCTCATACCAGACAATTTGGTGTGGCTTTTGCCTTTTCTGCCCGTGTTGAGGCTGGCATACTGACCTAAATAATTCCTCAAAAGCACCAACCCGAGGGCCCTATGGAGCACGGAGATTTTCTCACTACCGCTTTCGTTTATCTGCTTGCTGCGGTCGCCTCCGTCCCCATTGCAAAGCGGCTCGGGCTTGGCTCTATCCTTGGCTATTTGATTGCTGGTGTCATCATTGGTCCCTTTGGCCTTCAGGTGGTTGGCGATCAAACCGAGATGCTGCATTTCGCCGAGTTCGGCGTGGTGATGATGCTGTTCCTTATCGGGCTTGAACTCAAACCCAGCCTCTTATGGAGCATGCGTTCCCTAATTCTTGGCGCTGGGTTAACACAGGTCTTACTCACCGCGGCATTGCTGGCTGCTATCTCCTTTTTCTTTATAGGCTCGGTTTACCAGTCGATAGCGCTTGGCCTTACGCTCGCGCTCTCTTCCACGGCTATTGTGCTACAAAGTCTGGGGGAAAAAGGGCTTATGAGAACCCCGGGCGGCCAAACCGGGTTTGGCATCCTCCTGCTGCAAGACCTCGCTGTTATCCCCATCATCAGCTTCCTGCCATTGCTCGCAATCGGAACTGCAAGCGCAACAGAAACCACGGGCGGAGACAGCATCGCCCTTAAGGTGATGATACCGCTTGTTGCTGTCGCCATTCTGGTGATGGCGGGCCGCTATGTGGTGAAACCTCTTTTTCGCTTTATCGCGCTTTCGCGTCTGCGCGAGGTCTTCACGGCAGCCGCATTATTGATGGTGGTTGCCATTGCGCTTTTGATGAATATGGTTGGCCTATCGCCTGCCCTAGGTGCCTTTGTCGCCGGAGTCGTGCTGGCGGAAAATGAGTATCGCCATGAAATTGAAAGTGACCTTGACCCCTTTAAGGGGCTGCTCATGGGCCTCTTTTTCCTTGGCGTTGGGGCCAATATCAATTTTGATCTGCTGTTTGCCGAGCTAATGGTAATTCTGTTGGCTGTTGGGCTGCTGATAGCAGCCAAATTCAGCGTGCTTTTGATCGTCGGCAAACTCAGTAAGCTCGACAAGCGCTCCACCCTCATGGTGGCCTTTTTTCTGGCCCAGGGCGGTGAGTTCGGCTTTGTCCTTTTTGAGTATGCCCGTCAGTCCAGCGTTTTTGACGACCGGGTTGCGGCCCTTGGCACGTTGGTGGTTGCGCTTTCGATGGTCAGCGCACCAATCATGATGATCATCTTCGAAAGGTTGCTGGCACCGCGCCTGGAACAAGCGCCCGACGACCAGACCGATGCCATTGAACCAAATGGGCCAATCATTCTGGCGGGCTTCGGCAGGTTTGGCCAGATTGTCAGCCGTCTGCTGATTGCCGCCGGGCACCATCTCACCATTCTTGACCATGATAGCGAACAGATCGAGCTGGTCAGGCGGTTTGGCAACAAGGTATTTTTTGGTGATGCTTCACGGCTGGACTTGTTGCGGGCAGCAGGCGCAAAAGATGCGCAGCTTATGGTCATCGCTGTCGACAGTATCGAAAAATCCATGGAGATCGTACGCGTCGTGCAAAAGCATTTCCCGAACCTGCCCATTGCGGTGCGCGCACGCAACAGGCAGCATGCCTATGAACTGATCCGCGAGGGTGTAACTGTGTTTGAACGGGATACGTTTGTTTCCGCCATCTCACTTGGCACAGAAATCCTGCACCAGCTTGGCATGAACAAAAAGCAGGCAACCAGCATGGGCAAAACATTTGCCAAGCATGATCGGCAGACCCTGCATGACCTTTCCGGCCTGTGGGGAGATGAAAAAGCCTACGGCACCGCAGTTCGCAAAAACATGCAGGAACTGCAGCAAATTCTAGATTCCGACCATGACTATCTCACTGAGCAGGAAGACAAATCTGCCAGCGACTAGCGGCCAAAAGAAAAACCCGGCACCAAAGATGCCGGGCTTCCAATACAATCTGGCAACTTACTTGTCGCTATCACCGCCGATTTTGTCCCATGTGCTGGTCTCAAAATCACTGGCATCGTGGCGTTGGCGTAGCTGCTCGGAAGGGTCCCCCCAGGCGCGGTTTACCATGCGGCCACGCTGCACTGCCGTGCGGGCTGAAATTTCCTTCGCCCAGCGACGCACATGCTCATAGCTTTCCACATCCAGAAACTCACCTGCTTCATACAGAAGGCCCATCGCAAGGGCGCCGTACCAAGGGAAAGTTGCAATATCAGCAATTGTATAATCGTCGCCAGCAAGGAAGCGATTTTCAGCCAATCGCTTGTCAAGCACATCAAGCTGGCGCTTCACTTCCATGGTGAAGCGATCGATAGGATACTGCCAGCGCTCTGGCGCATAGGCATAAAAATGACCAAAGCCGCCACCCAGATAAGGCGCACTGCCCATCTGCCAGAAAAGCCACGACAGACACTCGGTGCGCGCTGGGCCCTCTGTAGGCAGAAACTCACCAAATTTTTCCGCAAGGTGCATCAGGATTGCAGCAGATTCAAAAACACGAACCGGCTCGTCGCCACTACGGTCCAGAAGGGCAGGGATTTTGGAATTTGGGTTAATTTCTACAAAGCCCGAGCTGAACTGCGTGCCTTCACTGATATCAATGATGAAAGCGTCATACTCGGCACCCTTGTGACCAAGCGCCAGCAATTCCTCGAACATCACCGTAACCTTCACACCGTTTGGTGTTGCCAGCGAATAAAGCTGAAACGGATGTTTGCCTGTTGGCAGTTCCTGCTCGTGCGTAGCGCCCGAGACAGGACGGTTAATTTTCGCAAAGCGACCACCGCTTTCTGCTTCCCACTTCCATACTTTTGGCGGGGTATAGGTATCAGACTGTGACATGACATTTCTTCCTTTTGTTGCACCGCACGGGCGGTCGCTTATGCAAGGACGCATAGGTTGGCTGAGACAGCCATAATGTCAACGTTTGCGCCTGTCACATTCTTGCGACCTGATGGTCCGATATTGATGATCTAGGGCTATTGAACTGGCAGGCCAATATCGATTCAATTCCTGACCAAAGAGTCAGGTTTGGCAGAAATGCTTGATTTTCTATACTCATTATGAAATATTATGGGAAATTATGAATATTGGGGTGCGCTGGAAACGGCCCATTCGACAGTGAAATTACCCAGGTCAGCTTGAGCATTTTGTTCGCAGACCAACACTTATGGCAGCCTCTGCCTGCGCGATTTCCCCAAAGAAAATCAGGAGTAGAGTATGCAGGATTACTGCCACGTTCCCTTTTCCATGCGTCAGCGTTTGCTGGGCGAAGAAGCAGAACAAACGCTGGAAACAGTCGGCCTTAAGCCCAAGCAGATCAAAAAAGCGCAAATGGGCGCCCTCAAGAGCATGAAGAAAAAGTATGACGGTTACGATTACCGCGCTTACAGACGGATTTTCTATATCCTTTTGTCTTCCAACCTTGACGCTGTGCGGCACAAGATAGGGCGCGGGCAATCGTGGCTTTTGTCGCTGAAGCTATTCAAAATCTTCACCTTTGATCTGTCCCCAAACACCTGCAATTTCTGTCAGGCAGTGGATGAACGCAAACTGACCGCAAACTCGGACGAGTGGCAACAGGCTTTGATGGCGCTGCCCAAGAAGAAGCGAGAAGCACTGCTCGCTTATTTTGATCTGGATGTTGCGTCTCATCAAAAGTTTATGCTGAATCAGGACATATATCACGCCAACCCAAAACGCCTTGTTCAGGCACTTGATGCGCTTGCCAAATCCAGGAATGAAAAAGGGCTTAAGAAAGCGTTTGAATGGATTGTTGCCCTGGAAGACACCAAGGCTTTCTCCGACAAGAACAAGCAATTTGAAAAATGGGTGCAAGCCAAACCCAAAAACCGGGATGCCGTTGAAAAAGCCGAGGAAATCTGGATTTCTTTCTCCAGCTCAATGGCAGACATTCCGGCAACTGTTCACTAAGCAGTACACCAGCGGCAGTATTTCTCTGTACCCCCGCCCCCTAAAATTGCATAACGGCTGACAGGGAATTTTTGGGGAGTGTGCCGTTTATGCTGAAACGTTTGAAAGACCTTGGGCCTGGCGTGCTTGTAACAGCCGCCTTCATTGGCCCGGGCACCGTGACCACAAGTTCGCTCGCAGGGGCAAACTATGGCTATGCCCTTTTGTGGGTGGTGCTTTTTTCCGTACTTTCAACAATCATTCTTCAGGAAATGGCAGCGCGGCTGGGGGCTGTTACAAAAAAGGGCCTGGCACAGGTTCTAAGAGAAACCTTCGCAACCAGTATCTGGAAATGGCCGCTTTATACCCTGATTGTGGTTGCGCTGTTTGTTGGTAATTCAGCCTATGAAGGCGGCAACATCACGGGTGCCGCGCTTGGCATTCAATCTATTTTTGAAGGCAGCGACAACTCGTATGTCGCAACGATCATTGCCATCTATCTGTTTGCCTTTGGGGTGCTATCGTTGGGCAGTTACAAGCAGTTTGAAAAGCTGCTGATTGGCCTTGTCGCCATGATCGCACTATCGTTTCTGCTCACGCTTTTTATCCTGAGCCCAAATCTCTCTGATCTTTTTGGCGGCTTGTTTGTTCCAGCAATACCGGAAGGCAGCTTACCCACCATTGTTGCCCTCATTGGCACAACTGTTGTTCCCTATAACCTGTTCCTGCATGCCTCTACGGTACGGGACCACTGGCAGGGCGATGATGCACTTGAAAAAGTACGGGCTGATACCGCGATTTCAGTGTCTGTTGGCGGGTTGGTAATGGTTGCAATTGTCGGCACTGCCGCCGCGTCAGCTTTCATGAACAATCTCTCGATTGGTAGCGCCCGCGATCTTGCGGTGCAACTGGAACCCATCGCGGGCGATAAAGCTGTTTACCTGCTCGGTATAGGTTTTCTGGCCGCTGGCCTCAGCAGTGCGATAACCGCGCCTATCGCGACGGCCTATGTCATCTCTGAAATTGCAGGCAAGGAAGGCGGTATTACGTCTCGCTTTTCAAGGGGGGTAAGCCTGATTGTGTTGACGATTGGTGCCTTGATTGCCGTTAGCGGTGCGAGACCGCTTGAAATCATCCTGTCCGCCCAATTCGCGAACGGGCTGTTGCTGCCTGTTGTAACCTGTTTCCTACTGGTTGCCATGAACCGGAAAGCCGTGCTGGGTGAGCATGTGAATGGTCGCACTGCGAACATACTTGGCATCGCCGTCTTTCTGATTTCGGTCATGCTCGGTCTGCGGTCAGTATTATCGGCTGTGAACTTCTTCTAAACCGGTTCACAGCTTGCCTGCCGGTGGTGATAACGCTAGTGTTTCATCAGGGTCACCTGACGGGGAAAAACAGGGACCACAACAGGGGGAATATGAGCGCTCACTTGGTAAAAAAAGCACAAACCGGCGCTGTTTCGGCACTAGCCCTTATGGTTGCGGCCTGCGGCGGTGGCAGCACCGGCGGCCCGGCACCGGGGCCCACGTTACCACCAGCACCTGCGCCGGCACCCGCGCCAGCCCCGGCACCTGAGCCCCCCGCCTTCACTGCACCACCCCTGCCTGACATTGACGCGTCTGACCCTTTCAACACAGAAGAATTCCGAACAAATCACGGCCTTCGACAATTGAACGCCCATGCAGCCTATGCGCAAGGCGTAAGCGGTGAAGGCGTCACGGTTGCAGTTATTGATGACGGCGTTGACATCACCCACCCTGATCTGGACGACAATATCTCGCCGCTTAGTCTCAACATCCGTACAGGCCGTTATGAAGACGTGCAGTCCTTGACAACACATGGCACACAGGTTTCGGGCATCATTGCGGCTGAACGCAATGATATCGGCGTGCACGGCGTGGCTTACGGCGCGGAAATACTGATGATCAGGGCCGTTGGCAATGGCTTCAGCCTGAGCGATACCGTAGCTGCTGTTGATTACGCCCGTGAGAGCGGTGCACGAATCCTGAATCTCAGCGTAACCACAAACATCCTTCCGAACGACCTGCGGCTGGCGCTTGACCGGGCTGTGAATGCAGGCATGCTACTGGTGATCTCCGCCGGGAACAGCCTACCCGGAAACCCGGCACGTGACAGGCTGGATGCCATATCGCTCTATTCCACTTTTTCCACCGCAAACGGGCAAGCACTGGCTGTGGGTGCGTTGGACGCCGACAACAATATCGGTTTCTTTTCAAACAGGCCCGGCTCCACCGGTTCCGCCAACTATCTGCTGGCCCCCGGCACCGATATTATCTCCACTACCGTTGGCGGTGGATTGTGGGAATTGACACCAGACCCGGACCCCCAGTTTCAAGGCATTGACCTTCTGGCAAGCGGCACCTCCTTCGCGGCCCCGCATGTTGCCGGTGCAGCAGCGGTTTTGTGGGAAATGTTTCCGAACCTGACCGCACCAGAGGTTGCAGACATTCTGCTTGAAAGCGCAATTGATATGGCAGACCCCGGTGTGGACGCAATAACCGGGCACGGTATTCTTGACCTGGGTGCCGCGGTTCAGCCAAGCGGGGCGCTCACCGTGCCAATGGGCAAAACCTCAACGGCAAAAAGCAGCGCTGTTACCAACAGTTTCCTGCAAGCAAGCAGCGCGTTTGGCGATGCGTTTGCCCGCACCGATGCCTTCAATGGTGCCTTTGTTCAGGACAAATACCGTCGGGCCTATAGCTTCGACTTCCGGGGCTTTACACGCGCCAGCACGTCCCTTTTTGATGTTGGTGGCAGGCTCGATCAATACACCGAAAACCGGCAAGCAAACTGGTCATTGACCGATGGCACCAGTTTCCAGTTTTCCGCACGAGAGCAAGTGAGCGACGGCGTGCCGCTGGAGAGTAACCCGGCCCTTCTGGGCCTCCGTGGGGGCGACCATGTTTTCACCAACATATCGTTGAGCATGACAACACCGACACCGGGCGGTGGCACCCTCGGATTTGCGAGGGGTAACACAGGCGGTACTCAGCCAGGTTCATCACCGGAAAACAGCCCGGTTCTTTTGCTGAATAGTCATATTGCCCCGGGTGGGTTTGACCAACTGGTGCGTGGCGGCACGGCCTTTTCCTTCAACCAGCCTGTCACAAATGGCCTTGCTGCATTTGTGCGATACGGTGAAGTGGCGCGCCCTCGCTCTCTCTTCTCAGCGACAGATATCGAAAACCGCTACACGGAAGCAGGGGCTACCCTATCCTTGGATGAAAGGGCGATCCTTTCGCTCACGGCAGGCAGCTTGAGAGAAGAAGACAGTTTCCTTGGCCTGCTTGGGGATGGTGCTTTCGGCGGCCTCGACACCACCCAAACCCGATACCTGAAGGCAAACGCATTTGCCAAATGGGGCAGCTTAACTTTTACGGGCAGCTACTCAAGAGGTACAAGCGATATTGCCCTCACGGGTAACAGCCTGTTCAGCGGATTTAGCGATGTTATCAGTTCGGCGTTTCAGGCATCCGTTGCGGCAAATAACCTGATAGCACCCTATGACCAGCTGACCTTCACTGTTTCACAGCCACTGCGAATTGAAAGCGGCAGCGCGGGCATAGATATTGCCACAAACCTTGATGCGGACGATAACCTGACGAGGGACATCAGGCGCCTGTCTCTTTCCCCGTCCGCGCGAGAGCTGGACTATCAACTCAGCTATCAGGCTTTCTACGCCGGCTTCCAGATCAGCAGCCAGCTTTTGCATCGTCGGAACATTGGTCATTCGACCCTTGGTGGATCGGATACCGCCTTGCTTCTAAGCCTTGGCTCGGTTTTCTAGGCAAACACACCCTTAGAAAAGAAAAAAAGCCCGCGTCAATTGACGCGAGCTTCAATGCCATCTGCGAACAGACTATTTGCGGTAATCAAGCGGTGGCTTCCGATCCCCCAGCAGAGAGCGATACTCAAAATCGGGGCCGCGGCGTTCCTCAAACTCGGCCCGCGCTTGCTCTCGCAGTTCCGGATTTGTGTATAGCTCGCTTGCGACAAGCGCCATGCCCTTGGCCGCAAAATGCGCACCCTTATAGCCAATTGTTGAACCGGTTGACGCAACAGCCTGCCATGAATGACCCGGCGTGCCCGGAACATAACCCGCAACGCGCAAACCCACTGTCGGCACCACCATGGACACATCGCCAACATCGGTCGAGCCATAGCCAACACCAATCGAAAATGGCTGAATTTCTTCCCGGCTTGCAAGGGTCAGACGCGGACTATCGAACGATGCATAGAGCTGTTCCGCGAAGGCCAGTTCAGCATCGGTATATCGCATGGGCTCCAGCGTACGCATTTTGGCGTCAGCAACGCGCTGCAATGTTTCATTCACCAAAATGGGATGAATACCGTGAATGATCTCGGCCTCCACCTCTGTCCCGGTACCAAGCGCGGCGCCCTCCGCCGTTGCGATCAGACGCTCCCACATTTTTTCAACCATCGCGGCCTGAGGGTGGCGCAGATAATAGAAAACCTCGGCTTCATCTGGCACCACGTTCGGGGCGAAGCCACCTTTGGTGATCACATAGTGAATACGGGTTTCCTGTGGCACATGCTCCCGCATCAGGTTGACCATATGGTTCATGGCCTCAACACCATCAAGGGCTGACCGCGCCCGGTCAGGTGCACCAGCCGCGTGCGCTGAAACCCCCTTGAAACGGAACTTTGCGGACCGGTTGGCAAGCGTTGTACGCGCGCCGGCTGAGTTACTGTCAGCCGCATGCCAGTGGATTACAAAATCCACATCGTCGAACAACCCCTCTCGCACAAGGTAAACCTTGCCAGCGCCGCCCTCTTCCGCAGGCGTACCATACAGACGGATCGTGCCCGGCGTGCCTGTCATCTCCAGCCAGTTCCGAATTGAAATTGCCGCCTGAGTAGAACCGGCCCCAAACAGATTATGTCCGCAGGCATGACCGGCGTGTTTGCCTTCAATCGGGTCACGGGTTGGCGATTTACTTTGGTTGATACCCGGAAGCGCATCAAATTCAGCCAAAATGCCAATCACTGGCCCGCCAGAGCCATAAGTTGCCATAAAAGCTGTCGGGATACCCGCAACCCCAGCCTCCACATCAAACCCAACGGCTGCCAGCTCGGACTGCAACAGCTTACTGCTTTTTTCTTCCTGATAGCCGACTTCCGCCCAGTCCCACAGTGATGAAGCGATATGTTCTACCCGGTCATATCCCGCATCGACATCCTTCAAAAGAGCGGCATCATCTGCCACTGCACCCGTGGTTAACACACAGGCCGCCACCACACCTTTAAGGGTCTTTGTAAAAGTCATTGTAAACTCTCCCATTCAGGCAATAACAGTAGCGAAACACACGCCAAATTGCTAGCGTGAGCAAAGAAAACAAGAGCATTGCGCTACATATCAACAAACGGGGACACAGAAGAGATGGCAGACGCAAACAGGTTCAATATTGATGTCAGCGACAAGGTTGCCAACATGTTCCCGACACCTGTGATTGGCTATCATTGGCCCGACAGCGATGCACTGAATGACGCACTCGCTGCCATGATCTTTGAGCGCGAAAAAAACTCACCCGGCGTGACGGCTTCAAACGCAGGTGGCTGGCAATCAACCGATGACCTTCTGAGCTGGAACGAACCCTGTGTGCAGGAACTAAAGGGGCGCATTGAAGGCATGCTTCTGTCCGTTCTTCGTCATATGAACGCGGACCCTGAGAACCGAAACTATGGCCGCTTTCGTATTGATTGCTGGGCCAACATCAACCGGGCGGGGCAATATAATGCTATTCACAGTCACCCGAATGCCCTTTGGTCTGGCGTCTATTATGTAAAAACCGGTGAGCCAGACCGCAGCACGCCTTACGCCGGCAAGATTGAAATTATCGACCCGCGTGAAGCCTCAAACTTCATCCAGACCTACAAGACTGTTTTCGACCAGAAGTGCATCATCAATAATGACCCGGGTTTCATGCTGATGTTCCCGAGCTGGGTGAAGCATATGGTTCACCCCCACAATGGTGATGAACCACGTATTTCGATTGCATTCAACGCACTCGCAATAGGGGCTTAGATAAGCAACAACCAAGGAAGGTTTGTTTGAATATCAGCATACATATGGCTTATCTGTCGTACTTAATTTGTGCCGTCTTTATTGTCTCTGGCATTCCATTGGCCAGAAACAAAGTAAAACCCAACACTTGGTACGGCTTCAGAACGTCCCGCACTCTTGAGAACGAGGAAACATGGTATTCTGTCAATGCTTTAGGCGGCAAATCGCTGATTGCTGCAGGTATCCTATCGGTGACAATAGTATTTTTGCTACAACAATACTGGATTACAGACGACAGTGTTAAAGCCCTTGTGATCATACATGTGCCAGTTGTGCTTATGATTTTAGGCGCTGTGTATGCTTTTCAAAAAGGCTAGTGGCAGCCAGCCTTTTAAAATACCCGCAGACGAGAGTATGAGTGAAGCCCCTTATTTCACGCGGCGCACGCGGGTCAGGCGGCTTTTACCGCCGATGCGAAGCTTGTAATCACCAAGCCTGCCCTCGGAAATGGTGACCGAAAACGGTGTCGAACGCGGCACAGGTACATAGCCCGGCTCTAACTGACGCCAAACTTGACCGTTTTGCATGGTGAAGAGATAGCGACCAGTGCCATCCTTGCGGACGCTGGCAACATTATAGGAAATCCGGTTGTCGGTTTTCTTCTTTTTCTCTTCCGTGGTACGGGTTTTGCGCTCTTGTTCCCGCTTCAGGCGTTCAGCGCCGAAACTATCCTTACGGCTGGGTGTTTCAACGGACTTGGGAGCAGCGGCAGGGGCAGGCTGGCGTGGGGCCGCATTCACTGCTGGCGGTGCAACTGGGGCAGCGCCAGCGGTAGCGGGTTTGTTTTCCGGCGCTACAACTTCCGCTAAAGCATCATAACAAACCAGCCGCGCTTGCGGGTTCTCGATAGTTGCGCAGCGCTTTAAGCCACGCATTAGGGCCTCATCATCTTGAGCGGTCGCGCCGCAAGCTAACAAAACGCTCGCCACAAGACACGAACCTGCAAACCCCAAAACCGTTTTCATATGCTTTCCCCTATTTGCACACGCAAATTAAAACCCCGCTCATGCCTGCGAGGCAAGGCAAAAAAATGGGGAGCAAAACGCCCCCCATCTTCTGTAGCTTTTCACCGGCCTAGAAGGTCTGTTTGATACGCGCGTATAGAACACGACCACGGATGTCGTGACCAACGCGGGCATCATAAGCTGGCCGGTCGATGAACGAGATCGGGTTGTCTGCACGAGTGATCAGATTACCGTTTGCGTCGTTACGGCGCAGGGCAGGTGGATCAACGTCAAACACGTTGTTTGCACCAACGGTAAGGATGGTGTCATTGTCACCAAGCAGAGCCGGGATCGCAACGCTGTACTGAACATCAACGGTTGTCATGCTGTCGATTGGAGCATTGTTACTGTTGTCGTTCAGATAGCCATCGATGTAACGCACGGTAATGTTCGCAGAATGAATATCATTGAACCATGATACGCCCGCGTTACCGCGCCACTCTGGGATGGGTGCAAATGAGTTCCGGAAGTTCCGGCTACCTACACCATCAAAGTCGCGGTTACCGTCACCGGTTGTATCAACCGCAAATTTGTTCACCCAGCTTGCGTTCGCATTGAAGATGAAGCGACCATAGTCAGACTCATAGTCATACCGCATTGCGAAATCGAGGCCGTTGGTTTTCACTTCACCGACGTTGATGAACTGCGTGTTCACCTGACGAAGCTGACCACCACCATCACGAATAACGCGCGGGTCGTTTGGAATACCGTCGTCATCACAGTCATTGTTCACAATTGCTTGCGCACCTTCTGACTGTGCAATCAGGTCAGTGTAATCAAACTGCCATGCATCAACAGAGAAGCTGAAGCCTGTTGGGGTTTGGAAAACCACACCAAGGTTAAAGCTGTTTGCTGACTGTGGCTGCAGGTCTGGTGAACCAACCACGCTCACAACGATGTTGTTGTTAAGGCCAAGGTCAGTACAAACCGCATTCGCTGGGCCTTCACCTGGTGACGCCGGGTCATTGATAAAAGCAGACGAAGAGGCTGTTGCCGTTTGACGCACTGTTGGTGCCTGGAACGACGTACCCCAAGACGAACGAACAGTGAACCAGTCGTTCGGACGAATCTCCAGAGAGATTTTCGGGTCGGTCGTTGCACCAACGGTTCCACCATAATCTTCACGGCGCAGGGCAAGTTGCAATTCACCCCAATCTTCGAACGGCACGATGGCCTCTGCGAAGAGGGCATAGACATCTTGCGAACCAAGTACCTGGAAGTCACGGCTGGATTCGTTCGATTCACCCGCAGCGCTCAAAGAATCCGGGTTAGCGTCGATACCAACCTTGCGGTACTGCGCACCAAAGGCCATACCGATTGTGCCCCAGTCTGTTTCGAACAGATCACCTGACGCAATACCTTGTACAACATGCTCGCTGGTGCGAGAGGTTGAAACAGCGCGTCCGTTAAATTGCTGTACTGTTAACGGGTCGTTGAAGGCATCGCTGACACCGTCTTTTGGTGAAATCAGGTTCGGGTTCGAAAGGCGTGTACCAAACGGGTTATAGTCGCCGTCCAGAACAAGCTGATTGAACACATCGGAGATATAGTTGAAGCCACTTACAGACGTAAGCGAACCTTCCGCGTAGGAATAGGAAATATCACCGAACCAGCCACCCGGCAGTTCAAGTTCGAAACCATTCATCAGGCGCACATACGTAAAGTTACGGCGGATATCCTGATTACCGTAAATTTCCTGGAAGGATTCACGGTTCGGACCGTTTGCTTCTGCACCAAATGGACGACACTGACAGATCAGGTCAGGCGCTGTATGGATTGCAGGATCCCAGTCATCTGGGCCGATGTAAACCAGGTTGCCCGGGTTTGCTGTGTCTTCAATGAAGAAGTTGAACGGGTGGTCGCCCGGAATGATGAAACCGCCGCCTGTTGCATTGCCGGTATTGAAGGTGGAACCACCCTGTGACCGGTGCACGATGTTCCGCGACCAGCTGGTTTCGTTATAGTATCTGATTGAATCGCTAAAGCGCCAATCAAACTCTGCAAACACCTGTACGCGCTCTTCAGCAGGAATAATCGATACCTGATCCGCGAAGTGATAACGGCAAAGCTCGTCTGTGCCGCCCGCCGGGTTACGAAGGACGCCACCAGCGGCTTCACAATCCGGGTCGCCGAAACGAGTGCCGGTACGTGTCAGGCCGCCATTACCATCATCAGTCGCAAGGAAATAGGTGCCCGGTGAACCGGTTGACGAAATCAAACGAGAGTTGGACAGGTTGCCGTTACCGTTGATCCGCTCGTTGAGCCAGTCAAAGTCTGTCCGGTCATTCCGGGTTTGGCCATAGTATGTTGCATAAAGGTTGAAGTGACCTTTATCAAACGCATGACCCATCGCAGTGCTGAGAGACCATGTTTCATGGCTGGAATCACGGTAATCTGCCAGGAACTCAATCCCTTCAAAACCTTTACGGGTGATAACGTTTGCAACACCGGCAACCGCTTGCGAACCATATGTCGCAGAAGCGCCGTCTGTCAGCACGTCAATCCGCTCGATCATCAGAACCGGGAACTGGTTCAAATCAAGGTAATCTGTACCGGAAGCGTCAGCAACTGGTGCAATACCGGCACGCCGACCATTCAAAAGTGTCAGCGTAGAACCGAAGCCAAGGCCGCGAATGTTAAACTGTACAGTACCGGCTTGCGCGTTGGTTTCATTAAAGAAACCGGAACCACTGTTCACCGTGAGCGTTTTCAACAGGTCAACCGGCTGGCTTGCACCTACTTGTGAAATCAGCTCGCTATCAATAACCTGGATAGGTGCCTTACTTTCAAAGCTGCTGCTACGGCGAATAAGTGAGCCGGTAACAACAACTTCCTCAATCCCGACGCCATCATCTTCTGCGCCATCCTGTGCGATCGCACCTGATTGCATGCCAACGGCCAGGGCCATCATACTTGCAACACTGGTTAGTGCTCGCCTACGGCCACCACTAAGGGTAGCCGACTGCAAGCAGTCGCCATCATATTTTGGGTTTTCCATCAATCATCCTTCCCCATATATATTTTTCCATCGCGGAAGAAACGACAATTACTCGGAATACATGTATGCGGGCACAGTCCCCCCGGACTGCAATTGCGAAAGCATCGTGCCGAGCGTGCACCCCCGGCATATTGCTTATAAAACTCCCCGTCGCGTCTTTCGCGCTATTACTAAATCACAAAACAAAATGCATGGAAAGGGCTTTAGGAAAACTTATGCCAACAATTAGCTATTAGTTATAAGGGTTTAAACTGTTGCCATAGGGTATTTGGCAAACCAATCTAAAGTTTACCCATTTATGAAAATTGGAAGAAACAGCGACACATAAACACACCTGCACCACGGCAGAAAATGTTGCGAGAAAATTTCGTGCTGAAAAAACCGCTCACACTTTAAATACAAGGCTTTGCAAAAAACCCGCAACTGAAATCAAATGCGCCGCTTAGGCAACCTATAAGGGCAACAGGCCATCTGTATTTTATGCCACATCAAGCACTTCGCTTAGACATGCCAGATCATTAACAACCTATTGTACGCGCTCATAGCGAACCTCCCCATCACCGACTGCTTTGGGTGGTTTTGGGCATTTGCGCCGCCTTGCCAGCTTTGCTTGCCTCTTCAAGCAAGGGCGTAGGATTCACTTTCAACAGCCATGCCTCTACCAGTTCCAAAAACTGTTTCTGATCATCGTTGGCGTCATAGATATCCGCCCCCTTTGACTCTTCAATCTCCAGATAATCGAACTGCTTTTTGGCTTTTGATAGCGCTTTCACGAATTTCCGCGTGTGCTTCACGTTGTAGAAAGCGTCTTCCCAGTGATACAAAAGAACTGGCCCAGCTATGTCTGATATGCGATTGACTGGTGAAATATCCGCCAATTCCTTTTTCTTCAGGTCGCCAGCGACGGCAAGATACCCATCTGCCCCTTCCTTCAATGCTCGCTGATCTTTTAGCATGTTTCGAATATCAACTGGGGCATCCCGAACAATAGCACATGAAAACAGGTCACCGTCCTTTGCCAGTCCCATAAGGGCCGCATAGCCTGCATAGCCACGCCCCATAACGCATATTTTACCCTCTTGTGCATGACCTTCGTCTATCAACCATTCGGCTCCGTCTGCCAAATCGTTCTGCATATCTCGGCCCCACTCCCCTCGGCCAAGCGCTCTAAATCGCTGGCCGTAGCCCGACGAACCGCGATAGTTAGGTTGGAAAACGCCGTAACCACGGTTCGCAAGGAATTGAACCGTGCGGTCCCATCCAACTGAGTCCCGACCATTTGGGTATGTATGCGGCAGCACAATGAGGGGCAGCGGCTCGCCGTTGCTTAACCGTGGCTTGGTCATCACCGCATTAATCGTTAAGCCATCTCGGGTTTCATAGGAAATGCTATCCATCTCGGACAGTTGTTCGGGGTGTAGGCTGGTAATACGAGACCCCAGATAATGTAATCGTTTTGTAGGTGCATCATACAAATAGAATGACCCGGCGTCACGCTCATCACTAGTGAGAACAATCATGGCGTTATCATCTTCGCTTGATGACCAGATGGAGAAGCCTGTTTTAAGCGCCTTGCCCAACCGCTCGCGCAAATCACCATAGTCTTCATCGAGATAGTGGATTTTGGGGCCTCCATCGTTATAGAAGGCCGCAATGACTTTACCTTTGTCGAACGAATAGTTGATGCCGGTTACGTCAAATTCATCGTGGGCAAAAATCAGATCACCCAGAGTGCCGGTGGCAATGTCAAAGCGATAGACAGCCATGCGCCCTGTAGCCAGCGATGACAGAACATAAAATTCATTGTCGCCCGCACCAAATTGAAGCGGACTAAACTTACCTTCTTCAAACAATTCATTGTCACTCAAAATCTGCCAGTCGTCCTCACCCCGCCCGCGGATGATCATCACACTGTCGCCTTTGCGGTCATAGCCGTAGCCAAACCGAATGTGGCCCTTATGGTCCGCGTACCAATCATCGAACTTCAGGCGGTTAATCTTTGGCCCTTTCAGGTAAAGCGACAAATCCCCTGTTTTGACGTTCAGTTTGTAAACGTCATCAATGGCGCCTTGATAATATTCCTGAAGCCAGTTCCGACGCCGCGACTTGCCAACCAGAATATGCTCCGAGTCATCACGCAACAAACTGATGACATCAGCGTTATCAATATGGCTAAGCGTGCTGCCGGTTTTGCCATCCGTGCGCAACAACACAGGCTCGGTGCCATCAGACTTGATGCTCATCAGCACTTCTGACCACGTGTAATATTTGGTTCTGTTAATCTTGGTTTTCTGCCTAAGAGTGAAAACCAAGCGTTCGTCATTGGCCCAACGCACATTGATGGGGTAGGCGTCGCGGCTAAAAGGAATACTGGTACGGGTTACAAGCTCAACACCGTCAAAATCACCAATCAGCAGTATAACCTGGTCTTTATGCGGCATGGTGAAAGCGAGGTTTTTACCGTTTGGCGAAATCCGCATACCTTGCACTGTCCATTCGCCAATAAAATCCTCGACACGATAGATTGCTTGCGCATCATCTTGCTCCACCCCGTCTTCAGCGGCGGTCATGGCAACACTATAATTAAGTGCACAGGTCACCAATGCCAGTTGGAAAAACACGCGTTTTGCCTTTTTGAATAATGTCATTTCTCGTCCCCCATTACCTTTGCCCCACGTTCTGCTGCCATCAGGTCTGATGGATTATGCTCAAACAGAAAGGTTTCGATTTCCCGCAGGAATTTCACACGGGCCTCTTCTGTTTCAACCTGATGACCTAGCCCTGCGAACTCCAGATACTTCGCGGGTGCCGGTTTCTTCCTCTTTCTCAACGCTTTCATCAGGTTGCGTGACTGGTCCACAAACACAATGTCATCCTGGTCACCGTGCATCACAAGCAAAGGGCGCTTGATGTCACGGGCCAGATATACCGGTGAAATTTTCTTTAATTCACTTTTGGAACGTCCCCCAGTCACCCTCCAGTACCAGGCGCTGTCTTTGTCCCACGCATTGTCCTGAACCAGTATCTGACGCAAGTCAGTCACAGGGGCCCAGGCAACCGCACAGCGGAAAAGATCACCGTCCTGCGCCAGCCCCATCAAGGCTGCATATCCTCCATAACTGCCACCAATGATGCAAATCCTGTCTGGGTCTGCGATACCCTCTTGCACCAGCCATTTGGCGCCGTCAGCAACATCCTGCTGCATGTCATCGCCCCACTGGCCATAGCCCATGGCAGTAAAGCGATTGCCGTAACCGGAAGACCCCCTGAAGTTGGGTTGCAGCACCGCGTACCCGCGCGACACCAGAAACTGAACCCAGTAATCCCAGGTTTTATAGTCACGTACATAGGGGCCACCGTGCGGCAGAAGGATAGCGGGCAGGTTTTTGCGTTCAGTCTGAAGCGGCACGGTCAGGTAGGCGGGGATTTCAACGCCATCACGAGCCCGATATCGAACACTTTCAACGTCTGCCATTCTGGCAGGGTCAATCCAGGGGGCAGGTTCCGGCAACGCGATGGCGGTTTCCGAATCTTCAAAATAGAGCCAAGGCTTGCCGATGCTCCGTTCATCGCCAACCCATATTATTTGACGGGCGCGTTTCCTATCTGAACTCCCCAGAACAAAATCTTCTGTCTCGACGGCCAGCGCTATGCGCTCAAGGCGTTCCTTAAACCCATCGTCTTTGATCTCCAGCCGATATTCATCGTCATAGTAGGAAACGGCGAGGATCTTGCTGCGATCCTGAGACAGAAGCAAGCCGCCCGCATTGGCGTGAGGGTGCGCAAAAATTTTCCCTTTCAATCGCCCGCGCTTAATGCTGAAGCGGTAAATAACATCCCGGCCCGTAGCCAAAGAGGATGTCACATAGAGAATGTCTGGGTCGGCCCCAAAGGCAATTGGGAAGAACTTGCCACGTTTAAACAAGTCATTGTCGTGCAACCGGGTCCAATTGCTTACCGCATCTTTACGGACCAGCAGCACGGGCTCGTCTTCCTTGCCAACCTCACCATAGCCCATTCGGATTGTTCCGGTATGATCAGGGACCCAGCTGAACATTCTGGCACCTGCAATGCCATGGTTGGGCGTCACCTGCTTCATTTCTCCGGTAACAATATTCATCCTGAAAACGTCACTAACCACATCCAGTTCGGTGTCATCACGTTTTTCGGGGGTCTGCTCAACACGCGCCAGGAGCACATGCTCAGGGTCATTTGGCAGGGAGTGCAACAAAGCGAAAGACACTTTGTGGGAAGGCTTGCGCTTGCGACCCTTCTTTCGTTTTTTGCGGGGTTGGGGCCTTTCCTCCCACAAAATCTTGCGTTCAGTGCCATCAGCCTTCATCACCCAGGCCGTGATCGCCGGTTCTTCTTCTGCGGTTGGCAGCGCCCCCTCATAGCGAACCTCATAGCCAAAAAGCATATCGCTGCTGATCCAGAAGGTGCCGCTTGAATAAATATCCGGTGCAACAGGATGTCTTGATGTCTCAGCAAGCCCATCCAGTCCTACCTTGGAAACTACCAGATACTGATCGCCTTCGCTTCGCTCACGATAGAGGAGTTTTTCCCCGTCCGGGGAAAGCGAATAACTTTGGATGCTCGGCGTACGGGCGAACTCGTCAATACTGATCTGTTCAGGAAAACTTTCGGCGGAAGCCTGTAATCCCGCCATAAAAACAACGCTCGCAAATAGTCGCAAGCCAACTTCGAACAGCCGCATGCTCGCACATCCCCCTTAACAATCACGCCCTTACAACTTCTTAGTGTTACAGAGAACATATGGCAATGCTAATATTTTGGGAGACAGGACTGGCCGGGCAGAGCTACCATTCGGAAGCCACAGCCAGCTTACTTTAAGTTTTTGATCAACGCCTGCAGCGTTTTGTTGAGAGAAGTAATCTCAGCCATGGAAAACCCTTCAAACGAACGCGTATAGATGCTTTCGGCCTGTTTCACAGCAAGCTGGCGCGCCTTGTAACCGCTTTCGGTCAACAGAACCTCTGTCACTCGCTGATCGCTTTCGCGCGGACGTGAAACAACAAGGCCATCTTCCTGCATACGCTGCACGATACGGGTCATGGTAGATAGTTTGGTGATTGCTTCGGTTGCCAGAAAACTGACGCTTCTGGCCTTATCGCTCTCAAGCAGCATGAGCACGCGCCACCTCGGCACATCAAGTCCCACAGTTTTCAGCGTGGTCTCAAGGTTGTTGATATATTCGCCGTATGCCTTGATCAGCCAGTAAAATGGCCATTCGTGAAGCTCAAAATGTTCATCGCTTGGAAAAGCAAGGTCCAGTCTCAGAGTTCCTTTGTCGTCTTCGGACATTCAGCCACCCGGTTAGAAATATTTGCAAGCCATGAGACCAAACTAACTTGGATCAGGGATTTGGCAAGCTTGTCAGGCTGCGCTTGCAAACAATTGCTGCGCCAGTTCTTTCACAAATGCCACAGACGGAGATTTTTCACCCTCTTTAAGCAGCAAACCAATACGCCCAACACCGGAATTTATCTCAAGCGGACGAGACACTAATGCCTGCCCATCATACGTAATTGATGACGCCGGCTTGGTCATCAACACCGCAAAGCCAAGGCCATGCCCCACCATGCCGCGCGCAACCTCAAAAGACGGCGCATGAAACACAACGTCCGGGCTTGTACCATGCAAGCGGAGCAAACCTTCAAGCATATCGCGGCTGGCCTGCTCTTTAACGGAAATCATCTCCTGCCCGTTCAAATCTTCCGGCAGGATTTTTGCCTTCGCGGCAAGCGGGTGGTTTTCTGCCAAAAGGACATAAGGCTCCAGATCAAGAAGCGGTGTAAATGCTGCACTCGCCTCTTCGCCAACAGAGTAAGAGATGGCAAGGTCCAGTTCATTGCTCTGAACCCCTTCCTGCATTCGGCGCATGTCCCCTTCGACCAATTCGAACTTCAACTTGGAACCAGATGCCTTAATGGCCGCCAATAAACGGGGCACAAGGAAAGGCGCAAACGTGTGAAAACAGCCAATCTTGATGCAGTCCGCTGCATTTCTAGCGCCCGCGAGCGACACATCCGCCTGCTCAATTTTGGAAGACACGCCGTAAGCCCGGTTTGCATAAATCAGTGAAGAGCCATGTCGACCGATATGAATATCCTGCACTTCACCGAAGCAAACATAATGGGTGCCAACCTTCTGTGTGGAAACAAGCTTGCAGTCAAATGCCACAAGGGCATCTGACACCCGTGGCACGCCCAGCGACCCTGTCAGCCATTCCGCACAATCAAACTTGTCGTCCAGTTCGTCATTATATCGACCTGCGAAAGTGTCCGAAACATAGGACTGGCTGTCGCGCAGCACATTCACGCAGAAGACCTTGTTTTTTAAAATCGTATCAGCCGCCGCACTGCGTTCGTTGATGCAAACAAGCAAAGTAGGGCGCGGCGTATCCGCGCTCACCGAAGACATAGCGGAAACGGTTACACCAACGCGGCCTGCTGCGCCGTCTGTTGTGACAACATTGACCGTCGTTGCGGCAAAGCTCATGCCTTCAAAAAAGCGCTGCTTTATCTCATCAGCAGCCGGCTTAGTGTCTTGTGCAGTACTCATCAGGCTTTCCCCTCATTAGCAACAGCCGCCTTGAGAAACGCTGAAACAGCCTCAGTAAAGGGTTCGAGCTGCTCCAGATTAAGCAGGTGCCCACCTCGAAACTTTGTCAGGCTGCTGTTGCTGATATTATCGGCTAGAAATTTGGCGTGATCCGGCGGTGTTGCCTGATCATCGTCCCCGGCAAGGATTAAGGTACGAACTGGGTTCACCCCGGGTAGGCCGCGTAGGTCCATGTCCCGAATGGCGGCACAGCACCCAGCATACCCGACAGGGTTCGTTTCAATAAACTGAGCTTTAACCCGGTCAATATCCACCTGAGCAGCCGCACCCGCCGGTGCAAACCATTTCTCAAGAACCGCATCAACGATGGAAGCCATACCCTTTTCAAGAACAGTATTGATGCGCCCCTGCCAACCGGATGGTGGCCCCATGTAGGCACTGGTGGCGGCTAGAACACAGGCCGAGAGACGCTCAGGTGCCCGCACCGACAACAACTGGCCGGTCATGCCGCCAAGCGAAAGACCGCAGAAAAGCACCTTCTCCAAAGACAGTGCGTCCAGAATTTCAAGCACATCCAAACTCAGGCGATCAAGGGAATAGGCGCCAGCCGGAGCATCAGACTGGCCATGGCCACGGGTATCATACCAAATGATCGAAAAGTCTTTCGACAATGCCTGCGCCTGATGCGCCCACATGTCTCGCGTCGTGCCCAGTGAATTGGAAAAGAGCAACGCTGGTTTGTCCGAGTTGCCAGCAAACTCAACCGAAAGGTTGATCCCGTCGCTGGTTTTAACAGTCAGATTTTCCGGCATTGCTCTTGTTCCTGTCATTTGGACTTCGAATTACGCAGACAAGCGCTCACGACCGGAAAGCTTGTAGCCCTCTTCACCGCGCACCAGCACAAGATCAAATTCAATCCGTGCCTGCCCGTTGTCGCGGGTAATTTCCGGGATCAAGCCCGGCCTTGTACCGAAGGCAAAGTCATCATTCACCAGTGGATCATCAGCAATATTAAGCTGTGTGGTCAGGTGCCGGAAACCGGGTGCGTCTGCAAAATAATGCACGTGCGCCGGACGACTGCCGTGGCGACCAAGTGCCTGCATCAACAAATCTGTAGAGCCTTCTGGTGGAACGCTGTAACCAACCGGCATAATGGCGTGAACTTCATATTTACCATCTGCGCCAACCTTTACGCGCCGACGGTTATTGAACGGTCCTTGCTGTTCCGTTGGGTCATAGTGGGAATAGAAGCCACGGGTGTCTGCATGCCAGATATCAACGATGGCACCTTCAATTGGATTGCCATCTTCATCTTGCACTACGCCGGCAATAACCAGGCGTTCGCCTTCGTCTTCATTGTCGCTCATTTGGGCGAAGCCTTCACTCAGCGGTGCGCCTTCAACATAAAGCGGCCCCTCGATGGTGCGCGGCGTGCCAGCGGCCACACCTGCTTCCGCGTCCCGCGCATCAAGCACAAGGTCCATAAAGTGTTCAAGACCAACGCCCGGTACAATCAAGCCATATTCAGGCGCGCCTTTACCCAGAAAAGTAACAGCGTTCCAAACTTCATCTTCTGTCAGGTCATGCCGTTCAATCAATTTGCAAAGTTGCTCAAGCAGGTCACGCACAACTGTTTTCAGCCGCTCGTCGCCGCCTTCCGCATTCCCGCCACTGGCGCGGTCCAACAACCCCTGGACATAGTCTGTACTGGTAATGTTTGTCATATCACTCCCCTTTGTGAGATTTGGCCCTGATTGCGCCGTTAGCGGTCATCGTCATGGATTGACGATGGGTGACGGCACAGTGCTGTAACGTTGGTTTTCATGTATGGGAAAAGCGGCAGGCTGAGCATGATTTCATGCAGTTCAGCCGGGCTTTCCACGTCAAAGATGCTGACGTTTGCATACTGTCCGGCAACACGCCAAAGATGGCGCCACTTGCCCTGTTGCTGCAGGTCTTGCGCGCGCTTCTTTTCGGCCGCAATTTCTGCATTTATTTTGTCAGGGTCAGCATCTTTTGGAAGGTTAACTTCCATTTCGACCATAAAAAGCATGTTGTTCTTCTCCTCTAGTCGCCCGTCGCGGCGCGGTCACGCGCTTCAAACTCAGCGACCTTGTCCTCATTCAATGATATTCCAAGCCCTGGTCCCCTGGGCACGTTCAACCCAAAATCTGAATACTCAAGCTCTTCATCGATAAAGCTATCGGTAAGCAAAAGAGGGCCAAAAAGCTCTGTGCCCCATTCAAACTCTGGGAAGGTGGAAAACAGATGGGCAGATGCGATAGTTGCAACCGGCCCTTCCAGCATGGTGCCGCCATAAAGGCCAAGGCCCGAAGCCCGGGCAATTTCTGCCACTGCCCGACATGGAAAAAGCCCGCCAGCTTGCGCAATTTTCAGGGCAAAAACATCAGCCGCACCAGCCTGGGCAATTTTCATCGCCGGGCCTGTGCCACCACGCAGTGCTTCATCTGCCATAATGGCAATAGGCGTTGTTTCCCGCAAAATACGTGCACCCGCAATATCGTCCGCCGCAAGGGGTTGTTCAACCAGAACAACGCCAGCTTCAGCAAGCGCGGGAACAGCCAGTTTGGCGGTGGTAAAATCCCATGCCTGATTAAGGTCTACCCGCACGGTTGCCTGATCTTTGAACCTGTCGGCAATGGCGCGGCAATGGGCAACATCGTCTTGCCAGGCGCGTTTGCCAATCTTCAACTTGAAATGTCGGTGACGCTTGTCTGCAAGCACCTTCTCGCCCTCTTCGATATCCTTTACTGTATCGCCGCTCGCGAGTGTCCAGGCGATCTCAAGGCCGTCATTACGACGGCCACCAAGTAATTCCGATACGGGCAGACCAGCACGCTTGCCAGCGATATCAAGAAGGGCAGTTTCCACCGCCATTTTGGCGAAAAAATTACCCACAGCAGACTTGTTGACCCGCTCAACCAGCCGCCCGAATGCGTTTGCGTTTTCGCCGATCAAAAGCGGGCTAAAGTAACGCTCGAGCGTCAGTTGAATGCTATCCGGGCTTTCATCTGAATAGGCAAGACCACCAATGGTCGCCGCTTCACCAATACCCACAAGACCACTCTCGGTTTCAATCTCCAGCAGCACTGTACGCTGGTCGCGCATGGTCGCAACTGACAGGGCGTGCGGGCGTATTGTTGGTATCCGCAGGATACGGCTTCGAACCCGAACTATCGGGTCAGATGTATGCGGTCCGGTCATATATCGAGCACCAATTTGGGAGACTTGGAGCGCGAACAGCACACCATGATCATCTCGTTACTGTCGCGTTCTTCGTCCGTCAGGAAGGAGTCGCGGTGATCTGGCTCCCCCTCAACAACGTCGCACAGGCAGGTGCCGCAAACGCCTTCCTCACAGGAAACCTCAATATCGATTCCTGCGTCGGTCAGTGCTTCTACGATGCGCTGGCCTTCAGCAACCGTAACCGTCACGCCGGACTCCTGCGCCACAACGGTGAAAGAGCCGCCGGTCAGGTCCACCTCGGCACCGAAATCTTCCTTGTGGAGCGCATCCGCGGAGTAGCCAAGCGCTTTTGCTTCATCAAAAACAAAGTCCATAAAGCCGGTTGGGCCGCAGGTGTATATATGCGCGCCTTCTGATGGGTCACCAAACTGCTCGGACGGAACAAAGGTTGGACGCTCGTCAGTGCGAGAGAAAAAGATTTTAACACTGTCTGCAAAGGCACAGCTTTCCAGTTCCGTCAGGAAGGCTGCCTTATCGGCATTGGACACGCAGTAATGCAGATCAAAAGACTGCCCCTTGCTGTGCAGATGATGTGCCATTGCAATCAGAGGCGTAACGCCAATGCCACCACCAACAAGAATGCTATGAGGTGCTTCCTCTAGCGGGAAATGGTTCTTGGGCGCACTTATTGAGAGCTGATCGCCCGCAAAAACACGCTCGTTCATCGCGGCAGAACCACCACGGGAGTTTTCGTCCCGCAAGATACCGAGGCGGTATGAGCTTGAGTTGGCCGGGTCACCGCAAAGCGAATACTGACGCGTCAGCCCCGGTGCGATTTTCACATCAACATGGGCACCGGCATCAAACGGTGGCAGGCTCTTGCCACCTGTCGCCACCAACTGAAGCGCAACAGTGTCCCCTGCTTTACGGTCCACCTCTTTTACGGTTACATCAAGCCATGCATCAGCGGACATAAAGACCTCCGTTCGCATCAAGAGTTGCACCAGTCATTGAGGCGGCATTTTCTGACGCCAGCATCAGCACAAGGTCTGCAATAAACTCAGGGTCGCCAAGTTGCCCCACCGGGATAGAGCCAACAACAGCGGTCAGCTTCTCGGGCGGCAGGATTTCATGCACCAGATCAACATCAAGAGGGCCGGGCGAAATGGCGTTCACCGTTACACCATATGCCGCAAGGTCGCGGGCGAAAACCTTGGTAAGGGTCACGATACCACCTTTGGAAGCGGCATAATGAGCGCCCGTTGCCGCACCACCATTTTGGGCCGCAAGCGACGCCATGTTAATGATCCGGCCATATTTTTTGTCACGGAAATGCTTGCCAAAAACCTGACAGCCAAGGAAAGTCCCGCGCAGGTTCACATCCATAACGGCAGAAAATTCTTCCGCCGAGATATCAAAGATAGGTGTCGTGCGGGTAAGCGCTGCGTTGTTCACCAGCACATCAACACCGCCCCATGTGTCCACGGCATGATCAAGGGCAGCCTCGAACTGCTCTCGCTTCATGACATCAAGGGTTAGACCCTGGACCTGACCAGACTCGCCGCCCGCCACACCAACACTTGCGTCCACACGAGCCGGGTCAATATCGGTAACCAACGTATTGTAACCGGCAGCAACCAGCTTTTTGACGATGACAGAGCCCAGCCCCCTGCCACCGCCTGTGATAACAGCCGTTTTATGTTCTGGCAGGTTGCTCACAGCAGATATCCAATACCGTTTAATGAGTCTTCACAATTGACCAGCGTTACAACCTTGCGGACGATTTTAATGCCGTCATCCGTCTGGCGAAGGGTAACATCAAGATCGGCAGCCAGCATCCGGAGGTTATCCCGGCGGTAATCGGCAAGGTGCTGAGCGGCGCGAAGCTGAATTTCATTTTCAGACTGGTTAAGCACAACAAAACGCGACACCGTACGGACGGTGCTGGACGCCGTGAGAGCCGACATGGAAAAGCTGCTTTTCAAACGGCGAACCCGCATGTCCCGCATCTTGGCGTTGTCATAGGCATAGTTAAGGACATCCGCGTAATCTTCCACATCCCGCTCGATCGGGACGATATAGAGACCGTCATCTGCCCACAGGTTTAACCAGTCATCATAGGCGCGACGGTCCAGCATATCGGCTTCAGTCCACAAAAACTCAGATGCTGCTTGAAGAGAAAGTGTCATTACTCGGCCTCCATCATCTTCTGCCATTGCTGATAGGCGGCACGCATGCCTGTTTCTGCGGCAACATCGCCTTTGTCACCATCGTCTATTCCACGGTTCAGCATGATCCAAAGATCAGGGCCTGCTTGGGCACCGCGCTGCACACGCTCCCAGGCTTCAGCGTCATCCGGGCTACCAAAGCCCATTGGGCCTTGAAAATGTTCGTGCAGACGCAGCCGTGCCCGATTACCCTCTTCGGGGCCACCATCCATCAGGATAGAGATATGCCTGATTTCCGTTTCTGTGACCGAGATGGGCCGCAGCACACGGAAGAAAGCCATGGAGCATGCCAGGTTAGGGAACAGGTTCACATTGAACCCACTGCCGCCAACCGCACGGATGATGCGACGCACTTCCTCTTCAGTGTGCTTTTTGGAAAGCGATTCCGCAAGATCGGCGAATCGGTCTGGAATTGGGTCATCCAGATTTTCTTCCAGGTCCACAAGTTCCGGGATCATCACCATTACGCTGTGACCATTGCCGAGATCCTGCACATAACCATCGCCGTCAAGGAAGCTGAAAAGCTCTTCAGCTTGTGTGTCGAGCGATTGCAGGAAAGACTTGTGCACCACAGGGAAATGATAAGCGTCTGTGGTGTTCTCCAGCTGGATTTTCCAGTTGCCGGGGAACCGGAACTTGTGCTCGCCACCAAACTTGATGGGATATCCACCGCCCTGCTTCATGAAAAGATCAATCCAGGGCTTGGCATCGCCAAGAAAATCAGAAAGGGACGGTGCGTCATCATTCATTGTTGCAAAGATAAGCCCTGCGTATGATTCCGTCCGCAATGAAACAAGACCATATTCGGATTTATCAAAATCCTTGTTGTAGCCTTCTTCCATAGGCACACCGCGAAGCGAGCCATCAAGACCGTAACCCCACCCGTGATAAGGGCATACAAAACTGTTGGTTTTGCCTTTGCGCGCCTCACAAACTGTTGCCGCGCGGTGTCGGCAGCGGTTCAACAGAACATTGATATTTTTCTTCCGGTCACGCACCACGATAACCGGCTGCAATCCAACATAAGTGGACACAAAATTCCCTGGCTTTGGCAGTTCACTTTCATGCGCAACCCAAACCCATGTTTTATTGAAAATCTTGTCGATTTCCTGATTGAAAATCTCTGGGTCATTATAAAGCGATGTGTGAACACGATCAGATGCGACTAGTCCATCCACATCCGCGCCAGAAACATTCGATTTGCTATTGATCGCTGTCATTTACGGCCTCTAACTAGTAGTTGGTTTTGGCGTCGGGATAGCAGCCTTTGAATGCCATCCCCCCTCAATAGGACGCCCGAGTAAGTTGGTTGTTTTGAAATGCTGTATCCGCCACTTTTCATCTTCGAAAGCGAACTTCAAATGCAGGCGCGCAGCCAAAACAAAGCTCTCACCAGATGAAAAGGAAGGGGTTTGCAGCATAACCCATGTTCCGCTTGCTGTTTCCCCGTCCACAGCAAGCGCTTCGCTGGTCAGGAAATGTACATTTGATGCGAAATGGGGATTTGGCGTGCGGTATGTATCCAGAAAACCAACAATGGCTTCACGCCCCTTGTGGCCACCGAAAGACTTAGCATATTTCTTGCCCGACCCTTCCCAAATGGCATCCTTGCAGAACAAAGAACCCAATTCTTCCATTGGGGCATGTTCATCAAGCGCGTCGCATATCTCCATATAGCGGGCTACAAGCTTCCGGATAGCAGACTCTGCTTCCAATGCTTCAACACGCTTGGCAAGACGGGATATCTGGATATTGTCATTCATTGTGATGATACCGAGCCTTAGCCTTGATACTCTTCAGGAACCTGCAGCGGGCGACCCATCCGGGCTTCAACACGGCAGTATTTCCAGAGTCGGTACTCACCAACCTCAATGGTTCTAAACAGGTTACATGCAGCTACAACGCTGTCCCGGTCAGGCATGTCGGCCATGATGTAAACGGTCCACGGGAAACCCGCTGGCGACGTGCCAACCATTGTTTCGTCATCGTCCAGCATACCAAGAACGGTCACGCCTTCCATGTTGCTAAGGTCACCCATCATCTGGCCAAAAGCGCGCCATACGGTGCCGATTTCAGAGGATGGCAGGTCAAAAAAGCTTTGCAGCACAGCGATGCAAAACAAGGTTCTGATTGGTTTTGGTTGTTCACTCATTATAACTCTCCACCCGATTACTTAAGATTTTTCTGAGGATTTGGCCGGGGCCTCATCAAAGCCCGGAATATAGTCGTGGCCGACCATTACCTTACCCGCGTTCATGAAGGTCCCCTGTGTCAGGAAGGCATGCTGCGCGACCACCATTGCATCGGTCAGGAACCGCGACAGAGGGTTTGAATTGAAAATACCCATGGTTCCAGCCATCTCGAAGCACATGCGCGCAACTTCAGAGCCGGTGCGCGCGAGATGCGATGAGGACAGGCGAAGCTGCATATTCAGCTCGCGGCTTATGGTTTCACCTGCCGCTGTTGCCGCCCAAACTTCTCTCGTGCGGTCATAGAACCAGCAGCGCGCGGACTCGAGCTTGGCTTCCGCTTCTGCCAATTGCATCTGAACATTTTCACGGTCACCAAGTGTCGGTGCCCCCGTGATAGACTTTGAACGATCAGCAACGCCCAGCAGATGATTGATCGCAGCACGTGCCGAACCCGCGCCAGTGATTGCAAGCACCTGCGCTGCCATCGCGAGCGATGGGTAGCGGTAGCCCACATCATCTATTGAAGGCGCAGCACCCCGCACCATCAGATACTCATCGGCAACAAACTGATCCTCGACCACAAGGTCATGACTGCCGGTAGCTGCCATACCAATGGTGTCCCAGGTTTCTTCAATCCGCACCTTGTCGGCAGGCAGTACAGCCATCAGCGGCAAACCGCCAAAGTCACCATCCTTGACCATCACGCCAACACCAATAACCGAAGCACCCAGAGAGCCGGAGCCGAACTTCCAACGACCACTTACGCGAACGCCGCCTTCCACCCGCACGGCGGGCTGGAGCGGAAACAGTGCACCGGCAAAAACCAGGTCGGGTGAATCCGCATATAGTTCTTTCAGTGTGCTTTCAGGCAAGGCAGACAGATACTTTGTCGCAAAGGCAAAACTGGCAACCCAACCTGCGGAACCATCAGCTTCAGAGATGCGCTCGATATACCGTAGGAACGTGTCCGCAGCCATACCACTGCCGCCAAGCTGGTCTGGTACAAACGCGCGATAAAGGCCCATATCCTGCCAAGCCTTAACAATATCCTGACTGATATGACGCTTGTCATTAAACTCCTGCCTGCGGGAGCGAATTTCATCCAGATGAGCCTCAAACTGCTCCTCACTCCAGGTAATTGCCTGTGTAGCATCAACAGCAATTTTCTGATCCAACATTATTGCTCTCCTTGAACGGAATTTTCGGATTGGGCCTGCACCGCCAACGAGCGGGCAATGGCAATCAATTTTTCATCGTTACCCTTGGCAGTAACCAACTGCAGGGAAACCGGCGCGCCACCAATTGGCGTTAGCGGAATTGAAATTGCCGGATGCCCCGACAAATTAAAGGGTCGGCAAAGGCTGGTGATATTGACCATCGCCATAAGGTCTTCAGCATCTGCAAGGGCAGGTGGGAAAATGGGGAGTGTTGGCAAAGCAAGCGCATCACAGTCGGCAAGAAGCCTGTTCATCTCTACCGTAAATTCAGCCCTTATACGCTCTGCTTGTTGCACCGCCTCATCGGTGATCAGGCTTGCCTGCGACAATCTCTTTTCAACATCCTTGTCGAGGCCCTTTTTGCCAACCAGATGACCAAAAGACTGACTTGCCTCCCGGCCAATGATCGTCACGCCGGCGCGATGTGCCTCTTCAAAAGATTCCGGTCGTATTTCTGTGAAAAACGGATCAGCCTTGCGAACCACATCAGCAACACGTTCCGTAATTTCAGGCAGCGCATCTACGGTAAGCAACTTCAGCATCGGCTTTGTCACAGTGGCTTCCGCCTGCCAGTCGTCACAGATCATCGCCATGACTTTATCAAGATCTTCAACCGTTCTCGCGAATGCGCCAGCGCAGTCAAGCGACGTGTCAGCAGGCGTAAAGCCTTCGCGGGAAACTCGCCCAAAAGTAGGCTTCAACCCATAGATGCCGCAGCAGGCAGCAGGAACGCGCACCGAACCGCCAGTGTCCGTACCGATTGATACATCGCAATCACCCGCCGCAACCGCCGTGGCAGAACCGCTTGAAGACCCACCAGGTATCAACGCAGGAAACTGAGGGTTGACCGGCGTACCATATTGCTGGTTCAGCCCGGTAACACCGTAAGCAAGCTCATGCATGTTAGTTTTGCCAACGATTCGGCACCCACCTGCGAGCAGCTTTGCAACCACTTCAGCATTTTTTGTTGCGGGTTCCGCGTCTGCTAGCGCCGGGCATGCCAGTCGTGTTGGCTTACCTGCCACATCCGCCACGTCCTTAATGGCTACAGTCATCGGGCCGTCGCCAATCGAGAAGCGATCCAGAAACGTTGGATTGGGTGCTCGTTCAAGAGCATCTGACAATTTTGATTCTTTCAGCATGTTTGGCCCTGAAGATATTACTTGAATTTGCAAGTATTATAATTTACGTGAATTTGCAAGTAATTTTTAAAATGGGATGCCGATGTGAACAAAAATTACACAACAGCCAGTGAAGCACTGGGCGGACTGGTCCGTGACGGAATGACCATCATGGCAGGAGGGTTTGGCCTGTGCGGCATGCCATCTGACCTTATTCAGGCGCTGAGAGACACAGGCGCCAAAGATTTAACCTGTGTATCCAATAATGCGGGTATTGAGGGTGAAGGGCTTTGGCTTTTGCTGCAGCGGCGTCAAATTCGCAAGATGATCTCGTCTTATGTTGGTGATAACAGCCTTTTCGCGGAACAGTATCTAAACGGTGATCTGGAAGTGGAGTTTGCCCCCCAAGGCACCCTCGCGGAAAGATGCCGGGCAGGTGGTGCTGGCATAGGCGGTTTCTATACAAGAACAGCTGCAGGCACAGCGCTTGCGGAAGGCAAGGAAACCAGAGAGATAAACGGTGACCTCCACGTTCTTGAATATGGCATTAATGCAGACATTGCGCTCGTAAAGGCCGAAGTTGCCGACGAAGAAGGCAATCTGATCTACCGCAAGACAGCACAAAATTTTAACCCGGATATGGCAATGGGCGGCAAAATCACGATTGCTGAAGTGGAACGCATTGTTCCAACCGGCTCGTTGGACCCGAACCAGATACATACACCAGGCATATTTGTTCAACGCATCGTGCAAACCACATCGGAAAAGCGAATTGAACGCATCATAAATCGGAACCGGGAGGAATAGGCATGGGCTGGACACGCGAAGAAATGGCGGAACAGGCCGCTGCTGAAATTCAGGATGGTTTCTATGTCAACTTGGGTATTGGTATTCCAACACTGGTTGCCAACTATATTCCGGAAGACGTATCGGCTTCATTGCAGTCGGAGAATGGTATGCTGGGCATGGGACCATTCCCCTTCCCCGGCGAAGAAGATGCTGACCTTATTAACGCGGGCAAGCAGACGGTCAGCGAACTGCCGAACACATCTTATTTTGCGTCATCAACATCCTTTGCCATGATCCGGGGCGGCCATATTGACCTCGCTATCCTTGGTGCGATGGAGGTTTCAGAAAACGGTGACCTCGCGAACTGGACCATACCGGGAAAAATGATCAAAGGTGTTGGCGGTGCGATGGACCTTGTGACAGGCGCGAAAAGGGTAGTGGTTGTGATGGATCATGTATCCAAAGCAGGCGCGCCGAAACTTCTACATGAGTGTAGCTTGCCAATTACAGGACAAAAGGTTGTCAGCCGCATCATCACAAACCTGGGCATTTTTGACGTGGCTCCAGAAGGACTGCGCACAGTCAAAATCGCACCGGGTGTGAGTGCGCAAGAGATCAGGGAAAAAACCGAAGCTACCCTGATCTCCTGAGGCCGTCTTAAGCTAGCTAAGAAGCGAATAGATGGTCACGCCAACAAAGTTCGCGATGACATAACCCAGCATCCCGATCGTGATGGCTGGCGTGATCAAATTCTTCCAGCCTTTGGATGTGGCGACGCCGGCTGTCGCCGCAGCACCAACCAATGCGGCCCCAGAGGCAACAATCGTTTCTGCCAGATCAAGCTTCAGCAGTTTTGCAAAAGCGAGCGTAACGGTCAGGTGGAACATGATAACAAACATGCCATAGAGGAAATAAAGCGGCGCAGTGCCTGCAAAGCTGGTGAAGTCAGTGCCCGCACCAATCATGGCGAAGAACAGATACATGAAGATCATGCCAAGCTCGAAGTCGCCAGTTATCTTTTCCAGATACTGCGGTATTATATTCGCGAGGATCACCGTGATTAGAGTGATGAAAAACAGGCTATAGTTCGGCAAACCAAGCGCATTGGCAACCGCATTCCCAACGGCACATATAACCGCGCTAAGTGCAATGGCAGCACTTGTGTGACGCAATCTGAACTCTGGTCGCGCAACCTGCGATTCCTCAGCTTCAGACAGCATCTCATGCTGGCCGTGATCCTTTATGGTATAGCGGTCCTGAAACCACCGCAGCGACGGGATGGTAATCAGCGCCATCAAAGCCAAGATGCTGACGGGTGCACTAGGACTCAGCAAAGCACTGAACTCCGTTGGCGACAGCTCTGCGATCTCGGAAATCGCGATGAAGTTTACCATGCCGCCGATAAAGGTACCGCCATATACCCCGGCCACCTTGGGGCCAATCTCTCCAAGGTCAAAAAGATAGAAGCCGACAACCGCACCAATGGCGGTTGTTGCACTGGCAAGCAGGAAAATAGGCAACACCATGCCGCCTTCCCTGAAGATTTGACGAATATTTGCGCGATACAGCAAAAGCGGGATGCCAAGCGGCATGACGTATCCGCCAATAAAATTATAAACCGGCGCCTCCAGCGGAATAACACCCGTGTTGGACAGCAAGATGGCTACAGCCAATATCCAAACCACACCGGGTATGCGGCTGGCTTTATTGTGCCTGTCGGTCCAGAAACCCAGAAACGCAAGCGAAAACAAAACCGCAATCAACGCAAAGATATTGCTGTCAGGAATTAATGACATTTACCACCCCTTGATACTCGATAACCATCAATAAACACAGATGATTCCTTCCCAAATCATCATGGCATGCTAACCACATAGAAACGCGCGACAAATGATCATTATTATTGCTGGATCAATAGCATTCATGCGCAGATCATGCATAGCTGTGATAGTTTCACAAAAATTCCTGCTTTTTTTGATGGAGGGTTAGTTGGTTGATAAGCCAACCGTTTTGGTAACCGGGTGCAGCCGTGGGCTTGGTTTCTCACTTGTGAAAGCACTCGTGGCAAAGGGCTATGACGTGCTTGCCGGCGTGCGCGACGAGGCAAGCATTCAGCACCTGCCCGATGGTACGACGGCCTTGAAACTTGACGTAACAAAACCTGACGACATCGAACAGGCAGTTACCTTTATCAGCGAGAAAAAAGGTGAGCTTTTCGCACTGATAAACAATGCAGGCACCCATGTTTCCGGGCCGATTGAAATGACGGACCCCGACGCCGCCAAACTTGTTTTCGACGTTAATTTCTGGGGTGCGCTGAACATTACGCGGGCCCTGCTTCCGATCATGCGGAAACAAGGGCATGGCCACATCATCTCTGTTTCGTCTCTCTCCGGGCTTGCGGCGCTGCCAAGCGATGGCATTTATGCCGCCAGCAAACATGCGCTCGAAGCAGCAATGGAAAGCCTATCCCATGAAGTCGCCCGTTTTGGCATTGGCGTCACGACTGTGCAGCCCGGTGGGTTTCAGTCTGACTTGATCTCGGACACTGACGCCGAAGACGTGTTCGGCGCCTATCAACATCTGGAACCCAGCAAAGATACAAACTCAGCCAACTTGCCAAGCGCTGATGACATAGCGCAGGAAATCATCGCACTACTGGAAAGGAAACAAAATGAACTCCGGGTGCCGGTTGGGGATCAGGCGAAACTGATCGCCTGCAAGCTCAGGTCTTTTGACCAGAAGAAACGGTTCGACTTCATTCAAAATGCGTCCGGACTTTCATAGACTTACGGCCAAGCCTCGGCGCAAGGCTAACTTGTGATCACTTTTTCTAATCGCTGATGAGATACGGTCATTTGTTGTGGTCCTCTCATTGGCTTAACTGAGGGCAAGTTACTATTAGTGTGAGGACTAAATGGAAGAGTATGACATTGTAATCGCAGGCGGCGGGGTGAACGGCCTTGCCTGTGCCAGTCTCCTGACAAAATACGGCCTTTCAGCTTGTGTGCTGGAGCGCAATCCCTGGGTTGGCGGCGGCGCTGTTACGCGGGAGGTTACGTTACCCGGATTCAAGCATGACATGTTCGGCTCCTCACATGTCTGGATTCACTGTAATCCGGATTTTCAGGAAATTAAGGCCGAGCTGGAGCAATACGGCTTGAAATATATTTGGGCAGATGATCAGATTACAGGTCACCCCGACCAGAATGGCGGGCCCGGCATCGTTATCTACAAAAGCATCGACAAAACGGTCGAAAGCATAGCCCAATATTCCGAGGCAGACGCGAAACGTTACCGCGAAGTTTATGACGATTTTGAACTGGTGCGCGAAGGCTTCCTGAAAGCCTTTTTCTCGCCCCCTGGGCCACCAAGCCTGATGACGCAGGCAATGGAAACCAACCTGCAAGGGCTGGAACGCCTGAGGGAGTTTTCCCTGAGTGCAACGGCTTGGGTAGACCAGAATTTTGAGAATGAATTCGTTAAAGCCACCATGCTCAATTGGGCGATGGCACCGCAGATTTTGCCCGAGCAGGAAGGCGCTGGACAGTCATGCTATATCATGATCCCGGCGATCCATGTGTTTGGTCAGTCTATCCCTGAAGGGGGTAGTATGATGCTGCCGGTTGCGATGCAAAATTACATTAATGATAATGGCGGCAAAGTGCGTACAAACGCGCCAATCGCAAAGTTCATCATTGAAGACGGTGAAGCGCGTGGCTGTGTGCTTGAAGACGGCACGGAAATTCGCGCCCGCAAAGCAGTGGTAAGCGCACTTGAGCCCAAACAGACCTTCCAGCGTTTTGTAGGGAACGAGCATCTGGAAGATGATTTCGTCAAAAAGGTCGAGCGCTACTCGTTTGGCAAGATCACCATTGCCCGGGCACATCTTGCCCTTACCGAAGCCCCGCGTTTCAACAACGGCGAACTAATGAGCAGCTGTGCGTTCCACCGCATCGTGGATACAGCGCCCCAGCTCCTGAAACAGTATGCAGAAATCGCACAGGGCATTCCGCCATCCGACCCCTTCCTTTGGAGTGCGTGCTGGACGGTCGTTGATCCAACACGGGCACCGGACGGCAAGCACACACTTATTTTCGATACCTTTGTTTCAAACTGGCTCGCTGATGGTCAGTCATGGGATGACATTATCGAAGACTATTACAAAGATGTGCTTCTGCCCAAGTTGCAGCAGTATGCGCCCAACATCAATGAAGACACTATTCTGGGTAAATATCTGGAAACGCGTGAAAGCCTTGAGCAAGCGAACCCAAGCTTTGTTGACGGCGTGACTACAGGCGGTGAACGTATTCAGGCGCAGCTTGGCTATTTCAGGCCCTTCCCCGGATACGCCCACTACCGCTCACCAATTCGAAACCTATATATGACAGGGCCGCACTGTCACCCGGGCGGCGCTATTTCAGCCATGGGTACGATTACAGCGAATGTCATGCTTGAGGATTTCGGCATGAAGAAAAATGATTATTGAGGGTACAGATAATGAATGACTTAAATACACCCGCTAAAAAAATCGATAAATATACCGCGCTTGTTATCCAGCCGCAGGTCACCATCATGGATGACCCCGCTGCCGCGGTTAAAAAGAATTTGGACAGGGTATGCAACCTGATTGACTTCAGTGTTGGCTACCACTGGGAACTACCAGCTCGCCTTGTGGTTCTGCCTGAATATTTCATGCAAGGTGTAACAACGCCCGGTAAAGGCGAAGACGGCCTCGACGGATTCATGAAAAAAGCCGTGACCTTTGATGGTCCTGAGATCCAGCGCCTGTGCGACAAAGCCAAGGAATATAATATTTATATTTCCGGCGGCGGCATCATCGAGCGCGTGCCTGAGTTCCCTGACCGCTGGTTCAACACAGCCTTTATTATTGGTCCAACCGGTGATGTTATCCTGAAATATCACAAGTGGCACATCAACGCGTCGCTTGGCCTGGGCACAAGTCCGCACGATATTCTGGATGAATATACTGAGGTGTTTGGCGGCGATATCAAAGACCTGTTCCCTGTTGTTGATACGGACATTGGTAAGCTTGGCACCATGACCTGTCATGATGGCTGCACGCCTGAAGTGTCTCGCGCGCTCGGTTACAACGGCGCTGAAGTGATCTGTCATCCGGGTGCCATTCAGGAAGTGGAAGGCGTGAACGAGCCTTGGGACTTCTGGACCTTCACACGCCGCGCTCGCGCGCACGACAATATGTGTTATCTGCTGGGCTCTAACTGGGGCACCGTGGACCATAAGTTCTACCCGCGTGCTTTCTGCCCAGGCCACTCGTTCATCATTGATTACACCGGTCTTGTTCTGCGCCGCGCAGATTACCCGGAGGAACAGGTGATCAGTTGCCCGATTGATATTGAATCGCTTCGGGAGCACCGCTCACGCTGTAACCACAACTGCTGGGTTGATGTGCGGACCGAGGGCTTCAAACAAATGTATGAGAACCCTATCTATCCGCCGAACCAGTTCCCGTCAGGCAAACCGCCACGCAATCTTGCGGATAAGATGCGGCCACTGCGGGAAGTGTTCCTTGATATCTATGGCCGGGGTCAGTTCACGCCACCAGCAGGCAAAACCGTGGAAGACATGGCTAACCTGCACGAGCAGCGCATTCGGGCCGCCCAGAAGATTGGCCTCTTGAGGGAGGGGGTATGAATGAATAGTGATCGGTCAAACGCCCCGGATTTGGTATTGAATTTGGGGAGGCGGATAGGTCTCAGGCTGAATGTCATCTTAGGGCATTGTGACCCTGCACGGGAGCTTAGCCTTCGCCTGTTTCCGAACAGCCCGCGTAAGGCCCGATATATGTCGGTGACCTTGTATAGGAGCTTGCTTTGGCCGTTCACACCCCCTATGGGGCTCCGCCTCCCAACAAATGGAGTATAGTCATGTCTTATATCGGTGTCGATCTACATACCAATTCTTTTACGAGCTGTCGTCTTGAGGATGATGGAGCGGAAGTTTTTGAGACCTTTAATCTGAGTGCCAGCGATCTGAGCCGCTTTTGTTTCAGTCTTGATGCGAATGATGAGATTGCTGTGGAGGCGACGGGAAACACGGCCTGGTTTTGCGATGAAGTTCGCTGCTGTGTCGGACGGATTGTGGTGGTCAATCCCCGTCAGTTTCAGGTGATCCGCAAATCGGTGAAGAAGACCGATAAGAACGATGCGCGCGCTCTGGCTTTTTTCCTCTCAAAGGATATGCTGCCGGAAACCCGCCTGAAGACAACAGCGGAATCAGAACTGAGTTCTCTGGTCTCAACCCGCGATGTGTTGGTCAAGCAGCGCACCATGCTGCTGAACAAGATCCATGCCCTGTTTGTAAAACGCGGTATGAAGTTGAAGAAAGAAGGACTGAGCAGCAGGAAACGTCTGCGCGACCTGGATCTTAGCCCCTTCACGCCTCTTGAAAAAGTGGAACTGGGCGTCCTGCGCGACCAAGCCCTCAGTCTCACTGCAAGCCTGAAGTCTCTTGATAAGGCCATTGAAGAGGCTGGATCCGATCTCCCCGGATACGAAGGGATCAGTTCCATCAAGGGGGGCGGGCCGCGGTCTGCTGCTGTCCTCTTGTCAGGTATCGGTAATATCAATGACTTTGAAACGGCTGATAAGCTGGCCGCTTATATGGGTATCGTTCCAAAGGTGAGCCAGTCCAATGAAACGGACAATCGGGGGCGGATCACCAAACGCGGCAACAAGCTGATGCGCACCACGCTGGTGCAATGCACGCTTATTGCTATCCGCTACAATGGCTATCTCAACAGCTTTTACCGGAGGATTAAAGAACGGCGCGGGTCGGGAAAGGCTATTATCGCAACCGCACGCAAGCTGTTGTCAATCATTTATGACACACTGAAAAACGGCTGGGTCTTCGAGGATTTTACCCACTTTAAAATCAAACAAAATCAATGTCATGCTGGACATTCATCATAGGAGGATTGATATGAGGGTTGTCAGTCAACTGGCCAATATGACCATGACGGTCGGCAAAGTGTACCGTGAAGGCCACAACCTTGTAGTCACCAATGAAGGTGGCGAAGGCATGCCGACCAAGGTTTATGTCCGCCCCTCCGATGTTTTTGGTTCAGCCAAAGCCATCTTTACCAGTCTGTCTGCACTCGGCTTCCTGCTTCTGTTGCCGTGGCATTATTTTCAAGCCCGTGGTGACGAAGAAAAAGTAACGGGGCTGGACAAAGGAAAAAACCTGAATAATCCTTGGAAATAAGAGGATTATTCATGAGGCAGGGTCAGAGGCGACGTTTCGTTTATGGTGAAGCAAAAACACAGTCGTGATACCAAAATCGTGGGATTTGGCGAAGTTATGCTTCGCCTCAAGTCCCTTGGCCATGAACGCCTGTTCCAAAGCCCTTCGCTTGAAGCAAGTTTTGGCGGGTCAGAGTTTAACGTGCTTGCCTCTCTTGCCCGGTTTGGTTTCCAGACCGAGATGGTTACCGCAGTTCCCGGCAATGGGGTCGGAGACGCATGTCTCGCCGACATACGGTCGTTTGGTATTGGCACAGACCATGTGATTGAACGCGACGAACGTCTGGGCACCTACTATCTGGAGGCAGGTGCAGACCACCGCGCTTCCAATGTGATCTATGATCGTGCCGGTTCTGCCTTTTCCCAACTTACGGCCAGTGATGTTGACTGGAAAACCGCACTGAAGGGTGCAGGGCATCTGCATTTTTCCGGGATCAACCTTGCCCTTTCCCCTGAGATGGAAAAGCTCGCGCAGGACGCGATCACAGTGGCCAAAGAGCAAAGTACCACTGTTTCGTTCGACATCAATTACCGGAGCAAGCTCTGGCAATCTGATGACAGAGAACCATCTGAAGTGTTCCGGAAATTCGCAGAACAAGCTGACATTCTGTTTGCAAGCGAACTGGATGGCACCGTTTTCCTTGGCGCTGAAATTGATGAAAACATAATGGACCCCGAAGCACGGTTTCGCTCTTCAAGCGAACAGATGCTCGATAAGTTTCCGCAGCTTCGCATGGTTGCGGCTACCATCCGGGCCCCTATTTCAGCAAGCCGCAACAAGCTGACAGGCTGCATACACAGCCGCGATGGTTTCGCGACCAGCCGCACGTGGGATATCGCTCATATTGTGGACCGGGTTGGCGGCGGCGACGCTTACGCTGCCGGCATTCTTTTCGGCGCACTCACCGATGCTTCGCTTGAAAATACTGTGGAATATGCGGCAGCAGCCGCATGCCTGAAACATTCCATACCGGGCGATGTTAACCGAGCCACGCAGGCCGAGGTGGAACTCCTGTTAGGTCAATCCACCGGGGGCCACGTCAACAGATAACATTAACGTGGCTTTGGCTTGTTTCTTTCCAGCAACTCTGACCAGACTTACCAGTTCCACATGGTGCCGTCTTCTCGGCGATTCACGGGCAGGAATGCCCGCTGATAAGGATATTTTGCAGCCAGCTCTTCATTAAACTCAACACCGTGCCCGTGCGCTTCACCCGGATGCAGTGCACCATCCTTGAAACTGTATGAATGCGGGAAAACTTCATCAGTTTCGGGTGTATGACGCATATATTCCTGCACACCAAAGTTTGGTACCCACAGGTTGAAATGAAGCGAAGCGCCCATGCAAACTGGTGACAGGTCCGTTGCGCCATGGCACCCAGTTCGCACATGATAAAGCGCTGCCAGTCCGGCAATCTGTTTCAGGTGCGTAATGCCACCAGCATGCACAACCGTTGTGCGGATATAGTCAATCAGCTGGTTTGTGATCAGGTCTTTACAGTCCCAAACCGTGTTGAAAATTTCACCGATGGCGATTGGGGTTACGGTGTGCTCCCTAACTAGTCGCAAGCTTTCCTGATTTTCAACCGCCACACAGTCTTCCATCCAGAACAGGCGGTAAGGTTCAAGCGATTTACCAAGCCGCGCGGCTTCAATCGGTGTCAGGCGGTGATGCACATCATGCAAAAGATGATAGTCGTAGCCATACACCTCTCTCAACTTTTCAAACAGTTTGGGTGTATGATCCAGATACTTCTCTGTGGACCAGACGTTTTCCGTTGGCAGGTCCGCGTCCGCAGGCTCGTAGAACATCTTGTCCTTGGAAACACCGTAAGTGGAAGGAATGCCCGGCACACCCGTTTGCGCCCTGATCGCCTTATAGCCCATATCAGCGTATCTGCCGACTTCCTCAACAGTTTCCTCAAGCGTAGTGCCGTTGGCGTGGCCGTAAACCATCACGCTTTCCCGGCTGGCACCGCCCAGCAACTGATAAAGCGGCATGCCAGCAGCTTTTGCCTTGATATCCCAAAGCGCGGTATCAACCGCTGCGATAGCACTCATGGTGACCGGCCCACGCCGCCAATAGCAACCCCGATAGAGATACTGCCAAATATCTTCGATCCGGCTAGCGTCCTTGCCGATAAGGCAAGGCACAACATAGTCTTCCAGATAGGAGACAACTGACTTTTCCCTGCCGTTCAGCGTTGCGTCACCAATTCCGGTCAAACCCTCATCCGTATAGACCTTCAGGGTAACGAAGTTTCTTCCCGGGCATGTGACAAATACTTTTGCATCCGTGATAATCATTAACTTGCTCTGCAACTGATTGAAAAATTTCGGCAATTTTATAAATTCCGCCCTTCTAATACAAACAAGTGTTAATCAGTTTGATATTAGCTTTGGTAATGATTAAATTGGCTACGAGGCATGACGGAGGAGACAGAGTAATGGGTAGAAGGTTACCGCCGATCAATGCGATGCGGGTTTTTGAAGCAGCCGCACGGCATCTGAGCTTCACCAATGCCGCAGATGAACTTCAGGTTACGCAGGCCGCTGTGAGCCACCAGATCAAGGCCCTTGAAGAGTGGCTTGGTGTTATGCTTTTCCAGCGCCTGAACCGGGGACTTAAACTCACTGAAGAAGGGGAGATGTATATCGGCCCCCTCACCCAGGCTTTTGACCTGATGGGCGAAGCCACGGCAAAACTGATCGACAAAGACAACCGGAATATGCTGACGGTCTCGTCCGTCAGTTCTTTTGCCTCTATCTGGCTAGCGCCACGGCTGAAAAATTTCAGGGACCGTTTTAAGGGCATGAATGTGCGCCTTGTGACCCGGGCGATGGACAGTGACCTGTTGGTCAAAGGCGAGGTGGACCTGGATATCAGATACGGCGATGGCAAGTGGCAACATGTACAGGTTGACCCTTTCCTGACAGAATCGCTCTTTCCCGTATGCAGCCCTGATCTTCTGAAAAAGGTGCCACTCAAAACATACGAAGATTTGGCCAATACCACGCTGTTGCACGATGAAATGGTTTTTGGTTGGGAAGAATGGCTTGGGCGTCTGGACGTTAAAGATGTCAACTTCACCAAGGGGCCTATTTTCAGCGACTCGCAACTGGTGCTGCAATCCGCCATCAACGGCGAAGGTGTCGCACTTGGGCGCGGTGCGTTAGTAGCCGATGCGCTTGCAAATGGCACATTGGTTGAACCCTTTGGGGACCGGATGCCATCCAGTTTTTCTTACTATCTTGTTTCTACAAAAAACACGTCTGACCAATATAAAATCCGGGTTTTCAAAAACTGGCTAAGACGGGAAGCAGAAGAGTTTATGGAGCTTAAGGCCAAATTGGCTGAAGGCCGCAAAGAGCGCCCTGATTAAAGAACCCTGATCAAACAATCCAGACCAAAGAAAAAGCCCGACATCTGAGACGCCGGGCTTCAATTTATTACAGAATATTAGGTGCTCTACCCACGCGCTGGCGGCGAGATGATATGCTGCCAAGGCGTGCTCATATCCTGAGGCACTTCCACCTCGATAATGGTTGGGCCATTGTTCGAAAGACCCTGCTTGATCAATGCTCTCAGGCCCTCTGGCGAATCTGTGCGGTAGGCGTGAGCGCCAAAGCTCTCAGCAAATTTCACAAAGTCCGGGTTATGCAGATCAGAGGCAATTAGCCGCCCGCCAAACCATTCCTTTTGCTGGCGCTGCACGTTCAGGAACTTGTTGTTGTTAAAGATGATGGTCACCAAACTGATATTATATTGAACAGCGGTCGCCAGCTCTGTCGCGGTAAAGAGGAAACCACCGTCACCAGCCACTGAAATGACCGCCTTGTCTGGATGGGCAACCTTCACACCGAGTGCGGTGGCGAAGCCATAGCCGAGCGTTCCCTGATAACCACAGTTGATAAGCTGGCGAGGCTTATAGACAGGGAAGCCATACCAAGAGGTGAAACCAACCTGCGTGATTTCATCACAGAAAATACCGTCATCGGGCAGTTCTTCACGGATGACATTCAGATAAGACATTTGCGGCTGTACGCCGTTCACGGCTTCACGAACTTCAGCCTTAAGGTTCAGCAGTTCTTCCTTCCGGCTCTCGCGCTTGTTCAGGCTTGTCTCTAGCTCGGAGACAAGCGCAGCAACAGCCAGTTTCGCATCGGCAACCACTGCCACATCAGGGGTGTTGATCCGGTTGATTTCAACCGGGTCAATGTCGATTCGAATCATCTTCAGGTCTTTGTCCACACCCCACATCTGCTGCTGGATTTGCAGGCGCGTTCCGATGCCGATCACAAGGTCCGCATCGCCCCACAAACGATAGCCTGCCGGGAAGTTTTGCCCAAGATAATGATCATCGCTAACAACGCCCCTGCCGCTTCTGAACGAAGAAACAGGTGCCTGAACCATCTCGGCCAGTGCCTGCACTTCGGCACATGCATTAACGGCGCCTCCGCCAACAATTATGAGTGGCTTCTTCGATGCTGCAATTGCTTTGGCGGCTGCCTTGATGGCATCCGGGTCAGCTGCTGGTGGTGTGTCTACAAACTTGTCCTTCAGCGCAACCTCGGCCTCATTGCCCATGATGTCCATCGACATTTCAAGGGACACCGGACGCGGCCTGCCAGACTTCAGTGCGCGGAAAGCCTGATCGACAACTTCCGGAGACTGGGACGGATGATCAATACGCTCTGCGTATTTGGTGAGGCTCTTCATGGTTGCAAGCTGGTCAGGCAGTTCGTGCAGCTCACCGTAACCCTTACCGATCGAACCGGATGGAATTTGGCCGGTTACACAAAGAACCGGTGTATCGGTCGCATACGCACTGCAAAGGGCAGCAGTTGAATTGAGAACCCCCGGTCCCGGCACAACAGTATAAGTACCAACCTTGCCGGTAGAGCGAGCATAACCAAAAGCCATATAAGCGGCCCCTTGCTCGTGCCGGGTACTGATCAAATTGATTTTGTCGGAAGCATAATACATCGCATCAAAGAAATGATCCAATTGGCCCCCAGGCAATCCGAAGATGGTGTCCACATCGTTTACGATGAGAGACTGTAGAATAGAATTTGCTCCAGACATTTTTGGCATAAACCAAAACTCCATAAATTGGTTACCTAGGTACCATCGTACCTTTTCGCCTTTCTAATGGACCATTGCTCGCGCCCGCAAATGACGCTTTGTAATTTGCTTATTAGCTTTTGTAATTGACCGGGTATGCCCAGCGTAAGCCACCTTCATGGTTCGCTTCAAAATTACTTATGAGGGGATGAGCAACGATCATTTGTTATTCGCTGACGTCTTGGCCTTACTGTCGGAAATTCAGTCGGCTATGATCAGGGAGAAAATATATGAGCCGGGTAAAGGCCAGGCCGGAAATCGAACAACTGGCACCCTATGTTCAAGGCAAAAGCTCGATTGACGGCATTGAAAACCCTATCAAGCTGTCTTCTAACGAATCGCCTCTGGGGCCAAGCCCCAAAGCCATTAAAGCATACAGCAGCGCTGGCCTTGGCTTGTACCGATATCCGGATGGAAGCCAGCATGCCCTGCGGGAAGCCATCGCATCGGTACATGACCTGGATATGTCTCGCATCATTTGCGGAAATGGCTCTGAAGAATTGATGCAGATTATGATCCGCACCTTTTTGGGGCCGGGTGATGAGGCAGTTATCAGTGAATATTGCTTTGGCATCTGCAAACTTCACGCGCATGCCCAAGGCGCGCGTGTCATCACTGCCGACGAGCCGGATTGCATGATCAATGTGGACAATATTCTGGCTGCCGTGACACCAAAAACCAAGTTTATCGCCATTTCCACGCCCAACAACCCGCCCGGCACCTATCTGCCAAAATCAGAGCTAAACCGCTTGCATGCAGGGCTTTCTTCAGACGTTCTGTTACTGGTAGATGGCGCTTACGCAGAATATGTAACCGAACCGGACTATGCCTGCGGACTTGAGCTTGCCAACCGCTATGAGAACGTTATTGCAACACGCACTTTCTCTAAACTATATGGTTTGGCTGGCCTGCGTATTGGCTGGGCATACAGCAGCGAAAATGTCATCGGGCTAATGCAACGGCTTCGTACACCCTTCAACGCCAACAAGGCAGCTATGGCCGCAGCCTGTGAAGCTATTCTCGATCAGGAATACGCCGACCATGTGCGGAACTATAATAACATGTGGCGCAACACGATGATGCGCGAACTGGAAAACATGGGTCTTACGGTCTTTCCAAGTGTCACCAACTTCATTCTTATGGATTTCCCCATCGGCTCCGAAAAAACACCTGCTGGCGCATGGGAACATCTGTTGAAAGATGGTATTATTCCTCGCCCCGTGAATACAGGTGGTCCTGAAAACTGTCTGCGTGTTTCTGTTGGTCTTGCAGAAGAAAATCAGGCGTTTCTTACGTCATTAAAAGCCTATATGGAAACCTAGTTCCTATGTCACAAGCCACCACGATCAGTGATGCGACCAAAACATTCCTCTCCCGCACTCATCGTCCTTTCATTGGCGGTGAATGGGTGGACGGCAACGGCGGCACGATAAACTGCGTGAACCCGGCCAACGGGCAAGTCTTCGCCAGTGTAAACACCGCGTCTGCCGAGGATGCTGAAAAGGCGATTGATGCCGCGAGGCAATCTTTTGAAGCTGGTGTATGGCACTCTAAAACGCCAGCTGAGCGCGCAAAAATCCTTTGGAAAATTGCCGATCTGATCGAAGAAAACGCCGTTCTTCTTGCCGAGCTTGAAACACTGGATGGCGGCAAACTATATGCCGCTGCACTGAACGGCGAAGTGGCAATGGCGGCGGAAAGCTTCCGCTACTATGCAGGCTGGGCAACCAAACTTGAAGGCAAAACCGTTCAGATTTCCTCAGCCGGCAACATGCCTTTCCATTGTTACAGCGATTATCATCCTGTTGGTGTGGTTGGCGCCATCACCCCATGGAACGGGGCTCTTGTTATGGCGGCATGGAAACTTGCGCCCGCGCTTGCAGCAGGGTGTAGCTGTGTCATCAAACCATCGGAACAAACCAACCTGTCAACACTGGTACTTGGCGACTTGATGCAACAGGCAGGTATTCCGGACGGCGTGGTTAACATTCTGCCCGGCTCCGGACATGAAGTGGGCGCAACCATAGCAAACAGCCCGAAGGTGGATAAAATTTCCTTCACCGGCTCTACAGCAACTGGTAAGAAACTTTTGGAGGCTGCCAAAGGCAACCTTAAAAAGCTGACGCTGGAACTTGGCGGCAAGTCACCTGCCATCGTTTTGTCCGATGCAGACCTTGATAAAGCAGTGCCCGGCATAGCTGATGGTATTTTTTCAAATGCCGGACAGGTTTGCGTCGCGGGTTCGCGGCTTTATGTTGATCACCGCATTTATGATGTTTTTGTCGAACGGCTTGTCGAACATGCGTCTAAAATAAAGCTGGGCAACGGGTTTGACCCATCGTCTCAGATGGGGCCGGTGATATCTTCAGACCATATGAACAGCATTCAGCGCTATGTCACAAATGCGGTTGAAGCCGGTGCAAAAGTGGCGATTGGCGGGCAAAAACAGGAAGGCGAAGGTTTCTACTTCCAACCCACCATTCTGGTTGATGTTGACGAAACCATGCAGATTGCTCGCGAAGAAGTTTTTGGCCCTGTGCTTGTTGTGCAACCCTTCAAAGGCCTGGACGACGTTATCGCCCGAGCCAACGATAGTGAGTATGGCCTCGCTGCCAGTGTTTGGTCGCAGGACATTGGCAAAGCACACTCTCTCATTCGCCAGCTAGAGGCAGGCATCACTTGGGTGAATGTGCACGGCATTCCTGACATGGCTATGCCGTTTGGCGGCTTTAAACAATCGGGCTGGGGCCGCGAAGGCGGTCTAGAGGGCCTTCTGCAATATTGTGAGCTTCGGTCTACGCTCGTTAATCTGTCCTGATCGAACCAGCTCTCTGGAAACAGAGATTTTCTGTGTTTTTTTCAGCTTGCGCCTTTTTGACGCGAGCTAAAGTTGTTTAATCAAAACTCTTATATTACAATAGTTTATGCAATTTTTACTTTCAATTTTCCACCCATTATACGGCCATAAATCACGGTAATGGCTTGTAAGATTTGCTAATTTGTTTCGCTGGTATTTTCACAGGTACCCTTTTTTTGTTCCAAATTCCCTTTTTGCAGTAGCGTTGGAATGTTGGAACAGGGGGGATGCCCTGTGTTTTCGGAGGAAGAGCGAGCCAGGGCGGCTATTTATAATTGCCAGATGTTGGTCAACCCCAAAGCCAACAGCTACAGGGAGTGACAAATGCAAGTCCGGAATCAGGAATTCGGCCACCTGCGGAAAACTCGGCTGCTTGGCAGCACGATTCTCGCCGCAGCCGCACTAATTGCAAACACCGGGGCTTATGCCCAGGACAGTTCTTCAGATGACGAAGATGAATTCGCTCTGGAGGAAATCGTTGTAAACGCACAGCGCAGGGAACAGACAATTTTGGATGTGCCGGTAAGCGCGACTGTTTTCACCGGTAACCAGTTACAAGAATTCAATTTTAGAGAAGCAGACTCTTATCTTCTCCAAACACCAAACGTTAGCTTTCAGGCTTCAGGCCGGAATGGCGCACGTCAAATCGTTATCGCCATCCGCGGTATCTCGGACGTTAAAGGTGGTGAGAAAGTTAATACACAGAGTGCATTTGCTACTTACTTTGACGAATATAGCGTGGGAACATTGGCCAGCGGTCAGGCAAACCCACCAATTTATGATGTTGAAGCTGTAGAAGTTCTAAGGGGTCCACAAGGTACATTCTTTGGCCGGAACTCCCAAGGTGGTGCGATCAACATTACGACGCGCAAGCCAGGCGAAGAACTTTATGCCCGCATCGATGCCGGCTTTGGCTCCTTCAATTCCTACGAATTGAGCGGTGTTGCCAACGTACCGGTAACGGAAAATCTGTTCACACGCTTTACAGTGCAAACCACAACGACAGATGGTCCGCTTGAAAACCTTCACCCAACGGGTGGTGACACTGGTGCAGACTTCGTGGCAGTTCGCGGCCAGATGCGCTGGAAGCCATCTGACGCAACCACTATCGACCTGTCTGTGAACTATATTCTGGATCAACAGGATTATATCCCACAGTTGGCAACCTGTATTAACCCGACATTTGGGTTTAACCCATTCGACAATGATGTTCTGGGTGGCATCGGCTGTTATGATATCGACGGCGAAGTATCCAGTCGCATTGCGGCAGGTGAAATTACTGGCGCGCCGGCTAACTTTACCGATAACCGCGACTTCATCTATCAGAATACGCCTGCTTTCACCGATAACGAAGCAGGTATCTATGTTGGTCGCATCCAGCACGATTTCTCGGACACTCTGTCTATCGTGTCTGTCACCGGTTACTCTGAATCACAGCAAAACCAGTATATCGACCTTGATAAATCTGGTTTGGATAGTGTTGATCGTAGCGGCTATTTCGAAACTGAAGCTTACAGTCAGGAACTTCGTTTAAGCTCTGTTGGCGCTGGTCCTATTGATTGGACTATCGGCGGTATCGCTTATTCTGAAGATTTCCACGCTGAAAACGCGATTATCATCAAGGACTTCATTGGTCCATGGCTACGCGGTGACCGTGCAAACGAAAACAACATTGATGTTGAACGCAGTGGCTGGGCTATTTTTGGTAACGCGGAATGGCACGTTAGTGACTCTCTGAGCCTTATCGTTGGTGCTCGTTACTCTGAAGATGATGACAGCAACGACTGGAGCAACGTTTTTGCTGCTTGTCCACGTCGTGCGGCTGGCACCCCGCTTGCTGACGGCTGTACATTGTCTCCTGAGCAAGAGCTTCAACTTAATGCTCAAGTTGACGCTGATGGTAATGCGTTTGTTTCCGGCGGTCGCCAGACACAAAACGTGGGTACCTTTGGCGAAAACAGCTCAACTGACTTCTCGCCTCGTATCGCATTGAACTGGAATCCAAACGACAATTTCTCAATGTATGCTTCTGTGTCCAAAGGTTACAAACCAGCAGGCGCACGGGCGAACCCAGACTCCGGTCTCGACAACGTAAGCCTGTTTGGCAAAGAGACGCTCTGGAACTATGAAATCGGTGCGAATGGTTACCTGATGGACCGTCGTGTACGTCTGCAAGCTGCTGTCTTCCTGATGGATTGGCGCGACATGCAAGTAGAAGTACGTCAGTCTTTCTGTAACCAGAACGGCACACTTATCCCGATTGACGAATTCAACGGCCCAGATTGCCTGATCACACCTGTTGACCGCACGGTTAACGCTGAGAAGGCTCAGTCGAAGGGTGCGGAATTCTCTATGCAGGCATTGCTGACAGAGAAACTACAGTTCGGTGCAAACATTGGTTATCTGGATGCTGAATTCAAAGAATTCATCACGTCACTGCGTGGTACAGACCAAGACCTTTCCGGTCAGCGGATTGGCCAAGCACCAAAGTGGACCATTTCCACCAACCTTCAGTACGATTTCGAAATGGCTGGCGGCGAAACCACTGCTCGGCTTGAGTGGCTCTACCGTTCTGCCGGTGCAGTTGGTATCGTACAAGCCGCAGCTTCGACGTTCCCACAACGGGTACCTTCTTTCAGCCTTGTTAACCTGCGCTTTAACCAGCGCTGGGAAAACAACAGCCTCTCACTAAACATTGAGAACCTGCTGAACGAAGAGTACTTCACAGGAACTGACGGTTTCAGCTGGGGTGGTACATTGGTTGACTACAACCCGCGCACTTACTTCCTCAGGTGGACCACTGAGTTTGGTGGCTAAACCAACCTAAACTATGGCGAAAGGGCGCAGTGATGCGCCCTTTTTTTTCTCTCGCGACGACAGCACATTCAATTGGGGATAAAGAATGACACATAAAGCGATCAAGCTAATCGCAGGCGTTAGCCTTTCAGCAATTTTATCAATTTCAGCATCAGCGGAACAAGAGGCAGGGCTTTTCCGGTTTCCTGATGTTTCAGCAACCGACACCGTATTTATGTACGCCTCCGACCTTTGGGTCGTTCCAAAAGAAGGCGGCAAGGCAACGCGCTTGACCTCAAGTGACGAAGAAGAAATACACCCCAAGTTTTCACCCGACGGAAAACACGTAGCCTTTTCGGCACCATACGGGGACGGTAACCAGGATATTTATATTTTACCCGTTGAGGGCGGTGTTCCGGTTCGGGTTACCTACCACCCAGCGTATGACCGATTGCTTGACTGGTCTCCGGACGGCAAAAGCCTGTTGTTTGCGTCCGACCGAGAAAGTTACCGCGACAGGTTCAGCCAGCTATACATCGTTTCAGTTGATGGCGGCATGCCTCAAAAACTGCCGGTCCCTTACGGCGAAATGGCTACATTCTCGCCAGACGGCAAAGCAATTATTTATAGCTACCTGAAAGACTTCCAGAACCAGCCCGATGTGAACCGCGAAACCTGGAAAGGCTATCGCGGCGGTCGAGCGCCTGACCTTTGGTACTATAACCTTGAAGACGGAAGCTCCCGCAAGCTCACTACACACGAGGCGCCAGACTCGGCAGCCATGTGGACAACAAATGGTGTTTATTTTCTGTCAGAACGGGGGGATCAGGTTTCAAACCTTTGGAAGTTTGACGAGTCCCTCGCAAACCCATCCAAAGTTACTTCTGTCACCGACTATGATGTCACACGCCCGTCATACGGCCCGGAAGACATTGTGTTTGAACGCAACGGCCTGCTCTATCGCCTGAACCTAAACACGGAAAACATCTCTCCGGTTTCTGTTGAACTGGTGGAAGATGCCACTTCTTTGCAGACCGTGCGCCGCAAAGTTCAAGACCGCTTGAGCAATGCGTCCCTATCGGACGATGCAAAATCCGTATTGATGCAGGCAAGGGGTGAGCTGTTTATCGCTAACATCAATACATCCATCATCAAATCGCATGGGCTGGGGTCTTCCTCGGCTGAGAGATTTCCTTCCCTGTCGCCAGATGGCAAGCAAATCGCCTTCATGAGCGATTCCACGGGTGAATATCAGCTTCATCTTCGTGATGTTGCTACGGGCGCTGTCCGCACGCTGACCAATTTCGAAAATGGCTATCGTTACTCGCCTCATTGGTCACCGGACGGCAACTATATCGCTTTCATCGACAACAGCCAGCGGCTCTATGTCATCGAGGTTAGCTCAGGCGACTTGAAGCATATAGACACAGGTTTATGGCGCTACAACTGGGATCTTGAAGGGTTCACACCAAGCTGGTCATCAGACAGCCGCTGGCTCGCGTATGACCGCGGGCTTGAAAACCGTAACAATGTTGTTTTCCTTTATGACCTGAAAGAAGACGAACGCCATCAGATTACCTCTGGCATGTATAGCGACCGGTCCCCTGTGTTCAGCGCAGATGACAAAAAGCTCTACCTGATCAGTGCGCGTAAGTTTGACCCCGTTTTCAGCGATATTGATTTCACGTGGGCTTACGCCAACTCAACCACCCTCGCGGAAATCCCGCTGTCTCTGGATGCGGACGGCAACCTTAGCCAGGATAATCTGGAAAAAGACCTGACACTGCTTGATGTACCTGCCGGAAATTATCGCGCCCTGCGGCGAGATGGCGGCAAGCTTGTCTACTCTCGTAGTGCACGATCGGGTACTGGCAGTCGCGATACGTCGGTTTTCTTCTATGACTTGGACAAAAAGAAAGAAAACAAGGTCGTATCCGGCGTTTCTGCTGGCTTTGATGTAGCAGGCAATAAACTTCTGGTTCGCAATAGGAACGACCTGCACGTTGTTGATCTGGCACCTAACCAGAAACTGCAAAAAAGTCTGGACCTTTCTACGCTCGCAATAAACTACAACCGGCTTGTGGAGAACACCCAGGTATTCAATGATGCTTGGCGTTATGAAAGAGACTATTTTTACGACCCGACCCTGCACGGCGCTGATTGGCCTGCGGTAAAAGCCAAATACCAGCATCTGCTGCCGCTGGTGCGCACAGATGATGATATGAGTTTCCTCTTGAGGGAAATGGCTGGTGAACTCTCGGGTGGCCATGTATGGGCTGTTGCGGTACCAAGAAGGCGGTATAGTTATCGCGGCACTGGATTGCTGGGTGCAAACTTCAGCTTCGATAATGGCGGCTATCGCATTGATCAAATCATTGATGCTGGTGCCCACCGTGATGACCAGCGGTCACCGCTTTCTGCGCGTGACCTGAATGTGTCTGAAGGGGACTATATTCTTGCAATAAACGGCGTTGAGTTAACCGAAAAAGTAACACCATGGGCGGCGTTACAGGGTCACGCAGGCAAAAAAGTAGAGCTTATGGTCAACTCTGCCCCGACAATGGACGGTGCGAGGGCCATTACTGTCAAAACACTGGCAAGTGACCGCAAGTTGCGGGAACTGGCCTGGGTAGAGGCAAACCGCCAGCGTGTTGAACGCCTTTCCGATGGACAACTCGGGTACATCTATGTACCGGACACCAGCCTTAATGGCCAAAACGAGCTGATGCGCCAGTATCGCTCGCAATTCACCAAAAAGGGCATCGTGGTTGACGAACGCTTCAACAGCGGCGGTGCGCTCGGGGACCGGCTGGTAGAGCTGCTTAATCGCCCACCGCTGGTATATTTCAGCAATCGTGGCGGGCGCGACTATCCGCTGCCTGAATTGAGCCACTATGGCCCCAAAGCCATGCTGATTAATGGCTGGAGCTACTCTGGAGGTGACGGCTTCCCACTCTTGTTCAAAACGGCAGGGGTTGGACCGCTTATTGGGATGCGGACATGGGGCGGCCTTATCGGGCCAGCAGCCAGCATGCCATTTGTCAGCGGTGGACGGATCGCAGCACCACCGCAGCGGGTTTACACCACCGATGGCCGCTGGGCTGACCCAAATGGGGCAGTGCCTGACATGCTGGTGGAAAATGACCCGGCTGCCATGATGGCCGGTAATGACCCACAGCTTGAGGCCGCCATCAGTTACCTGATGGGTGAACTCCAAAAATATCCGGCTCATGAGAAGCCAGATTACAAAACAGATGTAACTCTCAACTAGTTGGTGGGGACCATGAAGAAAGTTATCAAAACCATCGCACTGTTTGCCGCGTTCCAATTCGCGTCAGGCAGTGCAATCGCGGAAGATAATTGGACGGTTATTCACGCCGGACAATTGCTTGCAGTACCCGGCGAGGGTGCTGCGACAGAGCAGTCTATCGTTATAAAAAACGACAAGATCGAACGGATCGAAGCAGGCTATATCACCCCTGATGTCCCTGAAGGTGACACTATTGAGGTTCTTGATCTAACAAATGCATTCGTATTGCCAGGCTTGATGGACATGCATGTTCATCTTGACCTGAACGGCCCCAACTGGACCAACAGCCGAAACCAGGATGCGGATGCTGCTTATGACGTTTTGCGTGCAGTTGAAAATGCCCGCAAAACCCTTGAAGCAGGCTACACCACTGTGCGCAACCCCGGTGGCCGTGGCTGGGCGGTGTTTGCCGTGCGGGATGCCATCAACAAAGGCGGGCTTCCCGGCCCCCGGATCCTCGCCGCCGGTCACACCATCACAGCAAGTGCGGATGAAGACTATAGCGGCGCATGCTCTGGCGTCGAAAGCTGTCGCGCAGCAGTGCGGCGGCAAATCGCGATGGGCGCGGACATGATCAAGATTTACGCCACTTGCAGCGGCTCGCAACCTTGCGGACATGGTACCGCACGGCCAGTTTTCCTCGATGATGAAATGCGCGCTGTTATCGACACAGCAAAAACGCGCCAGCTAACAGTGGCAGCTCACGCACACGCCGTGAAAGGCATCAAACAGGCGCTCAGGCTTGGTGTGGACTCCATCGAGCACAGCACGTTTGCTGATCAGGAAGCCATAGACCTGTACCTTAAAAACAATGTGTTTATGGTGCCAACAATTGCCGTTCAGGACAATGTGATCCGCGACTATGCCAAAACCAAAAACCCCGCCATGCGGTATGTGATGGAAAACGCCATGGCATCTCATCCGGGTGCTGTTCGCCGGGCTTATGAAGCGGGCGTGACAATTGCAGCGGGCAGTGACGCGGGCGTTATCCCGCACGGTGATAACATCAATGAGCTTCTATGGTACGTAAACAAAGTCGGCATGAGCCCTGAAGAGGCAATCACCGCAGCAACGGTAAACGGCGCCGCATTAATCAAACGTGCTGATGAACTGGGGACGATTGAACCCGGGAAACTGGCAGACATTATCGCCACACCAGAGAGCCCTCTAGAGAAGATAGAAGCGCTTAAGTCCGTTACATTCGTCATGAAAGACGGACAAGTTTTTGTCAATAAACCAGCCTCTTAACCTCTCCGACCCAGAGTATCTGGGGCAACAAGCTTGAACGGCTTATCCTCCTCAAGCAAGTTGCCCCAGATCGCAGATGGCTTCCCTACCTCAGCAAAAATTACGAAGCGATATAGCTGTGAGAATTTTCAGCAGCTTCAACTAGCCTGCCAAAAGGTCTCGCACCGACACTTTCAAGCTCTGTCGGCAAGCAACATAACCAACAAAACATACCGTCAACACCATGGCGACAAGCATGCCAGTTACCCAAACAGCGTCCGGGTGATATGTTAGCCCAAACTGCGCTTCGTAAATAAGCAGGCCCGCGACCCAGGTGCCGAAAATGGCCCCCGCCGCCGCGATCACGGCTGTCAGTGCCCACTCATAGAAATTAAGCCGCAGGCAATCCTGCTGCCTTAGCCCCATACTCATCAACAGGCCATTCTTCTGCCGATCGTCTAATCTGAAACCGCTAACCGATGCCGCCAAAACAAACAGCGCCAGCAAAAGCACCATCCCGGCGTAACCACTCGTCACTTTGGTAATGATACCAATGGTTCGGTCAAAGCGATCTGTAAGCTCCCTCAGGGGCACTAACGCCAATGATGGATAACGCTCCCACAGGCTTGCAAGCTCGTCCCAAGCACCAGCAGGCAGTTCCATGCTGCCCATGTAACGCGTCGGCGCGTCAATATGGGCTTTGGCCGATTGCGGTACCTGAAACCAGAAGGTGATCGACCCGCCACCCGGCCTGTAAGCATGGCTGGCAACCAATGTGAAATCAAAGCTCTTGCCGCCAATCTGATAGGTCAGCGTGTCACCATAGGAAAAGGCCATATCGGTCATCACCTCTGGCTCCGCGGAAATCTGCTGCCAGTCATCTGTACCTGCCTCCCACCAGGTGCCACCAAGCAAGCGATTATTCGCTGGTATCTCGTCGGTCCAGCTAAGGCGGATAGGATCCTGCAAGATTGCCAGCGTCTCGCTTGGCTTCTGCATATAGTCGCCCAAGCTTTCACCGTTAACCGCAACAAGTTTTGCCGAAACAAAAGGCCGCAACGTGCGAACCGCGCTATCGGTCTCGCGGGCCCAGTCCCTGATGGCATCAACCTGATCCGCTTGTGCTTCAGAAACCAACAGATTGCCATCGTGGGTGCGGCTATAGCCCGCCATCATGGTACCAAGGTCCTTGATCAACATCAGCGTAAACAGAAGCAATAGGCCACAAAGCCCAAGCCCCATGACCTGTGCTGACTTGGCAAACAAGCGCTGGCGCATAATGAAGAAAGCGAACGACAACAAACCGACACGACGGCGGCCCCATAAATCGCCAATTCGGATGGCTGCCCAGGTCAGGGCAACCATAAGGCAGAGCGACACCGTAACAGCAAAAAACGTCATGGCTGTCAGCAGCCAGTTATCCGAGTAGGCAGCGGCGAGCACTGTCACGCTGACAAGGCTCCAAAATACCCGTTGCCAAACATAGGCTCCTTCCGCAGTGCTTCGGATCAAGGACAGCAGAGACGCATGGGTTAATTGAATGAAACTGGGGACCTTAAGAGCCAGAAGCAACAGAAACACAAGCCCTATTGTTTTGAGAGCGCCGAGCCCGTCCAAACTGGCTGTAAGGTCTGGAAAATAAGCCCCAAGCTCATCGATAATCAAACCGTGTGCGAACCCAGCCAGCATAAAACCAGCTGCGGCAGACACTATAAAACCCACGAGCCACTCACCCAGGGCCATCATCACACCGCGCCTGTTTGGCGTGCCGAAACTCGTGTATAAGGCGAGCCGGTAACGCATCTTGGCAAGCCAGCGCCGGTTGGTCATATCCAGTGCAACAGCACCCATGAAAAACAGAATTACTGATGCAAGCCCAAGGAAATTTTCCGTGCGACGCCAGATACCTGCCAGCGGGTGCTCGCCGCCTCGTTTCTTTAAAAGTGTGGCACCCGGCAACGAAACCTGAACCCATTCTTCTATGGCATTCTGTTCTTCGACATCTGCAGCAAGCAGGTACCGAGTGCGACTGCCACTGTTTTGAAGTGACTGTAAGCCAAGACTATCAGTATGCACCATTGCGCGCAGGGCAGTACTATGCCCCTCCATGATACGGTCAGGTTCGTGAAAAAGAATAGCGCTCACCCGGAGGCTGGCATCACCAAGCGTAAGCATATCGCCAACGCTGACCCCCAGCTTGGTTGCCAAACGCGCACCTAACCAGATTTCACCTTGGCGCGGGCCATAACTTATAGGCTTTTGTTTCGCCGCAGGTGTCTGGCCAATCTGCAAATTGCCTTGCAACGGATACGCATCATCAACAGTTTTCAACTGCACGCGTTCCCATTTGTCGTTGTAGGTCACAATGATGTTTGTAACCCGGGTTCTCGACATGCCGCCCGCAAGAGACGTAAGCGACGCTTCTTCATCGGGCGTCAAGGGTGTGTGGCTTTCAATCACAAGATCCGACCCGAGCATCTGGTTCAGGTTTTCACCCAGATAATGCTGAATTGATGCACTCGTTAGCGTAAGTGTTATCAGGAAAAACAATAAGGCGGTCTGGGTTAGCACGCTGATGCGCCCGTCTGCATCCCTAAGGTCACGCAGACTATTCTCAAAAATCAGTGTGAGAGTGTTCATGCCGCCATCTCCAGGCACCCTGCCTCCAGACGTAGACAGCGACCGGCTCGCTGCGCCAAGTCATTGCTGTGTGTCACAATTATGAGGCCACTACCGGTTTCACACGCGAAATCAAACATCAGCCCCGCAACGCTTTGCGACGTGCGTGCATCAAGGTTGCCCGTTGGCTCATCAGCAAAGATGAAACGTGGTTCGGTCACAAAGGCACGTGCAACGGCAATGCGCTGCTGTTCACCGCCACTTAGTTGGTGTGGGCGGTGCCGCGCCCGGTCCGCTAGTCCCACTTTATCAAGCCAGCTACGGGCAATAGCAAACGCATCTCGGTTACCTTTCAATCGAAGAGGCAGCGCAAGATTGCCAAGCGCATCCAGTTCCGGCATCAGGTGAAATTGCTGGAAGATAAACCCGGAGTTTGCCCGCATTGTCAGCGCGTCGACGGTTACCCCGTCAATAGTAAAGCTAACATCCCCTTCAGCGGGTAGCTCAAGCCCGGCTGCAAGCGATAGCAGGCTGGATTTTCCAGCACCTGAAGGGCCAACAATCGCGAGTGTTTCACCGCCCTTGATGGTCAGGGACAGCCCCTGAAACAGTTCTATGCGCTCATTTTTGGTATCGAAATGATGGCTGATATTGTTCAGCTCTATTGTGTCTGTCATGATCTACTCCTGTCGTTCTGCCGGACCCTAGCGCCATCAATGTCAAATGAAGGTGAAACGGCCATGGAGGCTGGTTGACATCCGTTTGACATTCAAAAGGCTATGTTCTTTGATCGTTAAATAGGGGACCATCCATGCGCATACTGATTGTGGAAGACAATCTGGATATCCAAGCCAATATTGCAGATTACCTTGAGCCGGAATTTGCACTCGACTTCGCCTATAGCGGGGATCAGGGACTGGAATTAGCGCTTAACAGTGACTATGACGTGATTGTGCTGGATGTGATGTTGCCGGGGCGCGACGGTGTTGAGGTTTGCGCTGCCTATCGCAAAGCTGCCGGGCTGCAAGCGCCAATCATCATGCTTACGGCACGCGATACCATCGACGATATGGAAGCGGGCTTCAGCGCAGGCGCTGATGATTATATGGTGAAACCTTTCTCGCTCAGAGAGCTGAAAATGCGGATAGAGGCACTTGGTCGGCGCCCCAAAACACACTCTAGCCAATCTCTCTCTTTTGCAGGGCTAACCCTTGATGTGAGGTCATCCACAATAAGAACCGACCATGCATCAGCTACACTGCACGAAAAAGAAGCAAAAATTCTGGCAAAACTGCTGGAAACAGCGCCTGAAATAGTAAGCACATCGAGCATCAGTTATACGCTTTGGGGTGACGAACCACCCGAGTCCGGTGCTCTTAGAACACATATCTACAATCTCCGAAAAGCACTCGCGGGGCTCGGCAGGCCCGATATGCTCGCCACAGTGCGCGGCAAAGGCTACGTCCTTAAGGAAGAAACATGAAAAAGCGATCCCGCCATGTACGCGGCATGATCATGCGCACCTTCATCGGTGCGATGATTACCAGTTTTGCTATTTTCACCTTTATGGTTGTCATGCTGGTCTTTACGGTCGAAGACGAGATTTTCGAACTTCAGGCCAAAGAGGCTGCCGATAATTTCCCAGTGCAAACAACATCAGAAAGCAGCCATGGCACGGTAGACAGCCTGAATATGACCTATTATCTAGGCACGGGCACCATGCCCGCCTGGCTAAAGCCGGAGATAGATGAAAGCCGGAGCAACGAACCGTTTGAAGTGTTCGGTAAAGAAAACGGGCATTTCCACGGGCATGTTCGTACAATGCCCGATGGCCAAAAACTGTATATGCTGTTCAACGCCCGGCGCTTCATTCGCTCTACCCCGCAGGTGATATATTTTTTGGAAATTCTTGGTGCTATGGCCGCCCTCGGATTGGTCACAGCTCTGTTTTTCCTCTCTCGGATGAGCGGCAAAGTCTCCCGTCCGCTGGAACAAATGGCCGCTGTGCTCGCTGACGGTGAAAGTGTCCAAGGGCGGCTCAATGTACCCGACAAAGCCCCGCGGGAACTCCATGCACTTGCCCGTGCCATTGAAGAAAGGGACAATCGCATTCAGTTCCTTCTGGAGCGGGAAAGGCAGTTTAACCGCGATGCCAGCCATGAGCTTAGAACGCCACTAACCGTGGCATCCGGCGCAGCAGAGTTACTTGAAGACAGGGAAGGAAACAGCAAAGCGTTATCCCGGCTCAGGACAGCGATCAAGGATATGCAGCAACTTACTGAAGGCATCCTTTGGCTTGGTCGCGACCCGGACCACAAACATGCCTGCAATGCTCGCCTCGTCTGTGCTGACAGCATCCGCGCCTACCGCCATCTGGTTGGTGACCGGAATGTTACCATCAAGTTGGAAGGAAGTGAAAGTGGCCAAATGCCAGCACCAGAACCCGTTGCACTCGTTATGGTGGGCAATATCTTACGCAACGCACTTTCCTATACTGACAAAGGCATAGTAACGTTACGTGTGGACGACGACAGATTAGATATCATTGATACTGGCGTCGGCTTTGGCCAGGTCGGACAGGCCCGCGAAGGTTTCGGTGTAGGGCTAACGTTGGTGGAACGCCTGTCAAACCACTTCAACATCACATTTGAAGTCTCGGCACGCATTGAGGGCGGCACCATCGCGAGCCTCATCTGGAATAATCACATTTGACGGTCGTTTGACATACGGGGCGGTATGAGGTCTTCCCACAAAGGAGACCTTTAATGAAAAACACAATGATAAGAATTTTCATCGCGGCTATTGCGATGGCGACGGCGAACACAGCTAGCTTGGCGCAGACTTACGTCCAACAGTTGGGGTATGACGCGCCTGACGGCGACCGTATCACTGGTTTCATCTACCAGTCGGCAGATACAAAAAAGGGGGCACCTATCGCCGTGTTGATGCACGGCCTGATGGGCTCGAGCCTTTATTGGCTGGCTGGCGGCAACCTTATGCACGGAGATGACGTAACAGCAGAACTGCTCGAACGAGGCTACCGTGTGCTTGCACTTGATGCCCGGGCTCACGGCGCGCGCCAGGTTGACCAGAAACCGATGGACTATGTCATGGCTGCCCGCAAAGGCGACAGCGCGGCGTATGAAGCGATGATACAGAATACTGTGGCAGACTATCAGTATCTGCTCGATAAGATTTTGAAAAACAGCGACGACAATCAACAAGTGTTAGTCGCGGGCTACAGCATGGGTGCACAGATGGCTACACTCTTGGCGGCGCAAGATGGCCGGGTCACTCATCTCATCACGATGGTGCCACCCGCTGTTCGCAATGTGCCTGCGGTTTCACCGATCAATTTTGCCGCCGAAGTAACTGTTCCGTGGTTGCTGATTACGGCAGAACAAGACGAATATTCTACCAATGATCAAAACGCAGAACTGATCAAGGCAGCAGGGCGCAAACCGGATAGCCGGTCTTTCGACAGCGGCCATCTGCTGCCGGTTGACTATGTTGCCGTTATTGAAGATTGGCTGGATCAACCCAGCGATTAATCTGACCAACTAGACAACCGAATAGGGGCAGGCATTTAGCGGAAACAGCCGGACACCTGTCCCTCATATATCAATCACAAAATCCGCTTGTTACCCCAGCCCACTCGGCACGGTTATGGTGCAAATATTGCGGGCATTGTTAAACTCGCGCAGGCGGGCGAATACATCGACACCGACCTGGCTGTATAGGTCCAGCAGGTCAACCAGCACCCAGTTTTCCCGGATAAGGCCATCTTCTGTACGCCAGAAATCCAGACTGCGAAGTAGAACTTCCTTGCCAGCTGGCGCAATGCCCATCCAACCATCGTCCGAGAGTGTTAGCCGCATATTAGGCCAACCTGTTTCACACACATAGTTACCCTCACCAAACCAGTGAGATGCCAAATCTCCCATGGAATCCAGCTTCCGGTCCGGCATTGCGCGCAGGAACGGCATCTGGTGCCAATTGCGGAAGCCTGAGATACCTCTTGCCGTACCAATGCCGGCAGGACCGTACCAATTGAAACGCGGGTGCCAGTATTTTTCGAGCTGCATCACCTTCGGGTCAGGATTTGCCGGGTGTTTGCACAAGTCATTGAGCATGGCAGCCACATGGTCGTGCGTTGCCTGCCCATCACCCGAGACAGTGAGCCCATCACTCGTCATGGGGGCCGGTGTGCAAAGATAAGCGCCAAGCTGCGGTGCCATCGGCCAGGCACGCGCCTGCATCATCAATTCAGGTAAATCCCAGATCGCCTGCATCTCGGTAATTTTACCGTTTTCGACCCGGAAAAACTCATGATAGCGCATGTGCGCCAGATGGCCGGTGGGGGGAATATCCATGAAAGGGCGCAGGAAGGTACCCATATAGTTGCCCATGGTGCCAATCCACTGTTGGCCTTCGGGCGTGGTGCCTGCCAAAACAATCATATCCCGGCGCTCAAGATCAGGAAGGGCTTCTTGAAGGGGCTGCAAGCACGCCTCCTGATAGGCAACCGGACCGCTTAGTGTGCCGAAGGGGTGACACATATGCAGCTTAGCATCAGGCGCAAACACCTGCTGCATTGCTGCGCGGACATTATCATTTTCATAGGTCGCCGCTGCCTTTTGAAAAGGCGCAAACAAGGTTTTCAGGTCTGCCGATTTCATAGCGCATCTCCAGCAATTTGCATCGCTTTAATCATAGAATTTTCTGCTCTGTAATATAATATTGCATTCGAAGTCAAAAACAAACTACAATCAAACCAGGCAGCCAAGGGATGGGGAGAGACATGGCTACATTCGGCATACTGAACTGGTCTATTATCTTTGCGTATCTACTTGGCAACCTTGGCCTTGGCTGGGCGATGAGCCGCAAAGTGAATGATGCCAAAGATTACTATATCGGTGACCGGTCTGCCCCCTGGTGGGCCATTGGTATTTCGGTAGTTGCGACCTATGTGAGCGCACTATCGTTTCTGGGTGGCCCGGCGTGGGCATACGGTGACGGCATGGCAGCCCTAGCCATTCACATCAATTATTCGCTCGTCATATTCCTTTGCATCGTTTTCTTCATCCCGTTTTTCTATAACAGCGGTGTTGCCTCTATTTATGAGTATCTAGAACGGCGGTTTGGCCTCGCGTCCCGTACTGTGATGGGTGTGATTTTCATGTTTACCATGGCGGTTGGCGCTGCTTCCATCCTTACCGCAACAGCTGTGGTGGTTACCTTTGTTACCGGCCTTGATACCGCAACAGCGATTGTGCTGATGACCAGCATCGTACTGGTTTACACGCTGATGGGCGGCATGAATGCGGTGATCTGGACTGATGTATTGCAGGGCGTGATCTTGCTCGCCGGTGCCGGTATTATTCTTGTGTATTTGCTGGGTGAGGTTAGCCCCTTGTCTGGCGCGTTAAGCTTCCTGCAAAGCAATGGCAAACTAAACCCCATCAATACCGATTTTGACTTCTCCATCCCGCCAACCATCTGGGCGGGTGTGTTTGCCATGACACTTTACCATGTGACCGTGTACGGTGCGAACCAGTTCATGGTGCAGCGGGCACTCGCCGCGAAAAATATCGGGGATGCTAAGAAATCCTACATGATGATGGGGTTTGCGGCCTTCTTCCTCTATTTTATCTTTTTCTTTATTGGTGCGCTTCTCTATGTCCATTTCGAAGGCAAACCATTTGCACAGCCCAATGAAATCATCCTTGTTTTTGCTGAAAGCCTTGCGATACCGGGGCTGATGGGCATTCTGGGCGCAGCCATCCTGTCTGCGTCCATGTCGTCCACATCTTCTGCCTTCAATTCACTGGCGACAGTTTCAGTTACAGATTTTTACCAGATGTTCTACGTCAAGGACGCTGACGAAAAACACTATCTGAAGGTATCCCGGATCTTTACAGCAATCTGGGCTGTGGCGGTTATTCCGCTTGCAATCGCTTTCGCATCCAGCACCGGCTCGATCCTCGAGATCATGTCATCTGTTGGTTCCTATGTGATTGGCGCGAAGCTCGCTATGTTCGGCATGGGCTTCTTTTCAAAACATACAACCGAACGCGGCCTGCTCGTTGGGGTCGTCGCTGGCCTTGTGGGCCTGATGTTTGTGGTGCCAATAGACGCCGTTGCCAGGGTTGTTGATCCGGTTTGGGCAGCGATGGGTATTGAGCGACCGGTAATTGCGTGGCCGTGGTACGGTGTTATCGGCGCAGGATTCAATGTTGTGGTTGCATGGAGTGTTAGCGTTGCACTGGACGGATTTCAGGACGAGTGGCACGAACACAGTGTGCCCGGCCAATTGAAAAAATTCCGCGAAAACAATCTAAACACCATGTCAGATGGATGGTATATAGTGCCAGGAAAAGTGGAACCAATCGCCTGGACGCTACCGGTGTTTTTCCTGATGACAATTGGTTTCCTAATGTGGTTTGCCACCCTCGGCTAATATGTAACTTTGAGTAAAAACTGAATTCGATATGACCAACCTTCAAGGCGCCAAACAGTTAGTGCGCGACTATTATGCTGGCTTTGACAAAGCCAACCCTGAAGACCTTTCAGAGGTTCTCGCAGCCCATACAAACGACGCCTATCACTGGCGTGGTATGCACCCCTTTTATGAGCAAGATGGCGCAAAGGCTGTTGTGGATGTTTTCTGGAAACCCCTGCGGACTGCCTTTAGCAAACTGCAACGCCGTGAAGATATGTTCTTTGCTGGCAAAAATGATTGTGACGGCGGCGAGAGCATTTGGGTGGTCAGTGCTGGCAACCTGATGGGGCTTTTTGACCAGAACTGGCTTGGTATACCCTCCACCGGCAAACTTGCCTTCCTGCGCTATGCTGAATTTCACCGGGTGGAAGGTGGGAAAATTGTGGAAACTGCCATGTTCTGCGACATCCTTTCCGTGATGCATCAGGCTGGGCATTATCCACTACCGCCAATGACAGGTGCCGCATTTATCTATCCCGGCCCGCGCACCCATGACGGTATTATGCTGGATGCCGCTGATCCGGCCGAAGGCGAAAAAACCATGGCGCTTGTGAACCGAATGGCAGCCGATTTGAACGAACTTAACAAATCAGGCATCGATCACTGCGAACCTGAGTATCTTGGCCGTACATGGCATGAAGACATGGTTTGGTACGGCCCAACCGGGATTGGTGCAAGCTACACGATTGAACGATACCAGCAGCAACATCAATATCCGTTCCGGGGCAATCTTACCGACAAAGTCTATAATGGGCATGTCGCCCGTGTAGCCGAAGGAGATTACTGCGGGTTCTTCGGTTGGCCAAACCTAAACAACCGCAACAGAGGCGGTTTTTTGGGCCTGCCCTCGAACGACAAACACGCCCCTATGCGTGTTGTTGATCTTTATCGACGGGAAGGCGACAAGCTGGCGGAAAACTGGGTTTATATTGACCTGCTGCATTATCTTTGTGAGCAAGGGCTTGATGTGCTGAAGCGCATGCGCCAGATCAACCGTACTTAGCCTGTCTTCGGGAATAATCTATAATCCAACCTTGTGGCCTCAACTCGCTTGGGGCCACTAAGCGCTTTGTCACAAGCTGGCATATGTAGCTGCTCTCCCGCGGCTCACCTGTAAATGAGCACTCATAGCGCCTCTGCAAAAACACACCATGAATACAAAAAAAGAGAAGGGCCTAAACCCTTCTCTCAATGCCTGTTCGGCTATTAGCCATAGTTTTTTTAGGCTAGAAGCGAGCCTTCATCCGGATGCCATAGTTGCGTGGGTACAGGTAAGAGCTTTGAACAATGTCATCGCTGTTGTTGTTACCCCGGGCAAGAACCGCTTCATCTTCAAGGTTCTCTACAAACACCTCGATAGAGTAATTCTCATCAGGCGCATCCCAAATCAACCTCAGGTCGGTTTTGGTAAACGATCCCTGTTGCTGTGCCGGGTCCGTCGCCAAGAGGTTCGACGTGTTGTAGCCATCAGAATAATAGAACTGTGCATATGGCGTGAGGGTTCCCAAATCACCACCAAGTTCAATTCTGTAGGCAGCGCTTGCACCAAACGTCAGCTCAGGCGACCAAGGTGTGCGATTGCCCGCTTGGTCAATAAAGCTTTGAACAACACCGCCATATAGCTGGTAAGGGTTGCCCTGACCAAATGTACCAAACTCTGAGTTCAGATATGCAGCAGTTGCTGTGATCGTCAGCTGATGGGTTGGTTGCCAGATGGCATCCAGTTCAACACCCCAGGCGTCAATATCACCACCATTTTCAGAGAATGTTACCGCAATGCCACCTTCGTTACGTTGCAACTGTGTAAGCAGGTTGGTGTATTCTGTGAAATGTATTGCAGCATTGAGTTGAAGCGTATTTTCAGCCAAGCGGCTACGGAAACCAGCTTCAATCACACGAGACTTTTGCTCATCCGTTGCAGTGGTTGTGTTAACCGAGCCAGACAGATAACCGGTAGATGCAGTTGCGTAGAGCAGAACATCGTCTGACACATCATACTCGACAGCGGCTTTCCAGGTTACGTTGGAGAAGCTTGCATCGCGCGTGATCGCATCGGCTGCGTTACAGTTGAAGGTAAATACATCGCGTGAATTGTCTGGCAGAATGATGGGCGCACTACCCGCCACACCAGCAGCCACATTCACAACGCGGTCGATAGCACCGTCACCGTTGGTGTCACCAGTGAAGTTACTACCGCCACATGTAAGCGATTTTGACTCGTCATTGTAACGGATACCACCGATCAACCGCAATTCATGTGAAATGGAATATTCAAACTGGCCGAAGATGCCAAAGTATTCCGTGTCGATGAGCGCATTGTCGGCGAAGAAGCCACCAATGCTTCTGTCAAGCGACACAATGTCGGTACCAACCAACCGGGTGAATGTTCCGGCAGGAATAGTCACTGTGGGACGTGTAGAGTCATCTCGTACAGTTTGCTGGTAAATTGAGAAGCTAGACTGATCTTCCTGATCTGAATAGTAGGCACCCACAGTCCACTGAAGTGGATCATCCGTGTCAGAAGAAAACTGGAATTCCTGACTGAAAGACTCTGACGCTTCGAGGAAACCACCATTTGAGTTCGGTGTTGGGCTGAAGTCAAAGTCGAAATTGATGTCGTTGAAGAAATCAGTATAGGCACTGATCGACTTGAAGGTTACACCGCCAAAGTCATAGTCTACTTGCACAGACAATACATCTTCAGACAGATCTACCGGGCGAACATAATCCTGGCTAATCCTGTAAGGGTCACCGCCAGGGCCGTTGGACGCCGGGCCACGGCCACCAGATCCACGAACAGGGTTCGCACAGTTACGTACAGAACCAAGTGGATCGGTCAGGCCGTCGGGAGTTTCGTTACGACATAGGAAAGTATAGCCAAACAGGCCGGCTTCGTTGCCATCTTCTGCGCTGTGTGAGTAGCGAGCAATAACCTCTAACTCATCAGACGGGGAAAACAGAAGGGAGACACGTACGGCTTTATCATCCTGAGCGCCAATGTCCGGGCCCGCAAGGTTTTCAATATAGCCATCACTTTTGTCATAGTAGCCCGCAACCCGAATTGCGACACTATCGCTAAGCGGAACGTTGATAAAACCTTCGCCGCGAACACGATCAAACCGTTGGTAGCTCGCTGTGAAACCTGCACTATAGTCTGCGAGGTCAGGCTTGTTGGTGTGCAGATTTAAAGCGCCCGCAAACGTGTTGCGGCCATATAGGGTACCCTGAGGTCCGCGAAGGAATTCAACGCTGCTAATATCAAAGAAAGCACGAGTCTGCTGGGATGCGCGCTGCTTGTAAACACCATCAACAAACGCACCAACAATCGATGAGTTGTCACCAAAAGTGTTGGACGAGTTTGCACCACGCACGTTGAATTTGGCATCGTTACCGGTGAAGGCAAAATTCACACCCGGCACCAGCAGCTCAAGCCGGGAAACATCTTCGATACCGCCGCGAGCAAGTGCTTCCTCGTTAAAAGCTGACACAGACAGGCTGACATCCTGAAGGTTTTCAGCCCGCTTGTTTGCGGTCACGACAATTTCTTCAATACCCACGACAACAACTTCGTCGCTGTCTGACGTATCCGCATCCTGTGCTGCTGCGCTCAATGGGAACATTGCGACCGATGCAGCAAGAGCTGCCAGACGCCTTGACTTAAGATTTCTTGAAAACACTGATGGTCCTCCCCTAATTCAGCTTTCCACGTTGGTTATTCAAAGTCCTTAGTTTGGTTAAATCATACGGCCCGTTATTATTGACTTCGAATGCAATAAAACTCGCCATAAATCGAATTGACTTCGAATGCAATTATTTTTGCATTTTTATGAATATACGATGACTAGCACCACTTAGGCGCTTCGGGCGTATCGCCTCCACGCACTACAAATAGAACAGTTTTGTCCGGCGACTTGTTTGTAAATGAACGAGAAAGCCCGACAGGAATCGTGATCGTGTCACCGCGCCCCATGGTTAGCTCGCCGCCATCCCACGAAAGACCAAGCTCTCCCTCATGGACAAAAATTACTTCCACTTCGGCGCGGCTATGGGCAGGCACATTACCACCTACACCCAAATCAAGACGCCTGAACTGAAATTCATGCGGCCACGCCATTTTGCCCGCACCAACACCCTCAGCAGGATTGGCAACACCGAGGATGGCAACTTCCTCAAGCTTTTCCGACCGCTTCGCAAGCTCAGACCCAGTCTCAGCCTCTCCTTCAGCGTATGACTGAACACAACTCGCCATTTCTTCAGCGGTCATTGTACGAAAGTTTGCGACATCCGCCATTGTGGTCGGCTGCTGTTCCACCGCGCCCACGGGCACAGTTTCACCAAGCGATGTATCAACGAGCTTGCCGTCTTCCAGAAGAACCAGCCCATGGCCTTTCGCTGCTTCAAAAACATAAGGTGCCCAGGTTACATGGCCCGGGTCATCCTTACCAAGGATAGCAAACAGGAAAGCCTGATCATCATCACCAACATTTTCGAAACCACGGAACACACGCTCAGGAATAGAGATGACGTCGCCAGCTCTCAGAAGAGCCTCACCATCGGTGGCGTCATGCCCCCAGCGGAACGCCCATTCACCTGAGTGCACCATAAATACTTCAGCCGAGTCGTGGCTGTGCTGCGAATTGGTGCAACCTGCCGGCTGTCGCGCACCACCAATGTTGAATCCATGAGGAATTTTCACATGAACATGCTGGCCAGGCTGCTCGGACACACCCGGTCCGACTAAACAAAAATTCTCTTTTTTGTCACTACCGGGTGTCCGTGCATCAATAAAAGCATTGGTACAAGCCCGAAGATCCGCATAGCGAACCAAACGTTTTTCCATCTCTTCTTGTGTGTAAGTCACCTGACCCATCTCCTGCCATAGAACTGGTTGATGTTGGTTCGTCATACTGCGAATGAAACTGGAACACAACAAGAATTGACTTCGAATGCAAAATTACCTTAGGGTGCGCTCGTTATTTTGATATTCGCCACAATGTGCGAATATGCCGCTCGTTATTTTGGAAGATTTGATGGCTACTGAAACAAAATCAGAAATTACAGACGTCGCGACGACCGACATGGCCGACATGATGAAACCAACCGGCCCTCGCCGCATGCCGATGAAGGGCTTCGATGATCATTTCATCGATATCGCAGACTATATCGTTCGCATCACGTCATGGATTTGGGACGAGAAAAACCCTGAGCTGTGTATCAATTATTACAGCGAAGACTGCCCCATTCATACACTGGCTGGCGAAATCACGGGCGTAAAGGCGGTTATTGAGGGCACAAAAAACACACTTATTGGTTTCCCTGATCGCACTCTGGACGCCATCAATGTGGTATGGTCAGGTGACGAAAACAAAGGCTATCATTCTTCTCACCTGATCATGAGTGATATGACCAATGAAGGACCATCCGAATTTGGGCCTGCAACCGGTAAACATACTCGTTTTCACACCATTGCTGACTGCCTGTGCTACGAGAACAAAATCATCGAAGAATGGCTGATGCGTGATAATCTGGCCATCGTGAAAGACCTTGGCTTTGATCCATTTGTAATCGCGGAAAATCAGGCTCATCAGGATATAGAAAACGGCAACAAATTTACCGCAGGTCATCAGCAGGAAATCGACCGTATCCAGTCTGATGCATTACCGCTGGACCTGCCTCTACCCGCAACACCCGAGGAGGAAGCGGAGGCATTTGCAGCTTTTGTCATAACAAATCTCTGGGGACAGGAAAACACAGACCAACTTGATGCCATCTATGATTTCCGCGCTGATGTTTCCATGCCAGACAACAAGCGGCTTTATGGCAAAAAAGATATCGCCGCATATCTGGCGGAATTCCACAGCATGTTCAGCGACGTTCACGTTACCGTCGACCATGTTGGCAATATTCCCTACATGGAAAAAGGTAGCGATATATCTGTACGCTGGTCCTTCACTGGCCTGCATACTGGCAATGGACGCTACGGCGATGCAACCGGCAAACCCATTCGCATACTAGGTGCCACCCATTGGCGCGTTATCAATGGTCGCATCCACCGCGAGTGGACCATCTTTGATGAACTGGCCGTCCTGCGCCAAGTTGCCATCGCGCGCCTGACATCATGACCGACAAGCCAATAAAAATCATCGATGCACACCATCACCTATGGTCCCTCAGCGAGGTGCATTACCCTTGGCTGATGGCAGAAGGTGTGCAGCGTTTTTTTGGTGACCCAACACCTATCCAGAAAGACTATTTTCCCGCAGACCTTAAGAAGGATGCAGGTGCTTTCGCTCTGGAAACCAGCGTTCATATTCAAGTTGGCGCCGCCCCGGAGGACAGCCTCAAGGAGACACAATGGCTACAATCTCTGGAGGGTAATGTTCCAGGGGCCATCGTTGCCTTTGCTGATCTGAGACATGGAAGCGTTGAAGATATCATTGCGGCACATGCAGAAAACGATAGGTTTCGCGGCATACGGCAGATTATTGGCCGACACCCGGTCGAGGACGCCACACACGGCACAGACAGTTTGGTTGAAGACCCGGCGTGGCGGATGGGCCTGCGAGTACTCAGAGACCTTGAATATAGCTTCGACCTGCAATTGATCGAAGGGCAATATGACCGAATGGCACGCTTGCTTGAGACCATGCCTGACCTAAAAGTAGCGATTTGCCATTTTGCATCCCCATGGGATTTGTCTCAACAAGGATTCGCAAAATGGAAAAAAGCGATGGCGCGCTTTGCAGCGCTCCCGAATGTCTACATGAAGTTTTCAGGTTTTGGCATGTTCAAACCTGATTGGACACCAGATGACATACGCCCGCATGTTGAAACATCACTTGACCTGTTTGGCAGCAGTCGCTGCATGGTGGGTTCCAACTTCCCGGTGGACAGCCTTTATGGAAAATATGATCGAATCTGGAACGCCGTTGACGAAATCACCGCATCATTTGATGACAGTGATCGCGCCAACCTGTTCAGGGAAACTGCCAGAAACTTCTACCGCTTATAGCCCGCAAACTGCTCCGTCAGCGCTTTTGCGCCAGCAAGCATGAAACCATGATCTGAGCCAAGCAGGAAAAGGTTAGCCCCTTTCTCGATCCATCCGGGAATTTCGCTTGGGTCAGACAGGAACATGCCGACACGGCGACCATGCTTTCGACCAGCCTCACAGATAAGATCAATAGCCTCGATAACCTGGCTGTCAGAGGGGCTTGACGCACCCATTGCCACGGTCAGGTCAATCCGGCCCGCGAACAGACAGTCGATACCATCAACAGCCGCAATTTCCTCTATCTCATCCACCGCTTCCAAATCCTCGATTTGTGCGATCACGCATGTTTCTTCTGCAGAGGCACGCAGGTTTTCCGCCATGGACTTTGTCGTGTATCCTGCCGCGCGGGTTGACCCGGCATAACCACGACCACCGGCACCAAACCGTGCAGCTTTGGCAATCGCCTGTGCCTTGGCTTCTGTCGCCACATGCGGCACCACCACACCTGTTGCGCCGCAATCAAGCGCATTCAGAATATGCTCTGGCGCTGCACTCGGTGTGCGCACAAGGGCAGGCATATCGCCTGCCTCAAGCGCATGTATGGATGCGTCCAAGGCAAGCCGGTCAAACGGCGCATGCTCGGCATCCAAACAGACTGTATCGAGGCCAGTTCGGGCCAACACATCCGCTACAATGTAGGACGGGGTTTTGACCCATGTTCCAACTAGTGGCTCACCCGCCAAAAGTTTGGAGCGAAAGGTTTGAGTATTCATGCTCTACCCTTTCCATAGTTGGGCGCTGGCAATTTTCGCACCCTCAACCATAGATCCAAGTTTGGCGTAAACAATGTCTTCATCCACGGCGCCGTAGCCTGCAAAAGTAGAGAAACCGCAATCTGTGCCAGCAATTACCCGTTCCCGACCAACGATATTGGCAAAGCGCATAATGCGCTCGGCCACCAGCTCTGGATGTTCAATAAAATTGGTTGTCGAGTCGATTACGCCCGGCACCAACACTTTGTTATCTGGCAGATCAGCGTCCCGGAAAACTGTCCATTCATGGGCATGACGAGGGTTGGACGATTCAAAAAGCAAGGCTTGCGGCTTTGCTTTCAGCGCAATTGGCAACACAAGGTCCATACTCGCATCGCAGTGGTGAGGCCCTTCATAATTGCCCCAGCAAACGTGCAACCGCATTTTCTCCGCCGGAATATTGCGCACGGCATGGTTCAGCACCTCGATGTGCTGAGATGCAAGCCGTTGATAATCTTCATCCGGGCGATCCTTGAAAATCATGTGGCGCCCAAGACCAATATCCGGACTATCGAGCTGCAAATAGTAGCCTGCTTCAACTATCGCTTCGTATTCGTGCCGCATCGCCTCGGCAAGCGCTTCAAGGTAAGCATCATGATCAGCGTAAAATTCGTTGGGCTGGAAAAGCGCTATCACACCGGGGGATGCAGCGTTCATGAAAGCGCCCGTTGGAGCATGCGTATCCATCGCGGCCTTGAGGTTACCCAAATCTTCCTCAAGCGGCCCCATATCTTTAACCTTGATTTCTCCAATACATTTGGGTCTGCGGTAGGTTGGCGTGCCGCCGGAATTTGCGATCCGCTCCATAAACTTGGGATATTCTTCAAGGTCTTTTGGTGGTTCGCGGCTACTATCTCCATCAAAGCCGGTGATACGGTCCTTGATATAAGTAGCATAAGAAATCTTGCTCATCTCGCCGTCAGACACAAGGTCAATACCGGTTTCGGCCTGCTTCCCCACCACGTCCATTACAGCGCTACTGATAGTTCCCTTAAAGGCATCCAAATCTTCCAGAACGCCTTGTTCCTGCGCAAAAATGCCGTCCGAAACGGCTTTGGAACGCGGTAAACTGCCGACATGGGTGGTCAGTATCCTGTCTATACTCAGCATGCTTTTTACTCTCCCTCGACCCGCTCGATCAGGTCTTTCAACATCTTGTTCACTACAATGGGTGCCTCAAGGCTTGATATGTGCCCACAGTCCGGCAGAACTGTGAGATGAGCGCCTCTGATATGACTTGCCATCATTTGATGGTATTCAACTGGACATAGTTCATCTTCCTGTCCGCACAGCACTTCGGTTGGGCAGTCAATTTTCCTCAAGGTTTCAACACTTTCCTTTCGCCCCATCAATGCCCGGGACTGCTGCTCAAAAACGTTGATTCCTTGCTCTTCAGCCATCGACAGAATCTTTTCCTTAAGCTGCTTGTCTTGCCGGTGAGCTGGGGCAAGATAGTTTGGTTTCAGCTCTTCAATCACGATCTGGCTAAGGTTACCTTTTCGCGCTTCGGCAATCTGACGACGGCGTTCCTTCTTACGCGCTTCTGATTCTGCCATAGCGTTGGTGTCCAATAGCGCTAACCCTTTAATGCGCTCCGGTGCCTGCCTGATCATCTCAAACGCGATAATGCCTCCCATTGACAAGCCCGCCAGAATGAAATTTCCCTCGACAGCACGCAGGGCGCGCAACGCCATTGCCTCAATTGACGAGTCCTGCGATACATCAGCAACAATAACTTCTCTGCTGCATTCGAAATACTCCAACTGTGGCTGCCACAATCTTTGGTCACACATAAGGCCCGGAACAAACAGGAGTGGGTATGTCGTCATTAATCGCATCCAAAATGTACTTCGAATGCAATATTAGATGCAGTGTATATCTTAATTCAACGGATTTATTCTACAAACTTCGCAGAAGTTCCATCTACGACCACGCCGGCAAACAGTCTTTTCTCTGGTGGCAGGTCAGGGTTTTCGATGCGGTCCATCAGCATGGCAACCGCTCCTTCGGTCATTCTGCCAACTGGTTGCCGCATGGATGGTTGTCAGGTCAAAACTGGACCAAGCTGACGGTGCAACACCGTCAAACCCAACGACGGAAATATCCTCCGGAACTTTCTTGCTGTGGCCATACCTTAGCGCATCAATCGCGCCAATGGCTGTCATGTCATTTACGCAGATGATCGCGTCCGGCAGGTCACCACGCTTCTCACGGACAATTTCAATACCCGCCCCGCCACATTCGTAGGAAAAAGAACCCTCTGAAACGGTCACATCCGTGATTCCTAGCTCCCTAAGGCGTTGCAGGCTGGCATCCGTGCGTTCTTGCCCGACTACCGAGTCTGTAGGACCACCAATTATACCAAAGCTTTTGTGACCCGCCTCAACAAGGCCATTAACCAAATGCCGTGCGCCCTCTGCCTGATCGCAGCAGACGGCATTCACGGCTTGATTTGAATAGAAGCGGTTATAGAAAACAAGCGGCTTCTGGCGCTTCTCAAATGCAGCCAGTTGCTCATCTGTCAGCTTGGCGGCGGATATCACTCCGTCTACCTGATACTGCCATATCTGGTTCAGGGCTTCATCGGCGTGCCCTTCCGCATCCAGCGCAAATAAAAGTACGCGGATACCACGCTCGGACAATCGCTGACTGAGCTGCGCCAGAACCTCAGGATAGTATAGGTTAGTCAGATTGGAGATGATAACGGCGACCAGATTTGATCGCCGTGTGATCAGGCTGCGAGCAATAGCATTGGGCTCATACCCCAGTTCATTGGCGACTTTCATCACCTTTTCGCGCATCTTTTTTGAAACAGATGCGCCCGGCTTGAAGCAGCGGGAAACCGCAGACTGTGAAACCCCTGCCTTGCGCGCGACATCGTAGGATGTAACCGCGCGACCGCCGCTGTTTTCAACTGCTTCTGTTTTTGATTTAGCCGTTTTTGCCGCCATAGCGCCTCAGTCTGATGTCTGCCTGCTCCTTATGCCCCATAAAGCCTTCGATTGCACAAAGGCGGGAACAATATTCACCAACAACAACAGAGGCTTCCTCTGTCACGCGCTGGTAGGTACAGGTCTTGATAAATTTACCAACCCACAGACCCCCTGTATAGCGCGCGGCCTTCTTTGTCGGCAAGGTGTGATTTGTTCCAATCACCTTGTCGCCATACGAAACATTGGTTTCTGGACCCAGGAACAGAGCACCATAATTAGTCATATTATCAAGGAAATAATTCGGGTCTTTGGTCATTACCTGCACATGCTCGGACGCGATGTCGTCAGCGACCTCTACCATTTCATCATAGGTGTCACACACGATGACCTGACCATAATCACGCCATGCAGCACCTGCAACTTCAGCGGTTGGCAGGATTGTAAGCTGGCGCTCAATTTCTTTAACCGTATCCTCTGCAAGTGCTTCAGAATTGGTCAACAGCACAGCAGGTGAGTTCGGCCCGTGTTCGGCCTGACCGAGAAGATCAGCAGCGCAAAGCTCACCGTCTACAGTTTCATCTGCGATCACGAGCGTTTCGGTTGGCCCGGCAAACAGGTCAATACCGACGCGGCCAAATAGCTGGCGCTTGGCTTCCGCAACAAAGGCATTGCCCGGGCCAACGATGAAATCAACGGGCGCAATTGTTTCTGTGCCGATCGCCATCGCGCCAACAGCTTGCACGCCCCCCATAACGTAAATTTCGTCCGCGCCAGCCATATCCATGGCAACCACAATCGCAGGGGAAGGACGACCATCAAATGGCGGGGCTGCCGCGATCACACGCGGAACGCCTGCCACCTTGGCTGTCACAACGCTCATGTGTGCGCTGGCAACAAGCGGATATTTGCCGCCAGGCACATAACAGCCAACGCTCTGCATCGGGATGTTTTTATGGCCCAGTACAACGCCCGGCAGAGTTTCAACTTCCACATCCTGAAGAGCAGCCCGCTGATGCTCTGCGAAGTTACGGACCTGCTCCTGCGCGAAACGAATGTCTGCAATGTCCTGCTCGCTTACTTCGTCATAGCAGGCTTTGATTTCTTCCGCAGACAAGCGATAGCTCGCGGGGGACCAGCTATCAAACTTCTCGGAATATTCACGCACCGCTGCGTCACCGCGCTCCTCAATATCAGCGAGGATCGATTCTACAATCTGCCTCACCTTTGCGTCGTCAGTTGACGCTTTTTCTTCTGACACACCTTCCTTTAGATACCGGATCACGGCAAACTCCTTGATACTTTGGCCTAAAACCCTAAGGGTTTTTGATAGCGAATGGATTGATTTTCGCGCCACCATATGTAATTTTGCATTCGAATGCAATTTTCTTTGTGAAGAAATGAAAAACCGAGTGAAAAAAGCAGGAACAAAAGCATGAAAGAGTTCGACCTTACTGGCAAAACTGCCCTCATAACTGGTGCCGGGCGCGGTATCGGTGCCGCATGTGCCCTAAAGCTTGCAGCAACAGGCGCAGATGTGATCGCGGTTGCACGCACACAGTCAGACCTGGATGAACTCGCCTCTCAAGCAGGTGGGAGCATCACAGGCTGGTGCCTTGATGTGACAGACCCTGCGTTTCTTCAGCGTATCGAAGCGCTGGAGAAGTTGGATGTTCTTGTTAACAATGCAGGCACTAATAAACCAGAACCCATTGTGGAAGTAGAAGAGGAAACGCTGGACTTTGTGCTCGATCTGAATGTTCGTTCATGCTTCCTCGCGGCTCAGGCTGCCACCAAGGTTATGCTGAAATCAGGCGGCGGCAGCATTATAAACATGTCGTCCCAAATGGGGCACATCGGCTCCCCAAACCGCACAGTTTACTGCATGACCAAGCACGCCATTGAAGGACTGACCAAAGCCATGGCAGTTGAACTTGCACCAGAAAACATAAGGGTAAACACCGTTGCCCCTACTTTCATAAAGACCGACCTGACCAAAGGCATGCTGGATGACGAAGATTTCCGCGCTTTCGTAAACAGGATGATTCCGCTCGGGAAAGTTGGGGTACCGGATGATGTGGCAACCGCTGTGCTTTACCTCGCATCGGAGAGCGCGGGCATGATTACGGGCCACAGCTTACGCGTCGATGGCGGCTGGACCGCGCAATAGTGGTATGGATATAGCTTATTTATTGAGTTGACGACATAAACCGCCCAAGAAACGCCGTGCACCGTTCATCATTCGGCATCGCCTAAAAACTCCGGTTCAATATAAGCCGGGAACTCAAAAGAAAAGATTGGCGCACCCGAGAGGATTCGAACCTCTGGCCTCTGCCTTCGGAGAACATATTTTCTAAATCACGGTAAGTCGCGCAAAGTCACTAAGTCCTTGATTCAGAAATAATAACCTTGAATTTCCGACTGTCGGTATACTGGATTTTCCCTGTATGGTGATACCTATGTGATACCTAGCGGACCAGATTTGGCCGGGTGTGCAAGTTCACCTTGCTAGGTATCACATCTCCGACAATGCGTTGATTTTCCAACGTAATTTAGAAAGGTGTATCATGGCGCAAGCAGTAAAACTAACAATGAAAGTTATAGAAGAGTTCGACAACAAGGGTAAAGACACAATCCTTTGGGACGTATCGCCAAAGGGTTTTGGCGTTCGTTTCTACGCTAAAGGCAAAATTGCTTTCATAGTGCAAACCCGTATCGGTTCCGGTCGCGCTGCGAAGCTTAGAAAGCTCACGATTGGCACTTACCCGACAATAAGCTTAGCCTTTGCGAGAAAGGAAGCATTCACTGCCATCGCAGAAATGCAATCTGGTACAGACCTTGTGGAAGAAGAGCGAGAACGGGTCGCTGCGGAAGCTGCGGCAAAAGCTGCCGAGCTTACTATCTCGGAAGTTTGCGCGAACTGGTTAGAAACCGATGCAAAGCGCTCAAGAATGCGGGGTCCCAGATTTGGAACGCTTCGCGATCCGAAAAACGTTCAGTTCAATGCATACCAGATCAAGCGACACATCGATTCCACTATTGGTCGAATTAAGATCACTGAACTGACCAGCAAGGATGTTTCGCGAATGCGGGATGACATCTCTGCCGGAAAGACAGCAGCGGATGTTAAAACCAAGAAACATGGTCGCGCCCGCGTCACTGGCGGTGAAGGCACAGCAGGAAAAGTCGTGCGTACATTGAAAACAATTCTGAGTTACGCCGTTCGTGAAGAATTGATTGATAAAAACCCCGCTTCGGGTGTGCGCATCGCGCCCAGTCGGAAAATAGAACGGTATTTGACTCAAGAAGAGCAAGCACGCCTGGAAAAAGTTCTTTCTTCGATGGAGAAAGAATCCAAGTATGAGAAAGGATGTGCGATTATCCGGGTTCTTATGCTCACAGGATGTCGCCGGAATGAAATCGAATCTCTGAAATGGTCGGAGGTGGATTTCGAGCGTGGCTTTGTTTCTTTCGAGAAATCCAAAACCGGAGCAAAGTTTATCCCGTTTTCGAGAGCCGCTCTCGACATCATTAAAGCTCAACCACGTTTACTGAGTTGCGACTATGTGTTCCCATCGCTCAAGATCAACGATTGGTACAAAGGTTTGCAAAAGGTTTGGTACGAAGTGCGGAAGCAGGCTAAGATAGAAGATGTTCGGCTTCATGACCTCCGGCATAATTTTGCGAGCATCCTTGCATCGAATGGCGCAAGTCTTCCGATGATCGGCGCTATGCTCGGCCACACCCAGGCGGAAACTACAGCCCGCTATGCCCATCTGACCAATCACACGCTTTCTAATCTTGCTGAACAGGCGGCAGAGCTTTTGAAGGAACGTAGTGTCAAAAAACCGGACGGCATTTGAAACGAGACCAGATCAAATCTGTTTATTGATTTGTTAAGGTAGAATTGCTATATGACTTATTTATCAGTCATTAAAATATATAATGACTGTCACTTGGGTCATTATGGAGCATGACGTGGCAAGCAAATCGAAAAGCTACTCCAAGCTGACGCAGCAGGCGATTATCCTGCTTGGACAGCAGATCGAGCTTGCCCGCAAGACACGCCGCATGAACGAGAGCGAACTGGCGCGCCGTATTGGAGTGTCACGCAGCACCGTGCAGCGCGTAGAACAGGGCATTGGCGGCGTTGAAATCGGAACATACTTTGAAGCGGCAACGATTTTGGGCGTCCCTCTTTTTGAAGCAGAGGCAACAACACTCGCACCACAAATAGAGCGCGCACAGACAATGCTGACCCTGATGCCCAAACGCATAAGGCAATCAGGCCGTGAGGTGAAAGATGACTTCTGATCAAATACCTCGTGAGGCTTATGTCTGGATATGGCTACCGGATGAAACGCACCCCGTTGTTGCAGGACGGATTGCACGGGAAGGTGACCAGTTTGTTTTCAATTATGGTCAATCATATCTAAACCGGGACGATGCTATTGCGATTTATCAGCCGGAATTACCGCTTGGGCGGGGCGTCATCGCGCCTGAACCGCCTCTTACCATAGCCAACGCCATGCGGGACGCTGCACCAGACGCTTGGGGACGGCGTGTCATTATCAACCGATTGACGGGGAAAAAAGGAGACGCCGCACGCGACGTTGAGCTGGATGAATTAACCTATTTTCTCAATTCAGGTTCGGATCGTATAGGCGCTCTGGATTTTCAGGCATCGCCGGGTACATATATTGGCCGTGAGACAGAGCAAGCCTCTCTTGCTGACTTAATGGAGTCGGCTGAACGGGTTCAGGATGGGCGGCCTTTGAACCGAGAGATTGATCGCGCCCTCTATCATGGGAGTTCTATTGGCGGCGCCCGGCCTAAAGTGCTGATCGACGGTCACGATAAAAAGTATATCGCAAAGTTTTCCGCCAGTAATGACACATACAGTGTCGTGAAAGCCGAATTTATTGCCATGCGGTTGGCTCAACTTGCCGGGCTGGATGTTGCTTCTGTAAAGATCGAGACCGTCGCAGGCAAAGATGTATTACTCATCGAACGGTTTGACCGCGTTAAAACCGATAAGGGCTGGGCTCGCCGTTCAATGGTGTCGGCGCTGACCCTGCTGGGGCTGCATGAGCTGATGGCCCGTTATGCGAGCTACGAAGATTTGGCGGATATTATCCGCGCACATTTTGATGCCCCCGGTGAGACCTTACGGGAATTATATGCCCGCATGGTTTTCAATGTGCTGGTGGGCAATATTGACGACCATGCGCGCAATCATGCCGCCTTCTGGAATGGCAAGATGCTGAGCCTGACACCCGCTTATGATATTTGTCCACAATTCAGAACCGGGCGCGAAGCCTCGCACGCCATGCTTATCAACGGGAACCGGAATGCAAGTCAGTTGATTGAGTGTCTTCAAGCCGCTGCAAAATTTCATCTGAGCAAAGATGAAGCGACGGAGATCATGCTGCACCAGATCGCCATCATAAAAGACCATTGGGACGCTGTTTGTGCGGCGGCGGAAGTCAGCGAAGTTGACCAGAACCTATTTCGCGGGCGTCAGTTTTTGAACCCGTTTGCATTCGAGGGACTGGATGAAGGGTTTGCACATTTGGAAGGCGGCGCTTTTATATGATTCCGGTCGAGTCCGGCATGCGGAATTGAATAGACGATCAAAACTCAGGCTTGTTTTTCACGCATTCGTGACCAAACCAAATCCGCGCGGCCATCATGTTCAAACAGGGCAGCGTTGACTGGAGCCGGGAAACACGGGTCATCCAACAGAACGCGAATGTAAGGTTTTGGATTGTCGCCTTTGGATTCATCATGCCAGGCGACGCCAAGATCGCATTGACCGGTCTTGATGAAGAAATCGGGCGACTCGTCATGCTTCTTGTCGCCATTGGCGACAAACCGCACCTTGCGGGCGATTAGCGTTGTGGAAATGGTTCCTTCGTAGCCGTCTTTGACGGCACGAAACTGTCCGATTGTTGCCATAGGTGTACTCCTTCTACTGATGACCAGTCAGGATGATTGCGCGGCTTTCACGGCTTTTTTGAAGCCGCTGTCGGATGCGATGAAAGCGCGCAACATAAATGGGATGAGCGCCGGGACGCTCGCTTTTTCGCCATATGTCTGTTCATATATAGCGGCATAGGTTTTCAGGTCATGGTCAAGTTCGGGCTCGACGCTGATCGTATGCTTGATCGGTGTGGTATCTGGAATTTTGGCGATTTTGATTGATGTGGTCATAGGTCAGCCTTGATAGGGTTGCAGAACAAGATCCTTGTTCACGATGACATTAAGCCGCCAGCCAGGCCGGACTTTTATGGTGGGCTGGACATTGAGCTGGCGATTAACGATGCGTTGACCGGCCTGATTTAAGGTGCGTTGGCCACCATCGCGGATTGCCTTGATGATGTCGTCTTCATTGGAATCCTGGCCAAGCTCGCTACCAACCGAAAGAACGGTTGACAGAACAGCAGCCCCGAAAAGACGCAGCGTGTGATTATCGACGCGATCTTTGAGGCCAGCAAATCCGGACAGATCAGTACCCGGCAGGTTTTCCAGAACCAGGGATGTGCCGTCGGGTCTGATGATACGGCGCCAAGTGACCAGCGCGCGGGACTGGCCGAAGGCAATTACGCTGTCATATTGACCAATCAGGCGCGAGCCTTGCGGAATCAGAAGATGCTGACCGCTGGTCGTATCATAGACATTCTGCGTCACCTGCGCGATCACTTGACCGGGCAAATCCGAGTTCAAACCTGTAACGAGGCTTGCCGGAATAATAGTTCCTGCCATGACCTGATAGGGAGACATCGGTGTTTGCAGGCGGTTTGGATTATAAATATCGGTATCGACATCTCTTGATATGAAGGCTTCTTTTCTGTCCTGCCGGTTGGGATCAGCCGCGCCTTGTGACTGGTTTCCTGATTGTGGCGGGATGGTATGTGGCAGCGCGCTAAACTGATCCAGAGATGGCGTGAAAGTTTGCGAGACGGATTGCGCCGTTCGCGGCGAGCGTTGATCGATATTGCGCACAAAAAACAACGATGACCCCAAAGCAGCATCGACCGGCGCCGGTTGTGCGACCGTCTGCGTGGGCGCGCCCTGATACCGGAATGGATTATCCTGGGGCGTTTCGACAGATGATGGCTGCCCCAAGAAAGCTGGCCCCAGATCACCGGGCAAAGGCGGGCCAAGTTTTGGCTTCACTTGCGAATAGTCGGCCGGCATCGCGGTTATCTGCTCGGGCAGATTGTTCCGGTTTGTTTTGTAGAGTTCCGGTGATGCGCCAGCATTGGATCCATCGTCATCGCGAAAGGCGATGACTGCGGCGCTCAGAATGAATATTCCCGTTGCGCCGCAAAGAGCGATAAGAGCCTTGCGATTAAAGCGTCTAACAGGCCTTGGTTTTGCACGAATGGCAAGGCGATCTACGTCTTCCTTATCCTGATTCATGCGTCGTCCTTTGCTACGCGCGTTTTGCGCGCGCTTTTGGGTTCTTTGCGGAGGATGCGGACAACATTTTGGTCTTTTTCACCAAGCCTCAATTCAGCGGCACCGAACAGGCGATCCACGACATAATAGGCGCCGTTGATGCGGTAATTGACGAGCTGGCTTTGGCCATTGCGCCCGACAACGAATAGTGGTGGGGCTTCCCCCTGATCCAGTCGCGCCGGAAACTGGATAAACACCTTCCGTCCGTCATCGAACGCACGAAGCGGACGCCAATGGGGTTTGTCGCCCTTGATCTCATAGCGGAAGTTCAGCCGGTCCACCTGCAATCTGCGCTCCACCGTTTGTGCCGCCTGTTTTGACCGCGCTTTGGATTTGGCCCGTTGCCGCACCAACTCCTCATGGGGATAACGCCAGGACACCGCCGCCATATAGGTTTCGCGGAATGATTTGAGTTCCAAATGATAGGTGCGTTTGGACGTGGTGATAATGAGGTTGGTGGTCAGTCCGGGGGCGATTGGCTTGATAAGGATATGCACCTGTTCCTTGTCGCCAATACCTGAAACCGTGTCGCCCAATATCCAGTTGACGGTATCGCCAGCGGATACGGACATCAGTTCTTCGCCGGTTTGCAGGGCTATATCCGTGACCTGCCTGGGGGCGGAATAAACCTGATATAGCGCCCCTATAGTGTAAGGATAAATCTGGATGGCATTGATAAAGCTGTCCTGGTCTGGCTCGACCGCAGCCGTGGCATTTGCGCGATCGATCGCCAGATCGGGCCTGAGTTTCGGAATGGCTGCAACTCTGCGATCTTCAACCGGTTTGAGTTGCCCCGGCAAAGCCAGAGGCTCAATACGTTCAAGCGGTGCGGTATCGACCGTCGTGTCGCTTGGCGAATAAACGGCTTCTATGAAATCTGCGTCGTCCAGTTTGAAATCAGCGATATTGGTGGTGCCGAGCGTCGAACAGGCCCCAAGGGCAGTCGTCAGCGACAAAACCATAATGTTCCTGAACATGATTATTCTCCTCGGATGAGGTCTTTCGACCAGTTAATGCCGTGGACGTAGATACCGAGCGGGTTCTGGTGCAGCGTCTGCTCATCCGTTGGCGTTTTAAGAATGATGGAAAGGTTGGCGGTGTAGGTATTGGTGGTGAGTTTCATGCCATCCCGAAAAGCCGTTTCCCGCCATCGTAAATCGAAGCTATCGTCTGACGACCGCACGACACTGGCGATTTGAACCGAGACGGAGCGATGCCCAACATCCTGAAACGGGTCATTGTCGCGCGCGTATTCGTTGAGCGTTAGCGCGGCTTGATCGGTCGCGAAGTGATAGGCGGTCGTCCAGTTCTGGCGCAGAACGATTGGATCAATCGATACGGAGCGCACTTTCTTGATAAATTCGGCGAGCTGGTAGCCAATCTGCGCGTCCGTGGGCTTATAGTTCGCGACACTTGGCGCAACGGCGCGAACCGATCCGTTTTGTTCCAGTTCCACCACATAAGGGGTGATAATGCTTTGCGATGACCGCCAGACAAAAGCGGCGGACATGGCAATTGCGAACAGCAAGGAAAAAATGGCGATCAACCGCCAGTTTTTAGCTTGCACTCTGGCCGATCCGATACGGTCATCCCATGTCTGTGCTGCCTTCTGATAAGGCGTTACCGGCGCTTCTGTTCGTCCATATGCGGTTTGATTACGTTTCCACATGAAGTTACTCCTCATCCTGTTTCAGTCGCGGGCCATCTCCTGAACCGCCTCTATCGCCGTCGCGTAGAGCTGAGGTGGCGGCGAGACCGGCATCGCGTTGCAATTGATTGCGGTTGGCTTTCTTCGCCCAATCGGGTTGGCCATTTGCTGGCGACGCACCCGCCGATCCGGATTCCCCACCGGAAATCTTGCCTCCCGTCGCTGTGATCGCGCCTCTTGCGCCCGATTTGAAAGACTGTTTGACCGGATCAGTGACTTTGGCGGCGGCGGATTTGGCGGCATTTGCGACCGACCCCGCGCCCGCATGGGCAACAGCGCCGAGACCGGCTGCGGCGCCCTTTATACCACCTTGCCCGGATGCGGCTTTACCCATCGAATAAGACGTGGCCGCACCGCCAGCCATTGATGACCCGGCCTTTACGGCTCCCACCGCACCGCGCGTTGCAACCGAGGCGGCAGCGCCACCAACGCTGGCACCGGCAAAGGCCGCTGCGCCTGCACCAACGGCGGTTCCAACAGCCGCACCTGCGCCAAGTTGGGGAGCGCCCGAGACAAGACCGGTTGCGATTCCAGGGCCAAAGATTCCGAGCGCAAGGAGCGCCAATGATCCGAGTATGACAGCGGCGGCGTCCTGAAGCGAAATGTTGCCTGGTGTAAACCCGGAAGTCACAGTGCCGAATAATGTTGAACCAATGCCGACGATGATTGCCAGCACCATAAGTTTGATGCCGGATGAAATGACATTTCCAAGAACGCGCTCGGCCAGAAAGGACGTCTTGTTCCAGAGTGCAAATGGCACAAGGACAAATCCGGCAAGCGTTGTCAGTTTGAACTCGATAATGGTCACAAAAATCTGGATGGCGAGAAAGAAAAACGCGAACAGCGTAATCAGCCAGGCAAGGCCAAGGATCGCTATCGTCACGATGTTCACGAAAAACGCGACGGGGCCAGATAGGTCTGCAATCTCATCGAGCAATGGATGCGCGGCAGTAAAACCAGTGCTTGCGACAAAACCGGGACGTAAGAGATCAGCCGCTGTGATGGTGCCGCCTGTGGCATTCAATCCAAGCTGGGCGAAGCTTTCAAAGAGGATATTCGCTAGCAAAGGAAACTGGTTCAGCAGCAAGGCGAAGAAGCCAATATATAAAACCTTCTTCAAAAATCCGACGACGATGTTGTCGAGATTGCCGAAGGCCCAAAACAGGCCTGCAAGTACGATGTCGATGGTCACCAGTGCTGTTGTCAGGAATGCAACGTCAGGAGCGAGCAGGCCAAAACCGCTGTCGATATAGGTCGAGAATGTTTGGAGGAATTGGTCTATTATACCGAGGTCTTGCATGGCCGCTCGCTCCTGAAAGTCTTAGTCGCCGGAATAGGCAGACGCAGCGCCAACAAAGCGCTGATGCTGAACTTTGGCCGCGCGTTCGACTTGCAAGCGGCGGGCGCGCTCGAGGGTCTCGGCGCGGAACTGCGATGCGGTTAATTCCTGCAATTGCATGGTCTGCTTGGCGGACAGTGCCATGATCTGGTTGCCCGCCTGGGCTGCCGCAAGATTGCCACCCGCGCCCTGGCTTTCGCGCATCAGCGTATTCAGCATGGAGGTATCAGCCCGAACCGTTTCCGCGATTTTGGACTGCATCAACAGTGCATCATGCAGAGACGCGCGCGACGTCTTCCAGAGGCGTTCCGCGTTTTGAATGATTTGCTGGCTGGACAGAGCCGCGTAGTCTTCCGGATATTTGGTTTTGAAGATTTGATCGGCCTTCTGAACTTCAAACGACATGGCCTTCGCCTGAGCCGTCAAGGTGGTTATTTCCTGCAGCCGCTTGTTCAAATGCTGGCGGGAGTCGAAATCCAGCCTGGTCAAATCCTTGACCTGATTGACGATCATGTCCGCTTCATTCTGAAGCTGCCTGATCTGATTGTTGACGGTTTGTAGCGTTCGCGCAGCGGTCAGAAGGTTTTGCCCGTAATTGGTGGGGTCAAACACAACACCACCAAACCCAAAGAAGGCATGGGCAGGTTGAAGGGGCGCGCCCCCCATCAAAACAATCATGAATATTGAAATCAGTCTTCGGCGCATAGCGCATCTCCTATCTCTTGTTGGGGGTGCTCGGAAATGAGGTCTGCGGCCCAGCTCAGGCCGCGTGCTTCCAGCCAGCGTTCGGCAAACGCGCCATCGGGATTCTCGGAAGCAATCCCGGCGATCGCGTTGAGGTCATCTTTCGAAGATGCGCCGCAGAAGGCGAGCGCCACCGGTCCCAGGGACAAGTCGAACAGACGGTTGCCGTTTCGGGACTGGAAATAATAATCGCGTTTCGGTGTTGAATGCGCGATTATTTCAATCTGTCGGTCATTCAAGCCGAAGCCTGCATAAGCCTTGCGCTGCTGCGGCTCCAGAGCCCGGTTGTTGGGCAGGAGGATACGTGATGGGCAGGATTCTATGATCGCGGGCGCGATTTCACTTGTGGCAATGTCACTGAGAGATTGTGTGGCGAACACCACGGAAACGTTCTTCTTTCGCAAAACCTTGAGCCATTCACGGATGCGGTCCGCAAACATCGGATCGTCAAGCAAGACCCAGGCTTCATCGAGAATGAGCAGGCTTGGCTTCCCGTCAAAACGATCCTCCAGCCGATGAAAGAGATAGGATAGCACCGGCGGCACCAGAGATTTTTGGTGCATCAATTCTTCCATCTCGAAACACTGCCAGTCATTGTCGCCAATGGTTTCGTGATCGGCATCAAGCAGTGATCCGTGTGCGCCTTTGAGCGTGTAAGGTTCGATAGCTTGCCTGAGACGGTTGGATTGCAGCAACGCGCTCAATCCGGTCATGGTTCGCTCCACCGTCGGCGCTGACGCCAGCGATGTGAGCGCGGTCCAGATCGCTTCCTTGGTTTCAGGCTCAATCGTTATCCCTTCGTGTGATAACAGCCCGCACAACCATTCAAGCGCCCAAGCTCGCTCGGTGTCAGAGTCTATTCTGGCAAGCGGCTGAAAGCATAATCCTTGGTCGCCGCCCAGGTGAAAGTACTCACCATTGACGCCCAAGGTCGCAGCCGTTGCCGATCCGCCCGTGTCGAAAATGAAAATCTGTGCGTCTTTGTATCGACGGAACTGCAACGCCAGCATGGAGAGCAGAACTGATTTACCGGCACCAGTCGGCCCAACGATTAGTGTATGCCCGACATCGCCTTGATGGAGCACGACCCGAAACGGCGTTTGCGAGGCTGTCGTCGCGTACAACAGCGGCGGCCCTTGCAGGTGCTTGTTGTGAGCCGGACCGGCCCACACAGCCGATAGCGGCATCATGTGCGCAAGGTTGAGTGTGTGGACGATGGGTTGGCGAACATTGGCGTAGGCGTGACCCGGAATCGTCCCAAGCCAGGCATCAATCGCGTTGACCGTTTCCTTGATGGTTACATAGCCACGACCATTCACAATCCGCTCGACTTCGCGGATCATGTCATCTGCAACGGTCGCGGATGGCGACTGAACGACGATGGCTGTAGTCAGATACCCAAAGCCGACGTGATCGGCGCCAAGGGATTGCAGCGCGGCGTCCACATCTGCGGCTTTATTGTCAGCATCGGTATCAACCAGTGGCGAGGCTTCGTTCGTCATCATCTCGCGCAAGAGCGACATGATAGACTTTCGCTTGGCGAACCATTGTCGCCGATAGCGGGTCAGCACTTTGGTTGCCGCCAGTTTGTCCATCGGCAAGTAGCGAGTGACCCAGCGATAGGAGAAACCAAGATTATTGAGGTCATCCAATAGACCCGGTTCGGTCATCGGTGGAAAACCCTGAATGGTGACGACGCGCAAATGCTGATCGTCCAGTACAGGTTCAAGACCCCCTGAAAGGGACGCACCACCAAGAACCGCATCGAGATAGCATGGGGTTTGGGGGGCTTTGACCGGATGACGGCGACCGGAAACGCATTGCTGTAGATAGGTCAGCGTTTGTTCGTCGCTCAGAAATCTCGCGCGCGGGAAGATGGTTTCAAACAAGGATAAGGCTTTGTCCGTCTCTTGCAGAAAGCGAGCGAGATAATCGGATGCACTGACTTGTTCTTCGTCTTCGGGACGCTCGATGAGCGCCTCTTCAATTCTGCCAACCGAGTCAGCGGGGGGCAAATAGGAAAAGGTGAGATAAAACCGACTTTCAAACAGCAAGTCGCTTACGTGCCTGCCTTCGAAAAGTGAGCGGCGTTCTTCATCAATAAGCCATGCCAGTTTATCGCGCCATTCGCTTGTTGGATAGTCAAGGGCTGGCGCACGGGATGCTTCAAAGTAGATCGCCCAGGATGAACCAAACCGTTTGAGGGTATTGTTGATACGGGCACAGATAGAAACCAGCTCTTCCTCGGTCGAACTGTCCAAATCTGGCCCGCGAAATTCAGCGGTGCGTTGAAAGCTGCCATCCTTGTTCAAGACGACGCCCGGGGCGATGAGGCAAGCCCACGGCAGATAATCGGCAAGGCATTGAGGGGTGGCCTGATATTCGGAGAGGTTCATCATGCGAGATACCCCTTGTGACGAACATGGCGGATCAGGACTTCGACGAATTGGTGATCCCGTTTGGTCGCGAACACGCAGGCGCTATGGGCGGTCACCCAATAGAGAATCCCGAAGTGCCAGAGGTGCAGACCAAGCCCGATCGCAGCGGCGATGGTGCCGTTCATGATGGTCGCAGCACGGGGTGCGCCACCCATCAGAATGGGTTCAGTCAGAGAGCGATGAACCGGGATGGAGAAGCCGCTGATGTCTCTTTGGTGGTTCATCAGATGATAGCCCCGCCGCCGAAGGAAAAGAAGGACAGGAAGAAGCTGGTGGCCGTGAACGCAATCGACAGACCGAAGACGATCTTCAACAGATTGCGCATACCGCTACCCATATCGCCAAAGGCAATGCCAAGCCCGGTGACCACAATGGCGATAACGCCAATCCCTTTGGCGACATCACCCTCAATCGAGGTGACGATCTTCTGGATTGGTCCTTCCCACGGCATGCCGGAACCGGCTGCATAGGCTTGCCCTGAGAACAGGAGAAACAGCAATAATGTGACCGCAACGTAATGGAGGAATCGGATGGTATGGTGAGTGAGAGACATAGCTAGGTTCCGTTGTTTGATGATGATTGAAGAGCGAGTATGTTTGTCGGGGCGTCAGCGACATCGCAGGTGACGTATCCCTGTCCGCTGTCCTCGATGCCGGTGACATGCCGGATAGACTCAATGCGCCGTGCATTGCCGCGCCCTGAAATGAAGACCACAAGGTCAATGGCTTGCGCGATCAAAGTGCGCGGAATGCTTGCTGCAACTTCACCGACCAATTGTTCAAGACGGTAAAGTCCGCCAATCGCGTCATTGGCATGGATGGTGCTGATCCCGCCCGGGTGCCCGGTGTTCCAGGCTTTCAGCATGTCCAGGGCTTCCGGGCCGCGCACTTCCCCAACCACGATCCGGTCTGGCCGCAGCCGCAAGGTCGATTTCACAAGATCGGCCATTGAAACGTGAGGAAGGCGCGTGCGCAGTGCGACCTGATCTGGCGTGGCGCACTGCAATTCGCGGGTATCTTCGATGATGAGAACCCGGTCGCCGGTTTCTGCGACCTCATTCAATAGCGCATTGGCGAGTGTTGTTTTGCCTGAACCTGTGCCGCCAACGATCAGAACGTTTTTGCGATCATGAACGGCGGCTTGAAGGTGCTGGCGTTGCGCCGCCGACAGCGTTTTTGCGCTCACATAGTCATCGAGCGAGAAAATTTTGGCGGCGGCTTTGCGGATCGAGAAGCAAGGCGCTGTTGCCACCGGAGGCAAGACACCCTCGAAGCGCTCGCCTGCACCGGGCAGTTCTGCACTGACAATGGGCGTCGTCGCTGTAACCTCAGCGCCAATATGGCTCGCGACCAGCCGAATGATCCGTTCGCCCTTATCCGGAGACAATCGGGTTTCTGTGCATTGGCGTCCTGTTCCGTGGCGGTCGAGCCAAAGCCATCCATCGGGATTGACCATGATTTCGACAACGGACGGGTCGCCAAGGGCGTGTTCGATATCCTCACCCATTGCGGTTTTGAGCATGGCCTGCGTACGCTGAAGGGATTCCTGATTACGCGGTGACATTGGCGTCCTCCGTTTTTGCAGGGCGCGTCGGCGCTGGCTCGTGCAATCGGGCGAGTTCTTCGGCAGTGAAGAAAGCGGAACGCTCCGCAAGCCTGTCCTCTATACGATTGAAGAGGATGGGGTCGCCGTCTTCGAGAATGGATTGCAGACTTTGCAAATACGTCTCGTAACGCGCGTGACCTTCTGATTGTGCAGCCTTTTTGTCGGCCTCGGCGACTTGCGGAATGACGGTCAGGAAATAGCGCACAAACAGCGCAAAGGCTTCGGCGGCTATGATCTGCTTGCGTTCCAGCCCTTCTATTTGCCGAGATAGCCGATCGAGGCGACGGATGAGCGCTGCATCGCGCTTGTCGTCATGTTCATGACTGAAAAACGCCGCCAGCGCTTGATTGACAATATCGGATTCAGAGCGTCCCGGTTTGACCTTCGCAGCTTGCAGCCGTGCAAAGACTTCCGGCTTCAGATAGGGGTGTATGCGTGGGTTCGTGGAAGCCATATTCAAAAATCCAGCAAGTCAAGATTGGGGGTTCCACGATCAAGCCCGTAGCTCTTGTGTGCGACCTGCGAATTGCGGGCGAGATCGGCGGCGCATTTTGCAGCCACTTCATCAACATCGTCCATTTCCTCTGTATTCGTTGGTTCTGGATCGCGTTCGCTTGGGCGTTGCGGCGTGTCGATTTCGGGTTTGAGGTCTTTGCCGCCCGTGTCGCTGATGGCGTCTTCGTCGTTCGCCGCAAAGAGCCGATCATCGACGAGCCTTGTCATTTGACCCCAATCATCCGGCCGGGGGGATGGCCTGTCGCCATAAGAATGATTGGGGCCTGCCAGCGCGGGCGGGGAGATTACGCGGCTGACAAAATTCCGGTCCTCAAAGTATCGCAGTTTCTTTGCGCGAACCGGCGAATAACCGGACACAAGCACGATCTCGTCATCCGGCGGGAGCTGCATAATCTCGCCGGGAGTGAGGAGTTGTCGGGCAGACTCCTGGCGAGAGACCATGACGTGACCGAGCCACGGAGCCAGTCTGTGGCCTGCATAATTCCGCATCGCCCGCATCTTGGTCATTGACCCAAGGGCGTCAGAAATGCGCTTGGCTGTTCGCTCGTCATTGGTGGCGAAAGCAACGCGCACATGACAGTTATCGAGAATGGAATTGTTGGGGCCGTATGCTTTCTCAATCTGATTGAGCGATTGCGCAATCAGGAAGGCCCGCAAGCCATATCCCGCCATGAACGCGAGCGCGCTTTCAAAAAAGTCGAGACGGCCAAGTGCGGGAAACTCATCGAGCATCAACAGGACGCGGCGGCGTTTTTCTGCGGCGGCCTCTTCGTCGAGCTTTTCAGTCAACCGGCGGCCAATCTGATTGAGGATCAATCGAACAAGTGGCTTGGTTCGCGATATGTCGGAAGGCGGGACGACCAGATAAAGCGAAATGGGTTTTTCCCCCTCAATCAGGTCGGCGATGCGCCAGTCGCAGGAAGCCGTCACCTCGGCCACCGTCGGGTCACGGTATAGCCCCAGGAAACTCATCGCTGTTGACAGGACGCCTGAGCGCTCATTTTCAGACTTGTTCAAGAGTTCACGCGCTGCTTGCGCGACAACGGGATGAGTTTGAGGTTCGCCCCCTTCGGGGCCGAGGTGGTTGGTGCTCATCATCACCCATAAAGTGCGCTCAAACGAGCGGCTGGGATCAGACAAGAAACTGGCGACGCGGGCGAGCGTCTTTTCTTTCTCCGCATAAAGCACATGCAGGATCGCGCCGACCAGAAGCGCATGGCCGGTCTTTTCCCAATGGCTGCGGCGTTCAAGCGCGCCTTCGGGATCAACCAGAATATCGGCAATGTTCTGAACGTCGCGAACTTCGTTTCGGCCTTTGCGTACTTCCAGAAGTGGATTGTATTTGGCGCTCGCCGGGTCGGTTGGATTGAACAGAAGGCAATGAGAGAAGGTCGAGCGCCAACCCGCCGTCAACTGCCAGTTCTCGCCCTTAATGTCGTGGATGACCGCGCTTTCACCCCAGCTCAAAAGCGTTGGCACGACAAGACCCACACCCTTGCCTGAACGTGTCGGCGCAAACGCCATAATGTGTTCTGGTCCAGAATGTCGAATGTAAGTGCTTTTGAGCTTGCCGAGGAACACACCTGTTTTGGTGAGCAAGCCAGCGCGTTTCATGGTGCGCTTTGTGGCCCACTCAGACGACCCGAAGGTGGTCAGCTTTTTCGCGCGGCGTCCACGCCAGACCGACAGCAAGGCTGCAATGACGATACTGGCGAAGGTGGCGCCGACAACAATCTTGCCACCCGTTCTGAATATCTCAGGCGCATAAGCGTGAAAGGCATACCACCATTCGAAGAGACGCCACGGATAGTAGATGGGGATGTCGAGAACATGGAACCAAGCCGCTCCCAGATTTGGGTCATAGCTAAACTGCGCAGCTACCCACTGCGTCGCGAACCAGATGCCACCTGCAATCGTGGCAAGCACTGAAAGTATGTGACCGTATAAAATGCCCTGTGGTGACATGGAGTGACCTCGATTTCGATGAGGTCAGATTGCGCCGAGATCAGTCGCGCTGTATAGTGAGGAAGCCGGGCAGAAATCTAAATGAAATCAGCGGGTTTGGGCTGAATTACAGGCGGTTTACCTAGTTTATGCGACTTGCGTGACAAGCACAGGTCATTACGCGCGTAACCAATGATAATCCGAGGTGGAAATACAGGAAATTGCCGGCGCTATTCGACGGGATCAATCAGGTCTGAGCCTTGATTTCTGACACTGCCGACCGCTTTTCCGACTTTCCACAGGTGCATATCAGCCGAATCGTAACTTCCGATCATGTCTGCGCGGCGCTCTATGGGCGCGGTTAAGGTTCGCTGCCGCGACAATCGCAAAGATGTCTGCGCTATCGCCCTGGACTTCGTGCATCCGACCTTTTGACAGCCGCACGTCTCCCCCGAGGCGCAAAGCTCCTTGATTTTTGGGACAAATAGTGTCCAGAGCGCTTTTGGAAGCGCTTTGTGGCAGGCTTCCGTGTTGCATAATGTTCCTGTTATGTTTTTTTGAGCAAAAAGAGTCAAGTGCGAAAGAAAGAAATCCTGTTTTTCGCTGAAAACCACACTTCACCGATAACGCTACCGATAGTTCGGTGAATTTTCTAATGGATAAATAGTGAGTCCACTAACGGATAATACGTGAATTCATTACTGGATAATTAGTGGTGTTCCTAATGGATAATTGGTGATATATAGGATAAATGGTGAGAACTGGGGGATGGTGCATTGGCGAAAGACTTTCCGAGACATTTAATATCAGAACTGGAAGTCTCGCTCGCTTCCTACAAGATCATCAACATCATCGGTCCACGTCAGGTTGGCAAGACCACGCTGGTGAGCGATTTATTGGAAAGAGGCGTGTATACGACCCTAGACGATCAAAGCCTGCTCGACGCTTTTGAAGCAGACCCGGAAGAACAACTTGAAACGCTTAGAGAAGATGCTGGCGGTGATCCTGTCATTATTGACGAAGCCCAGAGATCGAGAAGCTTGCCGCTCACGATAAAGAAAATCGTCGATCGCGACAAGCGCAGAGGCCAATTCATTTTGACCGGGTCATCAAACATCTTTGCCAATCTGAAAGTGACGGACTCACTTGCTGGACGCGTTGTGCCGTTGAAACTTTGGCCGCTCACAATCTCCGAGATCAAAAGAAGATCGCCAGCACCAATACTCGATTGGGCGATGCAGACAAAACCTAACCTGACTCAAATCAAAAAACCGGAAACATTAGACCGGGACAGTTATGTTCAACTGATATTAGAAGGTGGGTTCCCTGAACCACGGTCACTCGCATTGCGGCAACGACAACAGCAATACCGGAGTTATATCGACGCAATCATTGATCGCGATGTCGCTGATGTGATGCCACTCCGCAAGCCAGAGGGGTTTCGTAAACTTATCGACCAAATGGCGGCACGCACCGCGCAAGAATTAAACCAAAGCAAGATATCCAAAACGATTGGTGTGAAGTGGGAAACGACACGCAGCTATTTGGACGTAATGGAACGTCTTTCATTGATAACCAGAGCACCTGCGTGGACCACGAATGCAGCAAAGCGCGATATCAAACAATCTAAGTATCATTTTGTAGACACGGGCATGAATTGTGCCCTACGTCAGTTTGACGAAAGCTCATTCGAAATCGACAACATCGATGCGCAGCAATTTGGGTTTATGTTAGAAAGCTTTATCTTCAATGAGATCATGCGCATACTGCCATACCAGAGGCAAGCTTATAAACTCTACCACTGGCGCAGCGCTGATCACCGCGAGATAGATATTCTCGCAGAACGCGCAGGACAGATAGTAGGTATTGAAATTAAAGCCTCAAGATCAGTTAGCGTCGACGATTTCAAACATCTGAAATGGTTCGCCGCAAATGGTCCAGGTAAATCTCGCAAATTCACCGGGATAGTATTTTATCTCGGCGATAGAAAACTGAGTTTTAACGACCGGTGCTACGCCTTGCCAGTCAGCTCGCTGTGGTCTCACTTTGCTCTATAGGCGGTGCCCATCATCGCTCGGGGTGATAACTTTTCGATCAAGATCGAGAGCGTCTCGCAAAGCGTGTAGAGGAATTGATAGATCTTCGTCTGCATCACCCGCTATTCGTTCTACGTGCCAGTACCTCAGATGGGCGAAGAGCCTCTTAAATCCAGTTGTCTTCACCTCGTAATCCTGCACGCCGCCGCCAAGAACGCGCGAAACTGATCCGCCGATTGGATCACCAAACAGACCGAGCCGCGTGCGAAAATGGATATTAGTCCATCGAGTTACGGCGAACATGGCATTGTGCCGTAAGAGATAACAGGTTCGTCGTTGCCCTCCGGGTATCTCGTAATCTCTTTTAAATCCAATCAATTTAGTATTTGGATCGACGACCGGTGGGCAAGTCGGAAACTCGCCATTCACTTTTCCTTCCTCGAACTCTTCATCCGAGTCTGCCATTAAAACATCCGCATGCGCTAGCGGGCTTCCCATGGTCACAAAATCCGTGACGAGCCACTTACTCCCCATATCTTGTTGTTCAAGCCAAAGATCGCGCTGGAGTGCTCGTGCTGCCGGTCCATTCATTGCTTCGGCTTGCTTGGACATTTGCTTCAGAATTTCCTGATCAGGCCTATCAACTTTTTCGAACGTCTCATGCATTTTATACCAGAGTCGTTGTAAAATATCGTAGCCAATAACTGTACCCAAACTATGTCCACAAACAACAATCCGATCATAGTTACGCTCGGATTTATGTAACTTATCCAAAAAATTTACTCCGAGCGTTCTTACATTATTGCGCGCCTCGACGTTTCTAGGATTGGCATCGAGATAGCGTGCAGCATCGCTGATAGTGCCGAGAAAAAATGAGTTTGCAAGCCATATAATAAGGGTATACGCACCACCGATAATAGGGACTGCTGCTATGAGTGCATCCCGGTGGTCAGCGAGTTGGGTATTCCATAGCCAAAAAAATCCTCCACCCCCAAGAATAACGAGCGCGATCCACAAGCTAAGAGAAATGATCTGAAACCGACGCGGCAATTTCGGCATTGGACGCAACAGTAGCCGCCCCGCCCAAGCGGTAAACGTTGAAGGATTGGATTGTTCGAACAGGTGAGCCCAGTAAAGCTCGTAAACGTCAGTAATGGGACGTGTTCGTGTGCCGGGAAGCGTGAATCGATGATGTTCAAACCCTTCAGACACGGTGTCAGGTTTAGACCATGAAACGCCACTAGACCGATTTTCAATCTTAAGAATTGCATCTACGAATGAACGCAAGGTCTTCATGGGGCGTTGCTCACCGATGCCATGAATAATAACGATAGCTTGTCGGTTTACACTTTTGTTGTTTGGCATATCTCTCCCCATCAGTATTATTTATTATCACCCCAATTATGGATAAGAATTTGTTGAGAGGGTGTTGAGAGGGATTCCCAAATCCCTATTGATGTGATTCATAGATCGTATCTGGTAACAAACGATCGGATCCCTCTCATGTCTCTTTCTACCACTGCTCTGTTCTGTTGTCTTGATGATTTTGCCAAAACATTTGAAGACTGGGAGCGTCATCAGCTTATCCCCACGGGCCGCAGGCGGCACCGGTCCGGCAAGCTCAGCCTTGGCGAGATGCTGTTTATCATGACGCTGTTCCATCTCTCTCCCTTCAGGGATTTTAAGCATTTCTGGCGCTACGGTATTCAGGACAAGTACCGTGACTGCTTTGGTGACCTGCCTTCCTATGAGCGGTTTGTTGCCCTGATCCCCAGACTGTTCATGCCCTTCTGTCTCTTGCTGCACAGCCTGCGTGGGGAGAAGACGGGCCTTTATATTGCCGACAGCACAAAGCTCGCTGTCTGCCATAATAGCCGTATCAGCCGCAACAGGGTGTCCGGGGTGTTCAGGGGACTGGCCGCCAGAGGGAAAACAATGGGGGAAATCAACCATGGGCTGGTTTTATGGCTTCAAGCTGCATGTGGTCATGAACAACAGGGGAGCACTGATGGCCATCAGGATCACACCGGGCAACACCGATGACGAGGGCGTTCAAAATTCTGTGTCAGGTTTATTTTATAGTTTCAGGTGCTCATCGAGTCGACCGTTGAAGTATATTACCAGTTGAGACAAAGTCAAACTCCAGTTAGCAATGGGCCAGGGCTATTTACCAGACGTCAAAAAGCGCTTGCAAATCATTTGATTGAGTGAATCCATTCTATGGATGTCAGGTACAGGAGGTTTCAGCGATGGTATCGGTTCGTTCAGTATTGCGTCAAATTCCCGACCCGCGCGGCAAAAAGGGCCGTCAACACCCACTTGAAGCGCTGGTCGGGTTGATGCTTCTCTCCATGCTCAGTGGGCGCAAGGGTATGATGGCGGCGTTCCGCCTTGGTCGTACGCTCACGCCGCGTCAACTCATGCGCTTGGGGTTCCGTCGCGGGCGCGCGTCACCCTGCCATGCAACGCTAACGGAAACGCTACGTATCCTCGACCCGGCTACCCTGGCGCAGGCGTTTGGGCAGCTTACGGCACCAGCACAAGATGATGAAGATCACCATCAGATCGCCATTGATGGCAAAACTCTACGTGGCAGCAAGGACGCGGCAGGCAAGGCGGAACATGTGTTGTCGGGGTTCTGCGCGACGCTTGAACAATCCGTCGGACACACATCATCGCGTGGCAAGGGCATGGAAATACCTGATGCCCTGCGGCTGCTGAACCAGATTGACCTTGCGGGACAGATCGTCACCGAGGATGCCATTTTCTGCCAAAAAACAGTCACTTCCAAAGTTGTGGAAAGGGGTGGCGATTACGTGTTCCCTGTAAAGAACAATCAGAAAGACCTGCGGGGAGAAATCGAAACGGCGTTCAAGACGCCGGTTTTTCCCCCTGTTGGAATGGCGGGAGACGCCGCAATCGGGGCACGGCAGAATCGACCAGCGCCGCATCGAGCTCCTTCCCGTCGAGGCATTGAGTGAGCACATGCGCAAGCAGTGGCCAACGATCCGCAGTATCGCCTGCATCAGCCGAACCCGCGAGCATATCCGCGCCGGGCAGATTACCAGAACACAGGCCGAGACAGTGTATCTCATCACCAGCCTGACGCGGCCCAAACCCAAAGACATCCTGCGCCTGAACCGTAACCATTGGCGCATCGAGACCATGCACCGCGACAAGGATGTCACTCTGGGAGAGGATCGCTACACCAACCGATCTGACAACGCGCCGCGCAATATCTTTACCCTTGTCAGCGCGACCAGAACCTTGCTCAAGCGCATATCGAAATCACCAACAAAGGCTATCGAAATGATGCAGGACAACCGCGCAAGGGCTATCAGAATCGTCACAGATCAACCCAAAAACACCTTTCTCTGAATCGCCCTGGCAATGGGCATTGTCCAGTTTGAGTTGGCATTTTGTATGCCAGCATTTTCGGCTTGCGGGCCAGCATGCGGGCGAGCCAGCTTCCCTCGGGGACCCCGAAGCGGGTAGCTGCGTTGACCACCGACATGGCTGTCTGGAGACCCACACCCGGCATGGTCATCAACCGCCGGGCCTTCGTGGAGGCCTTCACTTCCCGCTCAAGCTTTCTGGTCAGTTCTGCAATACGCCTGTCCAGCATGTCTATATGCTCCAGATACAGGCGGCCTGTGTCGCGGACCAGATCGAGTATGGGAACAGTATCATCCTCTATGAATGCAGCGAGTTTCTTTATCCCGGCCCGGCTTTTCGGACCGATAATGCCATGTTCGGCCAGATGCCCCTGAGAGACAAAGGTCTTAAGCTGAGCGATCTGTCGGAGGCCAACCTTACTGTCACTTAGGATCCGCTAGAAGAAAGAAGGCGCCTGATAGTGTACTTAACTAACTGATTTTGGGTTCTATTTTAAATGGCATATATTGACCTTTTATTGGTAATTTGCGGCAGAATACAGGGATTAGGGTAGAGATTTAACATTCATAGCATCCTGTTAGAATGACTGAATAGAGGTGCCTATATTAGCTGATTGATTTGCTCTAAAACACATAATTCAGACTATTGAGTTGGCTAAGGGTCAAGCCTTCCAGAAAAATGGTACCACTTCCTGTATTGACTAACACGCCTGTTTCACCATCTATTGTTGCCGTTCGACTGGCGTTTCTCACACTTGTGGCGTTGGTGAAATCTGTGCGGGTATTGGTAAGAACAAGGATATCGCTGCCAACTTCAAAGTCTGTAATCACATCCCTGCCGTGATTGCGGGCAAAGTAAAATTTATCAGCACCCGCCCCACCTGAGAGCGTATCATTCCCTGCAGCGCCATAGATTTCATCAGCAGCTCCACTATTGCCGTCGATAATATCGTTATCGGTACCACCAAATAACTGATCATTCCCTGTACCGCCGTGCAGCTGGTCAAGACCACTCGCTGCATACATCACATCATTACCAGCACCACCGAAGAGCGTGTCATTTCCACCCCCGGCAAACAGCGTGTCGTTACCCGCTCCACCCTGTAACCAGTCATCCCCGCCTTTACCATAAAGCTGGTCGTTACCGCCTTCGCCATAAAGAACGTTCTGTCCGTTTGAGCCGTGTAATGTATCGTTATGGCCAGAGCCTCGCAGGTTTTCGATACTTGATAGTCGGTCCCCCTGAGCATGACCACCAGTACCGCGTCCAGTAAGCAGATTTACATTAACCCCGGCGCTTGAGCCTTCATAAGATGCTACATCAATGCCGCTGCCACCACTCAAGCGGTCACTACCCGCACCACCATTCAGGATATCATTATCTGAGCCGCCGTTTATCCTGTCGTTACCAGCTCCACCGTGCAGGTTATCATAACCAGCACCACCGTTTATCCTGTCGTTGCCCGGCGTTCCTAGAGAGTGATCAGAGTTTAGGTATGGCTCATGACCACTTTGCCAACCTGATGGGGCAGGCCCCTGCTGTTCCCGTGCTGTAGTGCCGGAACTAACACCATATATCTCTCTAAACACCTCATCCACGCGAGGTACTACCCATTGGTGCCTTTGTGAATCTGAAAAGTTGCCGTTATCAATAGTGTGGAGTAATTCATGAATAACCGTTGTTGTAAATGTAAACAGCGAGTCTTTATCTGTTCCGTTTAACCGTGCAGAATTCAATGAAATATAAACACTCCGGCCGTTTAGAATAGCACCATCATCCCCCCGCCTACTATTTAAAATACCCAAAATGTTGCCTTGGCTTTCATTGAAGCTCCCAATATGCCCATCATGGTCTCGTTGGGTGGTGTTGTATCGAATTACTATTTTTATGTTTTTACTAGCGGCGGTTTCAAAAACTTTTCGAAGTAAAGTTGAATTACCAGCTTCAAGCAGTATTTTTAGAATGATAGCTGCGTACTCAGGTGGTAAGTTTGCTGTTTCTATATCAACTTTCGCACCCAATATAGTATGACTAATTGTTGATTGCTGCATAAGGGTGCTAACAACGTTAGCGCCAGCGCCATAAAATGGATTGGTCAAGCTTTCATGTGCTCTAACCTCAAACCTCCAATTTGAAGCCCCAAAATAAGGCCTGATAATTGGCGGCGCTGTCGTAATGATTTCTTCGATTTCATCCTCATCATGATTTGACATATGAGGTCATCCCTCACTTTCAAAAACGATTGCTGCGTTGTTTTCGGCAATGTTCAATTTTTTTGTTAAATTCGCCATCTGTTTTAAAATTGGCTAAAACCGTTTCCAGCGAGAAATATCTGTGCTGGCCTTTGTGATCAGAAATTCTCCACCCTCCACTTCCAGCACAGCCTCTTTCACAGGCAAAAAAGAAACTTATATTCCGGCCATTAAGCATTTTATCCAGCCCTGATTTACCTATTTGGATGGTTTCATAGCCTATCTCATAGCTTTCACCAAGATGACCATTGGTGATGGCTTGTGAATAAAGAGATTGGCGATAATCCGCATGGAATAAATAAAAATCTTCATCGTTATATGGATAGGTTTTATCTAGAATGTAAACTCCTCCGAGGCCTAAGTAATCGCCAAGTGAGTGTGTTCTGGCATTATCAGATTTCGGTATTTTATCACCGTGCAGGTGTAGCTGATATTGAAGGTCAGGCTTTCTAAAATCGTCCTTTGACCATATGCCTATTTTGGTCGTGGTTTTAGTAGGGACTACGAACAAACCATAGGGGGCAGCGTTAACGCTTCTTACCCCGCACTGTGTTTTGTCGGGGGTAATGAACTTCACTGGTTTAGGCCCAACATCAAGCCTAAGTGCTTCCTTACCTCCCTTCTCAACAATGAAATCAAAGGTCTCCCACTTGTCGCCTGTTGTTTCAACAGGAGATAAGTCAATCAGTAGGAATAGTATAAAAGCTGTTCTGATCATATGTTACTCCATTCTTTGACAAATGCTAACCTTTTAAGATAAACAGAGACCCCATATAATTACCACTAGAGCTAAACCATTATCATCTCTGGCTCATTAGATATTCCCTAAGGGAAGCGCTTTTGAGAATTCGACTTCTGAAGATGTATCAGGTTATCCAGCTATCTTCTATAGGTTGGACAAAGTTCTAAATTTTTCAATGATTTCAATGGCGGATTTTGTAGCGTTGGACAATTTAAATTATTGATTTTAAACACCTTGATACATCCTCGCGGGATCGCTATTTGTATTTTCCAAAAAGCCTATAAGTTATACTGTTTTCTTTTTATAGAACTGCTCTGCAGTAGCGCCCCAATTTCGCTAAAATTGCACATAATACTTTTAGTTTCAGCTACTTAACACCTGATTTAAGACACTTATTGAACAGCAATTTACCCAAAGAAAACCACGGTTCAATAGAGGTTTTCCGACAACCGATATTAGACAGGCAAAGAGAAGCAAGAAATAAATGTGTTAAATCAAATAGCTCGATACCACTTTTACAGTAAGCGTCCGGTGAACCCCACCTTTTCAAGCTGATGGCAGTCCTGTAGGCCTGTTTCAGCGCAGCAATTGGCGCTTACCGTTAAGCAGCTTTTTTGAGCGTGGTTTTGTTGAAGTTCCAGGGCAGCAGTTCGTCGATACGGTTGATCGGGTGATCAGCAATGGTCTCCAACACCCAGGTCAGATAGGCCTGAGGGTTAAGGCCGTTGAGCTTTGCGGTTTCCAGAAGCGTATAAGCCGCAGCAGCACGTTCTCCTCCCTTGTCGGAACCTTAGAACATAAAATTCTTTCTGCCGAGCGCAATGGGTCTCATACAGCGTTCAGCCGGATTGTTATCCAGCGATAACCTGCCATCAATGAGATAAACTTCCAGTCGCTTCAATCTGGTAATGGCATAGCGCATGGCTCCGGCCAAAGTGGATTTGGCGGATATTTTGTCCAACTGAAGAGGTAACTGTCAGTGCTGAATGAATATTCCCCACTTTCTGGGGATTTTTACTTTGGCGTTGACAGGCCCGTACGTGTCGGCGCAAACGCCATAATGTGTTCTGGTCCAGAATGTCGAATGTAAGTGCTTTTGAGCTTGCCGAGGAACACACCTGTTTTGGTGAGCAAGCCAGCGCGTTTCATGGTGCGCTTTGTGGCCCACTCAGACGACCCGAAGGTGGTCAGCTTTTTCGCGCGGCGTCCACGCCAGACCGACAGCAAGGCTGCAATGACGATACTGGCGAAGGTGGCGCCGACAACAATCTTGCCACCCGTTCTGAATATCTCAGGCGCATAAGCGTGAAAGGCATACCACCATTCGAAGAGACGCCACGGATAGTAGATGGGGATGTCGAGAACATGGAACCAAGCCGCTCCCAGATTTGGGTCATAGCTAAACTGCGCAGCTACCCACTGCGTCGCGAACCAGATGCCACCTGCAATCGTGGCAAGCACTGAAAGTATGTGACCGTATAAAATGCCCTGTGGTGACATGGAGTGACCTCGATTTCGATGAGGTCAGATTGCGCCGAGATCAGTCGCGCTGTATAGTGAGGAAGCCGGGCAGAAATCTAAATGAAATCAGCGGGTTTGGGCTGAAATTAAGGTGAGTGGGATGCCCAGAGTGCTATGATGATCTATGGGGCATTTCATGGTGTGGAATTTTTAGATCGAAGGTCAAAATCCAAAGATTTCTGGAAATCATGTCGCCTGATTGGTCATACCCGTTTATCTTTCGGCCCGTCTTTGCGCGTGATTCTCGTTCTTGAAAGGTCGATAAAATATCACAAGTGATATGAAATATGCGAAAAATTAAAATTAGATATCACTTGTGATCGTTTTCATGTAAATATTCTTGAAATCTTGTCGCCAAATTAATATCATTTGTGATATGAAAAACGATGAAATGCACCAAAAGATATCACAGGTGATATGATGAAGCTTTCCAAATTTGTGCCAGAGGATGAAATTCTCAAAGAGCTTGCAAAGCGTCTTGCAAGGATACGCAAGGCACAAGGCTATTCTCAAACCGAATTTGCAAAAGAAGCGGGCATTGGCGTTGCTACATTGCGCCGTATCGAAGGTGGCCAGGACAGCCAGCTTGAAACATGGCTGAAAATTCTCAAAGCATTGGACCGGATGCCTGCCCTTGATGCACTCCTGCCGGAAACATTCAATTCTCCGATGGCAGAAGCGCTCGCCGGGAAATCCCGGAAGCGCAAAAAACCATCTCCCTCATCCGGTATCGTATGGGGAGATGAAGCCCAATGAGTACGGCGACCGTCAAACTATGGGGCACTACCATCGGCTATGTTTCAATGGATCATGGTGAACGCTATGCGCGATTTGAATATGATCCTGCATTTGTGGAGTTGGGCGTAGAGCCTGCCCCGATACACATGCCCGTTCGCAAGGGTTATATTTATCAGTTTGAAGGGCTGCATCCCAGATCATTTCATGGGCTTCCCGGCATGATCGCCGACAGCCTTCCCGACAAATATGGTAACAAACTTATTGATGTCTGGCTCGACCAGACCGGAAGAGACCCAACGGAGTTTAATGCTGTTGACCGTCTTTGTTACACCGGCACGCGCGGCATGGGCGCGCTGGAATTTGAGCCTGTCATCGAAGCTGACGCAGCGAAAGACAAGCGCCTTGAAATCCGCGATCTTATCAATCTCGCTTCAATGGCCTTTGCAGACAGAGAAACACTCAACACCAAACTGACACCGGGCAAGGAAGAAACGGCTTTACTGGACATTCTCAGTGTCGGGACATCTGCGGGCGGCGCTCGGGCAAAAGCCATTATCGCCTATAATCCCGAAACGAGAGAAGTTCGATCAGGACAGTTAGACCTGCCACCCGACTTTGAACATTGGCTGATTAAATTTGACGGCGTTGCTTTCAGTGGTGATTGGGGCGTGGCTGACCCGTCCGGTTACGGCCTTCTGGAATATAGCTATCACCTTATGGCGAAAGCCTGCGGCATCGACATGATGGAAAGCCACCTGTTCAGTGAGAATAGCCGCAATCATTTCATGACAAGGCGCTTTGATCGTGACGAACAGGACGGCAAGACATTTGTTCAGACTTTTGCCGCCGCTGCGCATTTTGATTACTATGAAAGCGGCGCCTATTCCTATGAGCAGCTCTTCACAACCATGCGTAAGCTGGACATGCCGCAAAGTGCAATTGAGGAGCAGTTTCGTCGTGTGGTTTTCAATGTGGTCGGGTGCAATCAGGACGACCATGTGAAAAACTTTGGCTTTATGATGGACCGACAAGGCAATTGGGACATAACGCCTGCCTATGATCTTTGTCACGCCGAAGGCAGCGCCTTCACAAGATTCCACCAGTTGAGCATCAACAGCAAAACAAGCGATTTTACCGTCGAAGACCTCAAACATCTCGCCAAGTTTGCCCGGCTGCCACGCAACCGTGAGAAGATCGTTCTCGAACAAACCGTTGAAGCGTTTTCGACATGGCATCAAACAGCAAAAGAGCTGGACATACCCAAGACATTGCAAGAACACGTCTTGCGCACTCTTCGCTTGTCTTGGTCGTAGGTTTTACCTGGCCTATCCGATTAGCGCAGACACCCCCTACATGTTGTATGTTGCCACTCGCCGGAATAAAGCCTCCTGTAAGTTGGTGCCTCGGTCGCTCCGGCAATTCCGAGCAGGGAGCGGAAAGCGTGGAACGGATAGTGTCGTCTATTGAAGCGGAACGTGAACTCGTTGAGATATGCCTGCAGATGCTTTGTACTGACCCCATGGTGGATGCCGCCGAGCCAATTTTTCAGGTTGCTGAAGACCAGGTGGACAATCGGCAGGAACTCTTCAGCCACTGCGGGTGACCTGCCCCCCCGTAAACAGTACCAGATAGACTGTCCGGAGTTTCATTAGCTGGCCGCTGCACAATGCGGCACCATTCAGTATTATGCACTCAGTAACATTCTTGCTCACGGATAAAGGTCTTCATTATGACAAAATGTCACTCGACGTTTAAGTGTCACCTTTTATCTGCCTGATCAGTCGTTCAACCACTAAACGTCCATAATCAATATTCATATGCCCATAATCTTTTATGTTGTTACTTGCATACCCCATAAGGAACTCACGTTTCGTAAACAGAGGCTCATGAAGGGTGTCATCAACTTGAGGAATGATCTCAATATTGTGAGGATGTAGACTATTCTCCAAAACCTGAAAGAACAGTTTCTTAATCTCCGAACCATGGTCAGTGACCGTCTTGTATTGATGGCCAACGGCTTCTTTTTCAAGAATAGACCACATTGGGGCCATACAAAGAAAGATAGGTTTGGGGGACGCTTTCCTGACGGCAAAGGCAATTTTGATCACTGGGTGGTTACCTATAAATTGCCTTACCTGTTCCATTACTCTCTCTAGAGATACCGATTCATCAGTTCTGTCGTTGCTGTCCTTGTCTCTGCTCAAAAAAGCGTTGATCATCTTCAACGGGAAACCTACTCCATAGAAAACAAATGTATCAAAATTTCCCAAATAAACTTCTTTGGCGCCGCCAGAGGTTTTGGCAAAGCTATCAGCAACCTTTTGGTCATCTGTTCGAATAACGCCGTCATGGACATATGCTGTAGACATACCCTGGCCCGCTACGCCGAAGAAGGTTGGACGTATTTCTGGATACTTTTCAGAGAGGTTTTCACGCCAGGCTTGTCGCACCACTCCCAAGTGAGAGTTACCAATCAAACAAATGCGGTCAGTGCCGTCTTTTGGAACTTACGATACAATCTCTTTGTCAGCAAACGCATCTAACAGAGCGTCCTCGCATACTTCATTGTCCAGCTCATCCAAGTTTTCAGAGACCTTGTCGCTGTCCTTTGAACCAAACGTCGCCTGTTGACAGCGAAAAAACTCTTTCATCACAAAATCCACACCTTCGGGGGCAACGCTGCGCATATTGGGTTCATAAAACATACCCTTGAAAGGAAATGCAGAGATGATCTCAAACGACGGAAAATAATCTGTATCTTTGCGGGTAGATGCAATATCGCCTGCGACAGCCCTCAACACCGATTTTGAATGAATTGTGGCGGTCAAAACATGGTTGCTCGATGCGGTGGCCGTCAATGGCACGGGAGAAACTGTCAGCAGGAATCGAATATTTGGGTTTACTGTTTTGATCAGCTCAAAAACCTCTCTGAGCCCCCTGCGAATCTCGGGATACTGATAGTTGATGAACTTATGCTTGTCACTGTCAAAAACGCCGGCCAGAGTACCAGGGCACATCGGATATATTAAGTCCGTTTCTGCATTAGCCCACGCCTCGGTAAGCCCCAATGTGAAGACAAAAATGTCAATATTTCCAAGAGTTTTCTGAATTGCCTGAAAAGTCGTTTTCCGTGCGTCAACAACAGCGGCTCGACTTGCAAACCCGGTCGGGACAATAGTGGGGCGAAAGGGATCAATATATCGACCTTTTTCGGGTCCCCATATTTCCAGTGTGGATGGGTCTTGATCATTTAGCGACCACATAACCCACTGCTTTAAGAGAGCTACACTATAGATATTGCCCGTTCGAAAAGAAAAAACTCCGTAATTGTACTCAGTATGGAAAGAAGGGTCTAAATCCGCAGGTGCAGGCTCACTATCCACCCAGTTAAACCCCCGCACTTTTAAAGCTCTACTGATATGGTGTGCAAAGCATGACCCGGTAGTCGCGATACGGTCACTCTTGTTAATTTGATACTTAGGGTCCCACAGCCCGGAAATCTGTAAAGGGTTCAGGTTGCCAACAGAAGGGCTCCAAAACGCCTTTCCGGGCAATGCGACATAAGGGGATTGGTTGGAGGACATACTCGGGCACCTTTCTTCAAACTATCTTCGACACCTTCATATAGTAACCGTAGGCCTTATAATTTCAGCTTTGTAAGGGTCACAGGCTTACGGGACAGCTTGATTGTCTATTTTAAGGGACTGTTCAAAATTCTGTGTCATTTCGCTAAGTTTTTTTACGAAAGGAAATGATCAATGGACAGAGACTTTGATTTTGAACAGGCTTTCGTCTCGTCCGGTGTTGTATCAATGATGGCGCTGTGAAGCCTTTCACTATCGTACCAGTGAACCCACAATTGCATGTTTCCCATTCGACCTCTCCGATGGACTTCCAGGGCCCGCATAAGCCTGCCACAGGCCATCAACCAAAGACAATGGGAGACGCCTATGCCCCCGAGAACCGCCTGAGAACCGCCGATAAGAGGGTGGGACCCGACCCTGTTTGTGATCAGCCGAGCTGGGGGGCTGTCAGGCCGGGTCCCTTCCCGCAGAGCCTAGAACAGCGTAAGGTCCAGTGTCGCCAGATCCGCTGTCTCAAGATCCGCAAGGAACAGGTGATTGTCTTCCCCCAGCCTGATCAGCAGGCCCTCGGTGCCATAGCGGGTGACCTCCTCCGCAGCCGCCATCAGGTCAGCCCGGCTGTCAAAGGCCCCCTGGGTATACAGGATCAGACTGTCCTCCTCCGTGTTGAAGTCGGTCACATGGTCCCGGCCACTGCCACGGCCAAAATGGAAGCTGTCCGCGCCCCTGCCACCCGTGAGCCTGTCGTTGCCGGTGCCGCCCCAGAGATGGTCATCGCCCGTGCCGCCCGAGAGCCGGTCAGCCCCCGCGGCCCCATACAGGATATCATCCCCCGCACCGCCCTCAAGCAGATCAGCACCGCCGCCGGCCCCGAGCGTGTCATTGCCCGTGCCGCCATTGAGCCGGTCCACACTGGCATCCTGTGCCCCGGCCCAGAGCGCATCATCGCCCGCATTGCCGGTCAGGGTATCCCGTCCGTCCCGGCCAAGCAGCAGGTCATCCCCCGCATTGCCAGTGATACGGTCATTGCCTGCACCGCCCGAGAGCGTGTCATTCGCCGGGGTGCCCACAAGGGTCTGGCCACCAGAGGTACCGCCAGAAGTGCCACCAGAGGTACCAGAGCCTGAACTGCCGGCGCCACTGCCAGAACCGCCATCAGGGGTGGATGGCTGCATGGGTGGCGGGGTTGCCGACCCCGAGCCTGTGGTGCCTGTATCTGTGGTACCTGTGTCTGTGGTACCTGAGGGCTCTGGTGTGCCCGTATCAGGGGTTGCCGATGTTGGTGAGGTCTGGTCTGTACCACCGCCGGTTTCCGCCGGGGATATCACGCCGTTCACAATGGCCTGAACCTCGGCCGTTGTATCCAAACCCCCTGCGGTCACAGCGTCACTGCTCACAGCTGCAATCGCGGCGTTGACCGCATCAAGAGTGTCAGCCGTCACGCCGGACACGCCCGCCGTGGCGTAGTCGCCAAGCGTCGGCGCAGGATTGCCCTGGTCGAAGGCATAATCCTCGATGTTCTCAAGGGCATTCAGGCGCTCGACTTGCGCACTGAATGCAGTGTCGTCCGTATCACCGTCGCCGGTGCCATCGGGGGACTCTGTCGATGGCGTACCCATATCAGGGGTTGCCGGGGATGGTGGTGTCACAGACTGACTGTCTGTGCCTTCCGACCCACCTGCAACCGCCGCTGCCGCCGCAACATCCCCGTTGGCCAGCACAACCAGCGCATCCACCTCAGACACCTCGTCCGCATCCTCGCGCTCTGCGGCTGCAACCCGCGCATTCACCGCCGAAAGATTGGCATCGGTCACGCCGGTCACACCCGCCGTGGTGTAGGTATCCACCGTCGGGGCGGTATTGGTCTGATCCTCGGCATAGGCCTCAATGTCGCCCAAGGCATCCTCACGCTCGACTTGCGCATTGAGTGCATCGGTTTCCGGCGAGGATATCACCTCGTTCACGACGCCCTGAACAAAGCTCACCGGATCCACAAGAGTACCGGACACAAAGGCACTGCTGTCCGCCGATGCAATCCCCACATTCACCGCCGAAAGATTGGCAGCCGTCACACCGGTCACCCCCGCCGTGGTGTAGGTATCAACCGTCGGCGCGCTATTGGTCTGATCATCCTCGGCATAATCCGCGATGGTTTCAAGGGCATCCTCGCGCTCGACTTGCGCATTGAATGCATCCGCGTCGTCCGTATCACCGTCGCCGGTGCCCTCGGTGGCCGATGATGTGTCCGTTGGTGGGGTCTGGTCTTCACCGTCGCCAGTTTCCGCCGAGGATATCGCCCCGTTCACAATGGCCTGAACCTCGGCCGTCGTATCCAAACCACCTGCGGTCACAGTTTCACTGCTCACAGCTGCAATCGCGGTATTGACCACATCAAGAGTGCCAGCCGTCACACCGGTCACGCCCGCCGTGGTGTAGGTCGCCGCATCCGGCGCAGGATTGCTCTGATCATCCTCGGCATAGGCCTCGATGTCGCCCAGGGCATTCTGGCGCTCGACTTGCGCACTGAATGCAGTGTCGTCCGTATCACCGTCGCCGGTGCCATCGGGGGACTCTGTCGATGGCGTACCCATATCAGGGGTTGCCGGGGATGGTGGTGTCACAGACTGACTGTCTGTGCCTTCCGACCCACCTGCAACCGCCGCTGCCGCCGCAACATCCCCGTTGGCCTGCTGAACCAGCGCATCCACCTCAGACACCTCGTCCGCATCCTCGCGCTCTGCGGCTGCAACCCGCGCATTCACCGCGTCGAGATTGGCATCGGTCACGCCGGTCACACCCGCCGTGGTGTAGGTCGCCGCATCCGGCGCGGTATTGGCACTGTCATCATCGGCGTAATCCGCGATGGTCCCCAGGGCTGCCGCTGCTGCCACTGCCGCCGCAACATCGCCGTTGGCCTGCTGAACCAGCGCATCCACTTCAGACACCTCGTCCGCACCCACGCGCTCTACCCCGGCAACCCGCGCATTCACCGCGTCGAGATTGGCATCGGTCACGCCGGTCACACCCGCCGTGGTGTAGGTATCCACCGTCGGCGCATCATCGCCCGTGTCATCCTCGGCATAATCCGCGATGGTTTCAAGGGCTGCCGCTGCCTCAAGCTCGGCCGCCGCAACATCGCCGTTGGCCTGCTGAACCAGCGCATCCACTTCAGACACCTCGTCCGCACCCACGCGCTCTACCCCGGCAACCCGCGCATTCACTGCCGCGAGATTGGCAGCCGTCACGCCGGTCACCCCCGCCGTGGTGTAGGTATCAACCGTCGGCGCGGTATTGGCACTGTCATCATCGGCGTAATCCGCGATGGTCCCCAGGGCTGCCGCTGCTGCCACTGCCGCCGCAACATCGCCGTTGGCCTGCTGAACCAGCGCATCCACCTCAGACACCTCGTCCGCATCCTCGCGCTCTGCGGCTGCAACCCGCGCATTCACCGCGTCGAGATTGGCATCGGTCACGCCGGTCACACCCGCCGTGGTGTAGGTCGCCGCATCCGGCGCAGGATTGCTCGTGTCATCATCGGCATAATCCGCGATGGTTTCAAGGGCTGCCGCTGCTGCCACTGCCGCCGCAACATCGCCGTTGGCCTGCTGAACCAGCGCATCCACCTCAGACACCTCGTCCGCACCCACGCGCTCTACCCCGGCAACCCGCGCATTCACCGCGTCGAGATTGGCATCGGTCACGCCGGTCACACCCGCCGTGGTGTAGGTATCCACCGTCGGCGCATCATCGCCCGTGTCATCCTCGGCATAATCCGCGATGGTCCCCAGGGCTGCCGCTGCTGCCACTGCCGCCGCAACATCGCCGTTGGCCTGCTGAACCAGCGCATCCACCTCAGACACCTCGTCCGCATCCTCGCGCTCTGCGGCTGCAACCCGCGCATTCACCGCGTCGAGATTGGCATCGGTCACGCCGGTCACACCCGCCGTGGTGTAGGTATCCACCGTCGGCGCATCATCGCCCGTGTCATCCTCGGCATAATCCGCGATGGTTTCAAGGGCTGCCGCTGCCTCAAGCTCGGCCGCCGCTGCTGCTGCAACATCGCCGCTGACCTGAACCTCGGCCGTCGCCGCACTGGTGACCATCTCATTCTCACCGCCCTCATCCTGGTAGCGGACGGTCACCCGGACGGTCCGGCCCGCATCCGCGTCTGTCAGGCTATAGCTGGCGCTCTCGGCCCCGCCGATATCCTCATAAACGTCGGCCGTATCGGTGCTGCGCTGCCATTGGTAGCGGAAGCCGGACGCCGCGTCCGGCAGCCCGTCCGCATCGCTAAGGCCGGACAGGTCGGCGCTCAGGGTCATGCCCGCCGTCAACGGGCCGCTCGCTGGGCCGCTGATCACAGGCACGCCCTCAGGCGCGTCATTGACATTGCTGACCGGGGCTGTGGGGGCCGAGGTCACCTGTTCGTCATTGCCGTCATCATCGCTATAGGTGGCCACAAGCCGGAGGGTATGACCCACATCCGCCTGACCAGGGGTATAGCGGGCGCTCTCGGCCCCGCCGATATCCTCATAATCGCCTGTCCCGTCACTGCGCTGCCACTGGTAGCTGATAAAGGGTGTGGTCGATGTGCCGTCGCTGTCCGTGACCGTTGCGGTGAGCGGGCTGCCCTGCGCCGCCGTGCCCGCAAGGGCCACCGTGCCGTTCCCGGCGACCCCGGTGACGACGTCCGCCGCCACAAGGCGCACATTGGCCTCCGTCAGATCGTCCGGGCTGTCGATGCCACTGACCGTCAGCGTGCCCGCTGGCGAGCTCTCGACCGCCGGCAGAGCAATGCTCAAACCGCCATTATCCGGCAGCACCGTGGCCGCGGCCTTCACCGCAGCAAGGTCCGCAAACAGCCCCTCCCGGAACTCCAGCACATCCTCGAGAGGGTCAAAGTCCGTGACGCTGTTGGTGCCATTGCCTCGACCAATCCGGAAGATATCCCGTCCGTCGCCGCCGGTGAGCTGGTCCTCACCCGGGCCGGGGACCAGCACATCATTGCCGGTGCCGCCCTCAAGCGTATCATCGCCCGCACCGCCCGAGAGCCGGTCATGGCCGCCGCGGCCCGTGAGGCTGTCATTGCCCAGAGGGCCGCCGTCCAGACGGTTGGCGCCAGCGTCGCCCCTGAGCGTGTCATTGCTGATGGTGCCGATGATGTTCTCGATCCCGCTGAGCCGGTCGCCTTCCGCGTCGTCGCCCGTGCCCGTGCCGGCCGCAAGGTCCACACTGACACTGACACCTATGAACCCGCCATAGACAGCCGTGTCATTGCCCGGGCCGCCCGTGAGCATATCGCGGCCATCGCCGCCGTTCAGGATATCATCCCCGGGGCCGCTATTGAGCCGGTCATCACCGGCACCGCCCAAAAGCAGGTCATCGCCCGCATTGCCATTGAGCGTATCATTGCCCGCACCGCCATTGAGCAGGTCATTGTTCGGGGTGCCCTCAAGCAGGTCCGCCGCATCCGTGCCCAGGACGCCGTCATCGTTTGTGGTCTCCCTGCCGGCCCCATTAAAGGTTTTGACCGTGGCCGCGGTGAGCTGATCGACCCGGGTGAGGCCCTCAACCCGCAAGACCCCGGCCGCATGCTGTGTGACCGTAGCGTCCGGATAGCTGACGCTCACCTGGGGGATGGTAATCTCCACCGCGCCGTCCCGCACGCGGGCAGCTTCCCTCACATGCGCGAGACTTTCGAACAGACCGATCCGGAAGGCCAGCACATCCGTGCCCATCATGAAATCAGTGATCACCCCGCTATAGCCCGGATAGATCCGGAACAGGTCATTGCCGTCGCCGCCGGTGAGCTCGCTGCTGTCCGACTCCGCCAGCCGCACCGCCCCCGTGGCATCAGTGTCCACCGTCCGTATATCCGTGCCGTTGCCGCCGTCCAGCGTGTCATTGCCAGCCCCGCCAATGAGTGTGTCCGTGCCGCCGCGGCCAATCAGCAGGTCATTGCCGGCCCCGCCCGAGAGCTGGTTGGCACCATCGTCGCCCGTCAGCCTGTCGTCCGCCGCAGAGCCGATCAGGTTTTGGATATCAGAGAGTACGTCGCCCTCGGCATGGCCGCCGGACGGCGTGCTGAAGGGCAATTGTGAAAGATCCACCGTCACACCCTTAGCGGCCCCGGTGGCGTCCACAGACCCGGAATAGTCCACCGTATCGTTGCCAGAGCCGCCGTTCAGTACATCCCGACCGGCCCCGCCGACCAACATGTCATCGCCCGCATCGCCGAAAAGAGCGTCATTCCCGTCACCGTCCGACAGAACATCATTACCAGCCCCGCCGCCAAGAACGTCATTGCCGGCACCGCCCGAAAGCGTGTCTTTACCCGTGCTGCCAGTGATAGCATCGCTGTAAGGTGTTCCATCCACTTTTGCGGCGGTCTCCAGGGTGCGGGTGACCGTGTTGTTCAGGACCTCCTGGATTGCAGCAGACACCGATTGAACGGCTGCTTCAGCCTGCATAATCGCCGCATTCGCCGCCACCACTGCCGCATTCGCCGCCTCAAGATTGGTCGGCGTTACGCCATTGATCCCCGCTGCCTCGTAAGTCTCAACCGTCGGGGCGGGTTGCGTCTGGCTACCAGCATACGCCGTAATTATGGACTCCGCTGTTTCAGCGCCACCTGTGAGGACCGCCTGAGCGACCAATGTGCTCAGATCCTCAAAGCTGTCCACTTGCGCCCGGGTCGCGGCGGCCACCGCCCCGTTCACCGCAGCAAGATTGACGGCGTTGACCCCGAACACATCCACGGTCGTGTAATCCTGCGCCGTCGGCGCAGGATTGTTCGCGTCATCTTCCGCATAGGCCTCGATCTTCGCCTGTGCCAGCGTTACAAGCGTGGCATTCACGAGGCTCTGGACCTCAACCCGCGCGTCCGCTTCCTCGCGCGTCACCCCGGCAACCCGCGTATTCACTGCCATGAGATTGGCATCGGTCACGCCGGTCACGCCCGCCGTGGTGTAGGTGTCAACATCAGGGGCGGTATTGGCCGTGTCATCCTCGGCATAGGCCGCGATGGTTTCAAGGGCGACCGCTTCCTGGCGGGCTGCCCCGGGATCTTCCGCGACGGACACCTCTTGTACGCCAAGGGCATCATGCACGACAGGGGTCTGGATACCCGTGTTCTGGGAAGTGATCGAACTGGTTGTCTTCATATCATCTGGCATTGTTCATTCCAACTCTGGTGTTGCTGCGGGTCAGGCCTGCAGGGCCTGGGGTGTCAGTGGCCTGTACTGTATGGCCTGTACTGTATGGTTTGTTCTGATGGTGCGTGGGGCTCGCAGGTTTTGAACGGGGTTTTTGTGCGGTTTGTTGACCGGTTTGTTGTATGGGCGCCCAGCCACCTGTTGGCGCTCTGTCTGCTCTTTGCCGGGTTGGCTCTCTGGCGGGAGGCCTTCCAGCGGCGTCCAGCCTGTGCTTCCGGACCCTCTGTGCTTCTGTGGCCATCTGTGGCTGCCTTGCGCTGGGGCTGCCTTGCGCTGGGGCTGCCTTGTGCTGACGGGGGACTGTCGGGCATACCCTCTCTGGACTCTCATACCCTCTCTGGACTCTCCGGGCATCTTCGGGCATCGCTCCTGCACACTGGCGAATACCTGCCCTGACCCGGAATTGATCCTTAGGGGCCACGGGTTCCTGTCTCTTGCTCTCTGGGCTCGACTGGCGCGGCAGAGGCCAGAAGTAAAGACAGAGCCCAGGGCAGAGTTTTGCTCAAGGGCGGACCATACAGTCCGGACAGTCCAAGGCGCAGTCCGGGCGGCTGCACGGGCAGTCCGTTTCAATTGAGTCAGGTCGAGGATGGTCAAAGGCATCGGCTCTCCGGCGACAGGCAATAAAGCATAATCCGATCGTTCAACGCAGCCAGCCGGCAAAAACCGCTACTGATAAAGAAAGAAAAATCGTTTCTCCACTCTTCCGAAGCAAGGCCAGGCCTTGCGCAGACGGCGCGCGAGATGCCACGCGCTTTTCTGGATGATCTCAAGATCACGGTGCAGCTTCATTGAAGACACGCCCTTGAGGCTGGCTGTCATGAGGTAGATGGAAATTGCCCAGGTTTGATAGCCGAGATGGGAGCACTGCATAGGTGTTCCGGTGCGAACGCTGAACCGCTTAAGGCATTCCCTCTCACGGCATCGAAGGACATAGTCTTGTGATTAGCACCGGACTGCACGTTGACAGAGCCGCAATGTGGACAATGCACACCATCAGCCCAGCGTTGTCCAGCAAACCATTTCTCCGCGGTCGCATCGTTTGGAAACATCTGAAATAGCTGCTTTAGGCTAATGCCTTCGCGATATTATTTTCCCGGCGCTTTTGCCATTCTGTGCCCTCCAATTGGGCACTTTTGAATTAAAATATAGCACATCCGTCAATAATTATTTGGGCACTATCGTATATAATTCCCCAATTTTTCATCTTTGCGCTTGGCACCTTATCTCCAGCCGTCCATGTCTGAGACTTGCACTCTACAATTATAGGAGGCTCAACCGATCCAAGATCAAAGGTATGCATCTTCTTATTGGTCCCTAGACCACACGGAACTTGTGGTTTTGATTCAGCAATATTCCATGTTGGACGAGAATACGCTGCGCGCGGATTTCAAACTCACGACCGACATGGGCTTTGCTAATTGAACCGTCGCGCTGAAAATTACTCATCCGTATAACCCTCGTCATGTGACAGCGATATTCCAAAGGCCGAGAACGGCGCTGAGGATAGGCTTGGTTAAAACCAGCGGCTTAGGCCCGGCGGTTAGTTTGGGAACCGCGCGCCAGTAAATGCCCACACAAGCGATATTGGTAAACCTGCTGGAATAGAGAAAGCCGTCAATATAAGGCATCTGTCGATGGACAAATTCCGAGAAATGTTGACCGTCGGTATGATTGGAATAGCGGATAACATCGGTTGGCACGCCGGAGCGGATTGCATTGCCGCTGGTCAGGTCAAGCAGGGTCAGCCTCTTCCCAGCCTGTGTCGATACATTCACCGCGCACTTCGTTCGGTAATCGGCTGGCGTTAATACGCGCGCCGGGTCAAGATCGAACCGGTCACGGATGATAGTCTCATAGGAGGCCGTAGCCAGATCAGCCGCACCATAGAGAATCTTGAATTTTGGCCTTTTGGCTTTACCTGCGTTGACCGGACTGAAACGGCTCGGTCCTGTACCGGTGCTGAGTTGGGCCGATTTTGTCCCAATCTGAACAGTGTTTTTTGTCGCCCATGTCGTTCCAATGACGCGTACAAATTTTGTTACCGGCCTTACGGTCTGTAAGCCGGATAACAGGCTTTCAATCTGTTTGGCCTGTTTTGAACTGCGGCGCAGCGCATTGAGGCCAGCCGCATTCAAAAGTGATCTCCGTGGTCATAGCTGCTTTTCGCGGACTCAAGTTCGGTCAGACAGGCTTCAAGCCCTGTCTTGTCACTGCGCTTGAGCGCTCGTAACCGGTCAATCGGACGCGGATTATCATCGCCATAGAAAAATTTTGATGACAGAAAGAACCAGGTCTCACGATGTTCACTATCAAACAGGGCGATCATTTCAGCGACGCCGGGGACCACATTCCCGCCCTTGAATTGGGCGCGGGGGATAAGCCAGTCGCGCTTGAAGCCCTGATAACCGAGCAGTTTGTTGTTTTTGATGCGGCGGGTGATCGTGGTTTTATCCACGCCAAGTTCATCAGCAATTTCCTGAGCGGAGACAAAATCATCCGTTTCAGGATCAGCAAAATCAAACACTTCGTCGTTAGTATCGGTGATGCTTTCCAGTACAGATAAATCTTGCCCCATCAGAGCCGGTTCGCTTTCAACGCCGAAGCTGATGGTCCCGTCTTCCTTCAAGGTCAGGGCGACTGTGATTTCAGGGTCGTCGGTTTTGCGCAATCCCTTTCGTTTCAACGCAGCGCGATCCGTCTTGACGGCGGGAATAGCAATCTCTTTCACCATTTCACGCGCACCGGCTTGGGAGACGAAAAGGCGGATGCGATCAATCCGAGGCAACACAAGGTCAGCAAGCCGTTGCCGGACGGCTTCGGGCTTTGCGGTGGTCAGATCATCGACCTGACCCAGAAGATTATCCCAGGGCGTGTTGACGGCGGCTTTCTTGATCTGGCTCATAACAGGCTCCTTTCGCCCCTTATATAGCACATATTGCGAATATTGTAAATGTTGCGTTCGTTGCGTCACTCAATACCTCGTCCTTTGGTCAATGTCCAAGAAATCTGACGGCCACGGATAATGCCGCTGATCTGCTTACCCAAATTGCGGTCCATCACTTCGCGCCACGGCACGAGAGAAAAGTCCTTGGCCCGTTCGATGACGCCGTAGCGTCCGCTTGGCCGGTCAAGCCGTTCGACATAGGTGCCGCTGATCCGTCCCGATTGGGGCGCTTTCGTAAATTCTTTGCCGAGTTTTTGCGCGATGATCCTGGCCGCGTCTTCAAGGTCGCGTTTTTCAAGCGCCGCAAGCGTCTTGTCGGTTATGATCTCGCCTGCATCTTTGACAATGCCTTCGCGGTGGAGAAAGGCCCGCCGGGAAATGCGTGCCTGTTCGATTTCGCCGCCAAAGCCCCGCGCTCTGTCATTGTCGCCATGATCGCGTAAATGTTCATCCAGCCAGGTTGCGCCGATGGCCGTGCGCATGGCCTCCAAATCGAGCCGCGACGCCATTTCCATACGGACGGGTTTTGACCGTGTGGTCTCGAACTCATAGGCACCCGCATGATCGAGAAAGTCGGGCGGGATGCGCCATGTGCCATCGGATTGCCGCGCGACCGAAACACCGGCCTTGCGCATGGCTTCGAGGCGGCGGACATGGGCCTTGATAAATTCCTCGCTCGTGCGCGGTGCATCGGCCATGTGATTTGCCGCGCTGTAAATGCCGCCATGTTTTTCGGCGATGTCATTGATGGCGATGTCGGAGGGTCGCGGCGCATGCGACGCCGGATGCGCCGTGACAATCATGCCCTTTTCAATGCCAGTCAATCGGTCGCTCGGCCCGATATTCACATAGGCGACTTTGCCGTCTGTGGCGTCGATCACCACATAGGCTTGATCGCGCACATCATCGGCAACGCCTTTGGTGATAATCTTGCCGGTTAGCGGCTTTGCGTTTGGATCGCCCGGATCGAACAGGCTGGCGCCTGTCATCAAGCGGTCTTTGCCCGTCTCGTTCATGGCCCGGTGCATGGCTTTGATGATGTCGCCGCGTTCGCCCATGCGTTTGAGCGCCTCTGCCGTATTCCGATCAATCCGCCATTCTGACCCGCCCAATGGCTCGGCAAGGCCCAGCCTGGCAAGCTGTCCCATGCGCGCCTTTTCAATTTGCCGTCGCCAGACCTGACCGCCTGGCACCGGCTTTGATAAATCCAGCCTGTCACCCTCAATACGCCGAAAGAGTGCCCGGTCTAAATCGGTCAGGCGTTCGGCCTGCACCATGCGCTGCAATCGCTGGCGGTGTTCAAGCTCACTCACAGGCCCGAGTTCGAGCGAGACCAGCTCTTGCGCCCGCTCTCGTAATCCTCTGGAAATATAGTCGCGCGGAATAACCAGATCGCGTCCATCTGCGCGTTTGCCGCGCATGACGATATGCACATGGGGCTGGCCGGTATCATAATGGTTGGCCGCGACCCATTCGAGGCGCGTGTCCAAATCCTGTTCCATCTGCCCCATCAGATCCCGCGTGAAGGCTGTGAGATCGCTCATCTGGTCGGCATCTTCCGGGGAGACGATGAAGCGAAAATGGTGGCGGTCATCCTCAGCCCGCGCGATCAACTCGTCAGCATCAAGATCACGGGTGGCCTCGGTATAAAGCTCGGCCTCGCGGCCCTCTTCGCCTGCGCCGTCGCGCTCGATGTAATTGAGGTGGTGACGCATGGTGTCGGCGCCGCTTATCGCCATCTTGTGAATGGAGGCTTTGACGACGACGCGGCGATGATAGTGGCGCGAGACGTTGCGCTGCGCCCGTCCGCCGCTGGATCGGCCTGACCCGCTGGAGCGTGACAGGCGGTGCGCGCCCTTGCCGACCTTTTTGAAGAATGACTTCATTCGGGTGTGGCCCGAGGCCGAGCGGATGCGTCCCAGCTTCACCTCAAAGGGTGGTTCTGATCCGCGATTGCTCATGCCGGTTTCCGTGACGTTGCGGGATAATACGGGTAAGGAGCGCCCCCCAAATCCTCAGCCATACCGCCACTTTCCGCAAAAACGGAAGCGACCCAACACAAGCGCATGGCGCTCCCGAAAAAGATGTGCAGACAAGGGATTAGCCCCCAAGGGGCGCTTCCCGCTTTTATCTTGCCTTCCGCGCCTTTTACCCGCGCCCTGCCATTTCCCCACTCTGCCGAACTTGCCGGCTTTCCCAGATATTTGACAACACCAAGGATGTTGTCTTTCTCAACAGGACCAAAATACCGGCTGTCCCAGGAGTTCTGCACATGGGGTGAAACGAGAAAAAACTGCGTTTCCGACAAAGTGATGCAGCCTGTCCATCCAGGCATGATCCGCCCCAAAGCGTCCTGCGCCTCGGCGTGAATATCAGGACGGTTTGGGGCTTTAATCACCCGGTTTTCAGAGCAAATCCGATCCCCTGCGGTCGCCCAAACGGTTTTGACAAGGGGAACATGTGCTGGCAAATAGTCCCGTGTCGCGGCCACATTTCGCGCTTTTTCTGGCGCAAAAGCCGCGACAATCGCATCGCGTTTCGGCCTTTCTTCGGGTGTCAGGAGATACCATCCAATGGGTGCGCTTTCACTCTTATTGTAGAACACATAAGGCGTTGCCGGGCGGAAAATATCGAGCAGGGCAAAGGCACAAACCGCGCCTGCGATGGCTCCAATGATGCGCGATTTCATGGCGTTTTACCCCCCGATACTGAGGGCTTGCATTGGCGAAAACTCGTGCGCGTCCATGCTGACCGCGAGCCGATTGTGAAGGTGACGCCAATAGGCCGGTGACACGCTTGCGAGAGAAGCAGTATCATTTTCGAGCGCATCAAGCACGATTAAAGCCCGTTTGGTTCGGGTCGCGCCGCGCGTTGCCAGCAGAATATCAGCGCCGGGCATGACACCGGGAACGGTTGCAAGGGCGCCGTCTGAGACAGTGCGCAATACAAACAATCGCCAGTCCCGGGTGCCGAACCTGCTGGCCCGCCATCTGATATAACCAAAGACCGAACCGGGGCAGAAAGCGACAAGCTTTCGCCGCCAGTCGAGGCGCGCTTGTGCGACCGGCGCGCCAAACCGGAGGCGGTGATTGACCCGTTTCTGTCGATAGACAATCTGCACGGCGGTCAGGTTACGCGCCCGTCGCATTGCCTTTATCCTGATCGTAAGACGGTCCGTGACCGCAATCGCGGCTGCGCGACCAGCCTTCCAGATCCTTGATATGGTAAATCACCTTGCCGCCATGTTTGCGCCAATGCGGGCCTTCATCGCGCCATCGCATATTGTTCAAGGTGCGTTCTTCAAGCCGGAGATAACGGGCCGCTTCGGCGGCGGTGAGATAAGGACTTTGTATGTTTTGAGACATAAATTCCCTCCATATGCTTGCACATGGACACGAGTTTTCAGCGCGTCACTGCCGGGGATTCAGCCGGAATTACGGGAAATTGTGAAGGCACGAAAACGCAACGTTGCGTTTCCGTGCCTTCGGATTTCGACCGGATGCTAAAGATTTTTCCTGGACAGGAACGACCTGTAATCGCCGCCGATAAGGCGGTCTGCGCGTGCAAGGGCGCGCTTGATCTGCGCTTTCAGCGCGCGGTCATTCACACCCCAGTCAGCCTCAACGCGGGCCTTGCCGACGATGGCTTCGGCAATGTCTTTCAGATCGCCTCTGGGACGTTCAAAGCCGTTTTGGATATCGAAAGCTGTCAGAGCATTGACAAGTGCGTTGGAATTCTGCCGCCGCCCGATCAGGGAAAGTTTGCCGTCATGAGAACGATAAAGGGAGAGCAATTGTGCAGCAGTATCGAGCCGTCGCCTCATATATTTGGCATTGTCAATTCGGATGCTGATCGCTGTATGTTCACTGCGCGGCAGGTCGGAACAGCAGAACAACTGAATCCAGAAACGGTGCCCGTTAAGAACGATATGTCGAATGCCATCAGCTGTATCTAGAATGATACGGCGCGTCTTCAAGGCGGATAGAATGATCCTGTCATCCTGTTTTGATGTATCCGAATTGCTGCTTTCAACTTCAGTGAGGCATATACGCACGGCACTTGCCAGCAGCTCAGGGCACCAGAAGACATTGGCGTCAATGGCCATTTTTTCAGGGTCAGCGAAAGTAACAAGCCCCCATTTGCGCGCGTCGGGAACAGATCGGTCAAGTTTCAGAAACGACGCGCCGCTGGAGAGCGCAAAAGGTGTCGGCAGCGCATTAGATACGCCACAGTACTCACGCCGATAGTCGGCGTTTCGCCTCAGAAATTCCCACGCCCAGACTGCATGGGGCATGCGGTCCTGCAATTTGTATTCACTTCCATCACCCATAACCTCGATACTGTGCCGTAAACCGGCAAATGAAGAAAAACCGTTGATAAATAAGTGTATATTATGAGTTTTACATAAATGCCCTCCGCCTGGTTGTGCCGGGCAGAGGGCATTTAACTTAGTCCTGCGGGTTCCAGAGGATTGCGAATTCTTCGCCATCGACATCCTTAACCAGTCCAAGATTTGCGTAAACTTTGCGGGGTCCGATCATGGGATGGGCAAGTGTGAGCGAGATGTATTCCCTGCCGCTTGCTTTTCCGATGCGCGTCCAACCGCCACCTATCTCGCCGTGGTTTCCTGCATATATGCGAAAGTCCGGCTGTTTGTCGCGCGTTTTGGCTTCATTCGATGCAATCCGAACGCGGGCGTTAAGACCCATAGCGAGAACGCCTTCAAAGTTTCCGTCTTCATTTTGTGATACATATCCAAGTGCTTGTGCCATTGTTTAAATCTCCATTTTGTGATGTCGCCGGGAGCCAATCCCCCGGGCTGACGCCGCCCGTAAAAACAGGGGGCAGGCGGACTTGAACCCCCCAAAACATCATAAAAAAATGGGGGCGCAGGCTTGCCGGAGCACTCGGTAGCCGGTCTTTTTTGGCTCGCGCGAGGAGGCGTGGCACACGCCGGGGAAAAAAGATTGGCGGACGAGTTTCCAGTCCGGCGGCTTCCTGTTTAGGGCTTCAAAGGTGTCTGTCCGGGGGCATTGGCCCCATTGCGCGTCACTCTGATCTGGAGACATCAATCGGCACAGATCGCCGGATTAGATTCTCGAAAAACCAGGGAAACTATCGCTATTCCCGCTTTTTGGATTTCTCATCCGCCTTGCCCGGATTGACTTTGAACACGACGACCAAACACTGCCTTAAACAGCAAACAAATGCGGGAACCGAAGGGATGGCTTGGACACCATTTCGGAAATACCGGCAAAAAGTAACTCCGCCACGCCCTTTTTCGGAAGCGCAGCGGAGTGGAGATCGCTGGTGGACGACCTCAAAAGCAGCCCGGCGAGTATGGAGACGATGACCGCCAGACTGCAATGATGAATCTCAAGCGGCTTTCGCTTCCTCGGCAGGGGTCATCATTTCAGCGAACTCACCGTCCAGCTTGGCGGGCAAGCATCCTTCAACGTCCAGATAATACCCTGCCGGAATCTGCATCCAGCGAGGCCGCCAATCTGGTGAAGCCTTTTTCACCCCATACCCCGCCATGCGATTACGGATGATGTCCTTTTGCGCTTTTCCGGTGTCCGTCAGAACAGCATCAGCGCATGATTTTCCGGCAATATCTTTCACCAGCGCATTGATGACTTTCTTGTCGCGCAACAGGTCAAAGAAAGCGTCATCGGGTTGCCAGAGCGCGGCCATATCAACTGGAATGGCATAAGTCAGAGCCTCTACTGCGCGACTTCCAGCCGATAGGCTCATGCCCATTGCCAAGGTCAGGCTCCGCATGACAGTTGCGTCATTTGCCTGCATCAAGACTGAGAATACGGCGAGTACATCCTCGCTGGTGAGACGTCTAACAGGGCCGTAGTCGTGGTCTGGCAGGGATAAATCCAGCAATGCGTAAACCTCTGCACGTTCTTTCTCAAAACGGATTGCACCCGCGCTCGCCGCAACGCTTTCGCTGGTTATTTCTTTGCGAGACGTGGTTTTCTGCGCATCAACCGACCAGTTGCCCGCGCTTGTCAGCATGTGCGCGACAGCAAGACGCAAAGCGACTGCGGGATGGTCGATGAGGCTGGTGCGAATAGCGGCATGGCGATGCAGGCTGACATATTCGGTAAGCGGGCCAGACAATTCGGGTTTCTTTTGTGCTTTGGCTTGCTCGTCGTCACCCTTGCCCAAAATGGCCTCACTCTTCTTGATGTCGGTGTTGGAAAGAAACCCGCGATAAATCTCAACGCTGCCATCATGCCCGGTGGCGATGAACACTTTGCCGCCTTGCTCTTGGCTGCGCCCGCCATATTCCCATCTTGGAAAATGGTCGCCGCGTTCCAGTAAAACGACATCTGACCAGCCATCGTTTTTGAGACTCGCAACTGTTTCGGCAATGGCGGTGTTCTGATGCTCCCAAAACAAATCAGGGTCTTGGAAATAACCGCTATCGCCAAACAAATCGGTGATGATGGTTCCCGCATAATCGTCGAGGGTAAACAGTGCGGCATCGGTCTTGATTTTTGCTCCGCCTGTCAGCCATGCTTTTAGCTGTTCTCCCTGCGGGGCGTAGTCATCGCCGTGATAGAGTTGTAGCCAGTCGGCCTGCTGACCGGCAGTTGCCAAGGTCAGCGCCCGTAATGTATCGCTGCCGATATGGTCATCCTAATACAGTTCAAGGATTTCGGGCTTGAGCGCGGCTAGCGCAAGCGTCTGTGTGACTGACAGCAAGCTCACACCAAAGGTTTCAGCAAGGTCAGTCGAGGTCTGACCGCTATCGGCCAGCGCCTTGAACGCTGCAAAACGCTCTGTTGTGGTGGCGGGCAGTCGTGCTACATTTTCCAGTAACGAGGCTTCTCGGGCGGCTTTCACATTACCGCTCTCCATGATGAGGCAGGGCGCTTTGACAGGTTGTCCGGTTTCTTTCGCCTTCTTTTTCAGGGCAAAGAAGCGGCGGCGACCCGCGATAACGCCCCATCCTTTTCCTTCCTGACGCACCAGCAAAGATTGATGAACGCCACTTTTGAAAATGCTCGGATAAATGTCGTCAATTTCCGGCGGCTGTTTGCCGTGGCGCATATTCAGTTTGCTGACGTGCATATCGGCAATGGGCAGAAAGCGGGTTTGCTGTTTGAGGTGGTTCACTGATTTTGACATGGTTATGTCTCCTATGTGGTTGGGTTGATGAGGTCGGGCAAGTCGATTTGAACACGGCCGACCTCATCAAACAGGCCGTGGTCGCAAGATTTCTGAATGTCGGTCGGGTTCCCTTTGGGTAGCATGGGCAGCGCTGCCAGCACCGTGAGCCGGTCAGCGAGCGTGATAGGGTGAACACCTTCAAAAAGAATCTGCTCGTCCTGCTCGGTATGTTCGGACTGGCGGTTCATCGCTCTGCCGCGTTCTGCGAGGGAAAGGAATAGGCGCGGCGTGGTGCGGCTTCCGTTCATAAAGATGGTAGCAGCCAGTGATAAGGATGGCCCATAAACCGATGTCTGAGAGTTCAAGGCTGGTGCGCTCGACTTCTTCCGCGTCGATTTGGAAGAGGGCCAAAACACTCATGCTGCCAGCGCCGCAAGCGGGGCTTCCGGCTCCCGCGTTTCAAAAGCCAGAATGTAATCGGCGGCTTTGCTGGCGAGGGATGCGGCTTTGAAGATGGCCCGCTTGTCATTGCGTAGCACGGTCAGCCAGTTGGCGATATAGTCCGCATGGCGCACAGTGGGCTTAATACTCTGCGCGGCGCAAACAAAGGCGCTTGCTATTTCTGCCACAAGTTCCTCGCGGGCGTAATCTTTGGTGCCTTTGCTGGTGGTCAGGTTCCGGTCGAGGCGGGATTGATGGCCCGTCCAGTGACCGAGTTCGTGAAAACAAGTGCGATAGTAGTTTATCTGGTCGTGGAAAGCCGGTTGCGGCGGCACTTGAATAAAGTCTTCGCTTGGCACGAAAAAGGCTCTGTCTCCGCCAATCCGAAAATCGGCTCCGGTCGATTTAATAAGCTGTTCGGCGCGGGGGATGATTTCCCGTTCCGGCAAGGGCTGCGGGTTAGCTAAAAATTCATCGGGCAAGCCTTCGCACTGGTCGGCGTTAAAGACGGTGTAGCGTTTGAGGAATCCCACGCGTTGCGGGTCGTCTCCTGTTTGCTGCGCTTTTTCTGCCTCGTCTTTGGGTATGAATGTATCGGCGTAACAGATGGCGGTGCCGCGCTCGCCTTTCCTGACGCATCCGCCTAGCGACAAGGCTTGTTTGAAGGTTAGCCAGTGTTGGGTGGTTCGCGCGGTTTCTATGGCCGCTCCCCAAAGTAGCAAAATATTGATGCCCGAATAGGTGTTACCGGTGGCGGCGTTTTTCGGGAGTCCCATAGGGGTTATGATGTGGTCGCGGCCCCAAGGCTGAACCCAAGGCACTGCGCCAGCCTCAAGCTGTGCAATGATCTTGTCTGTAACGTCTTGGTATAGGTCGCGGCGTGGGGCGCTCCCGCGCTTGCCTCTTGCGCTTTGCTTACGGTTCTTGGTGGCCATGTCTCGTCTCCTGTTCTGCCTCCGTCACCAGTTTCCCCCGACGGGAGGGGGTGGGCGGCGGACAAGCCGCGCAGGCGTGGGGTATCAGGGCCAGGGCAGCTTTCTGCCGGTGGGCAAGTTTCTTGGTAGGAGACCTTTGACGACTTATACGGATGAATAGCCAAGATGCTTGCGCATGGCCCGCCCCGCGCCAGCGTGGTTGACGCCCACACCCGACCGCCCAGGGGAAACCTCAATAAAGCCGCGCGTCAGCGCGTCTGCTGATTAGAGACAACGGGTATCCGTAATTCATGGTTGATCTTGCGGTGCGTCGCGTTTATCACTATTCGTAATATGTGGTTGTTTTGATCTTGAGGCAGGCCGATGCAGTTCTTCGACAAATTGGGGTTCACCTGGAACCGATCTGCCGTCCCGGCAGGGCAAAGCGCGTCTGTTGAACGTGCTGCGTTTCGCTACAAGCAATCGCTTGCAGAGTTCGTCTATGACGCGGGTGCGCTTGAAGGCAATCCGTTCACTTACCCGGAAGTCCAGACCCTTCTCGATGGTGTGACGGTTGGTGGTCGCAAACTCGCGGATCAACAACAGATTCAGAACCTTGGCGAAGCAGCGAAGAGGCTGTTCTCAATGGTTCATGACCAAGATTTTCGCTTGGACAAACCTACCTCGGATGAGCTGCATCGGCTTGTGGGGACACGCGAAGTTTTCGATCCGGGGCATTTCCGTGGAGAAGGTGATCCACTAAACCTTACGGTTTGGCCCAGCGTGTATCTGGGAAAAGAGGAACGGTACTGGCCGTTGCCAACTGAGGAGGGTGCGCCGGAGCTGAACCGGGTGTTTGCGGAAGGCATTGCCACACTGTCCGGCGAGGTCTCAGATCCTCGTGAGCGCGGCATGGCTTACTTCCTGTTCGGTGCGTTGCAGCAATTCTATTTCGATGGAAACAAGCGCACGGCGCGCTTCATGATGAATGGCATTCTCATGTCGCATGGCGTTGATGCTATTTCGGTGCCAGCGGCCCGATTGCAGGATTTCAATGAAAAGATGGTCCGGTTCTATACGGATAAAGACGCCACAGAGATGATGCAATTCCTGATCGAGTGTCAGCCGAAGAACGCGCCGAGGCCTAAATACAGACCATCAATATAAAGGATTTTATGACAATACCTATCACCAAGGCAGAGCGTATCGACATCATCAAAGCACAGGCAGGTGCGGCATCGGATGCCGTAATATCTGCTTTGACCGGTGCCAAGACAGCGGTGCAGGAGGGATGAGTCGCCCTTGATGTCAAAGAACGAGTTGGGAGCACACCATTGGAAGCATTTCTTCTAGTAGTATTCTTTGGACTGGCTGCTTGGGGCCGTTGGTGTCTGAGATCGCCCGGCTTCAAAGGCGCGGCCGGTGAAAGGCGCGTAAACCGAAGCTTGCAACGCTTCTTGCCCGAAGACGACTATAAGGTATTCGCCGACCTAACTCTGCCGTCTCGCGGAGGAACTACCCAAATCGACCACATAGTTGTTTCGCGATTTGGTATCTTCGTAATCGAAACCAAGAATATGCAAGGCTGGATTTTTGGTGCAGCCGACCAAGCGAAGTGGACGCAGACGATTTATCAAAAAAAGACACGTTTCCAAAACCCGCTTCGTCAGAACTACAAGCATGTGAAAGCTGTACAAGATGCGCTGGGTATAGCAGAGAAGCAGATTCACAGCCTCGTCGTTTTTGCTGGCCAGGCAGAGCCACGAACGCAAATGCCGGACGACGTGTGTTGGAGCGTCAAAGAGCTGTCGCAGTCGATTATCTCAAGACAGCATGTGATTTTTGAAGAAGGTCAGGTCGCGGCGTTTTCAGACCTTCTTGCAAGCGGAGATTTGCAAACGACAAAGGAAATAAGGCGAGCGCACATCCAACATGTCAACAAAGCCAGGAATGCCTGCCCAAAATGCGGGGCCGAACTCGTTTTAAGAGCGGACAAGAAGACCAATGGCCAATTCTACGGATGTTCACAGTTTCCCAAGTGTCGTGGGACAAGGCAGATTGTTTAGCATTCCGTCCAAAGCATCAAGTTGGAGTAGATCGAATGAACCTGCTGCAACTTGACGACTTCGACCTGATCCGCGTGGTCGAAGAAGATCATGACTTCCATATCTACGCCAAGCTCTCTGACGAAACGACCCACTGCCAGAAGTGCGGTAAATATGGTGTTGTTGGGTTTGGTCGGCGCGAGCAGTTCATCAAGGATCTGCCGCGCCTTGGCAAACGGTCCTCGATCTATGTTGAAACCCGCCGCTGGCGCTGCAAGCATTGCGGCAAGACCTTCTATGAAGATTTGCCCCATGTGGATGAAAAGCGTCGCATGACCAACAGACTTGTCCAGTGGATCGGAGAACAGGCCGTGCGACGGACAAATTCCAGTGTGGCTGATGAAGTCGGCGTGACCGAAGGCACGATCCGTCTCGTATTCTCTGAATATATCCAGCGCAAATACGACGCCATGCGCTTTGCCACGCCGCGCTGGTTGGGCATTGACGAAATCCACCTCATCAAACCGCGCTGCGTTCTCACCAATGTCGAAAAGCTGACGGCTTTCGACATCCTTGAAAACCGGAACAAGAAGACCGTTGCTGAACGGTTGGCGCGACTCGATCATCGCAAGAGTATCGAGCTGGTCACGATTGATATGTGGCGACCCTATCGTGATGCCACTGCAGCGGTTCTGCCAGACGCCACAGTCGTCGTGGACAAGTTTCATGTGGTGCGAATGTTGAATGCGGCCTGTGAGGCTGTCAGGAAGGCGCTGCGCGCAGAGCTGACACCTGCCGAGCGTCGTGGGTTGGTGAACGACCGTTTCCTGATCCTCAAGCGCAAGCACCGGCTGAATGGCAAGGAACACATGATGCTGTCGGGCTGGTTGCAAAACTACCCCGCGCTGGCCATGGCCTACGAGATTAAGGAAGCGGGTTATCGTATCTACGAAGCCAAGACGCGGGATGGGGCTGATGCCGCGTTCAAAGAATGGCGAGCGTCCATCCCCCAGGAGATGAAAGGTGCGTTCGGTGACTTTGAGCGAGCATGGCGGAACTGGCGGGAAGAAATACTCGCCTACTTCGATAGCCGTGCAACCAGCGCCTACACCGAAAGCCTGAACAACCTGATCCGGGCCACCAATCGTGTAGGGCGCGCCTATTCGTTCGAAGCACTGCGCGCAAAGGTGCTCATGTCAGAAGGTCCAGAGAAGAAAGCTGTCGCTCGCCCGGCTTTCCAGAAGATGTTGAACCGCGATCTCACCATAGAAACGACATTACATGAGATGCGCGTTCCTACGCGCTCCGAGGGGCGCTTCGGAACGCTCCTTTCAACACTGCCCGAGATTCTTCGAGAAAGCGATTTTGACCCAAAACAACCATGAATTACGGATACCCGAAACAGCAAAAACTGAGCAAGCCGAGGCATTGTGGATTGAGCGGATTGCGAACCGCAAAACCGGTATCCACTTTTGCTGCAATCCGCTCTTGCCGAGGAAAGGATCGTCACCGAATGGTCAAGACCCGATTCATCGGGGCTTGGGGAGGTGCGTTAACGCACCGAGTAGAGCCCGGTCGCGGCCTGCCGCGATGCGCCTGAAAAAGCTAAGGTGAGAATTGGTCGCTATTCTTTTGGTCTGTGTCCGATGAAATTAATCGACCGGATTGAGCACAGGATTCGTGGAGATGATTGTAAGTGACCGTGCACCTCGGGTAAGTGCTACGTAAAGCTCTTTTTTAGGAAGCGATGCAGCGTCGAGAATAATCGCATGGTCAAATTCTAATCCCTTAACAAGAAGAGTCGTTCCGATAAGCTTCTTTTTCCCAACAGGACGTCCTTTATACCTAAATTCGCCTTGGTAGCTTTCTGCAGCTTCCATCAACGAAAGTTCCGGGTGCAAGTTTTGTTTTCGCAACACGGCGAGGACTCTGTTAAATAAATCAGACCGAACTACCTCAACGCCATCAGTATTTCTGAGAGATAAAAGAAAATGGATCATGTTGCGGCTGGTTGCTGCCTCTAGGTAGGCATTGGCAAATTGAGCTGCTTCAGGATTGCGCGTATTGGCGCGGATTATGACATTTTCACCGCGCAAACTGCCAGCAGGCAGGTTCTGAGCAATGGCAGTCATACACTTTTTTGCAAGCTCAATAGTTTCTTTGAGCTTGGCGGCATTTGTTTCAGAGTTTGCGATTTTGCGAATGAACGCGAACAGGCTTTTCCCCTCGACTTCTTCAATCGATGAATATCTACCACCAAGATTTCGAGAAAGTGCATGACATTTGGCTTTATACTCCTGGCTACCTTTATGTGCATTCCGGGGTTATCCGGCCACCTATTCCGATAGCATCCGGCCACCTGTACCGATTTAACCCGGCCACCCAAACCGGGGCATCCGGCCACCCCTGATCTGGGGGTTTTGGCGACTGTTTTGAGGCGATCTTTGACCGGTTAGCTTCCGACCTTTTGGGAACGGGAGGGAGCCTCGTGGAGAGAGCGCCGATGCGGAAGATCAGAGAAGCTTTGCGGCTTCGTGCGGAAGGATTGTCAGGGCGTCGAGTTGCGCAGAGCCTGTCGCTTGGTCGAGCGACGGTGTCGGAGTATTTCCGGCGGGCTGATGTGGCGGGACTTTCCTGGCCTTTGCCCGATGGCCTGTCCGACACCGACCTTGAGCACCGGCTTTATCCGCATGAGCCTGGCGCTTCTGCCCGCGACATTCCCCAGCCCAACTGGGCCTATGTGCACAGCGAGTTGCGCCGCAAGGGTGTGACCCTGGCTTTGCTCTGGGAGGAGTATCGCGCTGTTCATCCCGATGGCTATGGATACAGCCGATATTGCGAGCTCTACACCCGGTGGGAGGGCCGCCTGTCGCCGGTGATGCGCCAGCGGCACCCTGCAGGCGAGCGGCTGTTCGTCGATTATGCGGGGCACACCGCGGATGTAGTTTGCCCTGAGACGGGTGAGGTCAGAACGGCGCAAATCTTCGTCGCGGCGCTTGGGGCATCTAACTACACTTATGTCGAGGCCAGCTGGTCGCAGACATTGCCCGATTGGATCGCGTCGCATGTGCGTGCCTTTGCCTTCTTTGGCGGCGTGCCCGGGATGATCGTCTCGGACAACCTCAAAGCCGGGGTGATCAAGGCCTGTTTCTACAACCCGGAGATCAACCGCACCTATGGCGACATGGCCAGCCACTACGGCACCGCCGTGGTGCCAGCCCGCCCACATAAACCGAAAGACAAGGCAAAGGTCGAGAACGCTGTCCAACTGGCGGAGCGTTGGATCCTGGCCAAACTGCGGAACCAGACCTTCTTCGGTCTGGATGAGCTGAACGCAGCGATCCGGCCCTTGCGCGATGCCTTGAATGGCAAGGTCACGCGCCACCTGGGCGCAAGCCGCAGGGCGTTGTTCGAGACCATCGACAAGCCCGCGCTGAAGCCCCTGCCTGCCGCACCATATGTCTATGCCGAATGGAAGCAGCGCCGCGCCGGGATCGATTACCACGTCGAGATCGACCGGCATTATTACTCGGTGCCGCACCAGCTGATCAAACAGAAGCTCTGGGTGCGCATCACAGCGCGGACTTTGGAAGTCTTCCATAAAGGTCAGAGGGTTGCTTCCCACGCCCGCACCTCTGGCAACCGCCAGCACAGCACCGTGCGCGAGCATATGCCCGCCAATCATCGCTTCCGATCAGACATCTCGCCGGGTGTCATCCGCGTGCAAGCCGCCCGGATCGGGCCCAACGTCGAGACCTTTGTCGATGTGCTGATGCGCAATCGCAGGCACCCCGAGCAGGCGTATCGGGCCTGCCTGGGCGTTCTGAAGCTCGCGCGCAGTTACGGCAAAGACCGCCTTAATGCCGCGTGCGAGCGGGCGCTTGAGATCAATGCCCACAGTTACTCATCCCTCAATTCCATTCTCAAGAATGGATTGGATCGCCAGCGCCGCGACCCCGCCCCGGACGGCCCCGCGATCACACATCAAAACATCCGGGGCGCGGGATACTTCCACTGACAGGAGACAAGAATGCTGGATCATCCAACACACACCCAACTGCGCGAGATGAAGCTCGACGGAATGGCTGACGCCTTCGAAGAGTTGCAAGGCCAGGACGGCAGTGCCGATCTGACCCACGCCGAATGGCTGGGCCTGCTCATCGACCGAGAGGCCGCCAGCCGCGAGACCAAACGCTTTGAAAGCCGCATGCGCACCGCGCGCCTGCGCCATGTTGGCGCCGCCCCAGAGGATGTCGACTACAAGACCAGGCGCGGCCTCGATAAACCGCTCTTCCAGCAGCTCCTCACTGGCAAATGGATACGCGACAAGCGGAACCTAATGATCACGGGGCCCTGCGGCGTCGGGAAAACTTGGTTGGCCTGCGCATTGGCGCAAGCTGCCTGCCGAGACGGCATGACCGTGCTCTACAAACGCACGCCGCGCCTGTTTGATGAATTGGAACTCGCCCACGGCGATGGCCGCTTCCCGCGCCTGTTCAAGGCGCTCACCAAAACGCAACTCCTGATCCTCGACGACTGGGGCCCCGACCGGTTGAACACGAACCAACGCCGTGACTTGATGGAGATCGTCGAAGACAGATACCAGGCAGGCTCGACCATCATCACCAGCCAATTGCCCGTCTCAACATGGCACGACGTGATCGGTGAACCCACATTCGCAGACGCCATCCTCGACCGCCTCGTGCACAACGCTTACCGGCTCGAACTCGAAGGCCAGTCCTTCAGAAAAAGCGCCGCCAGAAAAGGTGACGAAACAAGCCAAGAATGATAACCAAAAACTCAGGCCTCAGGACGACGCGCCACAAGTGGCCGAATGCCCCGGTTTAGGTGGCCGGATGTCGTCGGAATGACCGGCCGGATACTCCGGAATGCGCACCTTTATGAATGGCAATGACTCTATGTGACCGATCACACTGAAAATAGCGACAGGTATTGCTTTGTGATTGAATATGAGCTTGCGGATCTTGATTAGCGTGAACAAAATTCACTGAGGCAGGAAGGCCCACACTTAGGTCAACAGGTTCACCAGCCTCCAGTTGGGCTCGGATATTTTGTAACCATGCACCAAGTTCTTCGTCGCCATTGTGAATCCAGCGATGCGGCACATTTAGAGTTCCTAAATTTTCGAAACTACCCTCAATATCTTGAACCCAATAAATAGGATTTTGGCCCGCAAAATCAAAAATGCCTTGTAATGGATCGCCAAGTATTCGGCACGGGAGATCGCGCGCCAACTTGCAAACGATACCGTGTTGGGTTGTTGAGCAATCCTGATATTCATCAACATAAAGACCTTTATAGGAACATCGGACAATCCTGCGTATGAACTCGCAATCAAGCAGTTGTGAGCAGGAGTCGTAGAGTGCATTCCATTGGTCATTGTCAGCAGGGCGCTCGATAGTCCATTCAGATGTAGCCGAGTAAGAGAGCGCTAGCCGGAGAGACCAGCTTGCTATCGTATCAATGCGATAAAGTTTGTCGCTAACACCAAGTGCGCGCATTTTGCCGCCCAGTGCATTCACACCAGCATAGGTATGAGTCAAGATGAGTTGCCGTCCATTGCTGCGGGCTGTTGCTTCGGCAATAAGGTGTGTCTTTCCAAAACCGGCGGGCGCGACGACATAACCAATGCCGTTGTAGGAGGAAAGAACTGTGGCTAAGTCACACATTGTCAATCCAGTCCCGCAAGCTGGCTAGCTGCCGGACCAGATCAGTTTGTTGGATGGCGTCCTCGCGGAGATAATTTGAAACTACCGCCCCCCAATTATGGCCCCAGCTTTGGCGTTTAAACCAGTCGCTAGTTTTGGCTGCTTTGCCAAGCGCATCGCGCAGCTCCGGCGTATCATTCCATGATGCGATGTCACAATTGAAGCCTTCGCCGAATTGGGTGCGAACTTGGTCAAGTAAGCGGGTATCATTGTTCCAAATAGCTTTTGCTGCGTCAAGGGATGCAATAACGCCAGGCCAGGGAAGGTCTTTGAATACTCGTTCTTCTATCGATAACGCCTCAGCCCATTTAACAACAACGATGTCAGCATCTCTTAGTGTTTGCGCATTTTCGTCAGAAAAGTGATCTGGGGCATCGGAATCAGCCAGAACAGCAACATCGTAGCCAAGTGCTTTTATGCTTTCCGCAATTTCTTTTATCTTAGTTGCGCCATTCGCATCGAAAAGGGAGATGCCACGATATGCGAAGGATTCTTTATTCTCGGTGCCGTTCCAGAAATCATCAAGACCACGCAAAAAACCGACTTCGGTAGCACCCTCACAAACGACTATTTTGGGGGCGAGGAACGCTTCAGCACCTGCTCGCATTTTTCCTTGTACGACATCAGCAATAGCGGGCTTATTAGCCGCCACCACGTCGATCGTCCCGTCGTCACAGTGAACTATATGCAAGTCGCTGACCGTTAGCTCGCGTAGCACAACAGGAGAATGGGTTGTGAGAAAATACTGGCCTGACTGATCTTGTTTAAGGTGTTTCAGAAGGCGGGCAATTCTATGAGGCTCCAGACCGATTTCTACTTCGTCGAATAGCGTAATATGCGGTGCTTGGAGAGCCTGTTTCTGTAAACCGGTCGTTAGCATACGTTTTGAGCCAAGACCTAGCTGTCGTAATGGCATTTCGCCATCGTGAAGAGCAAGACCGCCAACCCGCACATTGATCGCATCAGTATCAAGATGCGCTTTGTAGGATGAAGATACATTGACCCCTAGCGAACGGGCAGTGGTTTCAGCGCTTCCAGCGACTTCATCAAAACCAGATAAATCTTGAGCGCGACGGCCATCTAATGCTGCTTTGGCTGCGCGTGCAGCGCCAGTCAAAGATGACGCATTGTTTGCGTTTTCTGTGAGTTGATTCAGGATTGACCCCCGCGACCAGGTTAAGTGCCGGTCTGATACGGCGCCAATCAGACTTACGGCTACCTTGACTCTATCGGCCGCCTTGAACGGCACCCCTTCATCTTCATTATTTTTGATGATAGCCCATGAAGGTTCCAAATCCTCATTCACAGCTAGACGAACACGTAAGGCGTCTTCAACACCTTCACCAGGATCGTCTGTGCGGGTGAGCGTTTGCGAGTTCCAGCCGCAAAGCCAGTGGCCGTATTTTGCGAGATCACGAAAAGTATCGGACAAGTCACCAAGTATGGCTTCAATCTTAATCTCATTATTTGGGTCACAAAGATGGAAGTCGGCATCGCTAAAATTGAGATTCCATTGAGGATGAAAAATACGTCTTATGGCTTCTAGAATCGTGGATTTGGTAGAGTCGCCACGCCCAATCAGACACAAGATATTTTGGTCGGGGATAGCCCAGTCCAACTCTTTTATGCCTCGAAAATTTTTAATCGAAAGGTGACGGACTCGCATACATCACCTCAATTCTATAAGCTTTATGAGCGCTGCTTGTTCGGGGTCATAGACAAAATCGGAAATTGTTTCGTCTTGAATCTTTTCGATGGCTTCCCGAATAACAAATAGCGGAACGAGAAACCATTCTCTCGGCTCAACGGGAGCGCCAAAACGGTCTTTTATATCGATCTCCAGACGTGCAGAATTGAAGACCCGGTGAATTAGCCGCTCGAACTTCGTTCGATTGATATTAAACAGCTTGAATGCTGCAACGATTTCTACATCGGCTAACAAAAATGTAGGGTCTTTAACAGCGTTAGCGATGCGGCGTTCAACACTTCCGCCAGTGACACCAATTTTGTGCAATAGATCGCGGTTTTCAGCGACCTTGGGATGAGCGGATTTGCTTCTCAGGATATACACAGTACCGCTTTCGAGATCGTCTTCGTCAGCTTCACTAGCAAAAAGAGGTCCGGCGCTTGGTTCCGAGACGCTGCGGCTGGTTTGATCTTTATAGAGCGCACGCTGAAGCGATCGGAGTAAAAGGTTGCTCTCTGTACCGTTGGAGTAGATCACCCGTAGCCTTGCATCAAATTCGCCATTCGGTGCCTTGATAGTTTCTCCAACTTCGGCCACGTAAGCGACCTGACCGCCAAGTATGAAAAATTGTCCCTTGGCAATGTCAGTTTTTAAAAAACCGGCATCTTTGCGAATTTGTCGCGTAATGCGAACGCCCTGATCGAGTTCTGATTGAATCCTCTCGAACAATGGCTTGAATACTTCAAAATCTTCACATTTTTCGCGGTTTGCTATTTCCTCTGCGGCTCTCTTTTCTGATACGGAACGAACGTGACGCAACTCGGTTATAGATGCGGTTTCTTCTTCAACGCCTAATTCACGGAGAAGTTCGTCATCATCAAGTTCATCTGCATCAGGAAGATCAATCGCGACATTACCAGCGAGTAAATCCTGATGGTCCATTGTCTCCACGATTGAACGGCATTCCTCAAGTTTTTTGATACGGTCCAGACGAACGGCATAAAGGCGCTCAAAAATATCTCGTTCCTCGCCATGCTGCGGAAGCCGTTCGTGTTCATCGACAAATTGCTGGATTTCCTCAAATCCCGCGATGATACGTTCTTCACGAGCCGTTCGTTTAACAATCTTTTTGGATTCAATTTCAACACCCAATTCGGCGAGAAGGGCATCATCGTCTTCAGTAAATTCCTTAGCCATCGATTGCCTCCGCCTTCATACGGGCGAGAAAAGCAACGCCTTCCGCCATTCTTTTTTCCCAGACATCCTGTGAGATAATTGACGGCAAGCGTCCGCGCTCTTGCTTGAATTTGAGGGCGCGATTCGCAAGATCGCGCGCTTCCTCAATGGTCAATTTCACTTTCTTGCCAGACATAATGGCTTTGACCTGTTTCAGCCGCTCCTCATTCATCGTTTTGGACAGGATGGCATAGGCTTCGGAGAACGGATTGATCCGATCTATTAGGTCAATGTCCAGTTCGCGCACGTCGGTCACATATTTGCGCACGCCTTCTATGAATGCTGTATTGGCTTTGAGTTCACCATCATCATCCGGGTTCGCGGCTTTTTTAGCCTCCTGCGTGAGATTCAAAGCCGCGATTGCGCGTTGGCGAACGGCTTCCTGATCGTCCTTGTCGAGGTCGGGATAACGGTCTTTAACGATCTTACCCATGCGAACCTGCGTGAGTTCTTCCGGAATTAATTCCTCATCAAAGAGTCCGCGTTCGATAGAAAACTTATCTTGAACAAAGGCCGTTATCACTTCGTTCAAATCTTCTCGGCAAATGCGCTCGCCTTCTTCTGTTTTCGGTTCTTTCAGCCCCTTGATCTCGATCTGGAATTGGCCGCTTTCTTCATTAAATCCGACATTACACTCGTCGGGGTCATAACCGCCGTCGCCATATTCAAAGTCAGCATGCGGCCCGGCATTGGGATTCTTAGGTGTGAAGTTAAAGCGTGGTGCCAACACCTGTTCCATCAACAAGCTGGCCGCTATGGCTTTGAGCGTATCGTTGACCGCTTCGGTTACGGTTTCTTCCGACGCATCCGGTTCGGCGATCAAATTGGTGAAACGGGCGCGGGTCTTGCCCTCAGCGTCACGGGTTGCGCGCCCGATAATCTGCACAATCTCGGTGAGGCTGGAGCGATAGCCGACGGTCAGGGCGTGTTCGCACCAAATCCAGTCAAACCCTTCCTTCGCCATACCAAGAGCAATGATAATATCGACGTGATCTCGATTGTTTTTCTGGGCAGGATCTTTCAGAGCTGCGGAAACTTTGTCTCGCTTTGATGGGTCATCATCAACAAGGTCTGCAACCTTGAGAACTTTGCCATCGGCCTGTTTGACAAGTTGAAAGCCAGTGGTTGGGTCAGTGCCTTCCCATTCGCCCAGTTCCTCGATGATGTGTTCAACCTCACGGATTTTGTCCTTGGTGCTTTCCCTAGAATTGACGCTTGGAATATGGATGATTGTCTTTTCATTGGGATCAAGCACTTCAAGAATGTCATCGGCGTAAGCGCCGGAGTAAAAGAAATACCCAATATCAAGAGATTTAAGCCAAGTGTAGCCGTTTAGCTGTTCATAGTATGTATATGTCACCGGCTCGAATTTGATTTCATCCTCCGGCATCAGCACCGGGTCGGCGTCACCCCGGAAATATGATCCCGTCATGGCGACAATATGCACCTTGTCTCGCGCAATCAGAGCGCCGAGATGTTGACCGAGCTTGTTGTCGGGATTGGCTGAAACATGGTGAAATTCATCGACGGCAATCAGGCGACCGTCAAAAGCCTCAATGCCAAACTTGTCTACCGCAAAGCGGAAGGTGGCGTGAGTGCAAACCAGAATAGGGTCATCGCTTTCCAAAAACGCCCCCACTGAATTGACCTTGCCGCCGTCTGAACCGGGGAAATTGCAGAGATTCCATTTTGGAACGACGCTCCAGTCCCAATAAAATCCAAACTTGGTCAGTGGCTCATCGTTGAAACTGGCCCCAATGGATTTTTCGGGAACGACGATGATCGCCTGTTTCACATTCTGATTATTGAGCTTGTCAAGAGCGACAAACATCAGCGCACGGCTTTTACCCGACGCCGGCGGCGACTTGATGAGCAGATATTGTTCGCCCCGTTTTTCATATACCTGTTCCTGCATCGGGCGCATCCCAAGTTCGTTTGACTTGGTTGAATTGCCGGATTGGGCATAGGAAACTGAAATGGAGGGAACGGATTTTTCTGTCATTATCGCCTCATCAAAAATTCTCTTCGACAGCTTGGCAACCAGACTGCCAGGCGGTCTCAATGTCGTTTTCTGTCGCTAAATAAAACTCACCACCAAGCCATTCGGCGTTTGCCGCCAAATGGCGCTTCATTGCATCCCCACCTTTGACGGCAACCGAATGGTTTGCGCATAACGGCAATCCGCAGGAGCGGGCTGACCGGTCAACTTTCCAGCTAAATGCGCCCCTTGGCATGGCTTTCTGGATGTTTTGTCGGCGCAAGTCAGGACTTGCCGATAAACCTATTTTGATAATCGCCTGATTTACAGCGGGACGCCCTAAATAGGCCGCAACATCACCAACAAGACGCAAGATATAAAGCTCCCGAGGCGTTGAGTGTGCCCCTCCAGAAACTGCATAGCCGCCGCGACTAGCCGGACCCGCTGGAACGCTCCCGCGTAAAACTTCATTTTCAGGCTCCGCCTGAACGGTCGCGGAATGATAAACCTCGACTTCCTCCCACGGGGTCGTCCGTAGACGCTCAATTACAGCAGTGTCTGTCAGAACTTCTCCCATTGCAGAGATAGAACGCGCACGGGCCAGCATGTCCGGGTCAAGGTCAGTGACGCTGAGGCGATGTTCGGGGAGATAGCTAAAAGCGCAGAGAGCGCGCAACGAATGTTGCCACTTTTCAGGATTACTGGCGTGTTCCGTTGGATGTGTGAACTCATCCCGGTCGCCGGTTTGATGACTGACGAGATAATAGCCCGCAATTTTTCCTTTCAACTCGGGGTCGATGTAGGTCTTGTTACTGGTCACGTAACAAACGGTGATAAACGGATCGTTAAGTTGATCGAGAACATTCGCTCGCCTCGTCAGACCGCGTTCACCGGACCAACCAATTGTTGTTCCCCAGGTTTCGGGCGACCATCCCCAAAACGAGGTGAACAGAACGGATGTATCATCCTGCCAGCAATCGGGAGGCTCAACGATCATGCGGCCCCCTTCGCCTTGGCAGTAGTCATCTTGGTGTAGAGATCAAACAGCTTTTCCAATCGCTCCGTGTCGTTTTTGAACCTTCGGCCAATGTAGATACGCTCAAGCACCTCATCATTACGATCATGCGCATCGCGCAAGTCATCGGGCATTTTCTTAGGGTCATAAAGATCGGCGATCGTTGCAGGCCAATGAGCCTCTCTTGCTGTTAAAATGTCTTCAGCACAGTAATGTAAATCTGATCTGTTCTTTTCAGTAAAAGCTGGAAATGGAAACGTATTCCACCCAAGCGTATTGGAATACGAGTAATCAGTGCGCAGCCTACCGCAAATCGTGTCAATCCACGCTAAATGCAGTTTGGAAGAAATAACTGCCAAAGCCCAAAGAGGTCCATTTGGAATATAGAAAGCCTTATTCGTTGGAACGATGGTTTCATCAGCAAGCCCCGCAGGAAAATATTCTCTATTCTCTGAGGATACGATTGGCACGAATATCTTAAATGGGTCGTCGCCTTTCCTCTCTCGAAACTGATGCGGTTTTGATGCTAATTTATTAACAGCAGCATCAGATGTTTCGAGCCTATCTTCGCGCACACTTTTTATTCTATCTGCTACTTCACTTATTTGGCTGACGCTTTCTAATTCATCATCATTCACCCAAATACAATACCGCTCTTTTCCATTGATGTATTCCGTTGAACCTAAAAACCGTCTTATGTTTCTTAAGGGCATGCCATCAGACACAAGTTTTTGTTTGACTTCACCATCAAGAATTAAGCCTGCCGATTTTGAGTAATATACCCCATACTCCATCTGTATTGTCGTTGCTATCGGTGTTTTCAAAGCTGGCACAAAGTCTATTTTGTGCTCTGTAAGATAAGGGTTTATGTTTGGAACTTCACGCCTTTTGTCATTTGTATAGATATGCTTTGGGCCCGAGTTGATTCGATCAACACCTGTCACAACCACCGTAACGCCAGCTTTATTGCTCGCTAAATTTGACCATTTGAAAGAGGTGTGGGCAAACCTTATTTGAAACCCCTGCCTGAGAAGTATTGCCCAAGTTATTGGCACTTGCTGACCCTGGCAAATGCTGTTTGTCGCAACAAAAGCGAATGGTGCATGACAACTTTCATTGTATTGCGCCGCTTTGACTAACCATGCCCCAACATAATCGACGTTCTTCCATTTCTTTGTGAGGCCGGAAAACACCTGCTGTAGGTCTTCTTTTTCATATGATTTTTGCTTTCTCGAACCCTTGAATGGTGGGTTGCCGCAAATATACGTTTCTCCACCCTCGTTTTCAAAATCTATCTCGGCTTGGTCTAATGGGGTTTCAAGCAGATCATCCGACGTAATCCTAACGCCAGTCCCGGTGGGGGGCATAAACGGAGCCAGTCAAGACGCAGTGCATTTCCGCATGTTATCCAGTTTTCCGTATCAAGAGGGAGAAACTCTTTGAGCGCTTCTTGCTGACCACGATAAAGAACATCACATTGGAACTCAGCAATAATAAGTGCAGGCCGAGCGATCTCAGCCGAAAAACCCCTTAGTTCGATACCACGAAAGTTCTTGATTGAAACGTCTGAACGCTGGTCTGTTTCACCACGCCGCTTATTTATTTCTGCTTCAATGGCTCGCAATTCTTTATACGCGATCACGAGGAAATTGCCTGATCCGCAGGCAGGGTCAAAGACCCGGATTTTCGCAATGCGGTTTCGAAGGTTCAGGAGCCTCCGAGTGTTATCGCCTGCATCAGCCAGCTTTTCCTGTAAATCATCGAGAAAGAGTGGATTCAGCACCTTCAAAATATTAGGTACACTGGTGTAGTGCATACCAACAGCGCCGCGCTCATCATCGTCGGCAACGGTTTGGATCATAGAGCCGAAAATATCCGGGTTGATCTGCCGCCAATCGAGATTTCCTATATGGAAGAGGTATCTTTGCGCGATACGGCTGAATATCGGGACTTCGGTTGAGCCAGAAAAAAGGCCGCCATTCACATATGGAAAGTCAGTCGCCCATCTCGGGATGTCCGCCGTCCCGTGATCTTCCCGCTTTGTGTTCATGGCGCGAAAAAGTTCGCTGATAACCTCATGGGTATTTGAGGACTCATGCGCACTCATCTTCTCGACGGTGCCGGTAAAAAGGTTTGCGCCGGTGAAAATGTCAGTATCTTCGGCAAAAAAACAGAATATCAGCCGAGCCATGAAGTGATTCATGTCGTGGCGGCGTTCTTCCGATCCCCATTCAGCATTTGTTTTGAGCAACTCGACATAAAGCTTATTGAGGCGCCGCGACGCCGTTCTGTCGAGCTTGGTTTCTTTCAGCTCTGTCGTGTAAGAAATACCGGCAAGGGCGAGGAAGAAATCAAAGTTATCGGGGAAGTCCTCATAGGCGCAGGCGAGCGTGTCGCCTTCATCCAGGTTTTCTGCTTCTAGCTCAACGCCATCTGTCGCCAAAATGTAAGAAACGCGATTGCGTTTATGGAGCGTGGCGGGACTTTCTTTCAGCGCGCGAAGAGTCTCCGTAACTTTACCAGGTTCGCAGACTTTGATGTGGATATGATTGGTTTGAAGAACGCCGCCCAGATCAGATTTGTTTGATGCACCTGAACGTAGCTTTTTGATCGTGGTCTTTTTGTTACCGAAGCTCTCAAGAAACGCATACGGAAACTCGCCAGCATCAAACGGCTGTTCGGCAAGTTCTGATATGGCTTCTTCGATCTCGACGGCGTTCACGGGTTCACTCTCTTAGTCTGGTTGCCGTGGACATTCGATTTCTCGTGCTTGGCAATGTACGCGCGCATGAAATCACGAATGACCTGAGCCGCTGGCCGGTCTTGTTCCTTGCAGATTTCCAGGAATTTCTCTCGAAATTCCCGTGCAATGCGGATGCGTAGTCCCGAATCTTTCATGAAAAGAGTGTAGCCAACGGATGCACATCCGGCGAGTAAAAACATAGACTTTCGCATCTTTTGCTGTTGCAGTTAATAACTGAACCGAACAACAATTCATTAGAATATTGGTTGAAAATCAGAACTGTCGCGCAGTGTACTTATAATATTAGAAAATGGCGGTCCCGGCGCGATTCGAACGCGCGACCTTTCGCTTCGGAGGCGAATACTCTATCCAGCTGAGCTACGGGACCGTTTGATAATCGGTGTTACCTATGTGCTACCTGGCGATTTGCAGCAAGTCAGTTCCGGGATTCTGGCTTTTTGCAAATCTTTGAAACTAAACTCCTTTTTACTTTCTCCCATTACCCAAATTCACGCTTGACATCCTGCTTCGGAGGGCAGCGCTCTATCCAGCTGAGCTACGGGTGCCTGTCGCCATCAGACGGCGCGGAACCTACACCCCGAATCTGATTCTTGCAAGCCTTAAAACCGTTAACATTTTCCCGTGAAATGGTTAACTTTTGCCCGCTTCGCCTATCCGGTTTGCCATTAAATCTCAGAAAGATTAAATTTTTTTCAAATTTTTTCTTTATGTTTTTCAGCGCCTTATGGCGTTTTAATTAATTTGCCTAAAATTTTATCCTTTTGATTACCAGAGCTTAAGAGCCCCGCCCCTATAACTCTAATCAACGAGCCGCAGTAAGGTTTGAAACAAAGGAACAACCCGCCCAGGCTTTTAAACACACACATTACGCACGAATGGATCGAACTATGTTGAAGAATATTAACAAGATTTTTGCAGTAGCAATTGCTCTCACTTTTGCCATTGGCACCGCAACCACCTCCGCTAGCGCAAGCGACATGAATAGCTGGAAAAAAGCAGTTGCGAAAAAAGTAGCCAAAAAACAGAAATACCCACGCGCCGCTCTCGCTCGCGAGATTGAAGGCAAAGCTAAAGTACGCCTGGTTATCGCCGCTGACGGTTCTATCTCAAGCCATGAAGTGGTTCAGGAAACAGGTCAGGAAATCCTGGACAAAGAAATCAGCAAGCTGGTTAAGCGTTTGAACCCACTGCCAGCACTGCCAGATGACCGCACAGAACTGTCGTTTGTACTGCCACTTAGCTGGTCACTAAACTAAGAATTTATCGTACGGGAACAAGTTTGAGTTCTGAGTAAATCCACCGTACAATGTGTGACGGCCCTTTCTCCGGAAAGGGCCGTTTTTCATATCCTGAGAACTCTTATTCGCTGGAACCACACCGATTGTGATTTTGGTTATTCAACCCTGTCTGACACAACACGGCTAAAGGGCACCAGTGTCGTTTCAACAGCAGTATCTGACAACTCCGGGTAATCTGCCGTATAATGGAGACCACGGGATTCGGTACGTTTCTGGGCGGACCGCACAATCAGGTCAGCAACCGTGACCAGATTCCGCAGCTCCAGCAAATCTGCTGTAACCCGGAAATTACCGTAATACTCCTGAATTTCACCCGCGAGCAGATCCACCCGCCGTTTTGCGCGCGCCAGGCGTTTGTCTGTGCGTACAATACCAACATAATCCCACATAAACCGGCGCAACTCTTTCCAGTTGTGGCTTACCACCACCTCTTCATCCGAATCGGTTACCTGGCTTTCGTCCCAATCACGGGCCACTGCTGGTGGCGGGCTATTGTCCTGGCGCATCAAAATATCGTCTGCCGCGGCATTGCCCATTACAATACACTCAAGCAGGCTATTTGACGCCATCCGGTTTGCTCCATGCAGGCCAGTGTGGGCACACTCACCAATCGCATAAAGCTGCTCTGTGTCCGTGCGCGCATGCTCATCAACATGAATGCCTCCACAGGTATAGTGCGCAGCAGGTACCACCGGAATTTGGTCAGTGGTAATATCAATGCCAAGCTTCAGGCAGTGCCGATAAATATTCGGAAAGTGAGAGACAATAAAGTCTGCGTCTTTGTGGGTGATATCGAGCCAAACATTATCAGCCCCGGTTCGCTTCATCTCGTTATCAATTGCCCGGGCAACAATATCACGGGGGGCAAGCTCGCCACGCTCGTCATATTTGGGCATGAAACGCTCACCATCAGCGCCGCGTAAAAAGGCGCCTTCACCGCGCATCGCTTCCGTAATCAGGAATGTTTTAGCGTCCGGGTGATAGAGGCATGTCGGGTGGAACTGATTAAACTCCATGTTGGTTACACGGCAGCCTGCCCGCCAGGCCATTGCGATACCATCACCCGTGGAAGCGTCCGGATTTGAGCTATAGAGATACACCCTGCTGGCACCACCCGTTGCGATTATTGTTGATCGCGCAGAAAAGGTTTCAACCCGGCCTTTTTTCAAATTGAACACATAAACGCCGTGCGCCTGATCGGTATAGGCCGCTTTATGCTTCAAGTGGCGGTTGGTAATAACGTCAATCGCCACATGGTCTTCGTAAACATCAATATTTGGTTCTTCGAGCACACGCTGGTTTAGAGTTTTTTGAACCGCTTTCCCGGTAGCATCTGCCGCATGAATAATACGCCGATGACTGTGGCCACCCTCGCGGGTAAGATGGTAATCGTATCCGTCCTCTTTGGGCTCCTGGCCTGTGCGGTCAAACTCAACACCCAGATCAATCAGCCCCTGAATGGCATCTTTACCGCGCTCAACAACAAACCGCACCGCTTCTTCGTCACAAAGCCCGGCCCCAGCAACAAGCGTATCGTCAATATGCGACTGGATCGAATCAGTTGCTTCCAGAACAGCGGCAATCCCGCCTTGTGCCCAGCGAGTTGACCCATCAGACATTTTCGCCTTTGACAGAACAGCAACCCGCAAATGCGGCGCCAGCTTTAACGCAGCGGTCAGTCCGGCAGCACCAGACCCGGCAATCACAACATCATAGGTACGGCGCATATCAGGCAACCTGCTGCGTGTTAGAAGTTAACTGGAGAAAGATATCTTCCAGATCTGTCTCGTCAGTGGCGATATCGGTGATGGTTAGCCCGGCTTGCTGGACGGCAGATAGTACCTCACCAACATTTGCGTCTGTTTGGCTAATCTGAACGGCAAGATGATGAGCGTCCCGCAAGGTTGTTTTGAACCCCTTGAGCGTATCGGGCACGCTCTCCAGTCGCTCGGACAGTGTGATAACAATTTCCTTCTCATCAATACGTTTCAAGAGCTGGCTTGTTGGTTCGCTACACACAACTTCACCATGGTTGATGATAGCAATGGTGTCACAAAGCTCTTCCGCTTCTTCAAGATAGTGCGTTGTCAGCACAACGGTGGTGCCACGGGCATGCAGTTCACGCACATAATCCCAAAGCTGTTGCCGCAGCTCAATATCAACGCCTGCCGTTGGCTCATCCAGTACCAAGACTGGCGGCGTGTGCACCAAAGCCTTCGCGACCAAAAGACGGCGTTTCATACCTCCCGATAATGAGCGCGAGTAAGCGTCTGCCTTATCAAGCAAACGCACAGCTTTCAGCAGCTCTTCCGTTCGGCGTTCACTCTTGGGCACACCATACATACCTGCCTGCACTTCCAGCATTTCACGCGGGGAAAAGAAAGCATCAAACATTAACTCTTGAGGTACAATGCCAATATTGGCGCGGGCATTCCGGGGGTTTTCATCAATATCAAAACCCCATATAGAGGCAGAGCCTTCCGTTTTATTCACGAGGCCGGCAAGAATATTGATTGTTGTCGACTTACCGGCGCCATTGGGCCCCAACAGGCCAAACATGGAACCTTTGGGAATTTCCAAATCAATGCCCTTTAACGCAACTTTGTCTTCTGCGCCGCCAGTGCCGCGATAGACTTTCTTCAAGCCTTTGATTTTAATTGCATTTTTCGACACAAAACATTCCTTAAAGGTTCACGCTCAGTAATATGGCCAAATTGCAGCCAATATCTTGATTGAAGCTGCTTGTGACATACCCTGACCATAGTATATAGATCAAAAAGTTCGCTTGTCAGAGCCGCATATCATGCGAAAATTTCCGAACGAGAGTACCCAATGACACTTGAAGCTCCAGAAAAAATAATCGTAAAGACCAAAACAGTTGCCTGTGATGGTGGAGAAGGCGCCCTTGGCCACCCGCGCGTTTTCCTGACCATGGATGAAAACGGGCAGGTAGAATGTCCCTATTGTGACCGCCAGTATATTTTACAGGGCGGCCCCTCGGACACATCAGCCAGCTAAAAAGCCCGCCCTTAAACAGCCTCATGACCGGAGACCCAAACATGGCGAGTGACGGCACGCAACACCTCTATCTGATCGATGGATCAGGCTACATCTTCCGTGCTTATCATGCCATGGCTCACAGCCGCAAACCCCTAAGCCGCAGTGACGGCACGCCAGTGGGGGCTGTGTTTGGCTTCTCCAACATGTTGATGAAATTGTTGCAGGATTTGGCAGATGACGAACAGCCAACACACTTGGCTGTTATCTTCGACAGCAAGGGCAAAACCTTCCGTAATGATATCTATTCGGACTATAAGGCCAATCGCCCGCCTGCCCCTGAAGACCTGATCCCTCAATTTCCATTGATCCGGGATGCCGTTCGTGCCTTTGGCCTGCCGTCCATCGAGATGGAAGGCTTTGAAGCCGATGACATCATCGCAACTTATGCGCGGCAGGCCCGGGAAAAAGGCTGGGATGTCACAATCGTCAGTTCAGACAAAGACCTGATGCAGCTTCTGGATGCCGGAACCGACATGTTTGATACCATGAAAAATGTCCGCACGCCTGCCTCAAAGGTGGTAGATAAGTTCGGCGTGGGCCCGGAAAAGGTGATAGAGGTGCAAGCCCTTGCCGGGGACAGTGTAGATAACGTACCAGGCGTGCCCGGCATTGGCATCAAAACCGCCGCACAGCTTATCAACGAATATGGTGATCTTGATAGCCTGCTGGAGCGCGCGGGGGAGATCAAGCAACCCAAGCGCCGCGAAAAGCTGATTGAAAATGCTGATCTGGCCCGCATCAGTCGCCAGTTGGTGACACTTGACCAACATGTGCCGATTGAAGCGAAAATCGACAGTTTTGAATTGAATACACCAACAGCCGAACCTTTGATGGCTTTCTTCGACGAGCAGGAATTCCGCTCGCTTAAGGTGAAAGTCCAGCACGCCTGGGGCGGCGACATGCCACCGGACCTGTTGAGCGAAGAAGTTGAAACCGTCACCAAAGATTATGTTTGCGTAACGGATGAAGACACCCTGCAAAAGTGGGTTCAAGCTTGCCGTGATGTTGGTGTGATTGCCGTTGACACAGAAACCACCGGGCTGGATGCCATGTCTGCTGACTTGGTGGGTATCTCTATCGCAACCGCGCCCGGCAAAGCCTGCTATATCCCTGTTGGCCATGGCGGTGCCGGCGGTGACCTGCTGAGCGAACGGCCCGACCAGCTTGATAAGGCTTATGTTCTTGATGCACTCAAGCCGATTTTCGAAGACCCAACCATTCTGAAAATCGGCCAAAACCTGAAGTATGACATGTCGATAATGGCACGAAACGGTGTTTCCATTTCTCCTATTGATGACACCATGTTGATTTCCTATGCGCTTGAAGCAGGTTTGCATGGTCACGGCATGGATGAGCTTTCGGGCATTCATCTCGACATTACACCAATCTCTTTCAAGGAAGTTGCAGGGACTGGCAAAAACCAACTGACGTTCGATCAAGTGCCGCTGGATAAAGCAACCGAGTATGCCGCCGAAGATGCGGACATCACCCTACGCCTGCATAAAATCCTGAAACCGCGCCTTGCCGCAGAAAAAGTAACGACAGTTTATGAAACACTGGAGCGACCGCTGTCGCCCGTATTGTCAGCTATGGAACGTGAGGGCATTAAGATTGATGTCGGTACACTGAACAAACTGTCGAACGAGTTTGCAGAGGGTATCAGCAGACTGGACGCTGAAATTCAGGAGCTTGCCGGACGCCCGTTTAATGTGAACTCACCGAAACAGCTCGGTGAGATACTTTTTGACGATATGAAACTGTCTGGCGGCAAAAAGTCGTCCAAGACCGGCGCATGGCAGACGAATGTAGATGTACTTGAAAAACTGGCGGCTGACGGTCACACCATCCCACAAAAAGTGATGGAGTATAGGCAGTTTGCCAAGCTCAAAAGCACCTATACGGATGCACTGGTTGCTCAAGTAAACGAGCGCACGGGCAGAGTTCACACCAGTTTCCATATGGCGTCCACCACCACAGGGCGGCTATCATCCAATGACCCGAACCTGCAAAACATTCCCATCCGCACCACAGAAGGACGCAAAATCAGGCGGGCATTTGTGCCGGAAGACGGCAATATCCTGATTGCAGCAGACTATAGCCAGATCGAACTGCGTATTCTGGCGCACATTGCGGAAATTGATGCCCTGAAGGATGCCTTCGCAAAAGGAACCGACATTCACGCCATGACCGCAAGCGAGGTTTTTGGTGTCCCTATCGAGGGCATGGACCCGATGGTACGCCGCCAAGCCAAGGCGATTAACTTCGGTATTATTTACGGCATTTCTGCCTTTGGTCTCGCGCGCCAACTGGATATTGGCCGCAAGGAAGCACAAGGCTATATTGATGCCTATTTCGAACGGTTCCCGGGCATTCGCGCCTATATGGACAAGACTATCGAATTTGGCCGCGAGCATGGTTATGTGGAAACATTGTTTGGCCGCAAGGCGCATATCCGCTCGCTAACCGACAAAAACCCGATGCACCGAAATTTTGGCGAGCGAGCGGCGATCAATGCCCCTATTCAAGGAACCGCAGCCGATGTTATTCGCCGCGCCATGGTACGCATGCCAGATGCTCTGGCACAAGCGGGGCTGGCCGAGACACGTATGCTGCTACAAGTGCATGATGAATTGGTGTTTGAATGCCCCATAGGCATGGAAAAAAAAGCTGTACCGATTATTCGGGAAACCATGGAAAATGCCTGCCGCCCAGCGGTAGACCTTTCTGTTGCACTGGTGGTTGATTGCGGCATTGGCCAAAACTGGGAAGAAGCTCATTAATGAAAGTCTTGGATCACGTCCCTGATACTGGTGATCAACAGACCAAGTGAATAAGACCGGGGAACCATTCCCAATTTCGCCTGCGCGTCCCCAAACCCTGTTTCAGCCTGTAACCTTTCTCCTTCATCAGGGGAAAGGTCACGAAACGCCATCAACCAATCCTGAAAGAAGCGACCTTCAATCTGGCTGCGTGACAGTATAGTCACGCCACTATGTCGAATATCTGTTCGTATTTTTTCGATTGTTTTATCGAGCGCTTCTTTTGGCCCTTCAAGAACCTGAACAAACATATTGGGGCTAAACAATAGTAGGCCCGTAATATCTGTAGCTGCGTTGTTGCGCCGGGACGTTTCCAGAATATCAACTATGTCGTCGGCTTCCAAACCAGGAGCTGGCGCACTGACATAAACAAGTCCTTCAAGCATATATTTCACCAATTATTTCTGGAAACACTCTGGCACCGCAAATCGAGTCAGATACAAAAAAGGGTGGCAAAGCCACCCTTTTGAAAGGATTTTAGCAGACTTAGAAGTCGTAGCTCAATGACACACCCCAAAGGCGCGGCGTGTTTGCGTAGCCATTCACAGTACCGGCCTGTACAACACCTGGGAAAGCGCTGAGGAAATATTCGTCATTGAACAGGTTCCGTCCAAAGATCGAAATACCCACACCATTTTCGAAGGTGATGCCAGCACTTGCGTTGAACTGATTCACTTCACGGTTTACGCCCGGAATATTGTCAACGACCTGCACATCACTTTCGTGAAGGAAGTCTGCACGGATAAAGCCGTAAGCACCGCTTTCAAACTGGTGGTTATAAGTTGCAGACATTGACATGCTGAACTCGTGGATGCCCGCAGGGCGGGTACCAGATGCGTCAATCACTGTACCGCCTGGCCCACCAGGTGCATTCTGGAAGTCATCATATATAGGGTCAAGATACGTACCTGCGAATGTAAGCGTCAGCTCATCAACCGGTGTCCAGGTTGCATCAACTTCCACACCCTTGGTTGATTGCTTACCAGCGTTACCCAGTACGAAGCCTGTACCCTGGAAGATGTTCGACTGGAAGCCATCAATGGTCTGGTCAAAGATCGCAAGGTTAAAGGCACCGCGTGGGAAGCGAGCTTTCAGGCCCAGTTCATAAACTGTTGCTTCTTCAGGCCCCGCGAAACGCGTACCAAAGTTGCGGCCAGTTGCTACATTGTAGTTGTTTGGCAACAAGCCAGCCGCTTGTAGTGCAGGACCATCGGCAAGGAATGGACGCGAGTCACGCGACAAGTTCCAGGACGTTGCCTTGTAACCGGTTGCAGCACTGAAATAGACATTCAGATTATCACTCACGTCATAGGCAAGACGTGCTGTCCAGGTCGGTTTATCGTCATTTGAGCGACCCGGCTCAACCGAGTTTCCAAATGATACAAACTGAGGCTGGAACTGTAGCGCAAATAGTGGCGTAGCCTGTCCCACGGCAGCAGCATTCAAAGCGGCCTGTGTACCCGGCGCTGCCCCTTCGATCAGGGCAATATTGTCAGGCGTTGGTGCCAAGCCTGTTTGCTGGAAGAAGATAAAGTTGAAGAAAGCCTGTGTGAAATCAACATTACCAAACACATCATTGTTAACGGTAGAACCGGTAACAGTTTTCTTATCTTTGGTGTAGTTCAGGCCACCGGTCAGGGTCAGGCGGTCATTGATATGAACATCAACTGTCGCGAATGCCGACCAAGCGGTGTTGTCCTGAGTGAACGTCTCGGTAGTTGTTGTACCAGCCGAGAAGAAAGAACCAGCCGGAGAGCCAGAAAGTGCTTCAAGCCCTGCCAGCGTGCCGGGAACCCCTCCGCCCGCGAGCAAATCAATGTAAGGGCGGGTCGCCGTACCATAACGCAAACCTTGTTCCTGGAACACATCCTCACTGAAATAGAAGCCACCAAGCATCCAGTCGACTTTATTCTCACCGGTCGACGTTATGCGGATTTCCTGAGTGTAGGTGTCAATCTCTGCGTTATTGTTGGCGCTATCGATGATAGCAGCACTGGTGTAATCAGCTTCCGTATCGTTAAAGCTATCGTTTGAGCGATAGGAAGAGATTGACGTAATGGTAAAGCCATTAAAGTCAAAGTCACCTTGCAGGGAAACACCGCCATCTTCAATCTGGTTTACGGGTGTTTCACCGATTGGGGATACATAGGCAAACGGATCAGCCGTATCCAGAATCACACCGCCCAGAGCCTGAATAATCGGCGCCGTTGGTCCATTGATAATATTGGTCACGCCGCAGCAAAGCTCGTCGATCTCGCTATAGTCTGCGATCATGCGGAAAGTGATATCGTCTGTTGGCTCCCAAAGGGCTTGGCCGCGAATATTCCAACGGTCCCGGTTGTTGATGTCAGGAATGTTGGGATCAAGTGTTTCGATGTAGCCGTCGCGCTTGTTCACACTACCAGAAAGGCTAACAGCGAAGGTTTCTGACAGACCGCCTGTCACATAACCTTTGATAAGACGCTGGTCATAGTTGCCATATTGAACCTCAATACGACCCTCAGCATCATATGAAGGTGGTGCTGTTACAACGCTGACAACACCAGCGGATGCGTTTTTACCGAACAGGGTACTTTGCGGACCACGCAGCACCTCTACACGCTGCAGGCGAGGCAAGTCACCAATTGCTGCCGCAGACCTTGAACGGTAAACACCATCAATGAAGACGCCAACCGAAGGTTCGATACCGGCGTTGTTCGCACCGTTACCAAAACCCCGAATCACAAAGTTTGTGTTTGATGAAGTCTGAAGAGTTGTAACCCGAAGTGAAGGAACAATCGTCTGAAGGTCGCTGATATCAAGAACACGAGCTTTTTCAATTGTATCCGCACCCGTCACAGAAACGGCAATTGGCGTTTCCTGGAGGGTTTGTTGGCGCTTGGACGCCGTTACGATGATTTCCTCAAGGGCGTAACCATCACTGTCGGCTTCTTGTGCCATTGCGCCAGTGGCGCCGAGAAAAGTTGCTGTTGCAGCAACGGATGTTAATAGATGCTTGCGCAACGGGCGTTGCAAAATGGATTTCATAAAGCCCTCCCCAGACTTATATATACAAAGACATGACCCTCCTCTTGTGTGGAAACTGTCGCTTCTGAAACATCTAGGCACACTGCCTCGAAGGTTAGTTGCGTCACAAGTCAGAGGTCTGTTTTAAGCACTTCCATTAATATCTTCCCTTGAGTTTTCGAAAACGTCAAGTTCTTCATAAAGTTGGCAAGCAATCGTCAGGCAAAAGTGTCACTGTGAAACAACAGTTTTGGCGGGTTTTTACAAAAAAAGAGGCGGTCGAAACCGCCTCTTCCAGAACAATTGACGGAATCAACCGTTAGAAACGTGCCGAGATCCGGGCGTATACCGACCGACCTCTTGGGTCATGTGTGCGCGACTCAAAACCACCATTTGTCGCTACCCGTGGCGGACGCTTGTCAAACAGGTTGATCGCACCGACCTGCAGGCTGGTGCCATCTGCACCATCAAACAAACCGCCGAGGTTGAGGGTATACTGCGCGTCCACCGTGGTAAAACTGTCGATATCACCATTTTCGACACCATTGATTACCTGATCATCATCAAGGCCACCGATATGGCGCACATAGAAACGTGCGTCATGGGTATCGTTACCGAAGGCAATACCGGCATTCCAGCGCCACTCTGGTGTCGGGCTACCGAAGTTAGAGAAGTTCCTGACGCCAGCACCTTCAATGGCACCCGCTTGTGGGTCCTGAATGTCATAGTTCAGAACATAGGTACCTTCGAAGAAGGGCATGATGGACCCATAATCAGTGTCAAACGTTTGGCGTACATTGAAATCAAAACCATCCGTAGTCACAGACGACGCATTCACAAAGTCCGCCAACACAAGCAGGATAGTGCCGTTTGGCACGCCACCAGCCCGCACCACATTCGGGCCTGTTGGGTCAGCATTAACAATCGCCTGGAAATTTTCCTGAATGATCACGTCAGTGAAATCATACCGCCAGTAATCCAGATCAAGCTGGAAGCCACCGCTGGTCTGATAAGACAAGCCAAAATTGAAGGCTTCCCCTTGCTCAGGCACCAGATTTCGCCCCGCGGCAGGCGGCGTGCGTACAGCCGCAAACGCCGTACCACCGGTCACCGGGTCACTAACCTGATTCAAAGAAGTATTCTGGCCTGCTTCCTGGAACACACTTGGTGCCCGGAAACTGGTAGAATAACTACCACGCAAAGACAGCTCTTCAGTTGGGCGCCACAACAGCGAGAATTTCGGATCAAGCGTATCACCGATATTGCCGCCATAATCCTCAAAACGAGCTGCCACAGAGAAATCAAGCGTCTCGGCAAGTGGCACCAACGCTTCCGCAAATATTGCATAAGCTGTGCGATTATCCGAGAAATCCTGACCACCAATCAGGAAAGCGAAGCCATCCGCATTGGAGATAGCATCCAGATCAGATGAAAAACCTTCATCCCGGAACTGGAAGCCAATAGCAAGGCCGATATCACCCGCCGCAGTTGATCCAGCCGTTCCTGAAACAACAGCGTCAATAACAGTCAGTTCTGCATCATTGTCCAGCACCTGTGTACCAATCAGATAATCGAGAACAGTTTGGCTGTTCGGGATAGCATTAAAACTGGTCGAGAACGGGTTGTAGAATTCACAAGGGCCAACACCCGGCACACGGTCTGCAGCAGCAAGTGCCTGACAGCCATCACCACCAAAGCCAAGCAAAGCCTGCTGGAAGTTTGCGGTTATTGTGTCTTCCGTGCGACCAATACCAGATGATTCCGCGCGGGTGAACGCAACATCATAGCCCCAGTCACCTGACAGGGTGCCTCCAACGCTTGCGCTTACGCGCCATGTCTGGCGCTCTTGGCTTGCAGGCGAAACATCGCCGCCATTACCAATCGCGCGCCCGAAGAACAGCACCGGCTGAAATGGGAAGGTCGCGCCAAACGCAAACCCAGGGTTATTCGGCGGAACGAATGCGTTGCCAAGCTGAAGGAACGGGAATGTTGGTGAGTTACCCCGAACCACAGATTGATCGGCATATGCACCTTCAATCCGCAACTCATGATCACCGCCAAGCTGTTGTGTGATCACACCAAAGACTTGTGTCCGCTCTTCTTCGGCAACAAGGTTGAAGAACTCGCCAAAATCAAAGCGGCAGAAACCAGCGGTAAATGGCAAGCCAATCGCATCCAGAAGGCCCTGGCCTGCGCCGCCAAGCGGCAGTGACGAACCACCTTCTGATTCACAGCCCGTTGGGTCAATCACGGGTACTCGTGTCAGTGCGGGTAAAGTGGGAATTTGGTCTGGCGTGAAGGTCAGAAAGAAAGCGCCAGGGTTACCAAGCGACGAGGTATCGTCAATTGGCTGGCTCAGCCTGCGTTCCGCCGTGGTCAGAGGTGTCCGATCGAAATAACTTGCGGCAACCATGATGTTGGTTGTCTCGCCAGCCCAACCATACTTGCCTTCGATCAGCGTATCTGACTGACTACCCTGATCCGTAAGCGTTTGGTATTTAGCGGAAATCTCAAAACCTTCGAAATCATCATCGGTAATGAAGTTGGCTACCCCGGCAACTGCGTCCGTACCATAAATAGCCGCCGCGCCGTCTTTCACAATCTCAAGACGCTGGATCGCAATTTGTGGCACCAGCGCACTTGTATCAACAAAGGCGATACCGTCATTTGTGGTGTTTGGTGAAACAACCTGACGACGACCGTTCAACAGTACGAGGGTTGAGGAAACGCCAAGGCCACGCAGGTTGATGTTAGTGGTACCGGTTGTGGAGCCCTGAGTGAAGGCATCCGGATTATTTTGTGCACCATTATTGATGGTTAGCGTTTGCACCAAATCAGATATCTGGCTGGCACCAATCTGGTTCAGGTTATCTGAACCAAACACCGCAATGGGTGAAGGACTATTTCCTTGGGTCTTCCCTTTAATATAGGAACCCGTGACAACAACCTCTTCAATTTCGTTATCTGCCGTGTCCTGTGCTTGCGCATTCACACCGGCAAACATAGCCAGGCATCCAGCTGTTAATGCTGTTGCCCGGTACAATCGATTCTGGCGCATGTATCTCTCCTGAGTCTTGAAAGCGTAAAAACTTTAGTCCTTCCCACTTATATTGGATATGTTGAAACGCTTTTGGGTCAAGAGATTAGGTTGGCAAGTTTCCGTTACGGCACCTAACATGTAGCAAATCTACCACACTGTGCGGAGCCCCGGAAAGAGCTGCAAGCTGAATTAGGCTGGGTCTATCAGCGCCTGTTTTACAAACACGTCAACCTTGTCATCGCCAAGGCGATAATCAAGGAAGGGTGACAGGTAAGCCCTGACAATATCGGGATCGATGGGCTTATTAATCTTGAACCTCTGACGTGCCAATGTGGTCAATGCGCTTAGGAAGTCTGCTCTAATTTGCGGCATGCGAAGACGAACCATTTCCGAATCGCGCTGATCCTGCACAACCAGTGTCAGCATCAGGCTAACTCGACCCGTCCGCCTGCCGCGATCAAACAAAGGAAAGTCAAAAGGGTCCATATCAATGGACAATTTTCCCTCTTCAGGCACCGCACCATCTTCGGCGGCAAAAACTGGCGCCTGCATAGCGGCCATCCATGCAATCACAAGCAGTGTTGAAATAACTGCCCGCAAGAAAAATTGCCATTCCCGCACCAGGTCACCTATTGCAGCAGGAGCTTTGTTTCCATTCTGACTCAACATGGCATGCCTTTTCTGAACAACGTGCTATCTTTCAAACACCCATACCATAGCGCCAAAGCTTAAACGGGCCCTTAACAAATCGATTAACTCATTGACGCATTATGCAACAATTGTGATGCACTTCGCATCAATTAATATTGCAAATTGCAACAATTCAATGTACCTAAATCACAGATAAATCTTAAATCATTGATTTATATACACTTTAAAGAAATGCCAAATGTGGCACAAGCCTTGTATTTATTTAAATACCTCTCGAGCAGGGGTGCGGGGATAGGTTTTAATTTACTCGACCCCCAATCGTGCACCTGTTCCCGCGAACCCTGCTTGGGGAGGTATTAAGAAAGCGGCTCTTAAAAAGCCGCTTTTTCTTTTGGCTCAGTTTCCTAAAAAAATCAGGTGAACAAACTCAGTGTGGGTGATGCTGCGCCGCTGGATAAACGCGATAATGCGGTTTGGAAGTTGGAAATCTGTGACAGGGTTCTCGGCGAAGGTGTGCCCTGCTGCGCCTGTGACTGTTCTAGAAGGGCTTGCCTGATCGGATCAAAACGGGTTGAACGGAAAGCCCGCTGCACTGTGCCAATCGCTGTATCCAGCAAACCAAGCACAAACCGCGCGGTCGCCCGGTCACGTATGTTCAACGCGCCATCAAGCTGCAGGCCAAAGGCACCACCCAAATCTTCCTCTGGCGGGATATCTTCCCGGTTGAGGCCAACAATCTCGTCTCTTGGTATCAGCCTGCCAGGCTCCAGCCCGATCCGGCTCAACAAGTCCTGACCATTGGTGCCCGGTATCAGGTCAATGGCAACGCCGTCATTCAAGGCGCTAATGCGCAGGCGATCCCCTTCTGATGTTCTCGACACATCAACCTCAACCTTGCCAAAACCGGCAACCCTGATCTTGCGGCGAATGTCCCTGAAATCATCCCCTGATTCCAGCTCAATTCTTTGTCGCTGTCCGCCATCAATACGGAGGAAGAAAAAGTCACCTTCGCGCGCACTGGTCTATGTCTCAATATCAAGCTTCTGATCGCCGCCAATCAACCCCGCTGGTAGGCCCAGTGTTTCAAGAACCGAATCACCCTGATTCGTGAAGGCAACACCGCCAACGTTTGACCGAGAAAAGCTTTCACCAAATTGTTCGACATTCTCAAGCGCGCCACTTGTACCATCAACGCGGGCAACAAACCCATCCGTTGAACCGCGCGCTGTCTCGCCAGCAAGCGTCCCCGTTGTAGAACCCGCCACATAAACCTTGCCGTCCTGAACGGTTACATCAGCAATACTGTCTGTGCCGCTTGTAGAAAGATAGGTAGTGAAATCAGCCGATAAGGAAGAAGTGCCTGAAAAACTCAACCCACTTACGAAACCATCAAAACCACCCAGGGCGCTCTCGTTCACTGTCGCCGCACCCGAGGCATTCAGCGCGGAGTTTGTCGTAACACCCGAGACATATACCCGACCGCTTGCATCATCTATCGTCAGGCCGGTTATACTGCCGCCTGAACCAAGGCTGCCCAGAGAAACACTCGCATTCTGGGTTGATAAGTCAGTGCCAGATAGCCTTACCACTGAAGCCGACCCGGACTCTTCCAGGCCGATAATCAGATCATTGTTGCTGTCGACCGCAATGCCCTTGACCGCATCGCTGCCCGAGCCACCAAACACGTTTGAGTCTGTCAGGGCACCTGTCGTACCGTTGAGCTTCAATACGAGCGCATCCGTTACGCTGGTGCTGCCATCTGAGAAGCTGATAGCCGCCGTTGAACCACCCACAATAATATCATTGTTCGAGTCGAAAGCGATGGTGCGGGCTGCCGTGCTCGCGAACGTATCCAGTTGGAACCGGAATATTTCATCGCCGCGTTTGTTGAACTTGGCAACAAAGGCATCATTGCCACCGTCAATCACATCAGAGTCCACAAGCGCGCTCTGGGTTGCCCCAGCGATAACAACATTATCCGCGCTGTCGATTTTGATATCAAATGCCTCCGCGGACTCAGAAGCACCAAGCAAGCGCGAAAAGACAACATTGCCTTCAGTATCAAACTTCGTGAGGAACACATCCTGCGTCTCGGCTGTATTGAGCTGGTGCCCAAAACTACCCGCAGATGCACCGACCACATAAATCCCGCCCTGGCTGTCTACTGCAACACGGGATGCAGCAGTATCAGCATTCACACGGTTTTCGGCATCAATGTTGGTGATGGATAGAGAGTTATCCACCTCAGCATCATTGTTGTTAGTTGCAGACGTACTGTCGTTATTGTTGGTATTAACAGCTGCGAGCGCATCTTCCCGAAATTGATCTCTTAAGGATACAATATTGGGGGCCAGATCATCGTCTTCTTCTGCTGCAACACGACCGGTAATTTCAGTTTCAGCATAATCGATGCCGACAAAAGATGTCGTATCATCTCGGGTAAGCGTACCCGTGATGTTGTTAAATTCGGTGATACGGCTTGTAGTAGCGAAACTGTCGTCAAGCTGACTGACCGCAGACACGGCATAAATAGTTGGCTCTGTCACCTGCGCCGACAGAGTAACCTCTTCTGTAATCGTGCCCTGAATGCTGAGCCCGAACTGGCCCGTGTTGCCGTTTCTGGCAATATCAAACCGGGTTTGATGTTCCGGGTCAAAACTATTTGCTGTATCATACGTGGAGGGCGAAGCTGGAAACCCACTGCCTTCGTCCACACTGAACTGAAAGCCGACAAGGGTCGCTTGTGTCGATCCTTCTGGCGGGGTGTATACCAGATTACCTGCGGTAATATCCGCCACCGCAATTTGTTGGCCGTCAACAACATCGACATTGTTCAGCTGAAGCCCCGCCGTGGTCGTATCAATGCGAACCGTTTGAAGGTTTTCGTCTGTGCTATTGAAATTGCTGGTCGTCAATGTTCTTGTGACCGGCACCGTTAAGGCTTCGATCTGGGCATTGATATGGTCACGCACAGCATTGAGCGACAGGTCACCAGTTATACCGCTAAGGTCCACTTGGATATTGTCAGTTTCACCAGACTTCTCGATAGAAATGGTGAACACTTCTGTTCCCGTCAGGCCCGGAATAACAGCATCCGCGTTACCGGAACCATTCAGGTCTCCAACAATAAACGAGCCCGTTTGGTCGGTCTGGTTACGGCCCGTTCGTGTTGTGGCCTCTACTCTCGATTCGCGGTCACCAAGGAAGAGGTCTAGCTGATTAAGTTCTGTCGATGAAAGATAGTCCCGCACTTGAGCAATGCCGGTTTGAAACTGTTCGTCCAACCGCTCAAGGGAGGTGAGTGGCGTCCTGTCCTCAGCAGCAAACTCCGCCAGGGTGCGCAGACTGGACAAGGCATTGAACAGTACAAATGTTGCCTTCTGGTCAACATTGTCTTCCACCGCCTCAAGGGACGGATCATTCAAATCGATGAAGTTGGTGATTTCCCGTACTTCACGAATACGCTCGTTCAGGGTGTCCGGCTCTGCGTCGAGTTGGGGCGCTTGAACCGCAGGACCACGATCTGCACTGAACTGCGACCGTTGTTCAGCAGAGAGGCTGTTGATTGAAGCCGAAGCAAGCCGCGCTTGAATATCAAGAGCGATGAGCGAACTGCTGATCCCCAAAATTTGCGGGCGTGTTTGCTGCTGGCCACCTAGGCCAAACAATCCTCCCGAATTTTGTGGTCCAAAGAAAGCCATTTTCTCGCTCTTACACCTTCAAACAAGTTTTACAGCCACACCCGTCAGTAGGCAAAATTTACCGTATAGGCATAAATTGCCGAGCCGAAAACCCAAAGCCCAACAAACGACTCGGAAATTCAGGCAATATCTGCCGCCTAATTGCAATACGGACGGTTTCGCCTTACATATCTTGCAAACTTCGTGACAATCACGCCTGAAATCGAGGCTATTGACGCGAACATGATACGACACAAAGGAAAAGCAGAATGACCGCACTTTTTTGGCTGATTGATGCCGTATTGGGATTCTATTACTTTTTGCTGATCGTCACCATCATCATGAGTTGGCTCGTGATGTTTGGCATCATCAATAGCTACCAGCCTTTTGTGCAAAGTGTACAACGCTTTCTCTATTCGATTACCGAGCCCGCGCTTGCACCAATCAGACGGGCGCTTGGCCGCTTCTTTCCCAATCTGGGCGGTCTCGACATCTCCCCTATCATATTGATTTTCTTGATCTTTGCGATGCGGGTATTGCTACGTAGCGACATTGCACCGCTATTTGGAATTTATAATTACTAGGCTCTACCGCCTGGTTGAAGAAGGAGTGCTTGTCAGTCTCCATGTAACGCCCGGAGCTTCAAGCAACAAACTGGACAAGATCGCTACGGGCAGGGATGAAAAAGACCGACTTCGATGCAGAGTGACTGCTGCACCTGAAAAAGGTAAAGCCAACAAAGCTGTTCTTGTCCTTCTTGCCAAAAAACTCAGGTTGCCCCAATCCGCCTTTCAGATTATAGCGGGGCAACATTCAAGAGAAAAAGAAATGCTGATTTCCGGAGACAGCGAAGCTCTGGAAAAGCAGTTTATGAATTTGCTTGCAGACCACGGTCTGTCTGGCGCTTGATATACTTTGGGACAGGGCAATCACAGAGACAATAGCGGGGGCAAGTCAATGTCAGCCAATTTGATCGATGGCAAAGTTTTTTCACAGAAGGTTCGAGACGCTGTTGCGACGGATGTTACCGCACTCAAGGAAAACCACGGTATAACGCCTGGCCTTGCGGTTGTGATTGTGGGGGAAGACCCCGCGAGCCAGGTTTATGTGAAAAATAAGGTTCGCCAAACGGCTGAGGTTGGCATGAACAGCTTTCACTTTGAACTGGACGCAAGCGTTACGCAACAAGACCTTATCACCAAGGTTCAGGAACTGAATAACGACCCTGCGGTTAATGGTATTCTGGTGCAATTGCCCTTACCCGGCCATATCAATGAAGCAGCGGTCATTGAAACCATTGACCCTGCGAAAGATGTGGATGGTTTCCATGTGGTAAACTCCGGTCTGCTGGCCACCGGCGGCAATGGCATGGTGCCCTGCACGCCGCTTGGCTGCAAGCTTATGCTAGAAGACCAAATCGAGGACTTGAGCGGGAAAAAGGCCATTGTTGTGGGCCGTTCCAATATTGTCGGCAAACCAATGGCACAACTGCTGCTGGATATGAACTGCACGGTTACCATTGCCCATAGCCGCACCCAGAATCTGGCTGAAGAAGTTGCGGCAGCAGATATTGTGGTTGCTGCTGTTGGCAGACCAGAAATGGTGAAGGGCGACTGGATCAAAGAAGGGGCAGTTGTGATTGATGTTGGTATCAACCGCATTCCGGCACCCGAGCGCGGTGAAGGAAAAACCCGCCTTGTCGGGGATGTGGAATTTGCTACAGCGGCAGAGCGCGCTTCCGCGATCACACCTGTGCCCGGCGGTGTCGGCCCAATGACCATTGCCTGCCTGCTGCGCAATACAGTTACCGCAACCTGCATGCAGAATAACTAACCCTTTAGAGACCACTAATTTCCTGTAGGAGGCATCATTGTACGAGATTTTTGTATCCGCATTCATTGCCTTGTTCGTGATTATTGACCCGGTTGGTATTGCGCCGGTTTTTGCTGGCCTGACACAAGACACGCCCCCCAAACACCAACGAAAAATGGCTTTTAAAGGCACTCTCATCGGCACCTTAATTCTGATCTTTTTCGCCTTTGCGGGGGAACCATTCCTCGGCGCACTCGGGATTTCAATTGATGCACTAAGGGTTGCGGGTGGTTTGATGCTCTTCATTATCGCGCTCGAAATGGTTTTTGAAAAGCGACAAGAACGAAAACGCGAAGCTGCGGAGAAGATGGACGAATTCTTTGAGGATGTATCTGTTTTTCCAGTCGCCTTGCCGTTGCTTGCAGGCCCGGGTGCAATCACAACAATCATGCTTGCCGTTGCTGATGCAGGTACAAATACCACTGCTCAACTAGCCGTTACGGGCGCTTTGCTGGTGGTTATGCTAATATGCCTGTTGGTGTTTCTTGCTGCTGGACCGGTGATGAAATTGCTGGGGCCAACGGTGAATGCCGTCCTCACCCGGCTGCTTGGTGTTATCCTTGCAGCACTGGCAACACAGTTTGTTCTTGATGGTTTGAAAAACGCTTTTGTAGGCGGTTGAGGCGTTCACGCATTCTGGGTGTCACCACCCTGACCAGATCAGTATGATGACCGGATGAACATTCGGTCCTGCATATTTCAATTTTTTCTTCTAGGTTTGCTGTGCACATGGTGGCCCCTGGAAGGCGCCACGGCACAAAAGGTTTTGATAACCGGCGCCCCCCCACAGCAGTTGGACATTGATGCCAGTTCCTTATCAGCCGCAAGCCAGGCATCTGACTGGCAAGCTTTCACCGGGAAAACACCGGCAAACGGCGGCGATATCTGGTTCAGGCAGGAAATTTCTCTTGTTTGGAACGACGCCTTACAAGCTCAAAATCCGCTAGCGCTGAGCTTGCAAGTAAAAGGGCTTTATGACGCCTATTGGGACGGGGCCCTAATTGGGTCCAATAAATATCGGGGTGGGTCCGCACCCGAATTTAGCAGATTGATGTTGCCAGTAAGCAACCTCTCGGATGGTAACCACTGGCTCTACATCCATATTCAGGCGAAGGGCCTTCCGGTAGGCGAAAATATTGATCTGGGCATCTATCCCACAGACCTTTCATCAGACTTCTTCGGCATACATTTCACCGTTGTCATCGTGTTTCTGGTTGCTGTTTCCAGCTATCTTGCCAGTGGATACTTTCTATACGTCGGGTGGCGCGGACCAAACGCCCTCACATACAGACTTGCAGCCCTGATAACCTTTGCAACAGGCAGCATTATCTATCTGGACCGAGCTAAATTCCTCACACCATACCCCTACCTGTGGCAACCCGGCGTAGAGACCGCGCTTGCAGCTCTTACGATTACGTTCCTTCTTGCTATCGCTTTATACAGCGCCCTAAGGCTGAAGCTGCAGAGGCCCTTTGTGTGGGCCGGCGGCGGCCTTATTGCCCTTGCACTGGCAGTTGCCCCAATTGGCCCATATGACACAGACACTCGCGCCCTGCTGTTCCTAGGACTGTACATTCTGCTCATGACAGCAGCTGCATGGAAGACAGTGCCCGCGACCGCCAAACTTATGGGCGCTGCAAGCATCCTCGGCATGGTCGCACTGTTGATACAGCCTGACGAAAAGATGCTGTTTATCGGCTCTGTTGCACTGTTGTTTGGCACTGAACTGGCCGTCGATATATACCGACGAAACAGAGAAACCCAGCGCCTTTCTCTCTTGTCAGCACGATTGCGCGGCGACCTTTTGAAACAAAACATCAGGCCCCATTTCCTGATGAATGCGCTGACGGCGTTGATGGAATGGATTGAAACCAGCCCAGATGATGCTGTTAATTTTGTCGACATGCTGGCCACAGAATTTCGAATTCTAATCGACTTCTCTGACCGCAGTGAAGTGCAAATGCGGAGCGAGGTTGAGCTGTGTGAAACCCACATAAAACTCATGAGTCAAAGACTAGGCAGTAGTATAACCCTGCATTCAGAAAACGCTGATCTGGACAGTAAAATACCGCCTGCCATTTTTCACACCCTCATCGAAAACGCCTTCAACCACAATGATTATCGCGGCGAAGAAGTAAGTTTCACCTTATCCTCACAAACCACCAAAACCGGCTCGCGACACCAGCTGTCTGTGCCGATTATCGCACCCACTGATAGTCCGCTTGGAACCGGCCTTGGTACCCGTTATGTGCTTGCACGCCTTGAGGAGTTTTGCGGAAAAGCTTTCCGCTTCAGATCAGAACAGGTAGGGTCAAACTGGATTTCAGAGATTGAGATACTGAGAGGATAACCAGGGCGCGATGGCCTTTTCTTTGTTGATAGTCGAAGACGAGCCTGTCGTGGCCAAGCGGTTGGTGCGCCTTGCTGGCGAGTTTCTCCAAACCCGGCTTTCCCAAAGTTACCATGCTGCAAACATCGAAGAAGCACGGCAACTCCTTAAAGATCAAAGCATTGACCTGATTTTGCTTGATCTCAACTTGCGAGGCGAAGACGGGTTTGAACTTTTGCGGGAATTTACCGCAAAATCTGCGCACACAATTGTAGTTTCTGCGGAAACGTCTCGTGCGATTGAGGCATTTGATCTGGGTGTCCTCGACTTTGTGGCAAAACCCTTCACTCGTTCCAGACTGGAAGTCGCTTTAAATCGCTTTTGCCAACCTGACACCAAACACAAACACGCCGCTAAACAAATTTCGTTTGATGCCGGTACACGCATTGAAACGGTTGATGTTGAAAATATCATCTTTTTCAAAGGTGCCGATAAATATTCAGAAGCAACGCTTTTGGACGGTTCTGTGAAGTTTCATAGCAAACCGCTTAGTCGGCTTGAGGAAGTCTTGGCTGAGCAATTTATCCGCAGCCACAAGTCGTTTCTGGTGCAGGCAAACGCAATTCGGGCGCTACGTTCCCTTGAAGGCAGTCGCTATGAAATTGACCTTACCGATGGTCACTCTCTGCCGATAGGCCGAACGCGAATTGATCGCGTCCGGCGTCTCTTGGCTGCGCGGGAGACTGCGCCAGCCTAGAGCCTAGAAGGTAAATCTTGCCAGCAACCGGGCACGACCTGGTGTGCCGAACTCATAATCGCCACCAATCTGGAACCGATCACTCAAGTGATAGAGAACCCCGGCACCGGCCACGACTTTACCACCAAAACCGATAGTGCCGTCGTCTGCAGTTTCGAGTTTTCCGTTGCCGTGATAACGGGCATACCCAAGCAGTTCTGTGCGCTCGAATATAATCCCCCGTACGCCCAACCGGGCATCAAGGGCGGTCCGGCTACCACTGGCACCATCGAAACTGGCGTTTATCACGCCGCCAGGCGTCGCGAGCGATGCATCGCCAAAATCAACTTTGTTCCGAGTGATGCCAAGTTCAGCAAAAATGCTGACGTGCTTGTTGGCTTTAGAGTGAATTCCAAGCGCCGCCCGAAACTCTTTCTGGTCCAGATTAACCGTGCCAGCCGCCGTAGGCGCGCCAAATTGGTCAACAATCGCTATCCCAGTGTCATGGCCTGTTTGCAGATAGTCCAACACGGCATGGAACCCGGCTTTCTCAGACCCAAACGGCAACGTATAAGAAAGGCGCGCACCACCGCCATTGCCGGTTGCTTCCCCAAGCGTGCCGAAATTGTCATCTGCGGTGTTACCAATGCCGTCACGGTCGTTAATGCCAACGCCATTTGCGTTGAAATTATTATGAACAAAAGCGCCTTCAACATAGGAGTAGCTTATCGTCTTCTTGGCTGTTTCCTGAGCTGTCGCAACCGGGGCAGCAACCGACATCACTAAAGCCGACGTCATCATTGCTAGGGTAATTTTCATTGTATCCTCCTGAAGCATTTTTTGCTTCAGGAATGATGTAAGCTGCGGTGTTAAACGTTAAGATTAGAGGCGGTAACCGCTCAGAAACTTCGCGAACTGCTCAGGCGCATGTCTTTCCTTTAACGAGGGTCCGTGGCGACCATATCCTCACGGCGGCGTGCGTGTTCAAACCAGGCCGCTGTTTCTGGGAATTTGTCCTGCCAGTCAATTTCTGGCAGCCTGAAGCAAAGATAATCGAGCGCACATGCGGTTGCCATTGCATCAAGGTTCCAATGCTCAAGCGCATTCACCGCACCGTCTTCCAAATGGGCAAGGCTGCGGTCAATGGCTTGATGCCAGCGCTCTGCCCAATAGGTTGATCGCTCCACCTCCGGGCGGCGGCCTTCCATAACAAGCGAAAGCGCAGCATCCGTCATGCCATCAGCTAGCGCCTGTCGTTTCAAAATCTCTGTCTTGGCTCTACCGGCATCATTCATGCCGGCACGATCAAACAGATACTCCACGATCACCCGGCTATCAAAAAGAGCGGGCTCCCCATCCACCGCAAGCGCCGGTATCTTGGAAAGCGGGTTCGCCTCCAGAAATGCTGCGCTCGGCTCCGGAGGGTTCTCAGCAATAATTTCAATGTCATCAATTAGTCCCAGGTGACGGGCTACCAGTAACACTTTGCGCGTGTAGGGCGATGTTTTGGAGTAATAGAGTTTCATTGGCTAGGCGCTTTTCCTTAGGTGTTCGATCAATAGGCATCCACTCACCTATGATGTGGGGCGCTTCGCCGGAAAACAAGGGCTTTGCCAGCTTTAAAGTGCCATATCTCCACAAATACAGATGGGCACTTTGATGGTCTGGTTATCAGCCAATCAGATACAGGGGGATAATATGAAAAAACACATTCTGGCATCAATCGGCATATTTATTGGTACAAGCGGTTTAGGCGCTGCCGACGATACCTCGTGGCGTGCCCTCGTCGACCTGGACAGGGCCGATGTATCCACATTTTCAATGAAAATGCTCAACAGTGGTAACGAAGTGGGCAGCATGACCTACGGCTGGGAACGCTCTGGCGACACCTATGTCATCCGGGATCGAACCGAGATGCAACCTAACATTCTGGAGACCGCTAAAGGGGTTATCGACGCAGAAACATTGATGCCCATCAGCAATTTCATCGACTTTGCCACTGGTGCCTCAAAAAATGTTTTTGACCTGAAATGGAAAAATGGTGCCATGACGGGCGGTGTGAAGGTGTCACAGGAGGGTAAAGAGCCACGAAACGTAGACCTGAGCAACGCTGATCACCCTGACAGTATCATCCGCCTCAGCATTTTTGGCGTGATTGCCGGACTGCCATGGGAAGATGGCTTCTCTGTCGACCTGCCATGGTACAATACCCTTTCCAACAGCATTGAAAATATCACGCTGGCGCACGTTGGCTCCGAAACAGTTGAAACACCTGCAGGCAGTTTGAGGCCCACAAAGTTCATATCCAGAATGGCACGCCCGAGAATATAGTTTATGTGACGAAAAGCCTGCCACAGCGCATTGTGCGGATCGATGTGGTTGGTCAACCCCTACATTTTGAGCGTTTGCCCTAGACCGAAAAGAACGCCAGTAAACCGGAAAGTGTGACAACCGACAGCGCGGTTGAGATAACCACGGTGGTTGCAGCCCGCCGTGACCCAACGCCATATTTTTCGCCAAAAGTATAAGCGACCATACCTGTGGGCAATGCCGCAGTTATGGTCGCGACACCAACCCACAGTTCTGGCAACTTCAGAATATAATGAGTTGTCACCAGCACCATCAGTGGCAATAGGGCCAATTTGAAGGCAACGGCAATAGCCGCCTGTCGCACGTCCCCGGCGATACGAAAGCGGGAAATCGCAAGCCCTGCTGCAAACAGGCCCGTTGGCGCCGCAGACTGCGCCGGCAGCGCCAGCAAGCGATCAAGCCATTCCGGAAATGGTAGCCCAAGCGCGGACCAACTAAGCCCCGATATGAGAGCAAGCAGAAGCGGATTCTGACCGAGACTGGACACAGTTTTGCGCAGCACGCCCGGCCCACCTTCGGTGCGCACTGCCCGTTCTGCAATGATTGTCGTAATGGTCAAAAGGGTCAGGCTGTGGAAACTCAGAATAACCAGCAGCAAACGCACTCCTTCTGCACCAAAAGCCCCTTCCAGAATTGGGATACCAATAAACCCACCGTTAATGAAGCAGGCAGACAGCGCGAAAACGCCCTGCTCAGCCGCAGAATGTTTGAAGACAAATTTTGATGTAAGAACCGCAAGCAGATAGAGAGCCAGCAAGGCGGAATAATAGCCCAGCACCAGCAACAATTCTTCCGCTTGAGGAAGCGTAGCAGGCGCCACCGCTCTAAACATCAAGGCCGGTATGGCAATATACCAGGTAAAGGCAATCAGGATCGCGCTTGACCCTTCAGGAAACAGTCTGGTTTTACCAAAGCCGAAGCCAAAAAGCATAACCAGAAACACAGGCCCGATAATCAGAAAAACGTCACCCATGTTCCAGTTGCCCCTTTAGTCGTAGCTTGGCGGCTCTGCCACTTTGCCACGCTGCTTTAACAGTTGCAGTCGAAGTGCGTTAAGCTTGATAAAGCCTTCAGCGTCCCGCTGATCATAAACGCTGTCTTCCTCGAAAGTGACATGCTCCATCGAATAAAGGCTGTAAGGGCTTTTCCTGCCCACCACATGGGCGGCACCTTTAAACAGCATCAACCGGACAGTGCCAGCAACAAACTCCTGGCTCTTGTCGATCAGGGCCTGCATCATCTCGCGCTCCGGGCTGAACCAGAAACCATTATAGATAGCCTCTGCATATTTGGGCATGATCTCGTCCTTGAGGTGCATAGCACCTTTATCAAGGGTAACTTGCTCAATGCCCCGGTGTGCTGCAAGCAAGATGGTCCCACCTGGTGTTTCGTATATGCCGCGAGACTTCATGCCCACAAACCGGTTTTCGAGCAAATCAAGCCTGCCAATACCGTGTTTGCGGCCATAATCATTAAGCGCTGTCAAAAGGGTGGCCGGGTTCATCGCCACGCCGTTGATGGCAACCGCGTCGCCCTTTTCAAACTCTACTTCGATGAACTCAGGCTCATTTGGCGCGCTGGCCACCGGGTCATCTGTCCGACTGTAAACATACTCTTCGGCAGCGTCCCATGGGTCTTCAAGCGCCTTGCCTTCGCTTGACGTATGCAAAAGGTTTGCATCCACACTGAACGGGCTTTCGCCGCGTTTGTCTTTCGGTACAGGAATTTGGTGCTTCTCAGCAAAGTCAATGAGGGCGGTCCGGGATGACAAGTCCCACTCCCGCCACGGGGCGATCACTTTGATGTTAGGATTAAGGCCATAATAGCCAAGTTCAAACCGGACCTGATCATTGCCTTTGCCGGTTGCACCGTGGCACACGGCATCCGCACCTGTTTCTGCTGCAATTTCAATCTGTCGCTTGGCAATCAGTGGGCGGGCAATTGCAGTCCCCAGCAAATAGAGCCCTTCATAAACTGTGTTTGCCCGGAACATGGGGAACACATAATCGCGCACAAACTCTTCACGCAGATCCTCAATGTAAATCTCATTGATGCCAAGCATCTCGGCCTTTTTGCGAGCTGGTTCCAGCTCTTCACCCTGACCTAGGTCAGCCGTGAAGGTTACCACTTCACAGTCATAGGTAACCTGAAGCCATTTAAGAATGATTGAGGTATCAAGGCCGCCTGAATAGGCAAGCACAACTTTATTGATTTTGTCGGCCATGGGGGGACTCCGATCCTGTAACATGCGCGGCGCAGTATAGGCTTACCTTACAGGCGGTCAATCTCTCTCATGCGGTAATTTTCCCTTAACAGGCATCAGAAAAACTAATGTTTCGCGCCGGCTGGCAAAAAATAGAGAAAAGAATAAAAATAAATACTTGCCCCTGACGTAACGGCAGGGGCCATGAATAGTGCCCGGGAAGGAAAGCGGCAGATGAAACTATTGTCGATAGGCGAAGTTGCCAAGCGGTCCGGTATTACCATTCGGGCGCTGAGGCACTATGAAAATATTGGGCTTCTTAAACCCCAACGCACCGAGTCACGACAGCGGGTGTATGCCTACCGGGATATCACGCGGCTACAGCATATCCAGATGCTGAAACGAACGGGCCTTAGCCTTAACCAGATCAAAAAACTTGTGTTCGCCAGCGACTGGCAAGCCGAAGACATCCTGATGGCGCAGCGTGATCTGGCTGCTGAGGAACTTGAAAAAGCAAAAGCAAAGCTTGCCATGCTTGAGGAAGCCATAGCATGCACCGCCGCAGGCGAGCCCGCCGACCTTTCCATTTTATGCAACATCATCAAAATGGGAGAGCACGCAGTGAGCGAAGAAAAATGGCAAAAGGTCTGGGATAAATTTTACACACCCGAGGAACAGGAACGCTGGAAAACCGCCAAAATGAAGCTGTCTGAAGAAACAGTCAGAGAGCACGAACAAAAATGGCCAGCCTTGCTTGCGCGGACGGAAGCACTGGTTGGCACAGACCCGGCAACCCCAGAAGCACAGGCAATTGTAGAGGAATGGAATGAACTGACCCAAGCCATTTACGACATTGACCCTGTGCTGACCAACAGCGCCGGAAAATTATATGACAATCTGGATGACTGGCCTGCCGACGGTCCAGAACCACCCTTTTCAAAAGAGGTGTGGGAATTTGTTAGAGCCGCAGAGCGAATTGCAAAAAAAGATGAAAAATAACTCCAATCCGGTTTTTCCTTCGTAACAGGGGGTATGCAAACCTCAGCTTATTATAAAATTGCAAATGCCGCTTGGTACCAGATTGTCTGGTTTACTGCCCTTATTGGCCGAGAAACCATGGAGCCCCTGCTTCTGGTTTTGCTCGGCCTTCATTTTGTCTGGAGCCCGCGCCGAAAAGCAGACCTTCTGCTTGTTATCATGTGCGGATCAATTGGTATCACCGCTGACAGCTTGCTGGGCACCGCTGGCGTCTATGTGTTTTCACCCACGCCAACGGTTCTTGCTGTTCCCTTCTGGCTGGCGGCAATCTGGCTAAGCTTTTGCTGTACGCTTTTGCATAGCTTCAATCTGTTTGTAAGTCGCCCGGTTTTAGGGCCGCTTATCGTGGCAGCACTGGCCCCTTTCAGTTACATGGCAGGCCAGAAACTTGGTGCGGTTTCCTTTGGTGTGCCAACCACGAATGCAATGCTGATTATTGGCCTGTCATGGCTCTCTGTGATGACAGTGATTGGGTTCATCACTCGCCGGATTGATCAGGCAATTCCGTCTGAACTTGAAACCCCCACCACTGATCCAAGGGTCGTTAACTGATGATACGCTCTCTCGTTTTTGGCATTTTTCTATCATTGGTATCTGCGTCCTCCGCTGTCGCATCTGTGGAAGTTGCGCTCAAGCATATGCAAGACCCGGCACTGGTTGGTGAAGCGCGGCTTAAATTCCTGTTCTGGAAAGTCTATGACGCGGAGCTTTACGCCCCCGATGGCGTTTGGTCAGAAACAGAACCATTTGCCTTGAGCTTCACCTATCTGCGCAAAGTTTCCAGCAAACAGATTGCGGACCGGATGGTGAAGGAACTGCGTAGCCAGGGGTTCGACGACGAAGAACTACTCGAAAAATGGCGGCAAATATCACTCGATATCTTCCCTGATGTTAAAAAGGGCACCCGCATTGTCGGGGTGCGAGATGAGAAGGGACACGCCCAGTTCTATGAAGGCGATAAGCCTATTGGGTCGGTCGACGACCCATTTTTTACCGCCTGGTTTTTCCGGATTTGGCTCGGGGAAAACACATCTGTTCCCAAGTTTCGGGACCGGCTGATTGGAAAGGAAATCTCATGAAGTATCTGGCTGTAGCGGCAAGCGCCCTAACCCTTGGTGCCTGTTCGGTGTCCATCGACGGCGAAAACTATCAGGATGCAGGTGCCGAGCTTGATTTATTCACTTTCTTTGACGGCGATGTCAAAGGGTGGGGCATTGTTCAAGGGCGAGACGGCAATATATTGCAACGCTTCGAAGTGCTGATCGATGGTAGCGTGAAAGGTGACACCCTCACGCTTGATGAAACCTTCACCTACAGTCTGGGTGACGGGCCGGAAAAGCGAGTGTGGACAATCACACGCAATGGTGCAGATCAATATGAAGGCAGAGCGCACGACATATTGAACACCGCACAGGGTGAAAGTTTTGGCAACGCGCTTTACTGGGGCTATCAGATGGAACTTCCGGTCAATAACTCATCCTATAAGGTGAATTTTCAGGACTGGATGTGGGCCTTCGACGCCAACACAATCGTCAACCGTTCCTACATCAAGAAATTCGGTATCGTCTGGGCTGAAGTGACCCTGTTTATGCAAAGACAGTCCTGACGCTTCACCGGGCTGTGAAGCGTATTGAATGGCGCGCCCTTCACTAAACCCCTAGGCTGCCAGCAGGTTGAACTAGAGGAAGCTGGCCGATGCGCGCTTTAGCCTTTTTGCTCCCGATGCTGCTTGCCGCATGCGGTAAAAGCTCGCTCACACCTGAAACGGTGATAAATGCGCCAACCGGCCTTGGCATAAAAGGCTATGACCCTGTTGCCTACTTCTCGGAAAACAAAGCTATCAGTGGTGACGCGATATTTCAGGCCAGCCATAAAGGCGTCACCTACCACTTCGCAACAGCAGAGAACCTTCAGGCGTTCCGAGCTAAGCCCGAAGAATTTCTACCCCAGTATGGCGGTTACTGCGCCTATGCCATGTCGAATGGCAATATTGTCGACATCAACCCGAAGAACTGGTCGGTGGTTGACAGCAAACTTTATCTGAATGCCAATATCTTTGCCGAAACCCTTTTTTCCCTGAACAAGAAAGGCCACATCAAACGAGCAGACCAGCAATGGCAACAGAAACGCGCAGCGGTACAAATCAATACTGCCGTTCCCTAGCTTTATTTGAATGCTAAAATAAAATCATTGTCGCTGATGGTCACCTTCTTCAAGCTTGAAGGCGCGACTTTCAAGATACGGGTTCCTTCGATGAAGTTACCCACCATCAGATAGATGGTTTCAGCGCTTTCAAGCGTTGGCCACTCCCCCATATGGGCAGGCTGTTCACCATCGCCAATCAGCTTTGCAAGCGGCATAAGCTGATAATGGTTCACAAGCATTTGGTCTGCATGGTTCTGCATCAGGAATTGCCTGTTGCTGAACCAATTTTGCCCTTGCGCCATCAGGTGATCAGCAAGTGTGCCTGAACCAACTGCGATTAAATCAACAGAAAGCGGATAGCCCTCGTTGGCATCATCCTCCATTTGAATGGACACCGTTTGAGGTTCATTCAAACAGCCGGACAATAGTAGGAAGACGCCAGCCAGAAACGCTTTAGCTTGCATGGATCAATCCTGCTTATGGTCAATCGTCAGCGGGCTAAGATAATGCGGCTCTGTAATACCGCGCTTACGCATGGCAATGCCTGTTAAACACTCCCGCAAAATACGGTCTGCATTCTGTGCTGTTGTATAGCCGGGGTCGACAAGCGGGTTCACTTCAACCAGCTCAAAGCCAACTACATTTTTTTCCGCGCATATCCGGCGCACAATCGGAAACACTTCCCGTGTTGTCAGGCCTGCCGGTTCCGGTGTGCCGGTGCCTGGGGCGTAGGCCGGATCAAGCACATCAATATCAAACGAGATATAGATATATTCGGGCCCTTCAAGCACCTCTTTCATGGCGCGTTTCATCACCTGATCCCAACCGTCTTTTTCAATTTCCGCCATGGTATGATAGCGCAGGCCGTGTTCACGCATCCATTCAAACCCGGCTTTGCTGGGCCAGTAACCGCGCAGACCCACCTGAATGAAGTTCGGGCCGGGTACAAGCCCCTCAGAGAACAGGCGGTGAACCGGTTGCCCGTGCGACAGCAGATGCGGGCTGCCGCGTCCCGCATCATAGTGGGCATCAAAATGCACCACACCCACATTACCCGGGCCGTAAACATCAACAACGCCTGCAACATCCGGGTACATCAACGAATGGTCGCCCCCAACAATCATTGGAATAGCCCCTGCTGCCGCAACATCGCGCACCATCTTGCGGATATGGCCAATGCTGCGCTCCAAACTCAGTTGGTCCACCGCGATATCACCGTAATCAACAATCCTAAGCTCATTGGTGGGGGACACCATCGTATGCATATGTTGGGGTTCAACAGGGCTGGCACCTTTATAGATATTGCCCGTGCGCACAGACCTTGGTCCATAGGCCGCGCCCCGAAAACCGGTACCCGTATCAAGCGGCACGCCCATAATCGCCACTTCAACCTCTCCGGCCACAAGGTCTTGCGGTGTTACCGCAACCGGCATGTTGAGAAAGGTAGGGATGCCAAGCTTCGGGCCTGACCCAAAATAGCGGTTGATATTAATCGGACCGGGCTCCCGCGGGGTATCAAACTCGGCAGGGCGAGGTATCCGCCAGCGGTTAAAACCACCAGACTCTGTATTCAGCGGTATAGAAGCCATATCGGTTTCCGGGTTAAACTTCGACAGTTCCGTAACCCGGATCATTGCCCGCACATAGGCGGCGATTGCGTCTGGCGATTTGCTGCTCAGGCGATCAAAAAGAATGTCGTGCCGTTCCGCAAATGACAGGGCCTTTTCACCAAGCAGGAAATTGATTTCCTCTTCACTCAAGCCTTCCAGCTTTGCAGACAGGCTTTCAGGCACTTCAGCTGGTTCAAAGGGTTTTTCCTCGGCGGCATGCAGCAGTGTTGAGGCAGAAACCGCAACCGCCATCGCCAAAAGCACTGATTTCATAAAGTGATACTCCCCCATCCTGTGTTTGACCCACTGTAACAGGGACACGTCCCAAGAGCAAAACCTCAACCTGCAATAAGGCTTGAACATCTGCTACAGCAGCAAAAACCAATAGTTCTAGACAGCGAATGAATAAACTATCCACAATAATCGCCAATGTAGCCGCACTTATCGCGGTAACATGCTTTGCCTCCACGACCACCACAGCGTTGGAGGCTGAAACATCTCTTTACGGTGAACCAGACGCCTCAAACCCGCGGCATGCCGACTTTGATTATCTGCGTGGGGAATGGGAAACAAGTATCACGCTGATCGGGCCTGACGGTTCCCGAAGGGCACTCCAGAACAAATCCCATGTTACCGCCTACTATCACCAGGATGGCAGAACAGTTCAGAGTTGTTTCCGGGCACCGGGTTTTTATTCGACAAGCATTCGTGCGTACGACGCCTACGCAGGTGTTTGGAAAGCTCATTTCCTCAATGCGCAGGCTGGCCGCTGGAGCGGCTTTACATCTCGGAAGGTCGGCGATACACGTGAAACCATCGTACCGGGCGGATACTCCGGTAAAGAAGATTTTGACGTAAAAGCCATTGAATATGACATAACGCCAAACAGCTATAAGGCAGACATCTTCCGCCGTGCAAATGGCTCCAGTGACTGGGTCCAGACCTATGAGATGCGCTACCAAAAACTAGCGGATTTGCCGACCGGGCCGAAATGCTGACTTAAAGCTCCAGCCACATCTCTACAAGGTCAATACCGGGCGCGTTGCCGTCCTTCTCGCGACGGGTTTCCTTGAAGCCATACTGCACAAAAAAACTGGCGGTCTGCGGGCTTGTGACCACCCGGATGCGGTCTGCGTCACGCCGGGCTTTCACCGCTTCAATCCGCGCTTCAAACAAGCGCTTACCAAGACCGCGCCCCTTATAGTCCGGGTGTACCATGCCCCAACTGGTGTGTGCCACGCGTGTTTCCGGCAGGGGGATATACCCGCCGCAGCCAACGACACGCCCGGCATCTTCAAGCACCAGATAGGTACCGGGAATATCATCAAGAAATGCCTCAAAAGCAGGCCGTTCAACAGCCGCAAAATAATCAGGCGTGTTGGCGTCCAAAAGCGCGAGGCATCCCTCACGGTCATCAGTCTGATAGTCTCTGAGTTTAATATCAGCCACGCTAAGTCAGCCCGGTTGACGTATGGTGGGTCGCCTCTGCTTGTGCGGAAGCCACGGCAGCTGCTTCGCGCGCCAGTTCAGCCTTCGACTTTTTCTCGGACGCTGACTTTAGCTGACCACAAGCGGCCATAATATCGCGTCCGCGTGGTGTGCGGATCGGCGCGGAAATGCCACCTTCATAAACGATGTCGGAGAAACGCTGAATCTGGTCCCAGTCGCTGCACTCATAGTCTGTGCCCGGCCATGGGTTAAACGGAATCAGGTTCACTTTGGCAGGTAATTTATACTTGCGGATTAGGCGCACCAGCTCGCGGGCATCTGCGTCACTGTCGTTTACACCCTTCAGCATGGCATATTCGAACGTGATACGCCGTGCATTGTGCGCACCCGGATAGTTGGCGCAGGCGGTCAACACTTCTTCAAGGCCGTATTTCTTGTTAATCGGCATGATGTCGGTACGCACATCATCGCGCACCGCATGCAGTGAAACCGCAAGGTTCACGCCAATCTCTTCGCCGCAGCGCTCCATATGCGGTACAACACCTGATGTGGATAGTGTGATACGTCGGCGGGAAAGCTGAATGCCTTCTTCGTCCATCACAATCTCAAGCGCCTTTTTAACATTGTCGAAGTTATAGAGCGGTTCACCCATACCCATCATAACAATGTTGGTGACGCGGCGGCCTTCGGTTGGATTTTCCCATTCGCCCAGGTCATCGCGCGCGATCATCATCTGGGCAACAATTTCAGCTGCTGTCAGGTTGCGCACCAGCTTCATGGTGCCTGTGTGACAGAACTTGCAATTCAGCGTGCAACCAACCTGAGACGAGATGCACAGCGTACCACGATCTTCTTCAGGGATATAAACGGTTTCCGCTTCATTACCGTCTGCAAAGCGGATCAAATATTTGCGGGTACCATCGTTGGAATATTGTGCCTCAACAATCTCTGGCCGCTTGATGATGAAATGATCCGCAAGCTTGGCGCGCACATCTTTCGAGACATTCAGCATGTCATCAAAGCTCGCGACACCACGATGATACACCCAGTGCCATACCTGTGCCGTGCGCATTTTCACCTGTTTTTCGAGCACACCGATGGACGCAATGGCTTCCTTTAGCTCAGCGCGATCAAGACCAAGGATATTACGCTTGTCGGCTTCGGATAGATTGGGGCGGTTCGCGACGATAGGCACGTCGCCTGACGGGGTAATCTGCATTTTTTCACCTTGCCTTTTGCGAGTGCGTGCTCGCGCCAGGTCCTAAAAGCCCCTTCGCGTTCCACGAAGACGGGCGGTTAATCTGGCGCGCCTTATACGCGCCGAAACACAGACTGTACAGCTAAAAACCGAACCTCATGGCGGCCATATGGGCGAACTGACCGCCATCAAGTGCCAAGTTTGCGCCCCGGAACCATCCCGCTTGATCAGAAAGCAGAAAGGCGACAGCGGGTGCGATATCCTCTGGCGTTGCGGGCCGGTCCATCGCATCGCGGTTTTCTTTGGCTTTGTTGCCCAGCGTTTTCAGGAAATCTTTCAGGATAGGCGTGTCAACCGCACCGGGCGAAACAGCGTTCATGCGAATGCCCCTGTCACGCCAGCGCCAACAGGTTTTCATAGTCCAAACGATCAGGGCTTCTTTGCTGAGGAAATAGGAACGACCAACCTGCGCTTCTATATCATGTTCCTCGACAAATGCCGCAACCTTATCAAAGTCCAGATCAAGGGCAGCACGCACCTGGTCAAGGGACACAGCCCAATTTGAACCGGCAAGGGATGCAAGGTTAACGACGGACGCACCATCACTCAGACGTTCGATCAGTTTTTCCGTGAAATATTTCAAGCCAACAAGATTGACCTTCAACACCATTTCAGCAGGTGCCGTTGGTGGCAGGCCAGCCACATTGGCAAGACCGTCGATATCATTGGCCAATGCCGCCAGTAGCTGATCAATAGAGGCTTGTTTGCTTAGGTCTGCGGCAAAAAACTCGTCACAGCCATCAGCTTCATTGATGTCTATGCCAATGACATGCGCGCCTTCAGCACGCAGATGCTTCGCAACAGCAGCACCGATACCGGAGGCTGCGCCCGTCACAACAATATTTTTACCTTCGACCAATTCCATCGCCCACGCCTTTGATTAAAGACGCTAACTTTATCAGCTATTGTTCGCAAGGGGTACTGTTCGCACAGGACAGGACAAAGTAGATACAAAGAGAAGCTCCTGTCATCTACTAACGGTAGTCAGCCCATCGGGGTTTCAGATATTTATATCCGTGTCTCAATTGTGAATACACAGCCCATGAAAACAAAACGAATACCAACAGGGTAAAGTAAAGAGGATTTAATGGGCCCATAACTATTGGCACCATCAACAACAAACCGATGTGCCCGGCAGCCCACAATACTCCGAGCACATAGATGGTCCATCGTCGAAGCGTAACCAGCCCGTACGCCAAAACACTCATAACAACCGCCAAAACAAATGCCTCTAAGGCTGATAGTTGAGATTCTGGGCTTCCATTTTTATCTACTTTGTCCAGCACAGGGACCACCACAGGAACCAAGGTAAATAATGCAGCCAAGCGCATGGAACTAAGATGAGTTTGGTACCCTTTTGCGATGGCAAACTTTTCATTGAAGTAGTTAGCCAGAATGTTTCCAGCTAATAACGCCATCGCTATCACTGCGATTATTGCCAGATTCTCGACCAATTCTTGGTCAAAAGAGTCCATGCCTACCGGCACGCTGCCGTGATGGCATTATAAGCAGCAGTGAAGCCGGAAAGAGAATAGGTGTCAGTGGTGTCGGTGCCGCGCTGGCTGGTCGCGTTCACCACAAGCCGGTTGCCGCGCCGCATGGCTGCAACCACTTTGGCGTCATCAGCCGGGTCATATGCCCACGCGCCCGACCCTTCGGTGAAAAACTCAAACCGGCTGCGGCCATCAACTTGCAGCCGCGCATCCTGCCCCTGGCGGATCGGGTAGCCCACCACCACATTCACTTCACCAGTAACGCCGTATTCAGGCCGGTGGGATACCATTACATAAATGTCGCCGCGGCGTGCGCCCGCGCGGCTGGCGCGGCTTGATTTCGGGCTTGAAATCATGTGGCAGGTTTTCTGGCCGTTCGGGTAGGTGTAAACAAAGGCATCCCAATCGCGGTAAGCGCCAAGGTGGCGACGCTTTTCGCTTTGGGCTTCTGCCTGTCCTACCGCCATAAGGGTTGAAGCCAGAAAAATCACTGATAACAAGGCCGATTTCATCGCGTATCCTACTTTTTTCGTCCGTATGGGCACATTTAATCGTCAATCAGAGCTGCGGGCAAGTATCAGCTTCGTGAAACCCTGATTTTTATTGCCGCACTCCCGCCTACTGGGGCAATGCCTTCTTGGGCCGCCGGTTCCTGACCGCACCATGTACATGAGCCGGCTTCGGTTCTGGCCGCTTGCCCGTCATCAACGGGCGCTCCGGATAGCCACCCAACACCCTATGCCGGTCATACATAACGATGGCACCAGCCGTTGCCACGTTAAGACTGAATTTTGTCGGGATTTTGATGATGCTATCACAGCGGGCCAGCATGTCTTTACTAAGCGATGATCGCTCCCCGCCCAGCACATAAACGGCCTGTGTCGGGTGTTTGAAGCTGGGCAGGTCAATTGCTTCATCAGTAATTTCAATCCCAACAAGCTGGCCGCCTTGCGGCACTTCCACATCCGCTGCGGTTTCATAGTTGAAAAAGGGGATATTCTGGTGGCTTTTACTGGTATCCGTGAAGTCCTTGGTGACCAGTTCGCCGTTGTGTTTCATCACCTTGGGGTTCACTGCAAAGACAAAACTGGCGCCAAAAGCATGCGCGGTGCGGATCAGGTTGCCCACATTCCCCGCCTTTGATGCCTGATCAATTCCAATCGCAAAATAACCGCGCATTCTCGCCCTCTTCTATACACCCCACCCAGTAAAAAGTGTGGACGACTGTATAACGAGAAAAAAACCCAAAACTCAATAGAGGAACCGGTTAGCTATCTGAAATAGGGTATTAGCGGCCTAAATCCTCACTCAAACCATAGGCATCTGAAGAATAGGAAACTTGCTGCGTCACATTGGCTTTCAGCATGTCCTGCAACGGCGCGATCTGCTTACTGTAGTTACGCCAGCGACCTGCAGAGTTTTTATAAATGGCTTTGCGTACCTGATGGGCGCTGTAGGTATGAACAGCCCGTGTCTGCTCGTGGAATTTCAGGCAATCATCATGCCATGTCATCCCGGCGTGGGAGAGAACCTGTTTCAAGGTTGTTTCTGTTGCCTCAACCATATTTTCATATGCTACGGTCGGCACGCTGAACCCTTGCTGCTGCCAGAAGGTCATGATGCGGTCTTCAAGCACAATGAAATCGCCAATGGCATTCAGGTCCGTAGCGTAAAGGTTGGTTCTGTTGAGCGGCGAAAAGAAGATCGAAAGCCCCACGTCCAACTCATTGCGGCGGCTGTTCAGAAAAACCGCGTTAGGAAACAATTTCGCAATCAGCCCCAAATGGCGACTGTTACCGAGCATTTTATCAATGATGAATTTGGGCCCTGTTTGAAAAGGGCCTTCATGCTTTTTTTTCGAATACTCCCGGGTTGCGCGTTCAAAAAAAGCCATTTGCCATTCAGGAATTTTTTCCTGCGCTTCCGATAGTTTACCGGCCAGCAACAAATCCTCTGCCTCTTTGGCAATGCTCGGGATAATGTCACTTTCACCAAAGCTCACGCTTTCTGGGTGTGATGACAGCGCCTGATCCAGCAGTGTGCTGCCGGTGCGGGGTAACCCGACAATGAACACGGGTGTGAAGGCGGTTTCCTCCGCATTGGGCTCCAACTGATCATAGAGCCCGCAGGCATCCACAAACTTTTGGTATTCCTGGTCCGCGCTAAAGCGGCGACCAGCCACCTGCGGGATGGCTTTCATATTTTCATTGGCCTGCGCAACGGCATCAAATGCCCTGTCATATTGGCCACGCGCATCATACACCCGGCCAATATCGAACAAGAGGGCAGCCGCATTTGCAGGAGCCAGTTCCTCTTCGCGAGCGTGTGTTTCAAACTGTTCAATCAGCCCTTGATCTATGTCGGCGGGACCAAGGCGCGACAGAATATTAAAAGCAACCTGATTTACCGGGTCATGGACGAGAAGCTGCTTCGCAGCAGACTTGGCAGCGTCCAAATCCCCTTCGCTCAGATGATACTGACATTTAAGGCTGTGAAGCGAAACATAGGCTGGTGCGCTGGTGAGTCCGGCATTCAAATAAGCCCACCCTTTGGAAAGATTCTGTTGATGGAAACAGCAGGTAGCCATCAACATATTGAGAAACGGGTCTTTGCCAAAAGCTGCCATAAGCGGCCCAACAAATGCCTCGGCTGTTGCATATTGCTGATGTGCAATCGCCTCTTCTGCCCAAAACACGAGTGTAGCAGCTTTGGTTTTTTCATTCAGCCGACCATGGTAGGCAAGCACTGCGTCTGATGCCTGCCGGTGACGCCCCAATATTGCCGCAGCACCAAACAACATATAATCGGCAAGCGTTCCGTACGGATCTGCCTTTTCAGAATAATGCTGAAGAAGATGCTCGAAGTTCGCTTTTTCAAGCTGCTGGAACAGGTCATGTTGCCTTGCCCCAGCCTGATTCATCATCCCAACCCAGTCATATGATTGGTGCTGCATGCCACTTTCCCCAATGGTGGCAAGTCATAAGAAACCAGAACAAAACATTTCTGGAAATTTGCACATGGATTCTGAACAATCCTCAGGCACCATCCGGTTGCTTAACAACTTCTATGATGGTTCAGATATTCAGATAGCGCTCTTAGGGCCTCGCCATACTGTCGTACTAGCACCATAAATCTTTGAGGTAGGGAACTTCCAGTAAACTTTCGTTCGAGAATGCAAGAAAGTAGTAGTTTCCAATTCTCTTTTATTAACAATAGTTTACTAGTTTCTCTTCCTAATTTTTTTAGCGTACAGATTTTACCGTTATTGATCAGTGTCGACCAGTGCGGGAACCCGCTTGCTGTCAGGGTGTAGCGCCATAAAGAAGCAACTGAGCACAATCACAAATGACGCAATGATAAGTGAAATCTCTAGGTTCCATTCAAAGGCTACACCCATCAACATGCTGGCCACCGGCACAAGCCCCACCGACATGAACATGAAGATACTCATCACCCGGCCCATTTGTGCCTCGGGCGTGGATTGCTGCACAAAGGTGGTGAAATGCACCCAGATATAACTGTCCATGCAGCCGAAGATTAGGAACAGCATCATGGCGAACCAGTAGGGTTCATAAAGAACAATCAGCCCGATGGAAGCGCCAGAACCGATAAAGATGAAAAACATGGTGCGGACCAGGTTTTCACGGGCAGGCCAGGTAAAGGACCCTGCTGCGACAGCGCCCACAAGTGCACCCGTGCCATACGCCGCAACGATCAGGCCGTAGACATAAGCGGGCTCCAGAAAGCGCTCTTTCATCAGGGCGGGAAGGCCAACAAAAATAGGTGTCTGGAAGAAAAACTCCAACACGGCAACACCGAGAAAACCAAGGCGAATAGCAGGCACGGACCAAACCCATTTCACGGCCTGTTTCACCTCGGCAAGCATGGATGTTTTTTTCTGGGCCTCGTCTTCATCCTTGAGCGAGCGAGTGCGAACAAACAGAAGCGTCAGAAAAGAGAAAGCGAAAGTAAGCCCATCAAGGAAAAACGCGCGCGCAAACCCGGCACGGTTACTGTCAAAGGTTGCACCATCAAGGCCGGTGTCATGTCCCATGGTGGTAACCTCACCCGCAATCACCAGCCCGGCAATGGCAGGCCCCAGAATGACACCTACCCAAACAGACCCCTGCATAATGGCATTGCCCGCCTTCAGGTTTTCCTTCTCAACCACCGCAGGCACAACAGATGTTGCCGCCGGATAAAAGAAAGCGTCAGCAAGCCCAAACGCAAGTGCCACCACAAAGATAACGGTAAGGGAAATCTGATCGCTATAAATCAGATAAGCGAGCAGAAACACCAGCAAACACCTAAGCAGGTTGGTTATCAGCATAACGTTACGCGGGCTTGACCGGTCCACCACCGCACCGCCCACAGCATCAACACCGCGCGGGGCAACCCCTGAACCCCAAACACTAGCGCCGTCAGCCCAGGGCTGCCTGTTAGCTGCAAAACAAGAAAAGGAAAGGCAATCATGCTGATGTGATCGCCGACGACAGAGATAAACTCCCCCGCCCACAGCGTAAAAAAGTTGCGATCTTTGAACAGTTTCAGCATTTGGTCTTGCCTTGGCATCAAAAAGGGAACACATCTAACGAAAGCGCAAGCGGACCAGCAAGAAATGGTTTAATGCAAGCCCGACAGCCAGATACAGAGAAACTCATGACTGATAAAAAAGCAACAGATAGTGCGGAAGAGCCACAAGGTGACCCAGCCACAAAACAACCGGCTGGTTGGATCAAGCCCGCCATTGAATTTGGTTCCCTGATTGCTTTTTTTGTCGCTTTCCAACTGGGCGGTATTTACGCAGCGACAATTACTTTCATGGTGGCACATCCGCTTTCGATGCTGGCCGCCAAAAAATGGCTTGGCCACATTGCCAAAATGCAGTGGTTCACATTGGTGGTTGTCATGGTGATGGGGGGCCTAACGCTGTGGCTTCAGGATGAAACCTTCGTCAAGATGAAGCTGACGGTGATTAACATCATCTTTGCATCCATCCTGCTTTTTGGCCTGCTCACCAACCGGCTGTTTGTGAAAACTCTAATGGGGTCCGCGCTTGAAATGCCCGACGCTGGCTGGAAACTGATGACCCGCAACCTGATTGGCTTCATGTATGGCATTGCGGCAGTGAATGAATTTATTTGGCGCAATTTCTCAACGGACACCTGGGTGAACTTCAAGACCTTTGGTTACATGGGCGCCTTTTTTATCTTCATGATAGCGCAGGCGCCGTTCCTCGCGAAATATCTACCACAGGAAGACTAAGCAAGCCGCGCTTCAGCATCAGCCAGAACCCGCCTGCACAAGTCAGGCAGTTTTTGTGCAAACTCTGCTTTCTCCTTCGGCAAGGCGACAAATTCCCAGCAGGCTCTGTCAATATTCCAGTCGCTGGGATCAAACGGTTCGCCCGACAACCAAAAAACCTTCATACCCATTTCGTTAAAGAAAGTGAAAAAATCCGCCGCGCTATAGCCATACACGTCAGCGGAGTTTTGCCTACCGTTTTCAAACACGACAAGCGGGCGAGATTTTAACAGGCAACGCCGTGCCCCCATCAAGGCATGCAGCTCGCCCCCTTCAATATCCATTTTTATCGCCGATACCCTGCGGAACAGCGGCAGTTTGCTATCAAGCATGACCTGCTGAACCTGCACCTTGGTCAGGCCGCCCTCCTCATCGTCAAATGGGGTGTTGCGCCGTTTAAGGCCGCTGAATGCGGGCCGGTTTTCAAAAAAACTGAACTCGACATTTCCCTTCTCATAGGAAAGCGCAAGTTGATGCAGTTTCACATTCCTGATCCCGCGTTTCTTGATCGCCTTCTTGAGGCTCTTGTGAAGTTTTTCAATCGGTTCAAAGGCGATCACCTTGCCCTTCGGCCCAACAGCGTCAACCATGGGAAACAAGTGCCTGCCTTTGTGCGCCCCAATATCAACGGCCAAGTCACCGGGCATAAGCCAAGCTTCATAGATTGCCTGGACTACGCCTTCAAACAATGACCCAACGGGCACATCCTTATTGGCAGCTACCCGGTGAAAGGCTTGGATAATATCTTCGTCGCTCATCTACTCTTAAACACCTTCCGCAACCATTTTTTCCAGACTGGTTTCCTCTTTTTGCCCTTACCTGGTTTCAACCTGTGACCAAAATAGCGTTCGTAGAAAGGCTGAAACTTCTTGCCGTCCTCCAGATAAAAGTCTTTCGATTTATAAGCCCGACGACGGTTGTAATCCTGTTCCCACCACCCATCACCTTCCGGGGCAAAAACAGCAGCCTCCGTCCGACGAAAGATAGCGGAGGTTTTCGCCACCTCTACCAAATCCCACATGGCATCTTCCTGAAGGATATCTGCCATGCGCGCTATTGAGGCGATATGGACATCGTCAATGATCAATAACCCGCCCGGTTTGATGTGAGTATAGAAAAAATAATATTCCATATCAGGAAACGGATAGCCATGCGGCCCATCAATCAGCACACAATCATACTTGCCTGAATGCTCATAGTGTTTAAGCGTCCGCTGCGTTGGCCCTTCAACCCATGTAATGCGTTCAGCTTTAAAAAGGTCGGATCGCTGATAATAAAGTACGCTAGAGCCTTCACCAGCCCCTCGGTCATCAAGGCAAAAAACCACGTGATGATCCGATACATTGGAGAAGAAGATAGTAGACCTGCCGCACCCGGTTTCGGCTGTCAGCAACGGGCCTTCCGGCAAGTGGCGCTCAATCGCCTCCAGCACCTCATAGGCGAGACCGCCCACAGCATGAAGTTTGCGGCCTGCTTCATGCTGCTGCATAATGCGGGCAACACCGCCACCATTACCCGTTGTCATAGAATACCCCAATCAAAGGCGGCGACCCCACGTGGGTCAAACCTTTTCCCATCCTGCCGGATTTGTAAAAGGCGGGAAAGAGGTTTTCCCCTTCACCTCGGCATAGTGTTTCAAAACCCAGTGAACACTTGGAAAAGCAAGCTCTTCCCACGGGATATCATCCCAGTCAAACAGTTTCACCTCAAGGCTTTCAAGCCCGGGGCTGAACTTAGGATCAGCGAGCCGCGCGCGGTACATCATATGCACCTGACTGATACGCCGCACCGAGTAAACTGCAAGCAAATCGATAATCTCGATGGTGGCGCAAGCTTCTTCCATGGCTTCACGCGCGGCGCCTTCATCCGGCGCTTCTCCAAGTTCAAGGAACCCTGCCGGGATAGTCCATTTGCCCTTTTGAGGGTCTATCGCCCGCCGGCACAGCATGATCTTATCACCGTCCGCAATCACCGCCCCGGCAATAATCTTGGGATTTTCATACGCGACATACCCGCAATCACGGCACACAAGGCGCTCATGATCATCCCCGTCAGGGACGGTACGATGAAAATGGTCAGGTGTAAAAGGCGGTAAAGACATGAACCTAATGTGGCGCGCAAGAACCCTCGCGTCCAGCAGGCATTGTCATTTTTCAATCAAACCAGAATATTAACGATCTGACCAAGAGGCTGATCACGTTCTTCCACGGGTGCATTCGAAAGCCGACCCGCAGGCGCTTCGCGCCGGTTGCCGGTAAACTCTGAAACACGGCGGCTGGCGTCTTCAATATCTTCGGAACTGGAAAGCTGATTACTGCTTGATGCCTGACGTACCGGCGCACGCCGATCAGGCGTCGCAAGATCCTGCCGCGCGCCAACACGCTCGGCAATCACATTACGCGGTGCATTATTGTTGCTGTTTTCACTAACACCAACCGGTGCGCGGCCAGCCACTCTGTTTTGCTGGCTTGCCTGCAACTGTGCCTGCAAGGCGGAGGTGCTGGTATTAATATCCACCATGGTCTTCGGACCTCAATGATATTGGGGTGCCACTTCAGCAAGGGGAGGGCCAGCGTATTCTTCGTGCCCGACAATAGGTTTCCAACCTGAACCATAGTTCCAAGTCGTAAAGGCTTTGTTAAAGATCGGGATTCTCTTGAAGATTGTCAAGAAAGGCTTGCAATTCCAGTGCGCTATCGCCCGGATTCGCTGCAATTCCCGCCGTTAATGCATCAATTGCGCCCTTTTTGTCGCCAAGCGCAAGCTTGGAGCGGGCCAGCATCATCCACCCCTCGGGGTCCGACGGGTCTGATTCGAGGCGGGCTTCAAGCCGCTCCAGCATCTGCAACATGAAGGCTTCACGCTCTTCGTCGGTCATGGAATTAACAGCAGCAATATCCTCCTCGCTAAGTGCTGGAGGGTTCACACCAAGAGCAGCGAGCTGCTGGCGCAGGTTCGGCATCCATGGTGCCTGCGGGGATGAGCTGTCTGCGAGCGCAAGCCACACTGCCCGCGCGCCTTCCTCGTCGCCAGACTGCAGGCGTACAAGACCCAGATAATATTGGCCCGCCGGATGATCAGGCGACTCGGTCAACAAGGCCGCAAGCACGAGCCGCGCCGCAGGCGTTATCTGACCACCTGCATGAGCAATATAGGCTTCAAGCTCGTTGGCCCGCCAGTTAGGGTCGCTGGCTTCCATGCGGGCAAGTTCACCGTAAGCCTGTGCGGCTGCCGCAAAATCACCTACGGCGCGGGCAGTTTGGCCGAGCACTTTCCAGCCTTGTATGTCCTGTGGGTTCGCTTGAAGGTGCTCCCGCACTTGTTCGAGCGCTTGCCCCATCGTCACGCCAGTATCTTCAATAAGCGTGCCTGAGGCTTGCTCAGCAGGGCTACTGCTTGCGGCAGGAGCACCAGGGTTACCCAAAAAAGCATAAAGCGCGCCCGAGAACACAAGAACCGCAGCACCAAGACCCACCATCAAATTATGAGGTAGACCGGCTGAGCCTCCCTCTTGCGCCACATCGTCTGATGGCTTGCCAGCTTTCAACAACCGGCGCTGCAATTCCAGTTTGGCCGCACGCGCCCCATCTGCGTCAATGGCTCCCTGATGCTCATCATTTTCTATCTCGGCGAGCTGGGCCTTATAATGCGCCACAGGGTCAACGGTAACACTGTTGCCGCCGTCCAGTTTGAACAGCAAAAGCGCTAACCCGGCCAGCGCAAGAAGTAGAAACGCAAGCCATATCATTGCTTTTGCTCCAACATGGCTTTGAGCTGCGCTTCTTCCTCCGCTGTTAGCGGCACGGGTGATGTCGCCTGCTTCTTCCGCCCTACAACCAGAACAAACACAACCACAATTACCAAAAACGGCGATACCCAAAGGAAATAGGTGGATAGCTTAACCGGGGGTTTCAACAACACCCAGTCCCCATAGCGATCAACCAGATAGGCTTTTACATTTTCGGGGCTGTCACCAAGACCAATTCTCTCGCGCACAATGGCGCGCAGGTCTTGCGCCAGCTCAGCGTTCGAATCTTCAATGGACTGGTTCTGGCATACAAGGCAGCGAATTTCCTTCATCAAGGCGCGTGCCTGCGCTTCCTTAATCGGGTCATCAAGTGGCTTCTCATCCACCGCCACCGACCATGATGCCACTGACACCAGCAGTGCTAGAGCAAGGGCGGACACAAAGCGGATCATTTTAATGCCTCCACTTCAGGCCACAATCTTTCCTCAAGGCTGTCACCCACAATAGGACCCCAATGCCGGTACCGAATAACACCATCACCATCGACAAGGAAGGTTTCAGGTACGCCGGAAACACCCCAATCGATGCCTACACGGCCATCAAGGTCAAGGCCGGTTTTGCTGAAAGGGTTACCAAGCTCATTCAGGAAACCCACGGCCTTATCAGGTTGATTTTTGTAGGCAATGCCAATCACAGGAATACGGTATTCTCCAGCCAGTTTCATGAGGTTTTCATGCTCTGCCCGGCAGGGCACGCACCAGCTCGCAAAAAAATTCACCAGAATCGGCTCACCCGTTTTCAAGTCCGCATCGGTTAATGCAGGCGCAACATCGCTCAGGCTTGGCAGCGAAAAACTCGGTGCTGGTCTGCCAATAAGTACGCTGTCGATTTCTTTCGGGTTTCTGTCAGACAGCATCATGCCAAGGAACAGAGCGAAAAGAGCAGCAACGATGATAAGCGGGACGAAACGGTTCATGACGGCACCCTCACACCCTTGCGGCCAGTGGGCAGGCCGATACGCAGCCGCCTGTCACTCAGCGACAGCAGCCCACCTACCATCATCATCAAGGCACCCAGCCATAACCCGGATATCATCGGTTTGAAATAAAGTCGTACTGACCAGCGGCCCTGCCCCGCCGCTTCACCAATAACGGCATAAAGATCACCCGAGAAAAGCGGCTGGATAGCTGCCTCTGTCGTGTTCATCACCGGGTTACTATAGACCCTATCTTCCGGCATTAGCGTAGTTAGCGCCTCGCCGCCTTCACTGATCTGGAAAAAACCACGGACAGCCGTGTAGTTCGGGCCGGCAATTGGCGCGACGCCATTAAAGGTGAAACTGTAACCAGCCACCTCCGCCGTATCGCCCGGTGCCATCACACGCAGCTCTTCATGAGTGAAGGCTTCGCTGATCGTAATACCAAGAAGAATGACACCCACCCCCGCGTGCGCAAGGCTCATGCCCCACTGGGCGCGGGTGATTTTGCCAAGGTTTCTGAAGGCACTTAAGGGCGCTTTAAACAGCTTTATCCTGCCTGCAATTTCAAGGAATACGCTCGCGATCAGCCAAAACGCCAAGCCAAGGCCGAACGAGGTCATCACAGCACCACCCACCGAACCCCACGAAAGAGCGACAGCAGCAACAAAACCCACCACCAGCGCCGGAAAAGTTACCTGCATGGCACGGCTGATATCGCCGCGCTTCCAAGCAAGCACGGGCCCAAGCCCCAGCGCCACAATAAGCGGGCTCATCAGTACCGCAGCAGCATATTCAAAAAAGGGTGGTCCAACCGTAATTTGCCCAGCGCCAAACGCTTCGACAAACAGGGGATATAGCGTGCCAACCAGCACAACAGCGGCGAAGGTGGACAGGAATATATTGTTAACAACAAGCGCGCTTTCGCGGCTAACCAGCCCAAACACCCCACTGGGGGCAAGATTGGGCGCACGCCATGCGTAAAGCGCAAGCGACCCACCAACCACAATACCAAGAAAAGCGAGAATAAAGATGCCGCGCGCCGGGTCGGTTGCAAAGGCATGCACGCTGGTAATAATGCCAGAGCGCACCACAAAAGTGCCAAGTAGAGACAGAGAAAAGGCAACGATGGCGAGCAGGATGGTCCAGCTTTTCAGCGCATCACGCTTTTCAACCACAATCGCGGAATGCAACAGAGCCGCCGCCGCGAGCCATGGCATGAAACTCGCGTTTTCAACCGGATCCCAGAACCACCAGCCGCCCCAGCCAAGTTCATAGTAAGCCCACCAGGAACCAAGGGCTATGCCGCCCGTCAGAAGCACCCAGGCAAGCAAGGCCCATGGCCGAACCCATCGCGCCCAAAGGGGGGTGACCTCTCCTTCAATCAGCGCCGCAACGGCAAAGGAAAAGGCAATCGAAAGCCCTACATAGCCAAGATAAAGCATGGGCGGATGAAAGGCGAGACCGGGGTCTTGCAACAAGGGGTTCAGTCCGTTGCCCTCTATGGGGGCGGGGTCGAGGCGCAAGAAAGGGTTGCTGGTGAACAGGATGAACAAGAGGAAGCCGAGCACAAGAAAGCTCTGAACCGCGAGCACCCGGCTTCTGAACCGAAGTGGCAACTTGCGCCCCCGCCAGGACACCAATGACCCAAAAAGAGTGAGAATGAGCACCCAGAACAGCAAGCTGCCCTCATGATTGCCCCAAACACCTGATATTTTATACAGCAACGGCTTCATGGTATGGGAATTTGCCGCCACATTGATCACGGAAAAGTCCGACGTGACAAACGCGTACGTAAGGGCACCAAAAGCCACAACCGCCATCATAAACTGCGCCAGAACAGACCGGTCTGCCATTGCCATTAAGCTGGCATTTCCCTTTGCAGCCCCAAAATGCGGCACAGTCGCGCCAATCAGCGCAAACAACAATGCCAGAATAAGAGCGAAATGACCCAGTTCGCCAGCCATGTCAGCGCCCCGAATAAGCGGCTGAAGCCGTGCTTTCAGGGTGAGTGCATTGCCCTTCGGTCTTTGGCATCGTACCAGGCGGGGCATAATTCTCGTCATGTTTTGCAAGCACCGTGGTCGCGACAAACGTGCCCTCCCCGTTCAGGCTACCCTCTGTCACAATGCCTTGGCCTTCACGGAACAAATCAGGCAATAAACCCTTAAATTCTACCGGCAGGGTTGCCAGGCAATCCGTCACCACAAAACGATACGTAAGGCCATCATCAAGCCGGTTGAAAGAGCCGGTTTCCACGAGGCCACCAAGGCGGAAATGCTGACCTTCTGCGATTTGTCGCTCTTTCACATCGGATGGTTGCAGGAACAGGCTCAAGCTGTCACCACCCAGTGCAAACAGCACCAGAAGAACCGCACCAACAAAACTGGCGAGCGCAACCGACACCACAACAAGGCGTTGCTGTTTACGTGTTTTCAACCCCGCCATCAGGCTTTCCCCTTACGCCGGGCGCGGGCGGCATTAACCGCTTCAGCACTGTTTTTAAGCTGGCGAAGAGAACTTAGGGCCAACCGAACCAGCGAAATGGCCGACACACCATAAGCTGTCCAGACAAACGCGGCATAACCGTCCATATTAAAGAATTCTGCCATTATTCCGCCCCTGCTGGCACATGCATCGCAACCTGCCGTGCGACAGCCAGCTTTCTGCGGTTAATCTCAAGCTTCATGCGCCAAAGGAACACAACGATAAAATAAGCTTGGTATGCACCAGCCATTAAAACAAGCGGCGTTAACATGCTGCCGTCAATTGTTGGACCATCAAGCCGGATCACAGATGCCGGTTGATGCAGAGTGCTCCACCAATCAACAGAAAACTTGATGATGGGAATATTGACCACGCCGACAAGCGCAAGGATAGACGCCGCGCGGCCCGCCTTTTCCTCGTCATCGAATGCCTGCCATATGGCCATATAGCCAAAATAGAGGAACAGCAGGATAAGCACGGACGTCAACCTTCCGTCCCATACCCAGTAAGTACCCCACATAGGCTTGCCCCAAAGCATGCCTGTCAAGAGCGCGAGTGCGGTGAACAGGGCACCAAGCGGCGCTGCCGCCTTGCCCGCCAATAGCGCCAGCGGGTGTCGCCATACAACCGCCGTGAAACTGGCACCCGCCATAACCATATAGACAAACATGGACATCCAGGCAGCCGGAGCATGGATATACATCACGCGCACGCTTTCACCCTGTTGATAGTCGGGCGGACTGTTGAAAAACGCGTAATAAAGACCCGTGCCAAACAGCAGCACCATAGCACCCATCGCCCACGGCAAAATTGCGTCGGCAAGGCGATTAAACTGGGCTGGGTTAGCGAATCTATGCATGGCCTCTATCTAAAGCATGGTTGCACGCCCCACAAGTGCGACCCGACGTCTCATCAACCCTTTTTGATAGCCGTCTCATTCCATCGCAAGTTTAAGCGCTGCGGTAGAGGCAAAAAGCCCAACAATAACGGCCACCAGTGTTGTCGCGCCAAGCAGCGCAAAATGCGGTAACGGGTCTGTAAAGGTGGTAACAGCCTCCACCGCACCAACACCAAATATCAGCGTGGGAACATACAGCGGCAGGATAAGCATCAGCATCAGCACACCGCCCCTGCGCACAGCCACCGTCAGGCTTGCTCCGATACCGCCGATCAGTGATAGAGTCGGCGTACCAATCAAAAGCGAAAGCATAAGCGGCATATAGGCATTGTCTGGCAAGTTCATCAACACCCCAAGCGCAGGCGCAACCAGCACGAGCGGCAAGCAGGTCGAAAGCCAGTGGGCAAAAATCTTGGCGGCAACAACACCTAATGTTCCAAGCGGCGACAGCAACAGGTCTTCAAGTGATCCGTCTTCGAAATCTGCCTGAAACAAGCGGTCGAGGCTGATAACTACCGCAAGCAAGGCCACCACCCAGATGACGCCTGCGGCAATGCGCGCCAATGTTTGCGGGGCCGGGCCTATACCAAAAGGAAACAGGCTCACCGCGATAAGGAAAAAACCAATCGCAAGCAAAGCACCGCCGCCCTGCGACCAGGCAAGGCGCATGTCACGCTTTACAACCGCGAAGAAAATGCTGCTGAGGGAAGGCATTTCGCTCATAGCCACTCCTCCGCAACACCAGCCTGCTTTGGTTGAAACGCATCCATATTCAGGGTTTCACCCTTGAGGCCCATGGGGTCATGGGTGGCCGCGATAACAATGCCGCCTGCGCCTATGTGGCTAGAAATCATATCCGACAGGGCTGTGCGATTATCCGCATCCAGGCCCACCGTCGGTTCATCCATCAACCACACCTGCCGCTTGACCAGAGTAAACCGCATCAAGGCCGCGCGGTGCCGCTGGCCGCTGGAGAAATATTGAACCGGATCATCCAGCAGATGTTCAAGGTCAAAGCGGGAAGCGGCTTCCGCAACCTGCTCTGCTTTTGCTGGCAAGCCTGTATGCAGCTGCACGAAAAATGCCGCATTTTCGCGAAGGCTGAAATTTGGCTTCAGGCCATATTGGTGGCCAACGATCAGAAACCTGTCTGATGGCAACTCATCGACATGCTCTTCGCCACTTGAAAATTGCAGGCTGCCCGCTTCTGCGGGCAAAAAACCTGATAAAAAACGCAAAAAAGTGGATTTTCCTGACCCATTCTTACCTTTTAGGTACAAAAAATCGCCTGCGCCTACAGAAAACCCCAAGCCATCAAATACCAACCGGCCACCGCGACGGCAGGCGATATTGCCACCAACAAGTCTGGTCGCTTTGTCAAATTGTGCGGTGTCAAAAGTCATGGCCGCCACGCTAGCGAATGCATCAGCGAACCACAAGCCGCGACTGAATTTGTCGCACCCTAAAACACTGAAACACCGGAAAGCCTTTCCGGTGCGAGAAATTCACTTATATTGAAGTTGGGTAAAGGGTTTAGCCCCGGGAGCAACAATGGACTTGGAAGCGCTGATATGGCCGGACGGTGTGGTGATCGCATTCAGTGTGCTGATCATCCAGGTCCTCGCCACCATACATATCCTCTCGAGCAAGGATGAAGTGCGCTCAGCGATTGCCTGGGGGGCCATTGTCTGGCTTGCGCCGGTTTTTGGGCTGTTTGCCTATCTTCTGTTCGGTATTAGCCGTATTGAGCGGCGCGCGGTTGCTGCAAGACGGCGGCGCGGGCTAAAGCCCCGGCGAGGCGCGCTTGCAGACCCCACTGGCCCTCGCATCAAAGACGTACAACCAGACACACCGCAGCGCTGGCGGTCCCATGACAGGCTTGCCGGACGGGTTGCCCAAACACCGCTCACCGTCGGCAACAACATCACGCCGTATGAAGGTGGTCGCGCTGCCTACGACGCGATGGTAGACGCGATCGATCAGGCAGAAAAAACCGTTGCCTTAACCACCTATATTTTCCAGATCGATCAGGCAGGTCGCAAAATCATTGCAGCACTGGTGCGCGCCAAAGAGCGCGGCGTTGACGTAAAGGTGCTGGTTGATGCGGTTGGTAATATGTACGGCTTGCGCCCGGTGTCGAACCTGCTGCGCCGGCACCAGATTGATGTGGCTGTTTTCAACCCGGCACGCCTGTCATGGCGGTTGGCCTTCTTTAATCTGCGCACCCACCGGAAGCTGTTGATCATTGACAGCAAAGCAGCATTTGCAGGCGGCATGAATATCCGCAAACACCATCTTGAAGACCCGGAAAAAGGCCAACGGGTACGTGACACCCACTTTGGTCTATCGGGACCGATCGTAGAGCAGATGACCGAAGCTTTTGCCGATGACTGGGTGTTTTCAAACATGCCTGAACTGGACCCGGACACATGGACGCCTAAGGTAGAGGGTGAACCCGGCAATATTGCAGCACGCTCCATTCCAGATGGGCCAGATGAACCCTTGCAGAAAACTGCCATGGTCATTGAAAGTGCGCTTGCTTCTGCGCGACAAAGAATACAAATCATCACACCCTACTTCCTTCCCGAACAAGCGCTTGTCTCTGCCCTTAAACAAGCTGCGCTTCGCGGTGTAACGGTTGACATCCTAATCCCCGGCAGAAGCAATTTGCCATTCTTTTCACTTGCCGCCATGGCAGGAGTGCGCCAACTGCTTGAAGCAGGGTGTCGGCTCTTTATGTCTTCGCCACCTTTTGATCATAGCAAGCTGATGATTGTAGATGATGCATGGGTTCTGTTTGGGTCATCCAACTGGGACGCCCGGTCGCTCAAACTGAACTTCGAGTTCAATATCGAATGCTATGACAAGGGTTTTGGGTCCACCATGTCAAGCTGGGTCGCGCAACGATTTGAGAAAGCAGAGCAAACCAATATCGAAACCCTGAACAAACGCCCCCTACTCAGCCGCGCAACAGGCCGTTTGATATGGCTACTCAGTCCCTATCTTTAGAAGTCTGTTCTTAAGGTTCATTTCCCAATCTTAATTGGCATTAAGGCCGCCCTTCCCGCACGTTCCGACGTGAAAGGGGAGCATGAATGACCAAAATAAAAACCATCCACGACAGCATCCTGTGTTTTTTCCTACTCTGTATATCCTGGAGCAACACCGCGATAGCGGCTGATCCGTTCGCACCAAACTTCCAAGAACTTGCGCCGGGTGTTTGGGCTGCTGTGCGGGAAGATAACCCCCGGTTTCCTGTAATGGGCACCGCAACCTTTGTAATTTCAGACGAAGGTGTTGTGGTGTTTGATGGGGGCGGTGCGCCGCTAATGGCGGAACGTATCATCGAAAAAATACGTTCATTGACCGACAGACCCGTTACGCACGTAGCGGTAAGCCATTGGCACGGTGACCATAACTTTGGCATTTTCCGCTATTTGGAAGAATTTCCAAACGTGCAGGTGATTGCGCACGATTTTACCGAAGCTGTCTTCAATGGTACCCGCATAAATTACATCGACGGCATGCCAACCCAGATACCAACTTTCAAAGGACAGATCGAAGAAGCCCTGAGAGAAGGGAAACGCCTTAGCGGCGAACCACTAACTGACGTCATTCGAAAAGTTTACGAGCAAATTCTGGAAGACGCAGACCTGATTCACAGTGAATACCAGCGGGTAAAGGTCACCAACGCGACAATTACATTTGATGACAAGCTCACCATCCGCTCCGGTGACAGGCTAATCGAGCTTATGTTTATGGGAGACGGCAACACCGAAGGCGATATCATCATGTGGCTGCCTGAGGAAAAAATCGTCTCTGCCGGAGATATCATCGTCCACCCGGTACCCTATGCCTTCAATATGCCACCCAAAAAATGGGGGCAAACGCTGCGTGAAATACAAGCGCTTGATTATAACATCCTTGTACCCGGTCACGGTGATGTACAACGTGACGGTGGCTATGTAGATCTCCTCATTGAAACCGCAGACAGCGTGGTTGAACAGCGTGACCAATTGGTTGCCTCCGGTATCGCAGAGGACGAAGCCATACAACAGATTGATTTTTCACATGTCGAGCAACGCTTCACCGGTGGCAGCGAATATTTGGCTCTCTATTACGATGCTTGGTTCAAGCGGCCCATGGCAGCAGCGGCCTTCAAAGAACTTAAAGGAATTCCCATGGTCACACCCAACCGTGAGGAATAAAAAGAAGGGGTACCAGCTCCGTGGTACCCCTTCGCCAATACATACGCAGGACTACTCCGTTAACTGGCCCCATCTTCGACCGGCAAATATGTTGGCATTCGTTTTTCTATGTCCGCCTTCAATCCCTGCTCCAACCCGAGCGAAAACAGAATTTCGGCAATCAGGAAAGCCGGTGCCATAAAAATTTGCAGCAAGTTATCAAACAGCGCTGGCTTGCGGCCTTCATAGGCATGGCCCCAGAACTGAATAATCCAGCCAACAACAAACAAAACCCCAAAGGTGGTATAGGCAGTCGCCGCCCCTTGTGCGCCAATCTGCTCCGCCCAATACAGCAGAACGCTATAAATGATAAGGGCGACCAGCCCAACCATGGGCGTAGAGACAATATAGACCAGCAACAATATGCCAATCAGCAAACCCGCAAGGGTCATGGTACCAAAGTCAAACGCGTAAACGGTGGTTTGGCTCAAGAGCACCATTACCGAAAAAACAATCATCGGCACGCCTACATGGTGCGTCATCTGATTGCGTTTGTCCCGGTGATAGGCCGAATACATGGCCATCTGTTCGAAAAACCAGTTTCTCATAACTTTCCCCTCATCTGGGTATAATCTGGTGCGAAATGCACAAACAGGCAAGGAAACAAGATACGGTCGACAATTCACCAGCACGGCCTATTTACCTTTTTGGGACAACAGGAGAGGGACGAGCATGAGTTACAATACTATTGAGACATCGGTGGCGGATGGCATTTGCACCATCCTGTTGAACCGTCCAGACCGGATGAATGCCTTTACGGTTGAAATGGGCAACGAGCTTGTCGCTGCTCTGGATGCCGCTGACGCAGACGATAGCGTGCGGGCGATTATCTTGTCCGGTAATGGCCGCGATTTCTGCGCCGGCATGGACCTGTCAACTGACGGCAACGTCTTTGGCCTTGATGAAACAGTAGATGCCAGCGGCCCGGAGATGGAGCGAAACCGCGACGAAGGTGGCAAGCTTGTGCTTCGCATGTTCAGAATGAAAAAGCCGCTCATTGGTGCAATCAACGGTGCATCGGTCGGTGTGGGCAGTACCATGCAATTGCCGCTTGATGTGCGCATCGGCAGCAAATTTGCCAAATTCGGCTTTGTCTTCGCGCAGCGCGGCATCACCCTGGAAAGCTGCGCAAGCTGGTTCCTGCCAAGGCTTGTTGGTGTGGCCAAAGCGCTGGAATGGTCATTCAAGGGCAATGTGTTTGGTGCGCAAGAAGCGCTTGACACCGGCTTAATCTCCGAAATTGTTGAGCCAGACGCCCTGATGGACCGGGCCCGTGAAATTGCCGCCGGGTTCAAAGCAAATACCAGCGCCATGTCTGTGGCAATCAACAGGCAGCTTATCTGGCGCATGATGGGCGCAGCGCACCCGATGGAAGCCCATGCCGCCGAGAGCCGGACCATGTATCACACCAGCACCCGGGACGGAAAAGAAGGCGTACAGTCTTTCCTTGAGAAACGCGACCCTGACTTCAAAGACGCCATATCAGCCGGTGCCCCGATTGGTTTCGATTGGAATAGCGAGCCGCCGTTTGAATAAAAGCCTGCGATAAACCGTTCGTCGATCTGCCCCGTGACAGTTTTTTTCTGGCTGTTATAGTTCGCCCGAAAAAATCAGAGACAAAATCAGGGGATACGGATCATGACACTTAACAAGTCTCTGGCCTTGGCGGCAATCGGGCTCGCCGCCGGCCTTTCTCAGACAGCAAGTTCAGCGGACGGCGACTGGTTCCGCCAAGCGGCCATCTCACCAGACGGCGACACGATTGCCTTCAGTTATCTGGGGAATATTTTCACCGTGCCATCCGGGGGCGGGACAGCAACACCCCTGACAACACACGCAGCCTGGGAAGGTCACCCGGTTTGGTCGCGCGACGGCAGCCAGATAGCTTTTGCAAGCGACCGGTATGGCAACAAGGATATTTTCATTGTGCCCGCAACAGGCGGCACAACCAAAAGGCTGACTTATCACCAGTCTGACGACGTGCCCTCAGATTTCCACCCTGATGGAAGTCATGTTCTGTTCACCAGTATTCGTCAGGACAGCGCGCAAAGCAGTATCGGCTTCACCCGTGCTGGTGAGTTATACAGCGTATCGCTGGACGGCAACACACCTGAGATGGTGCTGACAACACCAGCAAGCGAAGCGCGCTATAATGAAGACGCGAGCCAAATTATTTACCGCAGCGAAACCGGCTATGAAGACGAGTTTCGCAAACATGACAAATCCCCGTTCAGCCGGGATGTATGGGTTGTTGATCTGGAAAGCGGTGCCCACACCAATATCACAAACCTGCCGGGCGGCGACCATTCACCCGTGTTTGGGGACCGGGCCGGTCGCAGCTTTTTCATCTCGGATCGTGATGGCATCTTCAATGTGTACCGCATGCGCGGCGACGATATTGAGGCGGTAACAAGCTTTAGCGACCACCCTGTGCGATCCCTTAGCATGGCAGAAGACGGCACGCTCGCTTTCACCAACCATGGTGAAATTTACACCCTGAAATCCGGACGCCTGCGCAAAGTAGCTGTCACCCCGTCAGTCAGCGTACCCGAGGGGGAAACCGTCAGCATCGATGTTGCCCGTAACGCGAGCGAATTTGCCCTGTCGCCCGACGGGAAAGAGATTGCCTTCATCGCGCGCGGCGACGTTTTTGTGACCTCTATCGATTATGCAACCACCCGCAAGATAACCGAGACGCCAGAGGAAGAAGCTGACATAGCCTTCAGCGCAGACGGTAAAACGATTTATTATTCGAGCGAGCGAGACGGAAAGTGGCAACTGTATGAAGTAACGCGCGCCGTTGAGGATGAGCCATATTTCTACGCCGCTACGACACTGAACGAAAACAAAATAGACCTGCCTGTTGATCAGGCATACCAGCCAACACCGTCACCAGACGGCAAAAAGCTGGCCTTTATGGGCAACACGCGCACCCTGATGGTTCTGGACCGCGACAGCGGCACAATCCATGAGCTTTCGACGCCTCTGGAAACCTTCAACACGGCAGCGCGTGGCACCACCTTTAGCTGGTCACCGGACAGCCGCTATATTGCGTTTGATATTAATTCAAATGGCCGCATGTTCTTTACCAACATTGCCGTTCGCCCGTTTGATGCGAGCGAGCCGGCGCGCAACATCAGCCTCTCTGGCTATACCGACGCTGCCCCGGTGTGGCATCCGTCAGGTGATGCCATCACATGGTTTACCGCACGGTATGGCCGGCGGGATCATGGCAGCCACGGCACCGAGTTTGATGCTGTTGCAGGCTTTCTGACAGACGAAGGCTGGACCAAATTCCTGCGCAGCAAAGAAGACATCGAGCTTGATAAAAAGCGTGAAGCGGATGCCAAGAAAAAGGCTGAAGCTGAAAAAGACGCCGAGAAAGATGGTGAAGAAGGCACGGATGCTGCTGCGGACGACAGTGCGCCTGAAACCGCAATCGACTGGGACCGGCTCGACAAGCGACAGCAGCGCCTGACCATCCATTCCTCTGATCTGGTAGCCGCTCTGCTCTCAAAAGATATGGACAAGCTTTTCTATGTTACCCGCTTTGAAGGTGATTTTGACCTTTGGGTACAGGACTTCAAAGAAAATGAAACCAGAAAGCTGACCTCGCTCGGCGGTCGGGTTGCCGGTATGGAGCTTTCCAAGGATGGCAAGTTTCTCGCGGTGCTGGCAAACGGTGCCCTGCGCACAATCGCTGTCGGCAATGGCAAGACAAAATCCGTTCGTGTGCAAGCAAACATGGCGCTTGATGCAGCCGCAGAGCGGCAATATCTGTTCGACCATGTGTGGAACCAGGCCAATGACTGGTTCTATCGCGGCGATGACAAGCATGGCCGCAACTGGGATGCGATTTACGCAGCTTACAAACCCAAAGTGGCCTCAATCGCGCATAACCGCGACATGGCAGAGCTGATCTCTGAAGTGCTTGGCGAACTGAACGCGTCGCACACTGGCGGGCGCTACCGTGCAAATGGTTCCGCCAACGGCAGTGACCGGTCTGTCAGCCTCGGCGCTATCTTCAACTGGACGGACACGTCTGATGGCCTGACCATCGACTATCTGTTTAGTGAAGGACCACTTGCGCGGGCGGACGCTGGCGTAACTGTTGGCGACAAGCTTACTGCGGTTAATGGTACACCCATCGACGGTGATCATAACTTCTTCGCTCTTACCAACAACAAGGCAGGCGAGCGCGTGCGGCTGACCCTCAGCAAAGCTGATGGTGAAAGCTATGATGTGGTGCTGAAGCCTGTTGGACTTGGCGAAGAAAATAGCTGGCGCTATGAGCGGTGGGTCGACAGTCGACAGGCGGAAGTTGAAAGACTATCGAACGGGCGGCTTGGTTACGTGCATCTTCCCTTCATGGCAGACAGCGTATTCCGTAGAACATACCGGGATGTTTTTGGTCGCTATTTTGCGGCTGACGGTCTTGTTGTTGATAGCCGCTGGAACCGTGGCGGTGACTTGATGGAAGACCTGATCCGCCTTCTGACCTCTGGTGACTTTGAGTACACTCGCAACGCCCCATACGGGGTGCCCATGCAGGGTGAACCCCTGACACGCTGGACAAAACCAACAATCGTTCTGATGAATGAAGCCAATTATTCAGACGGACATTGTTTCCCGACAGCTTACAAAAATGTAAACGGCGGGCTTCTGGTGGGCACAGCGGTTACCGGCACCTGTTCATACGTTTGGTGGGAGCGGTCCATTACCGGCGATATTATCTTTGGTGTGCCCACTCTTGGCATTTTCGACCCTGAAGGTGATTGGCTGGAGCTAAAGGACACGCAGCCAGACATCGAGGTTTACAATAGCCCGGAAGACCGCGCGGCAGGCCGCGACCTGCAACTTGAAACAGCTGTTGAAGCGATGCTGCGCAGCATCGATGAAGACAGCAGTCGATAAAGTCAGAACCATTGCCGCAGCTTAGACGGGTGGCCCATGTGGCTGCCCACAGGGCTGCGGCTTGAATAAAAGCGCAAAAAAAGCTAGGGTCTGCGCCACCTTGCGGGGGTGAGGTTTTACCCTGATGTGATCAGGGCCTGAAAACAGGGGCTGGTTTTGGCGGATATTCTGAAGATATTCCTCGAAAATGAGAAAGCGCTCAGAGCGTATCTGGGGCGTTTTCTGAACCGTGAGCAGGATATAGAGGATGTAACCCAGGAAGCCTTTGTCAAAACTTTTGCTGCCGATGCCAAGACCGAAATCAAAGCGCCAAAAACCTTCCTTTTCACTGTCGCCAAACACACTGCGCTGAACGAATTGGCGAAAAAAGCCAATACTACCACCGACTATATTGAGGATTCTGAGGAAACATCTGTCTTACAAGATAGAGGTCAGGTTTCTGCAGAAGGAGCGCTTGATAGCAAACGCAAGCTTCTGGTGTTTTCAAAAGCGGTGGCAAGCCTGCCACCCAGCTGCAAGCGGGCATTTCTGCTGCGCAAGATGCATGGCCTTAAGGTGAAGGAAATAGCAAGGGTTATGGGCATCTCGGTGAGCGGTGTTGAAAAACACATCGCTCTTGGGATGGTTAAATGTAGTAATTATTTCAAAGAGCACGGATATGATCCGGTCGAGTTTGGTGCCAAGGCAACACCAAAAAAGTGGCCAGTGAAAGAAACTGTTTCCGCGCTTGTGGACGTTCGAGATGAGTAAGCCAGAAAACATCGTTGAGTTCCCTGATATGAAAGGGATTGAAGCCGAAGCAGCCACATGGGTTGCTCAGCTGGATTCGCGCGGTGAAAACGGCATTGATCTGGATGAACTATCCGCCTGGACAGCACAGAGCCCGCAACACAGCGAAGCTTTTGAGCGTATGGCAACGCTTTGGCTGGGTGCAGATGTCCTCGACAAGCTGAACTATATGGATGATGCCGAAGAAGTCTGCACCCACCTGAACCATCGCCGGACTTTTGCGCGCTGGGCCACAAGTATCGCCGCCAGTCTGGTTGTTGGCGCAAGCGTTTGGCTAACTCACGGCATTGGCGCGCCAGAAGGTGTTCAAACGGCAGCCTATGCCACCGCGGTTGGCGAGCAGCAAACCATCACACTCGCCGATGGGTCCAGCGTGGTGATGAACACCAACAGCAATATTGAAATCGACCTCAGTGAAACCAAGCGCCAGATTACAATGGTGAAAGGGGAGGCCCACTTTGATGTGGCGCACGACCCGGGCCGTCCGTTTGTGGTGTACGCCCGTGACGGTATCGTGAAAGCTGTTGGCACGGCGTTTACGGTTCAATTGCATGCCGAAACCGTGGAAGTCACCGTTTCTGAAGGCGTGGTTGCAATCCTGACACCACCGGACGAGACCGCCCGTGATGATGTTACAGATATCGCCATCGAAGACCTGACACCTATTGCAGCCTTAACTGTGGGCGACAGTGCGGTGATCGAGGAAGAGATGATCGACCATGTCATTCGCATGAGCGAAGATGACCTTGACCGCAAACTTTTATGGCGCGGCGGTTTCCTCGCTTTTGCTGGTGAGCCGCTATCAACTGTGGTTGCAGACGTGAGCCGCTATACGGACATCCTGATCGAAATTGACGACCCTCAGCTAGAGCACATGCCAATTGGTGGATATTTCAAGGTTGGTGAAGTTGAAGACATGCTCGACTCTCTTGAGGCTTCTTTTGGTGTTTCGGTAAATCGGCTCAGCTCAAGTCATGTGATCCTCACTCAGTCCCCAGACTAGCAAAAGTAATAAAATTTCCCCCTGCTGTTGTCAGAATACAACGCATGACTTCTTTGAACGGCAACAACGACAATTTTGTTACCTTTTGATGTGCCATCCCGAATTTGATTAGAAATAATTGCGATCCAACTGAGGATTTTTTGTCACCACCGGTCTTAGTCAGTGAGGCCGGTGGAAAATACAGGATAACCAACCGATCACCGAGCCAAGACATATGGGGGAGACAGTCAGGCTGACAGCACTTCTTGTGATGTTCCTGATTCTACTATCAAGCTTTGGTCATCGTGCATTCGCCCAAGGAAATGCACAATCGGCACGCTACGAGTTTGATATCTCGGAAGATACGCTGGGGTCCGCGCTGGCGGCTCTTAATCGGCAGACAGGGGTGCAGCTTCTCTATCCTTATGAATTGGCAGACACCAAGGGCATGAACCCTGTGTCTGGTCGGTATACCATTCTGGAAGCTCTGGACATCATGTTTCAGAATACGAACTTTTCCGGCGGCCTTACCCGGCGCGGGGTTGTGACAATCTCGCGAACCCAGAGAGAGACCAGGCCAGTTGGGGAGGACCAGATGCTGACGCCAAAACGTAAACGATCACTGCTGACAACCATTTCCGCATTCGTATTCGGCGCCGCGGGCGCGAGCGCTCAAGATGCCAACAGCAACACAACCATCGACGAAATCATCGTAACTGCCACCAAGCGAGCATCGAGCATTAAGGATGTCCCTTTCTCGATTAACGCACAAACCAGCCGCGATATCGAACGTACAGGCTCAAAAAACCTTGAAGACCTTGCCCGCAATGTCGCTGGCCTTCAAATCCAGAACTTGGGGCCCGGCCAGAGCCAGGTAGCCATTCGGGGTGTTTCCGCAGGGCAAATTGTTCGCGACCAGCCCGGTGTGAAAGAGCAAGTAGGTGTGTATCTTGACGAGTCGGTCATCTCGCTCTCGCTCTTTACACCTGACATCGATCTCTATGACCTTAACAGGGTTGAAACCCTGCGCGGCCCGCAAGGAACGCTGTTTGGTTCAGGTTCCATTGGTGGCACCATCCGTTACATCACAAACCAGCCTTCACTCGATGGATTTGAAGGCAGTGTTGAAGGCGACCTGAATGCCATCGATGGCGGTAGTGTCGGCGGCAGCATCAAAGGCATGATCAATGCCCCGCTCAGCGACACGGCGGCCCTGCGTCTTGTTGCCTATCACACAGAATATGGCGGCTTTATTGACGCCCTGCGCGAAAATGGCAGCATCGATAAAAATGTAAACACAGGCACCCGCACAGGTGGCCGGGCAACTTTGCTGTTCCAACCAACGGACAACCTGAAAATCACGCCCCGCATCATCTATCAGGAAATCGAAACTGACGGCTTCAATCGTCAGGAAGTTTTCAATCTGTTTGCCAACCCTTTCACCACCACACGGACTGCTGTGACATTTGACGAGCGTCAGCAATTCCTGCAACTGGACGAAGGCTTCGAGGATGAAACACTCATCGCTGATGCGACAATCGAATATAGCTTTGACGGTACTGACCTGACCTCTGTCACCAGTTACACCGACCGTGAAATTCTTGTCAGCCGTGATGCAAGTGCGCTCACAGGTAGTGTATCGGTTGACCTTGGCTATCCTGAAGAAGCTGTGTTGCTGCCATCGAACCTTCGCGACACCACAGAAGTTGAAAGCTTCACTCAGGAACTTCGCCTTAGCTCAAATGGCGATGGGCCTTTCCAGTGGGTAATCGGCGGTTTCTATTCCGACACAGACCGCTTCTATCAGCAATTCCTGCCAACACCCGGATATGATGCCTTTACGGATGCTGTATTGGGTGCCGGCACGTCAGAAGCTGTTGCGCTCGGGGTTGGGCCGGTTGATTCACCCTTCTTCTCCGAACTGCCATACTCCATCGAGCAATATGCAATCTTCGGTGAAGCGACCTATGACTTCTCTGAAGATCTGCATTTTACCGCAGGTGGCCGATACTATGACTTTGAAGAAGTGCGGTTTGTTACCCAGGTTGGCCTGTTTGGTAATGGTGTCGTAAACCAGCGGGACGAAACCTCATCCAGTGGCTTCACACCCCGTTTCCTGTTGAGCTATGATGCGAGCGAAACAGTAACCGTGAACGCGCAGGTGTCCCAAGGCTTCCGTCTTGGTGGTGTGAACGATCCACTAAACACGGCACTGTGTAACGCCAATGACCTGGCCATCTTTGGTGGTTTTCAGGACTATGACGATGAAACCCTGTGGAACTATGAAGCTGGTATCAAGATCAATAGCGGCAACTTTACCTTTAACGCTGCCGCCTTCTATACCGACATCTCAAATCTTCAGGTAACGCTGGATGCGGGTTCGTGTTCCTCACGGATTTCCTTCAACGTACCAGAAGCTCATACACAGGGCCTTGAAGCAGAGTTTAGGGCGCGGCCCAGTGAAAACTTCGAGTTTACCTTTGCCGGCAGCTTAATCGAATCAGAGTTCGACTCGACTGTTGTCGACAGCACGGGCGCTGTGCTTGGTGGCGTACGCGAAGGCAATCGCCTTGCATCCGTTCCGGAATTCAGCTTTGGCACCACAGCCACATATTTCTTCCCGTTTGAAGCCTTTGGTGACGGCGCGGAAGCATATATCTCCGCCACATTCCAACACCGCGGCAGCATCTTTACCCAGCCGGGCGATCAGGAAGCCGGCGGCGTAGGTGACAGTCTTCTTGCACAAGCTTCTGGTTTACCATTCGGTGGTGCATCAGGCGCTGACCTTACCAACCTTGATCTGGAACTGGATGGCTATCAAACCCTCAACCTGAGCTTTGGTGTCCAGAAGGATAACTGGGAACTTGTGGCCTACGTCACCAATCTGACCGATGAAAACGCCAATCTGTCGTTTGACCGGGAGCGTGGTGGTCGAGCCCGCCTTGGCTTCCGCACCAATCAACCACGCACTTTTGGCATGACAGCCCGGACGCGTTTCTAAGACAACCATGCCGCCCTTCATCTGATGGGCGGCATTTCACTATGGCACAAGGAAAGGCACCCTTCTCACGAGGGGTGCCTTTCTAACAATAATCGTCTAACGGATAGATGTTTTTACAGCGTCTACAAACTCATTGAAGCTGACGCGGCCATCACTGTTTCGATCACGCTCCACAAACAATTGTGCAAGAATTTCTTCCTGATAACGCGCGCCATATAGAAGGCCGCTACCCTTCGGCTGCAAGGACATTAATGCGCCAGATCCATAGGTACCATTGCAGATATCGGGCAGCCGAACTGTTTGATAGGTATCAACGCTGACGGCCTGTTCGACATTGGTTTCGTGATTGAAGCCACCAGAAAACTCGTCCCGCGCCCAATATCCGTCACCGTCACTGTCAAAGCCATCAAACTCTATTTTCAACTTCCGAACATCGGGCAGGAGTTTCGACTGGCTGATTTCGGCAGTGGACAAAAACCCGCTTCTGTCATCATCCAGCAAATCAAACTCACGTCCATGCTGTAACCCCGCGAGCGCCAACATTGCCACCCTGCAATTTTCATCAAGTTCAGAATAGATAAGGCCGCCATCATCTAGTGGTTCAACAAGCCTTTCCAACCGTACATAAGCTTCGTGAATGTAATAGGAGCCGATACTGGCCTTTGGCAGGGGCCAACCGTCGCTGTTGGTATATGTGACATATTCAGTCAGCGATATCCTGCCATCCTCATCCGCATCCAGTCGTTCCATATAGGCCTCAGCAAAACGGATAACTTCTCTGTTGCTATCCTCCGTCATCATCTGTGACACACCAACACTAGCAAGTGCCCCTGCAACAAACCCTGTAAACAGCATCATAAATCCTTTCCTGTTGTGACCACTCTCGGCGGTCAAGTCGGGAAGATCCGTACGACGCTTTTCCAGGAAATATGTTATTGCGCTACGAAGGGCGTTACTGACTGTTTTTCCCTCTGCCCTGCACATATCTGCAAAGGCTTGTTTTTCCTCAAACGACAATCGAATTTCGATTGTCTCAGACTTTTTACCATTTGCTTTGCGTGCCAGGTCTTCGGCTTCAGACATTAACGAAACTCCTGTGTCGCCGGGCCTTCCGGGATTCATTCTAGAAACAGGCAAAAAGCCTACAACGAATAGACTGTCCCCCGCACAGAAAAACCTGCCCGATCAAAGTGATTCTGCTTGTCCGGACAGGGTTAATGCTTTGAATAAAAATGACTTTCTATGAATGCATACCGCTCATGCCCATACCGGCTGAACCGGCAGCGACCGCGCCTCCATCAGCTGGCAGGATTGTGCCGGTCACATAGCGCGCAGCATCAGACGAAAGGAACAGGCAAACGTCTGCAACATCGTCCACAGTGCCCATCCGTTGCAGCGGCACCGCCTTTTCCACAGCGTTACGCATTTTCTCTGTCGGGGCGAGGCGCGCCATACCTTCGGTGCCGTCAATCGGCCCAGGAATAACCGAATTTACACGCACACCCATCGGCCCCCATTCGATAGCAAGCGTGCGTGTCACCATATCAACGCCGGCCTTGGCCGCGCAAACATGGCTTTGAAGCGGCATCGCAATCTCTGCTTGCGGGGCGGAGATATTGATAACGCTGGCACCCGGCATATTCAGATGTTCGAAGCCGGCGCGCAACACGTGAAAAGTGCCCAGAAGGTCAATTTCGACCACGGACTTAAACCCGTTTGGGCTCATGCCGAGCGCGGGTGCGGGGAAGTTACCCGCCGCACCAGAGACCAGAATATCAATCTTGCCACCAGCATCTTTGACGAACGATTTATACACGCCTGAAACCGCTTCAAAATCACGCACGTCTGCGCTGTAGCAAAAGGCATCTCCACCATGGGCCGCGACCGCATCGCGCGCAGCCTCTGCTTTCTCAAGCTTTCGGCCCACCACACCAACAGTTGCACCTGCACGGGCAAAAGCTTCGGCGATACCAAGATTAATGCCGCTGGTGCCGCCAAACACCAATACGTTACGTTTCTTGAAATCAAATGCTGCGTTCATAACCATGACCTCCATCAAATTCTGCATGGGCATATGCTGTTACTAAGAAAGTAAAGCGCAGCGGCTGCCAATCAAATAGTTTAGCACGCAAATAAGCCACCAGCCCGATCGATGGGCAAAACCTTTATGAACGCGCGAGAATGCGCGGCAAGCTCGCTGCCCAGTCAGGTCGGTTCTTCAGCATGAAATCAATGAAAACCCGAATGCGTTTTGATACCAGTCGGCGATCCAGATAGAGGATATGATACGGGTAAGGAATGGGCCAGAAGCGCCGCAATAGCGGCACCAACCGACCTGCCTCAAGGTCGTCTATCAGCATATAACTTGGTAACTGTGCGATACCCGCGCCAGCAACCACCGCGTTTCGAATGGCCTCACCTTCGTTGGCGACCATGCCGCCGTGCATGGGTTTGCTGATGCTGTGGCCTTTGAGCGTGAACCGATAGGGCAAGATGCGCCCATGAGCCGGATTGCGGAACTGCAGGCAGCAATGATTATCAAGGTCTTCAATGGTGTTTGGCACACCAGCACGGGCCAGATAGTCCGGGCTTGCACAAAGAACAATCTGGTCTTCGAAAAATTTGCGCGCAACCAGATTTGCATTGTCCTCCGGCTCACCCGCACGAATGACGATATCAAGACCATCAGCGGCCAAGTCAGCTGCGCGGTCATCCAGCACCAACTCTATCTCCACGTCGGGGTAGGTTTTGCGAAACGCGACCGCGCAATCAACCAGCCACATTCGGCCAAAAACAACCGTTGAGCCGACAACAAGCCGCCCTTTTGGCACCTCGCGCGCATCGGTTACTTCACGCACCAGCGTGTCTAGGTCATCCACCACGCGGGCTGCCCCTTCAAGAAAGCGCGTGCCCTCTGGTGTTAATCCCACACTGCGGGTTGTGCGGTGCAATAGCTTTACACCGAGGTCTTCTTCAAGCCGGGCGACCGCTTTGCTGGTTGCTGATGTGGATAAGCCAAGCCTGGACGATGCTTCCGCAAAACTGCGGCATTTGGCGACTTCTATAAAGGCGTTGATGTTATTGTAGCTATGCATGACCCATTAGTGAAACAAAGTGGATAAAGAAACGATTTAATTCCACTTATTTTATTTAATGGTTCACCCATATCTTGTCCATAACAGAAATTGATCGCCGCCAGACGGGTGGCAGGAGCCTGACATGAACAAGAACACACTCCAACTCGTACGCAATACTATTTTCAGCGTCACAGCAGCATTCGCGGCGGTTATCATCACGCTCCCGAGCGGCGCAGTAGACGCGACCTACGGCCCCGCGGCAACCAGCTATGACAATGCAGGCTACAATCCAACACTGGTGGAGCGCGACACATCCGGCAGCAAATACAGGCTGAACCCCGCATTCAAACCACAACCAGACTTGCAGCCGCGCTCCCTCCTCTCGGTTTCGTTTGACCAAAAGGGTTTGCTACCGCTGAAGAACGGCCTGAACGCACGCCTGAAAAAACGTCATGACATTGTTTTTGACCGAGACAGATCATTGCTCGTCGATTTCCGCCTCAGCAATAGTAACTAAAGATAAATACAACCCCCACTGAAGCTTTGTGGCCAGCGAGTTATCCAAATGATTTCCTCCTCCTCGCGCTCGCTGGCCACTTCTCTTTTATCCGAACGCCCCAGCGCACCCTCATTTCACATCTTCCTGCTCTCCTGAAACCTACCTCAAGGTGTTGATCAGGAAGAATGTGACGACTACTTTCGCCGAAAAAGTGAAAAAAAATCCCACAGGAAAAATCATATTCATAAATTTCCTCTACAAACTTTGCCTTTGTTGATTTTTAGGCATACTATGGCCTCCAGAGATTGGCGGCACAAAACCGCCAGACAGTAATAGTAATCGGCAAGTATGATTGGGGACGTGCACGCCAAGTAAAGGAAAGCCAAATGAAGGCTTTTTACGAAGTCTGCTACGCACAATCCCCTCACCCATTACTTCAAATTGAAAAATGGCAGGAAACGGTCAACCTGCTTGCAAAACTTTACTCCTCAAAATGCGCTGTCATTGTTCAACATCTCAATGGTGAGTTTAAAGCGGTTACCACCAGCGACAACGAAGACAACTTCTTGTCCAAAGAAGATAGTTGGACCATGCAAGTGCGCAGTTTTTGCCGCGAGATAGTGGAAACCAATGCCGAACTTTATGTCGCCAATGCTGCAGGTGACCCCAAATGGGCCAGCATTGACCCGGTGAAAGAAGGCCCTGTTCGTTCCTACCTTGGCTACCCGGTTTATTGGCCGAATGGTACCTTGTTTGGCACCATTTGCGTGATTGATACCAAGGCAACAGAATATGATGAAACATTCGTCAGACTTCTTGGTCAGTTTCGGGATCTGGTCTCCAAAGACCTGCATCTGATCGAAAACTTCGAGCAAATTTTCTCCCTGGCAATCAACGTTGCCTCAGAAGGAGAGTTGAATGATGTGCTTACGCTTCTCGCCAGGTCTATTGAGGCGCTAGCATCCGACCCCAAAACCAAATGCTCTATCCTGCTTATGGAAGACGGAAAATACCTGCGCTCTGCAGCAGGCCCCAGTCTTCCGGAATTCTACACCGATGCTATTGACGGTGTTGAAATCGGGCCAGATGTTGGTTCTTGCGGGGAAGCGGCATACGGCAAGAAAACGGTCATCACTGAGGACCTGTGGAGCCATCCCAACTGGGTCCCGTTTCTGGACCTGGTAAAGAAAGCAAACCTGCGCGCATGCTGGTCAGAACCGATCATAGCAAAAAGTGGCGAGGTGCTCGGCACATTCGCCATGTATTTTGAAGAACCCAAAACACCAACCGAGAAGGATATAGAGCTGATTAAAAGCAGTGTGTTTAATGCGCGCATGGCAATTGAACACAACCGGATGGTGGCGGACCTTGAAAGGGAACGCAAAAACGCTGAAGACGCAAACAGGGCCAAAACAGAATTTCTCGGCAACATGAGCCACGAGCTACGTACCCCGCTCAATGCGATTATCGGGTTTGCAAGCGTAATGGACCAAGAAGCCTTCGGACCCATCAACAACGAAAAATATGCGCAATATATGCGCGATATTCTTCAGTCCGGCCAATTCCTTCTCGCTATGATCAATGACATGCTGGAGATATCGAGGATCGAAGCCAATACCATCGAGCCTAAACCACAGACCACAGATATCGCGCCTCTTGTTCGTGATTGCTTTCGAATTTTAGATTTGCGGGCAAAAGAAAAATCCGTCTCCTTTGCAAGCGAAATATCTGATAACGAAGCTTTGGCACAGGTGGACCATAGACACCTGAAACAGGTGGTGCTCAACCTTCTGACAAACGCGGTAAAATACACCCATGAAGGGGACACAGTTCTGGTTTCAGTAGCACCTGCCCCCGACATGATTGAACTGACCGTTGAAGATCACGGGCCGGGCATCGCTGAAAACCAGCTAAACTCGGTCTTTGTACCTTTCAGGCAGGTTCAGAATCGCCATACCGTATCAACAGATGGTTTCGGTTTGGGGTTGCCACTATCAAAAACTCTGATTGAAAAAAATGGCGGCTCTATCGACATTACAAGCACACTGGGCGATGGCACCAAAGTGCAGATCAAGTTACCTAAAGCTGAAAACTGAATAGCGCCTGCGCCAGAGCGAGAAAAAGTGGTGATCCCGGCTGGATTCGAACCAGCGGCCCCCAGATTAGGAATCTGGTGCTCTATCCAACTGAGCTACGGGACCATTTACCTTGGTTTGCGGTTTACCGGCATTTTAGATGCAGGTCAACAACCGCATAAACCCTCAAAAATAGTATATTGCACCCTTGGCTGGCAGAGGGTGCATCATTATGGCCCTGACAGGCTGTATCCATAACATTTACCTAGGGCCGGGCCTTTATTTCCGGTACTATATTTAGAGGTTTTATCAGCGTGGGCAGAGGAAACCGTTGCAACTGTTCCGTCTTATATGGCCGGTTCTTATGGCGCTCATCGCTAGCTTGCTGGCAATGACGATCATCGCTTTTTTTCTCGCCTCGAGTTTTGATGCCAACACTTTCTCGGCGGAAAGAAGACTGTTAGCCAACCAGTTGAGCCGCATACACGAGCAGTTAAGAGCGAAAGCTGAAGATAATGCCTGGTGGGATGCCGCAATTGACAATATCCACTTGAACGAAAATCAACAATGGATGGCCGATATTGTCGGCGAAGCTACAACCAGTTTCAACGATATTGATGGATCCTTCGTCATCCGCCCCGACGATAGTATTGCTTATCGGCATGACCCCGCAGAACCACCCAATATCCAGTCGATGTTGTCGGAAGGACTTAGCCGCGCAATAATCCGGCTGAATTCAGCAGACTTGAATGCCCCTATATCAGCCTCAGGTTATCTGCTCAGTGACGGACGGCTTTATGTCATAGCTATCAGCATGGTCCAACCAACTGGCGTTAAGACCTACGACCCACCCATAGCCGAAAGCCGCCGGTCAATCATCGCATTCTACCAACGGATTGATGAAACAGCAGCTTTGGAGGTGGGTAATGTTATTGGTCTTGAAGGTTTGGAATTCATCGCAGGTGATGAACTCACTTTTGATGGTGCCAGCCTGGCAAACATAGCTGGCCAAACGATTGGCCAATTTAGCTGGTCACCGGCAACACCCGGGGCAGATGTCCTATACAGATTGATCGCACCAGCTACTCTGTTCTTTGGTATTATCCTGCTCGCCATGTTGGTTTTTGTTGCCCGAGCAAGAAAACTGATGGAAGAGTTGGAGCAAGCCAGCCGAGCCAAAATGGCGTTTCTGGCTTCCATGAGCCACGAAGTTCGGACACCCCTTAACGCCATTATCGGGTTTGCGGAGATTATCCGGCTTGAATTACCCCAAACCAAAGAGAATGAAGAAACCCACCAACATTTGGACCTTATCCGGTCTAGCGGTGAACATCTGCTGACCATCATCAATGATATCCTGAACATCTCAAAACTGGATGCGGAAAAAATGGAGATATTCCCCGAGGCCATGGATCCGGTTGAGGTTATTTCAGAATCGGTCCGCATGATGAGCGGAGCGGCCAGTGAAAAATCCATTCGGCTGGTTGAAGATCTGGAGTCTTCCATGATCCATAGTGACGAGCGACTTATACGGCAAATACTGCTTAATCTGCTGTCGAACGCGATTAAATTTACGCCGCCAGACGGGCAGGTATCAGTTCGGTCAGAAATAGCAGGGGACCGATACAGGATTACAGTGTCGGATACCGGCGCTGGCATGGCAAAAGAAGATATAGCGTTAGCGCTGGAGCCCTTCGGCCAGGTTGGAGAGGATGGTCGCCTGGAGGGAGGTACCGGGCTTGGATTACCGCTGGTTAATCGCTTTACCAATCTGTTGGGCGGTGACTTGGCCATACGGTCCGCGCCCGGTCACGGCACAAGCGTTACTGTTGAACTGCCTGAGGCCAATCCAAGCCTTGGCGGCGCAAAACCAAAGCGCAAAACACCCAACCTGCTTTAGCCGACCCGATATGCAGCTAACCCGAAAATGGACACTGGCCAAAACTAAACACTGCTTTGCTGAAATAGTGTTTCTGTACCTTATTTTCCCGGCTGCGTTGCTCTTTCTTGGACAATCCCCCGCAGAAGCCGCACCCATACCATCATCGCTTGGCCATTGCGGGAAGTTTCAAGTAGCAGATGTTCATTCCGGAGACAGCCTGAAGGATACGGATGGCCAGTTGCTGCGACTGGCTGCAATCAAGGCACCTGAAGTATGGCCGGACGGGGCAGCCTACCGAACATGGCCACACGGCGAAAAATCGAAGTCTAGTCTATCACAACTAGTATCAGGCAAAACACTGGAGCTGTTTTGCAGCAAGGAACGACAGACGTTCGACGGACAACTGGTCGCCCACGCCCTCTTGCCAAATGGACACTGGCTTCAGCACACCCTTCTTGAGAAGGGGGACGCATTCTTGTTTCCAAGAGCGGAAGAAACAGATGGCATAGAAACATTATACGCGGCAGAGCTTGTTGCGCGCAGCCATGAGCGCGGCCTATGGCAAAAGCTGGACCTGCTAGCAAACGCCAAAGACAACCCCGCAACGGGCAGATTTAAGATAGTTTCAGGTACTGTGATCTCTGTGGCTCGCCGAGGAGACCGGATTTTTCTCAATTTTGGTGACAATTGGCGCGAAGATTTCCCCGTCGAAATACCGCGACGGTTTTGGCGCCATTTTGAGAAGGCAGAAATAGACCTATTGGCTCTAGGTGGTCAGGTCATAGAAGCAAGAGGCTGGGTCACCTGGAAAGGGGGCCCACACATCTTGCTGGAGGGCCCAGGCCAACTAAAACTAAAGTCGTCGCAGAACTAGTGTAACTGCCTACAGGCAATTGAGCTTGTTTGAAGGATTTACTGGTTTTAAGCGCTGGTCAGGCCCGCTGCAACCGGGTCACCGATCTTGCGAACCAGCGAATCGCGCAGCTTTCCAAGAGCCTGCGCCTCCAGTTGGCGTACGCGCTCCTTGGAAATACCAAGTTGCGATCCAAGAACCGCAAGCGTAACGCCTTCTTCTTTCAGTTGACGCTCCCGGATAATGAAGCTTTCACGCTCTGTCAGGTCAGCCATGGCACCCTCAAGAAGTACTGACTTTTTGGTAAGATCGTGAGAATTCATGAACTCCTGATCAGGCTGGGGTGCATCGGCCACTAGCAGATCTTGCCACTCTTGTGCGCTCTCGTCCGCAACCGGTGCATTCAGCGACCGGTCGACACCGGAAAGGCGGCCTTCCATTGCTTCAACGTCGCGCAACCGCACACCCATTTCGTCAGCAATCTGGTTACGTGCCTGAAAAGACAGCGGACGATCAGCGTCCACACCCATCTTGGCCTTCAAACGCTTAAGGTTGAAGAAGAGTGCCTTGTGGGCAGATGTGGTGCCCGTGCGCACAATCGACCAGTTACGAAGAACATAATCTTGCACGGCTGCGCGCACCCACCAGGAAGCATAAGTGGAAAAGCGCACTTCCCGTGAAGATTCGAATCGGTAAGCCGCTTCCATCAGGCCAACTGTGCCCTCTTGAATAAGGTCAGCAACAGGCAGGCCGTAATGGCGATACCGGCTTGCCGCTGCCACCGCGAGGCGAAGATGAGCTTCGGTGAGTTTTTTCAGAGCATGTTCGTCGCGTTCGGTTTGCCACGCGAGCGCCAGTTCAGTTTCTTCGTCACGGTCCAGCATGGGGGCCTTCATCGCATGACGAATTACACGCCTGTCGTCGCCAGTTGCCCAATTTCCTATCGCCACGTCTCTCTCCGTCAATAGATTTAATGCACCTGATTAATGATGTGCATTATCACTATTTTCACGAAGAATAACAGTGTTTTTTTTGTGACGGGTTCGGAGCATCACAAAACAAAAAAACCCGCCACTAGGGCGGGTTTTAAAATGACTATTTTTCAGCGAGTTAAGCAGCGAGTTCTTTTTCCAGCTTAACCATTGCAGCCGCTTCATCAATGTCTTCGACTGCGGCAAGTTCGCGCGCAAGGCGGCCAAGAGCCGATTCGTAAATCTGGCGCTCGGAATAAGATTGTTCTGGCTGGTCTTCACCGCGATGCAGGTCGCGCACTACCTCGGCAATTGAAACAAGATCACCTGAATTGATCTTTGCTTCATATTCTTGGGCGCGGCGGCTCCACATAGTGCGCTTGATCCGCGCTTTACCTTTAAGCGTGGTGAAAGCTTCTTGCAGTGTCGCATCAGACGACAGGCGGCGCATACCGCTGGTTTCCGCTTTATTTGTTGGGACACGCAAGGTCATGCGTTCCTTTTCAAACCGAATCACATAAAGTTCAAGCGACAGGCCCGCAATTTCCTGTGTCTCAAGCTCTACAACCCTGCCAACACCATGCTTTGGGTAAACAATATAGTCACCAACTGAATAAGTAAGGTTCTTAGACTTCGCCATTACTGTTTTTTTCCTTTTCTCACTCAGCGCGCCGTAGGTATGCGAATTATTTTTGCCGGACTAACCCCTCAGCCAAACCAAAGCGTGGCTGCTCTCCCCAAAAGAGTTAAATTATCCGTGAATTTTCCGCCTTTTGATCTCTCAACAACTTAATCGGCTGACTTTTGCCAAACGACTCGACGCACCCAGAAGTTCCAAACTAAATACTGGTTGCACTAATGCCTCGCCACGAATCACACGTGGCGCCAAACATGAACACTCATTAAAACCTCATAAATTTCAGTAGATTGGACTTTGCAATCCCTGAAAAAACGTACCAGAACAATCCGGCATGAGGTGGTCTGAACACTCATTTCGCGCAACAATCGGGTGATTGTAACATAAATTACATGAAATTTATAGTGCCCGTATCACCAAGCGGCAGGCTGAAACCTCTCAGGCGTGGTATGGCGTCAAAAAAGGCCGCGCAATTGCACGGCCCTCATCGTTGCGTTGGCATTTACCCTGGTTTAGCTGCCAGCGCCCGGGTTTGGCGAGAAATGTTCCATCTTGCCGTCTTTACCCTTCCAGTCATCCGCGTCTGCTGGTGCATCACCCTTGGCGGTGATGTTTGGCCACTCTTCAGAATATTTGGTGTTCAGCTCAAGCATTGCCTCGAGCCCGTCTTCTGTATCAGGCAAAATTGCTTCCGCAGGACATTCCGGCTCACATACACCGCAATCGATGCATTCGTTGGGATTAATCACCAACATATTTTCACCTTCATAGAAGCAATCGACCGGACAAACTTCTACGCAGTCCATATACTTACATTTGATGCAAGCTTCCGTGACGATGTAGGTCATGGATGTCTCCTTTAATTCCTGTACTTCTACCAGTTGGCCCACTGGTAGATGGCCCTTTCTTCGGTTTATGCCCAAAAGCGGCACACGGGGCAATGGCTTTTCGAACCAGAGTTTCTAAACTCTTCGCGAGGATCAACTTGCCTGAGCATTAAGCCTGTACCGAAAGAACCGCTTTAAAGGCCGGAAACAGCTAGCGAGGAGGCATTTATACGGGCTAGCTTAACAACAGGCATTAGAAGGCACGTAAGGAGGAGAAAATGACGAACCAGCAATCAAAGGCGCAACTCTTTGCCGAGCTGCATAACGCATCAAGCCCGTTAGAGCTTTTTAATATATGGGATGCTGGTAGTGCTGCCACAGTGGCGGCGGGCGGTGCCCCAGCCATAGCCACTGGTAGCTGGAGTGTGGCGGCAGCCCTCGGGTATGCCGATGGTCAACAACTGCCGCTTGAAGCCCTTTTGCGGACCGCAGAAAGCATCGTTAACGCAACAGACTTGCCCGTCAGCATCGATTTTGAAGGCGGTTATGCCGAAGCACCGAAAGGCATTGCAAGCAATGTTGCACGCCTTCTGGAAACGGGTGCCATTGGCATCAATTTCGAAGATCAGGTTGTTGGCACCAAAGACCTATACTCAGTTGCGGATCAAGCCGACCGCATTCACGCGGCAAGAAAGGCAGCTGAAACTGCGGGCATAGACTTGTTCATTAACGCGCGTACTGACCTGTTCCTGAAATCGGGGCCTGAGGGTGACCATGCGGCCCTAATAGCGCCAGCATTAGAGCGGGCAAAAGCATATGCGGATGCGGGCGCAAGCGGCTTTTTCGCACCTATGCTTGCTGACCCTGACCTTATCGCCACGCTCGCTGACGCGTCACCACTGCCGCTGAACATCATGATGATGCCGCATGTTCCATCAACCAAAGAACTTAGCCGTTTAGGTGTGGCGCGCGTTAGTCATGGCCCGGGGCCATATCGCATGATGACATCATGGCTTAGGAAGCAGGCAGGCGCTTTATATGGTAGTTAACAACTAGCGCGCTAACGATCCCGCAGCCTATCAAGGGCACGGCGGTCTGTTTTGGTTGGCCGGCCCATACCTTTTTCTCTGCTGGGGTTCACCGGCACACGAACAGTTGCTTCGGCTTTTTCGCTGGGTGGAGTGAGGTCTTTATAGAGCAGCTGCGCTTCGCTAGCGGGTCCTCGTCGGTCTCCGAAAGCAACAATCTCAACAACCTTGATCTCGCCAGCTTTCGGGAACGTCAGCACATCACCCACTTGCACTGTGGCACTCGCCTTACTGCAATGACTACCGTTTATACGAACTTTCCTCGCGCGACACTGCGCTGCTGCAAGCGAACGTGACTTGAAAAAGCGAGCATGCCACAGCCATTTATCGATGCGAAAACGGCTGTTGGCAGGATCAGATGACATGGCTCTGCCTTACTTTTTCTTGGACAGGGCGTCCTTAAGGCCCGCGAGCGCTGCAAACGGAGAATCCGGGTCCACTTTGCCAGCTTTCCTATTGGGACCACTGGAGTGAACGCGAGGCCCGCCTTTGCCACCCTTACCACCTTGACGCGGTCCTTTGCCTTTACCGCGCGGACGACCCTCGCCATCCGGCTTGCGACCACCGCCCTGGCTGCGCTTGCCTTGTGGGCGCGCTGGACGTTTTGGGGCCCACATGAAGAAATGTCGTTCAACCTCAGTAGGAGCTTCAGCTTCTTCGCTTGATGCTGCCGCGTCGTCAGACACTTCAACCGATGTATCGGCATCTACATTTTTTTCTGATGCTTCAGCGGTTTCTTCTGACGGCTTCGCCTCAGCAGGGGCATCTGCCCCTGTTGCTTCTGCCTCACTGGAAGGCTCTTCAGGGTTTTCAGCTTCCGTTTGTTCCGCCACAGGCTTTTCAACAGGCACGCTTCGCACTTCGTTTTTGTAGCCAATGCCACGCATTACTTCGGCAAAGTCTTCGCCCGACAGGCCAACAAGCCCCATGATCTCGGGCGTTACCTCAAACCAGTTGCGATCCTGCCCTAGCGGGCGAACGGCGTCCGCCAGCCGCTCCAGCATGTCCATGCGGACAGCTTTTTTGCCGACCACATGAAAACCGCACAATTCGTAAAATTCACGCGGCGCTGTTTCTTCCGTATCGACCCAAACCATGCCGGGTGTCGGCAGACCGGGCAGGGCTGAGTGCTTGCCCGCCATCGCCCACATCAACAAGCGCAGCTCAATGGCATGTGGTTTGAGGATAAGCGGAATGTAAAGGCTCGTCGCACCAATACGAATGCCAAAACGGCGCAGGCCCTTGCGCGCTTCCTGGTCTATCTGACGCAAATCACCGTCAACTTCACGGCGGGACAATACGCCGTAGTTTTCCATCAATCGGAAAGCAACGCCGCGCACAGCACCGGAGAGCGGCTCTGCCCCTTCGGGCGGCTCTGCTTCACCGTTCAGTTCTTGTGCAAGCCGAACAAGGGGGTCCAACTTTTCATTGATACGGGTATCTAACCATTCCTGAGCGCGACCACGAACAAGGTCAGCCATCTCATCATTCAACAGCGTTGTTGAGAGAAGCTTGACCCGCGGGGCGAGAAATGCGCCAGCATCTTCAAGCGTCGCAATCGGCGCACCTTCCCACAATAGCTTGGGGAATTGCAGGCCATCAGAAAAATCGAGCGTGACCGTTTTATAACCAACATTGGCAAACAGCTTCGCCTTGCGCGTCAATTCCGCCTGCAAACCTGCTTCAGCCGCAGCTTTCAGGGTTTTTTGGTCATCGCGCGCAGCACCGGGCTCCACACGGAAGGAAAAACCGTTCAGTTCACCAATCTCATGCCCTTCGACAGAGACTTTATTCGTATCGTTATCGATGCTCACGCTGAGTTCACCCCTTTGCCTGAGCGAGCGCATGAGGACAGCTGTGCGCCGGTCCACAAAACGCTGGGTTAATTTTTCATGCAATGCATCAGACAATTTGTCTTCCACACTACGGGTCACATGGGCCCAGTGGGCTGCGTCTTTTAGCCAGTCTTTCCGGTGGGAAACATAAGTCCAGATGCGGATACTGGCTATACGACCGGCCAAGGTATCTATGTCGCCGTGCATATTGTCAAGGCGCTTGACCTGCCGTGCGATCCAGTCGCCGGGGATAACACCGGCTGGTCCCATCAGATCAAGGAATATCTTCCTTAAAATTCCATAGTGATCTTCCGGTGAAAGTTTCCGAAAATCAGGAATTTGGCAAACATTCCAAAGCCTTTCGACACTGGCTTTGTCGTCTGCAGCATCCGAAACTTCATCTTCTTTCGCCAGTGCCTTGAGCGCCAGCATGTCCACTGCATCACGCACACGCATCAGGCCATCAGTATCTGTCTGCTGTTGCAAAGAGCGTAAAAGCCGAGAAATCGTAGAAAAATCAAGCCGATGATTCCGCCAAAAGATCCGTTTAACCGGCTCAAACTGATGCTCCTCAATCTGGCCAACCATCATGGGGTCCATCTCTTCGGTTTCACCACCGCCAAGTGTTGAGAAGGTGCCGTCCCTTTTGTACCGACCAGCACGGCCCGCAACCTGCGCTGCTTCCGCCGCGGTCAGGTCACGAAACTGTCGGCCATCAAATTTGCCAAGGCCCGCAAACGATACATGCTCAATGTCCATATTGAGGCCCATACCAATTGCATCGGTCGCAACCAGATGCTCAACCTCACCTGATTGGTACATTTCGACCTGCGCATTTCGGGTACGCGGACTAAGGGCACCCATCACGATAGCAGCCCCGCCTTTTTGGCGGCGCATCAGCTCTGCCATCGCATAAACATTGTTGGCGGAAAACCCAACAACCGCGCTTTTGCGCGGCAGGCGAGACAGTTTGGCGGGCTTAATATGCCTGAGGGTTGAAAACCGTTCCCGCCGGAGAATTTCTGCCTCGGGGATCAGCCGCCGGACAAGCGGTGCCATGGTATCAGCACCCAGAAGCAGAGTTTCGAACTTTCCGCGCGTGTGCAGTAAATGCTCGGTAAATACATGACCACGCTGCGGGTCCGCTGCCATCTGGATTTCGTCAATAGCAACAAAATCAACCGGCTTCAGCCTTGGCATGGCTTCAGCGGTACACAGGAAATAACGCGCACTTTCGGGAACGATACGCTCTTCCCCGGTTAACAAGGCAATCTGATTTTTACCCTTAATGGCAACAACCTTGTCATACACCTCACGCGCCAAAAGCCGGAGGGGAAAACCCATCATACCGGACGCATACCCGAGCATACGTTCCACCGCATAATGGGTTTTGCCTGTATTGGTGGGGCCAAGTACTGCTTTGATTATGCCTGACATAGTGAAATATGGGGGAACTCTGCTGCCGGTTGGGCGGATTGAAACACTAGGTTCATAGATAATAGGCCACCAACCGATTCACAAACGCTTTATTGCTCGACCCGGGAGTTGCGCAAAAAGACCATGAAGGCGTATCGTCTTTAATGGGTTTATTCACTTCGGGAGGGGGTATGAATGAATAGTGATCGGTCAAACGCCCCGGATTTGGTATTGAATTTGGGGAGGCGGATAGGTCTCAGGCTGAATGTCATCTTAGGGCATTGTGACCCTGTACGGGAGCTTAGCCTTCGCCTGTTTCCGAACAGCCCGCGTAAGGCCCGATATATGTCGGTGACCTTGTATAGGAGCTTGCTTTGGCCGTTCACACCCCCTATGGGGCTCCGCCTCCCAACAAATGGAGTATAGTCATGTCTTATATCGGTGTCGATCTACATACCAATTCTTTTACGAGCTGTCGTCTTGAGGATGATGGAGCGGAAGTTTTTGAGACCTTTAATCTGAGTGCCAGCGATCTGAGCCGCTTTTGTTTCAGTCTTGATGCGAATGATGAGATTGCTGTGGAGGCGACGGGAAACACGGCCTGGTTTTGCGATGAAGTTCGCTGCTGTGTCGGACGGATTGTGGTGGTCAATCCCCGTCAGTTTCAGGTGATCCGCAAATCGGTGAAGAAGACCGATAAGAACGATGCGCGCGCTCTGGCTTTTTTCCTCTCAAAGGATATGCTGCCGGAAACCCGCCTGAAGACAACAGCGGAATCAGAACTGAGTTCTCTGGTCTCAACCCGCGATGTGTTGGTCAAGCAGCGCACCATGCTGCTGAACAAGATCCATGCCCTGTTTGTAAAACGCGGTATGAAGTTGAAGAAAGAAGGACTGAGCAGCAGGAAACGTCTGCGCGACCTGGATCTTAGCCCCTTCACGCCTCTTGAAAAAGTGGAACTGGGCGTCCTGCGCGACCAAGCCCTCAGTCTCACTGCAAGCCTGAAGTCTCTTGATAAGGCCATTGAAGAGGCTGGATCCGATCTCCCCGGATACGAAGGGATCAGTTCCATCAAGGGGGTCGGGCCGCGGTCTGCTGCTGTCCTCTTGTCAGGTATCGGTAATATCAATGACTTTGAAACGGCTGATAAGCTGGCCGCTTATATGGGTATCGTTCCAAAGGTGAGCCAGTCCAATGAAACGGACAATCGGGGGCGGATCACCAAACGCGGCAACAAGCTGATGCGCACCACGCTGGTGCAATGCACGCTTATTGCTATCCGCTACAATGGCTATCTCAACAGCTTTTACCGGAGGATTAAAGAACGGCGCGGGTCGGGAAAGGCTATTATCGCAACCGCACGCAAGCTGTTGTCAATCATTTATGACACACTGAAAAACGGCTGGGTCTTCGAGGATTTTACCCACTTTAAAATCAAACAAAATCAATGTCATGCTGGACATTCATCATAGGAGGGTTTCATGACAAAAAAAATGGATCGCAGACAGTTTTTGCGGGCATCAAGCGCGGTAGGCGGGCTTGCCGTCGGCGCAGGCGCCATTGCTCAAAACACAGGCCCTCTTGGTGCGCCATCGGATCTGGCAATTCCTGAAAAACTGATTGATGCCAACTACAGCGATGCGGAACGCGCCATGATCTATGAGGGCCTGGAAGGTATGGTGGAGCGCACCCGCCTACGCCGCGCAGAAGTTTCAATCAGTAATGAAGACGCACCCGCCCTCACTTTTGATCCGCGCCTGCCCGGCGTAAGCTATCCCCCCCAAGAAAACTATGTACGACTTTTGAGTGAACCAGTGCGCGCGCTGCCGTCCGACGAAGGCATCGCTTTTGCCTCCATCGCAGAGCAGGGTGCATGGCTTCGCTCCGGCGCTTTAACGGCAAACCGCCTACTCGATATCTATCTTGCTCGCATCAAAGAGTTCGGCCCCAAGCTCGAGTGTTTTGTGACTGTGATGGAAGAAAGCGCACGAGCTGAAGCCTTCCGGGCGGATAGCGAATTAAGATCAGGTCGGGACCGCGGACCCTTGCACGGTATCCCATATGGCATGAAAGACCTGGCGGACACCGCTGGCGTTAAAACCAGTTGGGGTGCAGCCCCCTACCAGAACCGGGTGCCAAACGAAGATGCGGTAATTGTGAAACGCTTGCGTGACGCAGGTGCTGTTCTGGTGGGTAAAACAACGCTTGGTGCGCTCGCATACGGCGACAAATGGTTTGGCGGCATCACCCGCAACCCCTGGAACACAGACGAGGGTTCATCCGGCTCAAGCGCCGGTTCAGCCTCTGCAACCGCTGGCGGGCTTGTTGGTTTCTCTATCGGCACAGAAACACTTGGCTCCATTGTTTCACCCTCCATGCGGTGCGGCACAACAGGGTTACGTCCCACATTCGGGCGCGTGCCACGCACCGGTGCCATGGCACTATGTTGGTCGCTTGATAAGTTTGGCCCCATTTGCCGTCATGTGGATGACACAGCACTCGTGCTTGCCGCCGTCAATGGCTATGACGCGGGAGACGCAAGCTCCCTCGACTGGGGGTTTGAATATGATGCAGAGGCCGCACAAGCCGCTGATATACGCATCGGATATGATCCAAATTGGTTCGAAGGCGACAATGTGAACGCGCTGGACAAAGCCACATTTGAGCGCGTGCGAGAACTTGGCCTACCGATGAAAAAAATCGAGCTGCCTGATTTGCCTTATGGCACCCTTATCACTCTGCTAGAGGTTGAAGGTGCGGCAGCCTTCGAGGAACTTACGCTTTCAAACCGTGACGACGAGATGGGCTGGCAAGAGGCACGGGCATGGCCCAACACCTTCCGCGCAGCACATTTTTATTCTGCCGTTGAAGCAATGCAGCTTGACCGCTTCCGCCGACAGGTAATGCAGGTGATGAACGACCTTTACAAGGAGGTGGACGTTATCCTCTGCCCAAGCTTCGGGCCATTGCTGACAATCACTAACTATACCGGGCACCCTTGCCTTGTGTTCCCGACCGGCATGGAAAACCGCGAGAGTGTGCCGTTGACCGGAGAACCAGTGCCCGCAGAGCGTGCGGTAAAAAGCGTGCCGCGTGGCTTTACGCTGTGGGGCAACATGTTCCGCGAGGACCAGATACTGGCCTTGGGTAAAACGCTGGAACGGCAAATAGGCTTTGGCGCCAATAGGCCGCAGCTATAGCAAAAGCTGAATAAACTTGACCATACCCCGCGAATCGCATAGAGACGCGCGGTGTTGGCGGCGTTGGGCCGCTGGCAATTAACAAAGATCACTAAAGATTCCCGGGAAAACCCGGTAGAAAAACAAGGATAAGATCATGGCTCGTGTATGCGAACTTACTGGCAAGCGTGTAATGTCAGGCAACAATGTCTCTCACGCTCACAACAAAACCCGTCGTCGTTTCCTGCCAAACCTGACAAAAGCAACGCTGATGTCAGACGTACTTGGCCGCTCTGTAACGCTGAAAATTTCAGCGCACGCTCTGCGTTCAGTTGAGCACAACGATGGCCTGGATAACTTTCTTCTTAAAGCGCGCGACACTGACCTGTCTTCCGCTGCGCTGAAGCTGAAGAAAGAAATCAAAAAGAAACAAGCGGCTGCTTAAATCTGCTTGGGGGTGATTTTTCGCCTCAACCCAAAGAATTCAAACGCTGTGCCTACCAAGGCGCGGCGTTTTTCTTTGTGATGGTTATTCGCCTTTCGGCCTGAGGTTGGATGCGTTGCCAGCCATCAGCCATTGCCCATCTATTTTTCGGGCCATCATAACCCAACCCCAATGCTCGTCGAACAGCTCGCCGTTTGCGGGCCTCATACCTTTTGCGTTCACCTGCACCGCAGCCCAGCCCACATCACCATCAACCTGAATGCGGGGTAGGGCTGTGTCGATATAGGCAGAGTATTGCCTGCGGGAAAATACATTGGTGAACTGACGAGCGGTATCTCCTTTGGCGATGTCAAAAACCGAACCACCGCTCACCACAACAGCATTTGGTGCAGTAAGGGCCTCCATCCCGTCGGCGTCGCCCATACAATGGGCGATCAACAAATTGCGGTGCAACCGTTCTATGTCGACGGCATCTATGCCGGGGCTTTTGATTTGATCATAAAACCAGGTGAAAGGTTTGTCGCTCAGGTCAACTGACTGATAGCGATACTCAAACACGCGCTCCCCGTCATTGATGGAAAGCGCGTAAGGCACCTGAGTGCCATCTAAATCACGCCAATCCGACGGGGTGATTTCGATTTTCAGATCACCCACATCATACCGGAGGCCAAATGGCCTGTTCGGGTCTTGACCATCAATCAGATAGACCAACCCACCGGTCGCGCGGGTGCCTTCCCATGCCGAATGGCGACCACCGGCAAATTCGAGCTGATCAACCTTTTGAAGGTTATCCACCAGATTGGCAAAATTCAGGAAAAAAGCGTGAAACTGGTGACCAAGGGCAAAATCACGCTGGAAGCCCCCCGCGAGCTGGGCATTACCTTGTGCCCTGACCCAAACGTTTGGGCCCTCAACCACGTGGAGCGACCCATTTTCACGAATGAAACGAGCAGCCACCCGCTGTGGCGAGCGATAAAAGCTTTCAACTTGATAAGCTAGACCATCAGAAACACTGACATCTGCAAGTGTGTGAATGGCACCGGTATCACAGGCGTCATCAGCCAGAGCCGGGGACCCAAACCCTGCCAACATAATCAATATGATTCCGAGATACCGCTTCATACCACCATTCCCCTTTGTAAACCTAAAAGCATCAAACACGAGGGGAAGCGACCGCTCAAGTAAACCAAAGTTCCTGCTAGGTACAGCCGTGAGATATATTATCTACCAACCGTTCGGTTATTAATTAAGGCAAGAAATAGATTAGCGATAATTATAGTCGAACATCATCAGCAGAGTGCGCTGGAGTGGGCTGAAATTATCGTCTGAAATCATGACCATACGCACGCTATTGTCATCAAGAACAACCACATCAAGCCCTTCCATATTATCTACAGGCCCTTCAGGAGTAAGGTGCAGAATTTCTTGCCCTTCCAGTATCGCATCGGCGCGGATTTCTTCTGCTTTAATATGCAGGACTTTCACCGCAACACCCTCAATTGCTGAATATTTCCTTAGTAGCAGAAGCACATCGCCATTTGGCAAGGTTGCAGCGTCTGTGGGGGCGAAGTTGGCAGGAGGCTTGAAATATATGTTTTGCACGCTGTCTTCAGTAACAAGCCATGCCTTTAGGTGACCGCCAACATTAAGGCCACGCTCAGCAAAGGCAAGCACACCGCCAGAGGGAAGCACCGCCATTGCTTCAACACCGCTGTTGTTGGAAACACCCACAAAATTGATCGGCGCAAGACCTGTTGGCTGCGGCTGACTGCCAACACTTTCAACAAACTCAAGCCTGTGCCGCTGCTCAAAGGAGACAAGATAACCGTCCCGAAAACGAACCAGGCTTTCTGCGTCCAGATCCACTTTATCTGCTTGCGCACCCGGCACATAGGCTTGCAGAACACCCGATACCGGCGGTTCGCCCGACGTCAGATCAAAAGCAGCCTGCCACCAGTCCCCTTTGTCATTGATAGCCAAAAGCGTTTGCGAGGGCGCGTCCACCACAAGCCCAGAAAAGCCACCAAAATCATCATTTTCAGATGTTAACACCCAGCCACCGACGAAATTGACAAGATTACCCTCAAATGAAAACGAAAGAGCTTCAGCCCCAATCGTTACTTCTGCGATTGGTTGAGACACCTCTTCCGCTTGCAGCAGTTTTCTTTCCAAAACCCATGAAGATGCCAGCAGTGCAGCAACAGCAAAAAACGTCAAAACTATCAGAGTGCGCCGATTCATTGACCGAATCCTACGGTTGGCACTAAAGCCTTCTGGGCTTTGGCAGTGTTTCTTCAAACAGAGCAGCGAGTTGTTCTGTCATGGCACCGCCCAGCTGCTCTGCGTCCAGTATGGTAACCGCCCGTTTGTAATATCGTGTTACATCGTGACCAATACCAATGGCGATCAGTTCAACAGGTGACTTGTCTTCGATCCAGTGGATCACCTGCCGAAGATGATTTTCCAGATAGGTACCGCTGTTCACCGACAAGGTACTGTCGTCGACCGGGGCACCATCAGAGATCACCATTAAAATACGGCGCTCGTCAGGGCGCGCCATCAACCGGTTATGGGCCCACATCAAAGCTTCGCCGTCGATGTTTTCCTTCAAAAGCCCTTCCCGCATCATCAGGCCAAGGTTGCGGCGGGACCGCCGCCATGGGCTGTCACCAGTTTTATAGACGATATGCCGAAGGTCGTTCAGGCGGCCCGGCTTGGCGGGCCTGCCAGCCTCTAACCATTTTTCGCGTGATTTACCGCCCTTCCACGCCTTGGTTGTAAAACCCAGAATTTCCACCTTCACACCACAACGCTCCAACGTGCGTGCAAGGATATCAGCAGAAATTGCGGCAATGGAGATGGGTCGCCCCCGCATGGAGCCAGAGTTATCAAGCAACAAGGTTACAACCGTATCCTTGAACTCGGTGTCAGATTCGAGCTTGTAGGAAAGCGGCCTCAGCGGATTGGTAACAACCCGCGACAAGCGCCCGGCATCCAGCAACCCTTCTTCAAGGTCAAACTGCCAGTGGCGGCGCTGCTGCGCCAACAGCCGGCGCTGAAGTCGGTTAGCAAGTTTGGAAACAACGCCCGTAAGGTGAGCCATCTGCTGATCAAGATATTTGCGCAGCCGCTCCAGCTCTTCACTGTCACAAAGCTCTTCCGCTTTGACCACCTCGTCGAACTCTTCACTGAACACCTTGTAGAAACCGGCATCCGGCAACTGATCAAGGGGCCGGTTTGGTCGCCAGGGAATGGTGCCCTCGTGAGTGCCTTCACTGGTGTCACTGTCCGCATCATCAACGTCATCAAGCGCTGCCTCTGATGAGCTTTCATCCTCACCGGTTTCGCCTTCGCTATCTTCTGCCCCTTCAGCGCCGTCCGCGTCACCAGTATCTTCTTCGGCTCCGTCCCCGTCCGGGGTTGAGGGTGCTTCCGCATCCGGGCTTTCTTCTTCCGTCTGCTGGTTATCGTCGTCATCTTTTGAAGATTGACCGTCACCATCGCCCACAAGTTCAGCAATGATGCTGCGGGTCAGCACCGAAAGGCCGCGTTGGTCCTCGATTTTCTCTTCCAGATCATCCAGAAGATGACCAACAGTTTCCTCAAGCCATTTGCGCTGGCCTTCCACCGCGAGTGCGGCACATTCCGGCGGTTTCTCGCCGGTTAGCCGCTCACGCGCCAGCAACCCAAGCACATCAGCCAGGCGACCGGTTTCATCATCGCTTGGCCGGGCAATGCCGCTTTCTTGCGCACGGCGGGAAATGTGGGTGGCCAGGTTGGCTTTTACCCCCTGCATCTGGCGCGCACCTACCGACTCGTAGCGAGCCGTTTCTACGGCATCAAATATTGCCCTTGAAACAGCGCCGCTAGGGGCAAGCCGCTGATGCAATTTTGGGTCGTGATACCGCTTCTTCAGCGCCAGAGCATCAGCACAGCCGCGCGCCTCAGCCACATCTTTCACAGTGGCATTATGAGGCAAATGCAGAATGCGGGCTTCGTTGCCAAGAAGTGTTGGGTGGTCGGCAGTGAAACTGACCTCAAGGTCTTTGTCATCAGACAAAGCGCGGGTGGTTGCAGCCAGTGCCTGCTCAAAAGCCTCCTTGCGCTTGTTGCCACCGTCAGCCATCAGCCCGATACTTTCCGAAGTTAGCTACCCACCACCAGATTGGCCGCAGAGTCAGACAAGTCAGTGCCAAAACTGCGCTGATAATATTCAGCGACGATTGTCCGCTCGGCCTCATCACATTTGTTGAGGAAACTTGTTTTGAAGGCAAAGCCAACGTCACTAAAAATGCGCGCGTTCTGTGCCCACGTCAGTACCGTGCGCGGGCTCATGACCGTTGAAATATCACCCGCCATAAAACCAGTGCGGGTCATGTCAGCGACCCGAACCATAGCGGAAATGGTTTTTTGACCTTCTTCGGTCTGATACTCGGGTTCTTTCGCCAGCATGATTTCGGTTTCCACATCATGCGGCAGGTAATTCAGGGTAGAGACAACATTCCAACGGTCCATCTGGCCCTGGTTGATCTGCTGCGTACCGTGATAAAGACCCGTTGTATCGCCAAGGCCAACGGTGTTGGCCGTGGCAAAAATACGAAACGCTGGATGCGGGCGGATAACACGGTTTTGGTCGAGAAGCGTGAGCTTGCCCTCCACCTCGAGCACACGCTGGATAACAAACATCACATCCGGGCGACCAGCATCATATTCGTCAAACACGATTGCTGTTGGACTCTGGAGCGCCCAGGGCAGAATACCTTCCTGAAACTGGGTTACCTGCTTGCCGTCCTTGAGAACGATTGCATCCTTACCAACAAGGTCAATCCGGCTGATGTGGCTATCCAGGTTTACCCGAACTGTTGGCCAATTAAGGCGTGCGGCCACTTGCTCGATATGCGTTGATTTACCCGTACCATGGTAGCCTTGGATCATCACGCGCCGGTTGTGGGCAAAACCCGCAAGTACCGCAAGCGTGGTATCATGGTCGAAGACATAGGCGCTATCCACATCCGGCACATGCTCTGTACGCTCGGCGAACGCCGGCACTTGCATATCAATGTCAATGCCAAATACATCGCGCACAGACACTTTGTTTTCAGGCAAATCAATACTGGGCAATTTTTCAGCCGCAATGGCACTCATGACAAATCCTCTTGTCTTGATCGTTTTGATGCCCATTTTCATGACATCTGGTAGAAGAACACCCGAGGCGTTAAAAACACCGGGCCGCCTATATCAGCATTTATTGTGACACACTCAAGAGAAAGTAAGTCAAAAATGGGTAAAGTCAGCGAAACAATCGAAAAAAAACTTACAGAAGCGCTTGCACCATCACACCTTGAGGTGATTGATGACTCCGCAAGCCATGCAGGGCATGCTGGCAACCCCCACGGACTGGGCGAAAGCCACTTTCATGTCAATATCACCAGCGAGGCTTTTAGAGGCAAAAACCGGGTCAACCGCCAGCGTTTGGTAAATGCCGCCTTACGGGAAGAGCTTGCTGGCCCCATTCATGCGCTGTCAATGAAATGCCTTGCGCCTGAAGATGCTTAATGATGGCATCGGAAAACACCGCACCCTGACAACTTGAATATTCTAGCCACTCAGCTATCCTATAGAGGGGTCTGGAGCAGGTTTATGATTAACACTGGCATGGGCATAGCCTCTGTTTTTGTCACATTCTTGACGATTGTGTTGTCGCCTCTTCATGCTCAGGAACCAAGCGCAGACCAACAAAAATTATCCAGCCTGTACATCCCTATCGAAGGTCTGCTTGTCGGCGGTCAGCCCGAAAAAAGTGACCTCAGGAAAATCAAGGAACTCGGCTTCAATACGATTATAAGCCTACGCCCCAAAACGGAAGAAGAGGAAGAAGTGGGCTATGACGAAGAAACTGAAGCAGGTAAGCTCGGTTTCGACTTTATCCGCATCCCCATCACGGATGCAAACGACCTAAACAGCAAGAACCTCTCCGCTCTGAATAAAGCCCTTGAACAAGCGGGGGGCGGTGCATTTTTGCATTGCCGGACCGGCAACCGGGTAGGTGCCATGCTCGCCCTAAGAGCTTATCGTATGCAGCAACGGTCTTATGCCGAAGCGATGGCGCTCGGGAAAAGTTCTGGCATGACATGGCTCTCTGAATCTGTCGCAAAAATTATGCAAGACCCCGAAAGCTTGTCCGCGTTGACGGGTGAGGAAAAAGCCGCGCCACAGTGAGAAACCAGAGACTCTGTTTTCCTCAAGAATTATGAGATAAAGCCCTAACTGGACTAAACCAACATGATGAAGGCTATTGGAACCCTTGAAGAACTAGAACAGATTTACGGTGAGCCTATCGCGGCCTCACTCAAGAAAGTCTGTGCAGTTTTAACGCCAAACTATCGGAAATGGGTCGAAGCCTCACGCTTTCTGGTTCTATCCACCGTTGGGCCAGAAGGGACGGACGCAAGCCCGCGCGGCGATGATGGATCGGTTGTCCGTATTATGGATGAAAAGACCCTCTTGCTGCCGGATTGGCGGGGCAACAACAGGATAGACTCGCTCAGGAATATTGTGCGCGACAAGCGCGTCAGCCTGATGTTCATGGTGCCAGGCAGCAACAATGTTGTGCGAGTCAATGGTACCGCTATCATAACCGCTGACGATATGCTTCTTAAGCAATTCGAGAAAAACGGTAAGCACCCTCGCACCGTAGTGGTGGTTACGCTTGAAGAAATATACTTCCAGTGCGCAAAAGCACTGATGCGGTCAAAACTTTGGGGTGTGGGCGACGAAAGCGCAGACCTTCCCACCGCTGGTGACTTTGTAAAGGAACAACAAGCCGATTTTGATGCCAAAAGCTATGACAGTGGTTACGAAGAGTATGCGAAAACCAGAATGTGGTAGGTTGCTTCTAGCGCATCATCTGCTTGCGGCTGTGGAACACGCCGGCCATTGCCACAAACGGCAGTATCAAGGTCGCAATCATTTCAACGGTTATTACTTCTAACATCTTTTTGCCCTACCTACTCATTGAACAATGCCAATCTGGGTTTGCTTTAAGGCAAGAAAAAGATGGAATTAGGGTAAAATTGTTGCACGCCCTGCCCACAAAAAAACAGCGCACCAAAGGCACGCTGTTTCTTAATTGGTTTTGAGCGACAGAATTAGAGCTGATGCGTTACCGGTGCCTTACCAAGTGGCGGTGCAAACTTGGTCAGGTTAATACCGTCAACAGCCGTTTTATACTCTTCAATGCTTGGTGTACGACCAAGAATGGTGGAGAGCACCACAACAGGCGTTGAAGCAAGCAAGCTTTCGCCTTTTTTGTCGTCCGCATCTTCCACAACCCGGCCTTTGAACAAGCGAGTCGAGGTTGCCATCACCGTATCACCCTTGGCGGCCTTTTCCTGGTTACCCATGCAAAGGTTACAGCCCGGGCGCTCCAGATAGAGAATATTCTCGTATGCTATGCGAGCGTCATTCTTAGGTGCATCGTCGTCAAATTCAAAGCCTGCATATTTTTGCAGAACGGCCCAATCACCCTCTTCCTTCAGTTCATCAACGATGTTGTAGGTTGGCGGTGCAACAACAAGCGGTGCGTTAAACTTCACCTCGCCCTGATCTTCCAGGTTTTTCAGCATCTGTGCGATGATTTTCATGTCGCCTTTATGCACCATGCAGGAACCAACAAAGCCAAGGTCCACTTTCTTGTCACCGCCATAATAGGAAACAGGACGAATGGTGTCGTGGGTATAACGCTTGGACACGTCCGCGTTGTTAACGTCCGGATCAGCGATCATTGGCTCTGAGATTTCATCCAGATCAACGACAAACTCTGCAAAATATTTTGCATTGTCGTCAGGCACGAGCGCAGGACGCGTTCCTGACGTAATCTCTTCAATACGAGCATTGGCAATATCAATAAGCCCCTGCAAGGTGCCCGCTGTATTGTCCATACCCTTATCAATCATGATCTGGATGCGGCTTTTGGCGATTTCGAGTGACTGGATAAGCGTATCGTCCTCGGAAATACAGATAGAAGCCTTGGCTTTCATCTCTGCCGTCCAGTCGGTGAAGGTGAAAGCCTGGTCCGCAAGCAGTGTCCCGATATGCACCTCAATCACACGGCCCTGAAAAACATTGTCGCCAAACTCTTTCAGCATCTGCGCTTGGGTCGCATGCACCACATCGCGGAAATCCATATGATCCTTCAGGCTACCCTTAAAGGTAACTTTTACTGACTCAGGGATCGGCATGGTGGCTTCACCGGTTGCCAGCGCAAGCGCCACGGTGCCCGAATCCGCACCAAAGGCAACGCCTTTGGACATTCTGGTGTGGCTGTCACCGCCGATAATTACGGCCCAGTCATCCACAGTAATGTCGTTCAGTACTTTATGGATCACGTCTGTCATGGCGTGATATTCGCCTTTGGGATCACGCGCGGTGATCAGACCAAACCTGTTCATGAAGCCCATCAGCTTAGGAATGTTGGCTTGTGCTTTCTTGTCCCAAACAGATGCTGTGTGACAACCAGATTGGTAGGCACCGTCCACAGTTGGTGAAATGATGGTTGCTGCCATTGCTTCCAGTTCCTGAGAGGTCATCAGGCCCGTCGTGTCCTGCGAGCCAACAATGTTCACTTTCACCCGAACATCGGAGCCCGCATGGAGGGCATCATCAGACGCCACGCCAACAGCATTGCGGTTAAAGATTTTCTCAACCGCTGTCAGGCCCTGACCTTCGTGGGAAATCTCTTTGGAGGCAGCAAACACAGCTGGCATATCAATGCCGAGTGTGGACGCCGCAAATGTTTGTAGCTTCTTGCCAAACACGATGGCGTAAGAACCACCAGCCTTGATAAATTCAACTTTCTGCGGTGTCAGCGCAGATGAAATATCCGCAAGCTCCCCGCCATCAGCACCGTAAAGCTTCTGGGTTTTTGTGTTGATGGTCAGAACCGTACCGTTATCAATAGAATAGGTTTGCTCCAGCTCTGGGTCACCGTTTGCATCCAAAACGGTGTTGCCGTCTGCGTCGACTTTCTTGACCCAGTTCTTGAGATCGATGCCGATACCACCGGTTACGCCAACAGTTGTCAGGAAAATTGGGGAGATACCGTTCGTGCCGCCAACAATTGGCGCAATATTTACAAACGGCACATAAGGGCTTGCTTGGCGACCAGTCCATAGCGCCACATTATTCACACCGGACATGCGCGAAGAACCCACACCCATGGTACCTTTTTCAGCCACCAGCATCACGCGGGCATCGGGGTGTGCCTTTTGCAGCTCCTGAATTTCAGTCTGTGCCTCTTCAGAGATCATGCACTTGCCGTGCAACTCCCGGTCAGAGCGCGAGTGCGCCTGATTGCCCGGGGAGAGAAGGTCAGTAGACACATCACCTTCGGCTGCAATGTAGGTGACAACTTTAATCTCTTCGTCAATGTCTGGAAGCTTAGTGAAAAATTCCGCTTTCGCGTAGCTTTCCAGAATGTCTTTGGCGACGGCATTACCGGCTGCATGGGCCGCTGCAAGGCGGTCTGTGTCAGCCTCATAAAGGAAAACCTGCGTTTTCAGAACATCCGCTGCCAGGGTGGCAACGCCTGCATCATCGCCAAGTCCGAGGTCAAGCAGGACACGCACCGATGGGCCGCCCTTCATGTGCGACAGAAGTTCAAACGCGAACTCAACCGAAATTTCCTCAACACTTGCGTTGCCAAGGATAATGTCTTTCAGGAACTCAGCCTTTTCACCTGCTGCGCTGGTGGTTCCCGGCAGTGTGTTATAGATGAAAAAGTCCAGAGATGCTTTTCTATGCTCGTTTGACGTATCTTTGATCTGAGAGATCAGCTCTTTTACAAGCGCGCCATCTTCGATGGGCTTCGGGTTCAAACCCTGATGTTTTCTGGTTTCGATCTCATCGAGATATTCAATGTACAAACTCATGGCTTTCCTGACAAAAAGAAGTTGAATAACAGAGAGAGACTGCTGGCCTCGCGCAAGCCTCACTTGCCTTGGAATCTGGGGCGCGCGCATATTATTTCAACAAACTGTTGCTTGCAAGACAGTTCGGCTTGGCTAACATCAACAATAGGCCATTTCCTGCGCGCTCTGCCCAAAAGGCTTTGGCGTGCATTAACAAACCCCGAACAAGGAGCCTTCGTCCTATGTCAGATGTCGGACAAGACACCCTAAACACGCGCCGCACCCTTGATGTTGACGGCAAGGAATATGATTACTTCAGCCTGCGCGCCGCCGCCGAAAAAATCGGTGATATTTCCCGCCTGCCATACACCTTGAAGGTTCTGATGGAAAACCTGCTCCGTTTTGAGGACGGAGTAAGCGTGAAAACAGAAGACATTCAGGCACTGGTCAATTGGCAGAAAGATGGCAAAATCAATCATGAGATTGACTACCGTCCGGCCCGTGTTCTGATGCAGGATTTCACCGGCGTTCCGGCAGTGGTTGACCTGGCTGCCATGCGTGCGGCGATGGCAGAGATGGGCGGCGACCCAGAACTGATTAACCCGCTGGCGCAAGTGGACCTTGTGATCGACCACTCCGTGATGGTTGATAAGTTCGGCACCAACAAGGCTTTCAAGCAGAATGTCGATCTGGAGATGGAACGCAACGCCGAACGCTACGAGTTCCTTAAGTGGGGTCAAAACTCCTTCAGCAACTTCAATGCCGTGCCACCGGGCACAGGCATCTGCCATCAGGTGAACCTCGAATATATCGCCGACACAGTCTGGACAACCGAAGGCACTGACGGAAAAACCATTGCTTATCCGGACACATGCGTAGGCACCGACAGCCACACCACCATGATCAACGGCCTTGCGGTTCTTGGGTGGGGTGTTGGTGGCATTGAAGCCGAGGCTGCCATGCTTGGGCAACCCATCTCCATGTTGATCCCCGAAGTGGTCGGCTTCAAGCTGACCGGCAAACTAAAAGAAGGCATCACTGCAACTGACCTGGTATTAACCGTTGTGCAAATGCTGCGGGAAAAAGGCGTAGTCGGCAAGTTTGTGGAGTTTTACGGCAACGGCCTTGATGAGCTTACGCTCGCGGACCAGGCAACCATTGCCAATATGGGCCCGGAATATGGTGCCACCTGTGGTTTCTTCCCCATTTCCCGGCAAACGCTGGATTATCTGGAATTTACAGGCCGAGACGAAGACACTCTCAAACTGGTGGAAGCCTATGCAAAAGAGCAGGGACTTTGGCGTGATGCAGGCTCGGCGGACCCAATCTTCACCGATACGCTGGAGCTTGATATCTCTACGGTCACCCCATCACTTGCCGGACCCAAACGCCCGCAAGACCGGGTTGAGCTTGCTGTCGCAGACACCGCCTTCAACGACGTACTTGAAACTTTTGGCAAGCTTGGCGACGAAAACGGTTATTCCGTAGATGGCGAAGACTATAAACTGAACCATGGTGACGTGTGCATAGCGGCCATCACAAGCTGCACCAACACCTCCAACCCCGGTGTGTTGGTTGCCGCCGGACTGGTCGCCAAAAAAGCCAATGAGCTTGGCATGAAGCGCAAACCATGGGTTAAAACTTCCCTCGCGCCCGGCTCGCAGGTGGTTACAGATTATCTGGACAAGGCGGGCCTGACCGAGCATTTGGATGCGCTTGGCTTCAACCTTGTTGGCTATGGCTGCACAACATGTATCGGTAACTCTGGTCCGCTGGCACCGCCAATTTCAAAAACCATCAATGACAATGATATGGTTTGCACGAGCGTTTCATCGGGCAACCGTAACTTCGAGGGCCGTATCAGTCAGGACATCAAGGCCAACTATCTGGCGTCACCGCCGCTTGTTGTGGCCTATGCGCTTGCGGGGTCGATGAAGATTAACATCACCACAGACCCAATCACGCAAGACCGTGACGGTAACGACGTTTACCTCAAAGACCTTTGGCCTTCCAACGCAGAGGTAAACGCTGCTGTGAACGCATCGCTAACACGTCAGATGTTTATCGAACGCTACGCCGATGTGTTTACCGGCACCGCCGACTGGCAGGCCATCCCGGTATCAGAGGGCCAAACATATAATTGGAGTGACAGATCCACTTACATCCAGCACCCACCCTATTTTCAGGGCATGGGCACCGAGGTTGCGGACACCGCCGATATCGTCGGCGCGCGCCCACTCGCCTTGTTAGGGCACAGCATCACCACCGACCACATCAGCCCAGCTGGTGCGATCAAACCGGACAGCCCGGCTGGTCAGTATCTGCAATCCAATGATGTTGAGCGGAAAGATTTTAATTCCTACGGCTCACGGCGCGGCAACCATGAAGTGATGATGCGCGGTACCTTTGCCAATATTCGCCTGCGCAACCTTATGGCACCGGGCACAGAAGGCGGTTGGACGACGCACCAACCTTCGGGCGAGGTAATGAGCATCTATGACGCCGCCATGAAATATCAGGAAGCCGGCACGCCGCTCGTGGTTGTTGGCGGTAAGGAATATGGCACCGGTTCAAGCCGGGACTGGGCCGCCAAAGGCACCATCCTGTTGGGTGTAAAAGCTGTGCTGGTAGAAAGCTTTGAACGCATCCACCGCTCGAATCTTGTTGGCATGGGTGTGTTACCGCTTCAGTTTAAGGACGGCGAAGGCCGTGAAAGCCTGAACCTTACTGGCACGGAAACGTTCGACATCACCGGTATCGCGGGGACAGTTGAACCACGGCAAGACGTGAAGGTAACCATTCACTATGAAGATGGTTCCTCAAAAGAAATCACAGCCCTTTGCCGCATAGATACCGAAAACGAGGTGGACTATTACCGCAACGGCGGCATCCTCCATTATGTGCTGCGACGTTTGGCAACACAGTAAATATTATGGTTGGTGGGCGGCGTAAAAGCCGCCCAGTCAATCCCGACACACCTGTCCAAAAACTCACGTTGGTTTTATTGCCACGCGGAATGCCTTCACTCTCGCGCGACTTTTGCTTAAAGACAAAGGGAAAGAGTTAGGGGGAAGTGGCTGAAACGCTACTGTCACGCACTGGTGATTGGCAAGTGACAGGCAGGTTTCATACCTTAGAGTCATGATGAAAAAGTTTCTTGGAATATTTGCCTGTTTGTTTCTGACCACGGGTCTTTTTGCTCAGGATGCGGAACCTACTGATGGTGATCGCCCGGTTGTTATTGAACTGTTCACCAGTCAAGGCTGCTCAAGCTGCCCACCGGCTGATACAGCGCTGCGTGCGCTGAGGGACCGCCCCGGCGTGTTAACCCTTTCATGGGCTGTCGACTATTGGGACCGGCTTGGCTGGGAAGATACTTTCGCTCACCCACACAATGCGATGCGGCAGGCGGCCTATAACAAACGCTTTGGTCGTGGCGGTGTTTTCACCCCGCAAATGGTTTTTGATGGCCGCTACTATAGTGTGGGCTCTGACCAGCGCGCGGTACGCGGTGCTGTCGAGGACGCGCGCGGCGAAGACCGTATGGTCGTTCAACCGACCTTGACCATTGTCGGCAACCAGATCCAATTGGACTTGCCAGAGACGGACGTGTCAGGTCCGATTGCCCTTGTCACTGCTTGGTATCTGGGTGATGCCACCGTTGAAATTGGCGAAGGCGAAAACCAGGGCCGTACCCTGCACTATACCAATGTTGTGCGCCTTTCTGATATGTTGCCCGACTGGGACGGCAAAGCGACCAGCATCACGATTGACGCGACCTCTGGCATTGAGGCAGGCGCCGATCATCTGGCGATCCTGATGCATGACGGTTATTACCATGGCCCAATCATTGGTGCCGGCACTGTTGCGCTAGGTAGTGAAACCAGCCGCTAGGCATTATGCGTAACTGACATCACCGGCCCCACCCGAGTGATCAAGTATAATTCCGTGCCGTGATCGGGTGTGAGCGGGTACCGCGTTAAACTTCTACGCCATTGACAACCGCCTGAAAAGAGAGCAAAAGCGCGCACCAACCGGTTTCCGCGCGATGTCGCGCAGGCTTTTGGCACGTTCCATCAGTTGAGGAAATTGGTATGGCCCCGAAGCGGGGCATAACCAGCGACGGCTTTATGCCGCACTGCAACAGATGGAAATATGATGACTGAATTCTCGACCCTCGGGCTTAGCGCCCCGATGCTGCGCGCGCTTGACCATGGCGGCTTCCAAAAGGCAACCCCCATTCAAGCTGAAGCCATGCCGCTTGTTCTTGCGGGCAGAGACGTTATTGGCGTTGCCCAAACCGGCAGCGGTAAAACAGCCGCATTTGTGATCCCTCTGCTTGAAAAGCTTGCTTTGTTTGAAGGCCGGGCAGAACCGCATATGCCGCGCGCTCTTATCCTTGCGCCAACCCGGGAACTGGCGATCCAGACAACTGACCGGATCAAGGAACTGTCGGTGGGCATGAAGGGGAGCTGCTGCACCATTTATGGCGGCGCGCCCTATCGCACCCAAACCCATATCCTGCGGCGCGGCGTTGACATTCTGATTTCCACGCCTGGGCGACTGCTGGACCATATCAAGCGCGGCAATGTGTATCTGGACGCAGTGGAATATTTTGTTCTGGATGAAGCTGACCGCATGCTGGACCTGGGTTTTGTGGATGACGTACGTCGTATCAACGCCAAGATTACCAGCGACCACCAGTCCGTGATGTTCTCAGCCACTCTGAATGATGCCATCAATGAGCTGAAATCAACCCTGCTGAATGACCCAGCCCAAGTGCAGGTAGCCGTTAGTGCAACCGTTGCAGACAATCTGGAGCACGGCGTTCTTCATGTGCCGGGTCACCAGAAAAAAGACCTGCTTGCCTGGCTGATTGAGCAGGAAGAGCCGGAAAAATCTATCGTCTTTGTGCGCACACGTCGGGACGCAGAAGAAATTGCAGACTATCTGGGTACTCTGGGACTGAAGGCTGACGCCCTGCACGGCGACAAAGCCCAAAAACTTCGACAACGCACCATTAATGCGTTCCGGAAAGGGGACTTTGACTTTCTGGTGGCCACTGACGTTGCGGCGCGCGGCATTGATGTTAGTGGCATAACACACGTATTTAACTTTGATGTGCCAGTAGAAGCCGACAGCTATGTCCACCGCATTGGTCGCACGGCACGGGGCGGTGCAAGTGGCCGCGCCTTCACATTCTGCGGCAAGAATGAGGCTCGCCTCCTGAAAGCTATTGAAGACCTGCTTGGCGAGCAGATTGACGTTATCCATGACCACCCTTACCGGCTGATCATAAAGAAAAAGGCTTCAATCAGCGCCAAGAAGCGCCCTTCGGTTGCTGCCCGCAAGGCGCAGGCAAAGGCCAAGCCCAAAAAAGCCAAAGGCAAGCGAGCTGAACTTTATGGTGATGCACCGAAAAAACGCGAAGGCCAAAAAACCAGCAAAAACAAAGGCAAACCAAGCCGTGGGCAAGGCCCAAAGGCAGGTGCAAGACCCGCGGACGGCAAGCCAAAACGTGGCAAGCCCGGAAGCAATAAACCCGGCAGCAGCAGGCCCGCCGGAAACAAGTCGCACGGTTCTCGTCCAGCCAGAGGAAAACCGGGTAATGGACGACCAACTGGCGGGAAGCCCGGTAGAACCAGGTCTGGTGGCGGCAATCAAACGCTAAAACGCCGCTAGCTATAACATCCATTCAGAGTGCGACGAAGCGTTTCGTCGCGCTTTGGTTGGCAGGCAGTGCGCTTCTAAATACACTTCGCCTCATGAAAAAAGTTTTGCCCGCTCTCTTCGCGTTAAGCATTAGTTTTGGTGCTGTCGCTCAACCGTTGATTTCTGAAACCGAGGAGCAATATGCCCGCTCGCAAGTTGCGCGCACAGAAGCGATCGCAGCTTTCAGGTCCGGCGACCTTGAAACCGCCTATCTAGGTATGATGCAGGCGCTGGAAGACAGGCCCAACAATGCCGCACTTCTGGGCAACGCCATTTTCCTGGCTGCTGAAACAGGCAAGCTTGAAGAAGCCGCAAGCCTGAGCAAACGATACCTTGCCATGGGTATAGCACCAGGTGCCGGCATTCAGGCCAAGCTGAAGGAAAAACTACCTGCAGGGGTTTGGGTGGGCCTGGAACAAAACCTCCAGGCTTTATTAAAGCCTCTTGGCACTGCCAGCATCGTCATGGAAATACCAGCCGAACATCGCCTTGTTGAAGGTATCGCTGCGGACCAGCAGGGTGGATATTTCCTGAGCACCGTGGTTTCCGGCTCCCTTGTCCACGTGACAAAGGGCGGTGAGGTTGATGCGCTGCTCAGCAGTGAACCAAATGCACCGCGCAGCTTTTTTGGGCTGGCCTACAGCGCAAAAGAACAAAGCCTTTATGCCACTTATGGCAGGGTTGACCAAACCCCTGGCCATGTTGCTGGTGAAGGGAAAACCGGTGTGCTCCGCATCAGCGCTACAACAAAGGAAATAACAGGTGATTGGCAACTGTCTGGCGGCACCGGCAGCCAGCAAATTGCCGACATAGCGATAAGCCCGGCTGGAAAGATTTTTGTCTCTGAAGCTCAAAGCGGCGGTGTTTATGAAATCGAAGGTGATAAGCTGTCACCGCTCGAAACAGGGAAAACCTTCAGAAGCCCACAAGGTATGGCGTTCATTGGCGAGACGCTTTGGATGGCCGATTATGGACGGGGCTTGTGGAAAATCGCACCCGACACCAATACAGCAACACTAATGCCTGTTGCGGATGATATCTCACTTGTTGGGATCGATGGCCTTTTGGCCCATAAGGACACATTGTTTGCTATCCAGAACGGTGTGGCCCCGCACCGGATTTTGAGAATCAACGTAGCAGATAACAGCGTTAGGGATGTTGAGGTACTTGCTCGAAATATCGTTGGGTTTGATGAACCTACCCTTGGCACCAGCACACATGATGGCATTCTGATTGTCGCATCAAGCCAGTGGCCCAAGTTCGCCCCCGGCGGAGAAATGCGAGAAGGCCAGAGCTATGACCCAACCAAAATTATGCTGATCAGGGATTAGCCTTATTGGAAGCCCGGTCATCTGGGGACACAACGTCATAAACGTCCGGGAAAATGCGGCGTTCATAAACGCCGACGTGCGCGTTGTATCCAACCCGGTAAAAGAAAGGCGCAAGGGTCTTGATTGTCACATCACGCCCGTCCGGCAGCTTCACGACAATTTCGCGCCAGCCATTACCTTCAGGGGTATCTTCAACCGATAGCACCACCGCCTCAACCACCTTTGTCGGTTCACTTGGGCGCGAATAATCCCACCCCAACAGGGCAATGCCCACCAACACAACAAAAATCAGTTCTCGCTTCATGGTGCGTTCTCCATCAGTTCTGCTTTTGCCCAAGCTGCCGCTTCGGCCACAACCGGATTTTCGTCATCAAGCAATTTCTCTATCTTTGGCAGTAATCGCAGGTCATCCGAATTACCAGCGGCGATTAATACGTTCCGAACGAATCGGTCTCGACCGATTCGCTTGATAGGGCTGCCTGAAAAAACCTGCCGGAAATCAGCATCCTGCAGGTCTAGCAAATCATTCAAAGTGGGGGCGTCCAACTCCACCCTGGCATGAAAGGCTGCTTCACTTGCTGTTTGCGCGAACTTGTTCCAGGGACAAGCGGCCAGGCAATCATCACAGCCATAAATGCGGTTCCCCATGGCACTGCGAAATTCAATCGGGATCGGACCCTTGTTTTCAATGGTCAGGTAGGAGATGCAGCGCCGCGCATCAATTTTATAGGGCTCTGGGAACGCGTCTGTCGGACAGGCATCAAGGCATGAGCGACAACTACCACACTGGTTGGTGTGAGGTGTATCCGCAGGCAGTTTCAGGCTGGTGTAAATAGACCCAAGAAAGAGCCAACTGCCAAACGAACGTGACACCATGTTGGTATGCTTCCCTTGCCAGCCAAGCCCTGCAGCAGCGGCAAGGGGTTTCTCGGGCACAGGCGCCGTGTCCACAAACACTTTTAGCTCGCATCCAAACTCTTCAACCATCCAACGAGCCATGGCTTTCAGTCGTTTTTTGATCAGGTCGTGATAGTCCTTCCCACGGGCATAGACCGAAATGTTGCCACTACTCTTTTCTTCCAGAAGGAGGCGAGGGTCATCCTTTGGGCCATAGTTCATTGCCAGCATGATCACCGAACTGGCATCAGGCCACAGGTTCTTTGGGTTGGATCGATGGTGTATACGGTCTTCAAGCCACGACATGGAACCATGGTGGTTTTTCGCAATAAATTCTTTCAGGCCCACCGCGATATCCTCACTGGCGTCTGCGGAGGTAATGCCAAACTGGTCGAAACCAAGTTCACGGGCCTTGCCGAGGAGCTGCGCCCTGATATCAGCGCCGCCTGCCATGGCTTAAAAGTCCAGGTCCGGATAGTGTTTTGGAGGGCGAAGGCCCACGATACGATCTTCCAGCAAAGCCCTGATCGACCGCCGGGACTTGACCCGCATGTACCATTCTTTAACAAGCGGCCAGTCTTCAAAATGAAGGTCGCCAAAATAGTCTATAACAGACACATGAGCCGCAGCAGCAGCATCCGCCATTGTAAACTGTGGCCCAGCCAGATAATGGCGGCGCTCTGCGAGATAAGAGATATATTTCAGATGCGTTTTCAGATTATGGGCAGCGCAGCGAACCGCCTCGGAGTCGGGTTCGCCCATACCGTAAAAACGCTTATGCAATTTCTCTGAAACCAGACGGCGCGATACCTCGCTGCCAAGTTTGGTATGAAACCAGCCAACCAACCGGCGTGCTTCGTAGCGTTCATCTGCTGTGCCTAGCAACAAGGACGGCTCGGGCACCACTTCCTCAAGATATTCGGCAATTGCCATCACGCCAGAGTAAGCATGGCCATCATCCATCACCAATACAGGCACTTCCCCTGCCGGGTTAAGAGCAAGAAACGCCGGGCGGCGTTCCCACTCCTTTTCCACGCGCAAGCTAAAGTCAATGCGCTTCTCTGTCAGAAGCACACGTACAAAACGCGCCGCGGGGCTAAGTGAATGATGATACAGGATCGGCATAGCCTCACTGTCTTAACGCAAGACAGTGAGGTCGCCAATTGCGAAAACGCTACAGAGGCAGAATTTTTAGGCCGAAATCGCCTCTGTTTGTTCGCCCTCCTCCTCCGACATCGGGTGCGGCAACCGGTCCAGCATTTCTTTTGGTACAATGTGCCAGAAATCACCCCGCTTCACGTCCCAGTTGGCGAGCAAAGTTGCTGCCCAGCGCGAATGGGTTTCATCGTGATGTTCTTCAATCAGGCTTTTCAGCGTGTTCTCCCAGTGACTGCTAGCGAGTCTGCCAAACACTACGGTTTCGTCATTCACATACTCGGTGAATGTGCCTTGCTCATCATAAACAAACGCCATGCCGCCCGTCATACCAGCTGCGAAATTGTCGCCAACACCGCCAAGAATGACAGCTGTCCCGCCTGTCATATATTCGCAGCCATTGGCACCGCAACCTTCGATCACCACCGTCGCGCCCGAGTTACGGACCGCAAACCGCTCCCCCGCCTGACCCGCAGCAAACAGTTTGCCAGACGTGGCGCCATACAGGACAGTATTGCCGATGATGGTATTGTCCCGCGAGTTGAACGATGCCCGGTTTGACGGTCGCACCACAATGGTGCCGCCTGACAAACCCTTGCCCACATAATCGTTCGCGTCACCAGCCACTTCTATTTTGAGACCCTGAACGGCAAAGGCGCCAAGTGACTGACCTGCGGAGCCCCGAAGGCGCAGTGTCACATGGTCAGGCTTTAAGCCCGTCATGCCAAAAGTTTGCGTGATCTCACTCGAGAAGCGCGTGCCGATGGCCCGCAATGTATTTTGCACCGAATAGGTAAGCTGCATCTTCTCACCCCGGCTGAACACAGCCTGCGCGTCTTTCAGCATCTGTGCGTCAAGCGTATCAGGTACCGGGTTACGGCCTTCTATGGTGCAAACCGATTTGTTGCCGCGCCCACCAACCTGAACAAGCAGAGGGTTGAGGTCCAGGTCATCAAGATGGTCCGCGCCGCGACTTACCTGATGCAGCAGGTCGGTGCGGCCAATAATATCTTCAAGCCGTTCAACACCCAGTTCCGCCAGAATTTCCCGTGTTTCTTCCGCAATGAAGCTGAACAGATTAACCACCTTATCTGCTGTACCATCAAATTTTGCCCGCAGTTTTTCGTCTTGCGTGCAAATGCCAACCGGGCACGTGTTCGAGTGGCACTGGCGCACCATGATGCACCCCATGGCAACAAGTGAAGCAGTACCAACACCATATTCTTCTGCGCCGAGCATGGCGGCAATCACCACGTCTCTGCCCGTTTTGATGCCGCCATCGGCCCGAAGCACAACCCGGTGGCGTAAATTATTGAGCGTGAGCACCTGATTAACCTCAGCAAGGCCAATCTCCCACGGGGTGCCTGCGTATTTGATGCTGGTTTGTGGGCTCGCGCCGGTACCGCCAGAATGGCCAGAAATAAGAATGACATCCGCGTGGGCTTTCGCGACACCCGCCGCGATTGTACCAATGCCAGCAGATGAAACCAGCTTCACGCAAACCTTGGCACGCGGATTGATTTGCTTCAGGTCGTAAATAAGCTGCGCTAAATCCTCGATAGAATATATATCATGGTGCGGCGGCGGCGAGATGAGGGTAACACCCGGCGTCGAGTGCCGAAGCTTGGCGATCATCTCAGTTACCTTAAAGCCCGGAAGCTGACCGCCTTCACCGGGTTTCGCCCCTTGCGCCACTTTAATCTCAAGTTCTTCACAAGCATTCAGATATTCAGCGGTTACACCGAACCGGCCAGATGCGATCTGTTTAATCGGGCTGTTGGCATTGTCACCATTTTCATACGGCGTGAAACGGCGCTTGTCCTCTCCACCTTCACCGGAAACGGACTTGGCACCGATACGGTTCATGGCGATGGCGAGTGTTTCATGCGCTTCTTTCGAAAGCGCCCCAAGCGACATACCGGGTGTGATGAAGCGCTTGCGAATCTCTGTGATCGACTCCACCTCATCAAGCGCAAGTGGTTCATCTGGTCTGCGAAAATCCATCAGATCACGCAGGTTAACTGGCGGCAGGTTCGAAAGCCCGCGCGAGTAAGTAAGATACTTCGCATAGTTATCGTTCGTCACAGCAGATTGCAGCAAATGGATAAGCTGACCATCATGACCGTGCACCTCGCCGTCACGGCGATAGCGATAGAGGCCACCAATCGGCAGGGTTGCCGCCCCCTCAAGGAACGCACGGCTGTGTTGTTCCAGTATCTTTTGCTGGACACCCGCGAGACCGATACCTGAAATTTTTGTCGGCATGCCGGGGAAAAATTCCGCAACCAGCGCCCGCGAAAGGCCCAATGCCTCAAAGTTATTGCCACCCCTGTAGCTGGAGATAACGGAAATTCCCATCTTGGACAGAATTTTGAGCAAACCCTGATCAATCGCCTCGATTGCACGATTGACGCAGTTCGTCAGGTCATAGTCACCAAACAGGCCGCGCGCCTGCCGTTCGGCGATACTGTCTTGTGCCAGATACGCATTCACGGTTGTCGCACCAGCACCGATCAGCACGGCAAAATAATGCGGGTCCAGACATTCCGCAGATCGCACATTAAGGCTGGTAAAGGTTCGCAGTCCCTGATCAACCAAGTGAGTGTGCAGGCCTCCTGTAGCCAGAATCATTGGAACCGGCGCACGGGCAGAACTAATGTTTTCATCGGTCAGGAAGATGTGCCCGCGCCCTTCGCGCACAGCATCTTCCGCTTCACGTTTAATTCTGGCAAGCGCGTTCCGGAGGGCATTTTTGCCGTCATTAATGTCAAACGTGCAATCAATCACCTCCGCAGCGTCACCGAAGTGCGAAACCAGCGTGCTCCATTCCCGGTTTGATATAACAGGGCTTTCAAGCACAATTGCGCCTATCTGGGTGTGGCCTTCGTCCAGCACGTTTGCAAAATTACCAAACCGGGTTTTCAAGCTCATAACCCGGTGTTCCCGCAGGCTGTCTATTGGCGGGTTTGTTACCTGACTGAAGTTTTGCCGGAAATAGTGGGACAGGTTGCGATACTGGCTCGACAGAACCGCCAGCGGGGTATCGTCCCCCATGGAACCAATCGCTTCCTTGGCCGTCATCACCTGAGGCTGAAGAATAAGTTCCAGGTCTTCATGGGTAAGACCAGCCATAATCTGGCGATTGCGAAGGTCTGTACCTTCAAAGGTTGCTGTTTCTGCCCCCTTATAGCCCGGCAGCTCTTCGATAGGCACAATATCCTCAACCCATTTTTCAAAAGGTTGAGATGCAGCCAGACTGTCCTTGATATCCCGGTCGCGATAAAAACGGCCTTCTTTGAGGTCGAGCGCAATCATCTGGCCCGGACCAAGCCGGCCTTTTTCACGCACGTCTTCTTCGTCAACCACCACCATGCCGGTCTCGGAGCCGACGATCAGGAATCCATCTGTTGTCACCGTGTAGCGCATGGGCCGCAGGCCATTGCGGTCCAATCCGGCAATAACCCAGCGGCCATCACAGGCCGCAAGTGCCGCAGGGCCGTCCCATGGCTCCATCACCGAATTAGTGTAGGCATACATACTGCGGTGCGCATCCGGCATCATGGTTTTTTTCGACCATGCTTCGGGCACCAGCATGGTTTTCACCATAGGAGCCGACCGGCCAGCCCGTACCATCACTTCAAATACCGAATCCAGCGCCGCCGAGTCGGACGCGCCCTTGGGCACCACAGGCTTGATGTCTTCGGAGTTTTCGCCAAAAGCGATGGAAGCCATGCGGATCTGGTGGCTTTTCATCCAGTTTACATTGCCCCGGATGGTGTTGATTTCGCCGTTATGGGCAATCATCCGAAATGGCTGAGCAAGCCACCACTGCGGGAATGTGTTCGTTGAATAACGCTGGTGATAAACCGCGAAAGAAGAGATGAAGCCTTCGTCTTGCAGGTCAGGGTAAAAGATTGCCAGTTGTTCGGCGAGAAAGAGCCCTTTGTAGATAACCGAGCGGCAAGAAAGCGAGCAGATATAAAAGTCTTTAACCTGTGCCTGAATGGCAGAACGCTCAATCCGGCGACGAATTAGATACAGGTCACGTTCAAAGGTTTCCTCGTCCACCCCCTTGGAGTTTTCGATCATGATCTGTTCAATTTCGGGGCGGGTTGCTTCCGCCTTTTCCCCTATCACAGACACATCAACCGGCACCTGTCGCCAACCATAGATGGTGTAACCAAAGGTCAGAATCTCAGTTTCCACAATCGTCCGGCAGGTTTCCTGAGCTGCAAGATCAAGCCGCGGCAGGAACACCATACCGATTGCAAGCGGGCTGTCAGACGGTTCGTGACCTGTTGCTTTCACATGCTGTTTGAAGAACTCTTGCGGAATCTCCAAATTAATGCCTGCGCCGTCACCGGTTTTTCCGTCAGCGTCAACCGCCCCCCGGTGCCAGATTGCTTTCAGCGCCTCAACGCCGCGCAAAACCACGTCCCGGCTTGGGCGCCCATCAAGCGCGGCGACCAGTCCAACACCACAGGCGTCGCGTTCATCAGCAGGATCATAAAGGCCGATCGGCCCCGGTACAGAACCAAGGTTTTGATGTTTATCCATACTATTTACTCCGCGGCCTTAACGCTGGTTTGTTGATTAAGATATTTTATGATCGACGTAGCAGCATCGCGCCCGTCCCTGATGGCCCACACTACAAGCGATGCCCCGCGCACAATGTCACCAGCGGCAAAAACACCGTCCAGATTGGTCATAAGGCTTTGATGATCAACGGTAACAGTGCCCCAGCGGCTGACCCGGAGTTCCGGCGCACCAAACAGGGCGGGCAGGTCTTCAGGCTCAAAACCCAGAGCCAAAATCGCCAGATCACAATCAAGAGTAAAGCTGCTGTCCGGCACCTGTTCGGGCGCTTGCCTTCCTGTTGCATCAGGCGCACCCAGCCGCATCCGATAGGCACGAACACCCGTTACCACGTCATCGCCAAGAAAGGCTTCCGGCCCCGCAAGCCAAACGAATTCTACGCCTTCTTCCTCTGCATTTTTTACCTCACGGGCGGAGCCGGGCATATTATCCCGGTCACGGCGGTAAACACACTTAACCGACTTCGCGCCTTGGCGGACGGCAGTACGAACACAGTCCATCGCCGTATCGCCGCCGCCGATTACAACAACATCTTTGCCTGCCGCATCAAGGGCGCCACTGTCGAACTCTGGCACATTGTCACCAAAACTTTTACGGTTTGACGCAACCAGATAATCCAGTGCCTCACGGATGTTACCAAGACCCACACCGGGCGCCTTAAGAGCGCGGGCGCGGTAAACACCGGTTGCCACCAGCAGCGCATCATGCTCGTCGCGAAGGTCGGCAAGCGTGGCTTCCCGGCCGACTTCAAAGTCCAGATGGAAAGTGATACCTGACTGCTCAAGCCTGCCGGTGCGGCGACCAACCACATCCTTTTCAAGCTTGAAACCCGGAATACCATAAACCAGCAAACCACCGGCCCTATCGTATCGGTCATAAATATGAACCTGAAACCCGGCTTCGCGCAGTTGCTCCGCTGCGGCGAGCCCTGCTGGCCCGGCACCAATGATGCCGACAGACTGTTCGCGCTCTACAAGGGGTTTAATGGGTTTGACCCACCCCTGTTCCCATGCGGTGTCTGCAATGTATTTTTCCACACTACCAATGGTCACAGACTCGAAGTCTTTTTCGATGACGCAGTTGCCTTCACACAGTCGGTCTTGTGGGCAAATGCGCCCGCAGATTTCAGGCATGTTGTTAGTGGATGAGGCCATGGCATAGGCATCTTCAAGCCTGCCTTCCGTGGTCAGTTTCAGCCAATCCGGTATGTTGTTCCCAAGCGGACAATGAATATGACAAAACGGCACGCCGCACTGGCTGCAGCGGCTTGCTTGCTCCTTTGCGGCTGCCGGCTCATATTCCTGATAGATTTCATCGAAATCAATCCGGCGTTCGGTTGCTGCCCGCTTGGTAGGCATCTTTTGGTCGATGGTAACGAACTTCAACAATTCATCGGCCATGGTTGGTCCTCTCCAGATAATCCACTCGCGCAAAAGAAACGAGGCAGCACCCTTTAGATTTCCCTGGCCCGGACACCGCCAAATCAAACTCATGCGTTTGTAATAATGATGCTCCTGTGAGCAATTTTCGCGCACTATATATTCAAAATCTTAGAATATTAAGTAAAAAATACCATTTAGGTCAGTATTGCTGCCTATTATATCAAAGATAATGGTATTCGACGCAAAAACTTTGTCCATTTTAGCTTAATATTAGTACCAATATTGTACTTTATCCATTGTCGCCAGCAAAACCATCTACTGCTAGAGTAGGTTTTGAGCGCGATATAGACCGCGAATCGGCGTAAAAGCCGGTTACACCATAGTGAGAACAGTCACCCGGAGATAAGCTTGTGACCATCATCCAAATATTTGTGCTTGCTCTGGTTCAAGGCATTACAGAATTTTTGCCCATCAGCTCATCAGGCCACCTTGTGCTTGTTCCGGTTCTTGCTGGTTGGCCTGACCAAGGACTGTTGATGGATGTGGCCGTTCATGTGGGCACTCTTGCCGCTGTGCTTTTGTACTTTTGGCGCGACACCAAGGGCCTTGCGCTCGCCGGGTTTGGCAGCATTGGTATTGCGCCCGCCCGGCGCGCCGTGGAAGGCACCATATACCTCAAGCTTTTCTGGGCGCTGGTAATCGGCACCATTCCAATGGTTATTGTCGGTGGTATCATGGTGGTAACCGATGCAAATGACGCGTTGCGTAGCGCCGAAGTAATTGCCACCACCTCCATTGTTTTTGGCGTCCTGCTTTACTGGGCCGACAAACGAGGGAACACAGCAAAAACCATTGATGACATGGCGATAAAACCCGCGCTTCTAGTGGGCTGCGCACAGGTACTGGCGCTTATCCCGGGGTCCAGCCGAGCAGGCGTTACCATGACAGCTGCGCGCATGCTTGGCTTTAGCCGGGTCGAATCGGCACGCTTTTCCATGTTGCTGTCCATTCCAGCCATTATCGCGTCAGGTGCAGCAACGGGCATAAAGGCGATTGAAGAAGCAAATGCAGACGCATTTGGTGATGCCCTAATAGGCGCTGGGCTATCCTGCGTTGCCGCCCTTATCGCTATTCATTTCCTGATGCAATGGCTCACCAAAGCGAGCATGACCATTTTTGTGGTCTATAGAGTTTTGCTCGGTCTTATCCTCTTTGCGCTTATCAACATGGGCTATATCTAAAGAAAACAAGCATGCCCCTTGACAGGGCGAGCGGCGCGGGCTAAATCCCGCGCACCATTCTTTGACCTGCCCAGATGGCGGAATTGGTAGACGCGCTAGCTTCAGGTGCTAGTGTCCTTTATGGACGTGGAGGTTCGAGTCCTCTTCTGGGCACCAGTTTCCTAACAAATTCAAAGTCTTCCGCAGCCTCATACGCTGCTCCTCGCCCCTATTTTCTTATCCAGCCAAAGCGCGGCTAGAGGGGCAGATACAAACCTGCAATCAGCCCAACACCACAGAATGCATGATCCAATGGTTTCCAATAACCAAGGCAAATAACTTTTTATTGGTTTTGCCAACTTGCGTATTTGCAGCCACTATTGGCAATCGGCACGAGACCTGCTTGTAAAGTCTCAATGGGTATTGCTTTTGGTTTGATCGGGCCAAAATTGACGCCTGATTGTTTGAACAGTTGCTCTTGGGAGGCAATAAATGACACGAGCGCAGTTTAAAACACATTATAATAAAGGCGTTAAACTTGCGCAGAAACGCAAGTTTTCTGATGCCATTAATGAGTTTGAAGCTGCACTGGCAATAAAACCAGCCAGTGTCGACGCAATCTTTCAGGTCGGGAACATGTCAAAGGCAATGCAATTATATGACATTGCCCTGAAGTGGTATGACGTAGCCCTTAGAATGAAACCCTCGTCCATCGAAATTGCCTTTAACCGAGCTTTGGCTCTCCAGCTTCTCGGTAAAAATGAAGATGCACTGAACGCCTATATAATCCTCGAAACTGCAATGGCAAAAGACCCTATGTTTTGGAACAATCTTGGCATATTGCACCAACAAATGTCGGAAACACTCAAGGCAATCGACGCACTAGAGAAAGCAGTTACCCTCAAACCAAACTATTTCGAGGCATGGAACAACCTGGGGCTATCGTATTTTATCAACCAACGGGACACGTGGCAGAGCGCCTTTGAAAAAGCTGAGAAACAATATAAAGGGGACGCAAAATTCCACCTCAACAGAGCCACATGCCATTTCTGGTCAGGAAACTATCAGCAGGGCTGGAAAGACTATCAGTACAGGCACCATCCCACCCTGACACAATCTGTCATATATGAACATGACATTCCCCGCTGGAAAGGAGAAGACCTAACTGGCAAGACAATTTTGATCGGAGAAGAACAGGGCATTGGAGATCAGATTACATTTATTAGCGCGTTAGCCGATATCAACGCCCGAGCCGCTAAAGTTATCTTGGAAATCAACCCAAAGCTGGTACCGCTGATTACTCGGAACTTCCCAGATATTTATGTGACAGCACCCCAAGCAGATACGGTCGATTTGAAGAGGCACCATTACTATGACTGGCTAACTGAACCGGTCGATTATTTTGCTTCTTTAGGGGACGCCTTTTATTTGGTGCGGCCATCACTTGATGATTATCCAATGCGGCGCTCCTTTCTTCACGCTGACCCTGAACTTTCGTCAAAATGGAAAAAGCGCCTTGAAGCCTTAAACAAACGACCCAAAGTAGGGGTTAGTTGGCGCGGGGCAAAAGTGACAGGGGAAAGGCAAGTCGCTTATATGCAGCTTGCAGAACTGATGCCTCTGTTTAAAAAAATGGATAACTTTCAGTTTGTAAACATCCAGTATGGCAATTGTGATGAAGAACTGGAGGTATTAGAAGGTGATGTCGATAGGCTGGTTACCTTTGAAGATCTGGACCTGTTTGATGATATTGAGGGAACGATCGCGCTGATTGATAATCTTGATTTTGTTATATCGGTGCGGAATACGCAGGCTTGTTTTGCTGCTGCACTCGGCAAAAAAGTGATTTCTTATCACGGCTCGCATTTTCAGTTTGGAAGCAAGTATGCTGACCCAATCTACAACAGCATATTTACGGTATATCCAAACCCCACAGAAGCACCCATTCTGGACCAGTTCCATGCGGCATTGGTCGATTTTGAATCAACTTTCGCCGATTATGTGAGGAGCTCAGGGGAATTTGATAAGTTGAAAAAAAACAAACATTTCTATCTGCAAACCGAATAGCTGCACCACACATGAACACGTACGCTTGTTCATGAAACCAGACAAATAGGCGGGGTTTTTTCAAGTATGAGCAATACGGAAGATCACACATCCAATACCGATGGTCAGGATTCTGATATCAGTTTCCAGCCCCGGACCCTGCCTAAAACAGATGCTGAGGTTGACGAGTTTAACCGACACGAATTGCTGGATATGAAAAGCCGGCAATATAAACCACGTGAGGTCCATATCCAGGTTTCCAAAAGATGTAACCTACAGTGCGTTATGTGCAGCTGGGCGACCTGGCAAAGTAACGTGGGTTTTATGGACATGGCCCTGTTTGAGAAAATTCTGGATGACTGTGAAACCTCAAACGTTCGTAAGCTTGTTTTTGCCAATGCACAGGGTGAACCGTTTTTAAACCCGCACATCTTTGAAATGATCGAAATGGCCGTAAATCGTGGTTTCTGGACAATGGTCTCGACCAATGGCACCCCTTTTACACCAGACCGATGTGCACGCCTTGCCAGAAGCGGCATAAATAATATCCAGTTTTCCTTCGCCGGGTATGACAAACTGACATATGAAACCGTTTATGCTGGTGGTCAATGGGAAAAGGTAACAAAAAACCTCGAATGTCTGGCAGCACACCTGCTCTCAAATGCACATCAAACCACCCTTGTTGTTAATGGCTGTTACGCCAAAGAGCTTATAGATATTGTGGAGCCCAACGCCTTTGTTGCTCGCACCAAATCGTTCCTTCGCTCCATAGGCGTATGGGAACCCAGAGCCCAGGTTCACATTCAATTGCCACATAATTTTGGTGGCAATATCACCATGGGGGAGACATCGACAGATCAAGATGGCCATTCGAATTTTGCCAAACCGACTAAAAGGCCAGGGCTATGTCGGGTTTTAAAGAACGCGCCGGGAATATATCATGACGGTCGAGTAACAGCCTGCGGGTGCCTTGATCCAAACGGCGACCTATTGATCGGCGATATCGCATCGCAGTCCATAACGGAAATCCGGCAAGGTGACGCCTTTACAAAATTGCTGGACGACTTCACCACAGATAACTTTGACACCATCCCCCTTTGCAACGGTTGTGACCTGCCTTTTTATGATGCCCCGGAAGAATCTCCGGTGTTGTGGCCCAACCTTATCGATACAAAAATTGTGTTCCACAACAAACCCAAGTTACAGATTAGGCATGAGGCGCAACTCCTCGATATCTTGACAAATCTGTTGCAAGAAACGCTGGACGATGGAGCAAAGGACTATGCTCAAGAAGCGTCAACACTATTAAGCGATATCTATACCAGCGCTGCCCTCCGCAACTCTGCCATCGATACATGGGAACTTCTATTCCAAGCTGATGAAGGCCCGGCCCTGATTAAAGACCCAAGCGGGCGAACAGCGAAATCCGTCGCATTAGCGCCAGCAACAAACGTTATTCTAGAAAACCTTGACTGGTTTCGGAAACATTTTGCGTCTGTGCGAGTGGGGGACAATATTAAAAAGGGGCAGAGGCATGACAGTATAACCATTGAAAGCATGGAGGATTTGGTTGCTGATTCGGAGGGAACAGATTGTTTCCTGATGACGACAGACACACCTGAAATTCAGGAATTGTTTGCAAGCATTTTACCAAAGGCCAAAACAACTCACATCTATGATTTAAGGGGCCCTTTATCTGGTTGTCATTTGCCTGAAGGCGGTTATGAGCGTGTCAAACTCTTGCTTCGAGAAATCGAGAATGCCAAGAACCCACTTGTCGTACTCGGCAATAAACTTTTGCCGACATCAGAGCCTATTTTTTCAGCGCTCGAACTAACCGGGCATGACATATTCGTCGTCTCACAATTTGATAAGATGGAACGCATGGGTGCCAACGAAACATGCTATGATGACACAGCCCTGATATTCCGAAACACCATATTATCTTTTGCAGAGATTCTCTATGTGCTGACTCATCTGCAAAAAGGTAAATTCTGGATATATTATGACTTCTTTTACAACGTTGGGTGGGACGCAGGAAATGCTGTGACAGCATATGCCTTCAACACAGCTATTCTTGAAATGGCGTCGCGCCCTGTTGTGCTTGGCATGTATGACGTTATCAAACCTGTTTGCACGAACATGGAGAAACAAACCGCTGCTTCTCGGCTTTATAAGTCCATGATTGAAAAGGCAGATGCACTTGTCCTGACCAGCAAATCTGACCATGTAGCAGAATATCTCAGGAACACGTTAGCAAAAGGCAAACCTGTTAAGAGCTTTTACCGCTATAGCTTACCACCCGAGAAGCCCAAACCAAGGCTGTCAGACTTAGATGGTGAAAGACACATAGTGGGAGTTACTTCCTTTTTGGGCGAAGTTTATGAGCCAAACAGGATCGAAACACGCAATTCGATTCGCTCCATGCTGCAACAAAAAATTCATTTCCATTACTATTCCGGCAATGAAAAAGTTTTTGCGTTTTACGAAAGTCTCCCCAAAAACGAGCAAGCATATTTCCATATTGAAGAACCAATCTGGGACCAAAGCGAACTTGTTTACCACATGAGCCAGTTCGACGGCGGTTGGCTTGTTGGTGACGAAGCCACCATTTTCGCCGATATGATCCGCCAGATTGATGACCGAAACATCAGAGAGCTATACACGCTGTTTGTACCAAATGGTGTGCCTACTTCATCCATGGCTTATGGCGCCGCTGGGCTGCCGGTATTTGTCAGTCGGCAAATCAAAGTGATGAGCGAGGTTTTTCCAGCAGAGGGCTGCATTCCGTTAGATATGGGAGAGGTTGATAATCTCGCTAACATTTTTGCTCGACTTGACTGGAAAACTATCCATAAAACCATGCGAAAGGAACGACACAGATTTGATGTCTATCGCCAGATCGATAACTTGGCTGAATTCCTTCACACCATTTAAGATGAAAAAGGTTAACACCCTCTGTTTTCAGGTAATCCGCTTGCCTTAGTGATGATCTAAAAACAATATAATCAAGAGTGTAAAAGTTTGTTTCTCAAGTATTTATCGGGGTTGTTAAAACATGGCTATAATTGATTTGCTGGACGCTATTGATCTACCGACAGACTCTCCCGTATGGATATTTGGTGCAGGCATAGTTGGGAAACAGGCACGAGAACTCCTTCAAGTCCTTGGCCTCCATGACGTGGTCGGGTTTTTCGATAATTATAAATCGGGAAACCATGCGGGATTACCTGTTTTGCACCCTTCAGATGCGCCTGAAATGTCTAAGAAAGCCAGCATTGTCATGGCAACTCAGGCCACAGATGAAGTTTTACGTCCACTGAAAGCCTATGGTTTCAGTCGGTTTTACAGCCTGCATAAAGTTCTTAAAGCCGTTGAAACACAAACAAACATTGCCTGCATGCCAGATGCCTTGTTGCACAAAGACAGATATATACCCATTGATTTTAAATCGGGGTGCATCAGGGCAGCTGGGGCACGGCAACTGGTCCAAAATGGACACCTGGAAACAGGCTTCCAGCGATTGCGGCAACTGGCGAACGACCATGCAATTATCCATATTGAAGACGATATTGCTGGCTGCGCTTTCAGACAAGTCACAGATCAGGAAACATTAGTGCGTTTCTATGATGAAGCGGTGAAACAAAGCTTGTGGCCCGGTCCCGAAACAGAAGAAAAACAGCAAAAAGCGATCGAGCGCGGATTGCCGACTGTCTGCATTAACACAATGCTGAAATCAGGTACGGGGTTTTTAACAAAGATATTGCAGGAGCAATTAGATTTGCCCCAGTACTTCATCACTTTACGCGGATCACCCAATGACTGGCTGTTGCCAGGCTACACTCAGAAATTCGCACAGGGTGGATCCCTTTCAGTGCAGCATATGGATGCCAGCGAGCGTAACATGGACATTCTGGCCGAAGCGGGTGTTCAGAAAATTTACCTGCATGTCCGCGACCCTAGACAAGCAACTGTTTCCTACATGCATCATCTGGAGAATAATCTGGTAGGTGAAATTTACGCACTCAGAAACTGGATTCAGCCATTTCTGCCATGCAATTATCCCAAGATGTCGTGGAAAGAAAAAACAGCGTGGCATGCAAAAAACCATGTCATTGGGCTGATTCACTGGGTTCAGGAATGGGTAACCGCTGCTGAAAATGATGATCGTTTTGAGATTTTGATGATTGATTTCAACGAGTTTCGCACCCATGAAGTGGCAACCATAAACCGAATTCTCACTTTTTTTCGGATTGACTATCAGGTTACTGAAAGCGACCTGCCCAAAAAGAAAGATGTCCCGCATTTCAGGGCAGGTAGAAACGAAGAATGGCGGGAGGTTTTCAATGAACGCCAACAGGAAATCATCTGGGAATTGATGCCGGATAAGCTTTGTGCGCGGTTTGGATGGAAGAGATGAAGAAAGATAATAGTGATAAATTGATGTCAGACACTATGGAAAGAAGCAGCTGACCAAACAAATGAAGTACCAAGATTCAAAAATCAGCTTTTCTGAATATGAACTTGTTTCAGGCCACTCTCCATTTCCTTATTTTGTAGTTGATTCTTTTTTATCAGAAGAGCTGCTCGATGAAATGCAAGGCCACTGGCCGGCTCAAAAATACTTCTGCCAAGAGGGCCACAACGGCCATGACCTGCGCTCAAGGTTGGCCGAATATCAATTTACCTCAAATGACCAGTTAGAACTGGCGCAACATTCGACTATCCCAAATATGGACAAAAGACATGGTACTTTTTGGGCAAACTTTATTGATGGCACCTTAGTACCGGTTGGAAAGGAGATGATTCGCTACTATTCGGGGTATTTGAAGGATAGGTGGCCTGACAAAAGGCCAGATTACTTCATTAATCTTGTCTGGCTGGAAGACGCGCCTCAAAAATATAGAGAGATTGGTCTGCGGGTCCACACCCACTATGATCACGACCCCTTCTGGGCAATGAGCGGACTTATTTATCTAAACGATTCAAGAAACATCGCCAAAGGCACCAATCTGCAACGGTTTGAAGTGGAAAACCTGTGTTCGGATGACCTTGTAGATATCGCACTCAATTCCCGCCGCTGGTATCAGGACGAACGCTTTCAGGTTGAACAAGAGTTTACCTTCAAAAAAAATAGATTCCTAAGCTTCGTGGATGGCCCACTATCTTTTCATGGCGTACAACCAAATAATCTGCAGGCGGATGGTCAATTGAAAAGAAAGATGGTTCTCTTTCATATTGCATTACACCCAAAACATTTTCAGCCACATTTTGGTGTCCACCATCATGTATTTAAAAACCAGGTTATGACACATCAGGCCACCGAAGATATCCGCCAAGTTGTCGCGCAGGACATTGCTGCTTATCGCCGAGCTATCGAAAATTTCGTGCCCTATGGTTGCCCCGACTATGCCAATTCAGCAACCTTGCAAGCATTTGATGAGATTAGTGGCGTTATCTAACCCTTCTTTCTCTGTTTCAGACAGGTCAATGCAAACAAGGCATAGTCCCTGCTAATAAGGCCCTTTGAAGTATGACTTCCGATTGATATGGTCTAGATTAGCTTCCCCTTTCCCAACTAGCTGAAGTGCTGCGTTCGCCAATGTGGATGCCTTGGGGTAGAAGGCTTCCTCCAGTTTTTGTGAAACCGGCGCCGGGCAATTGGAAAGGGCAATTCGGTGAACAGGCGCCTTCAGGTCATGAAAACCCTTTTCAGCGACAAGAGCAGCTATTTCACTGCTGAAACCGCACATTTCCCAGCTTGTATCAGCCACAATTAAACGCCCTGTCTTTTTAACAGAGGCAAGAATGGCACTTTCATCCAGCGGTCGCACCGTGCGTGGATCAATCACCTCAACACTGACACCCCGCTGGGCCAACTCGTCCGATGCCACAAGAGCTTCCGTGGCCATAAACGACGTAGCCACAATGGTTACGTCAGCACCTGTTCTCATTACATTAGCCTGACCAAATGGAACTGGTTCCATTTCTTCAGGCACATCACCTTCAGTTTCAAAAAGGGAGCGGTGTTCAAAGATGATGACTGGATGATCTGCCGTCAAAGCCGAAAGCAGCAAACCTTTGGCATCTGCTGGTGTCGTTGGCAATGCAACTGTCAGACCAGGAAAATGAGCAAGCGGCGCGTGGGGGCTTTGAGAATGTGTGGCACCCTGACCCCAACCTTTTCCAACCACGGCGCGAAACACAACTGGTACATGGCCCGCATTCCCGCCATACATATAGCGCCATTTACAGGCAAGGTTGAGCAGATTGTCAAACGACAAAAACATGAAATCAGCGCGCGGCAATACAAAAACAGGCCGCTTGCCCATGGCTGCTGCCCCGACGGCGATGCCAGCAAAAGCGTTTTCCATAGAAGGGCAATCAAACACCCGATCAGGAAACTGTTCGGATGCCGCAGTTGTTGAGCCAAATATCCCTGACGGATAGTCAACGGCATGACCTGTAAGGAATATGTTTTTGTCGACGGACATCGCCTGCACCGTTGCTTCGGCGATGGCGTCTTTATATTTTAGAAGTCTCACGGATCAGCCTCACACGCACAGCAATGTTAATAAACGTCATTCAAAAGAGTTTGTGGATCCGGCCATGGATCAGCATAGGCTCGGTCAATGTCTTTAAGAACGGAAGATCGAATATCCTGTTCCCAGCCCTCAATGTCCTGCAACGTTGCGGCATCTACTGAAACCAGTTTTTCCTCACTAAACCTTACGGGGCATTTTTTCTGCCATGACTCCAACTCCCTTTCCGTGCGGTAATCCCGGTTCATATCATGGTCGAAGTGAGGGCCAACGTGCTCCAGCCAACGGTAGGTTGTGCACTCCAGAAAAACCGGGCCATCGCCGGCGCGGCAATAAGCAACTGCCTCTTGAGCACCCTGATATACGGCACCGATATCATTGCCATCCACGCTAATTGTCTTGATACCGAAACTCGCCACTCGCTCGTGAATGGTCACACCATCCGGTTGGCGAATAGAAAGCGGGCTTTCCGTAGCATAACCATTGTTCTCGCACACATATAATACAGGTAGTGCTTTAAGGGCTGCGTAGCTAAGGCATTCGTAGAAAGCGCCTTCCTCGGCAACGGCATCTCCGAAAAAAGCTGTGGAAATCCTGTGATTTTTATCCATCGCAAAACTAAGCGCACTACCAGTTGCAGCAGCCATCGCCTCACCCAAAATAGCGCTTGATGCCACAAAGCCGCAAGAAAGGTCGGTTAAATGTACTGACCCACCCCGTCCGCGAGAACAACCAGTTTCACGACCAAAAAGCTCGGCTGCCAACCGGTAAACACTACCACCTTTTGCGAGAAAATGATTGTGCGAGCGATGATGGCTATAGGCAACGTCCGTTTGCTCTAGAGCTTTACATACACCGACAGCGACCGCTTCCTGTCCAACCCCAAAATGCGTTGGCGTACGCATTTCCTGTTGTTTGTATCGTTTTGCCAACTCAGTTTCGGCAATCCGGACACGTAACAGCTCCCTATGCATTTCCACCAATATATCGGCGCTGATGCCAATATCTCTATGTGCAACGGTATTATGCGGCATGAATTTCATCAAAAAAGTTGGTCAACTTATATATTTGGTTTGCAATATCCAAATCATCGAGAGAGATCTGGTCAATCTTCTGCCAATCCAGATTATCTAGGATGTTTTTCAAATTCCCAAGTTCAGACAAGGAAAGAGGCAAAGTCATTCCTTTCGGCAACATATCTACCACACCCCGCATATCCCTGTTACATACAACAGGCAAACCCGCCGCAGCGCTTGTCCAGATAACCGAAGGCAGGGTTGTCGGGGTAAACAGTTCCATCGCATCACTGGTGAACTGGTCATCAAGGTACGTTGTCATGTCGTTGAAAATCTGCATGTTAAAGAGGCTCCGACCTATGTGATACTGGCTCAGTTCATTTGACAATTCGTCAAGGTCATGAATAGGTCGGTACGCATTGAACTGGTGTCGGTTTTCCGGTGGCAGAGATTGCCTGAATTCATCCAGTTTCGGATGGTCCACATTGCCCGTATAATAATGGATATGCATCCCTTGGTTAACCACAAGGTCATGCAAGTATGGTACAATACCCATTCGGGATGGTTCCCAAAACTCCTCCAACATTACCGAAATAATGGCAATGTGGTATGCATCAGTCCGGCGGGGTTGTCGCTTCTTAGGCATAATCTGATATCGATGGCAGTGCACACGAGGCAGAGGCATACCAACTGAATTTTCAACGAAATCACCAAAAGGTTCAGTATAGGAGCTGAAAACAATGGCTTCCGCTTCCCGCATCATTGCTTTGTATAAACGCCCACAACTTTCGCCTTTGTCATAGTGTTTTACGCCCGGTTTGATAGCATCATACATATAGAGCGCTAGCTTCGCACTGGAGTCCGCCACGCGGCAGTCCTTAACAGTGCGGATCATGGCAAGCGTTGCTGCATAGCAAACAGCGATGCGCTTAAAATCCCAATTGGGAGGATAGATCGCTTCAAAATGGAACAGAACGGTACCATGAGTCATATTGGAGAAAGCACGAATATTATCGACCAAACCGCCAATATGATACGCTTCAAAAGCCACGTCCTTCACCTTGGGCGTGGAATAGCCTATCTGGTAATCCTGTTTTACATCTTCTGCACCCAACCAGTATGGCGTGAAGCCACGTCGTCCCAATTCCCGAATAGTTGACGCCAAAGTGCCCATTGGCCGCGGACTGGAGAACAGAATAGGCTTTGTGGTCCCATTCAGGGTTTGCAGGAATGGTTCAAAATCATTAGCCGTTTGTGATAACTTCTGCTCGTTATAGACTTTTAGGAAGTTAATGAAGTTTCCTGCGCCAAACATTGCTTCATAGCTTATGGCTGCTTCGGTGTTGCGGGTCAGGATCAAACACAAGTCATCAGGGTTTGGCGAGAAGTCATCAATAGCTAGGATTTCTTTGCCATTGACCTCAACTCCAGACCTGAATTTATCTACAAATTCAATATTGCTAAACTTGTGCGAAAGCTCCTGCAAAATATCGTCAAAAAGAGGGGAACTTGGACCCACTATTAATCGACGTCCATTTTCCTGACCTGCGTTAATGTAAGGTTTCAGGCAAGCCTGCACCAGGTCCAAGTTTACTCTTTCGACAAACTCCTCGACATTGACATAGTGAGAATCAATTTCCAGGAGCAAATCAATAATATCAAACTTATCCCTGCTGGTGCCTAGGGCATCATACAGGTTTTCCTCCTCAAAAATTTTGCTTAAGTGTCGCCCAAAACAAGCAACATCACGCGCCAGATTCAAAGGTTTTGCTGTAATGTCGTCCGGCATAAATCAACGTTTCCCGCATCCTAGGGCAAAAAGATAGTGCGCCATCTTGTGGTACCCTGTGTGTACAACTTCATCATTCATAGAAAACATGAATACATTCCTGAAGTATTTTTCCATTAGCGTTTTAAACTCCGGCATGGACTTGCAATTAACGTGCCCTTCTTTACTGATGGGCGAGGCATAATCCTGACTTTCAAGAGATGGCATACCCATGATGATCACACCATCTTGTTCCAGCGGCGCTATCATATTCTGAATAAAAACGTCTTCATCCCGCTTTTCGATATGCTCCAGCACATCAAGTGCATAGGCGCAATCATAAGAACCCGGCATAGGGGCCGAAAGCATATCATGCACCAGGCAATCAAATTGCCACTTACCGCTTATGCGATCCTGCACATCCTTGATAAAAACCGGATCAAAGTCAGTGGCTGTAACCTTTTCCACTTCCTGCGCGACAATTCGGGTGCCAAAGGCATCTGCACAACCCACTTCAAGTGCGCGCTTCCTACCGGAAAACATTTTGGAAACAAACTTATAGCGGGAGAGGGTAAAGGTAAGACGCCGTGGGTCATCATACCAAGCCTGACTTGTCATCAACCCCATTTTCTCAAGCCCACGCTCGCGGGCATAATCGAGGGCAATATTATATTGCGACTCTCTGGTTTTTTCCTCTGTCACCGCTTGACCTCATCAAATTCGATAATTGTCCAGAAATAGTCCCCAACATAACCTGCTTCCGCAAAAATAGTGTGCCAGTCCTCCGGGGATCCATAGGTTTTGGCTGTTAACATCCAGGCTTCGAATAGTTCTTTTTCTGTTTCATTGCGGTAAGCATCCACTTGCACAAAACAGTTTTTCGGCGCCTTGCAGACCCGGTTCATTTCACGCAGGGCACGAACACAGCCTGCCCGGTCCAGATTGTGGATAGTGTTGATGGAAAAAACAGCATCAAAGCTGTTGTCCTCAAATGGCAACTTATCAGCAGAGCCCAACTGTAGATTCTGGCGTATGGCCGGCAGGGCGTTTTCAAGTGCATAGGCTGAAACGTCCAGGCCTTCGGCGTGCAGGCCCGGCACCAACCCCATCAAGTCATGGACAAAAAAACCCTTTGCACAGCCTATGTCCAGCACCCGCTGTCCAGATGCCAGGCCGTATCTGGCTTTTGCCGTTTCTGACACTGCAACCCAACGCCCGTCATAGGTATAGCCGCCATACCCTTGCTCGCGTGTTCCGTCAAAATAGGCTTCGCCAAATTCGCAGGCCAATGCGCGGTTGGCTGACTTATCCTGCAAGCGGGCAGAAACATCTCTGCGAATGCGCGGAACTGATTTCAGGAGGTTAAATTCAGGCATGAATTACATTACATCTTTCCGAGCCTCAGCCAACCCGTCCTCCAGGCTTGTAAACACAAATTCGGGGAAAGCCTTGCGGCAGGCTGTCGTGTCAAAACTGCGGTGTGTTACCGGCATCCCGCGGGGCGACGGGCAAACTTCAACATTCTTGTCGAATTGAGAGGCTATCATGCGTGCCAATGTGCCAAAATCAACCGATTGACCGGTTGCCACATTCATCGTGCCCTGACTGCGATGCCCCAGAACCAGACGCACCAGTTCGGCAACATCGTGCACATAGACATGATCCCGGGTTTCTTCGCCTTCGCCACCAATACCTATTTTTCCATCAGCGGCTGCCTGTCGCCGAAAACGGTTGGGGCCGTATGAATTGTGGCTGTCATTTGCGCCGTATATCAGGGTGGGGCGAAGCACACAAAACGCATTTTCCACCGTGTCCTTAAGCATCAGTTCCCGGGCCACATGCATCGCACCATAGAGATCCGCTGGGGCTGCAGGGCTGTCTTCACGAACAGGGTTGACGGACAGGGGGTAGACCGCATCAGAACTAAAATACACAACATGGGCTGGCTGAACACTCTTGATTGCGGTGCAGACACCTTCAATCATCTTCAGGTTTTTCATGAAGGTATCGATACCTCGACCCTTGTCCGGTGTGAGGGCAGACAAAACAACAAGGCTGTCTGTAGGCTGCAATGCCGCTGACAGTTTTGCGACGCCGCTGTCGCTACACAGATCAACATCAGCTGAGGAAAGCGACAAGACAGGAACATCGTTTTGTGACAAGTTTTCGGTCAGCAACGAACCGACAAAACCACTGCCCCCCAGCAAGACAACCCGGGCAGGCGTTTCATATGAAGCATTATTATGGGTCAGCATAAACTATCCTAATTAATCTGTGGAGCCCTGCGGCCCAGTGTAAAATACTGAAGAGAAGCCTTTGTACATTGCCCTGAATTTAAAACAGCATAGGGGTCAATAACAACAGACCCTGCCATTTTCGCACCTATGGTGACTGGATCGATGCTTCCAAACACACTCCAGGGTGTCATGATAATAAGAATATCAGCACCTGCGCAGGCAGAAAGAGCGTCCGGCTGGCCAGCTACAGTACGGCCGGGAATGGCACTGTTTGGTACAACCGGGTCGAAGACCGAAATATCGAAGCTGTCCAGATGTTTGATCAGCGCGAGGGAAGGCGAGTTTTTCGTAGAATGTGTGTCTTGTTTGTAGGCCAGCCCCCAGACGGCGATTTTTGGATTTGGCACAAGCGGCAATAATTGCTCGTGCAGCAGCCGCAAAACCCAGTCGCAGCGGTACCGGCTATTGGTTAACCAGGCCTCCACAACACTGGCGTCAGTTCCGTGCTGGTTCGCAAATTTCATCACCGTGTTCAGGTCGCGTTCCAAATTACCGCCCGCTATTCCCAGCCCGGGTGACAAATAGGCATAAGGCCCAATGCGCTTATCGAGTTTGAGCGCGGGGATAATTTCTGACCAGTCCGCTCCAATATTTTCGCATAGCTCTGCCAGGGTGTTGGCAACACTGATGGAAGATACAAGGCAGCAGTTTATTGCAATCTTGGTCAGCTCCGCGCTTTCATATTTCATCGGCAACAGGGGACAATCATACAGATCCAGAAATGCCTGATAGGCACTATGCAAGACTGCATCTGGATTAGCACAACCGATGATGATGCGTTCCGGATTTAAGGCGCGTTCAACCGCCTGCCCGAAAATCAGGGTTTCAACCTGATAGTAAAAAGGCCGGTCACTGGTCAGCTTCAATTTCTGACAAAAGCCGGGAGGCAGCTGACTGAGCGTGACCATCACTGTTTCTGCGGGCAGGGCATCGTCAATAAGCTTGAGCAACCCTTCAAGAACGGTCAGGTCACTGTTACCGGCATCATCCGTTGCCACATCAGGGGCAACGATAACAAGGTCACTATCATGCAGGTCAGCCATTTTGGAGGTATAGGAAAGCTGACCGCTATATTTATTCATAAAAGTATCGAGATCCGGCTCCTGAATGCTGGTTTTACCGTCAGACAATGCGGAAACCAGCGCCGTATCGGTATCAAAACACGTTACCTGCGCACCCCGTGCGGCGGCAGCAACGGCGGAGTTGAGGCCAAGGTGGGTCATGCCGGCAAATGCTACTTTCAGGGCCACAGGTTATCCCTCACATTCCACGATTTGCCGGGAAAGCATATCCAGCTCGCCCTGTATCCAGATATCATTCTCGATGTTTGACGCGCCAGTTTCACAGATCGACTTAAAATGGTCGTACTCCGCCTGCCAGGTAGGATCAGCCTGTTCCAGCGTATCAATATCTTCATCCGGCCTGCCACTTGGCAGTTTTCGGTCTCGCAAAATAAAGCTGCTTGGCCCCCATTTGCACAAAGAACTGATATGAGCACTGCCTTTTTCCGCCAGCACATCAGCGGTAAAATGATTGCGCCAACTCAGAAGCGTCATCTCTGCTTCAAGATTTAATGCGCCGTGTGAAGCAAACACGCAATGATCCGGCGCCCTATTTTCAAAACAATAAGAACTTACCATCCGGAAAGATACTTCCGGTTGCCCGAACCAGAATAGAAAAGTATCCAAAAGGTGCGACCCAAGGTCGGTTAGAACACCTGATTTCTGGTCCCGCCACACTGAATTTCTAACCAGTCTTGCTGTGCCATTGCCATAGAACAAGCGCACGGTATAAACCCGCCCCAAAACCTCTTCTTCCAGCACCTTCTTCATGCGCACGAAATGTGGCTCAAACCTGTGATTATAGGCCGTATAACAGGTTGTTTTACTGACTCTCGCGAGCTGGGCCAAATCCTCCAGTTCAGCAACAGAGGAGCCTAGAAGCGGCTTTTCAACAAGAACGTGTTTTTTGTTTGAAAGCAGATATTGTAAAATTTGAATTTTGGCTGTGTCTGGTGTGCAAACAAGAGCGGCGTCATAATGGCCAAGAGGCACGTCCTCAACGGCCTTGTAGTCCGCCTCCTTATTATAAGGGTCCACAACAGCAACAGCTTCATCGCCTGCAATTGCCAGCCGCTTACGCCCTTGAACACCTAACCCAAGAATAAGTACCCGCACGTTTCACCCCATGTCAGCCAGCTGAATAATTGCTTTCGTTTTCCGGTCTGGCCAGACGTTTTAAAATAGCTTCCGGAATAACCGTTTCGTTGCCGTCGTATTCACATTCCAATCCAGCCGCAACACACCCAAGAACAGACGCCATTGCCTCATTGCCGCCGCTTGCAACCATCGCGAGCGATGCATAAGCAAGCAATGCATCACCTGCCCCAACGGCATCCACAACGTGGTCAGCAAAAGAATCTACGGAAATAATGGTTCGAGGGTCCCCCTCCGGTCGTGTGCGATAAGTTAGGTGTACGTGGACACTATATATTAGACATACCCGGGATAAGGTGTGATCCGGTGGGATTTGGTGGGAAATGATAGTGTTTTTGCGGTTTTTGGCGTGATGATCTGAACGGACTTCCAACAGTTTTCAATATTGGACCTGAGGCCTAAAAACGGCTTTTTGATACGAAAGACGGCCTCTTGCTTTTGTGCCCCGGCGTGTCTTGGAAGCGTCTTGATACCATCTCCTGGCTGCCTTTAAAGCCATTTAAGTCCTTGTCTTATAATCATCTCTCAAGCTGCCCCTGTTAAGAGGCGGGCCTTTAAATACCCTGCCGGCTGCTTCTCTGCGTCCGGATTGATGCGCTGTCACCCGGACCTTGAATAAATCTGTACCCTGCCTGTCCGGGAAAGGGACTTTTCTATTATCATCAAGGGTTTGGCTAAAACAGGTACGGGGATTCCCTGATTTGGTAACCCGGACCCGTCCGTCTTTTCTCTCCGGCGACACTGTCAACCATGGGCTGCATGCCTGGCCCTTATGCTGACTGTATCGGGCAAGGGGGGTGCTCTTTGAAACACAGGATGCTTTTCCGGAGCCCTGCGGGATGACTTTCAGGGTTTCCCCGGCGAGAGCCAGAAGCGATTTCCCCGGGGTTTTTCCTCTGGAGTTTCAGGGGCTTTTTGGAGGGGCTTTACTGGCAGCCGTTTGCGCGTTATGGCAGCTGTCCGGATGGTGTGATCCGGGGGCAGTTTTTTGGGAGACATGGAATGGATCACGGGGAAGACAGCAAAACGTGGCTGACGGCGCGGGAGATAGCCTGTGCCCGCCTGCCGGGTCTGCCTCATACAGCAAGGGGCGTGCGCCGTCTGGCCCGCAGGGAAGGCTGGCACAGACAGAGGGATGGGCAGAAGGATGGGCAGAAGGAGGGGCAGAAGGACAGGCTGAGGGCCGGGCAGAAGGACGGGCAGACGGGCGGAGACGGCAGGGTTTTGATAAAACACCGCCGTGGCCGGGGTGGCGGCTTTTTGTATCACATCTCCCTGCTGCCGCCCTCTGCCCGCGCGGCCTGGCGGGCACACATGGCAAAAGCGGCAACAGACCCGCCATACCTGAAACAATCAGGCCAGACCCGTAAATCAGGCCAGACCCGTGATGTGTCTGCTGCCCGGCGGCTGAGGCCGTTTCAGGCATCCACAGCGGCCAGAGAAGCCAGGGAAATCAGAGAAGATAGGGAAATCAGGGAAGATAGGGAAATCAGAGAAGATAGGGAAATCAGGGAAGATAGGGAAATCAGAGAAGCCAGGGAAAAAGAAGGCTCAGGCAGGAAACAGGCTGCCACTCCTGCCGCTACGCTTATGGCCTCTGCCGGCAGGGATAGGCCAGAGATGCCGAAGAGACCGCACGGAGACGGAGAGACGCTGGCGGCGTACGCGCTGCTGTGGCAGCGGTATGGGCGGTTGCCCGCACGGCAGAAACAGATTGCCCACAAGCGACTTGAGGCGATCATGCTTGTGGAGGCATTGCTGTATGAGGGTCCTGAAGGCCCCTGTGAAGCCGGCTGCGACAGCTGCTGTGAGGGTCCCTCTGCCCGTCAGGCAGAAAGCCAGGGAGACAATGGCCAGAGGAAAGACCGGCATGGAAGAGTGACGAAGGACGGGGCGGTGCGGCATGTGGCGTTGATGACCGGTCTGCCGCGCAGCAGCTTTTATGTATGGTTTAAAAGAATAGCGGCTGTGCCCCGTGAGCACTGGCTGCCGGTTCTTGTGGACAGGCGTGCCAGTAAATATTCTGACCAATATTCTGGCAACAGGGGTTCTGGCAGGCAGTTGAATACCGGTCCATGCCCTCAAAAACAAAATGACCAAAACCACAGGGACCCAAACCACAGGGGCGACCACGCCGGTGACAGGGAGACTCCAGAGCCCTCTCCTGCAAACCATGTCACCGCCGGACAGAGCGTCAGATATGCCGGGACAGGCAGTCCCCGCAGGCGCGCCTGCCCTGAGGCGGCGTTTGAGGCTTTGAAGGCGGACTGGCTGCGCTATGAAAAGCCCTCTTTCATGAGCTGTTACCGCCGCCTTGAGGCTGTGGCGAAGGACAAGGGCTGGGTCTTGCCCTGCTCGCGCAGTCTCTACCGGCAGATGATGGAGGATGTGCCGGTTGCCACAAGAGTGCTCTTGCGCGAGGGGCCGGCTGCGCTCAAGCGGCTCTGGCCGGCGCAGGAACGGGACCGGTCGTGCTTTCAGGCCCTGGAGGCGGTGAATGCGGACGGGCATGTCTGGGATGTGTTTGTCATGTGGCCTGATAGCAGAACAGGCGTTAAGAAACCCGTACGGCCGGTGATGGTGGCCATTCAGGACCTTTATTCGGGCAAGATCCTTGCCTGGCGTCTCGGTCGCCGGGAAACCACGCAGTTGGTGCTGCTCACCTTTATGGACCTGTTTAAAGATTATGGCATCCCGGCGCATGCCTGGTTTGACAATGGCAAAGCTTTCCGGGGCAAACGGCTTGTGGGCGGCCTGCCGCAACAGCAGACCAGTAACAATCAGGCCACAGAGCAGACTGGCAGGCACGGGAAGCCTGCGCCCCAAGCGCAGGCAACAGAAAAGCGCCCTTTGGGGCAGGCCCGTCATCAGGCGGATAGCTGTCAGGGGGCGCTTGATTGGCAGAGTGATTGGCAGGGGCACCAGGGGTCAGGAGCGCCTCTTTATGGGCCCGGCAGGTCAGCGTCAAACCTTTCGGATACCTCAGAGTATGCGGGGCATCATGGGTCAGGGCCAGGGGATTCACAGCCAGATAGTTCACAGCCAGAGGGTTCAATGTCAGAGGGTTCAACATCAGGCCAGAGCATGCCTGAGCAGGCGGGGATATTGACGATACTCGGGGTGCAGGTACACCGGACATTGCCCTATAGCGGGCAGTCGAAGCCCATTGAGCGGGCGTTCCGGGATTTCTGTGACACGATTGCAAAGCATCCGCTGCTGGCCGGGGCTTATACGGGCAGCAGTCCGTCAGACAAGCCCGCCAATTACGGCAGCCGGGCGGTAGAGCTTGATCTGTTTCGCTCGGTTGTTGATGAAGGGATCAGAGAGCATAATGCCAGGCCCGGCAGGCGCACAGGCGTCTGCGGCGGCAGACTGTCTTTCAATGAGGCGTTTGATGCCTCCTTTTACGGGTCTGGCAGGACTGCCCCTGGTGGCGGTGCCATATCCGGCAGACAGGCTACAGCAGAACAGCTTGCGCTGTGTTTGCCGTCTGCCCTGATACGGGCAGACAGCACAGATGGCAGCCTTCGGCTTTCCGTCCTGCCTGCAAGCGCTGCCTGTGATCATGCAGGGGCACATCCCTGTGATGGCAGCCGGCTTTACCGGTCAAACCGCTATTGGTCAGCAGAGTTGCTTGAGCAGCGGGGCTGCATTGTGACCGTGCGGTTTGACCCGGACCATCCGGCGAGCGTGCGGGTGTATGGGGCGGAGGACGGCTTTCTCTGCACGGCAGAACGGCTCAGGCCCGCGGGCTTTGATGATACGCAGGCGGCAGGAGAGCATGCAAGGGCCCGAAAGACTTTCATGCAGACTTCTATGGTGGAGGCAAAGAAGCATGCCGGTGGCTGATGTCTGTGTGCCAGAGGGTGTGATTGCGGTGCCTGTCGCTTCCCGACAGAGCCCACAGAGCAAATAAGGTGTGGATCGGCGGAGTCCACCATGGTCGGCAGGCAGGGTCTGAACAAACAGGCCGGATATAAATGCCCGTTTCAGGCCAGAGACAGCTCATTCAACCCTTGTCATAGGGATACAGTCCTTTAAAGTTCGAAGAGCGAAACGATGCTGCCAGTTTGGATCTTCAGATCGCCCTATATGATTGCGCCAATGAGTATACAGGTAGCCGATTGACTTACACCGACCGGGACTTTCTCAATATTTGCCTGGCTGTTGATCTGGAAATTGAGCCGACAGCAGCACGCTTGTTGTCTTTTGCCGGTGTTACAAACAGAGGGGACACGCTTGTCATCCACCGGAAAGGTGATCCGGGGAAGGCGCTGGAGCGGCTTGAACAGGCGTTTGAAGGGTATCAGCATCTTCTTGGGCACAATATCATTCGTTTCGATTTGCCGCATCTGGTTGCCAATCGACCAACCCTGTCACAGCTTGGCGTGGCACCGATTGATACCTTATGGCTTAACCCGCTCGCCTTTCCACGAAACCCCTATCACCGCCTGGTCAAACACTATCACGATGGACGGTTGACTGCAGGTCATGTGAATGATCCTGAACTGGATGCAAGACTGGTTTTTGAGGTTCTGACCAACCAGATTGAGGCGTTTCGGATTCTGGGGCGGCGGACGCCTGATGCCCTTGCCGCATACCACTATTTGTCTTCGATAGGGGATGATGGCGCCGGGTTTGATGCGTTCTTCCGGTTTATCCGGAATGCCGGACGTCCGGGCGAGGCTGAAGCCCGCCAGGCGATCCGCCACTTACTTGAAGGGTCTGCCTGTCGGCACCGGGTTGATCAGATACTGAGCCGATCAGGGCTGTCGCAGGTCGGGTGGTCAATGGCCTATGCGCTGTCATGGATTTCGGTTGCTGGAGGGGACTCCGTCATGCCGCCCTGGGTCAGACACCAGTTCCGGGAAGCATCTAGTATCGTGCGGCATTTGAGGGACAGGGACTGTGGCAAATCTGGCTGCGCCTGGTGCCGTGAAAATAATGATCCGACCAAGGCTTTGAAGCGATGGTTTGGCTTCCCTTCATTCCGCCCTGAGCCGACAGATGATATGGGTTGTCCGCTTCAGGAACGGATCGTCGCTGAAGCGATGAGCGGCAAGAGCATCCTCGGTATTCTGCCTACGGGAACAGGCAAGTCACTATGTTACCAAATCCCTGCTCTTTCAAAATTTGACAAAACCGGCGTTCTGACCGTTGTCATGTCTCCGCTTGTTGCTCTGATGGCCGATCAGGTGGCGGGCCTCGGGCGACAGGGGATTACTTCAGCCGTTACCGTGAACGGACAGATGTCGTTGCCGGAAAGGTATGATGCTCTTGATCAGATTCGGATGGGGTATGCGAGTATCCTGGTGATTTCGCCTGAACAGCTTCGCAGCCCTTCGGTCCGGTCCGTCTTGAAACAACGTGAAGTGGGCCTTTGGGTTCTCGACGAAGCGCACTGTGTGTCCAAATGGGGTCACGACTTCCGCCCTGACTATCGCTACATTGGGCGTTTCATCAGAGAATACTCAGGACGACAGGATCCGGCACCGGTTCTTTGCCTGACAGCCACCGCAAAACCCGAGGTGGTCAAGGATATTCGCAGTCACTTTTCCGAGCAGGCTGGTCTGGACCTCGACTTGCTGGATGGCGGTGCGGTGAGAACAAACCTTTCATTCAGAATTTGCAAGACCAATAGCAGCCAGAAACTCAGTGACATTGGTGACGTCATTGACAAACACTTGCCTCAGGAAGGTGTTTCGGGGGCGATTATTTATTGCGCGACCCGAAGGACGACTGAGAAGGTCGCTGACTTTCTGATCGCCCGGGGGATTCCCGCTGACAGGTTTCATGCGGGTCTGACCGCCGATGAAAAGGGTGTCATACAGGAAAACTTTCGCACAGGCGATATTCGTGTTATCGCGGCTACCAATGCTTTCGGCATGGGGATCGACAAGCCCGACATCCGGCTGGTTGTGCATTTCGACATCCCCGGATCTCTTGAAAACTACCTGCAAGAGGCGGGACGCGCAGGCCGTGATCGTCAGCACGCAACCTGCATCCTGCTTTTTAATGACGAAGATGTGGAACGGCAGTTCGGCCTGACGGCCCGTTCCCGTCTCACCCGTCATGAAATCGCGGCCATCCTCAAGGCCCTTCGCCGTCTGGATACCCACATGGGCAAGAAAGGGGAGGTTATCGCAACATCTGGCGAGATTTTGCGGGCAGAAAAAGATCAGGCGTTTGAAAAAGACAGTGCAGCTGACGATACCCGCATCAAGACCGCTGTTGCCTGGCTCGAAGAAGCAACTCTTCTGACGCGGGAAGAAAACCATGTCCAGGTTTTCCCGTCTTCGCTACGTGTACGGACAATGGCTGAAGTCGTGCAGATTCTGAACCGGGCTGATATCACACATGAACGACGCAACCAGCTTATGAAGATTGTCGAATATATGATGAATGCACCCATTGACAAGGGTGTATCGACAGACGAGCTAGTCGGGGCGAGCGGATTGCAGGGCAACGGGCTGATGAAAGCCCTGAACGATTTGGAAATCCTTGGCATTGCCACGGATGATACCTCAATGACTGCCTTTGTGCATGTGGGTATTGAGAAGGGATCGCTGCACAGGTTCAAAGGATCATCCCGGCTTGAAAGTGAGCTGATAGCATTGATGCAGGAAAGCTATCCGGATGCGGGCAGCGGCGAACCACAGCCTCTTCATCTTGCCGAGACATGTCAGTGCCTGCGCGATCAAGGATGCCCGGGAGTGCGCCCTCACCTGATTGAAGCGCTTTTGCGCGGTTTGTCTTATGATGGGCGTGATCAAACCGGCGGAAAAGGCAACATCCATCTGCGCAAGCTGTCCCGAAATACAATACAGGTACGGTTGCAACGGAGCTGGAAAGCTATCTGCATGACGGCGAGCGTTCGGCGGCACGGCGCAGAAGTTCTGCTCAATCACCTGTTGGGTAAAGTTACCAGGGGTGCGCGTGGCAAGAACCTGCAAGTCGAAACCAGTTTTGGGGATCTTCAGGCCGAATTGACGGGTGATGTTTTTCTTCGTTCGGCTATCCGGGACAGCACGCACCTGTTGAATCGGGCACTGCTTTGGCTGCATGAACATGGGATTATTACGCTGGGCAAGGGTCTGTCTGTTTTCCGGCCTGCCATCACAGTCCATCTCAATCCGGAAGGCAAGCGCTTCCTGCAAAAAGACTTTGCTCCGCTTGAAGAACATTATGCCGAACAGACAGTGCAAATCCATGTAATGGCAGCCTATGCCCTTAAGGGGTCGGAGAATATGTCCGAGGCTTTACGTCTGTCCGAAGACTATTTCGTTCTTGAAAAGAATGCTTTTATGCGCCGCTGGATGCCTGGCCTTGGTCCGGAATTGCGGCGCCAGACAACATCTGCTTCCTGGAACACCATTGTAAAAGATTTAGGGAATGCAGACCAGGAAGGGATCGTCGCGGATGATCGCGACCAGACAAACGTTTTGGTCCTCGCAGGGCCGGGCTCAGGCAAGACCCGCGTGCTGGTGCATCGCATTGCCTATCTGATTCGTGTGCGCCGGGAAGACGCTCGCAGCATTCTGGTGCTGACCTATAACCGTCATGCAACTGTTGAAATTCGCCAGCGACTAAAGCATTTGATCGGTGATGACGCAGTACCTGTAACTGTTTCTACCTGCCATGCCCTTGCCATGCGTCTGATGGGGGTAAGCTTTGCCGGCAAATCCACAACAGGCTCACCTCGTGATTTCGATCGCATCGTGATGGAAGCTGCGCGTCAGTTATCCGGTGAGGGCATGTCCAGATCCGAAGCTGAAGCCCTGCGGGATACATTGATCCAGGGGTATCGGTGGATTCTTGTTGATGAATATCAGGATATTGGCCGCGAGGAATATGCGCTTATCGCCGCTGTAGCAGGACGGTCAATCGACGATTCGGATATGAATCTCAGCCTGTTCGCGGTGGGTGATGATGACCAGAATATCTATGCTTTTGCCGGTGCTTCTATTGAGTTCATCCGTAAATTTGAAAAAGACTATGCCGCAAAACCCGGCTTCCTGACCGAAAACTATCGATCGACCCGCTACCTGATTGATGCCGCAAACCAGGTCATTGCCTCTGCAAGCGACAGAATGAAAACCGGGAAAGATATTCGGATTAACGAAGGGCGCAAAAAGGATGCAGCCGGAGGCGAGATGGGGGCGATTGATCCTGTTACCCGGGGACGCGTCCAACTGCTTGAGGTTCGCGATGAGACGGCACAGGCTGTTGCAGCAATTGATGAACTCTGCCGTCTGTCACACATTGTGCCGGGCTGGTCCTGGCACAAAACATCGATTATCGCTCGCGAATGGCGTTTTCTACAGCCAGTCCAATCTTATGCCGAGGCCAGAGGTATTCCGGTTGAACTGGCCAGTGATACTGCACCGACCCTGTGGCGCTTACGAGAAATGCAGGATTTTATCGGGCACGTCAGGCGGCAGCGTGCAGGCCTGGTATCCTTCGAGGATTTGGCGGCGCTGCACACGTTACTCCCCGGAAACAAGTGGTCTGATCTCATCTGGCAGGGCCTGATGGAGTTGAAGCATGAACTGGGTGATAAATCTGCCCCGGCACCTGACATCATCGAGTGGTTTGGTGAATGGTCGCGGGAAATGCGTGGTATGCGGAGAGGACTTATGCTGCTGACAGCCCACCGTGCAAAGGGGCTGGAATTCGACCACGTCATGACGCTCGATGGCGGGTGGGACCGCATCAGCAGGGGTGAAGACCCTGATGCACCCCGCCGCCTGTTTTATGTGGCAATGACCCGAGCGAAAAAGAGCTTTGCCGCTCTGGCCATGGGCAGACACCGGTTTCTCAATAAAACCGTCAACACCAACCTGCTCATACGCAAACCTTATATTGATGCTGCGGCCCGCACTCTTTGCGAGAAACGCTACCAGACGACAAATCCCAAATTGGTTGATCTATCGTTCGCTGGCAGGTTACCGGAAAACGCGCCGTCCCTTTTAGCCCTCGGAAACATAGCTGTGGGAGAGGCAATAATACTGGCTGCTGAAAAAGACCTATGGGTTGTCAAAAATAAAGACGGTGTGATTATCGGTCGGATGTCCCGGGCATATGCACCGCCTGACGGCACAATATTCCTGTCAGGGAAAGTTGAAGCGATCCTGCGCTGGCGAAAGTCCGATAGTACCGAAGACTATCACCCTATGATGAAACGTGAGGAGTGGGACGTCATCTTGCCCGAGTTTGTGTTCCGGATAGCACCTGAAAAACAGGAGTGACTTTCCAAAAGGTCATAGGGTCACAGTGGTTTTAAGCCACCGGTTTTTACGCCAGGAGCACAGATCAGACATATCTGGATAAGACAGGGGAATCCGGCGAGAGAATTTAACCAGCAACAAGGATGACCAAAAAACTCATCATCCCATGCGGTGGTTTTGTGTTGGAGACGGACAGAATCCATCGCAGCGGCCTTTTTGATCAGATTATGTGCCATATCGCACGGTGGTGAAGTTGTCGAGCGCATGGCCGGTTAGGACCCGGGAGGCATTGAGAGGGTCGGTATATGTGTGTAGTTGCCGGCATTCCTGTCGACGCCATCCGTCTTGAAAAGGTGCGCCTTCATGGGCACCACAAAAGTAACTCGCTCGGGCTCGGACCTGAATTTTACCGATGATCATGCTTTTTGCGGCGCCTGGTTACAACCACAATATCTGCCAACATTCAGGTGTGTGTTGATGGTTGCAGCAGCATACGGGCTGCTGTACCCTATCCGCAAGGAGATGTTATCATGCATATTGATACGATTATCGACAGGCTGGCGTTTGACGACATCGTGCCGGAAGCTGCCATCCGGGCGGCTCTCGGCCAGCGGGATACCGTATGCGACCGTATCCTGGATATCATTAGTCGCGCCCTTGATAACAGAATCAGTGGTACAGACAGCCGGCCGATCTCGCAGACTGAAAGGCATGCCTTCCTGCCCCTGCTTCTTGTCCTCGGTGAAGTGAAGGAAAAGCGCCTGTTTGCACCGTTACTGCACCTGATGCGTCATACAGTCGGGGACGATGACATAGTGCTGGATGATACATTTTATGAGTATAGCGCCCGGATTCTGATCGCTACCTATGACGGGGACAAGACGCCGCTCGTTCAGGTGGTGGAAGACAGTGACACCTGTGAATTTCATCGTGCCGAGGCCTTTCGTGCCTGGGCCTGTCTGGCGGCGAGGGAGACATGGCCAGCGGCGGAATCAGAAGCCTGGCTGCTTGGGGCGTTTGATCGTCTGCAACCAAGAACAGGCAACCATGTCTGGGTAGCCTGGCTGGATGCGGTCGCCATGCTGGGTTTTGAACGCCTGATCCCGCTGGTTGACAGGGTTTTTGAAGAGTGCCGTTTCGGGGTGGACAGAATAGGTGACTGTGACATTCCGCCCCTCATCAGAGAGGATTTCGAGCGCTTGTGGCACCGGTGGCAACAGAAGGACGATGACCGGTTCAGGGAAGACAATCTCCATCCGATTGATAATACGGTGGCAGAAGTGTCGACTTGGCATTGCTATTCCGAGCGCTATCATCAGGAGCAATGGTTCAGGGCGATGCAAAAAGCCAATGCGTTGAGAAGCGAGGACTATCGACGCACTGGTCGCAATGATCCCTGTGCCTGCGGATCAGGCAGGAAATACAAGAAATGCTGCCTGGACCGCCAGTTCCAGGAAGGGGTGATCAAGGGTGTGCCGTAAGTCTTCAGGCTGACCAGCTCACGGATTATGCTCCCGCCAGACTTGAGACCAAAAGGTGCGCTCTTGAAAAGAACCCGTATGAAGTTACTTCGGAAAAGGGGAAAGCCAGTAGTTAACTGGCTATCATCGCTTTCCTCTTCTGCCACTCCACGGCAGTGGTATGAATACGAGAGCGGAGAGACTGAGACTATTCCAGGGCGATTCAGAGAAAATGGCCACTCGGTCTAAAAGTGGTACAAATCGGGCGTGGAATTGGCCTGTATTCCGTCACTTCGATCAGGGTTTTGCACAAAACAATTCGGACAGTCGCGGTTTCTTTTTTTGTCTCGTAAGATTATATTTTGGAATAAGAATTTAAATTGTAACAAATAGCCCTGTGCACAGGCTACATAATTTGACCGGCCAGTGGGCTAGTTTAACGTGCCGGGAAAATAGAAAATCGCTCACAAGAAGGGATCGGTTGTTCACAGAGGTTAGTTTACAGCCAGAAGCGGGTCCGCTTAGTGTTGATCTGGCCGCCAGACCGGGCTGCAAAGCACGGGAGGCGCTGCTCTCCATCCGTCATTGCCGGGTTGGATGTGAGGCGGTCAAAGAACCGGCCCCGAGAGGGCGGTTTGCCTTAAAAGGTTCCCCTGTATATGGTAGAGGTGAATACACCGTCAAGGCATCCCCCATCTGTTGGCGGCTTTTGACGACACATGAGGTCAGGGATTTTGCCGCTGCCCGCTGGATATGAGGTCTCTATTGTCGCAGATGGACGATTGAAGACCTGTTTCGCATCATGAAAACTAGGGGCTTTGATATTAAGCGAGTTGGTATTGCCGAAGGACCGTTTGAAAAACGCAGTATCGCTGCAATCATTGCTGCCCTCAGTATCCTGCAGTCGGTACGAGAGAGGGATGGTCGCAACAATCGCCCGCTGGAAGATTTTTTCCAGCCCGATGAGCACCCGGCGCTTGAAGCAGTGTGCAGGAAGCTTGAAGGCAAGACCGCCCGGCAAAGAAACCCGCACAAGAAGGGCTCGTTGGCGTACGCCTCATGGGTCTGTGCCCGGCCCATGGTATCTTGGGGGGATGGACCGGCTATTAAGGGAAACCGGGACCCATTGTCATGCTGCGGGGCTTGCACCGATTAAGGGTCATCCAACAGGACTGGGAAATCGCAAGAAATGTGAATCCTGTAGACGTGCGTTGGGTGTTTCTATATTTTTCGTTGTTTTGTCGGCGCTTCGCTGTGGACTTTAACACGTCTTTGACAGAAGCTCCTTCAGAGCTGCGTATCCAGCCCTGATCCGCCAGTAGTTTCTTTGAGACGGCTATTAAAAGTGTTTCTTCAAGCCTAACAGGAACAGACCTTCACGGTTACCTGCAATATGCCCGGCCTGATGCCGGTAGGCTAAGTTTGCCTCCAATACCCATTTACCTATTGTCCGGTAGTAGGCTGTTTCGAAGACCAGTTCCCTGCCGGATGGGGCAAGGGATACATCTATGGCCTCAAACCTTAATGACTGCCCCTGATCAATCCGAGTGGTCGCAAGCGCAAGCGTGACAGGAGCAGTCTCCACACGGAAAGGCTGATGAAGACCGACACTGAAGATGTCACCTTTCTGCCAGAGGTCATGTTTACTTACAGCCATGGAAAAGGCTGAAGATATAACAGTCTTTCCGGAGGTGAAAATAGAATTGTCCACCAAAGCATAATCACTTTTGGCCCCCGTTAATTCGGTGAACAGATGCCAGCCCCCAAATAATTGCCAGTCGTTAGATACCCTTAACCAGGCCGTGCTGCTCTGTTCATCAGCTTTCAATATACCAGACGTACGAGCCCCAAGAAAGCTACCGGTTTCCTGCATAAGGCCGACCTCAAGAGACAGGCTGCTATCGTCACTCACATGATCAAGGCGAGTAGCAAAGACAGTCGTTTCAGGGCGGACTATAGTGTCTGGTAAAAAGAGACTGCTGGCAGGTTCATCATAATGCCCTATAGAGGCGCCCACAGTGATATAGGTATTTTTTGAGATGGGAGAGGTAACAGTAGCATAATGTCCTGATACCAGGGCATCAGGTGTCCTCTGGTTCACAACCAGCCAATTGACAAAACCATTTTCCCCCTGTCGAGGCTGATTGGAGAGGGCTGTTGACAAACTGTAACCACGCCCTATCTGCCAGTTCAGGCCAAACGCCTCGCCTTTCATATCAAAAGCAATCCGCTGTTCCTGTTGAATGAATTCATTATGATTTGTCAGCCAATAGTCGGGAATCCCCCATTGTGCTCTTTGGTTAAAACCGAGATTGAAAGCAATCTTTTGGTCAAAAGAAGCAGAAGCGCGTCGCCAATGACGCCGACTGCCAATCCGGCTGGTTAAAGAGACGTCGGTAGAATTATTATGAACAAGACCGGAGGCATCCACCGGAAAATCTCGCCCGTACCTATCAAGCATAAAAGTTGCTTTTAAAGCATTCCTGAGACCAACTGCATCGCCAAAAGCAGGGCCCAGAGCTATCGACAAATCTACCATAGGCTCAATCATGCCGTTTGCAAGCGCCAGCGACGTGAGGCCAACCGGTTTTAGCGCTGTATCAAGATTCAACAGACCATGCCCATAAATGTCATCAATGCCACTCTCTCCTAAATCCGTTGCCGTTTGAAAAAGAATGTCAGCAACGTCATGAGCCATAAGGTTGGGCCATTTCTGGAAAAGTATCGCAGCGGCGCCCGTGACATGGGGAGCCGCAAAACTGGTGCCATTCCCTGTGACAAGTCCATCAGTATAAGGAAAAACGATGTCTTCACCTGGCGCTACAAGATAATACTCTTTTGCTCTTCCTGCTGCGTCAGAAAAGTCAGATAAGCGCAATTGCTCATTCACCGAACCAGCGATGATATAGCCACCACCCGACGCGAACAGATTTTCACTGACAGCTCTGTCCAGCGCCCTCAACGCTGATAATGATGGCTCCAAATCTCCATTGTTACCAGCAGACGTAACCAGCAACCCGCCTGCAGCAATAACGTTCGTGTCAAAGTCAAGCACATAGCGTTCAGAGACCTGTGGAGGATTTGATATGACATCCCCTTCATCATACCCAAAGGATTTGTTAACGACCCGTGCACCATTGTTAACCAGATATGTCCAAGGGTCTGAAACGGTATAGTCAATACCATTCCGAGGTGTCTGGAAAGAATTAACACCGGAGAAAAAGTCGACCGCAAGTACTGTAGCATTGAACGCAACGCCGTGTGTTTCCCTGTCATTTTTGCTGCCCGCTGCGGTAACCGCGACAGCATGGCCATGGGGAGCCGTGGAAACCGTATCACCAATTTGAGCTTCATAAATATCGACATAAGTCTGGTTCCTGCCACGACTTGAAGGATGAATAGTGAGCTCCGATGTTGAAAGGATAAAATTATAATCAACAATACCAATGATTACACCATCCCCGGTATATCCTTGAGCATACGCTTCCGCTGCATGAATAGCCTCAAGTCCCCAATTGCGATTATACTCTGCAGTACGAAAAACGTCCGGAGTGACAGGTGGAGGCGGTGAAGGAAGATTAGTATCTGGCCTCACCGGAGGGTTATTTTCGATTAAGGAGGCACCGCCTCCACAAGCTCCCAAAAAGCCACACATCGCTATCAACATGACTGTATCTTTAGGGCGTTTAGCAAAAAAAACTGCTTGTTTCATGAAAGCTTTTCCAACAGGGTGCCACTGGTTAAATCATAAGAAAAACCTGCCCAAGGGGTTCAAGCCACTATTGTATGTTTTTTCAGTATCGTCATAAATGCCTGAAACAGGGCGGCCTCCCCGAAGGTCCGGTTGATATGATCCATGTCAAAATTCTCCCGGTTTCTTTCGGGCTCCTGAGCAGGAAGGGGCCCCGGACTTTCTGGTAAGCAGGACTCTCTGGCAAGTAGATGGCGAGCAGGGCCTGACTGGAGGGGTGCTGTGGCAGGCAGATGGACTCTTCACAAAAGTCATCATTCTTGCAAGCTATTTCGTAAATGAGTGCCATGGATATTTCCATCGGAGCGGGCAGACGTTTCTGGCTCATGCAGGTTGTGACAAATATACAACAAAAGCGGGTAACTTTATCTCGTTCTGAAAACTTGCCCTCTTGGGTACTGGTGCTTTCTGTCCGATGATTCTGTTTTACCCCTGAATAGATACATACGGTCAGATACCAAGCGACAGGCAGCAGGCACTTCCGGCTGGTCCTACAAGACCGGAATATTTTTTAACGTGCTGTGTTTGTTCTTTTGGCGGTTTGTGTATCTCATATGCCATATGGCCCGATGTATAGAAACAGCAAAAGGCAAGGCACAGTAACAGGCGTCGGGAATAAACAGGGAAAGGCCTGATGAAAGGCCATGGAGAGGCAGTAAAATGGACACAGCGACACAGCGACACAGCGATTATACAGTTGGCTGGTTCAGCCGTAAACAGCTTATCTTCGGCTGTTCCCTTGCGGCCCTGATGGCGGCCTCTCCGGAAGCGGTTCTGGCCCAAGATACGGAGGCGGATACGCAGGAGGAGGTTGAGCTTGAAGAAGATGAGGATTCGATTGAAGAGGTTGTCGTCACCGGGTCGCGTCTGAAGCGCAACACGTTCAATTCTGCTTCGCCCATGCAGGTGATTTCCGGCGATCTGGCGCGGGAAGCGGGGCTTTTTGATGTTGGCGAAATCCTGCAGGCCACCTCGCAGACGAGCGGCCTTCAGATTAACAATGCCTTCAACAGTTTTGTCCTGGATAACGGGATCGGGGCCGTTACCGTCGGCTACCGGGGCCTTGGTGCTGACCGGACTCTGGTGCTGATCAATGGTCGCCGCATGGCGCCAGCCGGTGTTGGCGGTGCGCCGTCCAGCCCGGATCTTAATCTTATCCCTGCGGCCCTGATTGCCCGTATTGAAAACGTCTTTGATGGCGCGTCGGCGGTCTACGGGTCCGATGCCGTTGCGGGCGTCTCCAACGTGATCCTGCGCTCGGACGTGGACGGTTTTGAGCTTCTGGCGTCAGGCGATGCCCCTGAAACCGGTGGCGGCAAAAGCTATACGGTGACGGGCCTGTATGGCAAGACAGGGGATAACTGGAATATCACAGCGGCGGTTGAATATTATCATCAGAACAGTCTGACCTACGGGGACAGCAAGTTTTTCAATGCCTGTGACGAATTCCGCTATGAGGACGAAGACGGCAACCTGCTGACCCAGTTTCGCGGGCTGGCGCCCGGCACTACCGAGAGTGCCTGTCGTCTTGATACCATCAACCGGGCTCTTATCAGTGACCGTATCTTCGGCAATGTCTGGGCAACACCGGGGGAGACCAATATTGGCATTCCCGGCTGGTCAGAAACCATTATTGGCGGTCGGCTTGCACAGTTTGCGCCGGACGGCACCGTAACGCAGATTGACAGCAATGGGGACGGCGAGCTTGATGACGAGTTTCTGGTTGACCCTGACCAGAACGGTGTTTCAGAGATTGATATCCAGTCGCCCTTCTATAATTTTGCCCGCTCTGCCCGGGCACAGCAAGGGGACCTTTTTGCAGGGCTCAGGCGGTTTTCGGCCTATGGTCTAGGCAGCTATAATTTCGAGGACAGCAATAATACCGAGCTTTATTTTGAAGCCTTGTATGCCCGTCGGGACTCCGACGTCTTTTCTCCAGGCAGAACATTCTTTCCAACTGTGCCTGCAACCAACCCCTTCAATATCACCAACCCGGCAGGCCTCGGGGTGAACAGCCTGAACTTTTTCGGCGTGGATTTTGGCGCTTTCGACGTGGAGCCGGTGATCGTGGTCCGGGGTGATCGCGACTTTAACGATGTCCGGGTGGCTCAGTACCGTCTGGTTGGCGGCGTGCGGGGCAATGTTGGCTTCATGGACGATTTTCTCGGCGGCAACTGGAGCTATGATGCCTATGTCACCCACTCGCGGTCCAGCGGCACAGACAGCCAGACCGGCATTAACGGTGACCGGGTCAAGCTGAGCCTGGAGACAACCATTGAGGATCCGGATAGTCCGAGCAACTATATCTGCGGTACTGACGCGGACGGGGACGGGGTGCCGGACGGCACGGACGGCTGCGTGCCATTGAACCCGTTCGCCCCGTCGCTGTACCAGGCTGGCGGCGGCACCTTTGCGTCTCAGGCCGAGGCCGATTATTTCATCTCTGTCCGGTCCTTTGAGACGATTATAGAACAGACGATTGCCAGCGGCACGATACAGGGCGACCTGTTTGATCTGCCGAACGGCGCCGCAGTACCGTTGTTGTTGGGATATGAGTTCCGCCGCGACAGGATCGATTCGATCCCAAATGATATCGCCGCTAACGGCAGCCTGTTCGCTTTTTTCAGCGACAGGGGCGCAAAGGGGACCCGGTATCTCAACGAGATATTTGCCGAGACAAGCCTCAACCTGCTCAAGGATAAAAAATTCGCCGAAGAGCTGACGATCGACCTGTCGGGGCGCGTGACCGATGAAAGTGCCTTCAAGCCGCATTTCACCTGGTCCGGCAAGCTGCTGTACCGGCCTCTCTCCTGGGTGACCCTGCGCGGGACATACGGCACCTCCTATCGTGCGCCGAACCTGCGAGAGCGGTTCCTCCTGGGTACAACCGGGTTTGTCGCGCGGATAGACCCTTGCGTCGTCCCGAATGCTGCCCGGGAAGGTACCGACGTTGAAACGGCAAATGCGCCCGAGGTCTATCTGCCGAACGAGGACCCCCGCCTCCAGCTCACCCTTGACGCCTGCCGGGCACAAGGGCTGGACCCGACATCGCTGGGGCTGGAAACAGGGGCTGGTGATGCCTTCACGGCGTCAACCAGTGTCGAGACTGTTCGGCGCGGCTCGCTGGATCTGGATCCGGAGACATCCAAATCCCTGACACTGGGTTTTATCCTGGAACAACCCTTCACCGACAGCTTCGACCTGAAGTTTTCCCTGTCCTGGTTCAACATAGATATCCGCAACGGTGTTGCCACGCCTGGTTCCCTGTTTATTCTGAATGACTGTTACCGGAATCCGGTACTGCCGGGGGCTACCAGTGCCTTTTGCAGCCGGGTCGTCCGCGATACCGACGGCAGGCTCACCGACCTTGATCTGACCTTCCTGAATGTCGGCCAGGAAACATCAAGAGGGATTGACTTCGATCTGAACTACCAGCAGGATTTCGAGATTGGCGATGAACTGCTGAGCGTATCCGTGGATCTGAATGCCACCTATATAAGCAAGCTTTCGGAGCGGGTTCTTGATACAGATACCGATTTTGTCGGCCGCCCTTCAGTACCGCACTGGCGCGCCGATGCCAACCTGATCCTTGGCTACAGGGATTTCCGCTTCAACTGGTTTACCCGATGGATTCAGCGCGGCGAGAACACGCCCGGCGATTTCAGGGAAAACTCTGTCCCCTGTGACGGCCTGCCCGTCTCCTGTCGTCCGATTTACTATACCACAAACTATGCCGAGCATAATGCTTCCCTTACCTACAACTGGGGGGACTACAGCCTCAACATCGGTGTGCGGAATGTGTTCAACACGGCGCCGCCACAAGTGGACCGAGGCGGCGTGTTCAGCGACAGGAATGTCCCGCTCGGGATCGGCTACGACCTGTTTGGCCGGACGTTCTACACGAATATCTCGGCGCGGTTTTAAGGGGAATCCGGTCGGGGGGCTGCAGCCCCCCGACCTTTTCGGCTCAGGCAGCAACAGTTATAGAGAGACATCATGACCAAGCTCAAAACCATGCTGATACCGGCACTTTTGTCAGCCATGCTATCTGGCCTGCTATCTGGCCTGTTATCGGGTCAAAGCGCCGGGGCACTGGCAACAACAAACCTGCCAGAGGTGGCCTGGACCATGATGCCGGTCATCCGGGACGTTCAGGTCTCGCCAAATGGCAGGGAGGTGATGATCCTGCGAGCCGCCAGCAAGGAAGGCCCCTATGTCCTTGAGATATACCCGACCGGCGATCTGAGCGCCGAGCCTGTCCGGTTCGGCGGCGGCAAAACAGAACTATACTGGGCCAGTTGGGTCCGGGACGGCTATCTGGTCGTTTCAGCCGGCAAGGATGTCAAGGTGGGCAACCGGTTCGAGCGGGACAGCCGCCAGGCGATTATCCGCTCCGACGGCACAGGGAACTGGCGGGAGATTGATCCGGACCGGAGCGTGGATATGCTGGATATCCTGCCCGATGATCCGGACAGAATACTCATCGTTACCGATAACAATGACAATGATATTCCGGATGTGGTCAGCTTCAATATCAGGACCGGGGCCAGAAGAACCGTCCATCGTGGCAATGACAGGGTGCCGGGCGGTTTCGGTGTCGACTATGACGGTGAGGTCCGGATTGCCTCCGCCTACGACTATGCAGACAATGCCTTCAAATTCTGGGCGCGGAAAAAGGGCAGCAGCAAGTGGCTTCATATGCGCACGATCCGCCCTTCGGACCGGGAAACTTTCGAGATTCTCGGCTTTGACCGCGATCGCCCCAATCACCTGATTGTTCTTGCAAATAATGGCGAGGATACGGCCGGCATCTATTATATGGATATTGATACCCTGAACCTGTCAGACAGGTTGTTTGGACATCCGGACTATGATGCGGGCGGCGTTCTGCGCAGCGGCAAAAAGGCCGACCGGGGCCGGCTTCTGGGCTTCAGCTATACCGGCAAACGCTACCGGCGTGTTTTTACCGACGAAGAGACCAGAGCTCTCTACGGCAGCCTTGAGGCCCGGTTTCCCGGGCAGCAGGTCTCCCTGTCCAGCCGGTCAGACGATGACAAGGTCATGGTGGTCTATACAACAAGCCCGACAAATCCAGGCACCTATTATCTGCTCCGAAACAGAACCGACCTTGTTTTTCTGGGAGCCCGCATGCCCCTGTTGACGGACCAGGTGCTTGCAAACGTGAAATATGTCAGCTTTACCGCCCGCGACGGCCGCAAGATCCGCTCCTATATTACCCTGCCAACAAAAGGCGCCGCGCCCTGGCCAGCAGTGGTCATGCCCCATGGCGGCCCCTGGGCGCGGGATGAGTGGGGCTATGATGAATGGGCGCAGCTTCTCGCCTACAATGGCTATCTGGTTATCCAGCCCCAGTTCCGCGGGTCAACCGGGTTTGGTCTTGATCACTGGATAGCCGGGGACGAGCAGTGGGGCCTTGCCATGCAGGATGACGTGGATGACGCGGCCAGGTTCCTGGTTGACAAGGGCCTTGCCGACCCGGCGCAATTGGCTATTCACGGGTTCAGCTATGGCGGTTATTCGGCCTTTGTCGCCTCTTTCCGCAGAAACAGCCCGTTTGCCTGCGCTATCGCCGGTGCCGGGGTCAGCGATCTGGACAGTGTCGGGGCCGATTTTACCTATAACCGCTTTTACCGCGAGCTTCAGAAACCCACCATCAAGGGGCTGAACCCCGTCGGTCATGTTGCCGAGGTCCATATGCCGGTCCTCGTGATGCAGGGGGGTAGGGATGCTATTGTTCATCCCAAACACAGCCGCTGGTTCGTTGATGGCCTCAGGAAACACAACAAGGATCACGATTATATCGAGATCAAGGGCATGCGGCATGGCACCCAATATATGGAGCATAAGGAAATCTATTACCGCACCTTGCTGGACTGGCTCGGCAACAGGTGCTTTGACAGATCACCGGCGCAGGCAACAGGACATGCCAACTGACAGGCGACTTCGAAAAAAGAGTCACTCTGAATTTTCTTTTTTCTGAGTTTCAGGAACGCTTTATTAAAAGCTCAGTTTCCAAAGTGTATGCGTAAGCCACTGATCATGACGGCAACAAAGGTCCACAGCGATGCCTTCTCGGCCATGATGACATGGAATCATCAGATAAATATCCCGATACTTCGTGGGCACACTGTGATAACTCTGTCCTGCCACCCGCATCTTCACACTTGGCCGAGATGATTATAGACTGTCTCTCCAATTGGATAGGTTAGTGGCTATGTGGTATTGGTTTAACCAACACTAAAGGAACGTGAATGCAGAATAGTAATTTTGATCCGAGATCGATTCTCTTGCCTGATATTATCAAACAATATGAAAATGCGAGGTGCAACAATACGCGCTTTGTCCATTATACGTCCCTGACAAATGGAGTTTCAATTCTAAGAAATCAACAAATATGGATGCGCAACGCAACTTGTATGAATGATTATAGTGAAGTGCGACATGGTATGGATCGTGTTATTCACTTCTTTGGTGGTGAGCAAGCCACTCCTATGTGGGAAACACTAGAGGCTATTCAAGCTGGTCTGTCCAACGACATTCGCGGATTATTTGATGGTTGGATCAAAGATATTCGGCGTCATACCTATTTAACTTGCTTTTCAGAACATCTGGATAGCGAGGACTTAACAGGTCGCTTGTCCATGTGGCGGGCATACGGTAATGAAGCTGGCGTCGCTTTAGTGCTCAATCAAGCTGCAGTGCTTAGTGATTCCAATGCGCTCAAGGCCTATTCATTGCCGGTGCAGTATTTTACGGATGAAGAAGTTTTTACCCGGTTCTGTATGACTGTCGACTCGATCAAAGCAAACATAGATCGCATTAAGATGATGAATGTCGAGCTCATCAAGGGATATTTTTGGGAAATGTTGTATGCTCACTGCGTTTGCCTTAAGCATCCAGGTTTTAGTGAAGAGCGCGAATGGCGTGTGGTTTACAGACCAAATCAAGAATTATCCGGTCGAATAAAAGAAACTATTGAGACTGTAGATGGGGTACCACAGCGTATATATAAAATCCCCATTGAAGATGTTCCGAAAGAAGGATTTGTCGGCGCGAATCCGAACGATTTGATAAATAGAATTATTATTGGACCATGCAAGCATCCAGACGCTGCATGGGACGCATATGTATCTGTTCTCAGAGAAATGAATGTAAGTGAACCAGAAGACAGAGTGTTTCTTTCTGAAATCCCATTGAGGACATAGCATGCAGCGGGGCAAGGGTTAAAAACCAGGCTGATTGTCAAAAGGCGATGATCGGGACACATTAGGAAAGATCAAACAGACCTTAGGGTATTTCATGATAGCACGAATTATCTCGGTTTATGCAAAGGTTATTACGGGATAACACGGGTTATTTCATATATTTATGGCTAGGGAAAAATCATCCTATACGTGTAGTAATTCATAAAATAACCAGTCCAGACTATGGTGTCCAATGGTCCAAACTATAGAGTCCACGCACATTAGGATACCCCTTTCTCCCAGTTTCAAAATCAGCGTTTTGCACTCGGCCTTTTTAAACAGTTCCGTTGCAAGAGGACGCACAACCGAGTCCTGGTCACCAAGAGCAAACCTGGCTTCTCGTTCATTTGGCGTAATCAAATCAAATCCGCTGAATTCAGTTATATTGCCCCAACGACTTGCCACCTGGCTATCGGCAACACGAAAAGCGTTATCGGGGATGGAATGAGCGAGATCATCAATCGTGTGCTTGTTGAAAATGCCGTGCCTGAAATCACTGAATACGACAATATCAGCTTCTTGCTGTTCAATCTGCTTTTGTAACTGCCTGACAATTTTCCCCGAGATGGACCGGTTGTCCAGCGTATCTACTTTCAGAAGCCTATAATCACTTGCAACAAAAGCATTCTTGTTTGTTGTCGGGCGGGTCGGGTCAATGATCGGCTGGCATTTGACCCCTGCTTTCTCAAGGTCATCCAGGACAAATTCAGCCAGCGAATCTTTCCCCAGCACCGTCGAGAAAGTGACATCCGCGCCCGTCGCGCACAAATGCTTGGCCACAATGCCAGCGCCACCAACATAGTCTTTCTTTTCCTCAAACCGCACGCTCATTGTGGGTGTTTTGGTCATGCCTCCGATCATGGAACAGCGGGAAAAACTGTCCACGATAGTATCACCCACAATGTGGACTTTGCAGCCCTTGAAACTATTGAGAACCTGCCGCAGGTCTCCAAAACCAAACCCCTCGGCTTCCATAAGAACCATCAGTTTTTCAGTGCTTATGTTAGGAGGAGAAGATTCAATGAAGCGAGACGAGGAATAAACAACGTCACCGGGTGTAAAGATCATTTCACCACCGAACGTTTCGAGCGTGTCCATTTCCTCCTGTGTTTTGGGAGGCACGTTACCTGCAACATACTCATAGCCTTTGGCAAAAAAATCAGGCTCCAGAAACTTGAGGGTTTCTATTGGCGTCGCATTTTCGTCGATGATAACATAGTCAACCATTTCAAAAGCGGCCAGATTGATGGCACGCAGGTCTTCTGGAACATAGGGCCGCATATCAGCTTTGGTCACATGCTGGTCGCATGTGAGACTGGCCACAAGAATATCAGCTTTGCTCTTGGCATATAGAAGGTGCCTGACATGGCCCGGGTGAACCACATCAAACGTGCCGTGGCAGACAATGACCTTCTTGGCCCTTGGCCGCGCACCAATGATATCTGCCAGTTTCTGCTTGCTGACTATCTTTTGAGAAACCAGATTGCGGCTAACGTCATCCATGTTTCTACTCCTGCATAAACTGGAACCAGGTCTTGGTAGCCCCAGCTATTGTTTCTTTGTCCCAAAGTGGCGCCTCTCGCCAATAATCAATGTTGTCCAGTATAGTACTGACACCCTCCTCAAAGCTGACTTTGGGTTCCCAACCAAGTTCGGTTCTGATTTTTGTGATATCAGCCCACGTACAATCTGGCTCGCCTGGCCGCTTGGGGATGAACGTGCTCTCTGAGTCAAGCAGGGAAACAAGGTAATTTACTGTCTGCGGGTTCCCCGCCCCCAGATTATAGATTTCGCTTGTCTTCTCGGTTGTCGCCGCAGCAAAAAACGCCTGGGCAACATCTGTGACGTAAAGGAAATCGCGTGACTGTGTGCCATCCCCAACCACTGTTAACGGGGTACCGGCCAGTTTTTGTTTCAGGAATACCCCAAATACAGCGCCATAAGCACCGGATGTCCGGGACCGCGTACCATAGGCATTGAAAATGCGGACCACATTGACAGGAAGCCCATATACCCGTTGCCAATGAAGTGCCGCCTGTTCGCCCTGATATTTTGAAAGAGCATAGGGATATTTGGTTTCAATTGGATGGTCCTCGCGCGTGGGAACACCTGCAAGCCCGTAACAGGAAGACGAGGCAGCATATACCAGTTTTTTAACGCCCGCGACCCGGGCACATTCCAGCACATTCACCGTGCCCTGAACATTGACAGACATATATTCCAATGGCTGCTCGATAGATGGAACGATGTCTCCAATACCTGCAAAATGAAACACATATTCTACGTCACTGAAGGCGGGGTGGCCAGGTTCAAGAGCCCGGATATCAGTGTTAAAAAACAGAACATCATCTTTTGAGTGATGTTCGATGTTTGCCTCACGACCCCCAACAAGATTGTCAATGACATTGACTTTGAAACCCTGCTCAACGAGCAAGTCGACCATATGACTGCCGATAAATCCGCAGCCCCCCGTCACCACCGCCGTTGGTTGCATGCTCATGTGGCACCAATAGCTTTCATCGTACGGACATTAAAATAACGGTCATCTTCAAAACTGTCAGGCAATTTGCCGTCCTTGAAGGCTGCACACAGGTCACGCACGGCATCCTCTACCGACAACTGCGGCGCGAACCCGAGCACACGCTTTACCTTATCGGAGTTGATATGGTACGAGCGAATATCATCCGATGGTTCAGTGCCAATTTCGATATTTCCTTTCTCTGGAAACTCTTCCTCAACCACTTTTTTTACCACCTTGGCGATGTCCATAATGCTCATGTTTTCATAACCGCAGTTGAAGGTTTCATCCGCGATCACATGGTCTTCCGCATCAAGGAGGTTTTTGCACAGGTCAACATAGTCCTGGATATGCAAGTTGGGGCGCAACTGAGAGCCACCAAACACCCTGATAGCCCCATGATTGATGGCATAGTTGGTAAGAATATTAACCGAAACATCAAGGCGTTGACGCGGTCCATAGCCGCAAACTGTAGCTGGCCGGAAAATAACACCAACAAAGTTCTCGTCGGTATATTTCTTTAGGATCGGCTCACACATGCCTTTGTATTTGTTATAGAGCGTTAACGGAACCAGTGGGTGGTCTTCGGTTACATCAGGCTCTTCCGAAACACCATAAACAGAACTGGAAGATGCATAGATAAAGCGTTTCACACCTGCTGTTTTGGCCGCCGCTACCATCGGCTCAAACGCGTCGAGGTTAACCGACGTGGACAACGCTTCATCCAGTACAAAACTGGCATCATTAGAAATACAGGCCAAACTGATCACAGCATCCATGCCTGCCAGAGCTTCGGCCAGCACATCTGTTTCGCGAATGTCACCCTTCACAACACGTAAATTTGGATGATCTTTCGGCAGATGGTCATCGCCGTAATACATGATGTCATACACCGTTACGTTATGACCCATTTCAAGCAGTTGAGGCACGAGCACGCTGCCGCAATAGCCTGCCCCGCCGGTAACCAATATATTATTGAATTTCAAAGACATTTTCTAACTCACTATTGAAAAATCAATCACTCTGTTCAGTACTAAGTCTGAATCTGATAACTGGCTGACTTTGCATCGCCATAGAACATGGCGACCGTTTCGAGAGAATATTCATCAAGGTCTTTGTTGCAGAGCTCAAGCTTTTTCAACAAATTGCGGGTTACCGTAATAATATGGCACCCGACATCATTTGCCTGATAAATATTGAGCACCTCTCGTGGGCTTGCCCACAGAATTTCCGCTTTCGGAAGATGTGCTACAAGATCAACCGCTTCTGCCATAACAGGGACGGGATCACGCCCTGTGTCGGCAATGCGCCCGGCAAAAACAGAAACAATGGCTGGCGTATCGGGAGAAAGTACAGCGGCAACATCCACCACCTGCTTATTAGTCATCAAAGCGGTCACATTCAACTGAACACCGTCAGCTGACAGGGATTGCAGGATTCTCCCAGCAAACTCCCCTTTGGTGTTCGTCACGGGAATCTTCACATTGACATTGGGGCCCCACGAAGAAATAGCGCGCGCCTGCTGCTCCATTTCGTCCAAATCGTCAGCAAAAACTTCGAACGAAACCGGTCTATCGGTTATTATCTCCAGCACCTGCCGGGCAAAAGATTCATAGTCACGCACTCCTGCTTGGCGCATCAAGGTCGGATTAGTCGTAAAACCTGAAATATATGTCTGTGACGCAAGCGTACTTATATCTTCCAGGTTGGCGCCATCAGCAAAAATCTTTACCTTCAGGTCAGGCTTTTTCATTGTTTGTCCCTGTGTGTTGCAGCTATTTGGCCAGAATGTTCATTATACTATGGTGATACGGCCAAGTTACTTCTTTGGTAGCTTCGCAATCAACACAAGCAAAAACCTGGCCAAAATTCATATTTCCCGGTTTTCATGTATTCAACGATAGAATATATTGTGCCCCCTCATCCAAACTGGATATAAGTTTATCATATCCTGTTGGACGTTTTTCATCATAGCCATAGTCAATAAAGAGTGTCTTGCAGCCGGCATTTTTTCCAGCTTCTATATCACGCCACCGATCTCCCACCATAAAGCTACTGGACAGGTCTACAGCATGCTTCCTCGCAGCATCCAACAACATACCAGGTTTTGGCTTACGGCATTCGCAGTCATGATCATCGGTGTGAAAGCAGGCAAACACATCATCAAGAGGCAACAGCTTGTTTAGTTTTTGATGCATTTGATCAACAATAGAACGAGTCTGTTTTCCTGTTGCCACATCCGGTTGATTTGTGACAACGATTAGCAAATACCCGGCCACTTTCAACCGCTGACAGGCCTCAGCCACACCATCAATTAACCTAAAGTCGTCCAAAGTATCCGGAGGAAATGACCTGCCCCCACGCTCAAAAGCGCGATTCAAAACCCCATCCCGGTCGAGAAAAACAGCCGAATTCAACAGTTTTCGCCTTCCATGGCACCTTGCAGGATCACCATTTGGTGGCATTGACTTGCAATACAGGGTTTGAGACAAGACAATGCCATACGACAGCCTGAAACCCTTCAGCATGAGGGGTAATCCGGCCTTCATGAACGGTCGGAATTATGATCACACCGTCACCAACCTTGGCAGTGTAGCCTCCATCGCGGCTCACAATTCCTAGGATCGATGCGCCCGCCTTTTGGGCAAAATCCAGGGCATGGATAATGTTGGTACTGACATTTTTTTCCGCATTGCCGCCACCAACAGACAAAACGAAAACAGCATCCTTCGCATTTAAGCGGCTAGTTTGCAGCCAGCCTTGAAACACAGTATCCCAACCCTCGTCATTGGTTCGCGCCGTCAATTCGGAAACATTGTCGGTTGGTGCATAAGTCTCGATCCCGCACAGTTTTCTGAAATCATTCACTGCATGAGCACAATTCGCAGCACTGCCTCCCACTCCAAGAAAAAAAAGCCTGCCGCCTGCCTGACGAACTGACGCAAGTTGAACTGCCAAGGCGTCGATAGCCACAGTATCAATCTGGTTGCAGATAGCTGCCGCTTCAGCAAAATAGATTTCAGCATGAGACATAGGTATTACCATTCATTTAAGGTTACAGTGCTGATGTGGGGGCAATAGGCTCCCCACACAACTCCACAAACATTTACGGAATAACAATTTTCTTCTCTACAAGACAATGCAGGTCGGAAAACTTTTTCTGGTTCTCCTGCAACATATGGCGTTTGAGGCTTGCAACGCCAGACCTGGCAGCGCCTATGTCCAGTTCACTGGCTGCTTTTTTTAAACCATCAAAATCCCCTGCGGGTATAACACGCCCAGCATCAAAAGAACGGATCAATTCAGCCGCATAATCAAAACGATCATCAATAAGCACTGGAAGCCCTGCATCAATGTAGGTTACAACCCTGTTTGGGAGACCAAACCGTGTTACATCCATCACCCGGTCATCCGCATAATGTGCGCAGCAAATACCAATGTCATAATTGGCAGCCATGACAAGCAACTGCTGTCTCGGCATGGCGCGATGGTACGTAATCTGCCCAACATTTTCATACCGCTCCAGCAGAGCTGAAAACTTGGGCGAAGCATCTTCATCTGCCGAGGTGTGTACGCCATTGACAATATCAAGCGTACAATCTGCATGATCCTGAAAAATATCAAAGTATCTGATTAGGTTGGCACCATCTACAGAACCGATTCCGGTTGTAAGTTCACGAGCACTGACCGAACCTGCATAGAGAATTTTCCGCATAGTGCTCGAACCTTGGCTTCTTTCTGTCTCGCAAGCGTCAATAAGTGGGAAAAAGGTAAATATCGGCACCTTTATGTCGGCTGTTGACACACCAAAGGCTTTGCCACCCATTTTCATCAACAAACCATCGCTGTGGTGCAAGGCAACTGCACAGCCTTCCATAGCCGCTTCAATTCGACGTTCGTCTCCAGAAAAAATATAGCCAAGAGCCTGTCTATCAAACATACAGCTCATATCATAAAACTCTACCAGCAGACAGGCATCCGGAAACTGCAACCTGATAAGTGTGACCAGATATTCGGAGCGTGTGTGTGGCGATACGCGAAGGTATATAACCGCTGGCGTCAATTCGTGAAGGCGGCACAGTAATGCGTCCGTATCATCCGCGATCGTTATTTTCCTATCAAGAACTGTGTCCGTGCAATCGAATGATCGGCCGCTTGCTGAATAATAAAATTCAATGGTCTTAAAAGCACTCCATTCTCTGACCAACTGCTCAGAATCGATGACTGACCAAGGGCGATTCGCTGTATTTATGATCGCCAACGTTTGGGCGTTTAAACCTACCCCGGATACATCTTTCTCTATCACCCCATGCTTTGAGGCAAGAGCGCGCATGTCAGGAGCCGCCGGGAGCATTTTACCCTCCAAAACCAAACAAGGAACCATAGTTAAATAGAAGAAATGATCACACAACAAGCTGAAACTTGATGCTGGTGGGTCAATATCTGGTCATTTTTGCAACGAGGAATGCCAAGGGCTTCAAACCTGTGGAGGCATCGATACTATGAGAAATTTTTCACTAGAGCAAACCAGAACGCCACAGCGTTCCGGCGAATTCCGACGATTGGCTCATCACGACATCATGTGCAATGCGCAGATCTTATTGCCGGATGGATCACGTAGATAGGCGAGATAAAGCTTGCCAGCGGCTCCTTCCCGCACACCGGGTGGGTCTTCAATTGCAGTTCCACCGTGGGCTAGGCCCGCAGCATGCCAGGCGTCTGCTTGTTCTGGGTTTTCAACGCGGAAGCCGATGGTGCTACCGTTGCCGCCGCTTGCTGGCTCGCCATCAATGGGTTTACTCAGCGAAAAGACACCTGTTTTTTCATAGTAAAAACAGCGCCCCTTTTCATCAATAACGCCGGGCTTGTAACCAAGCACGCCAAGTATAGCATCATAGAATGCCTTCGACTTTTCAACATCGTCAGCGCCTAACATGATATGACTGAACATAGATTGTCCTCTCGTTTTATTTCGGGATGCAGATGAACTAGGTCTCTCGGAAAAGTTTCAAATCACAAACGACTAAAACCACCCTATTCCGACCTCAATGTCTGGCATGGCCACACAAATCCCAGTTGACTTCTATTCGAAATAGACCATGCACTGTCGCGACAGCGCAACCAATGTACCATCCTCAGCAAAGATCAACCCGGACTGCTGAGAATATCCCCCGCTCGCTGCCTCAAGCGTATAGTCTAGATAGAACCAGTCGCTTTCCACTTGCTCTGGTGGCACAATAAATTCCAGGGACCAACTCATGGAACTGCCCATGATTTGCCGGTCAAAATGGCTCATCATCACCGGGGGCGGGATATCGGCAATGCCAACAATTTTCGCGATCGGGTAATCACTCATGTCACAGGCATGACGCGCCCACATGCTTGTTTTGCGGTCCTTGCTGTTGCTCATGGGAATACCGCCACCGGTCCAGTGAACCTCAAACCGGTCCAGGAAACCCGGCAAGGGCCGCCCGACAGATGCCATAGCCGGCACACTGGTTCTTTCTGGCGCATTAAACGGGAATTCGTGCGCCACATTGGTTGCAGGCCGGTCATCACCAAAGGCTGCCGTTGCCGCAAAACAAACCTGATCGCCCGCCATGATATCAGTACGGGTTTGCACAACAGCGCGCCCCTCCCTCAAGGTCTCTGTTTTCACACCAAGCGTGCCAACAGGGGCGGGTGCCACAAAGTTACCAAGCAAGCTGCGAATGGGCCTACGCGGGCTAACATTCATGGCCATCGCTTCGGCAGCAACTGCCGCAACCAACCCGCCATAAAGAGCCCGACCTTGCGCCCAGCCCTCCTGAATATCGATTGAACTGCGCTTGGCGGCCAAATCATCCAACATGGCCTTAAAACTTGCTCTATCGCTCATGCCTGTCCCTTTATTTTGAAGCGGTAGCTGTTAAGCAGATATCTAGGGCGGTCGCCCGGCACGCCAAGGTACAGAATTGCATAGGGCTTATACGGAACACTGAAAACCAGCCTGCTAGCCCGTACTTTAGCGTGCCTTTTCTTCGTCGAGAAACTTGGGGAGCGCCATCTTATAGTCAGGCCAAGCAGGCCGCCAGCCAAGCATGTCTTTGGCTTTCTGATTCCTGACCCGCTTGTTCTCCGCGTAAAAACTGCGTCCCATCGGGCTTAGATCAGCATCCTCAAGAAAAACCTCAGGCGGTGGGTCAACACCAAGCAACCTGCAAGCCTCTTCGATCACTTCTTGAGGCGGCGCGGGTAGGTCATCAGAAAGATTAAACACCTCGCTTGGCAGGTCAGAATTCGCCGCAAGCCAGAGGGCCTGAGCGATATCATGCCGGTGTATACGGCCAAAAACCTGCTCGGGCTTGATCACCCGGCGGGCGCGACCATCAAGCACCGACCTGATCGCGTTTTTGCCGGGTCCATAAATGCCTGCAAGGCGGAAAACATGAACCGAAGTCCCTTTATCTGCACCAAAATCAAACCATGCCTGTTCCGCTGCCAATCTTCGTTTGCCGCGTTCAAGGCTGGGGTTGGTTTCGCTGGTTTCATCCACCCACGCGCCATCATGGTCACCATAAACATTGGTGCTGGATAGATAACCAACCCATGCAAGCCTGTTGAGCTGCCTCAGCTGGGCCGCAAACACACCCAAAACGGCTTCACCGTCCGCTTTTGGCGCAATCGAAACCAGAATGTGGGTAACATCGCTTGGAAGCTGAGCGCCTTCGACAAATTCCACAGGTTGAATACCTTGGGATAGCAAATTGTCCCGAACTTCCGGCCTGCGCCATGTGGCAGAAACTTGCCAACCTTCGGTCAGCGCCTTTTCGACAAAAGGCTCTGCACTATAGCCCAACCCAAAAACCAGAAGATGAGGCTTGCTGTTGTGTCCGTCACTCATGAAAAATTCCGCCTTGAAATTGCCACGCCTTTTGCGCACTGTCCGCCGCATGACAAAGCACATCACCGCATATGCCGCAACCATAGCCGTTTTCAGCGCTATCGCCATCTCTTTTGACGTGTCCGCCCAATCAAGCGTGCGTGAAGATGAAGACCGGTATGCCCGCTGTATCCAGACAGCAGAACGCGCACCGGACAGGGGCATCAACCTAGCGCTTGAATGGCAGCTGGATGGGGGCGGAGTGCCTGCACGCCACTGCGAAGCACTAGGGCTTTTTTACGCGGGCGAATATGCGGAAGCCGCCGGGCGGCTGGAAAGTATCGCAGAAGACATGCGCATTGGCCGGGACATGCCCATTCGCGATAATGAGCGCACCACCGCAAATGCCCGCATGCTTGCTAACACATACCGTCAGGCCGCCAACGCATGGCTTCAGGGGTCTGAACTGGTCCGTGCGGAGGCAGCGATTTCACAAGCCATGGCGCTCGTGCCCCTGAATACCAGCCTTGAACTGTCTATCAGGGAAGACCGCGCCTATATCGCGGCGGCGGAAGGTGATTATCAGTTGGCGTTTGATGACCTTAACCATGTGTTTCGGGCAAACCGGCAACGCAGCGATTTGCTGCTTTTCATGGCTTCTGCCGCGCGAGCACTGGAAAATTTCGAGCAGGCGGACACACTTCTTGGCCAATTTATCGAGAAACACCCGGACACAGCTTCCGCTTATCTGGAACTTGGGAATTTGCGGGATGCTCAGGGCAATATTGAGGAAGCCCGCAGTGCATGGCTCAAGGTGCTGTCGCTAACGAGCAGCGGACCAGATGCAGACGCCGCGCGCGCTAACCTTGAACGCATTGATGTGGTCAAGAATGAGCCCTAGGGTTTTGCATTAAAAGCTGACTTCAGATTCGTAGAGGTCAGGCAGATTATTTTCAAACAGGACAGCATCCGCCGGTTGCCAGTTCTTTTTAACCCATTCTTCAGCCGCACCTTGAGTGGCAAATGTCATCACAGTAGTGGTGCCATCATTCGCCCCTTCAAGCCCCTTAAGATAACTGGGGATACGGTCGGGTGTAACAACACAAACAATATCCGTATGGGCCGCGGTTAACGCACCAAGCCGTTCATGCTCGGCGTCATGCAATGCGCCCAGTTCAACCATGCCCGGCGTAACGAGAATACGGCGACCACCTTCTTTCACAAGCACATCCAGGCATTCCAGTGCTGCTGCAAAACCAATCGGGTTCGAGTTGTAAGCGTCATTAATAAGAGTGGGGGCATCAGCGGACCTGGAAACCTCAAGCCGGTAGCGGATCTGCGGAACGGACGCGAGTGCCCCCTTGATCGCAGCCCAAGGCAGGCCAAGGGCGCGGGCGGTTGCCGCTGCAATCACCACATTACCAGCCTGATGCCTGCCATAGAGTGGTACAAACAACACTTGTTCTTCACCGTCTTCAATAACAGTGATCTTGAGGCCATCTGGCGTCAGCTCATAGCCTTCCAGCTTGATATCCCCTTCAGCGCCCACACGCGTATAAGCACCAACCACCGCTTCCATGCGCTCACTAAGGAGGTGAGCAGGAATACCATCGGTGCTCACGACCGCCCTGCCGCCTTTCTTGAAGACAGCTTCTGCAATCTCAAACTTGGCCTTCGCAACTATTTCCAGCGTTTTAAAGCGCTCATAGTGGGCTGCACCAACCGCCGTAACCAGCGCCACATCAGGCGGGGTCAACCTGCAAAGCCGGGCGATGGAACCGGGACCATAGGCACCCATTTCAACAATGAAAAACTGATGCTCGGGCGTTAACTGCTCGCGGATAACCCGCGTAATACCCATTTCGGTGTTCACACTGCCCGGCGTGGCAAGCGTTGGCGCCGCAGCTTCAAGGATATGCGCAAGGATGTGTTTGGTCGAAGTTTTCCCGAACGAGCCAGTAATTGCCACAACCTTCGGCTGGAGCTTATTAAACTTCTCTACCGCTTCATTCCGAAACCCGGCCTTGATGCGGTCTTCAACCGGCTCCAAGAGCTTGTTGGAGGCGATAATCAAAAACGGCAGGGCCTGAACAAATATAACCGCAAGCCCCGCAAAGGCTGCAAACCGCCAGTCGTGCCGGGCATTCAGGAACGCAAAACTATCAAACCAACTTGTGGCAGTTTCATCATACGAAAGGCTGTAGGTGGACCCTGTTGGTGCCAGCATCGCAAGCGTTATCAGAAGAATGATGGCTGCAAGCGAAAATAGATAATAAACGCGCAAAATGCGCTTCACACGGTCCGTGCGGACAAGGGGTTTTTTATTATCTTTTACCGCAGCACCCGAGCGCATGACGCCGCCCATGATAGCAATCAGGAAAAGTCCAAGCGGTAAAAATACGATCCATGGAATGTCTTCACGAAGACTTGCTGTCAGGTCAATTTGCAGCAGGGCGGAAGAGAAGGCGGTACCAAACAGCCATAGGCTTGCTTTCTTGTCGTAAGCTTGTTTGTCTTTCAGCCACTGAACAAATCGCACATTGTCATATTCTTCCTGCTGGAAAAACATCATCAGTGCAGCGCCGCGCGCGACAGCAAACCAAACAAGCAACAAGCCCAAAACACCCGCAAAGGCTGCAAGCGTGGGATCAATGGCTGACAAATCGGTCATAACGGAAAGTTTTTCTCCAGAAAGCGTTTGATAACCGCTTCGCATTGATAGGCCCCGCGCGTCAAGATATCCCAGTGATCATAGCCGGGAAGCTCATGAAATTCGGCGTTTTTCATCAGTTTTTGATACCGCATGCCAAACTCTGGCGGGGTTTCGCTATCATGTTCACCGTAGATCAGGCAAACCGGGCATTCAGTGGCCTGTGCCTGCGGGCTCAGGTCTTCGTTCACCACCTTGACGAAAGTGGTGCGCAATTCGCCTGCATTTCGATAGTCTGCGCTGCCAAAACGGTTTTCAAACTGGGCTCGCAACCCGGTCCCAAACAGTCGATCGATCAAACGGGTCAACTGCCCCCATGTGCGGATAATCTTCGCGCGCGCTTTAAACGCTAGCGAGCGCTTGCGTTTCAATCCCGCACCGGCAATGCCAATGATCCCTGAAACCAGCTGCGGATGGCGCGCGGCGAGCTGAATGGAAACCCGCACCCCAAAACTGTGCCCAACAAAGATATGCGGTCCGGTGCCTTCCAGCAGAGTGGCGAGACGGTCGGCATAATCTTCAGTGCCATCACCAGCTTTGGCGATAGGTGTCTCGCCAAATCCGGGCTGATCATAAAGCGTGTGAGTGCCTGCACCCACCATCAGGTCAGACAAGCGGTCAAATGCGGTCAGGTCCTGGCCCCAGCCATGCAACCAGATGAAACTTGGTTGCCCCTCACCCTTTTTTGCAGAGTGCCATTCTTTATGACCATCGTCGTCTACCAACGCTTACCCTTTGCTGAAGATAGTGGCCGCGCCGCTGGCAGCGTCGGTCGCCCCCAGCCGAGCGGAGGAAAGGCGAAAGCCCTCGTCAATCATATCGCTGGTCAGCGACAGGAAACTAACCGGGCTTGCAGCCGCTTCCCAAAGAAAATAGGCAAAAGAACCGGGAATTGTGTTGGCTTCATTGAACCACAGTTCACCGGTTTCCTTGTTGCACAGAAAATCGATGCGCACACTGCCCGCCAGAGCAAGAGCTTCAAAGATTGTGCTGGCTGTATCCCGCACCTGCGTTTCCTGATCCGCGGTCAACTCGTCAGGGTTCAATACCCGGTTAAGAGACGCCATACCTTCGCTTGGGCCGGTGTCAAGCTTTGGTCCACCCGGCGTGCCACCAGCCAGATACTTGTTCTTGAAATCAAGCACCTCGGTTTTGCTGAGCGGCCTTTCAATCGCCGATGTTTCAACTTCAAGCGCCCCATTCCGGCGAACAGCAATATTATATTCGACCAGATTTTGAACGAAAGGTTCTACAATTGCCGATCCATCAAGCCGGAAAATAGCCATAAGGGCGGCAATCAAGCCGTCCATGTCATCTGCTTTTGCCACCCCCACACTCGACCCGAGGTTAGACGGCTTGGCGATCACCGGGAAGGGCGCATCACCCAAAGAGGTTTCCAGGTCAGCCTTAAGCTTATCAGGGTCAAGAAAGTTACCTTTTGCCGGCTTTTCAACGGTCAGTTCGGGCAGAACACTAAGGCCCTTCTGGCGTGCGACCGACTTGGCAAACTGTTTGTTCATGGTCGCGGCGGCCCCCAGTGTGCGGCAGCCCGCAAAGGGGATAGCGGCAAATTCCAGAAGGCCCTGCAACGTGCCATCTTCGCCGTTGGAACCATGGATCGCGGGTACAATCAGATCAAATTCAAGATGCTCGGTTTTACTGCCCAACATACCTTTCTTTTCAAAGGAAAAGCGCGGGCGCTCGCTTGCTGGTCCAGCCAGATCAAGCGTTAATTGGGTAAGGCCCATATTCTGCCCGGAAACCGGGTAGCTGCTGCGGGTTCTGAGCGCTTCGCCTGTCCACCACTGGCCCAGCGGGTCCACGTAAACGGGCAGCCCCACGTATAATGTAGGGTCAAGCGCTTCAATAAACTGCAAACCGGTCAGAATACTGACATCATGCTCGACGCTACGACCGCCAAATACAACCGCGATGACCTTTTTATCTGCCATGGATACCCCTTCAGACCAGTTGGGCGCTCCGCCCGCTTCCGGTGTAGCCAAAAGCGGGGGCGCAGCAAAGTGAAATCATCAAAAACCGAAAGCATGGCGGCTTCAAGGCGGTGAATGGCCGTTTCGAGATATTTCAACAGAGTGTGAGCTGGATTGACGCCGGTGCTGCCGCAACTAAGATAAGACCCGGGTGTGACAATGGGTCTTAGGAGAATAATCGTGACCTTCAAAAAACTGGCCGTGGCCGCTGCATTCGCAGCAGTCTCTACGCTAATGCCTGCTGCAAACGCGCAGGATTGGGACTCAATCGAGGTGCGCAGCGAAGCCGTGCAGGGCAATGTTTATGTACTGTTCGGTGCTGGCGGCAACATCGGCGTTTCTGTAGGGGAAGACGGTGTTTTCATTGTTGATGACCAATTCGCGCCATTGACCGACAAGATTAAAGCAGCCATCGCTGACCTTTCAGACAAGCCAATTCGGTTTGCCATCAACACACATTTTCACGGCGACCACACGGGCGGCAACGAAAACCTTGGCAATGAAGGTACGGTGATTATCGCACACGATAATGTTCGGGTGCGGATGGCAGAAGGTACTTTTATCAAGGCATTTAATGATCGTACTGCCCCACAAGTGGGGGCGGCCTTGCCTGTGGTTACCTTTAACGACCAAGCCGCCTTGCACCTGAATGGTGAGCAGACGCGCATGCATCATGTGAAAAATGCCCACACAGACGGCGACAGCATCATCCATTTTGAAGGGTCAAATGTGATCCATATGGGCGACACTTTCTTCATGGGCATCTTCCCTTTCATTGATGTGGATAATGGCGGGTCTGTGGACGGTGTAATCGCCGCCGCCAACAAGGTGCTGGGTATGGTTGATGAAGAAACCCGCATCATTCCCGGCCATGGGCCCGTTACCGATAAAGCTGGCCTGACGCTTTACCGCGACATGCTGGTAACCGTACGGGGCCGCGTTGGCGACATGAAAGCAGCGGGTGAAGGCCTGGAAGCCGTTCTTGAGGCCGGTGTCCTGGATGATTTCATGGACAGTTTCGGTGAAGAAGGCGAACGGGGCCTAAGCTGGGCAAGATCATTTGTAGGCTTCGTCTATAACAGCATTTAGAGTGCTGCACAGGCATGGGAAAAGGGCACCAACTGGTGCCCTTTTGTTTATTCAGCTGCTCTCACACCAAACCAGCCCGAAAACCGTTTGAAGTAAACATCTTGTATCAACCGGTTCGCGATGGTTATCGCCACCAGATACAAAATTGCCAGCACAGAGAAATACTCCATCAGGCTTTCGAAAGTGAAGAACCTCATCGCCTGCGCAATAGACGCCAGGTTAAGCCCCATGAAGCTGTACGCCATGTTGAAATAATGGTTCATCAGGTGGCTTTTTTCCTGCGTCGCGCGATATTGGTAAATCGCATACCAACCACGGCTGACAGACACGATGGTTATGACCGAAAATACATGAAAGATAGACGGGTGACCAAAGTTATAGAGACCAAAGCCTGACAAAGCGGTTGTAAGCATGGCAACAGCATAGCCGATACCAATCATGCGGTGGCCGCGACCACCGACCCGCTGGGTAAAGATAACAAACGCTGTGATGTAGGCCGAAATGGCACCAACCATATGAAGGGTTGCAAAGGTTTCGTGCATGATTTTTCTCGCTGTTTAATTTAGGGTCGTGACTCGGGTTTTGTTATTTTGTGTTGGTCGCAGAAGGGCCGATCATGGCGGCCAGCCCATCCACATAAGATTTGAAAGCCTTATCGCCTTCTTCAGACACCTTGATCCGGGTTTGCGGCTTGTTATCCACAAATTGCTTGCTCACGCTCACATACCCCGTGTCTTCCAGCTTTTTCAGGTGCGTGCTGAGGTTACCGTCAGAAACCTTCAGCGCTTTTTTAAGCTCAACAAACTCCGCCTCGCGGGCAGTCGCAAGGTACGACATGATCGCCAGACGGACCCGGGAATGGATCACGTCATCGATAATGCGATAGTCGAAACTCATGATGCTGCGCTTGTTTGTTCTGTGGCCGGGGTAGACGCCAAACGGCGCATCAACTGGCCCGGCAGCAGGATCAAAAGGGCGCTGGCGCCTGCAAGAACCAGCAGCATCTCGGCATTGTAGGTTTTCTGCACGGTGGCATAGACAAGGATCAGCCACCAACCAACGGAGACAGACCTGAGTGACCGCATTTCTGTTACAATGGAGATGACATAAAAAGAACTGGCGATGATGCCACAAGCCAGAACCGTGATTGCCTTTGGATTAAATGCCTGGCTTGCCACCGCTGCGCCAAAATGCAGCAACATGGTGATGCCGACCGCCAACCAGGCACCATTATAAACCCGCACCATTATGTTTGGCTCGACGCCTGAGGGGCATTCGCGCCGACCGGTCAGGAAAGACGCCGCCCAACCAATGGCAAAAGCCGGCAACCATATCCAAAGCGAAGTACCGCCAAAGTACCCTCGAGCCTGCAGATACTGGGCAAAATAGGAAACTGTCAGGATTGCGCCCCAGATAATGAGGTGCTTGCCGTCGAAGCCTGCTTTTTGTCGGCCCGCCTGCATCATTTTGCGAATAAGCGCCAGGTCCTCTGCCGCCGTTTGAGTGGACGCTTTTTCCATATCTTGTTTCCCATATCTAAATATGCAAAGTACTTTGAATTACAAAGTAATGACTCAAATGAATATGTCAAGAGCACCGAGCCTTCTTTATGCTTTTCATTACAGACGAAAACTAGATTAACATTACCGCGCACAATCAAAGACCTTAAGCACGACCATACTCCTGAGAAGATTCGAGTATTTTCTTGTTCCTTTTTTCCCACTCTTCTTCGCGGTGTTTGTTGATATCTCGCAACTGAGGGTTTCGATCCACAATGTCCAACACTTCCCGCCAGCTCAAAATACTCGTGTATTTCGATATATGTTGGAACAACTCTCTAAGAAACTCATAGTCTTCCGGATAATCCAGAACCCACCTGTTCCCCTCTCGAAACGAACCCATTTCCGGGACAAGTCCAACTATTTGAATATCTGTCTGCCTTTTCATCCAGAGAGTCACATGTTCACGGTCGGGAAAACTATTTGCTGACTTGTACGTCAAGTCCAACAAGTTTCTCGAAAATATCTCACAATCTAGACCGTGTGGCCATCCTCCCAAGCCTGCAAAGTCAGCCTTTTCTGTACGAATTTTCTTTATGAGCATACTGCAAAGCGTTGGATCAATAAGTGGGCAGTCTGCCGTAACCCGCATCACATAGTCCCCCTCAAAGTCCTGAGCAGCGTGCCAGTACCGAGCCAAAACATCGTTAAGCGACCCCACTCTGGAATGGGCACCGCTTTGGCGAGCCAGCTCAGCAACCCCCACTTCTGTTTCACCTTCAGGAGACGCCACTATCACATCTGAGACACCATCGATTTTCTGACATCTTTCAATAACATGTTGCAACACTGGCTTGCCTGCTAACGGAAGCAGAACTTTGTTCGGCAAGCGGCTGGATTGCCGCCGTGCTTGGATAATGCAGAGGGTACGTGCCATATTACCTTTTCAACCCGGAAGGTTAAAACCGAAAGGATATTTGTCTCAAACTAGTAGTTTCAATGAGAGCGCACCAAATAGCAACCCTGTCAACCTAAAGGACCAGTTACATGTTTTTTGCACAGAGGTTTATCTGCAATGCCACGAACAATGTCCACAAGCTGAATAATGCTAACCATCTTATCAGAACCAATATTCAATGGGCCTTCAAAATTTGAGCGCATCAAACGCATTGAAAAAGCGGCTTCAAGAGCCGCTTTTTCACTATTATCTGACCTTCTGGTACCTAAGGTCGTTTTCGGCCCTCAAGGTCAATCTTCACCCGGCGGGTTACGCCGTTTGCGCCCGGGAAATCTTCAAACAAAGCTTCCGCAAGCAATGGCACCAGCTCTGGCAAGCTACGTGTGCGGGTTTCCGCCTCGGCAGTTGCTTCAAAAATCATGGTGCCATCAGGCTCCCGGATTTCCACATGAAGTTCCGCCAGATAAACCGTCCGGGCCGAAAGGATAGGGCCACCGCCAAAACCGGGGCCAAAACCAGGGCCGAAATAAGGGTTCCACCAGCCACCCCAAGCGTAGCCACGGTTCCACCAATAGCCACCGCCGAAACCACCGCCGGTCAGGTTAGGGCGCAGTTTCTCACGGCCATCATTCACTGTGATATCAAAGCCGATGATATAATCAGGGTTATCGTCCCGCGCACCTACAAAACCAGTGGTTTCCAGCACACCCTGAATAGACCGCGCATAACTGCGGTACTCAAGGCTGTCTTGCTGGTTTTCATCAATTGGCACCAGGAAAACCTTCGCGCCCGCGCGTGGTACTGTCGTGTGGAAACTAGTGACATCGCTCCGGAAGGTGGATGCACAGGCCGAAAGGGCTACTGCCATCAGGGTTACGGAAGCGATTCGAAAAAACTGTCGGTTCATACTCAAATCCTAGCGTTGCTGGCCCCGCCCGAAACAAGGCAGGAATTACTTTACGAACAATCAACCAGATCCGCGAGCCCCAATTTGCCCGATATCCCAAAAAGGGAAATCCGCCGCGCATCATGTTACCCCACCAGCAAAAACCGTTTGTTGCAAAACATCCGATTCTTGCCAGTTTGCAAGCAACCTATCCCGACCTGCCTGAACGGAAACTGAACAACAGGCGGTAGCCTAGAGAAAACCGACCGCCTTTTTCACCTCTGCAAGCACCGGTTCGGCCATCACAGAGGCCCGCTCTGCGCCGTCCTTCAACACACCGTCGATGTAAGCTGGGTCATTTTGCAGGCGCGCCATTTCTTCCGTAATCGGTGCCAGTTTGGTCACCACAACATCGGTCAGTGCCTTCTTGAAGTCGCCGAAGCCTTTGCCTTCAAACTCCGCACACACCGCATCACGGCTTACATCCATCAGGGCCGCGTATATGCCCACCAGATTGGCAGCCTCTGGCCGTTCTTCAAGGTCATCCGCCTTGCCGGGCAGGGGCTCTGCGTCCGTGCGGGCCTTGCGAATTTTGTTTGCCAGCGTATCCGCATCATCATTCAGGTTAATACGTGTCATGTCCGAAGGTTCGGACTTTGACATCTTCTTTGATCCATCACGCAGGCTCATCACCCGGGCGCCTTCTCCCATAATCACCGGTTCTGTCAGCGGAAACAGGTCAAGGCCAAAGTCATTGTTGAACTTCTGCGCAATGTCGCGGGTCAGCTCAAGGTGCTGTTTCTGATCAGCCCCAACCGGCACGTGCGTGGCCTTGTAAAGAAGGATATCTGCAGCCATCAGGTTCGGGTAAATATAAAGCCCGACAGAGGCTTTTTCCCGGTTCTTGCCTGCCTTGTCCTTGAACTGGGTCATGCGGTTAAGCCAGCCAAGCCGGGCAACACAGTTGAAAATCCACGCCAATTCCGCATGGCCTGCAACCTTGCTCTGGTTATAAAGAATAGACCGGCTCGGGTCGACGCCAGACGCCATATAAGCCGCCGCCGCTTCGCGTATCTGGTTTTGCAAATCGGCAGGGTCCTGCCATACGGTGATGGCATGCATATCCACCACGCAGTAAAGCGCTTCATAATCATCCTGCAAACGGGCCCAGTTCCTAAACGCCCCCAGATAGTTACCAAGGTGCATGTTGCCAGAAGGCTGAGCACCAGAAAAAATCCGACCTTTAAGGGTGTTTGAGGTTGTCACAAGTTCTCTCCAACATGAAACGGTCTAAGCACAATCGCAGGATTACGAATGCGTCAGGCGTTATGACAAGCCTCGCTTTGGTGGTCAAGCAAGGAAAGGCGCTAACGCTTTAACATCAAGCGGATTTGAGAGGGTTTGAAACCACCGATCAGCATCAAGGAGGCAAAATAAACCGCGCCACCACCAGCAACCAGAACGGCAAGGGCCGCCACCCGAACAAAACCATCCTCATTAAACATGTCCGGCATTTGCTCTGCTCCAAACCCAAGCGCCAGCACCATAACCGCACCAGAAACCACATGTTTTGCAAGGCTGACCGCAGTTGCACCGTTGATGCGGTAGTGCGCCCGCCGACCAAGTCCGATGTATAGAAGAAACACGTTCAGCCACGCCGAAATGGCCGTGGCAATCGCCAGCCCCACATGGGCAAAATACCGGATAAGAATCAGGTTAAGGATAAGGTTTACCACCAATGATATGCTGGCATAGATAACAGGCGTCCTTGTATCCTTGCGGGCAAAATAGCCGGGGGTCAGAATTTTCTGGGTCACATAGGCGGGCAGGCCAAAGGCATAGGCAAACAGGGCTGCTGCCGTTGCCGCCGTATCAGCACCATCAAACGCGCCGCGCTCGAAAATCGTTGCGATGATAGGGCCGGCAATCACCACCAGCGCCATGGTCGCTGGCACTGTCAGCAGCATGGAAAACTCCAATGCTTTGTTTTGCTGCGCTTGCGCCGCCGCATCATCACCTGCCGCAATCAACCGCGAGATGGTAGGCAAAAGAACAGTACCTGCAGCAATACCAATCACACCAAGGGGTAGCTGCGCGAGCCTGTCAGAATAAAAAAGCCATGAAACCGACCCTTCTGGCAGCAGGCGCGCCGCGATAATCACATCAGCCAGCAGGTTTATCTGCATTACCCCGGCCCCAATTGCAGCAGGGGCCATTACGCGCAGCAGTTCACGCACGTCATCCGTCAGTTTTGGGCGCGGCAGGCGCAGCTTAAGCCCGGCGCGCCGGACAGAAACGTAAAGCAGCAGAAATTGGGCAACGCCGGAGATAGACACCGCACCCGCCAGATAGCGGGCTGCCTGAATATCTGTATCATTAAACAGCAGCAGGGATGTGATCATCACCATATTCAGCAGCACCGGTGCAAAGGCCGCAGCAGCAAACCGACCCACCGCATTCAGCATGCCCGAATAAAAAGACACGAGCGAAATAAGCAAAAGGTAGGGGAAAGTGTAGCGCCCCAGTTCCACCACCAGGTCAAACTTCTGCGGCGCGTCACCTTCACCATCAAACCCACCCGTGAGGCCGAGCATCACAGGCACCATTGCAGCTTCCATAATGATCAGCAGGATCAGCAGAACAGGTAAAAGAAGCGCAAGCACACGGCCCGCGAACGCTTCCGCAGCAGCCTGACTTTCCGGCGTGATGTCCTTACCAAGCGCGCGCGAGAAAAGCGGTACAAACGCCACTGAAAACGCGCCTTCCGCGAACAAACGCCGGAAGAAATTTGGCAGCTTGAAAGCAATAAAAAACGCGTCAGAGGCAAGCCCGGCCCCCAGGTAGCGCGCCATCAAAAAGTCCCGCACGAGGCCAAAAATGCGGCTCAGGAAGGTGAAACCACTGACCGTTGAGATGCGTTTAATAAGGCTCACGCGGCGCTCCCCGTCCGGTTTTTGTCTCGCTTTTCCTCTTCCTTCTTGTTGAAGATGGATTCGCCGCGTACCGCCCGCAGGATTTTCTGCTCAAGATTGCGCAACCGAACTTTGTTGGTGACCTTATGACCCAAAAGGTCAGTAACATAAAACACATCCACTGCGCGCTCGCCGTAGGTGGCTACATGCGCCGATGTGATCGAAAGCTTCAGGTGATAAAGCGCATAGGTCAGGTCATAAAGAAGGCCGGGGCGGTCTTTGGCGTTCACTTCAATCACCGTTGAGAGGTTGGATGCCTTATTGTCAATCAGCACCACAGGCTCAACCTCGAATGCACCAGCCTTGCTGCCAAAAATGCGTTTTTTGCCCAATCGCTCTTTGGGGCGCACGGACCCCGCCAGTGTTTTCAGGATAGTTTCTTCAAGCTTGTCAAGCTGGCGGCGGCTATCAAACGCATTGCCTTCGATGTCCTGCACGATGAAGTTATCCATCGCCATACCATCACGGGACGTGTGGATTTTCGCCCCAAGGATGGAGGCACCCGCCACACCCAGCGCACCGACTACCCGCGCAATCAGGCCGGGATGGTCTTGTGTATAAAGCGCAACATTGGTCATGGCCTGCCACTGTTCCACGCGGGCCGCCACGCCGATCGGCTCACCCGACTTGTCAACCCGGCGCATCAAGTTCGCGTTTTGCAGCAGTGTCACCGGGTCTTCCGCAATCCAGTATGCATCCATCATGCGGGACAGGTGCTTTTTGGCCGCAGTTTTCGGCCAGTTATCAAGCGCTTCTGAAAGTTGTTCTTTCTTGCGCGCGACACGCTCGTTCCGGCCAACGGTGATATGGCCTGCCACCAGCACTTCCTCTGCGGCATGATACAGCTCGCGCAGAAGTTGGCCTTTCCAGCCGTTCCAGATACCCGGACCAACCGCCCGGATATCCACGACCGTCAGGACGACTAGAAGCCTCAACCGCTCGGGGCTTTTGACTATATCACAAAAGTCCTGAATGGTTTTGGGGTCAGAAAGGTCGCGTTTGAACGCCGTGTTGCTCATCAACAGGTGCCAGCGCACAAGCCAGGCAACAGTTTCTGTCTCCGCAGCACTCAGGCCAAGCCGAGGGCAAACCCGCTTGGCAACTTCTGCGCCCACAACCGAATGGTCACCGCGCCGCCCCTTGGCAATATCATGCAGCAGCACCGCCACATACAGCACATTTCTGGACAAAACTTTCTGGATCACCTTGGTGGACAAAGGGTGATCATCCGCCAACTCACCGGCTTCAATTCTTGAAAGCAGCCCCACCGCCCGGATGGTATGTTCGTCCACCGTATAATGATGGTACATATCATACTGCATCTGGGCCACCACCCGGCCAAAATCGGGCAGGAACTTGCCAAAAACGCCTGCCTCATTCATGCGGCGCAAATTCACTTCGCCTTGGTTTTGCGAGGTCAGTACTTCAAGAAAATAGCGGTTGGCATCTTCACTGCGGCGCACGTCTGCTGTCATGCGCTTCAGGTTCTGCTTTATCAGTCGCAGCGTATCCGGGTGAATATCCAGATCATTTCTGTCAGCAACCGCAAAGATTTTCACCATCAGGGTGGGATCACGCTCAAAATCATCTTCGTCCAGCACCACAAGCCGCTCGCCCTGCACGCCAAAGCCTTGTAGCTTTCGGGTGCGGCGCAGGCGCGAGAAGAATGTAATTTGCTGGCGTGCCTCCAGAACAGCACAGAAAATCCGGGTCAGGTCACCCACCTGTTTGGCGACCAGAAAATAATGCTTCATGAAGCGCTCAACGCCCGAAGACCCGTCCCTGTCCTGATACCGCAGTTCTTCCGACAGTCGGCGCTGCATATCAAAGGTCAGTCGCTCATCAGCCCGGTCTGACAGAAAGTGCAGAGCAACCCGCACGGTCCACAGGAAGTTTTCAGCCTTGGCAAACTGCCGGTTTTCTGCCGTGGTCAGAATGTCATTTTCCACAGCATGCGCACGATTAAGCCCATAAAGGTAGCGCGCAATCCACCACATGGTTTGCAGGTCACGCAGGCCACCTTTGCCGTCCTTGATGTTCGGCTCAACCACATAACGGCTATCGCCCATCTTCTTGTGGCGCGCATCCCGTTCCTCAAGCTTTTGGGCAACAAATTCGGTACCGGTACCGCGTGCAACCCTCTTCACAAAACGGCTTACAGCAAGGCGGAAAATCTTCTGGTCACCCCAGATATAGCGCGATTCCAGAAGTGATGTGCGGATGGTCAGGTCTTCTTTGGCAAGCCTGACGCATTCATCCGGCGTACGCGTCGCATGACCAACCTTCAGACCCAAATCCCACAGGACATAAAGCATATATTCTGCAACATTCTCGGCCCAGGGCGTTGCCTTGTAAGGAATGAGAAACAGTAGGTCCACATCTGAGTAGGGAGCAAGTTCACCGCGACCATACCCACCCGTTGCCACCAGACACAGCTTTTCACCGGCTGTTGGGTTCGCGAGCGGATAGACATGCTCTGTCACAAAATCATAGAGGCTGCGCAGCAACTGATCCATGACGTATGACAGCGCCTGAGCGCACAAAAGCCCCTTATCTGCATCATCAAAAAAACGCCGCTTCACTTCCTGCCAGCCATTTGTATGCGCGGCTTTCAGGGTTTTCACCACCAGCGGTTGCCAGTCGCTCTCCGGAACAGTGGCCGCAATCTCGGAAAGGGCTGCTGACAGCTCTTTCCGGTTAATCAGGGCTCGTTTGTCACGGATCATGGTCATGTCGCGTCAGTTACCTCGGTCAGCCTTCCTGCTCTTGAAGGTCTTTCAGCTCATAAAGTAGATCAAGGGCTTCTTTTGGCGAAAGTATGTCAGGGTTGATCACAGAAAGCCTTTCTTCCGCAGCGCTTGCACTTGCTGGCCCCGCCTGCGCGCTATCCCCAGTTGGGGTTGACTGGAACAGCGGCAAGTCGCTGATCAGCCGCTCTGCGCCACCACCGTTTTTGTCACCCGTTTCAAGATGATCCAGCACCTGCCGCGCCCGCGCCACCACAGCCGCAGGCAGGCCCGCGAGCTTGGCAACCTGAATACCGTAGGACCGGTCGGCGGCACCTTTGGCGACCTCATGCAGGAACACCACTTCGCCTTTCCATTCACGCACTTTCATGGACCGCAAGGATACGGCTTCCAGCGTTTCCTTCAGGGCTGTCAGTTCATGGTAGTGGGTCGCGAACAACGCGCGGGACTGGTTGATATTATGCAAATGTTCAACTGCCGCCCATGCGATTGAAAGCCCGTCATAGGTTGCGGTACCGCGCCCGATCTCATCAAGGATCACCAACGAGCGCGGGCCCGCCTGATTAAGAATGGCGGCGGTTTCCACCATCTCCACCATGAAAGTGGAACGGCCATGCGCCAAATCGTCGGACGCCCCAACCCTGCTAAAGAGCCGGTCTACAACACCGATATGGGCGGACACTGCCGGGACAAAACCACCCATCTGCGCCAACACAGCAATCAGGGCATTCTGACGCAGGAAAGTACTTTTACCCGCCATATTGGGGCCGGTCAGCAGCCACAAACGATCGTCAGCACCAAGCGAACAGTCATTGGCAATGAAACTTGCGTTGTTTGATTTTGCGAGCGCTTCCTCTACCACCAGATGACGACCGCCTTTCACGTCAAACGCCTGACTATCGTCCACGTCGGGTCGGGTAAGGGTTGCTTCAACCGCGAGCGTCGCAAGGGATGAGGTGACATCAAGCATGGCAAGCGCATCCGCAGCGAGCGAGACAGGGCCGGCGTTTTCAAGCACCATGGCAACAAGGCCAGCAAACAATTCCTGCTCCAGCGCCAGCGCACGGTCGCCTGCTTCCGATATTTTACCCGCCAAACGCGACAGTTCAGCAGAGGAAAACCGCACAGCATTCGCGAGCGTTTGCCGGTGGATGAAAGTTTCATTGAGCGGAGCAGACATCATGGTGTCTGCGTGCTTTGCACTGACATCCACATGATAGCCAAGCACGTTATTGTGCTTGATCTTAAGGGCATTGATGCCTGTCAGCGCCTGATATTCCTGCTCAAGACCGGCAATCAGCCTACGACTTTGGTCCCGCAGCATACGAAACTCATCGAGCGCTTCATTATAGCCTTCACTGATAAAGCCGCCATCACGCGCCAACAGGGGCGGTTCTTCAACCAACGCTCTGGACAGTTCCGCGCACAGCGTGCCGTGGTCACCTAGGTCAACAATGGCTTCTTCAATCCGCATCGGTGTTTCATCGAGCGCGCCCGATTGCACCATCAGCCTGTTTTTAATCTCGCCGGATACCGTAAGCCCCGCTGCGATTGCCGCCAGATCCCGCGGACCACCACGCCCCAGCGACAGACGCATGGATGCACGCTCGATATCAGGCGCTGATTTCAACGCATGCCTGATGTCATCCCGCAGGCCAGTGTCATCAAGGAAGAAACTTACACAGTCCAGCCGTTCCCCTATACGCACAGGGTCAGTAAGCGGGCCAGCCAGCCGCTTGGCAAGCAAGCGCGCACCCGCGCCCGTAATCGTGCGATCAATAACCGACAAAAGACTTCCCTGCGTTTCACCCGTTTGGGTTCGGGTTAGCTCCAGACTACGGCGTGTCGCCGCATCGATCATCATGGTGCTGTCGGTTGAAAGCCGCGTGGGCGGCGCGAGCGTTGGCAATTTACCTTTCTGGGTATCTTCCAGATAGTCAATGAGCGCACCAGCAGCGGCCAGGTCAGCGCGAGCAAAACTACCAAAGCCATCAAGGGTCGACACATCATACAGGCTTTCAAGCCGCCGCTTGCCAGCGCCACTGTCAAACAAACTATCAGCCAGCGGGCTTAAGGTGCTGCGCCAATCAAACAGCGCGGCTGAAACCGTATCGTCAGCAAGCGTGCTTTCACCCGCCAGAATTTCGCCGGGTTGGAGACGGGCCAGGTCCGCATCCAACCGCCCGGCTTTGGTGGGCAGGATGAAAAACTCGCCGGTAGACATATCAGCAACCGCCAGTGACAGGTCTTTGTGCGCCCGGCCAAGTGCCACAAGATAGTTGTGGCTTTTGGGGTTTAAAAGCGTGTCTTCGGTCAGTGTGCCGGGGGTAACAAGTCGCACCACTTCGCGCCGCACCACAGCTTTGGAGCCGCGGGCCTTCGCAGCAGCAGGGTCTTCCGTCTGCTCACACACCGCAACCTTGAAACCACGCCTGATCAGGCGTGCCAGATAGTTTTCTGCCGCATGCACAGGCACGCCCGCCATCGGGATATCATCGCCTGCCAGTTTGCCGCGTTTGGTTAAGGTGATATCAAGCGCGGCAGACGCCTTTTCAGCATCCTCGAAAAACAGCTCGTAAAAATCACCCATGCGGTAAAAAAGCAAACTGTCAGGGTGTCCGGCCTTGATTTCCAGAAACTGCGTCATCATCGGGGTGACACCGGGTGCCTTCAGGGCGCGGTGCCATTTGTTTGCGGCCCTTTCAGGTGCTGCTGCCGGTTCGCTTGACTGGGCGGCTTCTAATGATGCTTCGTTGGCGTCCAAAACTGATGGTCCTAAAACTTTTACGCATGAGGTGACAAAAGAAATTCATTTTCGATTGCGTGCCTGTCTGTGCAATAGTATGCGCCGTCTCAGGAAATCGAAAATGACTGCTTCTGGTTTAGTGCATTCTGACACTAAACGACAAGCATTAGATCAGGGGAATAATATGCCAGGGAAATCTTCCAAGTTCACGGATGCAGAAGCGCTGCGTTTTCATGCCGTGGGCCGCCCCGGTAAATTAGAGATTACACCATCTAAACCGATGGCAACACAGCGCGACCTTTCGCTTGCCTATAGCCCGGGTGTGGCTGTGCCGGTGAAGGCAATCGCAGATGACCCGGATACAGCCTATGACTATACGACCAAAGGCAATCTGGTTGCCGTGATCTCAAACGGTACAGCGATCCTTGGCCTTGGTGCGCTGGGGGCACAAGCGTCCAAACCGGTGATGGAAGGTAAGTCTGTCCTTTTCAAGCGGTTTGCCGACGTGGATTCGATTGACCTTGAGGTGGATACCACTGACATTGACGAGTTCGTAAACTGCGTGAAACTGCTGGGCCCAAGCTTTGGCGGCATCAATCTGGAAGACATCAAGGCACCAGAATGTTTTATCATTGAGCAGCGCTTGCGCGAACTGATGGATATACCGGTTTTTCATGATGACCAGCATGGCACCGCCATCATAACCGCCGCCGGTTTCATCAACGCGCTTGACCTGACAGGCCGTGACATTGAAACCACCAAGGTTGTTGCTGTTGGTGCGGGCGCTGCCTGCATTGCCTGTATCGAGCTTTTGAAGGCCATGGGCCTGCCGCATGAAAATGTAACCATGGTTGACCGTACGGGCGTTATTTATAGCGGGCGCAGTGAAGGCATGAACCAGTGGAAATCGGCCCATGCCATTAAAACCGATGCGCGCACGCTGGATGACGCCATGGCAGGCGCGGACGCCGTTATCGGCCTTGCGGCGGCGGGGTCTATTTCAAAAGACATGGTCGCCAAGATGGCAGATAAGCCGATCATCTTTGCCATGGCAAACCCGGACCCGGAAATCACGCCTGAAGACGCACGCTCCGTTCGACCGGATGCCATCATTGCCACAGGCCGTTCGGATTACCCCAATCAGGTGAACAATGTTCTTGGTTTCCCTTACATCTTCCGCGGTGCACTTGATGTGCGGGCGCGCACGATTAACGAAGAAATGAAGATCGCAGCTGCCAAAGCACTGGCTGAACTGGCCCGCGAAGACGTGCCGGATGAAGTAGCCGCAGCTTATGGGGGAGAACACCCTCATTATGGCCCGGATTATATTATCCCGGCACCGTTTGACCCCCGCCTGATCCGCAAAATTCCGGCCATGGTCGCGAAAGCCGCCATGGATACCGGCGTTGCCCGCAAACCGATTGAAGATTTGGACGCATACGAGCAAGAGCTGTCGGCCCGACTTGACCCGACCGTTGATACGCTATCGACCATTTTTGAAGACCTGAAGCGCAGACCGCTAAGGCGTGTGGTGTTCGCGGAAGCAGAAGAAGACCGCGTATTGCGGGCTGCTGTTGGCTTCAAGTCGGCTGGTTACGGCATTCCCGTGCTGGTGGGATATGAGGCGCCAATCCGCGAAAAACTGCGCGAAATGGGGGTGGATGACACCGATTTCGAGATTTCAAATGCGGCCAATAACCCACGCCTTAGCCACTATGTGGATATGCTTTACGAACGCTTGAACCGCCGAGGTTTCCTCGCGAGGGATGTAAACCGTTTGGTGAAACGGGACAGAAACGTCTTCTCCGCCTGCATGGTAGCAAGCGGCGACGCAGATGCCATGGTGACAGGGGTTACCCGCCACTATTGGCGAGCGCTCAAGAATGTACGCCGGGTTGTGGACCCTCTACCGGGGCAAAAGCCGTTTGGCCTGTCTGTCATGGTAATGCGCGGTCGCACAGTTTTCCTTGCCGATACCACGGTGAACGAAAGACCAACGGCATCAGAGCTTGCTGATATCGCGCAAGCGGCAGCAGCCTTCATGAAACGGCTGGGGCATGACCCGCGCGCTGCGTTTCTGTCTTTCTCCAACTTTGGCAACCCGCCATCGGACCGGACAAAACATATTCAGGAAGCTGTTTCCATTCTTGAAGACAGAGATGTGGACTTTGAGTTTGACGGCGAGATGCAGGCCGATGTTGCCTTGAACAGAGACCTGATGGAGAAATATCCTTTCATGGGGCTGTCGGGGCCAGCAAACCTTTTGATTATGCCAACCCTGCATTCAGCCAACATCAGCTACAAGCTGTTGAGCGAACTGGGTGGTGGGCGCATTATTGGGCCAGTGCTGCTTGGCATGACCCACGCAATCCAGATTGCGCGGCTTACTTCAACGGCCACAGACTTGATCAATATGGCGGCGCTGGCAGCAACCAACGCCATTGCGCTTGAACAGCAACGCCGCACCAGCGAAGATCAGGAAGAGCTGGAGCTATAGTTTTATCTAGTTGGGCACCGGCCCACCCGGCCAGCCAAACACAATACCATGCGATGGCCGGGTAGGGGTGTGGGCTGGCAATGGCGTCTATTCAAACAAACCCTATGCTTCTTCTGCTTCCCAGGCGGAAAGCTTACGATAAAGCGTTGACGGGTTCACTTCCAGCGCTTTAGCGGCAGCGCGCACCCGGCCACCAGACAGCGTGATCGCACGCTCTATGGCCCGGCGTTCAACAGTAGCAAGGGGTTCGATACCGCCAGCAAACATCGCTTCTTGCGGCTGGGGTGGCGCAGGAACACCTGCGGGCAGACCCGACTGAACAGCCGCACGAGTGGGGTCATAATGAGCGCCGTTTGATGGCTCCGTTGGCATGTTACCAAGCAGAGGGGACAGCATATCAGCTGTCAGCAGGTCACCGTCGTTCAGCACCACCGCACTTTGGATAACATTGCCAAGTTCGCGCACATTTCCCGGCCAGTTATGGGCCAGCAAACGCACGCGCGCATCTTCGGAAATATCAACGAAACCCTTACTCTCTTCCGCCGAAAAATCGGTCAGCATTTGGCGAGCAATTTCAAGCACATCGCGGCCTCTGTCCTTAAGAGGCGGCATATGAATAGGCACCACATGCAAGCGGTAATACAAGTCTTCCCGGAACCGGCCTGCCGCCACTTCCTCAGCTGGAGTTCTATTTGTTGCGCAAACGAAACGAACATCAACACTAACAGGTGTGTTGCTGCCAACCGGCACCACCTGACCGGTTTGAATGAAGCGCAAAAGCTTGGTTTGCAGGTCTAGCGGCATTTCGCAGATTTCATCCAGAAACAGTGTGCCGCCATCTGCCGCCACCGCAGCACCCTCCCGGTCGGCTGCAGCGCCGGTGAAGGCGCCTTTGACATGGCCGAAAATCTCGCTTTCGATAAGGTTTTCCGGGATTGCCGCACAATTAAGAGCAACAAAACGCCGGGCCTGCCGTTCACCCGAATTGTGAATGGCTGCTCTTTACCGGTACCCGAAGGCCCCATAATGAAGACACTGGCCTTCGAGGGCGCACTATCTTCAATCATCCGGTAGACAGTTTGCATCGCCGGGCTATCCCCAATGAAACTGCCAAACTTCTTGCGGGTTGAAGAGCTAAATTGCTTAACAAGGTTTGAGAGCCGCGAGATTTCCAGCGCATTGTTAACGGTGGTGGTAAGTCTTTCTGCTGTAAAGGGTTTTAGCAGAAAGTCGGACGCCCCTTCGCGCATGGCTTCCACCGCAACAGCAACCGAACCGTGGGCTGTAATCACAATCACCCTTGCCGCGACTTTGTCATGGTTAATCTGCTTCAGGATGTCGATACCGTCCATGTCAGGCAGCTTTAAATCAAGCAGAATAACCGTGGGCTTCAGACGGGAGATTGCTTCTAGCGCCTCCTTACCTGTCTCAGCAAGCGATACCTTTATTTTGAGCGGTTTCAGATACTGCTGGTAGGTCAGCCCAAGTGTGGGACTGTCTTCGATAATGAGGATATTTTCTTCGGATTCTGCCATGGCCTTCCCTGCGTTACCTTCTCAGCTTAACGCAAAATGCAGCGCACCAACAGGTGCTTTGTTGCAATTCGCAACAAATAATTCGGCTAAAATTTTAGGGTCTTGGTGAGAAAACCTTTACGCACACTTGCTAAAAAGGGCACAGAAATCTTCAAAAATGCAGCGGACGGCCCTAAAAAATGAATGAAACTGTGCAAAAAAGTATCGACGCTGTCGCACCAACTCCACCGTCAGAATTTGTTGGTGGCAGCGCAGACGCCCGCGCCCATCGGCGGCGGTCTGTTCTCTGGCCAGCTCATCTAAAAGTTGGTCAGCACGATTTTTCGTGTCAGGTTTGGAACATGTCACTGGGTGGTGCCCGGATCAAAATCGATCTTCCAATCAAAGACGGTGCCGAGGTTATCCTGACCATCGCCGGACGAGGCGATCTGCCAGCACAGGTTTGCTGGTCTAAAGGCGACCTAGCAGGTCTCAAGTTTCATATGTCTGCTGAAGAAGTCAGGGTGCTGTTCATGGACCGATTGCAAAGCCTGGGCCTTGACACGCCTGCCGCCTGAAGCCACTACAGCCTTGACCTATGCCAAACTCCATGGCCAATAAGGGCCATGAGCAATGATCTCAAAACCAGCCTCTGGGTAGAGGCTCATATCCGCACCTGCTTCGCTCACGATATGCCAGCCTTTGTTGTTGCACGCGGCGATGCAGACCGTGGCGGTATTCTGCTGAAAATAGACCGTTTCAGTGCAGGTTTTACCCTGTTTGAACGCACGCTTGATTTTGATGGCAATCGGGTTTGGCGTAAACTGGCAGAAAACATTGACGCCCTTGAAGCCACCGAGCGAGTCCGGAAAAAGCGTCAGTTTGATGAAGACCTTTGGGTCGTCGAGATTGAAGACCTGCGCAGTTCATACCAACCAGATGCACCAATTTTAGCAGACTAGAACCCAACAGGTTAATACAGCACACGTATAAATATAGTTGATCTTGCTTATTTTCGCTACATAGTAGTATTATTCACCTCTTAGAAGTTAAGGACGAAAACAATTGCGACCGTACTGCGGGTTTTTTCCCGTCATCGGTCTATATCCTTATGGCTGGCAAAAACTAGGGGGAATCTGTTCGCGTCGTTGTGTATGCAGCGGGCGGCACTCTATTTTTTCCTCAAAAACGGTGGGGTCTCATAAGTCAGGTCAGGATTTTATCCTGCCTGAATATAAGATATTAGGAGGAAACTTTTGACTAAACCATCAAACAAATCAGTGGCCTACATGGCGTCCACAGCATTGCTATCCAGCATTGTTGCCATGCCTGTCACTGCTCAGTCCTCAGATGCGGACACGGACTCGAATGCTGCGGTTGAAGAAATTGTAACCGTAGGCTCGCGCCGACCCGGACGGTCTGCTGGCGATTCACCAGCACCCGTTGATGTTATCGGCGTTACTGAGTTTCGCCAAAGCGCATCCTCAGATGTTCAGAACCTTCTGAGAACTGCAGTACCGTCCTTTAACATTAACTCCCAACCAATTTCCGATGCGGCAACAATTATCCGTCCGGCAAACCTGCGTGGCCTGTCACCGGATAACACACTGGTGATGATCAACGGCAAACGCCGGCACCGCGGCTCGGTAATCTCATTCCTTGGCGGTGGTATTTCTGATGGCGCACAAGGCGTGGACATCTCAGCTATTCCGTCTCTGGCACTGAAGCGCGTTGAAGTTCTGCGCGACGGTGCCTCTTCGCAGTATGGTTCAGATGCGATCGCTGGTGTGATCAACTTTGTCCTGCGGGATGACGCTGAAGGTGGCCAGGTAGAGGTAACATACGGTTCCACATATGCTGGTGACGGCGACAATTACCGTATTGCTGCTAACCTTGGTTTGCCAATCGGCGACACCGGTTTCGTTAACATGACAGCTGAGTACGGCGAGTCTGACGGTACCGTTCGTTCGGTTGTGCGGGATGATGTTCTGGCTCTCATCGCAGCAGGCAATACAGCTGCGGCAGACTTTGAGACAATCAACTCCTACACTGATGAAGTACCACAATATTGGGGTACGCCAGACATTGATGATGATATCAAAGTTTTCGTCAACTCCGGTATCACCCTCAGTGAAAACATGGAACTGTATGCCTTCCGTAATGGGGCAGTTGATGTCAAGCACCTTTATCACACAATTAGCCGGCGCGACACGGTTGACGGTTCACGGGAGAGGGTCTTGTCGGCGTCCCTGTATACAGGGGGAAAGCCTGGATTTTGACTGTGTGGATCGTTGCCTTTGCCTTCTGGAGTCAGGTCACCTTCCTGTATCACCGCCGGGTACGTGCTTCCGTCCGTGGTCGGCGCCATGCAGGGCAAGGGCCGCCAACTTCATACCTTGTCCAATACAGTTCCCGAGTGCCTATCTTTGGGGCGTGCTCGAACCCTGCGCTACATATGTGCGGGGTCCGGCGACAAGGCATCCTGCGTGCATCATCGGGGACTGCGTCCCGGCAGGGACACTGGTGGCCGACCCCTGTCAGACGCGGCCAAACCTCCTGTTTCTTCTCGTACGCTGCTTGAACGGGTTTATACAGAGCGGACAGCCTCTTCGCGGGTGAAGCAGAACACCGTTGCGTCCACCATCATCCGGTGCAGCACCACACCGATGCGTCGGGCAAGGGCGACCGTTGCACGTTTCTTGCCCCGCAGGGCAGCAAGACGCAACGCCCAGGCTTTCAGCCAGTTGGATCTGCCCCCGTTCAGCATGACCGTCGCCGCCTGATACAGGGCGGTTCGCAGGCCGACATCGCCAGCCTTCGTGATGCGGCCGGTAACATCCCGTTCCCCCGACTGGTCCCGGCCCGGCGTTAGCCCCACCCATGGACCGATATCCTTCGATCGGCGGAACTGCCCGGGATCATCCACTGCGGACAGGAAGGTCAGCGACACGACCGGCCCTACACCGGGCATGGTCATTAACAGGTCACAGACCGGGTTCGCCGTCGCCAGCCCTTTAATCTTTTTCTCCAGACCTGCCATCTCCTTGCGCAGCGTGTCGCGCACGTGCAGGACAGGCTCGACGGCAGCTTCCAGCATAGGGTTGCCGGTCACAAGCTCGCGCACCCGTGCCGCGTACCGCCCCTTCGACACCTTGCCCATCTTCAGACCGAAATTGCGCAGGATACCCCGCACCGACAGTTCGAGAGCCTTCAGGGCCTTCTGGATGGCATGGCGGGTCGTCAGCAGCGCCCGTATCTCCTGCGACGAAACGGATTTGCAGTGGACTGGCCGGAACCAGCCCAGATGCAGCAGGCGGGCAATCCCTTCCGCATCCCGGCGATCTGTTTTGATCGGCATGGCCTTCAGCGCGGCCTTCACTCTGCGTGTTTCCATCAGCACCGTCTCGAAACCCGCTTCCGTCAGGCCCTTGTACAACCACTGGGACAGGGGCCCTGCTTCAAGACCAATGCTGGCGACATCGCACCCCAGGCTGTGCACAAAACCCACAAGCGCTGCCGGCTCGCTGGGCACCTTTGCCTCCCTGAGAATCTCACCCTTACCCGTCAGTACACAGACTGCCGTGCTTGCCAGAGAGACGTCTAGTCCTATAAATACAGTCATGTTGTTGTTCCTTTTTGATTGATAAAATGGCGCAGGCCTCATGGCGCGACGCCGTAGATACAGCTTACTGCATCAGGAGCAACGACACCCCCTTCCTATCCACCGTCACGACACGCCGAAACGGAGCAGGACGTGCCAAGCCCCATTACGGTATCTTTTCGGGGGATGAGTTTTAGCAGCTTGCCAGCAGGGCATTTGCCTGCCAAGCTGCCGGTGAAGGGGAAAAGGCGTGGTTGAAGATATTCATGGTCCTATCCGACCCGTTGCCAAACGGCACCGTAAGCTTGTTGTGGTGGTAGACGATTCGCCAGAATCCAAGGTTGCTATCCGGTTTGCTGCTGCGCGTGCTGTGCACATCACTGGTGGTGGCCTCATTCTGTTTCACTGTATTCGCCCCGGAGAGTTCCAGCACTGGATGGCGGTTGCTGACCGTATGCGCGAAGAAGCGTTTGAGGAAACCGAAGAACTACTTTCTGGCATCGCCCAGCAACTGAACGATTATTGTGGTGTTGAGCCCGAGCTTGTGGTCGTGGAAGGCGAACCCAAAGATGAAATGATAAAATATCTAAACTCCCGGGATGATATTTTTGGTCTTGTCCTGGGTGCAGGCGATGAAGGCGGCCCCGGCCCGCTGGTGGATTATTTCACCGGTACAGCGGTAAGTGATTTGCCCTGCCCTGTGTTTATCATCCCCGGCACGATGACATATGACAAGGTTGATGAAATGGCATAGCGCTGTGTGCCGCGTGGCCATTGCCATATACATGCAGCACAAGTGACCTTTATTCTGCCATAAGCTTCTCTATAATGCCCGTCAGATAACTAACCGACAAAACCAGAGGCACCTTTTTCATGGCCATCTATTTTTATGAAGGCGACCTGCCCGCCGATGTCTCATTTGGCAACAGTGTGGCAATTGATAGCGAAACTATGGGCCTCAACCCGCACCGTGACAGGCTTTGTGTGGTGCAGCTTTCGTCCGGGGACGGTAATGCCCATTTGGTGCGTTTCCGCCAAGGCGAATATGCCGCCCCGAACCTTAAGCGGCTACTCGCGGATACTGACGTGTTGAAAATCTTTCATTTCGCCCGCTTTGATGTTGCTGTGATGAAAAAGTATCTGGACGTTGATACGGCACCGATCTATTGCACCAAGATCGCTTCCAAGCTGGTGCGCACCTACACGGACCGCCACGGCCTTAAGGACCTGTGCAACGAGCTTGCGGGCATATCGCTTGACAAGCAGCAGCAATCAAGCGATTGGGGTGCCGATGAGATAAGCGACGCGCAGAAAAGCTATGCGGCCTCTGATGTTCTCTATCTGCACAAGCTGAAAGAAAAGCTGGATATGATGCTCGCGCGTGAAGGCCGTACAGAAATGGCTGACGCGGCTTTTCGGTTTCTGCCAACGCGTGCAGATATGGATCTGGCTGGTTTTGAGCCGATGGATATTTTCTCGCACTAGGCCCGCGCTACTGTTAGCTGGAAAGAAACCCTTTTGAACACACCAGTGAAAGATCATTATCAAAGCCCCGAGCGCGCGCGGGAAGTGGCGATAGAGGCGCTGAAGCCCGCGCCTGTGAAGGCGGCGCCAGCAGGCTGGGATAGTTTCATTCGTTTCATGCAGGTTTTTTTGCCGGTTGGTGCCATTGTGCTGGGTATTGTAACAGCGGCGTGGCCTTTCCTGAATGATGCGGAAGTCAGCTTTGTTTTGTCGCAGGATGATGTGGCCCGCTCTGACGGTGTGATCCGCATGACCAACATGAATTATGTGGGCACTGATACCAAAAACCGTCTGTTTCGCATTCATGCAACAACAGGCGAGCAGGATAACCCGAACGCGCCGCGGGTCAGGCTTGCGGACATTCGGGCAGAAATGGAACTCACGGAAGGGCAAACCGCAACGGTGGATGCCCGGCGCGGTATTTATCGCACCAAAAACAATAGCCTGTCGCTCGTGGGCGGCGTTAATCTGGAAACAGGTAATGGCTACTTCCTTGAAATGGAAGGCGCCGAGATTGACCTAAAGGGCCGCACGGCCACAGGTCAGGGTGATGTGAAAGGCCGGTCCGACCTGGGCACCTTCGAGGCCGCCCGCATGAGCCTGAATGTGCGTGATAAAGAAGCAGTTTTTGAAGGCGGCGTCAGCCTTCATATAGTACCCAAACGGCCAGTGGCCAATGCGGGCGGGAGATAGGTATGCAGGTAACTAAAAAAGCATTGATTGCTGGCGGCATGGTTTTGGGTATGCTGGTGTCGGGCGCAGTGTCGGCACAGTCTGTTTTGAAGGACCATGATACCTATCAGCCGCTTGATATCTCCGCCGAGCGACTTGAGATGCAGCAAAAGCAGGGCCGGGCTATCTTTTCCGGAGCTGTGCAGGTTGTTCAGGGTGGCCTGACGCTAAGGTCAGATACCATTACCGTTTTTTACGCGCTGGAAAATACAGACGGTGACCCGTCTATCTCCCGGCTGGATGCCCAGGGCAAGTTTGAGCTTCAGTCTGCCAGCGAAACACTGGTGGGAGACTGGGGCATTTATGATGTGGACCGGCAACTGGTAACTGTTGGCGGTGACGTGGTGTTCCGCCAGGGGCAAACCGAGCTGAAAGGCTCCCGCCTTGAGTTTGATCTGGTGTCCGGCCTTGCCAAGCTGGACGGTCAGGATACCAATGATGCTGGTGGTCGCGTGCGTGGCAGCTTCACGGTGCCAAGCAGTACATCTGAAGATACGCCGGATGAAAACCGCTAGTTTCTAGGCTTTTTCACATCTGCTTTGCGAACAAATCACCGCCGTGGCCGTGGGTCCGGATACCTGCATTGCACTTGCCCCACTGAGTTCGAGGCGGTCCAGCGTCTTGATTCGATGGCATCCGGGTGCTCTTTGGGTAAAGGGATCCATTGAATAGTGTCTGGCAAAAGAATGCCGCCTTTATATCGCTCCCGACACAGGCGGTGCATGTCGTTGATGATCATTGTTCTCAGCAAATCTACGGCACTATCGGGGTTTGAATAACCGAACTTGGTTTCATAGTTTTTGGCCCAACCTATCCAGGCAATTTGATAGATCGGTCCTTTAGCCCTTTCTGGCGGCAGGTGAATGGGAAGGCGTTCCCGGTCTTTTTCTCCACCTGTTGGCGTAGGTGTCGGCGGTGTATTTGTCCTCGTTGGTGCGGTTTGCCCCGGCGCTGGCCTTTGCTGGCGCACATCAGGGTGCGTTAAGGCCGGGTCTGGCGCTTGGCGCAATGTTACCTGTCTTTGAGTGCGCGAGCGGTCGGCGGCAAGCTGTGCGGCTCGCTGTTGTGCGGCCTGTTGTTCCGCGCTTTGTCTTGCTTGCGCCGCTTGCTGTGCTGCCCGCTGTTGGGCTGCGCGCCCCGCCTGTTGGATCGAGCCAACTGTGTTGTTCGCGCCCTGAACGCCGGGCATGCTGTCAGCAAGGATACCAACAGCAATGTTTGCCTGCGATTCCGCATCAAGGTTCAAGCCGCCACCCGCGACGGAGCCAACGGTTAAGGCCAGCGCCTTACCCCAGTTGAAGCCTGATTTCTGTTTCGCTGCTTCTGCGCGGCGGCGGCGCTCTGCCTGAATGGCGGCAACACGGCGCTGGCGTTCCTGCTCAAGCGCCTGGGCGGCAAGTTGCTGTTGCTTGGCTGCCAATTCCTGCCGCAATGTCAGGTCTTCAATCTGGCGAATGCGTTGTTCTTCCTGCCATGTCTCGCGACCAACGCGGTAGTTTTCTGCTGCTGTGTAACCAACCAGGTTGACGTGGTTTGCATCTGCCCCTGCTTCGCGCAGCGCGCGGATAACCCGCCTGTTGTCGCTGCCGAACTCTTTACTGGGGTGTGGGTAGGCATAATAAAGCGCACTGTTATCATCATAATCGAGCGCGTTTACGTTTGCACCCGCTTCAATCAGCTGGTTAACAAGGCCCATGTCGCCGCGAGCGGAAGCATAATGTAGCAGGGTCAGGCCGTCTGCGTCCGTCACGCTGTAGTCAGCGCCTCTCGCGACCATGGCGGCGGCAGCATCGGCCATATCCATGTTATAGGCCATCATCACCGGGGGTGTGCTGTTTTTGCTGTTATTGAAATCCGCCCCAGCTTCAATAAGCGATACAGCCATCGGTTCATTGCGAGTTGCCAGCGCCAACGACAGGGGTGTTTCACCAGTAGAATTCGCAATGTTGAGATCGGCACCGTTGTTGATCAGTGTATAGGCAACTGCATACTGTTTGTTCTTCAGCGCCAGCACCAGCGCTGTGTCGCCAGCGGCATCCTGCAAATCAAGATTAACACCGGCATCAAGCAGCTGGTTGAGGATCAGGTATGCGTCATCATTACTGACACGATGACCTGGGCCTTCCTGATTCAGGCTTGCACCCAGTTGTTGGCTAACGCCAGCAAGTTCGAGCTGCAGGTTTTCCAGTAAAGGGCCTGTGATTCCGGTTTTTTGGTAATGCTCTATGGTCCGATTAAGACGATCATGTTGGCTACGTAGTCTCTCATATTCGTCGTTACCCAACCGTCTTCTTGCTTCTTGCTCAGTCTCCGACCTTTGGCCGATTTCCCGGCGTAAAGCGTCTGTTTGTTTTGCAAGGTGTTCAACACCTTCCCTTTCTGCTTCCGGAATCTCCTCAAGGCTGTACCAATAATTCAGGGAAGTTTGAAACACAGCGATCTGTTGTTTGATTTCGTCGTAGCGGGCGTTCCCAAGCCTTTCGCGCGCTTGCTGCTCCGCCCCGGCACTACTTGCAAAAGCTTGCTTGCCCCTAAGAACTGCTTGGAAAACCGGTGTTCCGGAAAAGCTGGTGCTGCCAATCGGCACGCCGTTGTTAAGGTAATATTGAACGCTTCCCGCGTCTGAAAACAGCGCAGCTTGTACAAGTTTTTTTTGGTTTTCGGGTGAGGTTGGGTCGCCTACAACGTCGGGCCGCAGAAGGAAGGCTTGCGGATACCGGCCCTCCGTCATAGCGCGGTTGTACGAATATCCGCCGCCTTCGGGCCATTCGTTTTTGTTGCCGCCAAATGCAAGCAATAATTCAACAGCCTCTGTCGAGCCAGAGAATGCAACTACATCCATAGCGTTGGCAGATCTACCATCTCTGATAACTCTTTGATTTGGGTCGGCACCATATTCAAGAAGTCTTTTTGCTGTTGTCAGGTCTTTGTCCGTTAATGCCCGAATAAGGGGGGTATACTTGGAGGTTGGCTCCTGCTGGCCAAAGCCGTTTTGAGCATAAAGCGCCCCCATTTTGTCCAAAACCGGGCCGTCCCACCCTTCCTTGATCATCTCATTGATGAGGTGTGTTTCCTGGCCAGCGAGCGTTGTGCCACTATCGAAATTGGCGGGGGCGTTATCAAGCAAATGCTCCACATTGCTTTTGTTGCCAAGAGCAAAATGTATTTCCATGAGTGCCCCATAACCCACCTGAGGATTGATCGGAGACCGCTTTCTTCCTTTTTCGCGTACCGCCCGACTACCCGAGATGACATGTGCCAACGAAGAAAGGGGAGCGACGGTGGCTTTTTGCGCTTCAGTCAAGTCCGCATAACCGCAGAAAAGACAGCGTCTGTTCCTGTTGTTTTCAATCTTTGCGCGGTTGGCTTCAATCTCCTTCTCCATCAGCCGGAAAAGTTTCTTAACAACAGCGTTTTGCTTTTTCTGTGGCTTGTCAGAGCTTACGACGATGAGTTCGTTGCCGTATGTGTCATAAAGTCTCAGTGAACCGGAAAACCGAGGGGACATTTTGGTGGTAGATGCATTTGTAACGGCGAAGCCAAATGAGAAGAAGTAATCTGCTTCTTTCTGCAATTCGAAGGGTTCGGCGGTTTCAAAAATCTTTTCAAGATTTTTATCGAGGTATCCGTATATGCTTTCATCCAGCTTCAGAGGTCGCCAGGTCTTGAGTTCGAGGCTGCCGGGGGCATCAAAATGACGATGCGCATAGGTTGAAAAATAGGCGACTGTTCCGTCTATTTTGTCCTGAGAAATTGCCTGAGAGGACACCATGACAACGCCAGCAAATGCAACCAGCGCCCCAAGAACCATGTTTCTTGTGAAAGACATGCCTAGCTCCCCAATTGACCCCAGACTTACTAGGACAGCTAAACCTGTTGAGTTCAAGTCGTTATTGGTAAATCAGCAAAATGTGATGGCGCATGGCTGTTCAGCGGTTCCGAAGTGCTTTAATTAGCGGGGGCAAGGTGGCTTTTTGCCTTTGTGCGCCCTTTATCTGCCATGAAAAGCACGTTTTTCATCTGACATATCTGTGTGAAACCTAAAGAAATTTTCTTTAATTCGCTGGATTGGTCCGCGCGTTCATGGTTTATTTATATTTGGCATGCACAAATTGAGCCAATACCATTATTGGGGGCGCTATAGAGTGGTTTTACATTCCTGCAAAACATCTTTGCCCCGAACCGGAAGCTGAGAGACGCTGTATGACAGCAAACGCTGATTTGCCCGCGGGCAATCAAAATGGAACGAAGCCCGAGGGTGAAGGCTTATGCGTTCAGGGCATTGGCAAGTCCTATAACGGGCGGCCTGTACTGCGCGATATTTCGCTTGCGGTGCGCCGTGGTGAAGTGGTTGGCCTGCTTGGGCCTAATGGTGCCGGTAAAACCACCTGCTTTTATTCCATCACCGGCCTGATCGCGCCAGACCATGGCCGGGTTGAGCTGGACGGCTATGACATTACCCATATGCCCATGTACCGGCGCGCACGCCTTGGTATTGGCTATCTGCCCCAGGAAACCTCCATCTTTCGTGGTATGACTGTTGAAGAAAATATCCGTGCCGTGCTTGAGGTTGTGGAACCCGACCGCGCGCTTAGAAACGCCATGCTTGATGAATTGTTGGAAGAATTTTCAATCACGCATTTGCGCAACACGCCTGCACTTGCGCTGTCTGGCGGGGAACGCCGCCGCTGTGAAATTGCACGGGCGCTGGCGGCACGGCCAAATTTTGTCCTGCTTGATGAACCGTTTGCGGGCATTGACCCCATTGCCATTGCTGATATTCGTGACCTGACCGCCCACCTGAAAGACCGGGGCATTGGCGTGTTGATCACCGACCATAATGTGCGCGAAACGCTCGATATCATTGACCGGGCTTTCATTATTTATGATGGGCATGTGCTGTTTGAAGGCAGTGCTGAAGAAGTGCTGCAAAGCGAAGATGTTCGCCGTGTTTATCTTGGCGACAGCTTCAGCCTGTAGGGGAATGCGCCGATGGCTCTGACACCCAGACTTGATCTCAGGCAAAGCCAGCAACTGGTGATGACACCCCAGTTGCAGCAGGCGATCAAGCTGTTGCAGCTATCAAATCTTGAGCTTTCCGACTTTGTTGTTGAAGAAGTGGAACGCAACCCTTTCCTTGAAATGGGGGAAGGCGACACGGGCGGCGGCGAACAGGGTGGTGAGCAAGGCGGCACCATGACCGACGAAGGCTTGCGCGAACCCTCTGGCGGTGATGACTTTTCCGGTGGTGGTGATGATGGCGCGGGGGATGGGCTCATTGCGTCAGACCGCTCAATCGAAAGCGGGCTGGATACCTCAAATACCAGCGATAGCGCGCTCGACACCAATATGGACACCAATATCTATAATAATGATGCCGCGCCTGACCGGGCGGATGGGTCTGGTGGCTTGGCGTCTGGCCTTACGTATGAAGGCGGCGGCACCATTAAGGGTGCGGGCGGTACCTTTGATGACCGGGGGCTTGATCAAACCCTTGAGGGTGAAGAAAACCTGCATGACTATCTGGCGCGTCAGATGGCGGTGTTGTTTGAAGGCGCTGCTGAAAGGCTGGTGGCAACCCATATTATTGATGCGGTGGACGAAGCTGGTTATGTGCCCGCAGAGGTGGTGGGTGATGTTGCAGAGCGTTTGGGCGCGGACGAAGGCGCGGTGTCTCGCATTCTGGATGGCCTGCAGACGCTGGAGCCCTCCGGTGTGTTTGCGCGTAACCTGGCGGAATGCCTTGCGATCCAGCTTCGCGACCTGGATCGTTACGACCCTGCAATGAAATCACTTGTCGAGAATCTGGACATGTTGGCCAAGCGCGAGATGAGCACGCTCAAGCGCTTGTGTGGTGTTGACCAGGAAGATATGGCTGACATGATCCGTGAGATCAGGGCTTTAAACCCAAAGCCGGGCCTTGCGTTTGGCGGCACCGAGGTGCAGCCGGTTGTGCCGGATATTTTCATCCACAAAAGCCCGGCGGGCACCTGGGTTGTGGAATTGAACACGGATACGCTGCCGAAGGTTCTGGTGAACTCGCAGTATATTAGCGAAGTAAGCGAGCTGGACGGCGACAAAGACGCCAAAGCTTTCATTTCCGAGTGCATGTCAAACGCCAACTGGCTTGTGAAAGCGCTCGATCAGCGAGCACGCACCATATTGAAGGTGTCGACAGCGCTGGTGAAAAAGCAGCAGCAGTTTTTTGAGCATGGTGTGCGTTTCCTGAAGCCACTGACGCTGAAGGACATTGCCGAAGAAATCGACATGCACGAGTCGACCGTTTCGCGGGTTACCAACAACAAGTTTCTGGCCTGCCCGCGCGGCATGTTTGAGCTGAAGTATTTCTTCACGTCTGCAATTTCAGCTGCGGACGGCGGTGATGCGCACTCTGCCGAGTCGGTCAAGTATCGCCTCAAGGAACTGATTGACGGCGAAGATCCGAAGAAAATTCTGTCGGATGACAAATTGGTGGTGATGATGAAAGCGGAAGGCATCGACATTGCCCGCCGTACGGTCGCCAAATACCGGGAAGCGATGAAGATACCGTCATCTGTGCAGCGCAGGCGGCAAAAAAATATGGCGACTTGATGCGATTGCATCTTGTCATACTAACTGAGTCGAACCAGTTTTAATAAAGGAGGCGCGGCAAGCCGCCGTGAAAACAAACGCCTTTTCAGAGACTTGATGAAAATCAAGACGAGTGTGACAGTTTTGAGTAAGCTTGAATTACAGGGGTTAACTGCTGGCTGCAAAAGCTGGCGTCAGTGGTGACAGGGCAACCATCAAAAAGCCTTCAGCCACGCTGCCGACACCTCACACTGGTCGGCATACATACCATCCCCGTTGGCCGGCCAAAAATACGGGTAGGTCGGTCGCGATCCCGCAGCCGCCCGGGCTGCCTGTAGAAAGGAAAATTGGCACATATGGATATCAATGTTACCGGCCGTAAAATGAATGTTGGCGAAGCCCTTACTGCGCACGTGGAAGACAGACTGGCTCTCGTATCTGACAAATACTTCAACCGCTCCATTGATGCTTCAACCACTTTTGCCAAAGAAGGACACCATTACCGAACGGATATTTCCCTCCATCCCAATCAGGGGATTAACCTCCACAGCCGCGCAGAAGCGGACGATCCTTATGCTGCATTCGAACTGGCGGCAGAAAAAGTAGAAAAACAGTTGCGTCGGTACAAACGACGCCTTAAGAACCATCAAAATTCGCCGAGCCGCGATGTTGCCATGGAAATGGCCCGCGATGTGGTTATTGCGCCCGAACCGGACAATGACACAGGCGACCCGGGAGCGGTGAGCGATGATGATCAGCCAATCATTATCGCTGAAAGCAACCGGGAGATACCAACCGTGTCTGTTGGAGATGCGGTTATGTTGATGGATTTGGCGGACACCAATGTTTTTGTGTTCCGCAATGTTAAAACCGGCGCCCTAGAGGTAGTTCACAAACGAACCGATGGCAATGTTGGCTGGATAAGCCCGGAGAGCTGACCAAAAGCTCTGTCGCCAATTGCCGGATAGCCAGAGAGCTAACAGAGATTAATTGGACATTTGAGAGTTTTGGCTCAGCCAGTCGCTGATCGAAATATCAAGAGTTTGTAATGCATGCCGCAGCCAAGGCTGCGGCAGAGCGAAGAGAGTTGTAATGGATATTGAGAATTTGTTGGCAACCGATATGGTTTTCGCTGACTTCAAAGCATCCAGTAAAAAACAGGTTTTGCAGTCCCTGTCCCGCCGCTGGGCGGTTGCACAGGGCGTGGATGAACGCCTGGCATTTGAAAAACTGCTGGAGCGTGAACGCCTTGGCAGCACTGGCGTTGGCCGAGGTGTGGCCATTCCTCATGCCCGTATTGAAGGCTTGGAGACCATCACAGGTGTGTTTGCCCGGCTATCCACCCCGGTGGATTTTGATGCGGTAGATGATATTCCTATTGATCTGGTCTTCATGTTGTTTGCCCCAGAAGATGCTGGCGCGGATCATTTGAAGGCGCTCGCTCGGGTGTCCCGCCTGCTGCGTGACAGCACAACATGTGATAAGTTCCGCCAGACAACTGACAGTTCCGCGCTTTATGCGATGGTGGTACAGCCTTCCAGCAACGCGGCCTGATAGGTTTTTCACTCTTTGATCACTGCGCAGAAACCTACTGACTGAATCTATCGGTAGGTAAATTGGTGCGTGTATCGAAATACTCTTTACTTAACAGTATGTTGTGGGGAGTATCCCTGTCTAAAAGGGACCGTATTCAACTGTTTGGATAGTCGACCTTCACAAAATAAAGGCCGTCCGACGGTGCGTTCAGCCCCAAGGCTGCACGGTCCTTGGCATCCAGCGCTGCTTTCACATCGGCCTTTGTCCATTTGCCGGCACCCACCATTTTCAGCGTACCGGTGATTGACCGGATCTGATGATGCAGGAACGAGCGCGCGCCCGCAAACAGATGCACTTCCTCGCCGTGTCGTTCCACCCGCAGATAGTCCATAGTTTTCACCGGGTCTTTTGCCTGACAGTTTATGTGTCGAAAGGTTGTAAAGTTGTGCAAACCAACTAAAGCCTGTGCAGCTTCATGCATGGCATCGGCATCAAGCGGGGTTTTCACATGCCACTTCAGTCCTTTGTCAAAGGTCAGCGGTGCGCGGCGGTTACATATCTTGTAAACATAGTGGCGCTTTTCTGCTGAAAACCGGGCGTTGAAGTCCTCATCCACCTGCTCGACCGATAGCACAGAAACCGGGTTTGGCTTGATGTGATAGTTGATCGCGCCCTGCACTTCGCCAACGGACATCTCGCGTGCGGTGTCAAAATGGGCAACCTGACCATAGGCATGAACACCAGCATCCGTCCGCCCCGAACCCGTAACGCGGACATCAGCCTCCGGTACAAACTGTGCAATCGCCTGCTCAAGTGCGCCTTGTGGAGAAGGGCCGTTGTCCTGCCGCTGCCAGCCCACAAAAGGGCGTCCGTCATATTCAATTGTCAGTTTAAATCGAGGCATAGCTGGTTTCTGGTCAGGCGTTTCCTAAAGGTGTTTGCGCTTTCATAATCGCAAAGTCCCCCATTTGGCAATGCTGCAAACGACCGGCAGATAGCGGTCAGCTGAACTTAACGCCCGCTGGCACAGGGAAACCGCGAAGGAAATCGACCCGATCCATCGCGCCTTTGCCTGCCCGCTGCGCGCGGTCAATTCGGTATGCACCAGCCCCACAGGCAATGGTCAAGTCATCATCAAGCGCTGTGCCTGCCGCGCCGCCGTTTGCCGGGAAAACACTGCCGCCAAGAATTTTGACGCGTTCGCCGTCAACCATGGTCCAGGCACCGGGGAAAGGAAACAGGCCGCGCACCTGCCGGTCAACCTCTTCCGCTGGTTTGGTCCAGTCGATTCTGGCTTCTGCCTTGTCGATTTTATGGGCATAGGTTACGCCAGCCTCTGGCTGTGCCTCAGGCGTTAGCTCGCCGCTCGTGAACCCTTGCAGGGCATCACTAATCATGCTTGCACCAAGGTTGGCCAAAGTATCATGCAGGCTTGCAGTCGTAGCGTCCGTTTCGATTGTTACTGCCTGCTCGGCGATCACTGGTCCCGTATCCAGTCCGGCTTCCATCTGCATGATGCAAACGCCAGTTTCCGTATCACCGGCCATAATGGCCCGGTGAATGGGCGCTGCTCCCCGCCAGCGTGGCAGCAGGGACGCATGCACATTAACGCAGCCATGCTTTGGCGCACCTAGAACGGCTTGTGGTAAAATTTGGCCATAGGCCACCACGACTGCACAGTCAGCGTCCAGCTCTTTGATTATCTGCTGTTCGTCCGGGTTTTTCAGCGAGGAAGGGGTGTAAATGGGAAGGCCGTGTTTTTCCGCAACACGATGCACCGCGCTTTTCTGTTCTTTTTTTCCGCGGCCCGCCGGGCGAGGCGGCTGGGTATAAACCGCTGCAACTTCATGACCAGCTTCAATAAGCGCTTCAAGCGTGGGGACGGAAAAGTCCGGCGTGCCCATGAAAATCAGCCGCATCGCGTTGCTCCTGCTGGTAAATGTGGTGGCCGCCTATAGAACCGCACCGTCCTTTTGGGCTTTTTGTACCTTGCGAACGATCATATTGCGTTTCAGCCGGGACAGATAATCAATAAACACAACGCCGTTCAGATGGTCTATTTCATGCTGGATGCAGGTAGCATCCAGCCCTTCCATCAGCTGCTCCTGCGTTTCACCGTTATAGTCCAGATACTTCACTCTAACAGAGGCAGGGCGCTCTACATCGGCATAATGTTCCGGTACGGAAAGGCAGCCTTCGCTGTAGACATTCAGCTCTTCCGACTCCCACACAATCTCCGGGTTGATGAAAAACTGAGGTCGCTTCTCTTCTTCTTCCATGGAGGTATCAAGCACGATCAACCGTTCCGCCACGCCCACCTGAATGGCAGCAAGGCCAATGCCCGGTGCATCATACATGGTCTCCAGCATGTCATCGAGAAGGGTGCGCACACGCTCGTCCACTTGCGCCACCGGTTTTGACATGGTTTTCAGCAGTGGATCTGGAACATTGATGATATCGAGTTTTGCCATGGGCGTTTGTTTTCCTGTCTTTATGACTGGGCCTTACCTATGGCTGGTGCGCCCTGTCGTCAAGCCCCTGAACACTTCCCTGAACGCTTTCACATAAAAAAGAGGGCCATTTCTGGCCCTCTCATCGTTTCTTTTTTCTGAACGGTTACCCTTAGAATTGGTAACGGCCTCTCAGATAGTATTGACCGCCATTAAAGCCAAACGGACCAGCTTCTGGGTAAAGCTGCCCAAGGCTACCGGCAAATGGGTTACGGTCGGAGTGGTTGCTGAGCAGGTTGTCAACACCGCCAACAAGCTGGAAGCCTTCAAACAACTCATAACCAATTTCCGCATCAAACAGCCATTCAGCTCCAATGCCGTTAACACCGTTACCGGTATCATCCCAGCCACCATAATAGTTCACGCGGAACAGGGTGTTCCACTTGCCCTGCGTGTGTGTCCAGGTAAGGCTACCTTTGATGTTTGGCAGCAGGTCTTCAAGTGCAGCCACACGGCCAGCATTGATTGGGTTCAATGTACCAACGTCAGTAACCTTCGTGCGGGTGTAGTTTGCCGCCAGAATGAGGTTGGAGTCACCATCACCCAGATCAAACGCATACCGGCCAACAACATCAATACCCTGTGTTTTGGTGCTGAAGCTGTTGGAGAAGAAGCGGAACTGCGAAAGGTCATCAAGGCCAATGAAGTCCTGGCGGTTGATAATGCCTTGTGCGTCCAGCCCGGTAAGAGCCGCAGATACAGTTGTGAAGTTGGAACCGCCGCCCGCGAAGTTCAGGGCGTCGAGGAAATTCACGTTTGCACCCAGTGCAACACGGTCATCAACCTTGATGTCGAAGAAATCGACGGTCCAGCTTGCTTCACCCCAATCGAAGGCAAAGCCGAAAGAGATGTTCCGCGCATTCTCTGTTGAAAGACCCGGACGACCATTGCCCTGACTTTCGATAAAGTCTGCTGCAAGCTGACCAGCTGCTGATGAAAGTGGCAGCGTACCCTGGTCGATCAGGACACCATTAACGTTCTGAGTCGTTACGTTTGTGATGTTAGCCTGACCAGCAGTTGGGGCGTGGAAACCACTGGAGATCGCACCCCGGATGCTGAGCGCATCATCTGCCCGGTAAAGGAACGCAAACTTGTAATCAAGCGTGTCGCCGAAGGCGGCATAGTCTTCATAACGAAGCGCAGCTTGCAGGGTCAGGTCTTGCGTAATGTCAGCTTCAACATCGATGTAGGCAGCATAGCTGTCCTGCGAGTTTGAAGAGCTGTTCGGGAAACCGCCAAAGCCGTTAGAGCTTGAAGAGAAGCCCTGATCAGCAAGCGGACCAAGAGCGAAGGAAGCCGAATCGCCTGCAAACAGGTCAAAGGTTTCTTCGCGGTATTGTGCACCGAAAGCAAAGCTGATGTCAGAGGCAAAATCACTTGGGATAGAGTAGACAAAATCAGCACTGATCACTGTTTCCGTTTGCTTCTGGCCGCCAGGAACAAAGTCACGAGGCGTATCTGGCCCGAGTGACGCGTTCACTGTATTGCGGATGAAGAAGTCTGTGCGGTTGGCGCCATGTACAACGCTAAGGTCATACTTCAGGCCGGTACCAATTTCGAAATCGCCGCGAATACCGCCTGTGATGGAGTAATCTTCATTGTCACCGCCAAAGCGTGGCACAAAGCCGCCCGGGATAGTTTCAACAAAAGAGAAACAGTTATCGCTGGCAACAACCTGCGCCAAAATGGTTGGGTCAGGAATAAGGCCAGCAGCGCCTGTTAGTGGAATACCGGCAGGGCATTCTTCGCCCACGCCCACGCCGTCCAGGTCACCAACCAGAACAGAGGCAACGCCGTCTGGGTCCGCAAGGCCAGTTGCTGCATCAACGGTTGGACCACGATAAACGCCGCCACGGTTTGTTGGGTTTCTGTAGAAGAAGCCACCGGTTGCTGTACGCTCTGCGTAACTACCAAAGATACCGTAATGGGGCTTGGCACGTCCTGCTCCGTTTCGGCGTGTCGTGACGGTGGATAGGAAGGGGGTGTCGTTGCTCCTGATGCAGTAAGCTGTATCTACGGCGTCGCGCCATGAGGCCTGCGCCATTTTATCAATCAAAAAGGAACAACAACATGACTGTATTTATAGGACTAGACGTCTCTCTGGCAAGCACGGCAGTCTGTGTACTGACGGGTAAGGGTGAGATTCTCAGGGAGGCAAAGGTGCCCAGCGAGCCGGCAGCGCTTGTGGGTTTTGTGCACAGCCTGGGGTGCGATGTCGCCAGCATTGGTCTTGAAGCAGGGCCCCTGTCCCAGTGGTTGTACAAAGGCCTGACGGAAGCGGGTTTCGAGACGGTGCTGATGGAAACACGCAGAGTGAAGGCCGCGCTGAAGGCCATGCCGATCAAAACAGATCGCCGGGATGCGGAAGGGATTGCCCGCCTGCTGCATCTGGGCTGGTTCCGGCCAGTCCACTGCAAATCCGTTTCGTCGCAGGAGATACGGGCGCTGCTGACGACCCGCCATGCCATCCAGAAGGCCCTGAAGGCTCTCGAACTGTCGGTGCGGGGTATCCTGCGCAATTTCGGTCTGAAGATGGGCAAGGTGTCGAAGGGGCGGTACGCGGCACGGGTGCGCGAGCTTGTGACCGGCAACCCTATGCTGGAAGCTGCCGTCGAGCCTGTCCTGCACGTGCGCGACACGCTGCGCAAGGAGATGGCAGGTCTGGAGAAAAAGATTAAAGGGCTGGCGACGGCGAACCCGGTCTGTGACCTGTTAATGACCATGCCCGGTGTAGGGCCGGTCGTGTCGCTGACCTTCCTGTCCGCAGTGGATGATCCCGGGCAGTTCCGCCGATCGAAGGATATCGGTCCATGGGTGGGGCTAACGCCGGGCCGGGACCAGTCGGGGGAACGGGATGTTACCGGCCGCATCACGAAGGCTGGCGATGTCGGCCTGCGAACCGCCCTGTATCAGGCGGCGACGGTCATGCTGAACGGGGGCAGATCCAACTGGCTGAAAGCCTGGGCGTTGCGTCTTGCTGCCCTGCGGGGCAAGAAACGTGCAACGGTCGCCCTTGCCCGACGCATCGGTGTGGTGCTGCACCGGATGATGGTGGACGCAACGGTGTTCTGCTTCACCCGCGAAGAGGCTGTCCGCTCTGTATAAACCCGTTCAAGCAGCGTACGAGAAGAAACAGGAGGTTTGGCCGCGTCTGACAGGGGTCGGCCACCAGTGTCCCTGCCGGGACGCAGTCCCCGATGATGCACGCAGGATGCCTTGTCGCCGGACCCCGCACATATGTAGCGCAGGGTTCGAGCACGCCCCAAAGATAGGCACTCGGGAACTGTATTGGACAAGGTATGAAGTTGGCGGCCCTTGCCCTGCATGGCGCCGACCACGGACGGAAGCACGTACCCGGCGGTGATACAGGAAGGTGACCTGACTCCAGAAGGCAAAGGCAACGATCCACACAGTCAAAATCCAGGCTTTCCCCCTGTATACAGGGACGCCGACAAGACCCTCTCCCGTGAACCGTCAACCGTGTCGCGCCGGCTAATTGTGTGATAAAGGTGCTTGACATCAACTGCCCCATTACGGAAGCTTTCCTAAAGACCTACTTGAGCAGGATATTGCTTATCTCGCGCAGTTGCGTGCGAGCCCGCAAAAGATAGAAGCCCTGCATTGAAAGATGATTGGCCAGAACACCATCCACCGCACCATTGGCAACAACCATTGGGTTCAGCGTGGCGGCGGCACTCATTGATTTCAGAAGATCATCATAAAGCGCAGCTATTTCCCGGTCCTCGATCACATCGGCAAAATCCTTGCGGAGCGCCTTAAGGAGGATCGTATAGGCATACACCTGCCCCTTCACCTGATAGAAAAGGTCATCGGCACCAAAGTCCGGCACAACACCGCCAGCATAATCACTGATATAGGTATCAAGCGACGCTGACGACGCACCCAAATCAAGCGCAATCCGGTCAAGTGTTGCCTGAAGATTGTCTGACCGTCTGTCAAAAACGGACTCGCCCGTGCCCAGCTGCGCATTGTAGGCTTCGAGTTGCCCAAGCGCCTCGCGGTAATATTGGTCAGACGGTTTGGTTGGCAGCAGGCTGGTGGACATGTCGATAATCCAGCGCTCCGGCTCTATTGACAGGTTGCTTGCTGCTTTTTCAAGGTTTTCATCAACTGAACTTGACCCCCGGCGGCGGCCAAGCTGGTCCCGAAGCTCAAACGAGAAACGCGACACCGCACCCATGATGCCACGCTGGAAGTTAGGAGTATTGTCGATCCACCAGCCGGGCAACACAACAGGGTCATTCGGGGTCCAGTTATTAAGCTCGGTTTCCCGGCGTACCAGATCTGTGACCGCTGAAACCGTGGCCGACCCACCGGGAGGGGCGACAGAATCAACCGCAAGCGTGTCATCAACCCGGTTGGCGATTGGCATGCCGATCAGGATATAGGCGAAAAAGACCAGCGGGATACCCACAGCAACCTTGCGCCATGTGCTGCCGGAAACGGTGCGAAGCCACCCACCAAGATAGCGCCACAAGCCACTAAGCCCGTCCGCCAGCCACCCGAGCAGGGCAGCTAGTTTTTCCTTGAACCACAGCCATATTTCTTTTGCCACGATGTCTCTCCTCGCGATTTTCCGCAGCGTTGGCGGTTATTTTTCTCATTATGTGTTGTCTTGGCGAGACCAAAACAAGCTTTCACCGATTTTTACTTCAAAAAAACAATAGCAATGTCGCAATTTTGCAAAAACCGACGATGACGCTTGCGCAACCGGGCCGCTCATCCTATTCCAACCGGATGACACAGTGGATTTTCAAGATACTTCGCCCTCGCGAGCGGCAGGAAGCAGCCGGAAACCCAAATTATCCGGGCTCCAGCGCAGATATAAATGATGGCTTCATCCATTTTTCCACCGCCGAGCAAATGGAAGGCACTGCCTCCAAACATTTTTCCGACACAGATAGTATCCACGTGCTGGCGTTTCGCAGTGATTGCTGGGCAGCAGCCTCCTTGAAATGGGAACCATCAAGAGGCGGGGCGCTGTTCCCCCACCTTTATGGCCCGCTGGATATTGCGCTGGCGGAGAATGAATGGACTATTGAACGAAATGCAAATGGTGCTTTTGATCTTGATCCAGCCATCAATTGGGTGACAAACCATGTTTGACCTTTTCCCCTTCGCCAGACCCTTCATCCACGCCCTTGACCCGGAAAAGGCGCATACCGTGACCATTAGGGCATTGAAGGCTGGCATCACGGGCCTGACGCACCCGCCAAAACGTTATGACAGCCTGAAAACTGAGGTTTTTGGCCTTTCGTTCGACAACCCTGTCGGCCTTGCCGCCGGGTTTGACAAGGATGCAGAGGTTCTTTCCGGCGCACAGCGCATGGGCTTTGGCTTTGTTGAAGCAGGCTCCGTGACACCAAAACCGCAACCCGGCAACGACAAGCCCCGCCTGTTTCGCCTGAGCGCCGACAAGGCAGTGATCAACCGTTTTGGCTTCAACAACAAAGGACTGGAAGCTTTCGCGGGGCAGCTAGAACGCTTCAACCCCCCTTACGGCAAAGACCGCAGTATTGTGGGCGCAAACGTGGGGGCAAACAAGGACGCCAGCGACCGTACAGCCGACTATGAAACCGGGATCAACCGGCTTTATGGTCTTAGTGATTACTTCACGGTCAATATCTCCAGCCCCAACACGCCGGGTTTGCGCGCTCTACAGTCGCGTGAGGCACTGCAAGATCTGGTTGACCGGGTGCTGGCAGTTCGCAGCCGCAAAATGGAAGAGGGCTCAGCCCGCATTCCTATTCTGGTAAAAATCGCGCCAGACCTGACCGAGGACGATGTGTCAGACATCGCGGCTGTTGCGCTTGGCTCCGACATTGATGGTTTGATCGTCAGCAATACAACCATCGAACGCCCGGCGTCACTCAAGTCCAAAGACAAAGGCGAAACAGGTGGTCTTTCCGGTAAACCGCTTTTTGAACCATCCACCGATATGCTGCGCCGCATGTATGTGGCCACTGAGGGTAAAATTCCGCTGGTAGGTGTTGGCGGTATCGGTTCCGGTGCGGAGGCATACGCCAAAATCCGGGCCGGGGCATCGCTGGTCCAGCTATATTCTGCGCTTGTGTATGAAGGGCCGGGCCTTGTGGAACGGATCAAGCGCGACCTGAATAAACGGCTCAAACAGGATGGTTTTAGCTCTGTTGCAGACGCGGTTGGCGCAGATCACCGCTAGGAATTAAGCCAGCAAATCGATACCAACCGGTTCACGCGTGGTGGTACCAAACAGAGAACCTTGGCCTGTCAACGCCGGAGAGAAGGGTTGGCCTTCTGAAGACTGTCTCTGAGAAGCCTGTCGCTCGGAAGCCTGCCGGTCCGAAGCTTGTGCAAAAGCAGCTTGCCCCTGAAGGGCGTTGGCAAATCCAGTGCGGTCCGTTTCTTCTTCACCTGTCGAGTTGTTATCCCGGCTTTCAGCCAGTTGATTGGTCACAGACTGGTTAATGTCATCGCTTTCGTCTTCACCGGAAAGCTGTTCTTCCCGCTCTTCGGCGCGCTGCTCATTCAGTTCACCGCGTGCTTCGCGAATACCCGCATCCGCTTGCTGGGCCACGCGGCGATCCTGTGTTGAAGGTTCAGCAGGGGCAAGTGCAGCACGGCGCACTGTTTCAAGCTTTTCGATCGTGGCTTCCGGGTCGCCTTCAACGGGCGCAGCATCAATCTGCACCTGTCCGGCAACCGCATATTGCCTGCCATCAGGGCCGGTTACAAATTCATATGTGGGTGCGCCCGCATAAATGCCGCCAACATTCGCGTGGGCCTGTTCATGGGCGCGCACTTCCCGGTCTCGGGCTTGCAGGTCGCGTACCTGCTGCTCTTCTTCCTCGGTAAGGCCCTGTGGGTTATCGTCTGGTTCAGGCGTTGCAGCCAACTGCTGTTCTATCCGCCTGCTCGCAGCAGAGGCGGAAGGAAGCTCACGAGGTGGTTGTTGTGATGCCTCACTGTCTTCTTCCTGTGCGGACAAAGCAGCTGGCCCTAGAACAGCGATAGGGCGGCCTGTGCCCTCACCCGTTTCCCGCGCCTTCGGCTCAGGTTCAGGTGGCGGGTTTCGAAGGTCTTCAGCGGGGTCCGGCAGGTCTGGTTGCAGCTCGCGCGGAATGGGCGTGCGCCGAAGGCCCGGCGGCACGAGACAGTAGGTTGGCAATGTAGGCCCGCTTGTCATGCAGGCATTTTACCACAAAACCGCCAGTTTTGGCCAAATCAAATTTTTGAGTGCTTGTTTGAGGGTAAATCTGGCTGGTTCAGACACGATACCAGCCAAAAATCAAAACCCATCCGGTGGCGGTGGTCGGCGCCTGCCGCCCGGTGGCGGCATACGGCCTTCATACCGTTCCCTCAGTCTTTCCCGGCCTCTCGGGCCCCTTGAACCGCCCGGGCCGCGACGGAACAAATCCTGTGCGATGGCACGCCGGGTTTCCACATCAAGCGTTGCCACAAACCCTAGTATTGCAGACTGGGCAGTAACATGCATATTCTGCTTGAAGCTCTCCAGCTCCGCGAGCTTTGCATAAAGCGCATCAACATCAACGGTTTCAGCGGAAATCAAGGCCCGGATTTCCTGCTCAACAACTGCGATCATGCGGCCATTGGCTCTAAAGGCATCCCGATGTTCCGACAGGATACGCCGGGCAGCTTCTTTCTCTTCGTCAGAAAGATACCGCCCGAGTGCCCGCATATTCATGCCGCCCATACTTGGTCTCGGTGGCTTTCCCGCAACTTCGTTTTGAGACGCGGCGGGGCCAGAAACCTGCTTGCCAATAACCACGCCGATGATGAACACATTCACCGCAAGGGAGAGAGCAAGCGCTGCCACCACCCATTTCAATGACTTACTCATGAGTGTCCCACCTCCTGACGTATGTCCTGATATCTTTCGCTAACCTAACCATCAATCGAATATTCCACGCTCTCATCGCCAAAGAGGCTGGCACTAATATCATAATCTTCAAAAGCCTGCGGCTCTTCAGTCGCTTCCAAACCAGCAGCAATTCCGGAGACCAGCAACAGGCTGGCAAAAGCAGTCTGTGTCGCAAGCCCACGGGCGGATAGAAGTTGTTCCGGTGAAAACCATCGCTCTATCAGCGCACCAAGAGACCAACCACCCATCGACGCGGAAACTGGCGTTTCAGTCTGCGGGTGCCTGTCCGGAATACTGGCGAGGCTGTTGAGAAACGCCCGACTTTCTGGAACCGCCTCGTCTTGCTCCTTTTCACGCAGGGCCACAAACAATGCGTCCATCTCTGCGCCAGTGATTGTTTTTTTGTCTTCCGCCATGGTTGGCCTCCTAAGCATAGGCCGACAAAAGGTCGGCTTTTTCTGCTTGTAATTCTTCTCTCATTTTCGCGCGCGCACGAACCAGCAAGCTTTCAAAAGCTTTGATGTTCAGGTCCATAATGTCTGCCGCTTCCTGATTTGAGTATCCATCCAGATAACTAAGCGTCAGGGCCTGTCGCTGCCGGTCCGGCATTTTTGACAGGGCCAACCTCAACAGAGCACCGCTGTCACTTTCTGCCATCGCCTCATCCGCACTGCGCCGGTCGTCTGCAACATCAAACCCTTCAGGAAGTGCATCCGGTTTTTTACGCCGTACTTCATCAAGGCACCGGTTCACCACGACCCGGTGGAACCATGTGGTAAAACGGGCCTTATCGGCATTGAAGGCCGTTGGCTTGGTCCAAAGCTTTACAAATGCTTCCTGAACCATCTCTTCCGCAACGGCCAAGTCACCGCATGTTCTGAGCGCTATCGCCCGAAACCTGAGACCGTGCCGCTCCACCAGATGCGCAAACGCAGTTTTATCCCCCTCGCAAATACGGGAGACCAGCTGCTCGTCGCTAATATCCTGACCAGTTTCTTGCACTTAGCTGTCCTGCGCGGGGCCCTGACCGTCGTTGGCTGACGTTGGGGCTGATGTTGGCATCATTGATGATACGCCAGCGGGCGGAATTCCCTTCTTAAAATTTTCATCTTTATTGAAAGAATAATCATGGGCACGCCAGAGATAGCCAGAAATCTGTTTCCCTCTCCGGTTTGCTGGTCTATCACAAGACCGTAACAAAAACGCAGTAAGTCGCAAACTAACTGGTCTCCTCATCAACCTGGACCAGTGACGACAAAGGATACCTCTGATGAAAATTGCAGTTATTGGCACCGGTTATGTTGGTTTGGTTTCAGGGACCTGTTTTTCCGAGTATGGCCACCATGTAACTTGCGTCGACAAAGACGCCGCCAAGATTGACGCGCTGAAAGAGGGTGTCATCCCGATTTTTGAGCCCGGGCTTGATGTTATGGTGTCACGCAACCATTCGCAGGGCCTGTTGAACTTCACCACATCGCTTGAAGAAGCGATGGACGGTGCGGAAGCAGTGTTTATTGCTGTTGGCACTCCGAGCCGCCGCGGTGATGGTCATGCGGACCTTCAGTATGTATTTGCTGCAGTTGAAGAATTGGCTGACTATGTGAAGGACTTCACAGTTGTAGTCACCAAATCGACCGTGCCGGTTGGCACAGGGGCCGAGATTAAGAAACGCCTGCTTGCCAAACTCGATCCATCGCTATTCAGTGTTGCTTCCAACCCTGAGTTTCTGCGGGAAGGGGCCGCAATTGAAGACTTTATGCGCCCGGACAGAGTTGTTGTAGGCGTAGAGGACGAGCGCGCCCAAGCGGTGATGAAAGAACTGTACCGTCCGCTTAACCTGAGCGAATCTCCCCTCTTGTTCACAGACCGCGAGACCGCTGAAATTATCAAGTATGCGGCAAATGCCTTCCTTGCGACCAAGATCAGCTTCATCAACGAAATGGCAGACCTTTGTGAAGCGGTGGGCGCAGATGTTCAGTCCGTTGCGAAGGGCATTGGCCTCGACAAACGCATTGGCAGCAAATTTTTGCATGCTGGGCCAGGTTTTGGTGGCAGTTGCTTCCCGAAGGATACACGCGCGCTGGTGCATTCTGCTGACGACTATAACGTGCCCATGCGTATCGTGCGCTCTGTCGTTGAGGTGAACGAAAACCGCAAGCTTGCCATGGCTGATAAAGTGATCAATGCAGCAGGTGGCTCGCTTGATGGCAAGAAGGTCGCGGTTCTGGGCCTGACCTTCAAACCGAACACCGACGACATGCGCGAAAGCCCCTCGCTTGATATCATTCCGGCTCTTCAGAAAGCCGGCGCTGATATTCACGCCTTTGACCCAAAAGGCATGGAAGAAGCAAAAGAAATGCTCGCTGACGTGACCTTCCACGAAGATGCCTATAGCACGATGGACGATGCCGACGTGCTGGTGATTGTAACTGAGTGGAACCAGTTCCGCGCGCTGGACCTGTCGCAGGTTAAAGAACGCATGAAAACACCGCTGATGGTTGACCTGCGGAACATTTATGGCCGAGCCGACCTTGAAGGCCATGGTTTCACCTATGTGGGTATTGGCCGCCGCTCCTGACCGAGATATTGATGGCGGCACCAGAAAACGCGCAACAACCCGAGAAATCTGCTGACCGGCAGGTTTGGGCAATTGCAGGGCCTGCCATCATCGCCAATTCGTCTGCGCCACTTGTTGGCCTTGTGGATACATGGGCCATTGGCCACCTGCCGGTGGCGACCCATCTCGCTGCTGTTGGTATCGGGGCAACGGTATTCAGTTTTCTATTCTGGGCCTTTGGTTTCCTGCGCATGAGCACCACTGGCCTGATCGCCCAGGCAAATGGACGGTCTGACGGGGCTTCCATGCGGCGTATCATGGTACGGTCCATGATGCTGGGGCTTGTCCTTGCCGTGCTGTTGATCATTCTTCAGGGCCTAACGCTAGAGGCAAGCCTTGCGGTTCTGCAGCCGGACGAGAGTATTGCGGCGCTGTTCCGCGACTATTTCACAATCCGCATCTGGTCAGCGCCCGCTGTTCTACTCACGTACGCTGTTACGGGTTTTCTGATTGGTATTGCGAAAGCGCGCGCTGCGCTGGTGGTGCAACTGGTGCTGAATATCGGCAATGGTGCGCTTAACCTGCTGTTTGTCCTTCAGTTTGGCCTTGGCGCTGAAGGAATAGCGCTCGGGTCATTGATTGCCGAATGGCTTGCAGCTGTTACCGGGCTTTTCCTTGTTATGCAGCATTTGGGCACAGGGCCTCTCTTGCAGACAATGAAAGAGAGAACTCTTTGGAAGTGGGCAGGGTTCGTCGGGCTTGCCAAGGCAAACGGCTATATTTTCATTCGTACCCTGTTGCTCTTGCTGGTGCTGACCATGTTGATGCGGCAGGCCAGTTCGCTCGGCGAAGGCCATATCGCCGCCAGCCATGTCACCAATGTTTTCATGTTGTTGATCAGCTTGGGGCTTGATGGCTTCGCCTACGCGGTAGAAGCACTGGCTGGCGCTGCTTATGGAAAAGGTGTGCGGTGTGACTTTAAAAAATGGGTTTCTGTAACGACCAAATGGGCGCTCTATGCCTCTGTTGGCTACACGCTACTATTCTATGGCTTTGGTGTGGAAATCATAAACAGCCTGACAAGCGTTGAGGGCGTACGCGAGCAAGCGCTTGTTATCCTGCCTCTGGTAGTCTGGCTACCGATTGTATCTGTGTGGTGCTACCAATTTGACGGTATTTTCATCGGCGCAACGGCGTCCGCCGCCATGATGGGGACCATGGCAGCCTCTTTCCTCGTCTTTATGGCGATTATTGGCCCCATGACAGACGCCATGGGGCTTTACGGTATTTGGCTTGCATTTCTGGTGTTCCAGCTATGCCGCGGCGTAACGCAAGCTCTTTATTATCCTAGGGTTTTACGAAAAATACCTAGTGGTAGGTAGTTTTTAGATAATATCCAGAACATTCTCTGGCGGGCGGCCCAGGGCGGCTTTGTCACCGTTGATCACCACCGGGCGCTCAATAAGCTTGGGTGTGTTAACCATTGCCGCAACCAATGCGTCATCGCCGGCAGTTTTCAGGCCCTGTTCTTTATATTCCGCCTCGCCGGTACGCATCAGGGCGCGTGGTTCAATATCCAGCATGGTAAGAACGCCGCGAATTTCTTCTTCGCTTGGCGCATCTTCCTGATAGAGGCGGATGTCAGGTGTCAGTCCCTTTTCTTCCAGAATAGCAAGGGTTTGGCGGGACTTACTGCAGCGCGGGTTGTGCCAGATGGTTAGTGACATGAGACCTCCGATCATCATTGGGGCGAAAACTGGATGAAATTTGCCGAAACTGGAGCGGGTGAAGGGAATCGAACCCTCGACACCGAGCTTGGGAAGCTCGTGCTCTACCACTGAGCTACACCCGCCTGCCATTTCGCCTGAGCTTTCCATCTTAATAGCCATTGTTTTGGTAAAAGCTCAACAAATTCTTGTGCTGCGCGTCATAAATCAGGCTTGACGCAGGAGGTTGCTGCGGTCAACGTGGCGGCGAAAAGGCCCTTGCCGTATTATTGGGGCCGTTGTTTGGAGAAAACCGATGAAAGATCGAACAGGAAAAGACCGCACCATCAGCAAAAACTGGGCTCGTCAGACCCAAATGGTACGCGCCGGTTCCATGCGGTCTGACTTCGGTGAAATGAGCGAGGCGCTGTTCCTGACATCGGGGTTCGCCTACGATAACGCAGAGCTGGCTGAGGCACGCTTTGACGGCAAAGCAGAGGGTTTCACCTATTCCCGGCAAACCAACCCAACCGTTGCCATGTTTGAAGAACGCATGGCCGTTCTTGAAGGCGCAGACGTTGGCCGGGCAACCGGAACAGGTATGGCCGCCATGACAGCATCTCTGCTGGCGGGCCTGAGCGCGGGGGACCATGTGGTTGGTGCGCGCGCGCTCTTTGGCAGTTGTCGCTGGCTTCTCGATAGCCTGTTACCTCGTTACGGAATCGAAACAACACTGGTGGATGGCCGCGACCTGAACGCCTGGAAGGCGGCTGTAAAGCCTAACACCAAGGTTTTGTTCCTTGAAACACCGGCAAACCCAACGCTTGAGATTGTGGACCTGAAAGCAGTTGCTGATATCGCCCACAATGCCGGTGCCCGGCTTGTGGTGGACAATGTGTTTGCAACCCCTGTGTTGCAGCGCCCAATGGAACAGGGCGCTGATATTGTTTGCTATTCGGCAACAAAACATATCGACGGACAAGGCCGCTGCCTTGGTGGCATTGTTTTGTGTGACCAGAAGTTTGATGAGGATTTTCTTTATCCCTATTACCGGCACACAGGCTGCGCGATGTCCCCCTTCAATGCATGGGTGATGCTGAAGGGCCTGGAAACGCTTGGTATCCGGGTTCACGCCATGTGTGACGGTGCAGAAAAAGTGGCCGACGCGATGGCCACACGCATTGACGATGTGCGCCACCCGGGCCGCAGCGACTTTGCCCAACATACACTCGCCATGGGACAGATGGACCGGGGCGGCAGCATGGTAGTATGCGAACTGCCGGGCGGGCGCGATCAGGCTTTCGCTTTCCTTAATGCACTGGAGATCGTTGATATTTCCAATAACCTTGGGGACAGCCGATCAATCGCAACGCATCCATGGAGCACGACCCACAAAGCGCTGGCGGAAGACGCACGTCTTGAGCTTGGCATTACACCCGGCCTGCTCCGGATTTCCATAGGGCTTGAAGACCCTGATGATTTGGTTGCAGATATCATGCAAGCGCTTGATGCGGCGAAGGTCTAGCCCTTATGGAAGACCTTATTGACGGCGTGATGACCTTTGAGGCCGAAACATCAGGCGTGCGCGTGGCTGTGCAGTCCTATTTCCTTGAAGAACAATCCGACGCGGAAAAAAGCCAGTTTGTCTGGGCCTACCGGATCAAAATCAGTAACGAAAGCAGCATGACAGTGCAGCTTTTGAACCGCCACTGGATCATTACAGACGCCAACGGCAGTGTTCAGGAAGTGCAGGGTGAAGGCGTGATTGGCGAACAGCCTGTTATCGGTGAAGGCCAGTGGTTTACCTACACAAGCGGTACACCGCTGACGACGCCAAGTGGTTTCATGCGTGGCAACTATGAGATGCAGGACGAAAACGGCGAACATTTTTTTGTTGAGATACCAAGCTTCTCGCTGGATAGTCCCTATTACTCAACACAGGTAAACTGAGACTTCGATGCTTGATTTACGCCCGGTTCTTTACACACTGGGCTCGCTGGTTCTAATGCTGGCGGGGGGCATGTTCGTGCCTGTGCTTTTTGATTTGCTCGCCGGAAACCGGGACTGGGAAATCTTTGTGCTTGCGGCCTTTCTGTCGGCAAGTGTTGGCGGCATGTTTATGCTTGCCAACCGGGGTACGGGCGACGCGCTAAACTTGCGGCAAGCGTTTCTTCTTACTTTTTTTGCCTGGGCGGGTTTGCCCGCGTTTGCGGCCTTACCCTTTGCTTTCTCAGAGCTGAACCTCAGTTACACAGATGCATATTTTGAAGCCATGAGCGGGATCACCACCACAGGGTCCACCATTATCACCGGCCTTGACAGTGCCCCGCCCGGCATTTTGATGTGGCGGGCCCTGCTGCAATGGTTTGGCGGTATCGGTATTGTCGTTATGGCTGTTGCTGTTCTTCCCATGCTTCAGGTGGGGGGCATGCAGGTTTTTAAAGCAGAAAGCTTTGATACCGTTGAGAAAATCCTGCCGCGCGCGGGCCAAATTTCCGGCGTTATCAGCGGCGTTTATGTTGCGCTTACCGCACTGTGCATGTTCGCTTATCTGATTGCGGGCATGGGCGCCTTTGACGCGCTTGCCCATGCCATGACCACCATTGCGACTGGGGGCTTTTCAACATCTGATGCCTCCATGGGAAAGTTCGACAGCTTCAGCATCGATATGGTGGCCAGTTTTTTCATGGTGGTTGGTTCCATTCCTTTCATTCTTTTCCTGCAACTTCTGCGCGGCAGGCCGCTTGCCTTTTGGCAGGACGAGCAAGTACGCGGGTTTTTAAAACTGGTGCTGTTCCTGTGTTTCGCCGTTGTGTGGTGGCTGATGATGTGGAAGGGCTTTTCGCTTGAGGAAGCGGTGCGGTACGGCATTTTCAATATCATCTCAATCCTTACCGGCACTGGTTTTTCCACCATTGATTACAGCCAGTGGGGCAGTTTTTCTGCAACGCTATTCTTTATGGTCATGTTCATTGGTGGCTGCGCGGGCTCGACAAGTTGCGGCATCAAGATATTCCGGTTTCAGGTGCTCCTGAAGTCGATGAAAAGCTGGATTGACCATATCCTGCAACCAAACGGCATTTTCATTGCGCGCTACAACGGGCGACCAATTGGCGAAGATGTGCGCAATTCGGTGATGAGTTTCCTCACACTCTTTCTTGGTACCTTCATTATATTGTCGCTGGCCATTGCAGCCACAGGAGCAGACTGGATTACATCTTTTTCAAGTGCAGGCACAGCGCTTGCGAACGTTGGCCCCGGCCTCGGTGAAGAGGTTGGCCCAGCTGGCACCTTTGGTGGGCTTACCGATACGGCAAAATGGCTAATGTCTCTGGGTATGCTGGTTGGTAGGCTGGAAATATTCTCGGTTTTGGTGCTGTTGTCACCCCGTTTTTGGCGCGCCTGAAAGGGCGCACAAACGTGCTCACCCGATTGTGTTCAACCAATATTCATGAAACCCACGTACAGTGGCACCGTGAGACAGTTTTTATACATAATCGCCCTTACCGTCATTTCGGTTAGCGCGCAGGCAGACACCACACCGCCCGGGGCACAAGCCTTTGTTGAGGGCGATTTTATGCGGGCTTTTAAGGAAGCCGCGACAGGTGCGCAAAAAAACCCGACGGCAGATAGCTTTGGCCTCGCGTGCCAGACAGGTCTGGTCATCGGCGGGTTCCAACAAACTGGCAAAGACGCTGTTAACACGCTGCACGAAGCCCTGAAAAACTGCGAACGGGCGCTGGCGCTGGACCCAAACCATTATGTGGCTGGCCTTAGCCACGCAATCGCCATTGGTTTTGAAGGGCTTCGGCTGAGGAAGGTTTCCTATGCGCGCACTTCCAAGCGAGAGATCAGAGTCCTGATTGAAAAATATCCGGCAAATGCCGTGGCAAAAGGCGCGCTTGCAGGCTGGCATGCTGCTGTAGCCCGCGAAGGTTGGCTAGCGCGACTTTTTCTGGGCGCAAGCAGGGCACGCGCAAAATCCCTGTATGCAGAGGCATTAGCCTTGCCGGGTGTGGATCTGCCGCTTCTATATGAATATGCCCGGTTTTTGGCAGAAGGCGATGACAAGGACCGAGAAGCTGCACAGCAACTGATTGCAGAAACCGCCAGCGAACCGGTTGCAAACGGTCTGAACGCCTTACTGATCGAAAAACTCGCCGCGCTTGAAATAGCACTCCGTGAAAACGGTAAAAAGCAAAGGAAAACAGGCATTGAGGCGACGGACCCCTTTAGCGGCATTGACCAATGGGGCACACCTGCAAAAACCGGCATCGACGCATACCCTCCATACCGGGCAGAGTGAGTGAATGACAAACAGGGCAAACACATATGGACCAGTTGCCATCCTTTTGCATTGGCTGGTGGCGTTTTTGCTGATCGGCATGCTCGCGCTCGGATATTATATGACCAGCCTTGATGATGCAGACCTGTCGTTCAAATTTTCGCTGTACCAATGGCACAAATCCTTCGGGGTATTGTTGATGTTACTGGCTGTGGCAAGGCTTGGGTGGCGCGCCTTTAACCCGGCACCGCAAAGCCTGTCTGTGGGGTGGCAGAAAAAGGCGGCAAGCGCATCCCACCTGCTCTTATATGCGCTCACTCTTGCTGTGCCGCTGGCCGGCTGGATGCTGGTATCAGCGTCACCATGGAACATTCCAACCGTGCTCTTCGAAACAGTGAGTTGGCCACATATACCGTTTCTGGAAAGCCTTGAAGACAAGACATCTGCGGAGGCGGGTTTCAAGTTGCTTCACAAGATACTGGCCTACACTACAGCGGTGCTTGCGCTTCTGCATGCTGGCGCGGCCCTCTATCATCATGCTGTTTTGAAGGACAAAACCCTGACCCGCATGATTCCGTTCCTTAAGGAGCCACGAAAAGATGTTGAATAAGCTAAACATGTTGAAAGCCCTAGGTGCGCTTTGTCTGGCTGTTACAGGGGCACAGGCCGCGCGGGCTGACACTTGGACAGTGGTGCCGGATGAAAGTGAAATCCGCTTTGTCGGAACACAAACAGGCTCCATGTTCGAAGGCACTTTTAAGGACTTCTCCGTTCAGGTCACCTACGATGCCGCCAACCCTCAAAACGCCCGCGTGCATGCCAGCATTGACACAGGCTCTGCCAAAACGGGGGATACGCAGCGCGACGAAGCCCTGCCCGGAAAGGACTGGTTTTTTGCCTCAATGTTCCCCACCGCCATTTTCGAAACCGAGGGGTTTAAAAAAACAGGCCCAGACAACTTCACAACAAATGGTTCGCTTGAGATAAAAGGTGTGAAGCAGGAACTGGCTTTACCTTTCACGCTGACCATTGAGGGTGACCGCGCCACCATGACATCCGAGCTTTCACTCAACCGGCAAGACTATAATGTTGGTGCAGGCCCATGGGCAGAGGGCAAATGGGTTGGCCTTGATGTGAAGGTCATGATCACCATTGTTGCTGAAAGGGATAAATCATGAGAACACACAACAAACTAAAAATCGTTAGCGCTGCTTTTGTGATTCTGATGCTTGCGGCATGCAGCACCGTTGCCTCCATCGTTTACCCTCTGAATGAACAGGCAGACAAAGCCCGCGCAGGCACCTATGAGCTGGACACAAGCCATGCCAGTGTCATCTTCAGCCTTAGCCACTTTGGTTTTTCAAACTTCAGGGGCCGTTTTGACGAGGTTAGCGGCTCCCTTAACCTGAACCCCGACAGCCCGGAAAACAGTGCCGTTACCATTACCATTGATATGAACAGCCTGCACACCGGGGTTGAGAAATTGGATGACGAACTTTTTGCACCCTCAATGTTTGATGTCGAAAACCACCCAGAAGCCACCTTTACATCGGGTACGATAACCCGGACCTCAGAAAGCGAAGCAACCGTTGAAGGCATGCTAACCATCAAAGGTGTTTCAAAGCCGGTTTCCTTAAACGCGCGTTTCATCGGGAGCGGTAAAAACCCACTTTCTGGTCAGCAAACCATCGGGTTTTCAGCCACAGGGACGATCATGCGCTCCGACTTTGGGCTTAAGGAGTGGTTACCCTTTGTCGGTGACGAAGTGTCATTACAGATTGATGTAGAGTTCAGCGAAAAACGCTGAAGTGTGTAGGCTGGAACAGAGCAAACTACAAAAAACTACCCATCGACAGATTTCTGACGTGCAGCAATACCACGCTCGATCGCAGCGGCTGTCAGTCGGTCAACATTCAGATAGTGACGGAACATTTCAAGCAGACGAAGTTCTTCCTGCGTCAGGTTGCTATCAGAGGCAGCCACCTCGCACGCCAATGCATAAACCAGATCATAATGGGTTTCCGGCACCGCCTCTTCAATCAGGCCAAGCACAGCATCCAGCCCTTCTTCGCTTTGGAGAAGCTGCGTGCAGGTCTCCGTATCTGTGCGCAAACGCTCAATATTATAGTTACGGAAAGCAGGCAGATAACCAACAAGGCCGGTCATACGGGTCAGCTCACTGTCCGTCATATGATCGTCGGACGCGGACACGGTCACCATGGTATAAACAAGGGCGGTTTCTGCACTGATCGTAGACATGAGCTTTCCTTTTTACGCTGTTACTGAATGTTGGTTGTCATTTCAGGGCGACCCTAATTAGCTTGGCCCTGAGTTTCAAGGGAATTAGCTTCTTGGTATAACACGGCGCCAGCCAGCCTTTTAAAAACAATGCTATCGCCAGAACTGCCACCATTTTCGCCGAGCGGGCATTTTATCAGGCGTCAGGAAATAGGTGGCTTCTGCTTCATTTTCCACAAGCCCAAATCGCTGCCAAATCTTGGCAATCGCCGCAAGCATTTCAGGGTTAGCAGCCTGCAATGCTGCCCGGTGCACACCGAAAGTGTGCACATCTTCCCGGTCCAGAACAGGCAGTAGTTTTTCAAGTTGCGCCGGATCAGGCGCTGCGCTTCTAAACAAAGTCACCTGCGGCCTGCTCCGGGTTACATAAAGGGTGTCAAGCAATCCCGGCTGCGAGAGAAGGTAAGCAAAATAAAAGTAAAACTCGGTATAGTCCTTGCTGCCTAGAAAGAACTTATGAAACGCTTCGCCTTCCTGAGTTTCCACCCTTTTGATCAGATCGCACGCAGCCACCGCTGACATCATAAATGGGGTAGCTGTCGGCAGGGCCTGAATATCAGGGCCTGGCAGCGTTGCGCCAAAATAGTGGCAGCCATTTTCAAATTTGGAGCGAAACTTTTCATTGAACTCATAGCGATGAGTTCGCATCCGACCATCATCCGCAATGAACGTGCTGTTTGTGACAGGGCGGATGAAGTGGTTTTTACTGTCGAGAATAAGAAAGCTGTCCGCTTGCACATGTCGGGCAGCCAAGAGTTTGAGCGACTGCTGGCTACGCCAATCCATACGGGTAAGCGGCATGCCTGCCACCTGTTCACCCGGAAGCAACTGTGCACTTTCTGCAAGAGGCCCAAGTTCAGGCACAATTTCGGCTTCAAAATAAGCTTCAAAGCGCCGGGTGTCTGCTTCATTGATGACATAGTGAATGCGGTTGAAAGCTTTAGGTGCGAAAAGCCTGAGCGAGCGGGCCTGTAACTTCAAAATACGAAGTTCTCCGGAAAACCCGACAACAACCAAATCAGGCTTCTCGCTCATGCACCAGCCTCTGAACCGAAAAATTTACGAACCTCGGATACTGCCTCACCAAGGCCAACACGCTCTACTGATACGCCGGCTGGGAAAGCATCCAAAAGGCGGGTCGGTGTTTGACCGTCAAGCATGATGAAAATACCCCTATCTGTTGCCCAGCGCACGAGCCGACCATATGCCTGGCTGAGTTTTAGGCGAGTGAGCATCTCATCATAGGACCGGCCTCCAAATGCCACGCGGCGTGCGCGGTGCAACAGGGTTGGCCTTGGCCATGGCACCCGGTCAAACACGATCAAACGGAGGCTATCGCCGGGCACGTCCACGCCGTCACGAACCGCGTCAGTTCCCAGCAGGCAGCTATCTTCCTCATCCCGGAAAATATCCACAAGAGTTGCGGTGTCCACCGGGTCAACATGCTGGCCATAAAGCGGCAAACCCGCCGCCTCCAGATCAGCGGCAATATGATGATAGGTGGCTCGCAAGCGACTGATCGCCGTGAAAAGACCAAGCGCACCACCGCCGGACGCCAGAAATAGCTCCCGATAAGCCGCGCCCACCTGCAAGGTATCTGTTTTGTTCACGTCGTTAACAATCAAAACTCTGGTCTGGGCGACATAATCAAACGGGGACGAAACACTGAGCCGCCGCGGCGGCACCGTCAGATGCTGCGCGCCTGTGCGCATATCCGCAGATGACCAATCGTCATCAGCGCTCGCTTTGTCCCGCAGGGTCGCGGACGTGATCAGTGCACCATGAGCCGCCCCAAGCACCACATCTGCAAAAGGCTTGGTTGGGTCTACAAAATGACGACAATAAGCGATGTCCCGCTCGCGTCCGTCAATGCGGTCAAGCTCCAACCAATCAACAAACTCCTCTGGTGGCGGGCTACCAAAGCTTTCCGCCATATCAGCCCACAAGCCCACCATATCAGCCCGCAGTTTAAGGGAGCGAGCGGAAGCCTCCAGCCTGCCGCGGCTGGTGCTGTCCAGTGTTTCGCTTTCTTCATCCAGCTTGAGTGCAAGAGCCGCAGCCAGAGCCGCCATGGGTTTTGCAAGGTTCAGGAATGCTTCTGAAAGATTATGGGCCGCAGGTGCCAAACCGTCGATCGGATCTGTCACTGGTGCCTCTAAACCATGGGGCCCCCCAGCATTAGTGCGCGCCAGAACCTGCGCGCGCGCAAGCGTAAGGAAATTTTCAAACCGGGTCATCGCCGCAGCGCCCGTGACCCGCCCAAGCCAATTATCCGACGGCAGGGCTCGCGCGGCCTCCAGCACATCATCCAACAGAGCCTTGCAGTTGATATCATCAGCGATCAGTTCTTCAAGCCGGGACTTAAGGCCCCGCGCGCGGGTGCTACCCCCTGATTCCTTACCGCGCAGCCAGCGCCGCAACTCCGCACCTTCAAGGCCCGATAAACGCACAGAAAAGGCATTGTCCGCCGCTTCAAACACATGGTGCCCTTCGTCAAACACCAGCCGACGGGGCAAGTCAGGGTCATCACCGCGGGTTGCTGCCTGCGCCACCACCAGCGCATGATTGGCGACCACAAGGTCTGCGTGTTTGGCCTTACGGGCCGTTTTCTCGACAAAACATTTGCGGAAATGGGCGCAGGCGGAATAGAGGCATTCGCCGCGCCGGTCGGTAAGCCCTGCGATACGGCCCGCGCCAAAATGCGCGCCAAGCCAGCTGGGAAAATCCCCGCCGATCATATCACCGTCGCGGCTGAAACGTGCCCAGCGAACTACAAGCCCAATCAACACCCGGTCCCGATCAAAGGCGGGAGCACCACCACCCGCGCTTGACATATTGGCCCGCATCATCACGGCGCGCAGGGTTTCTTCAATATTCAGCAAGCAGGCATAGTTTTCGCGGCCCTTACGAATAACGGCGCGCTTGGCCTTTATCTTCGGGTCGGGGTAAAGCTTTGACAGTTCCTGATCCAGCTGACGCTGCAGGTTTTTGGTATAGGTCGACAGCCAGACAGGCCCATCGTTCTTTTCAGTCCAGAGCGACGCTGGCGCAATATACCCAAGGGTTTTGCCGGTGCCCGTTCCCCCCTCAAGCAACTGGAGGTTAGGGCTTTCTGCCACTTCGCGCGGGCGAAAGGCATGGGTGGCAGCAGCAGCAAAACGTTGCTGTCCTTCTCGGGTTTCCGCTTTTTCGCCGATAAGTTCTTCTAAACGACTTTGACTTTCCTGTGGGTCAACCGGTTCATCGCCCGGCGGGGGCGGGGGGGCACCGTCTTCCCATTCACGCAGGGCCGACCAAACAGACAAGCCATCTTCCCGGCTATGGTCTGGATAAGCTTCCAGTGCCTTGAGTGCAAGCGGCCCCCACGGCCATCCGGCCTGGGCCATCATCAAGGCAACACGCCCTGCACCAGCGCGGTAGCGGTATGTTTGTGCAGCAGGGTCTTCAAGAAGGCGTGCGGCAATGGACTGGATCGCGAGGCAATCATCTTCTGCATTGCCTGTTTCCACATTCAGGGTAAGCGCAGCCGCAAGGCCGCCAATGGTTGGCAAACAGTATCGGGCAGGGCGAATGAAAGCGAAAAGTTCCAGAACATCGTAAGCAAGCAGTGCGGGCAGACCAAGCCTGCGCGCCGCCAGCACCCGGTTAACCACGATATGTGGTTCCCGGCTCAACAGGTCCGCTGCCTCGTCGTGCGACAAAGTTTCAAACACACCTTCTTCGGTCAGCACAGTAGCCGCAGTTACCCCCACCACCGCGACGGGTAGAGTCGCCAACGACGCATTGTCTTTTTCTGCATCAATCAGAAGATCTTGGGGGGCATAGTCCTGCATAAGGGGGAGCATAGACTCCACACGTCAAAAATACAGGCGCAATTTCAGCTTCTTGGTATTGGCTGTATCTTTTGTAACGTTTGGGTGTTTTTCTTGACGCAAGGCCGCAGAATGCCTAGGGTCCGCCGCCTTGAACACAAACGTTTCAATGAATTGAAAGAGTAAAACCCATGACTGGAAATATCGAGCTCGCCCTTGCGTCCATAGCCTGGCCCTTTGTAGAGGCCGAAAAGCTTGTGAAACGCTTTAAGGACGGCGCACCGGAAAAGGGGTATATTCTTTTTGAAACCGGTTATGGTCCGTCGGGCCTGCCGCACCTTGGCACCTTTGGCGAGGTGGCGCGCACCACCATGGTTATGCGTGCCTTTCAGGAAATTTCCGATATTCCAACCAAACTGATCTGCTTCTCGGACGATATGGACGGCCTGCGGAAAGTACCAACCAATGTTCCCAACCAGGAACTGCTCACAGAAGCGCTTGGTAAACCGCTGACCGAGGTGCCGGACCCGTTCGGCACGCACAACAGTTTTGGGGCGCACAATAACGCCCGCCTGCAAGCGTTTCTGGACCAGTATGGGTTTGAATATGACTTCTATTCCTCAACCGAATGCTACAAAGCGGGGCGGTTTGACCAAACACTGATCAAAATCTGCCAGCGTTATGACAAAGTCATCAATGTTATCCTGCCAACCCTTGGGGAAGAACGCCGCCAGACCTACAGTCCCTTCCTGCCTATCAGCCCGGAAACAGGTGTTGTTCTACAGGTACCTGTAGAGGTTATTGATGCGGACAAGGGTATTATCGCCTTTGAAGCAGAAAGCGGCACCCGCTATGAGCGCCCGGTTACCGGCGGCAATGTAAAATGCCAATGGAAAGTGGACTGGGCCATGCGCTGGGACGCGCTTGAAGTGGACTATGAGATGGCGGGCAAGGATCTGGACGAAAGCGTCAAGCTGTCGTCTATCATTCGCCGCATCCTTGGTGGCAAGCCACCGGAGGCTCTGTCATACGAGATGTTCCTTGACCAAAACGGCCAAAAGATCTCCAAATCCAAAGGTAATGGCATCTCCATTGAAGAATGGCTGACCTATGCGTCACCTGAAAGCCTGTCGCTTTATATGTTCCAGTCTCCCCGGAAAGCAAAACGGCTGTATTTCGATGTGATCCCGAAGGCTGTGGACGAATATTATACCTTTGTCTCCAAGTTCCATGGTCAGGAACTGTCGGACCAGTATAAAAACCCCGCGTGGCACATTCATGGTGGTGACGTTCCAAAAGTGGACCTGCCGGTCTCCTTCGCGCTTCTTCTTAACCTGGTTTCTGTTGCCCATGCTGAAGACAAAGAAACGCTTTGGGGTTTTGTTGGCAACTATGTGGAAGGTGCAAGCGCCGACAAATACCCTGTGCTTGACCAGCTGATGGGCTATGCGATCCGCTACTATGAGGATTTTGTAAAACCAACCAAATCCTTCCGCCTGCCAAACGAGCAGGAGACCAAAGCATTCGAAAGCCTGAAGGCACGCCTCAATGCCCTTGACGCCGGAGAGACAGACGCAGAAGTGATCATGACCGAGGTTTATTCCGCCGGTAAAGATGCCGAGTTTGAGAACCTGCGTGACTGGTTCAAAGCCTGCTATGAGGTTTTGATCGGCCAGAGCCAAGGCCCCCGAATGGGTGGCTTTATTGCACTTTACGGCATCAAGGAAACCATCGCGCTCGTTGACAATGCACTTGCCGGCAAACTGGCAAACGGCGCCTAGGGCTCTTTTGACCGCAGCTTTGGGGCAAGTCAGCTAGAAGCTGTTTGCCCTCTGCTCATAGGGCCGTCATCGTTAGCGCCATGATGACGCAAAAACCTGTAGGGATAAATGGTGATCCCCAGTGGTCAGAACATCAGTGGTCTGGGCATCAATGGCTGATGGCCTTGACGCCCGGCGTGTTTGCCGCCGTTTTCTTTGCGGCACGTACCGAACTGGCAACCTCATCCCAAAGCACACAACCTGGCTGGATACATCTTCTTGTTGGTGTGCTGGTCTTTAGCCTTTGGGCCCCGATCATGCGTTGTGCCTGGGGCTTGCATTTTGAGGGCACAAAACCAAGAAACTCTTCGCTTTCTTATCTTTGCTTGCAAGCAATGGTCGGTACACTTCTTTCAACCCTCTTTCTGCTGCTTGTGGCCATCATTGCTGTGCAAATGGCGCCAGCTGACTGGTCAGGTCAACTTTGGGGGGTCTTCACCCATAAATGGCTGACTTTCTTTCCATTTCTAATCCTTTTGTATGCGTCTGCGGTTCACACTTTTCATGGTCGCTCAAGCCACCGTGAAAGTAAGGCACATAACCCTGAAACAAGGCCCCTTTCCGTGTGGTGGAAAGGCCAGCAGCTTTTCCTGTCACCGGCACAAATTTATTGGGCGGAAGCGCAGGGGGGTTATGTCATTCTTCACACAGCGGGGGAAAGCTATACTATCAAAACCAGTTTGACTGCGCTTGAGGGTCGGCTCTCGCCCGCCGGCTTTGTTCGGACCCGGAGAAATGCGCTCGTCAATACCAGGCAAATCGAAGCCATAGAACGGCAGGGCTCAAGTGGTTATCAATTAAAACTAAACGGCGGCAAGCATGCACCGCTTGCGCGCAGAAACAAGAAAGCCGTGCTTTCCGCACTGGGCACAAAAGCGACCAACCACCCCCATTAATCGACCATTGGTCTATTCAGAATTGTTCTTCCCAGGCGAAACCGCCAACCCTAGCTGATGGTGCGTCAAGCGACGCCTTTTTCGTTTGAAAGGGGGGCTTATGATCAAGCTTGCAAAGCTAATTTTTGGCGTGGTTGCTGCCACAACCACAACCGCAGGGCTTTATGCAGTGGACGATAACTCAGGCGTTACGGGGGCAAGTATGTCGCCATTTTTTGCCCGCTACGAACGGTCGGGCAATGCCGATTTCACAGACCCTTTACCTGCTTCCGTGGAGGCCAGCTTTGTCCGCCATGGGGACACAACCCGAGTTCAGGTTGAAATGCGCATGGTAACGGGTAAAGGCGAATATCTGATCGATCGATTTCTGATAGACCCCGCTGGCCTGCACACAGTTGCCCGGATTTTTTCGCGTTCAGGAAGTGGCGCAGAGTTTGATACCAGCATTGAAGACTGTTCCATTCGCCAAACCTTCAGGCGCGGAACGGCTGCAACAAGTGATAACAGGTCAGAAACACGTCGCAACACGCTTTCCACGTCGGTCTTTGACCCAGGGCTTGCGCCTTTTGTTGTTGCCGCCAAGGGCATGAAAACAGGAGATAGCTACCCGCTTGATATCCTCTATTCCGGCTTTAACCAAAAGACGCCAGCAGTTGTTCCAGCAACCGTGACCGTGGGGGCGGTCCGACCCTACGATATGCCTGATGGCAGCAAAAGGGACGCCTATGACGTGACAATTGAGTTTGTGTTTCCCAGTGGCAGGAAACAGGCGCGATCTTATGTTTTAAGTAATGAAGCACCCTATCAACTTGCCGCAAAAGCAGGGCAACATTGGCGCCTCTCTGCATTTAAGTAGCGGGGCGAGCACGCCGTCACAAACAGCAGATCAAGGTGATGCAACTGGAGGCAAAGTTAACGAGACAAAAAGGGCGCCGTCTTCTGATAAGCCATCTTGCTCTATCTGCCGCTTGATGGCTGATAAACTGGCCTTTGCATCACCTGAGAGGCAAGCCTTTGCGAGACTTTCGTCGACCAACCGCCGGAATTTGTCTTTCTTCAGCGGCACCAGGTCTAGCCAGTGTTCCGCCTCAATATCCAGTTTGGGAACAGCCTTTTGAGCATAGGCCAGAACCTCACCAGCGCTTAGGGCCGGATAATGAATTTCACCGGACAGCCGGTCAATTTCTTTCATCCACCGGTCAAAAGCATCGGCGGATCGCTGCGAAGGAATGGTTAGATCATACCAGCAGTCAAGAAACAGAACACAGTGGCTGGCCACCCGCAGGCACTCAGCAATCGCGGACCCGCCGTTCGCAAAATGATGAAGGGAAAATTCGGAGACCACCATGTCAAAAGCATTGTCTTTAAAAGGCATGTTTTCCGAAGCAGCACAGCTTGTCGCGAAGCCTTTTGCATTGCAGGCTTGGGCCAGGGCTTCGTCAGGCTCCAGCCCAGCAACCTGCACCCCATGCTGCACCAGCTTCTCCATTAATTGGCCATTGCCACAACCAACATCCAGAACAGTGGTGGGCGACTTTTCCAGAATGCGCCTGAAAAATCGGTCACGATATTTCGCCTGCGGTGACATGCCGGGGCCTCAAGCTGATGCTACAGTTTTCTATAGGGTTTAGCACACACTATCGAGATTGATCGAACATATACTGCATAGTGCGAAGGGAAACCTGCTCTTGGTTGCTATTGTCAGCATTGGCAAGCCAGCTTGGCGGAAAACCGCCAAGCCTTCTTTCATTGCAAATCAGCAACCAGTGCCCCATTTGGACTGGTAAGGCCGAACACCAGCAAGGCCGTAAGCGCTTTTGACATCACGCCAGGTATACCCACGCCCCCAAGCATCTTTGCCACCACCAGGTTTATGCACAAGATAGCCGTCTTGGTCTTTACAGATTTTATAAACCCGGCCCCGAGGGTGTTTGTACCAGCCCGTCCAGGACTTGTTCGCTGACATCACTTCAGTATCAAGATAAAGCGCAACATCGTCATCAGCGCCCCCAATATCTGGGATTGCTATAATTTCCGGATCATTTTCAGGAGTTTCCTGTTCAAAGTCGTTCATTGGATTTTCCTTTCGGTTTCAAACCAGCGACGGCAGGAAAAGCCCTGCCAAACCTCTGCCAAACCTTGTTAAGGAAAATCCAGGTAGAAAAATGTGACCGCCATCACACGCTTTGAAATACCCCTATATATTAGTTTCCGCGGAGGTTGGAGGAGTGACACGGCGATATAGGGCAGTTTTCCCGGCACTTGTCAGGATGGATCGAATATTTCTTCGATCTGCCGACCAAAAGTTTTTGCAATCAGGAAGGCAAGTGGCAGACTGGGGTCATATTTCCCGCGTTCGATAGAGATTATCGTTTGCCGGGATACACCAAGCCTGTCTGCCAGGTCTGCCTGAGACCAGCCGGTTTCGCCGCGCAGTTCCTTTATCCGATTATTCATTTATACTTCCGCGAGACAAAAAACAGCGAAACACCCTGTGTGGCAATTAACATTGGCAACACCCAGCTAATGTCCAGTGGTGGAAACCCGATATCCTGCAAAAAGCCATAGGTAAAGGTGACAAGCCCTACAGCAAACACGGCAACCAGCGTTGCCTCAAGGTGTATCTGTTTTTGAAGCTCGTCAAATGACCGGGAGAAAACCACGAGCGCTCTGACAAAATACAGAATGGGTAGAACAAGTGCAAAAGCGAGAGCTATTGGTATCCAGCCATCTGGTCCATGCGTCGCCAGAAAGAAATTCGCCGACATCAACATGATACCATATGCGGTGAAAGAAAGGGCAGTATCCCGCCCATATTTTTGTGCTGCTGTATTCATTGGCCTCTTCCTTGGACAATTTCACTTGTATTAGGTATCGGTGCCGAAACTGCCGGAGCAAGAATATGGAACCATCGCCGTGCCATCATTTTTCCTTCTGTGATAGCTGGTGTTGTTTTGTAAAGTATGCTTTACATATTGAAGCACGAATAAAATGTCAAGCGTACTTTACATTATAGAAATACCGAAAGGATAGTTGGTGGAAACCATCAGGAATATTATGGTCGCGCTCACCCTTTTTTTGGTTTGCGAGACACCGGCTTTTGCCGCCATCAAGGCGGTTTCCTTCACCACAGACGATGGGATCAACATTGCAGCCGTTGTTGATGGTGTTAAGGCGGGCGCGTCAAGCCAGCCAGCTGTGGTGTTCATTCACCAAGGTGGTTCGGATAAATCTGAGTGGACGAAAACAGAGCTTTTCAAGCAAATAGTCGCGAAAGGTATGGTTGCGCTCGCTTACGACGTTCGAGGTCACGGCCAATCCGGGGGCGAAGCCGACTTTGGCATACTGTTTGATGATCCAAACCAGGCTCCAAAAGACCTGCAAGCAGCACTCGCCTACATCCGCTCGCTCCCCAGCGTCGACAAAAGTCGTATCGCAATTGTTGGCGCATCAATCGGGTCAAACCTTGCGGTGATGGCAACTGGTTTGCCAAACTATGGCGTCAAGACAGCTGTCGCTATCTCAGGCAAAAGTTCTGCGGTTTATAATCTAGCGGGGGTTACACCGGATGAGCTTGCCATACGGTCCGTATTTCACATTGCCTCTGAACACGAACAGGATGGCTTGAGGAAAAGTTGGGCAGAAGAACTTTATGGTGTTACGGCTGACCCAAGCCGCCTTGAAATAGTGGCCGGATCAAACGGGCACGGCGTAACCGTTTTCGCGGATGATCCAAGCCTTACCAACCGCGTAATGGACTGGCTGCTTGAAACACTGGAGTAGCTAATTGCGGTGCGGGCATAAACCGGGTAGCCGCCGGCTATTGTGTATCACTGTTCTTTTATAAGGCATTGAAGTGTATATGCTTTATCCACTTTATCGTGAGGGTATGTGAAAAAATACCTACCAGTAGGTCAATTTTAGGTGTGTTTCTGCCACTTGAGAATATTACAATAAAATCAGTGCCTTGAGAAACAATCCTGCCGCACACCTTAAGAACTCAAGCCTCACTCCTCTCCCTCACCAAATCACCCGTTTTTTAGAAGTGGCGCACCCCCAAAAGAAAACCCCGCTTACCTAAGCGGGGTTTGAAATAGCTTCTAGGGTGTCAGGTAGGGTCAGGCTTCAGTGTCAACCGCTTTGGCTTCACCCTTGGCAACGCCAACCATAGCTGGCCGCAGCAGGCGGTCCTTAATCACATAGCCTGTGGCCACAACCTGCATCACGCTGCCGGGCGCATAATCTGTGGTGGGCACTTCGAACATGGCCTGATGGAATTTATGATCAAACTTATCACCGACCTCTGGTTCCACCTTTTTAATGCCATACCGCTCCATGGTGTTGAGAAGCTCGCGCTCGGTCATCTCTACACCTTCAACAAAAGCTTTCATTTCGTCCGCCACATCATCGGGCATGCTGTCGAGTGCACGGCGAAGGTTATCGCTAACATTCAGCATATCGCGGGCAAACCCAGTCACAGCATAGGCGCTTGCGTCTTGCTTGTCCCGGTCAGCCCGGCGGCGAACGTTTTCGGTTTCGGCGCGCGCCCGCAGAAGCTGGTCCTTAAGTGCCGCAACTTCTTCCTGAAGGGCTGCAACAGGGTCAAGCTCTTCCATGGTATCTTCAACCTGCTGCTCTGCAGCACCGTCTGCTTGATCCAATTCGTCCTGATTTTCTTCAACAGGTTTTTGTTCTTCTGCGCTCATGTCGCACTTCCCTTAACTCTTTAACGTCTACAGCAGGCGACCAACCACCTGGGCGGTATAGTCAACCATCGGAACGATCCGCGCATAATTCAGCCGGGTCGGCCCTATCACACCAATCACACCAACAATCTTGTTTGCGCCATTCATATAGGGAGAAACCACCAAAGATGAACCCGACAGGGAAAATAAATTATTTTCCGAGCCAATGAAAAGGCGCACGCCGCGCCCGTCTTTGGCCAGTTCCATCAGTTTGATCAAGTCTTTTTTGCGCTCCAGTTCATCAAATAGCTGTTTCATGCGCTCCAACTCGTCCGTCGCCTGCACATTTTCAAGTAAATTGCTTTGGCCAGACACAATCAGCGTTGAAGACTGGGGCTCTCCACCCGCCCATACGGCAAGGCCGCTTTCCACTACCTTTTCTGTAAGGGTGTCCAGTTCGCTCTGCCTGCTTTGCAGTTCTTTCTGGATAGAGACAAGCACATCATCAAGCGCACGACCTGCAAGCCGTGCATTCATGAAGTTAGTTGCCTGAACGAGCGCAGAGGTTGGCAGGCCCGGAGGCAAATCAATCAGGCGGTTTTCCACAATGCCGTCTTCCGACACCATAACCACAAGCGCTTGAGATTGTGACAAAGGCACAAATTCGATATGGCGTACTCTTGCTTCCTGATGCGGCACCATCACAAGCGAGGCGCACTGCGAAAGCCCGGACAGTGCCTTTGTCGCATCCGACAAAATATTTTCAAACCGCTTGCCCGACGAAATACACTGTCCCTTGATAGCCTCCCGCTCGGACTTGGTGAGGTTGCCCACCTCCATCATGCCATCAACAAAAAGCCGGAGGCCCAAATCCGTTGGCACCCTGCCGGCGGACGTATGCGGCGCCGATATCAGCCCTGCTTCCTCGAGGTCAGACATAACATTCCGGATGGTGGCCGCAGATACATTGATGCCATCCGCCCGGCTGATGGTGCGGGACCCAACCGGGTCTCCCGTATCCAGATAGGTTTCAACAATTTGCTGGAAGATATTTTTTGACCGGTCTGTCAGTTTCGCAATCGACACCCTGTTCCTCTCCCTGCTTTAAGCATGGCAACAATACTGTTCAGACCGTAAAAAAATCATACCGGGTTCGTCAACGGCAGAAAAAACAAGCCCGTGCAAGCTTAAGGTCTTTGACCTATATGGGGCTGCACGCTAGAAGGGGCAACAGGCCAAACACCTTCGGGCCACAACAATAATACCTCAAAGGATATTCCATGCGACCCAGCGGACGAACCCACGACGAAATGCGCGCTATCGAAATGATTCCGGGCTTTGCCAAACACGCAGAAGGCAGCTGCTTTGTGAAGTTTGGTGACACACATGTGCTCGTCACTGCCACCTTTGAAGAGCGAGCGCCATCTTGGCTGCGTGATACTGGCAAGGGCTGGATTACTGCCGAATATGGCATGTTGCCCCGCTCCACACATGGCCGGATGCCGCGCGAAGCCGCCAAAGGCAAGCAATCTGGCCGCACGCAGGAAATCCAGCGTTTGATTGGCCGCGCGCTTCGGGCAGTTGTTGACCTGGAGTTGCTGGGCGAGCGGCAAATTCGCCTGGACTGTGATGTTATTCAGGCAGACGGCGGCACAAGAACCGCATCAATTTCCGGTGCTTATGTTGCACTTCACCAGTGTTTTGACTGGTTGATTGAAAAAGGCGAACTCGCGGTTTCGCCCTTTACAGATAGCGTTGCGGCCATTTCTTGCGGCATTTATGAAGGTGCCCCCGTGCTCGACCTTGACTACCCGGAGGACAGCGCCGCCGCAACTGACGCTAATTTTGTGCTAACCGGCAATGGCGGCATTGTGGAAATCCAGTCCACCGCTGAAGAAGAGCCATTTTCCGAGGAGGAATTTATGCGCCTGCTCCGTCTGGCACGCATTGGCTGTGACCAAATCAAGCGCGCGCAAGAAGCGGCAATCGCCAGCTATAAGGGATAAACTTGATGGCCCGGCATTTCGATGGCACCAAACTAGTGATAGCAAGCCACAACAAAGGCAAGGTCCGCGAAATTGGTGAACTGCTTGCGCCTTTTGGTGTGGAAACCATTTCTGTCGGAGAATTGGACCTGCCTGTGCCTGTTGAGGATGCTGACAGCTTTATCGGCAACGCAAAGATCAAGTCTCTGGCTGCTGCAACAGCTTCCGGCCTACCATCGCTTTCGGACGATAGCGGTATCGAAGTGCACGGCCTTGGTGGTGAGCCAGGCATTTATACCGCTGATTGGGCCGGTCCGGACAGAAACTTTAACATCGGCATGAAAGCGGTGATTGACAAACTGGGCGACAACCCGGACCGCGGGGCCAACTTCACTTGCGCCCTGTCGCTTGCCTGGCCTGATGGCCACACCGAAAACTTTGAAGGCAAGGTTTTCGGTTCTGTCACATGGCCCATGCGCGGCAAAAAAGGCTTCGGGTACGACCCCATATTCATCCCGGAAGGGCACAGCACAACCTTTGCAGAGATGGAGCCCGCTAACAAACATGCCATGAGCCACAGAGCGGACGCCTTCCGGCAGTTGATCGATGCCTGCTTTAAAAAGACCTGACGCCAGCAAGTTTCCTGTTGTTAACCAACATACGAATGCGGCCATCTATGTGCATTGGCCTTTTTGCGCAAAAAAATGCCCTTACTGCGATTTCAACAGCCATGTGCGCGAGCGGGTAGACCAAAAAGCGTGGCAAACCGGTATGTTGCAGGAAATCAGGACTTTCGCAGCCAAATTCCCGAACCTGACGGCCACGTCCATTTTCTTTGGCGGCGGTACACCAAGCCTGATGCCGCCAGAAACAACTGCGGCCATTATTCAGGAAATCAAAAGGCTCTGGTCACCTGGGGGCGACATTGAAATTACCCTTGAAGCAAACCCATCAAGCGTGGAGGCAAGCCGGTTTACCGACTATGCCGCTGCTGGTGTAAATCGGGTTTCCATTGGCGTTCAAAGCTTTAAGGATGAATCCCTAAAGTTCCTTGGCAGGCTGCATTCTGCGGGTGAAGCGGAAAAAGCGATAAAAGTCGCGCAAGATAACTTTGAACGCTTCAGCTTTGACCTTATTTATGCGCTTCCTCATCAATCACTTGAAGATTGGCGGCAGGAACTGCAATACGCTCTCGGCTTTTCACCGTCTCACTTGTCGCTTTATCAGCTGACCATTGAAGAAGGCACAGCTTTCTACCATCAGTTCAATCGCGGAAAGTTTAGCCTGCCCGATGAAGACGAAGCGGCAGCCTTGTTTGACCTCACACAAGAGTTAACAACCGCAAGTGGTTTGCCTGCCTACGAAATTTCCAACCACGCCAAGCCTGGGCAGGAAAGCCAGCACAACCTGACCTACTGGCATGGGGGGTATTATGTTGGTATTGGCCCGGGTGCTCACGGTCGCCTTCCCTCGGAAACCGGGCTGCTGGCCCATCAGCAAATAAAACGTCCAGAAGATTGGTTGAAAGCCGTTGAGGAAAACGGAGCTGGCATCGAGGAAACCGAAGAAATAAGTGCGCAAGAGGCACAAGTCGAGCGTGTTATGATGGGGCTGCGGCTCAAAAGTGGTATTAACATTGAGTCCACAGATGACGGCATCATCGACAATGAAGCCTTGGATAGCCTGATACAGTCAGGCCACATCAGCAGGAACGACAATCAGATATACTTGACTGATACTGGGCGGCCCCTGCTGAACTTCTTACTACCTAAAATACTGGCTTGATAGCCACCAATCAGTTTTTCAGCGCATAACCAAAAGACGGAAAACTATCTGGTGCCGGGTCAACCACCCGAAACCCGCGCCGGTTCACTTCCAGAATTGCGAGGGCGCGCTCGCTCGTACCATCTGGCAAGAGCCGGAAAAGACCATCAACCCCCATAAAACCCTCCGGTGCGAGAAAACGCTCGACAGCAAAGCGTGTATCCACTGCGCCTTCAAAAGGGGTGGGGCGGTCTTCCCCCTCACCATCTGATACACCACTTTCTGTCACTGGTTGTTTGGCAAGGCTGGCAACCAAAGACATGGCGTCATAAGCAAGTGTTGCGATACGCGGGGCCCGCTCTCCATACAGTCCTTCATAGCGATCGAGGAATGCATTGGGGGCAGTGGGGTTTGGCGCGGCAAACCACGCCCCTTGCAAGGGCGGCTCGCCCAGCAAACCTTCGTCATTCCAAAGGCCAGTGCCCAGTAGCTTTACCCGGTTAGGGTCAATTTCATAGAAGGGCAGCAACGGCGCTAGCGTGCGCATCAACGCCCCACCTTCGGGAACAAGCACTGCATCAAACTCTACACCTTCCATTACTTCAGCTTCTTCAAGCTTTTCGGCAATTTCATCCGTTACATCATCCCGAAGCGCCCTCAAAAAGCGCACTTCGCGGCGCACGTCATCCCGGCGCTCATCATATTTGGCAAGGCGCTTGACCGGCTCAAACAGTGCGTCCGCGTCCGGCGGATAGCTTTCCATCGCTGAAACTTCAATACCCGCAACTGTTGCTGTGTCACCAAACGCTGTGCGGATTCTGTCGCCGTAACGGCCCATGGGCACAAGCGCACCAAAATTAACCAGCCCTGCGCCAACAGCATGGTCAACCACACGCTTCACCTCTGCTTCCGGCAAAAAGCCGATAACAAACCGCCCTTCTGCGGCGACGGTGCTATCGTTTGAAAACCCGACGATGGGAATACCGGTGCCTTTCAGTTTTTCACCCACCGCCCTGACATTGCTGGAGAGAAGCGGACCGAGCACAACCGAAACCCCAGCAGCAACAGCCTCTTCCGCCTTCTGTTCAGCAATAGCTGGGTCGCTCTGTGTATCAAGCGGAAGAATTTTAATGCGGGGGTCATAGGCATCAAAAAGCGCCATTGTCGCCGCCCGCATCAGGGCTTTGCTCGCCTCTGCATCAGGGCCGGAAAGTGGCAGCATAAGCGCAACAGTAACAGCTTCAGACTGCATATCAGCCGTGTTTTCAATGGGTTCTGAATATTCTGGCAAAACATCTGCCACGACCTCTTCCGGGTCGTCAGGGAGACCTTCAACCGTTGGGGCAGGAGCCACCACAGGCGAAGGGGTCTCACCCCCACAGGAGGCCAGTACAAAAACCAGGAAAAACGCCAGAAAGTTTCGCAGCCTTTTCACGTTTGATATCTCATGAACTTCAGACAATTTGGTATCAGACATCTCGCCGAGACAGTAAGGACAAAGGCAGGCGCTGTAAATCATCGCATGGACCACAGGCTTGAATTTGCTTTCGTTCCTGTCTGACTGTTGCAATAAGGTATGTGACAGAGGATCGTGGCAGAAGTTTGGTCTTCAGCACCCAAATCAGGAAACATGGTTTATGAGCGAAGAAAATCGCCCAGCAAAATTGAAGGTCGGCCTTCACATCGTGGCAACGCCAATTGGCAACCTGGGTGACATAGGCAAACGCGCGCTTGATACCCTAAAGGCTGTTGACGTTATTGCCTGCGAAGACACACGGGTTACCGGTAAACTGTTGCAAGCCTTCCTGATTAAAAAGCCGACTATGGCTTATCACGAACATAACGGGGAAACTCAGCGGCCCAAAATTGAAGCACTTATCAATGATGGCAAAGCAGTTGCGCTGGTGTCAGATGCCGGCACACCGCTTATATCGGACCCCGGCTTTAAGCTTGTGGAGTATCTGACTGAGCAAGGCCATTATGTTACCAGTTTGCCCGGACCTTCAGCGGTGATTGCAGCCTTAACACTTGCGGGCCTTCCAACGGACAGGTTTATTTTTCTGGGCTTCAGCCCCAACAAAAGCGGGGCCCGAAAAACATGGTTTGAAGCAGAAAAGGGCGAGCGTGGCAGCCTTGTTTATTATGAAAGCGCTCGCAGGCTCTCTGCCGGGCTTTCGGATGCGCTATCAGCGCTTGGCAACCGACAAGCCGCCGTATGTCGGGAAATCAGTAAGAAGTTTGAAGAGGTTGTCAGGGGAGACCTTGCCAGCCTTGTGGCCCGCTACGAAGAAAATGGCCCGCCAAAAGGTGAAATTGTCGTGGTTATCGAAGGCAACCGGATAGAACAGGGGCAAAAAGCAGAGTTGGACGCAGATATGCTGCTTCACAAGTCACTAGAGCATATGAGCGTCAAGTCAGCCGCCGCTTTTGTTGCCGAGCTGACCGGTGTGCGCAAAAAAGAGCTTTATAACAAAGCCTTGGAAATATCGAAGGCCAATGAGGGGTAAGGAAGGTGATGGGATACAGCGCATGACACCATCATCGAATAAGCGTCAAGCTGCTGAAAAACGTGGCCGAAAGGCAGAAGCAAAAGCAGAATTGATGCTGAAGCTTAAAGGCTACCGAATTCTCGCACGTCGCTTTAAATCCCCAGTCGGGGAGATTGACCTAATCGCCAGCAAAGGAAGCTTGTTTGTTTTTATTGAAGTGAAGGCCCGGAAGACTTTCGATGAAGCCTTTGAAAGTATTACACAAAAACAGAAATCGCGGATCGAAGCTGCGGCAAACCACTGGCTTCAACAACAATCATCACAGGAATTTGCATGCAGATTCGATGTAATTGCGGTTGCGCCCGGCAAGCTTCCGTCCCATATGAAGGACGCGTGGCGGCCTGGTTGGTGAAATTCCGCGAACCAGTTTAGCCAAAAACACTTACAAGTGTTTGTAACCATGAGGAAAAACCATGTCATCAGCTAACAAACAAGTCGCTTTCCAAATGGACCCGATGGAAGGGGTCAATATAGACGGAGACAGCACCTTTGTTTTGATGCTGGAAGCGCAAAAGCGCGGTTACAAGCTGTGGCACTATCTGGCAGAAGACCTTTCCTACAAAGACGGGGAAGTTTATGCGACCGCACGGCAAGTGGAGGTGCGGCGCGAGAAGGGCAACCATTTTACCTTCCTGTCTGAACCTGTAACTCTTGACTTGCGCACGGTTGATGTCATCTGGATGCGTCAAGACCCACCGTTTGACATGTCCTATATTACCGCAACACACCTGCTGGACCTGATCGCTGATGACACGCTGGTCATGAACAACCCGGCAGAAGTACGAAACGCACCCGAAAAACTGTTCGTTGCCAAATTCCGAGAGTTAATGCCGCCAACCCTGATCACTCGCAGTGAAGCCGAGGTAAAGGTTTTCCGGGAAGAGCATGGCGAAATTATTGTTAAGCCACTTTATGGAAACGGCGGTGTCGGTGTGTTTCACCTGAAAGAAGGCGATTCAAATCTGGGCAGCCTGCTGGAGATGTTCCTTGAGGCATCACGCGAGCCAGTGATGGTGCAAAAATTCTTGCCTGAAGTAGTAGACGGCGACAAACGCATCATCCTGATCGACGGCAAAGCGGTTGGTGCCATTAACCGGGTGCCTGCAAAGGGTGAAATACGCTCCAACCTTGTTGCTGGCGGCACAGCAGTTGAGTCCGCATTGACCGACCGCGAAAAGTTTATTTGCGACACAATCGGACCTGACCTGAAAAAACGCGGCCTGACCTTTGTTGGCATTGATGTCATCGGCGACTGGCTCACCGAAATCAATGTGACATCACCGACTGGCTTACAATCTGTAAACCAGTTTGATGGTGTAAGCCTGGAAGCTGAGATTTGGGATGCTGTTGAAGAAAGGCTTTGATTACAGAGCTTTATCAGAAACCGCAAACACCGAGCTTTGAACAAAGCTCGTCCAGCTCTTCCAGCGTTTTATAGGAAATAGTGACCGAACCGCCTTCGCCTTGATGGTCTATGCTCACCTTCATGGAAAGTGCTGCCGTCAGGTCTTTTTCAAGCGCGATCGTGTCTGCATCCTTGCGCGACGATGATTTGCCGCGCCCACCCGGCGTTGGCTCTCGGCGCTTAATTTCACCTGACTTTGCTGCCGCCTCTGTCTGGCGCACACTCATGCCATCTGCAATCACCTTTCCTGCAAGGGAAAGAGGATCATCGGCTGACAGAAGCGCCCTGGCATGCCCCATGGTCAACCGGCCTTCATCCACAAGGTCACGAACCTTTTGTGGCAGATTAAGAAGCCTCAGTAAGTTGGTGACATGGCTACGGCTTTTGCCAACAATGCCAGCTACAGCTTCCTGAGTATGGCTGAACTCATCCATCAGGCGTTTGTAAGCGGTCGCTTCTTCGATTGCAGACAGGTCTTCCCGCTGGATATTTTCAATGATAGCAACCTCGAGCACCTCGGTGTCTGTCAGGTCACGCACAACAACAGGTACTTCATGCACACCCGCTTTTTGTGCGGCACGCCAACGCCGTTCGCCTGCTACGATCTGGTATTTATCGGGCCCAATCTCACGAACCAAAATCGGTTGCAAAAGCCCCTTTTCCTTGATGGAAAGCGCGAGTTCTTCAAGTGCTACATCATCAAAACGATAGCGTGGCTGGTCGCTGTTACGTTCCAGGAACTCAATCGGCAAACGGCGACGGCCAGGGCCTTGCGCTGTAGCGCTATCCTCAACAGATTCAGCTTGTGCTTCCGTCTCGATCACTGGCCGGTCATCACCCAGCAAAGCAGAAAGCCCGCGCCCCAGTCCCTGTCTAACCGTTTTTGCCATAAATCACCTGTAACTCTTTGTTTTTATTATACTATGCGGCCTGTGCGGCAGCGTCCCTGGTTAACATCTCCCGCGCGAGGTCAATATAAGCCCTGCTGCCAACACACCGATGATCATAAAGAAGGGCTGGCTTGCCAAAGCTTGGTGCCTCGGAAACCCGGACATTGCGGGGAATAACGGTCTCAAACACTTTGTCGCCCAAATAATCACGAACATCGCTCGCTACCTGAACGGACAAATTGTTGCGTTTGTCGAACATGGTCAGCACCACACCATTGATAGTAAGAGAAGGGTTTAAACCACCACGAACCTGCTCAACGGTCTTCAAAAGCAGGCTTAACCCTTCAAGGGCGAAAAACTCACACTGAAGCGGAACAAGGACAGAGTCTGAAGCGACAAGCGCATTGATTGTCAAAAGGCTTAAAGATGGCGGGCAATCTATGAAAATATAATCATATTTCTCTCTCGCCTGAGCCTTTTCCAGGGCGTATTGAAGACGGAAGTTACGCTGGGGCAACTCAGCAAGCTCCAGGTCCGCACCTGAAAGGTCAATCGTTGACGGAACGATACTAAGGCCCGGAATTTCTGTTTCCAGAACTGCGTCATCCAGCACTGCAGCCCCTAGAACAATATCGTAGGCCGTGATATCGCGGCTGGCCCGGTCAACACCAAGGCCGGTGCTAGCATTGCCTTGAGGGTCAAGGTCTAGCACAAGCACCTTTTTCTTAACGGCAGCTACGGCTGTAGCCAAATTGATAGCTGTGGTTGTTTTACCAACACCGCCTTTTTGATTGGCGACTGCGATAATGCTTGCGCGCACCCCGTCCTGCATGAAGCAACCCCTAAAAATCAAACATTACAGCGGTTTATCTTCTTTTTATGCGAGAAAGCCTGAGGATTGTACCCGTGGAACTCGATAGACTGTCGAACCGCTCGACGCTCATATTCCATGAAGCGGCTGCCTGGGTCAATTCCTCTTCTGCGCCTTCCCCCTTCAGAAGCCACATTTCTGTCGTTTCCGAGATAAAGGGTTCGGACCAATCGAGCAATTGAACGACTTTTGCACAGGCACGAGAGCAAATTATATCAACCTGGCGCGGCGGCAATGCTTCGATTCGCTCATTAAGGGCTTTGGCTGGCGCAGCGGTAGCGCGTGCAACCTGATTCATGAAAACGCATTTGCGCCCGTTTGATTCAACAAGCTCAACACTCCCAAGTCCCATGATAGAGAGCACCAAGCCCGGAAAACCTGCGCCTGAGCCAATATCGAGAAGGGTAAGGTTTCCCTTGGGATGATACTTTCGAATAAGCGGATAAAGCTGAGCAGAATCAAGGAAATGCCGCCGCCACCGGTCTTCAAGCGTGGAGTTAGCAACAAGGTTTTTTGCCTTTTGCCATTTCGCCAACTGATCCGCATACAGTGTAAGGGCATCCAATGTTTCACGTGAAACATCGATATCCCGAGCGAAGTCTGTCGCGTCGTAAACTGGATCGGTTTTCATTGTTATCTAGGCCGCTTTGCGTTTCTTGATATGGGCAAGCAGGATAGTAAGAGCGGCTGGTGTTACACCTGCAATACGTGCCGCGGCGCCAAGTGTCGTTGGGCGCGCGACCGAGAACTTCTCCCGCATTTCATTGGATAGCCCCTCAATTGAAGCAAAGTCCAAATCTTCGGGCACTGCCAAGGCTTCATCTTTACGGAACGCTATCACATCCTGTTTCTGGCGATCAAGATAACCACGATACATGGCGTCAATTTCGACTTGCCGCGCGATCTCTTCGCTTATGGACGACAGCTTATCAGGCCAGATAGACGTCAGTGTTTCAAAGCTGATTTCTGTAAAACCAAGCAGGGTAACAGCGCTACGCCGGACGCCGTCCTGATTAATCTTCAAGCCATACTTGGCTGCCTCATTTGGCGTAAGAGAAAGGCTTTCAAGCAACCCTCGAGCGTCGGCCAGAGATTCTGCTTTGTCCCGAAACGAAGCTGCCCGCTCTTCTTTAACGAGACCAAAACCGGCCCCAATTTCGGTTAAACGCTGGTCTGCATTGTCGGCCCGCAATGTTAGTCGGTACTCGGCCCGACTGGTAAACATGCGGTAAGGCTCGCGCGTGCCCTGGGTTACAAGGTCATCAATCATCACACCGATATAACCATCAGCACGATCCAGAACGAAATCGCGCCCGTCGCCTGTTGTTTTCAACGCCGCATTGACGCCTGCGATCAGCCCTTGCGCTGCCGCTTCTTCATACCCGGTCGTGCCATTGATCTGGCCAGCGAGATAAAGCCCGGTCGCACGCCGGGTTTCCAGCGTAGGGCGCAGTTCACGCGGGTCAACGAAGTCATACTCGATGGCGTACCCGGGTTTTAAAATAGTGACATTCTCAAGACCTGGAATGGTGCGAACCATCTGTTCCTGCACATCTTCCGGCAGGCTTGTCGAAATGCCATTTGGGTACACGGTGTGGTCATCCAGTCCTTCAGGCTCAAGGAAAACCTGATGGCTTTCCTTATCGGCAAAGCGAACAACCTTGTCTTCGATTGAAGGACAGTAACGCGGGCCGTTGCTGTCAATCTGGCCAGAATACATGGGCGCGCGGTGCAGATTATCCCGAATGATTTCATGGGTCTCCGCTGTTGTGCGGGTGAGATAACAACTCACCTGCGGCACCGTGATCTGGTCCGACAGAAACGAAAAAGGGACAGGAGGTTCGTCGCCCGGCTGTTCTATGCATTTGGACCAATCAATGGTTCGGCCATCCAGCCGGGCAGGGGTTCCAGTTTTCAAACGACCAAGTTCAAAACCGAGCGCTTCGAGTGTATCTGAAAGCCCAAGAGCTGGTGCCTCATCTACCCGGCCTGCTGGTATTTTGGTTTCACCAATATGGATCAGACCGCGAAGAAAAGTCCCGGTCGTCAGGATAACAGCATCCGCTGAGAACTGCCTCCCGTCCTCCGTGACGACGCCTTTGCAAACAGGTTTCTCGGTCGCGTCTTCCAGGCCAAGCTCTCGATCAAATATCAGGTCTTCAACTGCACCCGCTTCAATGGTCAGGTTGGGATAATCAGCAAGTGTTTGCTGCATTGCTTCGCGGTATAGCTTCCTGTCGGACTGGCACCGCGGGCCTTGCACCGCAGGCCCCTTGCGCCGATTAAGCAGACGGAATTGAATACCAGACGCATCCGCCACACGCCCCATCACGCCATCAAGCGCGTCAATCTCTCGAACCAGATGCCCTTTTCCTAATCCACCGATCGCTGGGTTACAGGACATTTCACCGATGGTCTCAGGCTTGTGGGTGATCAGCATAGTGCGCGCACCGGCACGCGCCGACGCTGCCGCCGCCTCACAGCCAGCATGTCCACCCCCAATAACAATGACATCAAAATCCGTCATATAACCTGTCCAACCGATGTGCGCCAAAAGGGCGCAAATTCAATAAGTTTGCACCCTATATAAGTGTTCAAGGCTTAAGTCAAAGCTAACTGAATGTTGGGTTTTGTGTATCGCAAGCAAGGGATGTTTCACGTGAAACATCGAGTTGGTAAAATAGGAGAAGCTCCCCTATTTACCGATACAGAAATCTGAGAATACGATGTCGAGCATGTCCTCAACATCAACACGCCCGGTAATACGCCCGAGCGCGCGAACGGCCATTCGCACATCTTCAGCCGCAAGGACGGCATCGTGCCCTGCATTATTTTCAAATCGCTCCAGATGATGGATCGTTTCTTCTAACGCCCGTTGGTGGCGCATTCTGGTAAGCACAGGCGCATCGCCAGTTGACATACGGTCGCGAACAACCTCTTCAATCTTGGAGAAAAGCTCTGTCATGCCTAACCCTTTTTTAGCCGACGCCGAAACAACGCCCGCCGTGGTTTTCATCGCAGGGTGTTTCACGTGAAACATCTCGTCAGCTTTTACCCGGTCCGTTTGCGACACAACCAAAAGAGCATCACCATCAAGCCACTGTTCCATGGTTTCAGGCACCGATGGCCATTCGTCTGCACGCACCAGAACAAGCTTAAGGTCTGCTTCCTCAGCCCGAGCAATGGCACGCCGGACGCCTTCCTGCTCAATATTGCTGTCGCTGTCACGAAGACCTGCTGTGTCAATAAGACGGACTGGGAAGCCGCCGAGGTCAAGCTGCACTTCGATCACATCTCGCGTCGTGCCGGCTTCGTCAGACACGATAGCAACATCTGATTTAGCGAGCGCATTAACGAGAGTGGATTTGCCAGCATTTGGCTCGCCAAGCACGGTCAACCTGAACCCGTCCCGTAACATGCGCCCCTTACGTCCATCCACAATATGTTGTGTTATCGCACCCTTGAGAACCAACATTTTGGGTAATACAGCGCCAGCAACGCCGTCAGGCAAGTCTTCATCAGGGAAATCAATGTCAGCCTCCAAATGGGCCAGATGTGCAAGAAGGTCAGCGCGCCAACCATCGTAAAGTGCGCGTAAATCCCCATCCATTTGCCGCAGCGCCTGATCCCGCTGTGCAGCTGTCTGCGCGTGGATAAGGTCATTTAACCCTTCAGCTTCCGTCAGGTCTAACTTATTGTTTTCAAAAGCCCGGCGGGAAAACTCCCCCGGTTCAGCGGGTCGCAGTTCGTTCATATCAAGGAGCGCCGACAAAACGCCTTCGACCACAGCGCGACCACCATGCAAATGCAGCTCAACCACGTCTTCACCAGTGAAGCTGGCCGGTGCGTCAAACACCAAAACCAATGCCTGATCGAGCACAGCCTCAGTTTCAGGGTGGGTTAGGGCACGCAGCGCCGCCTGCCGCGCGGGTGGAACGCGGCCATACGTTAATGCGGAAAGCGCATGTTTAGACGACGGGCCAGACAAGCGAACAACCGCAACACCCGCGGTACCTGCACCACTTGAAAGCGCAAATATGGTATCTGCATTTTGCATAGTCTGTTTCCCGGCCTATCTCGACTGAGCACCAAAATTTGTTCAGCGTGTTTTCAGCTTTTTCTTGCTCCCCGTCTTTTGGCACATTAGCAAGATTAAGCGCAATCATGTGATTGCAAATGATAGAGCTTTCCGTTGAGGGGTCGATGTTTCAGCTTTCCATGCACACACCAGTGATAGATATCACTATCTCGGAACTTGAAGGATCAATCATCGCACTTGATTGGGGCTGGTCTCCCTTTCAGGTTCCATCGCCGCTTCTTATCGAAGCCAAGAAACAGCTTGATGCCTATTTCGACGGTGACCTGACAAAGTTTGATTTGCCACTGGAGCCACTAGGTACAAAACACCAGAAGAAAGTTTGGGATGCGATGATGGGTATTCCATACGGGTCTATCCAAACATACGGTGAACTCGCAAAATCCATTGGTTCCGCCGCACAGCCTGTAGGTACAGCCTGCGGTCGCAACCCCATACCCATCATTATCCCATGCCACAGGGTGATGGCGAGCGGCGGCAAAATGGGCGGCTACTCTGGCGATGGTGGTCTTTACACCAAACGCGCCCTTCTTGTGCTTGAAGGAGCGATCAGCGTTGAACATGGCTATGCACTCGAAATGTCTGGCGCACTTGATGGTTAAGCTGTCATAATTCACAGATAAAAAGCTCAAAACAACCAAGCCGGGAGAAGGGACATGACAGACACAATCACCATAGACGCCCAAGATGGCAGCGGCAGTTTCAGCGCCTATGTTGCCCGCCCACAAACAGGAAGTGGCCCGGTTATCATCGCACTGCAAGAGATATTCGGCGTGAACGCTGGCATGCGTGAAATCTGTGATGACCTCGCGGAAAAAGGCTATATCGCCATTTGCCCAGACCTGTTTTGGCGCATGAAGCCCGGCGTAGATATCACCGACAAAAGCCAGGCTGAATGGGACGAAGCCTTTGGCTATTTCCAGAACTTCGACCATGACAAAGGCATGGAAGACATATCTGCGACAGTTGCTGCTGCACGCAAAATAACTGGCGGCAGTGGCAAAGTTGGTGCGGTTGGTTATTGCCTTGGCGGTTTGCTTGCTTACAAAACCGCCGCTGAAACAGATGCTGATGCCTGTGTTTCCTATTACGGTGTGGGCATTGAAACAAAGCTGGGTGAACAGGCAAACATTACCAACCCGCTTTTGATGCATATCGCGGAAGAAGATGGCTTTGTTGACAAAGACACACAAGCCGCCATCAAAGACGGCCTGAAGGACAATAGCAACATCACCATCTATAGCTATGCTGGCGTTGATCATGCCTTTGCCCGCCCTGACGGCATTAACTGGGACACAGGCGCCGCTAACCTTGCCAACGCACGGTCAGCATCATTCTTTGATGACCATCTGAAAGACTGAGCCAAGCGTCATAAAGCACTTGTGACTGGCGGGGTTCGTACCTCTTTCTTATAAATTCTATCAGGGGATTTTTTGAGGAATAGAGGGAGAGGGCCCGTGCGCACATCGGCACAGATTTTACTTGCGATCAGTTTATTATTCTCAACAGCTGTCGCCGCTGATACGGGCATCAAGGTTTCAAAAACCTATGCTGTTGGCGCAGCCCCACATGGCATGCGCCTTGACGGGGAAACTCTTCTAATCGCGCTTTCCGGCGAGGATGCCATTGTTCGCATTGATCTGGAAAGTGGTGAAGAACTCTCCCGCTGGTCTGTTCCCGGCACACCGCTTGATATCATCAAAAGCAAAAACGGCTGGTTGGTCACCACCTTTCAGGGCGAGCATCTGGTGGAACTGGACGGCAAGACAGGAGAGGAACTTACCCGCTGGCCTGTTGGCAAAAGCCCTAGCTTATTCACTGAAAATCTTGCTGCTGGTCTGACGCATGTCACAAGCGAGTTTGCGGATACGCTGACAATATTCGACCCGAAGGCCAGCCAGTTGGTAAGAACATACAGTACAGGCAAACGCCCCTATCCCGCTGATGTTACCCGTGACGGTGTGCTCGCATTTGTGCCCAATCGGGGCGAAAGCACTGTTTCTGTCATCGACCTCCTGAACGAAAAAGAAGTGGCTCGAACTCCTGTCAGCAAATCGCCTGAAGGCGGCGCCCTGGTGGAAGGGGAGAACACCTATATGGTTGCCTGCGGTGGTGCAAACCAAGTGCAGCTTATTAACACTGCCTCTTTTGATGTGATTACTTCCATCACTGATGGCATTGGCGAACGCCCCTTTGCCGTGACCGAAAGCAGTGATGGCCGGTTTGCCTTTGTAAACAATGCAGGCGAAAACACGCTCTCCATCATTGATGTAGCGAAGCGCGTGGTGGTGGATACCATCACTGTCGGCGAACAACCCATTGTTATGCGCGCCTATGGTGACAAGCTTTTTGTCAGCAATGAAGTAAGCGGCACGCTCTCTATTATTGATATTCCACCCGCTGAAACAGCGCCTGTTGGCGCAGCCAAGAATGAAGTGATCATTCTGGGTATGATCCATGGCGGCCATACCGATAGCAAAACCTACGGCCTGCCGTATCTGACCCGTGTGTTTGAAGCAATTGACCCGGATTATGTGCTGGTTGAAATTCCACCGAACCGGATGGAAGCCACCATGAAAGGTTTCCGTGAAACAGGGGAGATTCAAGAACCACGAGCAAAACGCTTCCCGGAATATGTGGGCGCCTTGTTCCCGCTTTCAAAGCGTATGGATTTTGAAATGATCGGCACCGCGGGCTGGAACAGCCACATGAATGAATACCGACGCAATGCGCTTAATCGCATCCAGAATGACCCAGCCCGCGCCGACGACTGGGCTGAATATCAGGCTGCTATCAACTGGGCGACAGAGAAACGCAAAGGCGTTGAAGAAGACCCTTATTATATCAACAGTGACCTGTATGACGATGTAACCTACAAGATGCTGGAGCCCTATGATCGTCTGTTTAATGATGAGCTGGGAACAGGTGGATGGACCACCATCAATGAAGCCCACTATGGCCACATCGCAGATGCGCTGGACCGATTGAAAGGGCAGGGTAAACGCATCCTGATCACCTACGGCGCAGGCCATAAAAACTGGTTCCTGCGAGGACTTAGGAAACGGAATGATATCGTTATTCTAAACCCACACCCGTTTCTGGATGCAGCGCGAGAGAATTGACCAGAAACAAAAAAGGCCCACCTAATTGGCGGGCCTTTTCTTTAAGGTCTTCAAGCCAGATCAGTTGTTCATCTGATTGAAGAAATCTTCGTTGTTCTTCGCATCTTTCAGCTTGGTAAGCAGGAACTCCATCGCGTCCACAGTGCCCATTGGCGTAAGGATACGGCGTAGCACCCACATTTTGGAAAGCGTGCCTGGATCCACCAGCAGCTCTTCTTTCCGGGTACCGGACTTGAGGATATCAATCGCCGGGAACACACGTTTGTCAGCAACTTTACGGTCCAGAATAACTTCACTGTTACCCGTGCCTTTGAATTCCTCAAAGATCACTTCGTCCATGCGGCTACCGGTTTCAATAAGGGCGGTTGCGATTATGGAAAGCGATCCACCTTCCTCAATGTTCCGCGCGGCACCAAAGAAACGCTTTGGTCGCTGAAGCGCGTTTGCGTCTACACCGCCGGTCAGAACCTTGCCGCTTGATGGCACCACCGTGTTATAGGCGCGCGCAAGACGGGTAATACTGTCAAGCAGGATCACAACATCCTTTCCATGCTCTACAAGACGCTTGGCCTTTTCGATAACCATTTCAGATACCTGCACGTGACGGGATGCTGGTTCGTCAAACGTGGAGGAGACAACCTCACCCTTAACAGAGCGTTGCATGTCGGTCACTTCCTCAGGGCGCTCATCGATCAGAAGAACGATGACATAACATTCAGGGTGATTGGCAGAAATAGACTTGGCGATATTTTGCAGCAACACGGTTTTACCGGTACGGGGCGGCGCGACGATAAGCGCCCGCTGGCCCTTACCAATCGGTGCAACCAGATCAATAACCCGTGGAGATTTGTCTTTGACCGTTGGATTGTCGGGGTCAAGCTTCAGGCGCTCGTCCGGGTAAAGCGGTGTCAGGTTATCAAAGTGAACCTTGTGTTTGGTTTTATCAGGCTCATCAAAATTAATGCTGGAAACCTTCAGAAGCGCGAAATAACGCTCCCCATCTTTTGGCGCGCGAATTTGGCCTTCAACCGTATCACCGGTTCTAAGCGCAAACCGCCTGATCTGGCTTGGGCTGACATAAATATCATCCGGCCCGGGCAGATAATTTGCTTCCGGACTGCGAAGGAAACCAAAGCCGTCCGATAGAATTTCGATAACACCACCACCGGAGATTTCTACATCGTCCTCCGCCAGTTGTTTTAGGATAGCAAACATCATGTCCTGCTTGCGCATGCTGCTTGCGTTTTCAACGCCAACTTCTTCAGCCAGAGAGAGAAGGTCAGCGGGTGATTTTTGTTTCAGATCCTGAAGATGCATGGGATCGCCCAAACTATTGTTAATAAGAAGATAAGCCGTGTAGCGGGTGGATTTTTAATATCCTGATTATTCAGATGTGGCCCGGTTTGTTGTAGATGCAGTCAGACTATGACTTTTTTTCGGTATGGCCGCAGCGATCAGGTTAATCCCTGCCACCAGCATGCAGTTGGCCCCCAAATGATAAATAGATACAGAAATGGGGGAAATTGTGACGTACAGACAGATCTTGCCTGCGATCTAAAGGCTACCATCAATCAGGGAAGTGTCAAGAGCTTTGAATTATCGTGGCACCAACACATCAAAATGGTTTGGTAACCGCAAGTATAACCACCAGAATAATAACCAGCGCAGGCAGTTCATTAATCATGCGGTAAAATTTCTCGCTGCGGTTTCTCTCTCCGGCGGCAAGTCGCTTCCTCTCTTTGGTCAGGAACCCATGAAACCCGGAAAACAAAAACACGATCAAAAGCTTCGCATGAAGCCAGCCACCAGCAGACAAGCCAACATGGGCAACAAGGCTAAGGCCCAAAATCCAGGCAACACCCATGGCGGGCATCAGGATGATTTTATCAACCCGCGCTTCACGCTCAATCCATCTGGCATCTTCGTCAGAACCGACATCAGATTGCATATGGTAAGCAAAATAACGGGGCATCATGAACATGCCGGCCATCCAGAAAATCACGAAAATGATGTGGAATGCTTTCACCCACAAATAGGCGCTGCCTAAAAAACCTTCCATCATCACCTCCTAAATTCAGTAGGCCCGGGTTACCGCCGGAACGCCAGAATATGTTCTGAAAGCTTGCCCACATTTTCTGGTGGCGTTTGCGGGACAAACCCATGCCCCAGATTAAAGATATGCGCACCGCCCTTGAAGGTTTCGAGAACCCGGGTGGCTTCAGCCAGCATCGGGTCACCGCCAGCAACCACCAGATGAGGGTCAATATTGCCCTGCACACATACCTTATTTTGCAGGTTATCGCGCGCCCACTCAAGCGGCACGCCCGTATCCAGGGAAACAGCATCAACGCCCGTTGCTGCAATATAGCGCGTATACTGCGCCCCTGACAGGCGCGGGAAACCAATAATCGGTGTTTCAGGGTGCGCCTTACGGACCAGATCAACAATTGCTTTTGTCGGTTCAATCACCCATGCGTCAAACGCCGGTTCCGGCAGGGCAGCGGCCCAGCTATCAAAAATCTGCACCGCATCAGCACCCGCATCAATCTGCCTGATAAGATAAGCTGCTGTTGCTTCCACAAGCAGATACAGAATGCTCGCAAACAGTTCCTGATTGCCGTAACCAAGCTGGCGGGCTGCACCGTGATCTTTGCTGCCTGCGCCTTCAACCATATAGGTAGCAACTGTCCAGGGGGCCCCGGCAAACCCGAGCAGGGTTTTATCAGCTGGCAAACTGTTTTTCAGTTTTGAAACCGTTTCATAAACGGCACCGACCTTGTCATGAAAGCCATCAAGAGACAAAGCCGCGAATGTGTCCGCAGAATTTACCGGGTCAAGCTTTGGGCCATGACCAGCCTCGAACCAGACATTTTGGCCAAGTCCATCAGGCACCACAAGGATATCTGCAAACAGAATAGCCCCATCCATATTATAGCGCCGGATTGGTTGAAGGGTTACTTCAGCTGCCTTGTCAGGGCTATAACAAAAATCCATGAAGCTTTTTGTCGTGGCCCGTACTTCCCGGTATTCCGGCAAATACCGACCTGCCTGGCGCATGAACCAGAAAGGCACCCGGTCACCAGGATTTCCTTTTAATGTTTCAAGCAGCGGTTTTGACATCATGCAGTCCTAAAATCGAAGTTACTGGATACAAGCCTTGGAAAGTTTGGCTCGATCGTTTGTATGACACCGAGCACCAATAAATAATAGATTAAATAAAAAGGATGTTGTTTTTGTAGATGCCTGTGAATCCTGTGGAAAACACTTTATCCACATGTTTTTCCCAAGATGAAAGGTTTCAAATCGTCGCATGGTCTTTCAGAAAAAAATCTGTTGATAAGTGTTAAACTTATTCTTCTGATCATTGGAATTACGGGAAATATACTGGGGATAAAGTCGCTTATTTATTGTGGATAATGGGGATAAAGGCAAAATATGGGAATTTTCAGCACAGTTATTCACGCTCACTGTTTGGCGGGGATAAAATGAATAATCCTGTTCTGATTGCTTTTCGTTTTTGTGGGCATAATTTTTCCCTTAGAAGTTCCAAGGCTTGTCCGATAGGTTATCCACAAGGTTATTCAATTGGTCTTGTGCGACTCAGGGCAGCGTATGCAGTGATCTAAAAACTTCGGTACCGACGTTAAAATAACAGAGAGCAAACATGACAGAAATGGTTGAATATCATTTACATCTTGTCTCCGACTCTACCGGTGAAACCCTGGAGGCAATTGTCTCTGCCGCACTGGTTCAGTTTGAAGGGGTGGTTGTTCACAAACATTATTGGCCTTTGGTTAGAAGCGCGATGCAAATGAGCCGTTTGATGGATGATATCAAAGAGCACCCTGGCCTTATTATGTATACGCTGGTGAACCCTGAAATTCGGGATGTGCTGGAAAAAGAATGTCGTCAGGCTAACTTGCCGGTGCTGCCCATCCTAGATCCGGTGATTAATCTGCTGGGGTCTTATTTTGGGGTTCAGGCATCCCATAAGCCGGGCCATCAACATTCACTGGACGCTGATTATTTTGAACGGATTGATGCCCTTCAGTTTTCCATGGCACACGATGATGGGCAACTGATCGAAGACTTGCCGCAGGCTGATATCATCCTGATTGGTGTGTCCCGCTCCTCCAAAACGCCCACCAGCATTTATCTTGCGAACAAAGGGTATAAAACAATGAATGTACCCTTTGTTCCCAATGTGCCGATGCCGCCCATGCTGGACATATTGAAAGACAAATTTGTCATTGGCCTGACCACCAGTGCAGAGCGCCTTGCGCAAATTAGGACCAATCGCCTTCGCTCGATCAATGAAGATGAAGAAGGCAGCTACACCGACCTTCAGCTTATTCAGGATGAGATCAAACTCTGTCGGCGCTATTGCACCGAAAGAGGTTGGCAAACCATTGATGTCACGCGCCGCTCTATTGAAGAGTCTGCGGCAGCGATCCTTAACAAATATCATCAATGGCTTGATGCACGCGGCATCAGCAAACCTGCGACTACTGACTGATGGAAACGTTTAATCACGTCATATTGGCATCCGGCAGTAAAACCCGGAAAAAGATGCTGGAGAATGCCGGCGTTCCTATCATCGTCTCGCCGTCAAATGTTGACGAGGAGGCGATCAAAGCAAGCCTGATTTCTGAAGCTGTACCCGCGCGCGATATCGCCGATGCGCTTGCGGAAGCAAAAGCCCGAACAGCCAGTTATCGACACCCGATGGATATGGTGCTTGCCGCCGACCAGATACTAGTCCAAGGGGACACAGTATTTTCGAAGGCAACAAACTGCGCAGAAGCTTTTGAAGCATTAAAGCAACTGTCGGGGAACCAGCACAAACTGATATCGGCAGCAGTGATCTATGAACAGAGTCAACCAGTCTGGCGCCATGTTGATGAAGCGGTGCTTAGAGTTCGGCCTCTTAGTGATGATTTCATCAATCACTATCTGGATGAACTGGGTGATGATGCCTTCTGGAGCGTTGGCTGTTATCAACTGGAAGGTCTCGGCGCGCAGCTTTTTGAAAAAATCGACGGTGACTATTTCACTATTCTCGGATTGCCTTTGCTGCCACTGCTCGATTTTCTGCGTCGCCGCGGTATAGTGCGGCTGTAAACAACCGTTTGAAGTATTGCTACCTAATGGAAACATCTCAGTTTAAGGCAGCCGTTATCGGCAATCCGGTCAGCCAGTCCTTGTCACCATTGATGCACGGCCATTGGTTTGAAAGCCTCTCGCTAGATGGTGAGTATCAGGCAAGAGAGGTGCAGACCAACGAGCTTGAAGCTGCCTTGGAGCAGTTTCGCGCTGATGGCTATGCGGGATTTAATGTAACCGTGCCTCATAAAACGGCGATTGTGCCGTTGCTTGACAGGCTAACCCCACTCGCGAGAGAGATGGGGGCTGTCAATACGGTGAAATTCAATCCGGATGGAACCACCGTTGGCATCAACACCGACGGTATCGGTTTTTTGAAACACCTGAAGGAAACGGCACCAAACCGACCGAAAGATAAACCTGTTTTATTGCTGGGAGCTGGTGGCGCAGCACGGGCGGCGGCGCTGGCGCTTTTAAATGACGGCGTATCCATGGTGATGATCAGCAACCGGACCCGCGCGAAGGCGGAAGCTGTAGCATCAGAGTTGGGGCGCGGACGGATAACGGTCGTAGACTGGGATGACAGATCAACTGCTGCCGGGGCGGCGGGCATTGTTGTCAATACCACCGCGCTCGGTATGGTTGGCCAGCCTGCGCTTGAGATAGACCTGAGCACAGCGGCCCGTGATACGGTTGTTTATGATATTGTCTACAAACCGCTTAAAACACCGCTTATTGAAGCGGCGGGCAAACTTGGCCTTAAAACCGTTGATGGGCTTGGCATGTTGGTGCATCAAGGCGCAGCGGCTTTCAAGCTCTGGTTCGGTCATGATGTCGGCTATGATGATGGCTTAAAGCAAAAACTGCTGGAGGCCCTTGGCGAAAAGGCAGACAGATCATGATGATTGTTGGGCTCACCGGCTCCATCGGCATGGGAAAATCCGTGACGGCAAAAATGTTTGCCAAGCTTGGCGTGCCGGTTTTTGATGCGGACGCTACCGTCCATGCCCTTCAGGCAAAAAACGGCCCAGCCATTCCCGCAATTGAAGTGGCTTTTCCGGGCGTGATCAAAGATGGCGCGCTTGACCGTGACGCTCTCGGTAAAATCATTTTTGCCGACCCTGAAGCAAAAAAACGGCTAGAGGCTATCATTCACCCGATGGTGGGAGAGGCACGACAAGCTTTTTTTGCACAGGCGGAAAAAGACGGTGACAGTTTTGTTGTGCTTGATGTCCCTCTTCTTTTTGAAACGAGGGGCAACAAAGCGTGCGACAAGGTGGTGGTGGTTTCAGCACCTGCCGATGTGCAGCGAGACCGTGTTCTTGCCCGCCCGGGCATGAGCGAGGAAAAATTTGAAAATATTCTGTCGCGCCAAACACCAGACGCTGACAAGCGTGCGGGCGCAGACTATATTATCGACACCGATAAAGGGTTTGACCATGCGCGGGCCGAAGTTGCGCGTATAGTTAAAGAACTGAAGGATATGACCAAGTGACCAGAGAGCTTATTTTCGATACAGAGACCACAGGCTTTGACCCGCTCACCGGCGACCGGCTGATCGAAATTGGCCTTGTAGAAATGGTCAATAAGTCGCTTACGGGCTCCACTTATCATGTGTATGTGAACCCTGAGCGGGACGTGCCTGAGAGCGCTTTTAAAATTCACGGCCTTTCAACAGAGTTCCTCAAGGATAAGCCTGTTTTCTCCGATATTATGGACGAGTTTATCGACTATGTTGGTGATGACAGTGTGCTGGTTGCGCACAATGCTGAATTTGATATGCGCTTTATCAACTGGGAACTGGAGCACGCAGGCAAGCCGATCATTCATCCCAAACGCTTCATAGATACGCTTGCTATTGCGCGCACCAAATTTCCGGGCGCTGCCAACAGCCTTGATGCGCTTTGTAAACGCTTTGCCGTTAACAACACGCACCGTACCTTGCACGGCGCGTTGCTTGATGCGGAAATTCTGGCAGATGTTTACATTGAACTGCTGGGCGGCAGGCAGGCCGGGCTTGATTTGGCAGTTGAGAAATCTGCCGTCCCGGCGGGCCCCAAGAAAGAGCGCCCGAAACGCAGTTTTCCGGTTAGTGACGAGGAACTGACCGCACACAAGGAATTTGTCGAGACACTTTCTGACCCTATGTGGACGAGCTAACCCTATTCAATTGAGTTGAAGAAGCGTTCAACCGGCACACCGGCAACACACTCTATTTCCTTGCCTTGATCACAGTCATACAGGCTAAAGGTGGTGGTTTCCACGCGGCCAACAAAATTGTTAAGCGGGATATAACCAATACCGCCCGGATTTCGGCTATCGAGCGAATTGTCCCGGTTATCACCCATCATGAAATAGTGGCCTTCAGGCACGATGAAGGGGCCCATGTCATCAAATGAGCCAGCATCAGTATGCTCATAAATCCGGTGAGAAACATTGCCCGGCAGTATCTCAATATATTCAGTTACCCGCTGGGGGATGCCGTTATAATCTGTGTAGCGCACGTTGCGAACAAACTGCCGCTCTACAAGGGTATCATTGATGTACAGTCTGCCCCGGCGTGTTTCAATCTTCTCGCCTGGCATGCCGACCACTCGCTTGACCAGATCCAGATAATCCTGTTTCGGGTCTTTGAAAACGGCAACATCCCCCCTTTTCGGGCTGTCCGAGAACAAACGCTCATCTCGCATCAGCATTTTGGAAAAAGGAATGGAAAAACCATTATAGCCATAGGCGAATTTGGAAACGGCAATCCGGTCGCCCACCTCCAGCGTTGGCTCCATACTGCTGGATGGAATATAGTTCATGCCCCAACCGGCAGAGGTGAAAACCAGATAAACAACAACAAAAACAAACAGATCTTTCACGAGAAGACCTGCTTCCTGAAGCCAGTTTTTCTTGGGTGGGGTTTCCGGGGTATTCATAAACTCAGCGCTATTGGATCACATTGAAAAAGCGGCCTATGGGTACAAAACCCAGGCAGTAAATGTCCTTGCCTTGGTCGCAATCATACAGGCTAAAGGTTGTCACATCAGCGCGGCCAACCAGATAGGCGCCAGAGACATACCCGATGTCACTTAGGTTCCGGCTGTCGGACGAGCCATCCCGGTTATCGCCCATCATGAAATAATGACCAGGAGGTACGACAAACGGGCCGACCTTGTCGTAGCGGCCATTGTCTGTTTCCTCGTAAATCCGGTGAACAACACCGTTCGGCAGAGTTTCATCATACTCTTTAACACGGCGCTGTGCCCCGTTATAACTGGTGTAGGTCAGCTCGCGTACCAGCGTACGCTCCACAAGTTCATCATTAATATACAGCCTGCCGGCCTTCATTTGAATGCGGTCACCCGGCAGGCCAATAACTCGCTTGATAAAATCTTCGTTGCCGCGCTTTGGTAGGGTGAACACGGCCACATCGCCGCGCTTTGGCGCATCGCCAAACAGGCGGGTTTCCGGAATAAACTCCGGATCAAAGAAGACACTGTAGCGGTTGTAGCCGTATGAAAGTTTGGAGACAAAAATACGGTCACCTACCTCAAGCGTCGGCTCCATGCTGCCTGAAGGGATATGGAAGCTTGTCCAGCCAAAGGTACTGAACACCACGAAAAAAACAAAAATAACGACAAGGTCTTTAATCAGCGCCAGCGCTTCGTTTTTTGGCGGTTCTTTGCCACTGGTCGCGCTGTCTGCTTTGCCTGCTGTATCCTGAGCGTTTTCTGCTGTCACGAGGGTGCCTTTAATTTCTTACACGGCTTTTACGCATTTCAATATGCAACGCGCTTGCCAACTTTATTGTTGCTGATTTGCGTTGTAATGCCTGAATCCACGGCGGTTCATTTACACTTATATCAGCAACAGCAGCATAGATCGGGTAAAAACCGCGGGATTTCCAGTCTTTTCTTAAGAAAATTAAATTTGCCTGAACCCTTGCGAAGCAGCAACACCAACCCTATATAGGCGCTGAAACCGGTGGACTTCGGGATGTGTTCGGGTCTGCCACCTTAAGGAAAAATCAAAGCCCAAGAGGTTACAAACAGGTGCCAAATGCGGGCCTATGTGACCAGCTGCTAAAGGGATGAGGTAATATTATGGGTAAAGTAATCGGTATCGATTTGGGTACGACAAACTCTTGCGTATCCATCATGGACGGGTCCAAACCAAAAGTTGTTGAAAACTCTGAAGGCGCGCGGACAACACCTTCTATCGTTGGCTTTGCTGACGAAGGTGAGCGTCTTGTTGGTCAGCCAGCCAAACGTCAGGCTGTCACCAACCCGGCAGACACACTGTTTGCCATCAAGCGTTTGATCGGTCGTACTTTCGACGACCCGACCACGCAAAAAGACAAAGGCATGGTTCCCTATGAAATCGTTAAGTCAGATGGCGGCGATGCATGGGTAGAAGCCAAGGGCGAAAAATATTCCCCAAGCCAAATCTCTGCAATGATCTTGCAGAAAATGAAAGAAACCGCAGAAAGTTATCTTGGTGAAGATGTAGACCAGGCAGTTATCACTGTTCCTGCATACTTCAACGATGCACAGCGTCAGGCAACCAAGGATGCCGGTAAAATTGCTGGCCTTGAAGTGCTGCGGATCATCAATGAGCCAACAGCAGCAGCGCTTGCTTATGGCCTTGATAAAGAAGACGGTCACACCATCGCAGTATTTGACCTTGGTGGTGGTACGTTTGACGTATCCGTTCTTGAAATCGGCGACGGCGTATTTGAAGTGAAGTCCACCAATGGTGACACGTTCCTCGGCGGTGAAGACTTTGACATGCGTCTGGTTGACTATCTGGCGGACGAGTTCAAGAAAGAAAACACCATTGACCTGCGCCAGGACAAGATGGCCCTTCAGCGTCTTAAGGAAGCTGCTGAAAAAGCGAAGATCGAGCTGTCATCTTCCAGCCAGACAGAAGTGAACTTGCCGTTTATCACGGCTGATGCTTCTGGTCCAAAGCACCTTCAAATCAAGCTTACTCGTGCGAAGCTCGAAAGCCTGGTTGAAGACCTGGTGAAGCGTACGCTTGAGCCTTGTAAGAAAGCACTGAAGGATGCTGGACTTGCCGCTGGTGAAATCGACGATGTAATTCTCGTTGGTGGCCAGACACGCATGCCGAAAATCCAGGAAATCGTGAAAGACTTCTTTGGCCGCGAGCCACACAAGGGTGTAAACCCTGACGAAGTGGTAGCGATGGGTGCTGCTATTCAGGCGGGTGTTCTGCAGGGTGACGTTAAAGACGTTCTCCTTCTGGACGTAACACCACTGTCGCTTGGTATCGAAACGCTTGGCGGTGTGTTTACACGCCTCATCGAGCGCAACACAACGATCCCAACCAAAAAGTCTCAGGTCTTCTCAACAGCTGAAGACAACCAAGGCGCTGTGACCATCCGCGTTTTCCAGGGTGAGCGTGAGATGGCTGCGGACAACAAGCTCCTCGGTCAGTTTGATCTGGTTGGTATTCCGGCTGCACCACGTGGTGTTCCGCAAATTGAAGTAACCTTCGATATTGATGCGAACGGTATCGTGAATGTGTCTGCGAAAGACAAAGGCACAGGCAAAGAACAGCAGATCCGCATTCAGGCATCTGGTGGTTTGTCGGACGATGATATCGAGGCAATGGTGAAGGACGCTGAAGCAAATGCTGAAGCGGACAAGGAACGCAAGGAACTGGTTGAAGCGAAAAACCAGGGCGAAGCGCTTATTCACTCTGCCGAGAAGAATGTGGAAGACCACAAAGACAAGGTTTCCGAAGACGATGTGAAAGCCATCGAAGCTGCGGTTGCCGAGCTGAAGACTGCACTTGAAGGCGAAGATGTTGAGGCGATTAAAGCCAAAACAGAAGCTCTTGCTCAAGTGTCCATGAAGCTTGGTGAAGCGATCTACAAGGAAACTCAGGAAGCAGCAGGCGGTGATGCCGCCGCAGCTGATGCCGCGGCTCGCGCAGCAGAAGCTGGTGAAAAGGCTGACGATGATGTTGTAGACGTTGACTTCGAAGAAGTTGACGAAAACGACAAGAAATAATCGGGTGGCCTGACCGCACCGAAAACAGGCCGCTCCAGCACCCGTTGGGGCGGCCTTTTTAATAAAGGTGGCAGGTCAGGTATACGGGCTTTTCGCTAAAGCTTTGGGAACAGGCCAATGGCAAAACAAGATTACTATGAGCTTCTGGGGGTTGGGCGTGACGCAGATGCGAACACGCTGAAGAAAGCCTTTCGCAAAAAAGCGATGGAATTTCACCCGGACCGCAATCCGGACAACCCGGAAGCCGAGAAGAAATTCAAAGAATTCGGCGAAGCATATGACGTGCTGAAAGACCCGGAGAAGCGGGCGGCTTATGACCGTTATGGTCATGCTGCTTTCGAAAACGGCATGGGTGGTGGCCCCGGCGGAGGCGCTGGTGCTGGCGGGTTCGATTTCTCTGATGTCTTCGAAGAGTTTTTTGGTGATTTCATGGGGGGTGGTCGCCGTGGTGGCGGTGGCAGGCGTGGCCCTGCGCGCGGGTCTGACTTGCGCTTTAACATGGAAATCTCGCTTGAAGATGCTTTCAATGGCAAAACCGACCAGATAACCATCCCCACTTCCGTTTCATGTGAAGCGTGTGATGGTTCGGGTGCAGAGCCCGGTTCTAAACCGGAGGTGTGTGGCACCTGTGGTGGTGCCGGTAAAGTGCGCGCCAATCAGGGCTTCTTCATGGTTGAGCGGACCTGCCCAACGTGTCAGGGCTCTGGCCAGATTATCGCGAACCCTTGTAAGGTTTGCCGCGGCGCGGGCAAGGTTCAGAAGGAAAAGACCCTTCAGGTGAAAATTCCAAAAGGGGTTGAAGAAGGTACACGCATTCGCCTTTCCGGTGAAGGCGAAGCGGGCGCGCGCGGTGCGCCTCCCGGTGACCTTTATATCTTTCTGTCCATCAAACCGCACCCGATCTTCAAACGGGATGCAGACCTTCTTTTCTGTCAGGTGCCAATACCAATGGCAACAGCAACACTTGGTGGTAACATCGAAGTACCAACCATTGAAGGTAAGCGTGCCCGGATCAAAATTCCGGCTGGCACGCAAAATGGTCGCCAGTTCCGTCTTAAGGGTAAGGGTATGCCTGAATTGAATGGTGGTTTTGTCGGGGACATGATTATTGAAACGCAGGTGGAAACACCAGTGAACCTGACCAAACGGCAGCGTGAGTTGCTGGAAGAGTTTGCAGCGGAAGGCGGCAATGAGGTTTCCCCAAGGTCAGAAGGCTTTTTCACCAAGGTGAAAGAGCTTTGGGATGATCTGACGGAATAGATAACTGACCATAGGTATTTAAAAAGCCGCCTTTTTAGGCGGCTTTATTTTTGTTCCGGGTAACCAGCCTTTATCTGCAACGTTTCTGCCCTTTCAAAGAAGAGGAGAAGAACCTACTTTGGTGCTACCGAGGGAGAGGTGAAATGAAACACTTATTAGTCGCTGTTTTATCCGTTTTTTTTCTGCTTTGCTCTATGGGGTTGTTACCCGTTGCAGCCAACCCATTGGAAAATGCCGTTACACAGGACGTATTCATTTCAGTTGGCGACATGGAAATGGGTGCAACATTATACAGGCCAAAGGGCGTAAACAGCGCTTTGCCAGCCATTGTTACCGGGCACGGGTCAGCTCCATCCACAAGAAAAGGAGTAGAATTTTATACGCGACATGCTCTTGCGCTCGGCTTTGCTGTTTTGTCTTTTGATAAAAGAGGAACAGGTGCCTCCGGCGGTAAATACGAAAGGTTTTCAGTATCGGGAAGCGACCGAAACTTTCGGCAATTGGCATCCGATATGGAATATGCCGTGCGTTGGCTGGCTCGACAAAAAGGCATAGACGCAAGTCGAATTGGGCTTTTTGGCGGCAGTCAGGCTGGTTGGATTATGACGCTTGCAGCTTCAAACGAACCGAAAGTTTCCTTTGTGATTGTGGGTGAAGGGGTTGCGATTTCAGCGGGACTTGAAGCGTTGCATGGAGACATAGGCGGGGACGCAGAATGGGACGACGAAAGAATTTTGCAGGCAGACCTGGCTGTTTTAAGAGCACCGCCTGGCATTGAGGCTGGCTATGACCCTCGACCAGCACTGCTGAAATCAAATACACCAACGCTATGGATATTCGGGTTACGTGATCCAGTGATTCCCGTTGCAGCATCCATCAAAGCTTTGGAAGACCTGATAAAAGATGGAAAAGCCAATAACGAAGTCCTTGTGCTTCCCTTTGGGGACCACAATTTCCTGAATGTTGCCACCGGTGAACGCTATGATATAGGTGCGCTTGTCGCGCCATGGCTTAAGCGTATTGATATACTCAAATAGCTTGACTTGCCCCCATGATCGCTGAAGCATGATTTGCTGAGGGAGAGGCTTATGAAAGCGATATTTCTAGCGTCACTTTTGGTCCTTGGCGCCCCGGCGGTTGCCCAAGATATTGGCGCGGAAGGTGGCAGACCAGAGGGTGTTACGGGCGCCACTTGGCAATTTGGGCCACTCAACCGCTGGGCCTATACGCACCTGCGAGAGGTGTTGCCAACCAAAGATATCCCCAATGATTATAAAACTGTTCGACCTCTTGCTGGCCTTGATACCGCTGCGTCCGAGCTGGATATTGTAATTGATGGCCAGTCGGTCAAACTTTCTGACGCGATGAAGCGCACCTATATGGACGGACTTCTGGTCATGAAAGACGGTCGGGTAATTGCGGAAGTTTATGACGGCACCCTGACGCCGGAGCGCACGCACCTTCTGTGGTCGGTCAGTAAAACGGTGACAGGCTTGACAGCAGCGAGTGTGGCGGCGGACGGCCTGATTGACCTCAATAAAACCGTGGCGGACTATGTGCCAGAACTGGCTTCAACCGGCTGGGGGGGCAATAGCCTGCGTACCATCCTTGATATGCGGGACACGTCCGACTGGAACGAAGACTATGCCGCGCCAGACAGCACTGTCAGGCGGCAGGACTGTGCTGATGGTTTGCTCACGGGTCCAGGTTGCGAAGGCGTGCCCGTGGTTGGCAATTATGTATTTTTGCCGGGCGTTGGCCGCGATGACAGCCGCGAAGATACGTTTGTTTACAAGTCCGGCACCACGGACGTAATGGCATGGGTACTGGAACGCGCCACCGGCAAACGGTTTGCTGATTTGGTGTCGGAGCGTATCTGGAAACCCATGGGGGCAGAGCGGAGCGCCGCCATTACAGTTGATGTGTCTGGCTTCACGCTGGCGAGTGGTGGCATGATGGCGACGCTTCGTGATTTGGCGCGTATCGGGCAACTGATCGTCAATCGAGGCCACGCGGGCGACAGGCAAGTGGTGCCTGCTGAATGGATAGACGATATTTTCTACCAGCCGGGTGACCCAAGTTGGTCGTTGCCCGTGCCAGCAGGAACAGCGCCATACTATCGCTCCTTCGTGTGGGGTGTTGGGGATGGTGATGGCACGGTGCAGGCGCGCGGTGTTCATGGTCAGGTTATTGATATCTCGCCTTCAACGGATACAGTCATTGCGGTTTTCTCCAGCTGGCCGGATGCATCTGGTGGTGCCCCCGGCGTTGGTGACGGGGCAACGCAAGCGATTGTCGATGCGGTGAAGGCGGCGGTCCGCTAGCCTTCTTCACCAAGCCAATAATCAACGGGCTTTAGTTTCATCCATTCACGCAGGAAGCTTTCCGTTTCTTCGCCGCCGGGTGCATAGCCGCCCATCACACCAACTTTTCCTGAGTCTGGATAGACCACAATATCGGTTTTGTTCATGGTAGACATACACAGAAACTCCACCACGCCGTCACTGGTGTTGGATACCTGATGAGCCACCTCACTGGCAGCCTTGAAGGTTATGTAACTTCCTGCTTCCAGTTGCTGTGAAACGCCGTCAAGCGTAACCGTTAGAATGCCAGAAAGCACATAAATCGCTTCATCATTGCCAAAATGATAGTGGGCAGGAAAAGCCTTTTTTCCGGGTTTGATGCGATAGAGGCTGCAACCAAGGTTGCAGCGATCTGTATGCGGGGTCAGGTGTTTGCGATCAACTTCATAGTTGCCGGGGCCGTCGGCACGGTTATCCCATTCAAGGGTATCAATGTTGATGCTTTTGGTCATGGCCTGTCTCCTAAGAGTTTATCGGCCAAAAGTCCCTATGTATGCCTCAAGCAAGGTGGCGAGTTCTTCAATTTGGGCTTTGGCGCGCGTTGCATCATCTTCTTCGATGATCATATCAACCAGTACAGATACAATTGTAACAAGGCTCTTCTTGGCCGGGTTTTTTCGATTATCGGGTATCTCAACACCGGCATCAAGCAGGGTGGTTTCAATCAACTCTGCAAGGCTGCTGTTTTGCCCCGGTGTTACATCCCATAAACTATAGTGACTGTTGGCCCAGCGGGTAAGGGCAACATAGGTGGGGCGTGCCCTTGATATTGTCCAGAAAGCATCCAGCATTTTGCGGATGGCGTCACCTACGCTTGCGGTTTCAGCTACCAGCGCTTGCTTCTGTGTCAGCTCATGCTCAACCTCGTCATAGGCTGTTTGATAGAGCTGTTCCAGAATATCTTCCTTGTCATCGAAATAGCGGTAAATCGACCCAACAGGAATGCCGGCCTTAAGGGCGACACTGGTGGTTGAAATGTCGGATGTGGAGCCAGAGATAAGCAAAGCCTCAGCCGCCGCCAAGATGGCCGACTGCCGTTTTCTTGCCCGTTCCTGTTTGGGGGCGGGTTTAACACCGTTACGCTTAATCGCTTTGCTCATTAACCCCTCGCTACCATGGGCAAATCATAATATCCATAGGCCAAAAAGTGAAACAGTTTCATTTTTTATTGACTCATAGAGAGTTTGTGCGGCATTTTAGCCTTAAGGGGAAAACCGCCATAAATTTAGGGGGCATTATGCAAACAGCATTTTCATTCATTGGTTCCGTGATGGTGGGGGCTTTACTGTCAACAGCAGCCATCGCGCAGGATATCGTAGAGGTCTCTCTTGAAGGTGACTTTCAGGAGAACCTGCAAGAGGCGCTTATTCTGGTGGAACCAGGCAGCACCATCCAGTTGCCAGCAGGTCGGTTTGAGCTGAAAACGGCTCTGTCGCTTGATGTGGAAAATGTCACCGTGCGCGGTGCTGGTATGGAAGAAACCGTTCTGTCGTTCGCCGGTCAGGTATCAGGGTCAGAAGGCTTCCTTGTCACCTCGGATGGGGTTTGGCTTGAAGGCTTCGCGGTCGAAGACACACCAGGCGATGGCATCAAGGCCAAGGGTGTTGACCGTATTTCTTTCAAGGATGTGCGGGTTGAATGGACACGGGGGCCAAACGCTGAAAACGGTGCTTATGGCCTTTATCCGGTTGAAAGCACCAATGTGCTGATTGACGGCGCTGTTGTAAAAGGTGCGTCTGACGCTGGCATCTATGTGGGCCAGAGCCAGCACATAATCGTGCGCGACAGCCGCGCTGAATATAATGTGGCTGGTATCGAAATCGAAAACAGCTATTACGCAGACGTGTACGACAATGTCGCAACCCATAACACAGGCGGTATTCTGGTATTTGACTTGCCGAACCTGCCCCAAATGGGTGGCCACAGCGTTCGCGTGTTTAACAACAAATCCTTCAACAATGACACAGCCAACTTCGCGCCTGAGGGCAATATCGTAGCCACGGTTCCCATGGGCACTGGCCTGTTGATTATGGCCAACAATAATATCGAGGTTTTTGGCAACGATTTTTATGACAATGCGTCAGTGAACCTGCTGCTCGCTGCGTATCCACGTGAATATAATGATGATGACTATAACCCACTGCCGCGGGGCATTTATGTCCACGGCAACACATATGGCCGTGCCGGGTGGGCACCCGACAAAGCCGTGGCAGACCTGATTGCTCCGGCAACCGGTCTTCCTGTGCCGGATATTGTGTGGGACGGTGCCGTCGACGGTGTTTGGTCAGCCTTCTTCGGCCCTGACGACAACGACCGTATCGTGATTGAAGAAGCGGGTGACACGACCTTTGCCAACCTGCAGTTTGTTAAAGACCTGATCTTGCCGTGGGGTGCTGATGTGCTCACGGACCTGTCGGACCATGAGGGCGAGCGGGCACGCCTAACCCCGGTTAGCCTACCGCAGGACACAACGGCTGACGATTAGAGGGTTCGTTTATGTTCCGAGTATGTAAGCTTTTTATTCTGAATCTTCTCGGTATTCTGGTAGCTGTGCCACTGGCGGTGACAGCTACCGCTCAGGTCAATGATGAAGCGCTGCTTGCCAAGCGGCCCCAAAAGCTTCTGTCAGCCTACGGTCTTTTTACAGACGATGCGGCGCAAACACCAAGCGATGGTGTTTTGCCCTATGACCTTCAGGTGCCGCTTTTCACAGACTATGCCGAAAAATACCGCTTCGCTTATGTGCCAAAGGGGCAAAAAGCATCATACGATGATACGGAGGTTTTTGACTTTCCGGTTGGTTCCGTGCTGGTTAAAACCTTTGCTTATCCCGCTGACCTGAGACAACCAGAAAAAGATGTACGGCTGATTGAAACCCGGTTGCTGATCCATCAGGCAAATGGTTGGGCCGCATGGGCCTATGTTTGGAACGAGGACCAGAGCGACGCCGTGCTAAAGGTGGCAGGTAAAGTGTTACCGGTTGAATTCATCGGGCTTGACGGGGAAAACAAATCCATCAGCTATGTGGTGCCCAACCGAAATCAGTGTAAAGGCTGTCACAGTTTTGACCGTGTCTTCACCCCCATTGGCCCCAAGGCACGAAACCTGAACAAAAACTATGACTATGCGCATGGCACAGAAAACCAGCTTATTGCGTGGGAACAGGCGGGTATGCTGTCCGGCAAGCCAGGTCTTGATGACATTCCATCAGTTCCGGCAATGGATGACGCTGGTTCCTCGCTTGACCAACGTGCGCGGGCGTATCTGGATATCAACTGTGCGCATTGCCACCGGCTGGAGGGGCCGGGCTCAACCTCCGGCCTCTTCCTGACGTACGGCGAAGACACGCCGGTAACATGGGGCTATCAAAAACGGCCTGTTGCCGCAGGGCGTGGATCGGGTGGCCTTACATACGATATCGCGCCGGGCGATGCAGCGCAGTCCATTCTGCATTACCGCATGGCATCAACAGACCCGGGCGTGATGATGCCAGAGGTTGGCCGCACCATGGTGCATGAAGAAGGTCTTGCATTGATCCGCGAGTGGATCAACCAAATGAAATAAGCTGACTTCCATTGCCTTTGGCACCATGATAGGGATCGACCTTATTCAACAACAGGGTGCCGAGGTTCAAGATGGTCAAAGTGGGAATATTGGGGTGTATGGGCCGCATGGGGCAGGCGCTGGCCGCCGCAACAGGCCGCACATCAGACCTTTCTTTTGTCATTGGTTCAGAGCGAGCCGGCCATACCCTTATCGGTAAAACAACACCTGATGGTCAGATTGCAATCACGGACCAAACTGAAACCGTATTTGATGCGTCTGATCTGGTGATTGATTTTACCCCGCCGGGCAATACTGTTGCGCACGCAGAAATGGCATCCCAAAAGGGTGTGAAGCTGCTGGTTGGCACAACCGGGCTGGCAGCAAGTGATGAAGCCGCTCTTAACAGCGCCAGTGAAAAAGTTGCCATCATGCAGGCGGGCAACTATTCGCTTGGTGTAAATCTTCTGATGTCCTTGGTGCGCGAAGCGGCTGCCCGGCTTGAAGAAGACTGGGACATTGAAGTTTTTGAAATGCACCACAAACATAAGGTTGATGCGCCGTCTGGCACGGCACTTATGCTGGGTGAAGCCGCAGCAGAGGGGCGCGGTGCTGCGCTGGACACCCTCCGCACGCCAGCACGCGAAGGCATAACCGGCGAGCGTGAACCCGGATCCATTGGGTTTGCGGCGCTGCGTGGTGGCAGTGTGACTGGTGAACATTCCGTTATGTTCGCTAGCGAAAGCGAGCGCATCACCCTATCTCATCGGGCGGAAAACAGGGACTTGTTCGCAAATGGGGCAATCAAGGCCGCCCAATGGCTCGCTTTAAGGGAAAAAGGCCGATACTCAATGCGTGATGTTTTGGGGCTTTAGGATATTAAGGCGAATTAAGGGGGATATATGAACGAAGCAATTATGGCGCTATGGGCCGGCCTGCCGGTTTTTCTGGTCCACTCAGCCGTTAGTTTGCTGATCCTTTTTGTTGGTATCAGCATCTATGTGAAACTGACAAAGCATGATGAACTGGCGCTTATTCGTGCGGGCAATGTGGCTGCGGCCCTGTCTCTTGCTGGTGCCATTGTTGGGCTTGCGCTTCCGCTCGCGGTTTCGCTTGCTGCTGCTGTGAACCTTTGGGACCTTGTGATATGGAGCTTTGTTGCCCTGTTGTTGCAGCTTGTCGCCTTCCGTCTGGCAGACCTGTTTTTGAAAGATATATCCACCCGCATTGAAGCTGGTGATATTGCGGCTGCAACCTTTCTTGTCAGTGTGAAGCTTGCCACGGCCTTTATCAACGCGGCGGCAGTTTCCGGCTAACGGAGAGGGGTTTTGCGGCGGTTTGAGTTTATCCTCTATGCGATCGCAATCCTTTACTTCATCGGCAGATACGCTGGTGAAGACGTTGGTCCGCGCCGGGGCCATGGTATTGTGCCAAAACCTGATGCAGCAATTGTTCTGCCCGACGGGGCACGCTTGCCGCGTGATATCAGTTCATCGGTTGTGGTTGATATCGACCAGAAAAGCAAAGCCAGCGTGGGTACGGCTTTTGCCGTTGATGCAGATGGAACCTTTGTCAGCGCCCGTCATGTGATCGAAGGCTGTGATGCCATTTCCCTTATCGAAGATGGCAGGCGCGCTATCCCGGTTCAACTGTATGCCAAAGCCAACAATCGGGATTTTGCCATTCTAAAGTCAGGCAGCGTGAAACCAAAACCGTTTGAGCTTTCGCTGGAGGCACCGCGCCGGGGCGATGATGGCTTTATGATGGGATACCCGCAGGGTGAACCGGCAGATGTTCGGGCAACGGTTATCGGTAAAACCGTAATGCGGTCGCGGGGGCGATATTCGGCGCGTGAACGCGTCATCGCCTGGGTTGAGCGAGAGCGCAGACCGGGTTTTTCAGGTTCTTTGGGTGGCATCTCCGGTGGGCCTGTTTTTGACGGCGAGGGGCGCATCATTGGAACGGTGGTTGCCGGTGCCCCAAGGCGGGGCCGTGTTTACACAACCGCACCACGGGTGTTTGCGGAAGCTGGCCTTGTACCGCAGTCGGGTGTGGTTGCAGCGAGTGAAAGCATCACACCGGCAAATTTCGATGAAAAGGCAGACGCCTATCGGTCCAGCTTGCGAATTGCACAGGTCTATTGTTCTGTAGACTAGCTTTATGTCTTTGGTTTAATTGGTGGAATTCTGCGCTTCTGTCGCTTGTTTCTATGGTGTGACTTTGATACGCCTTCCTGTGGGTAATATGAAAAAGGGAGGGGGTATGAATGAATAGTGATCGGTCAAACGCCCCGGATTTGGTATTGAATTTGGGGAGGCGGATAGGTCTCAGGCTGAATGTCATCTTAGGGCATTGTGACCCTGTACGGGAGCTTAGCCTTCGCCTGTTTCCGAACAGCCCGCGTAAGGCCCGATATATGTCGGTGACCTTGTATAGGAGCTTGCTTTGGCCGTTCACACCCCCTATGGGGCTCCGCCTCCCAACAAATGGAGTATAGTCATGTCTTATATCGGTGTCGATCTACATACCAATTCTTTTACGAGCTGTCGTCTTGAGGATGATGGAGCGGAAGTTTTTGAGACCTTTAATCTGAGTGCCAGCGATCTGAGCCGCTTTTGTTTCAGTCTTGATGCGAATGATGAGATTGCTGTGGAGGCGACGGGAAACACGGCCTGGTTTTGCGATGAAGTTCGCTGCTGTGTCGGACGGATTGTGGTGGTCAATCCCCGTCAGTTTCAGGTGATCCGCAAATCGGTGAAGAAGACCGATAAGAACGATGCGCGCGCTCTGGCTTTTTTCCTCTCAAAGGATATGCTGCCGGAAACCCGCCTGAAGACAACAGCGGAATCAGAACTGAGTTCTCTGGTCTCAACCCGCGATGTGTTGGTCAAGCAGCGCACCATGCTGCTGAACAAGATCCATGCCCTGTTTGTAAAACGCGGTATGAAGTTGAAGAAAGAAGGACTGAGCAGCAGGAAACGTCTGCGCGACCTGGATCTTAGCCCCTTCACGCCTCTTGAAAAAGTGGAACTGGGCGTCCTGCGCGACCAAGCCCTCAGTCTCACTGCAAGCCTGAAGTCTCTTGATAAGGCCATTGAAGAGGCTGGATCCGATCTCCCCGGATACGAAGGGATCAGTTCCATCAAGGGGGTCGGGCCGCGGTCTGCTGCTGTCCTCTTGTCAGGTATCGGTAATATCAATGACTTTGAAACGGCTGATAAGCTGGCCGCTTATATGGGTATCGTTCCAAAGGTGAGCCAGTCCAATGAAACGGACAATCGGGGGCGGATCACCAAACGCGGCAACAAGCTGATGCGCACCACGCTGGTGCAATGCACGCTTATTGCTATCCGCTACAATGGCTATCTCAACAGCTTTTACCGGAGGATTAAAGAACGGCGCGGGTCGGGAAAGGCTATTATCGCAACCGCACGCAAGCTGTTGTCAATCATTTATGACACACTGAAAAACGGCTGGGTCTTCGAGGATTTTACCCACTTTAAAATCAAACAAAATCAATGTCATGCTGGACATTCATCATAGGAGTAAATTACATGAAAAACTGCATAAAGAAGGCATATCAGCACCGAGATGGCTGGTGGTGGTATCATCAGCTCATCGTAGATCGGCGTGTGCTGACTTTACTGATATACTGATTGGTAAACTTAACGCCAATCCTGATAAACTGGAGGCCGCAATAAGGGCCTCTGGTTTTGAAAAAGTCATTATCTGCCCGTCATTTGAAGGACAGGGATATGCCGTTTCCTGCAATGGCCAGCCATTTGAGGAAGTAGCATATAGCGAATAAACCTCACAAGCAGTTCGCTTACGCCGTCTTGGGATATCCAGAACACGCCTTACACTTGTCTCGGGCGTGTAAAAACCGCTGAATGATTTCGGTCCAATCTTCAATACCCAATTCTCAACTCTTTTTAGCACTTTTCATTGAGCCTCAGGGGTGATTCCATAGGGGGAGTTATATCAACCCGCCCGAAGGAGGCCCCCTATTGTAGCTTTGCATTAAACTTTAGACATTTTTACATTAAAGATTGGACTCAAATCATTTTAGCGGTTTTTACAAGCCTGAGGCGACTCTGAGAGGTATTCGGGACCCTTCCGAGAGGCTTCTTTTTATCGCCTTATAGGTGTCTGGAAGCGGTAAAAATTTAGTCCAGACTATGGTGTCCAATTGTCCCAACTAATGTGTCCACGCACACCTGCTGAGGCAGCCCTTGGTGCGTTTTGTCCTGTGGCGGATCGTGGCAAATGCACTTTCGATCGAGTTCGAGGTGCGAATGCTCTGCCAGTGCTGAGCCGGAAAGTCATAGAGAGTCAGCAACTCGTCCCTGTCCTTGATCAGGCCTTCAATCGCCTTCGGGTCTTTCGCCTCGAAGGTCTCGATGAACAGATCGAATGCGGCATGCGCATCCTCGCGCGTCTCGGCCTGCCAAATGTCGCGTAGTATTTTCCTGGCCTTGGGTTGAGTGCGTTTGGGCAGGTAATGGAGCACATTGCTGGTCTTGTGCATCCAGCAACGCTGCTGACGGGTTGCAGGGAAGACCTCCTCCAGGGCGGCCCAGAACCCCATAATCGCCTGTCGCCAGCGCAGGCGCAGGCAGCACCCGCTCGGTGAAATTCTCATCCTCGTAATAGCGGAGCTTGTTCGCCCGGATCGGCGCAAGGCCGGAGACCGGCACCAACTCATCCGTCGGCGGCAGTTGCATGACCTCACCAGGGGTGAGCAAGGGCCGCGCGGTTTCCTGGCGACTGACCATGACGTGTGACAACCACGGCGCCAGTCGCAAATAATCAAGCGCGAAGATCACCAAATACCACTGAGGCGGGCCGCTCATCCGGCCCGCCTTGCTCTTTCATTGGAAATAGGTTGCTGCCAGCAACCCTGGCCTTTGCCGAAAACGGGTGTGCAAATGGAAAGGAAAATTGATAGCGGGCGCAGGCCAGCCGACCCTCGGGAACCGTCTATTTTTCTTGAAGTGCGCTGAGGGGCTGGCCCCAAAGTTACTAAGTAATAATAATTATTCTCATTTCACACCCTCAGACTCAGCCTTTTGGAGAACACTTATAAGTACTTCGCTTTGCTTTTCTGTGGGTATTTTTTGTGGGATTTGCTCTGCTATTCTTATTATGCCAGCTTCTTTTTCAGATAGGAAACGCCGTTCGATACCGATCTGTCGAATCTTACTCCATTTCTGAGCTGGTACTTCTAAAACTTTTGCCTGAGCATCGATGCCATTATCAATTTTCTGGGTTTTTTTGGCTTCTTTCTGCTGAGTTGCCAGTACGTCAAGACCGACGAGATTACTAAAGAAAGCCTCTTCAATGTCGCTTTGAAGTTGATTGATCTTTCCCTGAATACGTTCCCAGCACGAGTCCTTCTTACACCACTCGGATATATTGGATATCCCCTGAGGTGGTAACGAAATATCGTCGTGGACAAATTTGGCCGATGATTGCAAGGCCCGAGACAGCTCAGGGTAGACTTCTTGTTTATTCCAACATCTCTGGAAGTCGACTGTTTTATTGGCACGCTTGCATAGTTCATTGACCATCGCGATAGCATACGCAACAATGTTAGCTCGGTAGCCGCCATTGTACCAAGGAGCGGCGGATACCATTTTCTCAGTCCACCTGAAAATGATTGCACGGGCTATGGCGCGTCTGAAGTAGAGCTCGTTGAAGCTATCCTGATTCTTGGTCCAAGCCTTACCTATGCGCGCCGCATAGCGTGCGAAGTTCTTCTGAGCGCCAAGGTTGACCCACTTGGGGTGATCATCCCAAACATTCTCGAACTTTGCAATATCAGTCTTAGTGAACATTTGAGGCTTGGGATACTCCGCCTTAAAGCGTTTTTGCTCGCCGGGTGTCAGCTTTGACTGTGCGTCAGCGTATTGTCCTCTAGCACGTTCATAGAACCACTTGGTTTCACGCTGTGCGCCACTTTGAGCCGGTGCCCAGATACGCCGTGAAAACTCTTCTATCCGAATGTGGAAGGGATGATTGGAGAAGAAGTCTGCAGCGTTCACGCGGTTCTGCGTGTTGGCATACTCCGAAATTCTTGGAACAACGATTTCGCTATCTTCAGGGCTGATGACCGAGAGCTTCATCTGTACGAACACACGATCTAAGGCTGCCTTGTCACGCCTCTTGGTGTGAAAGAGCGAGGCGGTGGTCTGTCCACCGTTCACAATTTGAAGGTCTCTGATGCGAACGATTTCCAGGCCGTTTTCTCCTTGCTCTACCTCCACCTCCTGAGCGGTCGCGGTGATACCATTATTATAGGCAAAAAACATTCCTGCTTCATTTAAAATTGTGGTGCGAATGCCTTTATTCACCTTACCTCGTGCTTGGAGAAAAGAACGCACGTTTTGTTCTAGAAGGCGCGCTCCATGCTTGCCATAGAGTGCAGCAAGCACCTCGCCGGGCATGACGATCAGGTATGATTGGTAGGATCCAGAACCAAGGTGCGCCGGCAGGCTACTTAACCCACTCCCGAATTCTTCTTTGAAGTCGATATCCAGCGCTTCTTTGTGACCACGCGAGTTGCGCTGTCTTTGCAGGCGCGAGACGTCCCAGATGTGATATGTCGCCTCAATATCGCAGACCTGCCGACCTTCAAGGCTCTGCATGCGGTCGCTAAGCGCGCGCTCGGATACTAGGAAGAAGTTAACCTTACGAATGAGAGCTTTGCGATCCGATATCTGTCGGGATAGTCCATACTCCGGAGTGGTCTCATCAAGGTCATCAGAGAGACGCTTTGAGAGACTTGCTTCGAGGAAGTTCTCCACCCTTTTGAACGCAGCATTCACTTCTGTTTGTGTCAGCGACTGAAGCTCATCACGACTGTCAAAGTCTGCAACGAACAGATCAAGTGCGCCTTCATCATTGAACCAGTATCCGTCAACGCGCACTCCTCGCTGCGCTCTGTAATGGCAGAGCTCGAAGCCCTCAATGAACCCGGTTTCGATCAACTCGGTTGAGAAGGCTTCCATGAATTCGGAGAGTTGAAATGCTCCGTGAGCCTCGGCTCCTGCCATAAGCTCCTGACGAAAATCATGAAAAAACTCGGAGGTGGTTTGTTCCATCAGTTCCCCCTGATGTCGTTTTGGTTACACTCGAATGTCGCAATCTTCTCCAACTGAATATTGTACTTCACATCGACAACGCCGTCCGGCAGCTCCGATCTCACCAGCCGAGGAAAGTCGTCAGCTACGCGGAAAGCGTTCGAACCGTTCACGAGAAACTTCGGGTTATCATATTCCCTCATCTCGACGTATCCGTAAGTAGCCAGTTTTCGCCAGTAATTTTCGATTGCGTCAGCGTCGCTCAGTTCGTGACCTACTAAAGAAACCAGCTCATTGAGCGACTGGGCGGGCGTTCCGTCAGGTGCCTCAGTAAGACGGTAAACGTTGAGAAAGAGGTGTTCTGAAACGGTCTCCAGTTGATCTTCAGATGAGACTCGCACGATGCTCCGATCCCGACCACTGATCGACTTCACTTCGACTGCTGTATCACCAAAGATGAAGTCCTGATGTATGCGATCAGGTCCACACCAGGCCTCAACCGCTTGAGCATCAGTCAGGTGTTTTTCCTTGAGCAGTCGGAGAAAGCTCAGCTCAGCAAAAAGGCCTCGCACCTCTTCCGACGATAGAACCCGCGTTCGCTTGCCTGCTAGGAAAGCCTTCCAACGCTTGATATGGTTCAGGGCGATACCCAACGCAGCGGCAGGATCAGAAACCCCATCAAGATTCCCGATCAACGTCTGGCAAAGGCCGTGGAAGAGATCGCGATCCGCGTGTTTTTCCAGCGTAAGGATAAGTCCCTGCTTACCGGGTTCTGGCAACTGGCGCAGATCGACTTCTATACCGTTTACGCTGGTTGCGTTCTTGCGGAACTGCTCTGTGTGATCGCCTGCAAGCTGAGTTATGAACAGATATTGCCCCTGCACATCTTTGCCCCAGCACAGCGTAACGTCGCTTGGGGCTGTCACATATCGAACAGTGTAGTCACTTTCCGGGGTCTTCATCTCATCCCATGGTGCTTTGCTAGTCGTCATAATCTTCCTCCTCATCAGGAGTGTCAAACGCTCCCCCGTGCATACGTTCGATCCATACTTGGTTCGCAACGACTTCGATTTCGGTCTGATAATGACCTGGCGGGAAACTCAAGCCGAATGCCGGTACACGCGCATCCACATCACTCTCGTCTGGCGCAAGCACGTGGACCATCAGCAGCGGCTTTTTACGGACTGAGCGGAAATGAAAATCCGACGGCTTTTTGTCTTCGCCATCTTCGCGGGCAAGCTTAAGGGCTTCATTCTTTTGTAGATCAGACAGCCCAAGTTTCTCATCAGAACGGCTTGCTACGCGATTTTTGCTCGTGATCCACGCATTGCCATCGCGCTTTTCGCGTCTCCTTCTCCGCTCCTGTATTCCAAGCCGGTAGCTCTCGGCGTCTTCATTTTTGGAAGACACCGATATCAGAAGAACATCACCGGTATCGTAGTGCTCAGAAAGGGCGCGCAGATAACTTAGCGAAGCAGCCTTGCGATCCGCAAATTCAGGATGGCTGCGAAACCTAGTTAGAAAACCTTCTATCTCAGAGAGTTTCGCATCTCTTGCAAGCCAGCCCTTCTCCGTGTCCTCGAGAGAAGCACAACCGAATTTCCTCTCCCAATATTCAGAAATCAGCGCCTCATTTTCCTCATTAATCCTCTTTTCAACCGGAAGAATATAACTCTCGATAATTCGGCCACTGAAGTTCTGATTTACCGTAATTTTCTCTCCAGCTCTCATCTTGTTAGTAGCCGTGATGAGCAGTCTATCCGGGTGCGCTTTTACGAAAAGCCCAAACTGCCTCGGACTCATCCTGTCGCGCCCCATTCTTTTGATTTGCTGACGAAGCTCTTCGGAAGCGTCTGCGATGTGCCCGTACCAATTGATAGAATCTTGGGACAAATGAACTCGGCACACATCTTCAAAATTGGGCCTGTAGCCAAACCAACGCCCCATCTGCATGAGCGTGTCGTACATTCGCGTGTTGCGGTACATATAACTCACGGTGAGACCCTCGATGGTCAGGCCACGAGAGAGGCTTAGGCCGCCAATGGCGATGGCTGTAAGACTGTTTCCGTCGCGCTCGTATTTCTTGTAGTCGAGTGCTTCATCGGACTTACTGTTCACGACAAAGATGCGAAGATTGTCGAAGACAGCGTTAAGGGCGACTTTAATGTCGGACCATGTGAACCCGCAATCCGAGAACTCTTCGTCAAGGCATTCCTTCAATGAAATCATGACTGGATTCTTTTGCGAAACCGCATCCGGCATCGCATAATTTGCTTTCACAGCTTCTCTGACTTTCTTTTCATAGAGGCTGACGAAATTTCGAACAGTATTCTGCGTAGATACAAACCGAGAGACATTAATCATCATAGAACAGTGTTTGTTGACCTGGCCCCTTGAGTTGCGAATGGCTCTTGCGACAATGAATTGATCAATAGCTTTATAGAGGCTGGGCGGAAGCTCCGGGACCGGATCATCTTTCTTATGAGAAAAGGGAAGATAATCTTCACAATCCCTGATCGGCCTCACAATCCTTGCGCTACTGCCATCATTGAGAAAGACTTTATCCGGCCCAAAGTAGGTGTTGGGGGCATCCAGGCTCACAACGAAGTCTCGCGGAAATAAGTCCTCATAGACCTCGTCGTCATAGGAATCCGGATTGATAAAGATATTTGCAAATGGTGTCGCAGTGTAGCCTACATAGCAAGACTTAGCGAAGAGGCCGAGTATCTGCCGAAGCATCGCATTTGTCTTTGTCGGATCAAGTTCCGGTTTCTTCGTGTTGATTGAAGCGTTATCAGCTTCATCATCGATCATGAGCATAGGAACATCGGCAATCACGCCATCGGCCTGCGCGTTCATCTCCTTTAGCCAGACATGAAGGGCCTTCAAGGTATTGACGTTCTTTTTAATGACCAAGACCGTCGGCTTGTTCAGATCGTTGATTTTCCAACCACTTTGATTGGCTGTATTCTTACTGAAGTCGTCGTTAATGTTGGTGAGTGTGGCCGGATATGGGTAATCCGGAGTTATGCCGACGCCGACTGCTTTACGGTTTTCGGGATCGCTGGAGCGTCCAACGAAACCCTCGTCAATACGTTCCTGAGTCTGCTTCCTGAGATTGTTATGAACGCCCGCGATAACGATTATGAACTTGTATCCTGCGTCGGCAGCCTTAGCGATTACGCCCAAATAGTTTGCGGTCTTACCAGATTGCACGTGTCCGATGACCAGGCCGCGACGATCCCACTTTCCCTCGCTTTTTGGGTCCTGCAAATGACCAAGAATTTTGGTACCGACGTCGCTTAATGAGCGAACAACGGTTGGATGCATCTGTTCCTGTTTCAGATACTCCTCGTAGGCATCAGAATATGTCCAAGTGATATCTTCACGCTTGTACACCCACTCATCGTCGTGGTCAGCTTCGACATCGACAAGTGAAACACCAGCGCCCATGCGCGAGTCCACGGCGATGAGGGCATCTTCGATGACGGTTTCCAGCGGTCCATCATAGCCGAATGCAGTTGCAAGCTGTTTTGCTCGCTGCCCAACTTCCTCTCGCGTTGGCGTTTCCGGCAGCAGCGATAGCGCTGAAATGAGCGTACTCGTAAAATTCTTCTGTCTTTCGACCCTGTTAAAATTCATTTCTTCAGCACTTTCGTAATGTATTCTTCTGCAGCATCTTCGAAACCCACGAAGAACCTCGTTGAACGCATGACTTCTCTGAAGCTCTCGACGTCAACCTCGCCATCTCCAAAAAGGCATTCCTTCAAGCCGTTTAGGCGCTCATTGATTTCATCCTGCGTGGTTTTATTCTGATCGACGTCGCGCGGATGGGTCGAGAAATCCGAGTAGATCATTTCTACCGGAAGAGAAGATGAGATTGCTTCGACGAGCGTCGTAAGTCGGCGATCATTCTCATCACTCAGTTTGGAGCGAAGTGCCTCGATCAACGGGTGCTCCTTGTTCAGCGCATACCGGATGCTTCCCTGATCAGCGTATCGTTCCCAGACAGGCGCTTTGATCTCATCAAAGAGCTTCTTCCCTCTGCCACGATGCACTGTTGTGCTCCGTGTCGAGACCTTATCGATGATCTGGCGTAACCGGGCTCTGACCGCAGTTGGAGGGCGCGCTCGTGACTTCTTGATGTCGATGGTCCATATCTCATCAAGACTATTGGGGAAGTCGATCTGCACGCGGGCAAGTTTTGTGGCTTCTCCCTTCGGGATCAATCGGAACCAATCACCCCAAGCCATGAGGCGTCCTCCCCGGTAAACATACGCGCCTTGGTTTGATATGAAGTCACTCCGGTTCTGATAGAAGTCGTACTCTTTTGCGCTCAGCTTACTGTGATGAGGAAGGATGTAGGGCTGCATGTGAACAGCCACACCGTCAATTCGGACAACCTCCTCGGGCAGCATTTGTGTCGCTGAGTTTTTACGGCAGAAGGGATCGAAGGGCTCGATAGGGTGACCATTGAGGGAAAGTGAGAGCTTCTTAATGCCACGCACTTCGCCACTCAGAAACCGGTGAAACACCAGGGACAAGTGTTTCTCGACAACATCGAGCTTCTCGTTGACGATCTCATCGCGTTTGGTTCCGGTCTCATCTTCAAACAGTCGATCAAGGTTGCGCCAAACAACTGCTGTTCCCTTGCCGGCAATCAACTCCTGAAATGGCATTTCTGCGATCTCTTCAGGTTCAAGGATCGCAATCAGCCAGTCATCTTTCTTATGAACAGTGTCGAGGTTCCATTCCGCTGCGTGAAGCCCGCCACCGTCGTTGCTGATCACAGTGAGCCTTCCACACTGCGAGAATGAGGCGGTCTTGAGTCCCAGACCAAAACGACCAAGGTCCATTGGTGAACGGGTTTCCGAAGGGTTTTTAGAGCCGTGGCGCAAGGCATCGATTATGCCAGCTTCGTCCATGCCATGGCCATTGTCGATGATACCAAGCGCTGGGTTCTGCTGGGTAAGATCGCAGAAGATATCGACCGAGGTTGCGTCTGCGGAAATGCAATTGTCAACGAGATCAGCGATCGCGGTTTCGAGCGAATAACCAAGGTCGCGCATAGATGCGGACAAGGATGAAGCACTTGGAGGCAGACGATGCTCTCTAGCCATCACGCCCCCCTTTCAACTGACTGCATAAACCTTCGAGAAAATTGACTGGATCAGCCTTTAGCTCACATTCCCAGACTGTTATTACCCGCCAGCCTTTCTCTATCAGTTCAGACTTTTTGCGTGCATCACGATCAACGGTCTCCTCAAACTTCTTTGTCCAGAAATCGGTATTTGTCTTTGGCGTAGTTGCCTTAGGACAACCTTCGTGGCGATGCCAATAACAACCATTTACAAAGATGGCCGTCCTGTATTTCGGCAGAACAAGGTCCGGTTTTCCGGGAAGCCTTTTGTCATGCAGTCGATAGCGAAAACCCGCACGATGCATGAGTGAGCGTAGAAAGACTTCTGGTTTCGTGTCCTTGCCTCGAATGCGGGACATATTCCAACTTCGATGCTCTGCCGAAATGCGATCCGCCATCATGCAACCTCCCCAGCTCGGTCCAAGACATCCGAAATTATCGCTGCGATTTGGCGAGCCAGATAGGGAGGGACAGCATTCCCCACCTGATGATATTGAGAGGTTCTTGGCCCTTCGAACAGATAATTGTCGGGAAATGTCTGAAGTCGCGCAGCCTCTCTCACAGTAAGGCTTCGACATTGCTTGGGATCGTAATGAATGAAATAGTGACCATCTTTCGATATGTGAGAGGTTACCGTGGTTGCTGGCTGTTCAGGGAGCTGGACTCGGAAGCGGTCTGAGAACATTTTTCCAGCCCTCCCGTCTTCAACATTTGCGTGGTTTGGCAAAAGACTAAATGGAAAATCTGCAAGTTTTGGGCTTCTTCCTGTAACCGTCGCGAACGAGGCCGCAAATTTATAACGACGAAGATCAGACGGCATATGCGAGCGAGACTCATGACTATCCAAAAAAGAAAGCCTGCGGTCAAAGATACTATCTAATACAGCATGCGAATAACTTGTTTTTGCCGGATACCTGGTCGAGGATTTTTCTAATGCTTTCAGCGGTTGCTCAAAGTTGACATCTAAGAACTGCACAAGCTCTTTCGCATACGAATGTCCGTTGAGTTCCTTCCGTATTGGTGCGGGGTCAAGTTTCGAAACTTCACATCGCCATTTTTCGTAGCTGTCACTGCCCCTTGAAATACCGCTTCTTATTTTGGGTAAGTTACCGATTGTCTGCTCAAGTGTGGGTGGTTTGTGGGGTTTTAGCTTTTTGGGCCGAACGTCGATATCACTCCTGATGCCGACGATGAACATTCGGTGCCTCGCTTGTGGTACCCCAAATTCTTCTGCTCGGACCAAGAAAAGCCGAGGATCGACTTCCGTACCCGGGAGCTCGTCCTCGGATAAAGAATAGAGTTTGTACTCAAGACCATTTGACGACATACCCAAAGCGTTTTTTGGCGCGGACAAGTCAGATAGAATTCGGTTTATGACAAGCTCGCCGTTCACGCGCGCAGACAATAGCCCTTTTACATTCTCCATAACGAATACTGGAGGAGCGTGATCAATAATGATCTGTAAGTATTCTCGATATAGAAAATGACGCTCGTCCTTTTCAAACTCTGGGTCGCCCATCATTCGCGATCTGCCAACGAGCGAATACGCCTGACAAGGCGGCCCTCCTACCAAGGCCCATTTCTTTTTTCTCTGGAGTCTCTTTGCAATCATCGCCCGTACTAACTCATGATTTTTGTTACCGAGTGATATCCTGATTGCCGATTTATCAGCGTGCGCTTTCTCTCTAGAGTATAAGCGATATAAGTCTTCAATCGCGATCTCGCCTGCCAGATACCGGTAGTATTCGTCGGGAAGCTCACCCACTTTGAAGGCCTTTAAAAAATGCCTTAGCAGAAGTGTTTTGTGTGCAAACTCATCCTGCTCGATGGAAACCACGCTTTTAAAGCAAGGATCGGACTTTCCGCGCAGTAGCGACGAAAAACCCTCGCCAAGACCACCCGGTCCAGCGAAGACATCAATTAAAGGATAAGTCATCTTTCTCATTGACCTCGCCCCATTGGTCCTGACCGAGCTGTGTCAGACATTAAGCGGTCGAAATCTTCAGCACTGAGGACCACGACAACCGGCCTGCCATGCTTCTCGATCGTAACCGGTTCGTGCCGAGCAGTATCAATTAAATATCCAAAGCGATTTTTTGCTTCTTTTGCAGACATTGTCTTCATGTTGGAAGGGGCCATTATAAACATTTTAGCTATTTTATATACATCGTTTTCAGTTGCAAGTCGTTTCCGGTGGTATTCCATTCAGGCGCATCCAAGTACGGTCCTTGGTCGAGGTTCAGCGGCGAAATGCTGACGCCCATCCAAAGGGCGTGAGTTTGGTCGTAGGTACCGGGTCGCGAAAGACCTAATCGGCATCCAATCGGCGCACGGTTGGTCTCCATGACTATTGTCGCGCCGAAAGCGTCTCCATGAAATGGTCAAGGGGTCCAGGGGCTATGAAATGCCCTTTGGCGGATGGGGTGCAGGGGAGCGCCGAAGGCTCCCTTGCGAGAGATGAAACGACGATACGTTTTGCTGGCTCCGGATGGGCTCAACGCCCTCTCAAGAGCCAATATAGCCGGGGGTTGCACAGGGGCGCGCAGCGGGGCCCTAGCCAAGATGTGTGGTACTACCACACATCTTGCGGTCTAAATAAGACCGGGTTTTCCCGCAGTACACAGAAGCTAATACCCTGACGGTATTACCAAAATACCATCAATCACACATTGACAAACGGATAGCCCTCCAGTTGCTGTCATAATTAAGATTTCCGGTGTATACATCCCTTGATGGCAAGGGCGTGACTTTGACCGCTCACACCTCATTCATGCCATCTTCTCAAGGTACTTTTCTTGCATCATCCGCCCTCAGACCCGCGACCCTGACCTCTATGCCGCCCCTGAGGGGTAGGACAATCGCCCAAAAGCCGAAGGTTTTTCTTACCGTCGCCGGACCGGACAATTCCCGGAACACGACATGTCTCGGTTTCCCGCCGATCAGAACGAACCCTGAAACGTGGTGCTCTATGCCCCGGAATGTAAGCCCGAACAACCGGAGGACCGCCCCGTTTAACGCACCGCGCCGAATCCGCTGAGGACTTTCGGAAGCGGCCTTTCCGGCAAATATGGATATTTCAGTTTCGCCCATGCATTCAGCATAGCGAATAAATCTGTCAGTGTCGAAAGTAGGCATCGACAAAGCAGCCCTTGCAACCCGTCGGCAATGATGAACTCGCGCGCATGCAGCCTCACATCAATACCGACGCTTTACAGACCTTCAGATCGGTTTGCCGAAATAACCGACGACTATGGAGCCTGGAGTTGCGCTCAACCGGGCTGTCCGCACATGCATGGATTTCTTCCGCGGTCAGACATGGGTCGCCAGTACCGTTCATTCAAGCAACCGCACCAACATGCGCCGCATATGATCCTGACCACCAAAGAAGACCGCAAGAATCCGGACCTTACGCTCGTCCTCAATCACATCGAACCAGACGATTGTACGGTCAAGCGTGACATGACGCAGACCAGGAAACAAGTCATCATGCGTGGTTCCGCGATAGGGAGCCTTTGCGATAGCCTCAATGTCCGAGCGGATCGATTGGACACGCTCTTCTGCGCGGTCAATGGCAGGGGCTGGTGCCTCACCAAACTCGACATAACTTTCGAAGAGAAAGTCAAAGATGAGGTTGAAGTCCCGTTCTGCGTCTACCGAATACGTGACTTTATAGTCCGTGCGCACGACGCTTCCTGCTGGCGATGTCGGCAATCCTGCCTTTCATCGTCGTGCCTGAGACAAATTTTCCATCCCGGCGTGCGCCGACAAGCCTGCGGAGGGCCGCAACTTCGAGATCTTCGTTTTCTGTCCGCAGACGCAGTAATTCCAGGCCCTGCTGAAGGACGGCACTGGCACTGGGATAGCGTCCCCGCTCAACAAGCTTGCGCACAAACGCGTCCTGACTGTCGGTCAGCGAAACGGAAGATTTAACGGTCATTGTATGATTTCTCCTTCCCCACAATTGGTAATACTCAGTAGCACCGTTGTCAAGGTAATGACAGGTAATGACGGGCCCGCGCCCCTACCTTTCAAGCCTTGCCCAGGGGCGACCCTTGGCGCACCCATACCCAGCCGCAACAATAATCATAATGCACCAGCCTCAAGATACTTTACTGTCCGCCTCATCTTTGGATCTTCGCCCTTTCGATCCCCTCCTTCCGCGCCTTCGCGAACGCACGGTCGCTGTCGAGGAAGGCGTCGAGCATGAAGGGGATCAGGTCGGCGATTTTTTCTGTGGTGTCATAGGTGGCGGCATAGAGTTTCTGGTAGTCCCTGAGCGCCGCATTGAGTTCTGCATCCACCGTGATGGTGATCCGGGTCGGCGTGCGATCGGGAAGCCTTGCGAGTCTGAGGTTTATCATAGTCGTGTTCCTTTCAGCCTTTGTTGCCGTGGTAAGGGCGGAGGACGATATCCCGCTGAACCACAATCCTGAGCGGCCAGCCGGGCCGGATGGTGATGGTCGGCTGGATGTCGAGGTTCTTTTCGGTGAGGCGCCCACCGGCCTGGGCGGTGTTCGCTTGTGTCGATTCACGGATGGCGCGAAGAAGATCGCTTTCGCCCTCGCCGAAGGTCAGTTCGGTGCCGACACCCAAGAGTGTCGCCATGGCGATGCCCTTGAGGAGCCGCCAGGTGTGATAGTCCACTTCATCTTCGAGGCCCGCATAACCAGCGGCGTCGGTGGCGGGGAGATTGTCGATCCGGATCGATGATCCGTCCGGCAGGATGATCCGCTGCCAGACGAGCATTGCACGGGACTGGCCGAACGCGACCACGCTGTCATAGGTGCCGATCAGCCGGGACCCTTGCGGGATGAGCAGCGCCGAGCCGGTCACGGTGTCATGGACATTCTCGGTCACCTGGGCTGTGACAAGGCCCGGCAGGTCGGAATTGATCCCGGTTATGAGGCTGGCGGCAATCACGCTCCCTGCCATGACCTGATACGGCGAGGCCGGGGTTTGCAGGGCATGGGGATTGGTGATACCGCCGGCGCCTTGACTGTTCAGGAAATCGAGCGTGCGCTGCTGGTGATGAAGGTCGCGGTCGGGGTCGCGTGCCGGCTCGCCCGTATGGCGGGCTGTACCGGGCTGAAGCGCCTCGGTTTGCATCGGCTGCGCGGTCGCCGCCGGCGCCTTCTGCCGGTTCTCCAGCGGGAAGAACACGGCGGCCTCTTTTGCCTGAATGGCCTGGCTTGCGAGACGCTGTTCGGCCTCGGACAACTCCTGTCCTCCCGGCGCAATGCCAAGCTGGCGCTGACGCTCAAGGATCGGCCGCCCGAGATCGCCGGGCAGCGGCGGCCCCAGTTCGGGTGTTTTGGGCTGCACTTGCGAATAATCCCCCGGCAGCGCGGCAAGACCGTCGGGCGTCGGTTTCCTGTCGGTGTTGTACAGTTGTTCGGTGGGTTGGCCTGAGCGCAGGTTTGGGCGCAGGTTTGGGCGCAAGTCCGGGCTTTGCAGCGCCAGCATGGTGACGCCCAGAATCCCGGCGGATGCGATGGCCGCGGCGCCGATCACCACGCCTTTCCTGAAGCGTACCGGTTTGCGACCCGGTGCAGCGCGGAGATCGAGCTTTTCATCCTGCTTGGGTGTCATTTTCTGCCCTCCGCATGGCTCCGGGCGTTCGTTGCTGCACCCGGTTTACCGGATCGATGGCTGGATCGACTGCCGACATTCGTCCGCCGGGGCGTTCCGTCCGTTCGCGTGATGCGCACCACTTGCTGGGGCTTCGCACCGAGGCGCAGCTCGGCGGCGGCGAACAGGCGGTCGACGATATAGTAATGGCCGCGCATCCGGTAATTGACGAGTGCGCTGCCGCCGTCCGTGCCCACCACAAACAGCGGCGGGGCTTCGCCCTGGTCGATACGACGCGGGAACTCGATATAGACCTTGTGGCCGTCGTCGAAGGCGCGCACCGGCTTCCAGGGCGGATTGTCGCCGGTGATAGCGTAGCGGAAGCGGATGTTGTCGAGCGCGATGTTGGACGCAACCGGCAAGGTCGCCTCAGCCACCGCGTTCTGGCGGCGCAGCATGGTCAGGTGATCGGACGCATAGGTCCAGGAAATCGACGCCATGGCGGTCTTCTCGGTGCTGTCCAGTTGCAGATGATAAGCGCGGCGATCGGTGGTGATGACGAGATTGGTGGTGAGCCCCGGCGCGAAGGGTTTGACCAGCACATGGGTGCGCTGAGCAGCGCCCGTGCCGCTCACCGTGTCACCGATGATCCAGCGCACCGTGTCGCCGGCAGACACCGAGGTGAGTTTTTCGCCCGGCTGCAGCGCGATGTCGCTGACGCGCTCCGGCGCGGCATAGAGCCGGTAGAGCGCGCCTTCCGTGTAGGGATAAACCTGGATGGCGTTGATATAGCCGTGTTTTGTCGGCTCCAGCAATGCCGCCTTGTTGGCATGCTCGACGCGCTCGGTCGGCGGGCGCCCGTCTTTTTCAACCCCGTCTTTTTCAACCCTGTCCGCCTCGACCTTGCCTGACACGGGTACAAGTGGCGCGGGCACAAGTGTCTCGGGCATGAGCTGGCCGGGCAGCGGCAGTACCTTGGGTACCTCGACGATCTTAACAGGTTTCAGCGGTGCCTTTTCGATTGCAGCCGGTTTGAAGTGATCAGCATCATAGGGGGCATCATGGGAAATCGTCGGCGGTAAGTGTCTGGTGGCGCAGGCCGACAGGGCGAGCGCGGATACAGATAGTAAAGCCCAGTGCCTCATTTTACAGTGCCTCATTTTACAGTGCCTCATTTTACAGGGCCTCATTTTACAGGGCCTCATTTTACAGGGCCTCATTTTACGCTGTTTCATTGTGCGGGTTCCTTATGATGTTTTTCCTGATGATGTATTTTCTGGTTGTGATGTCCCGGGGGAGTGGCGGTGTCGAGTTCGCGCGACCAGTCGATGGCCCTGACGAACAGGCCAAGCGGGTTCTTGCGAAGCTGTTCGGCGGCACGCGGCGGCTGGATGAGGGTGGTCAGGATCGCGGTCCAGCGCTCGGTGCGGGCGAGACGGCCGCGCTCATAGACCTGTTCGGTCCATTTGACCTGAAACGACGTGTCGGAGGCCCGCACCACGCTGGTCACCTGCACCGAGACGCTCCGTGTGCCGATCCGGCCGAAGGGATCGCTCTCTTTGGCATACGCGTTCAAAAACAGTGCCGCGCGGTCGGTGGCGAAATCGTAAGCCGCCAGCCAGTTCCGGCGCACCAGCACCGGATCGGTGGAAACACCCCGGACATGGGTGATGAAGCGGGCCAGATGCCAGGCGATCTGGGCCTCCGCGGGCTGATACTTCCGGACGGCGGGCGCGACAGTCCGCGCCTCGCCGAACGTGTCCACCTCAACCACGTAAGGCACAACGCGGCTCTGCATGGATTGCCAGACCAGCGCGCCGGACAAGGCGGTTGATAAAGCGAAACAACCGAAAGCCATAAGCCGCCAGTTGCGCGCCTGCACACGGGAGGCGCCGATACGCTCATCCCAGAGCTGTTCGGCCTTTTGGTAAGGGGTAACAGGCTCAGGTGTTTGCCCGTAACGCTGAAGAGGTCTTTTGAAAAACATCGATCAGTGATCCTTGTCATTGATGGTGGGATTGGCACCGCTGCCGGGCCGGTCGCCGTCCTTGATGGCCTGGCCCACCGCATGCCGGCTGGCGCGGGCGGTCTGCTCGGAGCGGAGGCGTTTTGCCCAATCTGGCGGCGCGTTGACGGATGGTGAATGGGCGGAAGCGGCCTCGTTCATGGAAGGGGTCGGCGTGCCGCCGGTGGCCCTCCATGCGCCCCGGCGGCCGGCCTCGGCACTTTGCTTGAGAGACCCTGCCGCACGACCTGCGACGGATCGCGCGCCTTGTGTGGCAGCGCCAGCAGCGGCACGGGCAACGCCAGACAGTCCGGCAGCGGTACCAGCGATCCCTGAAGCGCCGGAGGTGGCCTGGCCCAGTTGGAAAGAGGTGGACGCCGCCGACCCGAGCGCTGTTCCGGCGCGGATGGCGGCAAGACCCCCGCCTGTTGCCATGCGCCCGCCCGCCATGGCGGCACCGCCAGCCAGCATCATGGCGCCTGTGGCGGCACCCGCCGTGCCGAGGGCCGCACCCGCCCCGAGTTGCGGTGCGCCGGACACAAGGCCCGAGGCAATGCCGGGGCCGAATATGCCGAGGCCGAGAAGCGCGAGCGCACCGAGCACCTGAGACAGGGCGGCGGCAAGGTCCGGTTCCTGACCCTGAAGGCCGGTTGTGAAGGTGGAAAACAGCGTCGAGCCGATACCGGCGATAACCGCCAGCACCATCACCTTGATGCCCGAGGCGATGACATTGCCCAGTACACGCTCGGCGAGGAATGTGGTCTTGTTCCAGAGCGCGAAGGGCACCAGCACGAAACCCGCGAGCGTTGTCAGCCTGAATTCCAGCACGGTGATGAAAAGCTGGATCGCCAGAATGAAAAAGGCGATCAGCACTAGAAACCAGGCCACCAGAAGCACGAAGACGGTGAGCGCATTGCCGAAGATGTCCGGGAAACCGACAAGCTGGCCTACCTGTTCGAGCAACGGATAAGCGGCCTCATAGCCGGTCGCCGCGATCTTGCCGGGCTTCAGAAGATCGTCGGCGGTCAGGCCGCCAGGCACGGCCTGGATGCCAAGACCGGAGAAGGAACGATAGAGAATGTCGGCGAGATTCTGGAAGTTGTTCAGAATGTAGGCGAAGACGCCGACATAGAGCACCTTCTTCAAAAGGCGTCCGATGATGTTATCTTCGCCTCCCCCCATTGAATTCAGCGCCCAGAACAGGCCCGCCAGCGTGATATCGATGCCGATCAGGATGGAGGTCAGGAAGGCGACATCGCCCGACAGCAAACCGAAGCCGGAATCGATATACTGGCTGAAGGTCTCCATGAACCGGTCGATAATGCCAAGATCGGTCATGCGCCGCCCCTTTGACGATCAGTTGCCAGAATAAGCGCTGCCGGAGCCGAGGAAGCGCCTGGTCGTCTCGCGCGCGGCTTCCTCGGCCTGCGCCTTGCGGGCGGCATCTTCGGCTTGCGAGCGGTACTGCGCGGCCATCAGCATCTGGATCTGCATCTGCTGCCTGGTGCTGAGCGCGATGAGCTGGTTGGTGACCTGGCTAGCCTGCAAGGCGCCCGCGGCGCTCTGGCTCTGGCCCACCAGATCGGTGAGCAGCCCCTGATCGGCCCGCACATTCTCGACGATCTGCGATTGCACGCGCATGGTCTGGCGAAAGGCGTTCATGGCGCTTTGCCACCGCTCGCGCGCGGCGGTCGCCATATCGTTCACACCGATAGACTCCTCAAAGCTATCGGGATAGTGCTGCCGCCACTGGCCTTCCAGTTGACCCAGGCTGAAGCTCAGGCCCTCGGCCTGCATCATCAGCCCGTCAATGCGATTGAGCGCGCCCTGCATCTGACCGAGCGAGGAGAAATCCAGCCGCTGAAGGTTCTGCGCCATATTCTGCAACATGATGGTCTGGTTCTGGAGCCCTAGAATCTGGTTGTTGATCTGCTCAAGGGCGCGGGCGGCCTGAAGAACATTCCGGCCATAGTTCGTGGCATCGAAGACGGGCCAGGCGTATGCTGCCTGCGGCAGGGTGATGGCCAGGGGAACAGCCAGGGGAACAGCCAGGGAGAAAGAAAGAGAGAAAGAAAGGGAGAAAGCCCGAGAGAAAGCCCGAGAGACAGAAAGCGAAGCGGCGATGAGCGCCGCCCGCAGAGGAATCACAAGGGATGTGCGTTTCATAAGGTTTCTCCCTGTTGAGGAAATTGCGTGATCAGGTCGGCGGCCCAGTCGAGACCGCGCGCCTTGAGGAACCGGGCGGCAAAATCCCCCGGCCCCTGTTCGGCCAGGCCAGGTTCGGTAAGGCCAGGTTCGGCCAGCAGACTGTCGATGAGCGTTTGCGCTTGCGTGTCGGATGCGCCGCAAAGCGCTAGGGCGATGGGGCCGAGGCTGAGGTCAAACAACCGGTTTCCGCGCCGCGATTGCAGGTAGTAATGGCGCCTGGGCGTGGCGCGGGCGATCAGCTCAATCTGGCGTTCGTTCAATCCGAAGCGCTCATAGGCGTCGCGCGCCTGCGGCTCGACCGCCCGGTCATTGGGCAGGAAGATGCGCTGCGGGCAGCTCTCAAGGATGGCCGGGGCGATCGCACTGTCGGCAATATCCGCCAGCGACTGGGTGGCGAAGATCACCGAAACATTCTTCTTGCGCAGCACTTTCAGCCATTCGCGGATGCGGGCGGCGAACAGCGGATTGTCGAGAAACACCCAGGCCTCGTCGAGGATCAGCAGCGTCGGCCGGCCTTTCTTCCCGGTCTCCGACAGACTGGCAAAGCGTTGTTCGAGCCGGTGGAACAGATAGGTCAGCACCGGCAAGACGACGCCTGCCTGGTGCATCAGCTCTTCGGTTTCGAAGCACTGCACGTCCGACAACACCAACCGGTCGTCTGCGGCATCGAGCAGACGGCCGAACGGCCCGTCGAGCGTATAGGGCTGAAGCGCCGCCTTGATCGGATTGGATTGCAGCAGCATCGTGAGCCCGGTGAGCGTGCGTTCCTCTGGCGGCGCGGTGGCGAGATTACCCAGCGCTGACCAGACCGCCTCCTTCACCTCCGGGGTGACGGTGAGGTTTTCGTGCGCCAGCAGGGTGCCGATCCACTCGGCAGCCCAGCTTCGTATCAAAGGATCGTCGATGGTGCGCAGAGGCTGGAAGGCGAGCGCGTTCGCGGTGTCATCAGGGGCCGCCCCTTCAGAACCGGCTCCAAGCGCATGATGTTCGCCGCCCATGGCAAGCACCGCGGCACGGGCCGAATTGCCCTTGTCGAAGATATAGACCTGAGAGCCTGCATAGCGGCGGAACTGCAGGGCGATCAGTGACAGGAGCACCGACTTGCCCGCCCCGGTCGGACCGACGATCAGCATATGGCCGACATCGTCCACATGGGTGGACAGCCGGAACGGGGTGGAACCGCTGGTCTGTGCGTACAACAAGGGCGGCGCCTCAAGATGGGCATTGCGCACCGGCCCGGCCCAGACCGCCGACAGCGGCATGAGATGCGCGAGGTTCAGTGTGTGAATGAGCGGCTGGCGGACATTGGCGTAAACATGGCCGGGCAACGAGCCGAGCCAGGCCTCTAACGCATTAACGCTCTCGCGAATGCAGGTGAAACCCGATCCGTTGACGATCCGCTCTATGGCGCGGGCTTTATCTTCAGCGGCCCGGGCGTCCTCGTCGAACACCGTTATGGTGGTGGTGAGATAGCCGAAACCGACATGATCGCCGCCGAGCGCCTGCAAGGCAGCGTCGGCGTCACACGCCTTGTTGTCGGCGTCGCTATCGAGCAGAGGTGCCGCCTCATTGGTCAGCACCTCGCGCAGGACAGCCGTGATCGACTTGCGCCTGGCGAACCATTGCCGCCGCAGCCGCGTCAGAACCCGTGTCGCCGCCGTCTTGTCGAGCGGAATGAACCGTGTCACCCAGCGATAGGCAAAATCCTGATGGTTGAGCGCATCAAGAAGGCCGGGGCGGGTGGTGGTCGGAAAGCCGAGGAGTGTCAGGGTGCGCAGATGCTGCTCGCCCAGCATCGGCTCCAGCCCGCCGGTGAGGGCTGTGTCGACCAGCACGCCATCAAGATACATCGGCGTTTCAGGGACAGTGACCGGATGGCGCTTCGTGGAGACCGTCCCATGCAGGAAGGTCAGGGTCTCCATATCATCAAGCGCGCGGATCTCGGGCAGGAAACCGCTGAGCAGGTCCAGCACCCGCTCGGTTTCCTGCCCGAACCGGGCCAGTTCCTGCCGCCAGTGCCGAAGGCCGCCCTGCCGGTCTCGCTCCAGAAGGGCATTTTCGGTGCGCGCCTGCGCGTCAGGCGGCGGCATATACAGCAGCGTGAGGTGATAGCGGCTCTCGAAATGCCGGCCCTGACGACCTTCTTCAAACGCGGCGCGGCGTTCCTCGTCCACAAGCCACGAGGCGGCGTCCGGAAATCTTGACGCCGGATAATGCTGCGCCTCAAGACGCTCTGCGTCGAAAAACAGCGCCCAGCCGGAGCCGAGACGCTTCAGCGCATTATTGGCGCGGGCGCACAGACCGACCAGTTCGGCCTCTGTGGCGCTTTCCAGGTCAGGACTTTGATACCGGAAGGTGCGCTGGAAACTGCCGTCCTTGTTGAGGACAACACCCGGCGCGATCAATGCCGCCCAGGGCAGCAGATCGGCAAGACGGTCGGCTTGCCCACGGTATTCGCCCAGACTTAACATGGAAACTCCCTCAGCATCGCCACCACCCCCGTTGACGCAGGTGACGGGCAAGCACGGTCATGAAGTCGGGATCGCGTTTGGCGGCAAACACGGCCAGCGTGTGCCCGGCGACAAACATCACCAGCCCGGCGACCCATTGCTGGAGGCCGAGGCCGACGGCGGCGGCGAGCGTGCCATTGAGGATAGCGACCGCACGCGGCGCGCCGCCGAGCAGGATCGGCTCGGTCAGCGCGCGATGGACGGGAACTTCAAATCCCTCAAGGGAGCGTTGCGCGGCCATCTAGAGAAGCGCCCCGCCACCGAAAGAGAAGAAGGAGAGGAAGAACGAGCTGGCCGCGAAGGCGATGGACAGGCCAAAGACGATCTGGATCAGCCCGCCGGAACCCGCCCCGAGCTTTCGCCAAAGGCCAGCGTCAGACCGGTGAGGATGATGATAATCACCGCGACGATCTTGGCGACCGGGCCTTGCACCGATTCCAGGATCCGTTGCAGCGGCGCTTCCCACGGCATGCCGGAACCGGCCGCATGGGCCGGGGCCGTAAACACAAACATGAGGGCGGAGACAAGAAGAAGGTGAACGACCGACGGGAGTGCTAATCG